>NZ_JOHS01000015.1 GCF_000725625.1 Streptomyces sp. NRRL F-6676
CCCTCGTCCGCTCCGGCGCCCGCTTCGAAAACGGCCACCTCGTCGAGGACCTCGAAGTCGCCTGAAACTCAACTCACCCACAAGTCTTGACAATTACTCAACTCCACCTTCATGTCCGTCAGCGGCACTCCTGCGATACCGCCCGACCCGGTCAAGCATCTGCACGCCTCCCGGTTCCGCCGCACGCTCGCGTACTTCATCGTGCGCCGGCCCCGCGGCCTGATTGCCGCCGCGTTGCAGTACGGCCACCTCAAGACGAAAGTGACCTTGAACTACGCCGCGAACGACGACGACTCCTGGCTCGACGACCTCGCCGTGGAGCGCCTGGAGATGGTCCTGGAACAGTCCGAGGACGACTGGACCCGCCTGGAGGAAGAGCACGAGCACGTCAGCGGCCCGGCCGCCGCGGAGTACCGCCGCCGCACCGCCGGCGCCGCAGTGTTCCTCGGCCGCACCGTGCGGGCACAGGCCAGTGTGAACCGCCTCCTGGCGCAGACGGACACCGACATCCACCACGGCGAAGCCATGACCTGCGTGCATCGTGCGGAAACCGCGGCATGCCGCAAGGAGAATCTCCTGCTCGGGCTGCCCGTCGACGACGGCCCCGATGAATCGCTGTGCCGCAGCACCTGCGCCAACCTCGCGTACACCGACCGGGACATCGCCCAACACCGCACACGCCTGCCCGCCCTGATGGCGGAAGCGCGCGATCCGATGACCCCGCGCCCTCGCCGGGACCGTGCCGCCGCACAAGCCAACCAGATCCTTGCCGTGATCGAGCAACACGAGACATCGCGGCCAGGAGCCGCACACACCAAGGGCGGTCAGACCACATGACCCGCAAGAACAGAGACCGCAATGCGGAGCGTGAGGCGATACAAGCCGCCGCGACGCGTCTGCTGGCCGGAACGCCCTTTCGCTCGACGGCTGGCAAACTCACCGGAACAGAGCTGATCGCCGAGTGCGGGCTACGCCGCGACATCGTCTACGGCGACCACAAGGACCTCGTGGACGAGTTCAAGGCCCGGGCCAAGGCACAGAACTTCACCCCGCAGGTCGCCCAGCACATGGCCGAGGCCAACGCCGCGTTGAGGGACGCCCTGGCGAAGACCAAGGCCGAACTCGCCGCGGAGCGAGAGCGGGTCCGCGCCCTCGTGCGCGCCACAGCCGAGCTGTCACTCGAGCTCGCCCAAGCGCGCGAAGAGCTTGCAGCAGCTCAGCAAGTAACACGGCTGCCCGGCGGGCGGCGGTGACGGCCGGCGATCTGCGTGTCACGTCCTCGGCAGTCGGGCAATGCGGCTCCGACGGACCGCTCCCTGCGACGTCGCACAGTGGCTTGAGCGCCGCTGTCGGTGATGCAGAGGCTGGCCTCGGTGCCTAGGTGCGCGGTTGCCCTGAAGGGGGCAGGGCGCGTGCCAGGAGGAGGGCTACGTCGTCGCGTTCGTCGGGGTGCCGCAGGGCAAGCAGGCGTTCGCAGGTTGCCTGGAGCGGCTCGTCTTTGCTCTGAAGGAGGTCCAGCAGGGCGGCCAGGCGGAGGTCGATGTCGTCGTGACGGGTTTCTATGAGGCCGTCGGTGTAGAGCACCAGCCGGTCCCCTGGATCGAGGCTGACGGTGGTGGCGGCGAAGGCCGCCTCGCCCACCCCCAGGGGTGTGCCTGCAGGGAGGTGGAGCGGGTGGGCTCTGGCGCCTGGGCGGATCAGGATGGGTGGGAGGTGTCCGGCGCTGGCGATGCGGATCTGGGCCTGGTGGGGGTCGTAGACGGCGCAGACGCAGGTGGCGATGTACGGGTCGAGTTCGGCCGTGATCTCATCGAGGTGGACGAGGATGTCAGCGGGGTCGAGGGCGAGCCGGGCCAGTGTCTGCGTGGCGGTACGCAGTCGTCCCATCGTGGTGGCAGCGTTGATGCCGCTGCCCATGACGTCGCCCACGACCAGGACGGTCCGGCCGTCGCGCAGTGCGATGGTGTCGAACCAGTCGCCGCCCACTTCGCTGACCATGCCGGCGGGCCGGTAGTGGGTGGCCACCTCCAGTCCCACCAGCCGGTCCGGTGGGCGTGGCAGCATGCTGCGCTGGAGGGTGAGCGCGATGTCGCGTTGCCGCCGGTACCAGCGGGCGTTGTCGATGCAGACCGCGGCGCGGGAGGCCAGCTCACAGGCCAGGAGAGCGTCGTCGGCCGTGAAGGGGTGCTCGTTGCGGGCCCGGAAAAGCTCGATGGCGCCCAGCACCTGATCGCGGGCGGACAGCGGTACGGCCAGGTAGGAATGCACTCCGGCCGCCCTCAGACGGTCGGCTGTAGGTCCGTCCGGGGTGATACGGCGAAGGTCGCCGGGAGCCAGGGTTTGAAGGCGCACCGGCGTGGCGGATGTGACGCAGCAGGTGACGAACTGGTCCGCGGTGTATCGCCTATGGGCGCCGAGGGCGTCGGTCACGGCCCGGGCCAGGGCCGGGTCGGCTGCCGCGGTGGCTACGGACCGCATGAGCGCAGGGTTTTCGGTTGGGTCGCTGCTTGAGGTGTCCAGCACGTCGTGGAGTACATCCACGGTGGCGATGTCGGCGAGGTCCGGCACGATCAGGTCGGCCAGTTCGGCAGCGGTCTTGTCCAGGTCGAGTGTGGTGCCGATGCGCGCGGAGGCGTCGGCGATCACGGCGAGGCGGTGGCGGGCCTGGTCGGCTTCGGCCCTCGCGCGGTAGCGGTCGGTGACGTCGATGACGGAAGCGGCAATTCCCAGGACCCGTCCGCGGGCGTCCTCGAGCCGGTACAGGGACACCGACCAGGCGTGGTCGTTCTCCGGGTCCGCCAGCCTGCGGCCGACCAGCTCCCAGTCCAGGACGGGCTGGCCGGTTTCCAGGACGCGCCGCATCATCTGCTCTGCAGCGTCGGCGTTGATGCCGGGCAGGATCTCCCGGGTTGTGCGGCCCAGGTGCTCCTCAGCGCTGAGGCCGTTGATGCGGGCGAGCGCCGGGTTGACCGCCGCGTACCGCAGATCCGTGTCGAGGACGGCAACCCCGATGGGCGACTGCTCCACGAGGCGCACGGACAGGGCCAGATTGCGCTCCACTGCGCGCAGCGTGCTCTGGTCGCTCGCCAGACCGAGGGCGTAGACGTCGCCGAGATCGTCCAGCAGGCGCATGTTGCGGAATTCCAGCAGACGCGTGGAGCCGTCCTTGTGCCGCACGGGAAAGACCCCGGCCCAGCTCTCGCCGGTGGTCATCACCTGCTGGAACAGGTCCAGGACGAGGGCGAAGTGTTCTTCGGCGACCAGCAGGCGGGCTGCGTACTCGCCAAGCGCCTCTTGCGCGGTGTAGCCGAAGAGCTGCTCGGCCTGGGGGCTCCAGAAGACGATGCGCCCCTTGGCATCCAGGACGACCGCGGCAACGTTGAGGACATCCAGCAGACTGCCCGGGGCTGACGGGCCGGCCGTCGGATGCTCGGCCCGTATGCGCTCCGGCGGGAACCGTGCGTCGTCGGCCATCTGGCCTCCTCCCAGCCTGCTGTAGCGGGCAGGACGCTTGCTGGCGTCCATTGTCCCGCTTTGCCGTTCGCGGCCACGCCCGTTCGTGCGCTCAGCGGCTCCGCACCCTCAAAGCCGGCGGACGGAGCTCTGCCTCTGCGCTGACGCTGGTGGCCCCAACGAGGTGGCTTATCCGCCTCGGGAGTGGAGTGCGGGTGTCGGCGCAGTGTCTCGGCGTGCCTCGTGCCCGGCATGCGGAAGACGAGCGCTCGAGTGGCGGCTGCGAATCCCGATGGATTCGGTCCAGCGCATCAAGCGGTGTCGCAGCCAGGCAGCCGCAGCGCCGAGCATGCCGGGCAGCGTGGCTCGGGCCGGTGGCAGGGGCAGACGGGTCTGCCGGCGGTATGCCTTCCAGTCCTGGTACAGGCCGGGTGCCAGGGCGAGGGCGAGCAGTATCAAGGGGACCACGACAGCGGATATCACGGCGGTGTGTCCTTCCGGATCATGGTGTCGGACAGCTCAGCCGGACGGGCTCTGCGCCAGTGCGGGAGTGCCGGCCTTGGACGGCCTGCCGCAGAAGGCGTCGAGCGTGCCGTACGGGTTCTCGCTATGCCGGGCATCTAGGTGGGGCGGACGGCGATCGTGCTTCCCGGCGAACCAGGACCACACGCTGCTGCAGGCCCCGGCCCACAGCGGCAACGGCAGCCACACCAGAGCATCCATCGCCACGTCCTGCCCTTCCCTGTTCGGATGCGCGGTCTTGGGAAACGACGCGGGCACCCCGCGACCCGCAGGCCCCGGCAAGCGAGCGCCAGGCGGATGACTCGCCGCCAGCAGCAGGGGCGCCGTCACACCTCACTCATATACAACGAGGCAAGGAATATGACAACCAACGAAGCGCTTTCTTGATAGCAGGCGACTCAAGAAAGGGGGTTGTTGACGTGCTGGTACAGGCACGGGTGGATGGTGATCATCTCCTCATCCGCCTGCCGTGGCGCCTGGCCGTGGCTGCACGTCGGCGGACGCTGAGGGTTTCGCTCGAGCCCGTTGCAGAGGTGCGGGTTGAGCCGTCGTGGTGGCGGGCGCTGCGGATCGGCACGCCGGGCCGGGACTACCGGTTCCGGCCGGGGCGCTGGTGTGCCGGAGAGCTGGTCCACGCCAAGGGCCGCGACTTCGTGGCGCTGATGGAGGATGCGCCTGCCCTCGTCGTCGACTTCTACCACTGGCAGAGTCCGTATGCGCGCCTTGCCCTGTCCGTAGGTGACCCGCACGGGCTCGCGGCCCTGTTGCGGGACCGCGTTGGCCGGCTCAGCAGAGCACCGGGAGGTGGTGTCGGTGCTGATGCGAGCTGACCCGCGCCAGGACGACCCGGCTCGCTGATCGTTCGGTGGCACACCACCCGCCCGGCCGCGGTGCCGCTGGATGCCTGGCGCGACAGTCCTTGGTGGCACCGCGTGCGGGCGCAACCCGAGGATCAGGATCGTTCTTTGCGTGAGCCGGAATGCCTAGGATTCGC
Source organism: Streptomyces sp. NRRL F-6676 (assembly GCF_000725625.1). Lineage (GTDB taxonomy): Bacteria > Actinomycetota > Actinomycetes > Streptomycetales > Streptomycetaceae > Streptomyces. The sequence continues at coordinate 4,970 of NZ_JOHS01000015.1, forward strand.
ATCGCTCGGTGGCTGGCATGGGGGACTTGCTGTTCACTCGTGGTGCTGGTGCGAGGCGAGCGGCGATGCCGGCGTCGACGAGGGACGGGCCCGCTGTCGAGCCGATGCTCAGGGAGTTGCTGGAGCAGGCAATGGCATTCCCTGGGGGAGACGCAGCCGGTGAGGGGAACAGGAAGTTCTCGAAGGCGTCCAGCCCGAAGAGCATCAGCAGGAGCATCACCGGCAGGACCAGAGCTATCACGACCATGACGACTCCCGGTGAAGCAATGATCACGGGAATGCAGCGGACAGAAACTCCTGGTCCAAGGCTGGGCCGATCGGGGGAACTTCGCACGCTCGGCGCGAAGGCAGTAGACCGATCGGGTGACATCACACCGATGAAGGCCCTTGATCGTTCGTTGGGCCGTGCATGGATGCTCTCGGTGGAGTCGTTCAGCCCTTGGCTGGTCTATCGGAGACTGACCGGCTTCCCCATCCGTGTCCGATGGTCTCAGCGGTGACGTCATCGCCTGCGAGCGTGCGAGAAGGCGCCTGCATGGGCCGGTGGTGATGGTCAGCAGCACGGTGACCACCGTGATCCGCGCGGTGGTGTCCGTGGTGTCTGACTTTCCCCGGTGAGCGTTTACGGGCTGGTCGGGGAGCCGGTGGTGCGGTGCTGGCGCGCCGCAGCGACCGGCCGTCGGATGGGCTGCACGATGATCCCGCGGCTGCTTCTGCGCAGTCTGCGGGACCGCCCGGCCGACTGACTGCACCGTACTCCCAGCGGTGCAGCAGTCATGCCCTGCCCGTACGCCGTGTGCGCGCAGGAGCCACGGCGCGAAGGCGAAGGCGCGTCCGTCGGCGTGTAGGCGGACGGGAAGGCACGACCGTGGCGCCGATGGCTCCGCATTCCGGCGCTGCGGGCAGGCTCGCCGACCCGTGCGGTCCGTGCGGTGCGGTCAGCGCGTGTCAGCCGCCGCGGCCCGCTGGGAGCGGGAGGGGCAGCCAGCGGGCGTGGAGGCGGTCGTACCAGTCGACGTCCGTCCAGATCTCGCTCGGCTGCGGGTGCCTGCCGGGTGCAGACCGGCCACTGCCGCCGATGCCGGCCGTCAGGGGTGCGAGAAGCCACTTCGGTAGCGTCATGGTCTGCCCTCCCTTCTGCGGCATGGGCGACCCCCAGGGCACCCTGGGGGTCTGTCTCGTCGCGAACTGCCGGCGTGCCGACCACGCACGCAGAGTGCGCCGGGGGCCTCTGCCTGGTTTCCCCAGGCCCTGGTGTGCTCCGCCGGTGAGCGCCTTGGCGTTGGCGGATCGCGTCAGATCTGAGGTCCCCGGCGACGCCGCGGCAGGCGAGGACGGCGAGACGGTCGCCGCCGCTACGCCGGGTGTTCGTGGGCGCTGGCGAGGCAGCCGGACATGCCGAGCCGCTGCTTCATCCAGCGTTCGCCTTCCTGACGTGGATCGGTGCTGATCAGGATCCAACCACCTCCCTCTCATGCACGGTTTCCGACTGTTCCGACATCATGGTTGTTTCCGGGCTCCAGGATACTTATGCATCCCAGTCCAAGATTTTTTAGGTTTTTTGTCCCCGTTTGGCCGTTCAGGCGGCTTCTGCTGCGGCGCCTGACGTATCGGCGGCCCAGGTGACGGTGAGGTGGTCGTCGGTGAGGTCGACGGTGATGGTTGAGCCGTCGGGGATGTCGCCGGTGAGCAGGGCGCGGCCGATGCGGGTTTCGAGTTCGCGTTGGATGAAGCGGCGCAGCGGGCGGGCGCCGTAGACGGGGTCGAAGCCTTCGGCGGCGATGTGCCGGCGGGCGGGTTCGGTCAGGTTGAGGGTCAGGCGGCGGTCGGCGAGGCGTCGGCGCAGGTCGTCGGTGAGCAGGTCGACGACGCGTTCGATCTCCGGCAGGGTCAGGGGCTTGAACAGGACGACGTCGTCGACCCGGTTGAGGAACTCGGGGCGGAAGTGGCGGCGCAGTTCGCCCATCACCGCGCTACGGGCCTCGTCCTTGATCTCGCCGTCGGGGGTGACGCCTTCCAGCAGGTACTGGGAGCCGATGTTGCTTGTCATGATCACGACGGTGTTGCGGAAGTCGACCGTGTGGCCCTGGGCGTCGGTCAGGCGGCCGTCGTCCAGCAGCTGCAGCAGCGTGTTGAAGACGTCGTGGTGGGCCTTTTCCACCTCGTCGAGGAGGACGACGCTGTAGGGCTTGCGGCGCACGGCCTCGGTGAGCTGGCCGCCTTCTTCGTAGCCGACGTAGCCGGGCGGGGCGCCGACCAGGCGGGAGACGGTGTGCCGCTCCTGGTACTCGCTCATGTCGAGGCGGACCATGTTGTCCTCGGTGTCGAACAGGGCGGCGGCGAGGGTCTTGGCGAGTTCGGTCTTGCCGACGCCGGTGGGGCCGAGGAAGAGGAACGAGCCGATGGGGCGGCGCGGGTCCTTCACGCCGGAGCGGGCGCGGATGACGGCGTCCGCGACGAGCTGGACGGCCTCGTCCTGCCCGACGACGCGTTCATGGAGGATCTCGTCAAGGCGCAGCAGTTTCTGCTTCTCGCCTTCGAGGAGGCGGCTGACGGGGATGGATGTCCAGCGGGCGACGATGTTCGCGATCTCCTCCTCGGTGACGACCTCGCGCAGCAGCCGGCGTCCGCTCTGCTTGGTCGCGAGCCGTTCCTCCTCGTCCTGCAGGCGGCGGGTGAGGTCGGGCAGGCGGCCGTGGCGCAGTTCGGCGGCGCGGTTGAGGTCGTAGGCGCGTTCGGCTTCCTCGGCTTCGTGGCGGGTGTGTTCGATCTCCTCGCGCAGGGCCTGGACCTTGCGCAGGGCCTGGCGTTCGGCCTCCCACTGGGCGCGCAGGGAGTCGGATTCGGCGCGCAGGTCGGCCAGTTCGCGGCGCAGTTCCTCCAGCCGGGTCTTGCTGGCGGCGTCCTCTTCCTTGGCCAGGGCTGCTTCCTCGATCTCCAGGCGCCGCAGGCGGCGGGTGAGTTCGTCCAGTTCGGCCGGCATGGAGTCGATCTCGGTGCGCAGCATGGCGCAGGCTTCGTCGACGAGGTCGATGGCCTTGTCGGGCAGGAACCGGTCGGAGATGTAGCGGTGGGAGAGGGTGACGGCGGCGACCAGGGCGCTGTCCTGGATCTTGACGCCGTGAAAGACCTCCAGGCGTTCGCGCAGGCCACGCAGGATGGAGATCGCGTCCTCCTCGGACGGCTCGTCGATCATCACGGGCTGGAAGCGGCGTTCCAGGGCGGCGTCCTTCTCGACGTGCTTGCGGTACTCGTCCATGGTGGTGGCGCCGATCATGTGCAGCTCGCCGCGCGCCAGCATCGGCTTGAGCATGTTGCCTGCGTCCATCGCCCCTTCGGCGGCGCCCGCGCCGACGACGGTGTGGAGTTCGTCGACGAAGAGCAGGATGCGGCCCTGGGCTGCGGTGATCTCGTGCAGCACGGCCTTGAGGCGTTCCTCGAACTCGCCGCGGTACTTGGCGCCCGCGACCAGGGAGCCCATGTCCAGGGCGAAGATCGTCTTGTCGCGCAGGCCCTCGGGTACGTCCCCGTGGGCGATGCGCTGGGCCAGGCCCTCGGCTATGGCGGTCTTGCCGACGCCGGGGTCGCCGATGAGGACGGGGTTGTTCTTGGACTTGCGGGACAGGATCTGCACGACCCGGCGGATCTCGGCGTCGCGCCCGATGACGGGGTCGAGTTTGCCGGCGCGGGCGTCGGCGACCAGGTCGCGGCCGTACTTGGTCAGTGCCTCGTACGCCGATTCCGGGGTTGCTGAGGTCACGCGCTGGTTGCCGCGGATCTGAGTGAGGGCGGCCAGGAACCGCTCCCGGTTCAGGCCCTGCTCGCGCAGGGCACGGCCGGCCGCGGTGTCGGTGCCTTCCTCGATGAGCGCAAGGACGAGGTGTTCGACGGAGACGTACTCGTCCTTGAGCCTCTTGGCCTCCTGATCGGCTGTGTCCAGCAGCCTCGACAGGCGCTGGGTGAGGTAGACCTGGCCGGGGCCGGCGCCGGGGCCGGAGACGCTGGGTCGGCGGCTGAGTGCGGCCTCGATGGTGGCGCGTGTCTGGTCGGGGTCGGCTCCGGCCGCGGTGAGCAGACGGGGTACGAGCCCTTCGGGCTGGTCGAGCAGGGCCAGCAGCAGGTGTTCGCCGTCGACCTCGACGTGCCCGTAGCGCACCGCTTTGGTCTGGGCGTCCTGTAGGGCTTCCTGTGATTTCTGGGTGAGGCGGTTGATGTCCACGGCGGTGTTCACCTCCTGCCGACGCCGGGGCGGCCAGCGAGGGCGGCTTCCAGTTCTTCGATCCGGTCCAGCAGGTCCAGGACGACTCCCAGGGCCGTGTAGTTCAGGCCCAGGCCGGCGCGCAGCCGGTGGATGCGGGCGATGCGCAGCAGGTGCGCGGAGCCGAAGCGCATGGTCCCGGCCGGGTCGGTGTCCGGGGTGAGCAGTCCGAGGGCGACGTAGCGGCGGACCATGTCCGGGTGCATCCCGGCCGCGGCGGCGAAGTCGTGCAGGGCCACACCTGCCACCCGGCGGGCGGGCAGCGGTACGAGTGGATACCCGGTGTCGGGGCGGTGCGCGGTCATGAGCGTGGCCCTCCGGAGCTGCTGGAGGTAGTGGTGGGTGTTCGCGGGTTGAAGCCGGATTCCCGGGCGAGCTTCTCCCACAGCTCGCGCTCACCAGGGGACGGGGTGCCGGGCGGGACCATGACCTTCACCTCCGCGTACAGGTTGCCCGGGGTGCCGCGCGGGTTGGGCATGCCGCGACCGCGCAGCCGGAGCCTGCGTCCGCTGGAGGAGCCGGGCGGCAGCTCCAGCCGGGCCGGCCCGCCGGGGGTGTCGACGGTGACGGTGGCGCCCAGGGCCGCCTCCCAGGGGGCGACCGGCAGGTCGACGGTGATGTCGCGGCCCTGGACGCGGTAGCGGGGGTGCGGTGCCAGGCGGACCCGGAGATACAGATCGCCGGGCGGGCCGCCACCGCTGCCGGCTCCTCCCTGCCCGGCCAGCCGGATCCGCTGGCCCTCGGTGACGCCCGGCGGGATGTTCACCTCGTACGTCCGCTTCCCCGAAGCCGTGTCCAATGAAATCTTGCGCTGTCCGCCGGTGTAGGCGTCCTCCACGCTCAGCGTGATCTCCGCCTCGCTGTCGGCGCCCGGAGCACGCACCCGGCCGAACCCTCCGCCCCGGCCGGCGCCGAAGAATCCCCCGAGCAGGTCCTCGAGGTCCACGCCGCCGAGACCGGCCCCGAAGTCACCGCCGAGCCCGCCGCCGGGGAAGCCGCCGACATCGCCCCCGCCGAAGTCGACGCGGACCCTGCGCCCGCCGGCGCCCGCGCCTGCGCCGAAGGGGGAGCCGACCCGCTCGTCGTAGTCCTCGGGAACCTGGCGCCAGGCAGGGCCGAACCGGTCGTAGCGGGCCCGGCTCTTCGGATCCGACAGCACCTCGTACGCCTCGTTGATCTCCTTGAAGCGTTCCTCCGCGCCGGGGTCTTTGTTGATGTCGGGGTGAAAGCGGCGTGCCAGGGTGCGGTAGGCGCGCTGGATCTCCTCGCTGCTGGCGTCCCGCTTGACACCGAGTACCTGGTAGTAGTCGGGAGTCTCGTTCGCCATCGGCCCCTCCCCGGCTCATTCCGGCCGTTTGGCCACCGCTACCACGGCGGGGCGCAGCAGCTGCCCGTCGCTGCGGTAGCCACACCTGAGCACCTCGACGATCGTGCCCGGCTCGGCGGTGGGAACGTCTCGGGCCTGGGCGGCCTCGTGCAGTGACGGGTCGAACTTCTCGCCCACCTCGGCGAACCTGCGGTAGCCCAGTCCCTCAATGGTGGCGAGCGCCTGCCGCTGCACGGCCTCGACGCCGGCGATGATGCTCTTCGGGTCCGCCTCGGCGTGGCGCAGCGCCAGTTCCAGGTGGTCGAGCACCGGAAGCCACAAGGACAGCACCCGCTCGCGTTCGGTGGCCCTGACTTCGGCGATGGTGCGCTCGTACCGCTTGCGCTGGTTGTCGAGTTCGGCCATCGCACGCAGCCAGCGGTCCCGCAGCTCGGCGGCGCTCTCACCGCCCGCGGCCGGTTCACCGACTGGCCGGGGACCCTCCTCGGCCGCCGTGGTGGCCTGCGTCTGAGCGGTCGCGGCTTCCGCTTCCTCCTTCTCCACAGCGGCGCTTTGCGCCTGTTCCTCAGGGGCAGCAGATTCCTGTTCGGCGGCCGGGTCTGTGGGACGGCCGCCCTCGTCGGGGGACAGGTCGCGCGCTTCCTTCATGATCACTTTCCCTCGGCTCGCTGCCGGTTCCGGCACTCCGTGGTCGACGATCATTCCGGCCGGAACTCGGCGTCGATCACATCGTCGTCGCCGCCCTCGCCGCCGGGCCGCCGCTCCGGACCACCGCCGCCGCTCGGCGGGGCGGTGGCGGACAGCCCGTGGAAGACCTGCTGCAGGTCGGCCGTCAGCGACCGGATCCGCTCCAGCGGCGTCGCCTCGTCCTTGACCGCCTGGTGCGCGTCCGCGGTCAGGGTCTCCGCGCGGGCCTTCTCATGCACCGGCACGGCGTCGCCGAGCTCGCGCAGCCGCCGCTCGACCTGGTAGGCGGCGCCGTCCAACTCGTTGCGGGCCTCGACCAGCTCCCGGTGGCGGGCGTCCTCGGCCCGGTGCCGCTCGGCGTCGGCGACCATCCGCTGCACCTCGGACTCGTCCAGGGTGCCGCTGCCGGAGACGGTGATGCTCTGCTGGGCGCCGCTGTCCTTGTCCTTGGCGGAGACGTTGAGGATGCCGTTGGCGTCGATGTCGAACGTGACCTCGATCTGCGGCACGCCGCGCGGCGCGGGCCGGATGTTCTCCAGCCGCACCCGGCCCAGCACCCGGTTGTCGGCCGCCTTCTCCCGCTCGCCCTGCAGGACCACGACATCGACGGCGGGCTGGTTGTCCTCGGCGGTGGTGAAGACCTCGCTGCGCCGGGTGGGGATCGTGGTGTTCCGCTCGATCAGCTTCGTCATCAGCCCGCCCAGCGTCTCCACACCCAGGGACAGCGGGGTCACGTCCAGCAGGAGGACGTCCTTGACCTCGCCCTGCAGTACGGCCGCCTGCACCGCCGCGCCGCAGGCCACGACCTCGTCCGGGTTGACGGACATGTTCGGGTCCTTGCCGCCGGTCAGCCGCCGCACCAGCGCCTGCACGGCCGGCACCCGGGTCGAGCCGCCGACCAGGATCACCTCGTCCAGATCGTCCGGGGTCACCTTGCCGTCGGCCATGGCCTGCTTGACCGGGCCCATGCACCGCTCGACCAGGTCGCCGATCAGCCGCTCGAAGGTGGCGCGGCTGACCGTGGTCGTCAGGTGCTTCGGACCGGAGGCGTCCGCGCTGATGAACGGCAGGTTGATCTGCGTCTGTGCCGCAGAGGACAGTTCCACCTTCGCCTTCTCCGCCGCCTCATACAGGCGTTGCAGCGCCTGCGGGTCCCGGCGCAGGTCGATGTCGTTCGTCTGCTGGAACTCGTCCGCGAGATGGTCCACCAGCCGCCGGTCGAAGTCGTCACCGCCCAGGTGCGTGTCCCCGGCGGTGGAGCGGACCTCCACCACACCGTCCCCCACGTCGAGCAGGCTCACGTCGAAGGTGCCGCCGCCCAGGTCGAACACCATCACCGTCTCATGCTGCTTCTTGTCCAGCCCGTACGCCAGGGCCGCCGCGGTCGGCTCATTGATGATCCGCAGCACCTCCAGACCCGCGATGCGCCCGGCGTCCTTGGTCGCCTGCCGCTGGGCGTCGTTGAAGTACGCGGGCACGGTGATCACCGCCTGGGTGACCTTCTCGCCCAGCTGCTTGGAGGCATCGTCCACCAGCTTGCGCAGCACGGCCGCCGAGATCTCCTCCGGGGCGTATGTCTTGCCGCGCACGGTGAACCGTGCCGCATCCTCCGGCCCGGCGACCACCTCGTAGGACACCTGCTCGGCCTCGGTGCCCACCTCGCTGAACCGGCGGCCGATGAACCGCTTGGCCGAATACACCGTGCCTTTAGGGTTCAGCACCGCCTGCCGGCGCGCCATCTGACCCACCAGCCGCTCGCCGGTGTCGGTGAACGCCACCACCGACGGCGTGGTCCGCGCGCCCTCAGCGTTCGGGATCACCCTGGGCTCATGGCCCTCATATACGGCGATCACCGAGTTCGTCGTACCGAGATCGATGCCCACAGCCTTCGCCATGATCATCTCCTCCGTCGTCGGCGGATCCGCTGCGGGCGGCCGGCCGACCACGAGCCAGGAACACCGACGTCGTCCCGGACGGCCGCACCGCCTCCAAGTTCCCGCCGCCTATCCCCATAACCTCCATTTCGTGTCGCTGTTTCCATTTTCCCTCTGCTTCTTTCCCTCTGGTTCGGAACCCTGAATTGGTCGGCGGCCACCGCGGGCGGTGGCGCATGGTCCTGCACGAGACTGCGGCGCCACCAGGCAGCGATGGCACCCCTCGCGCCACCTGGTCAAACCGGCAGGCGTTACCAGCGGGCGCTGATGTGGGTAGGTGGCGCGGCGGGGGAGGGGCTGCGACGCAGGGGCGCGGGGTCGCTCCCCAGGAGCACAGAAGAACGCCGCAATCCGGGAGGCGGCGCAGAGAGGGGAGCGGCGCCCCTGGGCCTGCCCCAGCCGGCCGGGATCCGCCCTGAAGGGATGAGGTGATCGCCAGGTGTTGTGGTGGTGCGCCGACTCTTGGCGCGAAAGGTGAGTGCCATGTTGTCAATTTGGCTGCGTTGCAGTTACAAAGGTTCCGGTCATGCGGGTCGTGGGGCTCCCCGGGTCGTGAGGCGGCTGCGGGCACCCCTTTGTGTTGAAAGGGGAGACGTGAGGGGCCAGTTGTCATGGTTGCCCGTCGCGGCGTTCGGTGTACGAGTCGGTATGTGGGCGGGCCTGGCCGGGCGTCTACGGCGCCGAACGGTCACGGCACAGATCGAGCAGGTTGCCCACTCGGCGGTGATGGGGCGGCTGGTTGTGGGAGCGATCCGGTGACCGGCCCCGCCCGGATGGGTACAGACGCTACGGTCGGCCTGCATGTCGAGGCGCTGTTGACCAGCGACTGTGCCGCCGTGTATGTCGCCGGCGAACTCGACCTGGACACCGCCGAGCAGCTGGTGCAGACGGTCCGGACTTGCCTGACGCACCGTCCGAACGTGGTGCGCGTGGACGTTTCCGAACTGGCCTTCTGCGACTGGTATGGCCTCAAGACTCTGCTCAGCCTGCACCGGGAAGCGCAATGCGCCGGATGCGCCCTGAAGTTGTCCGGGACTGTGCGGCCGCAGCTTGCCCGCCTGCTCGCCGCGACCGGCACCGGGCATCTGCTGACCGCGACCGGCGCGCAACCGACCGGTACCGCACGCACCACGGGTACCGCTCGGCGCCGTCACTGCGCGGCTGCCCCGTTGGCAGCGCCAGGCCCTGGCCCTGGCATTCCTTCGGCCCGGCCCGCCACCGCACCGGAACCGGCAGTGGCTTGACGGAACCCGGCCGCAACCGACCGGCATCTGCCAACGACCCGGCGGCGGTTCCCCTGTGCATCAGCCGATGCCGAGCCAGCCCAGGAGGGTTTGCAGGAGGACGATGGCCGACAGCAGGGCGGTCACGGACACGCACACGGTGGCCACGGCACGGAAGACGGGGCCGTTGGCGGCGTCTCCCAGAACGTTGCGGCGGTTGGCCAGCGTGAGGACGTAGGCGAGCAGGATCGGGGTGATCAGGCCGTTGACGACCTGGGCCCGTACCAGGAGCTGGATCAGGTTGCCGGGGACGAGGGCGATGGCGGCGCCGATGCAGACCTGTGCCGTGAACAGCCCGAGGAACAGGGGTGCTTCGCGGAACCGGCGGGAGACGGAGCTTTCCACGCCAACGGCTTCCGCGACGGCGTAGGAGGTGGACAGGGGGACCACCGCGGCTGCCAGGGCAGAGGCGCCGAGCAGCCCGAGGCCGAAGAGCTGTTCGGCGAAGCGGCCCGCCACCGGCTTCAGCGCGGAGGCGGCCTCTGCCGCGGAGTCCAGTGGTGCCCGGGTGGTGATTGCGGCGGCGGTGGCGATGATGATGAACATGCTGATGACGTTGGCGAAGATCGACCCTGCGACGGTGTCGGCCTTCTCCTGCGGATATTCGGCGGGGCCGATCCCGCGGTCGGCGACGGCTGCGGCGACGTAGAACTGCATGTACGGGGTGATCGTGGTGCCGATCAGCGCGACCCCGAGCAGCAGGAAGTCCTTGTCGCCCACGAAGTGCGGCCAGGCCAGCTGGGCTCCGGCCTGTCCCCAGTCGGGGTGGGCCAGCATGGCGGCGATGGGATAGGTGAGAAACGCCAGTGACAGCACCAGGAAGATCTTCTCCGCGTACCGGTAGGAGCCGAAGACGACCAGCGCCCACACTCCCGCCGCAGCGAGGGGTACCGCGATGTAGCGGGAGGCGCCGAGAAGTTCGAGGGCGGCGCCGATGCCGGCGAACTCGGAGACCACCAGACCCAGGTTGGCGATGATCAGGCACAGCAGGGCGAAGGAGGCGACGCGGACGGAGAACTGCTCACGGATCAGTCCGCCGAGCCCGACACCGGTGTAGGCCCCCAGGCGGGCGCACATCTCCTGCACGACGACCAGTGCGACGGTGACCAGGAGCATGAAGAAGAGGGTGCGGTAGCCGTACTGGGCTCCGGCCGAGGCATAGGTGGCGATCCCGCCCGCGTCATTACCCGCGTTGGCGGCGATCAGGCCGGGACCGGCGATGGCCAGGGCGGTGACCAGGCGGCGCCTCCAGCGCGGCGCGGGCCGGTCCGGCGCAGCCGTGGCGGGCGCGTCGGGGACAGCGGGTGCCGTGGTGGAGTTCCGCTCCATGAGCGTGGCCTCTCCTCTCGGATGCGTAGACAACAGGGGCGCTGTTTCAGGGGACGAGGCGGAAGACGCGGAAGCGGCCGCGTTCGGGTACGAGGGCGTCGACCAGGTCGTCGGCGAGGATCCGGCCGAGGGGGCGGTGCTGGTCGTCGACGACGACCACGGAATGCCGGCGGGTGTCGGTCAGCCGCTCGACCACCTCGCTCAGCGGCGCGTCCGGGCTGACGGTCACAGGGCCGGGCTCCTGCACGAGCTCACCGAGCCGGGTGCCGGGGTGGGCGAGCAGCAACTGCACCACCGGGACGTCGTCCACCAGGGCGCCGTTCCCGTCCAGGACGCACACGGCGTCCAGATCGGTGGCGTGTTCGGCCTGCCCGCGCAGCTCGGCCACCACGTCCGCCACCGACCGGTCGGCGGTGGCGGTGACCAGCAGGGACGTCATCAGCGCGCCAGCGGTGTCCTCGGCGTAGCCCAGCAGCCGGCGCAGCCGGTCAGCCTGCTGGGGGCGCATCGCGCCCAGCAGCCGCTCCCGCTCGCCTTCGGGCACGTCACGCAGCGCCTCGCTGGCCTCGTCGGGCTCCATCTCCTCCAGCAGTCGGGCGGCCTGCTCGGTGGGGGCCTCGCGCAGCAGTGCCTCCAGGTCGGCGGCGTGCATCTCCTCCAGCGCGTCCGCGGCCTTGCCGGGTTCCACCATCTGAAGCAGCTCGCTGCGCGCGCCGCGGCCCAGGTCCTCCAGCAGGTCGGCCAGCTCCGCGGGGCGCAGGGTCTTCAGCGCGGAGTTCGGGGCGCGCAGCCGTACCTGTCTCGCTGCGGTGCCTTCACGTTCCGGGCCGCCCAGCGCCTGGATGGCCGCCCAGTCCAGCACCTTCTCCGGCGACGGGCGCCGGTGCAGGCGTCGCGGGCCGATGCGGCGCAACAGAACCTTGAACCCGACCTCGGCGCCCACCAGCCGCCAGGTTCCCTCCACGCGGGCCAGGTACAGGTCCGAGGCGCGGATCACGCGGACCCCGTCGACGTCGACCAGCTGGTGGTCCAGCACGTCATGGGCGAGGCGTACCTCGCCGTCGCGCACCTGGAAGTCCCGCAGGTCAAGGCGGGCGGAGTTCAGCTGGACGCCGTCCGAGGTCAGGTCGGCGACCGCCGCGACGGGCACGTAGGCGGCCCGGTGGCCGACCTTGACGACCAGCCCGGCCACCGCTGGGTACCGCTCTCCGCGCCACCGGCAGATCACGTCCGCCAGATGGCCGATCTCCTGACCGGCGGGGTTGACCACCACCGCCCGGAGCAAGCCCGCCAGGGAGACCAGGGCCTCCCGCACCGCCCTCTGGGCGAGCGCCCCGCCCTGTCGGCGCTTCCGTCCTTCCTGCTGCACTTCCTTTCCCGACATGTCGTAACCCTCACGCACGCCTTCGACTGGCACGCACCGACACGACCGTGTTCCGTCGGCCTTCTCCAAGGGTCGCGGCAGCCGGCTGGCTGTGAGCAGGTGTGCCTGTCAGCAAGTCCTTGTGCCGGCGGCCACCGAAGCCCGACGGCGCACACTGCGGTGCCCGCTCTACCCGTCCATTTCAAGTCTGCCGTGGCGCCCGCACTGGTGGAGCGGATGTTCAGATGGCCTACTGGCGCGGTGATCTGCCGCGTCGCCTCAAACCGGGCCGACCACGGCTGTGGGTCAGCTGACGTGGACGCGGGGCCTGCGTTCAGGAGTCGGCTCGGCGCGGCGGAGTACCTCGCGGGTGACCGGAGCCACTTCTCCGTCACCGAAGACCAGGAAGCGGATCAGGTGGCTGATCGGGCCGCCCTCGGTCCAGCTGAAGTACACATGGGGCACCTCGCCTGTGCGGTCGCGCAGGGCCAGCAGGATCGCCGCGATGGTGTTGGGCACCGTCGGCCCCTGGGCCTGCAGCAGGCGCACCCCGTCCCTTTCGACGCCGCGTACGGTGACGTCCGCGGTGAAGTCCGACGAGTCCCGCACGAACACCTCCAGAGGCAGCAGCGGTCGCCCAGCTCCTGGGCTGTCCTGCCCCGAGGGGAGCCGACTGCTTGCTTCCTGCGGATCGTGCGCGATCAGATGCAGGGGGCCCTCGGCAGCTGCCTCGTCGAGCATCCGTTGCGCCTGGTCATCAAGGATGACTTCACCGACGCGCAGTTCGAACGCCCGGTGCACGCGCGAGCCGAAGGAGGTGACCAGGATGGCCAGGATGAAGATCGCCGCGATTTTGATGCCGTCGGGTCGTTCGGCCACGTTGGCGACGAAGGTGTAGCAGAAGACGGCGGTGATCACGGCGAAGCCGGCACTCGCCCGTGTGTGGCCCTTGCGGTGCGCCGCGACGGTGGAGGCGAAGGACGCCGAGAGCATCAGCACCAGCATGCCGGTCGCATAGGCTCCGCTCTGCTTGTCCACGTTCGCGTGGAACCACACGGTGATGAGCACGGCCGCCGCGGTGAACACCAGGACCAGCGGGCGCACGGCACGTGTCCACTCCGGAGCCATGCCGTAGCGGGGAAGGTAGCGGGGGACGAGGTTGAGCAGGCCGGCGAGCGCGGAGGCCCCGGCGAACCACAGGATCGCGAGGGTGGAAACGTCGTACGCCGTGCCGAAAGCCTGGCCCATGTAGTGGTGGGCGAGGTAGGCGAGCGCACGGCCGTTGGCCGGTCCGCCGCTCTTGAAGGCGTCCTGCGGGATGAGGATCGTCGTCGCCAGGCTGGACAGCAGTAGCAGGCAGCTCATCGTGAGGGCGGCCGTGGTCAGCAGCCGGCGCGTGCCCCGGATGCGGCCCTCGGGCTTGGCGTATGTGTCCGCGGGGTCGCCCTGGATCTGCGGCATGACCGCGACGCCGGTCTCGAAGCCGGACAGGCCCAGGGCCAGCTTCGGGAAGACCAGCAGGGCGACGCCCACCATGGCCAGGGGCGAGGAGTGTGCTGCCGTCATGGCCTCGGTCCAGTCGCGGATCGCGACGGGGTGGCCGATGATCTGCCAGGCCGCGACGGCGAGCACGGCGACGTTGAAGGCGAGGTAGGTGCCCACCAGGGCTACCGCGATGCCGATGGCCTCGCGGAAGCCCTTGAGGAAGACGGCTCCGAGCGCGCCGATGAGGAGAGGGCGATCCACAGGTGTGCGCTGTGCAGCCAGATGGGGGCGAAGGGGTTCTCCGTCACGTGTGCGGCGGCGTCCGCGGACGACAGCGTGATGGTGATCATGAAGTCGGTGGCCGCGAAGCCGAGGAGTACCAGGACGAAGATCTTCCCCGGCCACCAGGGCAGCAGCCGTTCCAGCATGGCGATCGACCCCTCGCCGTGTGGGCTCTCACGTGCCACGCGCCGGTAGACCGGCAGCGCACCGCACAGGGTCAGCGCGATCAGGACCAGGGTGGCGAGCGGGGACAGCAGGCCGGCGGCGAGCGCGGCGATGCCCGGCTGGTATCCGAGGGTGGAGAAGTAGTCGACACCGGTCAGGCACATCACCCGCCACCACCGATGGCCTTCCTGCTCGGGGTGCGGCGTGCGGTGCGGGCCGGGATGCCGGGCCGTCTGCTCGCTCAGCCCCTCCAGGAGCCAGGTACGCCACCGTGGCGCCGGAGTTGCGGATGCTCGCGGATCAGCGGACGTGGCGCTCGTGCGTTCCGTCTCGATGCCGGTCATGCGATCCCCTCCTTCTGCGGTGCCGCCGGGGCATGACCGCGGCCAGGCACGTCACCGGTCATCCGCGCCACGGCCACCCATGTTTACTGCACGTAGCGGCCTACGGCCCCTGGGGCGACGGTCGCCCCGCAGCGCTCGCTGGTGCTCAGCACGGTCCGCAGTTGCTGATAGCGGTCGAGGTCCTCCCAGGTGTCGTGGTCGGGCGGGCTGGGACGGCGGCGTCCGGTGCACCAGGCCCAGGCACTGGCGGTGACGCCGGCGAAGAGCGGGAAGAGCAGCCACAGCAGGGCGCCCACGAGTCAACCTCCCTTCCTGTGCTTGAAGGACGGTCGTCAGGGCGTGAGCTGCTTGGGTGCGCCACCGCCGGATATGGCGATCTTGCGGGGCTTGGCGTGTGCGGCCACCGGAACGCGCAGGGTGAGGACGCCGTTGTCGTAAGCCGCCTCGGCGGCTTCGGTGTCCAGGGCATCGGACAAGGTCATGCGGCGGATGAACCGTCCCGTGGGCCGCTCGGTGAGGACCGGGCGCGCGCCGTCTGGGATCGGGGAGCGGCGCTCCGCCGTCAGAACCAGCGTGTCCCGCTCCACGGTCAGGCTGATGCTGGAGCGGTCCATCCCGGGCAGGTCGAACTGCAGGTAGAGCGCGTCGTCGTCACGCCAGGCGTCCGCCGGGATGGCGGTACCCGTGCTGGCGGCATGCGCCAGCTGATGCGTGAGCCGGTCGAGATCGCCCAGGGCGCCGGTGCGCGCAAGCATTCGCTCTTCTCCCTTCACTCTGCATGTCGGGCCACCTCTCAGGGCGGTCCGACGAACGAAGACCGCTTACCCGTATAACCCACCATCGCAGACTTGACAAGTAGCGACTGGATGAAGTTGACACAGCCTGACTCAATCTTCTACTACGTTCAGTAAGTGTTCGGTCGCGTCGACGGTCTCTCCCGAGGCGGTCGACGCATGGAAGGCCGGAAAGGAGGAGGGTGCTGGTGACGGAAAGCTTGAAGAGTGTCTGGCTGCTGGCCGCACGCGGCGGCGCAGCGGTTGTCTTCGGCGCACTGACGCTGGTCTGGCCGCAGCTGACGGTGCTGGCCCTGGCCTGGGTTTTCGGCGTCTACGCCCTGGTGGACGGTGTGGTGCTCATGGGTTCGGCATGGCGGCACCGGCACGAGCGCCGGCCCGCGCTGGTCTGCGCGGGTGCCGGTGCGCTGGGCATCGTGGCCGGGGTGGCGACGGCTGTGTGGCCGGGCCTTACGGCGCTGGCCCTGGTGATCATGGCCGGCGCGTGGGCCATTGTCACGGGCTGCCTGGAGCTGTGGGTCGCCACGCGCATGCGGCATGAGCTGCCGCACGCGTGGTTCTGGCGTGCCTCCGCCGTCGTGTCCGTGGGTGCGGGCGTGCTGCTCTGGTTGCGCCCGGATGCCGGTGCGGTGGCCATCGCCTTCGTCCTGGGCGTGTACGCGCTGATCGCGGGCGGTCTCTGGCTGGCTGCGGCCTGGCGGGAGTACCGCGCACACAGCGAGCAGGGCAGCCGGTCGTGGCCGCGGTCGGCGTCCGGTGCCCGCGTGGCCCACTGACCGTGTTCCCGATGCGCCTGAACGCCCAGCGGCCGACCGGGCGCTCAGGCGCTTGGGCTGCCCATCGGCTGCAAGCTGGCGCGTCTGCCTGACCGTGCGCGGGCATAGTCACGGCCGCCGCTCCTCCGTTGCATGCACGACATCGGTGCGCGCGGAGCCGGCCTCGGCCGCGACGGTCTGGCGCAAGCGCCTTGCCTGTCAGCCGGTGACCGAGGCCCACTCGACCGGATCGCCGAGACCGTCGCCTAGAAAAAAGTTGAGTCCAGGGGTGTCAACTTTTCGATAGTGTGGTATAGCAGTAGTAGAGCGAAGGCGTAGCGGAACGAGGACAAGGAGGGATGAACATGCTGATGCGTACGGATCCCTTCCGCGAGCTTGACCGGCTCGTCGAACGGGTCTGGGGCACGGCCGCGCACCCGGCCGGCATGCCGATGGACGCCTGGCGCGAGGGCGACACGTTCTTCGTGGAGCTGGACCTGCCGGGCGTGAACCCGGAGTCCATCGACCTCGATGTCGAGCGCAACGTCCTGACCGTCAAGGCCGAACGCAAGCCGACGTACGGCGAGGGCACCGACACGGTGATCACCGAGCGGCCTGCGGGGACGTTCAGCCGCCAGCTGTTCCTTGGCGACACCCTCGACACCGAGCGCATCGAAGCCTCCTACGAGGCAGGCGTTCTCAAGCTGCAGATCCCGGTCGCAGAGCAGGCCAAGCCCCGCAAGATCGCGATCAGCGGCGGCAGCGACCGCAAGGAACTCGGCAGCTGAGCAGCGACCAACCGCTCCAGGCCCCGGCGCACAAGCCCGGGGCCTCGCTGCATCACAGCCCCTGACGCGATGCCTGCGAACGGGGAGCGGCCCGACGTCAAGTCGGCCCCCGAGCCATCCGCAAAGCCCCTCCTGCGCGGTGCCACGCCTTGTGAGCTCCTGCCGTCGCGAGTCGCACGCCTCCGTCCTGGAAGGCACCGCACGAAACCTCGCGGCTGGGCAGCTGTGGGTGGCTGGCGGCCTACTGCGGCGGTGTGTCTGGACCGACGCGGAAACGCCGTCGAGCTCGCTTCAGAGAAGCTCGTTGAACTCTGGGGTGCTCGGCGGCGTCGGCTGATCAGCAGCACTGGTCCGTCCTGTGCACCGCGGCCCGGACGCATGGTCGTCCTCAGATTCCCTGTCTATCGGCGTCACCCAGGTGGCCCGGGCCGACAAGGCACCCGTCCTTGCGGCCCATGATGATGCGGGGAGTGACTTCCATCCCTACCGAGGGAATCGACCATGCACGAAATGTGGTGCGGCGCGGACACTTCGGGAGAACCGGTGTGGCACGTGCTTGTGGTGGACGAGGGCCTGACGTTGTGCGGGTTGGAGAAGCATGAGGAGCCCGTCCAACGCGCGTCGACCGACAAGCACTGCTTTCCGTGTATGAAGCGATTCCAGGCCGCTATGGCGTCGATCGGGTCCTGAAGACGGTGGTGGCGGTATGTGCGGCCGCTATGTCTCCACCCGCAGCCCCAAGGAGCTGGCCCGGCTCTTCCGAGTCACCGACTGGGACCCGCAAGAGGCTCTCGCGCCGAGCTGGAACGTCGCCCCGACCGACGACGTGTGGGCCGTCTTGGAACGCACCCGGCGCGACAGCGACGCCGAGCCCGTAGTCCGCCGCCAGTTGCGGCCACACTGCGGTGGGGGCTCGTGCCGTCGTGGGCGACGGACACGAAGATCGGGCAGAGAATGATCAACGCTCGGGTGGAGAGTGTGCACGAGAAGCCCGCTTTCCGTCGAGCGTTCGTCCAACGCCGCTGCCTGCTGCCGGCCGACGGCTTCTACGAGTGGCGGGAGATCAAGGACGAGAAGTCGGGAAGGGCCCGCAAACAGCCCTACTTCATCCATCCGGAGGATGGCCAGGTACTGGCCCTCGCTGGCCTGTACGGATACTGGCGCAATCCCGAGATCAAGCACGACGATGACCCTGCCGCATGGCTGATGACCTGCACGATCATCACCACTGACGCCACCGACGCCGCCGGCCGCATCCACCCCCGTATGCCCCTTGCGCTCAGCCCCGATCACTACGACGCCTGGCTCGATCCCCGCCGGCAGGACGCCGAACAGCTACGCGCACTGCTCACCCCGCCCGCAGGCGGCCACCTGAAAGCCCGGCCCGTTAGCACCGCCGTCAACGACGTCCGCAACAACGGCCCTGAGCTACTGGAAGAAATCAAGCCGTAGCCGGAGACCGGACAGCCTGCCTTGGCATCTGTCAGGAGCTTGTTGAGCCGGAGTCTTCGCCGCGTCGCTCAACGGCTCGACGAGTCAACCGAGGTCGCCGGCCCCTCGCGCGGGATAGTCATCATGGATGTACCGGATGCGCTGTGAGGAGGAGTGCGACATGGCCGGGTCGAGCAGTGGCGGTGCTGCGCGTGAGAGCGGCGGCAAGGCGCGGTTCGACGACATCTACCAGCGGCCGGACCCTCGCGCATACTTCGGGCGGCTTGCTCCGCTGGAGTACGAGATCCCGCACCATGCCCAGACGGTTTTCCGGCGCGTCGCCGCCGAACGGGCCGCGCTCGATGACGGCCACCCCGGCCGCCCGGCGGTGCTGGACCTGTGCTGCTCGTACGGGATCAACGCCGCGCTGCTCAACCACGAGGTGACGCTGGCGGAGCTGTACCAGCGGTATACCTCCCCGGATTGCCAGGCGATGTCGACAGCGGAGCTCGCGGTATCGGACAAGCAGTTCTATGCCGAGCGGCGCCGACCGGATGCCCTGCCGGTATTCGGCCTCGATGTCTCGGCTCCTGCGGTGCACTATGCACTGGAGGTGGGGCTCCTGGACGCCGCCTTCACCGACGACCTGGAGCAGGGCTCACCGAGTCCTGGGCTCAGGCGTGCGCTCGCCGACGTCGGCCTCATCACGCTGACAGGCGGCGGCAGCGACATCACGGCCCGCACCTTCGCCGCAGTGCTGGACCACGTGCAGCGGCCGGTATGGGTCAGCGCGTTCGTGCTGCGGACGGTGTCCTACCACCCGATCGTTCAGACAATGGCCTCGCACGGTCTGCGCACCACTCTTGATGCCTCTCGTACGTATCCGCAACGTCTCTTGACTGACGAGCAGGAACGGCGGTATGCGATCGAAGCAGTACGGGCGCTCGGTCATGACCCTGCCGGGCGTGAGGAGGCCGGTCGTTTCCACAGCCTGCACTATGAGTCCCGCCCCGGAGCCGCCGTAACTCCGAGGAGGTGACGGTTCTCTGGGGGACCACGGCTGAGCCGCGTACGGGCTTAGAAGCTGTTGTCTTTCCGAACCTGATGGCGGTGTTTTCGCTGGTCGTGTGTCACGAACGCTGAAGGAGGCGTCGATGTAGGAGTCGCCGGAAGCGGTGCTGTGTGAGAGATGGAGGTAGGTCCTCCGGGGTCGCCCTGCAGGGGGAGGCTCCAAACCACCGCAGGCTGCGTCGGTTAAGTGCCGGTCGTGGTGAGCGCTGCGGGAAAAGGCGCGACCTTGATCGCGTCAGGTGTGGGTCAGGAAGGCGAGCGTGAGCGAACCGCTGATGACGTGTCGTAAGAAATTCCAGTGGCGTCGAAACCAGGGCGAGACCAGGGCTCTGGGACAAGTCCGGGGGGAGCCTGCTGACTGCCCGGATGGCGTCCGGCATGTAGGCGGCGCGAGCCTGGCCCGGGCTCTTGCACGGAACGTGAGAACCTGTCGCCCCGATACGGCCGCTGGACAGCCTGTCCGGCAGCGGGAGGGAGAACCCCAAGCGGCCAACACCGCAAGGGGCGGAGTACCGATGCGGGGCACGGGGACGGACCGTCTCGTAGTAGTGACGAAGCCCGGTAATGCGGGTGGAGCGAAGGGGACGGATCACCCTGGCCTGTTTGGCGGTCAACCGGCGATGCCGGGAGGAGCCGGGTGAGCGGGTCGAAGTCGTTCGAGATCTCGAAGCATGTGGTCTGGGAGGCGTATCTCAGGGTCAAGGCGAACCGGGGAGCGGCCGGCGTCGATGGTGAGTCGATCGAGCAGTTCGAGGCGGACCTGAAGGGAAACCTCTACAAGCTGTGGAATCGCCTGTCGTCGGGCAGCTACTTCCCGCCGCCGGTACGGATGGTGGAGATTCCCAAGCCGGGAGGACGTGGGGTCAGGGTCCTCGGAGTGCCCACGGTCGCGGACAGGATCGCGCAGACGGTGGTGGCCATGGTCCTGGAGCCGGAGGTGGAACCCGTCTTCCACCCCGACTCCTACGGATACCGGCCCCGCCGCAGTGCGCTGGATGCGCTTGCGGTGTGCCGGGAGAGGTGCTGGAGGAAGGACTGGGTGATCGATATCGACATCCGGGGCTTCTTCGACAACCTCGACCATGACCTGGTCCTCAAGGCGGTGGCCCACCACACCGATCAGCGGTGGATCCTGCTGTATGTGGAGCGCTGGCTGAAGGCCCCGCTCCACCAGGATGGTGGCGTGCTGGTCGCGCGGGACCGCGGGAGCCCGCAGGGCTCGGCGATCTCACCGTTGTTGGCGAACCTGTTCATGCACTACGCGTTCGATGCCTGGATGGCCCGGGAGTTCCCGGCCGTGGCGTTCGAGCGGTACTGCGATGACATGGTGGTCCACTGCCGCACCGAAGCCGAGGCGCACCAAGTGCGTCAGGTGATCGGTGAGCGGCTGGCGCAGTGCGGGGGCTTGCAGTTGCATCCTGACAAGACCCGCATCGTGTACTGCAAGGACGGCAAGAGGCGTGGCTCGTACGAACACACCTCGTTCACGTTCCTGGGGTACGCGTTCCGGTCACGGAAGGTCCGGACACGGAGCGGGAGCTACTTCTTCAGCTTCAACCCGGCCATCAGCGACGAGGCCGCCAAACGGATCCGGAAACAGATCCGGGCCTGGCGGCTGCACCAGCGCAGTGGATCGTCCCTGGCAGACCTCGCACGGGAGATCAACCCGATCGTGCGGGGCTGGATCGGCTACTACGGACGGTTCTACCCGTCCGAGCTGGTCAAGAGCCTCAAGCGCATCAATCACTACCTGATGCGGTGGGCCATGCAGAAGTACAAGCGACTCCGGCGCCGCCGGATGCGGGCCTGGACGGCCTGGGGAAGGCCGCACGGCTCTACCCCGGTCTGTTCGCCCACTGGAAGCTTGTCAGACCTTGATCGACTGGGTGATGGGAGCCGTGTGAATCGAGAGGTTCACGCACGGTTCTGAGAGAGCCGGGAGGTGAGACTCCTCCCGGCTACTCGCCAGGCATGGTCTAGCTCCGAATGAGAGAGGCATCCGGCGTCTTGTTTCCGCTCCGTGAGCGAGGGGTGCGCGATGGCGTCGGTGCTGGGAATGCTGGAGGAGCGGGAGACAGCGGCCCGTGTGCGGGTGGAAGGGCTGCGGGAGGAAGTCGCCCGGTTGGCTGGGGTGTTGGAGGCCGCGGAAATCGAGCTGGACCGACGGGTGATCGCGCGGGAAGAGCTGGTCGAGGCCCTGGCAGCCTCGGCTGCCGAGACCACCGCCGTGACCGAGACCGAGGCGGAGCAGGAAACCGTGCCCTCGCCCGCGCCGGTGCCGGGATCGATCGTGCCACCTTGGCGCGAAGGATTGCCGGTGACGGTGCTGGCGCCGGACTACCAGCGGATCCTGGGCGTGCTCGACGAGCGGCAGCCGGCGGGCCAAGGACCGCTGAAGGCCAAGGAGATCACGGTGGAGCTGGGCCTTCAAACGACGTCGGCGAAGGTCGAGGGGGTGCGCTCGAAGGCCAGGCGCCTGGCAGAGCGCGGGTGGCTCGTGCAGGAGACGTCGGGGATGTTCAGCGCCGGCCGGCGGCCCGTGGCCGTGCCAGGCGCCGGCTCATCCGCGTGACCATCGACCACCGGATCATGGCCTCGCTGCTGGCCGGCAACGTCTCGTAGTCCCGGGCCAGCCGGCGCGAATGCATCAACCACGCGAACGTGCGCTCTACCACCCAGCGTCTCGGCAGCACCACGAACCCCTCCATATCGTCGGTGCGCTTGACGACCTGAAGGGTGAGCGCGAGTTTCTGCCGGCACCAGCCGGCCAGGCCGCCGGTGTAACCGCCGTCGGCCCAGACGAGGGTGATGTCGCGGTGCAGGCGGCGCAGCCGGGTCAGCAGGCCCGTCGCGGCGTCGCGGTCGCCGATGTTCGCGGCGGTCACCGCGACGACCAGGAGCAGGCCGAGGCAGTCGGTCACGATGTGCCGCTTGCGGCCGCCCACCTTCTTCCCGCCGTCCCAGCCGCGCGAGACGGACGGCACCGAGGCCGCGGCCTTCACCGACTGCGCATCGATGATCCCTGCCGTGGGCTCCGCCTCACGGCCCTCCCGCTCACGCACCCGTCCGCGCAGCCGGTCGTGGAACTCTGTGATCAGCCCGTGCTCGCGCCAGCGGCGGAAGAAGGCGTAAACCCGGCCCCAATCAGGGAAGTCCACGGGCATCGCCCGCCAGGAGATCCCGCCTGCGACCAGATAACGGATCGCGTCCAGCATCTGGCGGTGGCAGTAGCCCTCGGGCTGCCCGCCCCGGCCCTGGAGCCAGGCCGGCACCGGCAGCAAAGGCCGGATGGCCGCCCATTCCGCGTCCGACATGTCGGAGGGATACCGGCGTTCCCGGTCCGGATGGTCGGCCGCGTTGCCGTACACATGCGCGAGGCAATCACACGATGGAGCAGCCGAGTTGAACTGAACGGGTTCGGACGCGTACAACAACGACACCAGGGCCTCCCGGCACTGCTCGGTTAGATTCGCATCCCTGAGCTGTCCCGAGTTTCGTAGAGTCCGGTGGTCTTGTTTCAGGCGGACTGCGGGGTGGCTTCCTGTTGTCGCCACCAGTCGCGTTCGTACTCGGCGGGCGGTACGTAGTCGAGGGCGGAGTGGAGCCGTTATACGAGTCCGCGACCGAGCCGACGGACGCGGCGGCTCCGATCTCGGCGAGCCGGTCGGTGTACCGAATTGACACGTATTGCGACCCGCGGTCGCTGTGATGAATGAGGCCGGAGTCCTTCTTGATCTTCCGTCTCCACAGCGCCATCTCCAAGGCATCCAACGGGAGTTCGGTCCGCATGTGGTTGGCGACCTGCCAGCCGACGATCATCCGCGAGTACACGTCCAGGACGAACGCCACGTATGCCCAGCCCGCCCACGTGCGGACATACGTCATGTCCGCCACCCACAGCTGGTCCGGGCGCGAGGCCGTGAAGTCACGGTCGACCAGGTCCGGCGGCCTGGGTGCCGACGGCTCCGGCACTGTGGTCCGCCGCCGCTGTCCGCGGATCACGCCCTCCAGGCCCAGCTCACGCATCAACCGATGAACGGTGCAGCGTGCCACGAGGACGCCCTTGCGCCGCAGCGCATGGGTGATCCGGCGGACACCGTAGGTGCCGCCGGAGGCGGCATGGACCTGCTCGATCAGCGGCATCAGCTGCTCGTCGCGCAACCGGCGGGCCGACTTCGGCCGCTTCTTGCGCGCGTAGTACGCCGACTCCGACAGCCCCAGCACCCGGCAGGCGAACCCGACCCCGAGACCCTTGTCCTTGAGGTGCTCGATCACCTGGTCGGCCTCGGCCGGGGACGGTCGAGTTCGGCCGCAAAAAACGCGCTCGCGGCCTTCAGAATCTCATTCGCCCGCCTCAACTCCGCGTTCTCCCGGCGGAGCTGCCTCAGCTCTTCCCGCTCGGCGGTGGTCAGCCGGTCGTCGCGTTCACCGGCGTCTGCCTCGGCCTGGCGGACCCAGCTGCGCAGGGCTTCTTTGTGGATGCCCAGGTCCTTGGCGACGTGCGCGATCGGCCGGCCCGTCGTGCGGACCTCCCGGACAGCCCGCTCACGGAGCTCGTCCGGGTATTTACGTGGTGCTGGCACTGCTCGTGGTTCTCCTTCGGGCCAGGATCATAAACCTGGCTTCAGGGACTCCACGAAACCGGGATCAGCTCATCCCCGAGCTACCGAGAGGCCCTGTCTTCATGCGCGTACAACGGGAAGATCACCCCGGCGGGAAACCTGTTCGACCCGCCCGTTCCATGATCGGTTGAGATACGGGTTCTTAGCGTGCAGAGCCGACGTCCAGCACTTCGATCATGTCGCCGTGGACCGTGTAGACGAGCCAGCACCACTCGCCGAACGCCGCGGCCAGGTCCGGGGCCTCGATCGCCGAAGTCTGGGCGGTGACCGCGTCGATGAGCGCGATGATCTCCGCCTGCGCTTCGTCCGGCACGGCGAAGAGCACCTTGACGGCCCGATGCATCAGTTCCACCCGCATGATGGCCCCCCAGACGGCAGGAAGCAGCCAACGAATCGAGCGCACCGGCCCATGCCAGTGACCGGACAGGTCTCCTCAGATCCACCATAAGGGCGGCCTCAAGCGGAGATGTCGGTGTCCGACGGCGTCGTGATCGTCGCACGCCCCTCCAGGCGCGGAGATTGATCCTCCGCGGGGCCGTCATCCCCGGCAACACCCAGCCGTCCCATGAACGCGGGCTCGCTGAGCGCCAGGACGCTCTGCAGTCGCTCCCGCAGTTCCGTGTACGGCACTCCTGTGCCAGGTCGCTGTGCTGCCACGGGAGAACAACGAAAGGCGCCAGGCGGACGATGTCCGCCGCATGGGTGGCGTTGAGAAGCCGCTGACCAGGGGCACGGCCGACCGGGACGGACGAGGCTGAGAGCAGGCGATGTGCGGGGCCACAACCCTGGCCGGACGCTTGAGTGAGATCGCTCGCTGCCTGCATGGAAACCGGGGGGTGCGATGGCCAAGGAACATGGCACGACACGCTCTTCCACCGGAACGGACGTCGTGTACACGGATTCCGTGTTCGGCGCACCGTGCTGGGTGAGCCTGACCAGCCGCGATCTCGCCACAACGCAGCGTTTCTACAGTGCCGTACTGGGCTGGCAGTGGCGCACTGCCAGACTGGGTGACCGCTTCCTGACCGCGCTGGCGGACGGGATACCCGTCGCGGGGGTCGCCGGGATGGCCACTGTCTGGCATATGCCGGTGACGTGGACGCCGTACTTTGCCGCCGCAGACGCAGACGAGACGGTCGCCCGCGTCCGGGAGCGTGGCGCGACCGTGGCCGTGGGGCCGATCTCCTTTGCGCCCGGCAGGGCGGCGCTGCTCGCCGATCGCGACGGGGCCATCTTCGGGATATGGCAGGGCAGGCTCGTCACCGAGTGGGAGGCGTGGCGGCAGGCTGCACCGGTGTTCGTCACCCTCCACACTCGCGACGCTTTCGATACGGCGATCTTCTACGGCGAGATCCTCGGCTGGGCCTCCGGTCGCTCTGGCTGCTGCGAGGTGGAGTACGAAGGGGAAGAGGTAGTGCTGCGCAGCCAGGGTTCCGTCGTCGCGCGCATCGAGTCTGGCGCCGTGGATGCAGCGCCTGACCGCTCGGTCCGGCCTCACTGGCAGGTCCACTTCGTGGTGGCAGACACGTCGGGGTGTGCCCGAGCCGCACGAGAGCACGGCGGCGAGGTCCTTGCGGAGTGCGAACACGAGGCGGTGCTGCGCGATCCTGACGGAGCACTCTTCGTGGTGAGCTCCAGCCGGGACCACTGACGCCTCTCGCTGGTCGGCCCGGAGGCGAGTTGTACCGGTGTCCCCTCGGACCGAGATCGGAACGCAGCACGGACTTTGTCCGTCGAACGGGTTCTTCGACCTGAGGAAAGCAAAGCAGGGGCCGCCGGACCGGCAGAGCACTCGGAACGGACGGTGGCCGCGTGGGACAGCATCGGAGACGATTGCAGTGACGACAGAAGCCATCCAACGTGCATGGAGGGAGGAACACACAATGGCCGACACCTCGACGTCCGACCGCGCGGGATGGCGGTCCATGCTCGACGAGATCACCGAAGCACACAGCGGCGAACTGGTCACCATTGAAGTGGTGGATCCCTCGATCGAAAGCCAGCACGAAGCGGAGCGGCTGCCCTTCTCCTACCTCACCTACGACCCGAAGGACGACGTGGTGGTCGTCGCCGTCGGGGGGCAGTCACCGCGTTACCCGGTCGCCCTGCGTCACATGGTCCCGCATCCCAAGGAGGTCGACGTCTCTACGCCGGACGTCGCTGAGGCAGCAGTGCGAGTGGTGGACCCGGAAGACACAGCAACCTTGATCACTTTCTTCCCTGCGCAGTCCAGGACTGCCTCATGAACCAGCCCTGACCGAACGCTCCGGCGCCCGAGGCTTCCCTCAGCGGAGCCGCGGACGCCCACTCTCTGGCCGGATCAACCGGCGAGGTCAGCCCTGCCGAAGAGGGTGGCGTAGCCGGACGGCAGCTGGCTGATGATCTGGTTCAGCTCGCCGCCGGAGACCGCCTCGGCCAGAGTGGACAGCACCGCGCTGGCGTCCCACTCGGCCGTACGGGGACGAGCGCCGGTGCGCTCGGCGACGCGCCGGCAGAACTCCTCGACCCCGAAACTCTCCGCCTGCCCCTGTCCGCCACCCTTAAGGGGCTCACCGAGCGGTTCGGGCAGCTGTGCGGCGACGTCAGACGCCTCTCCCGGGGTGATCCGCTGCGCAAGGACCTCAAGTACCGAAGTAGTGATCTTCGCAGCCTCCTCCTGGTCTGCGTACTCGCCCCGCTCGCGGACCCGGGCCAGAAACTCGTCGTACCTCATACGCTTCCCTTCACCTGGTGTGGCACGTTCTCGCAGGGGGCCTCTGGCTACGTGCCGTGGTGCGCCGAATGATGAGTACTAGGTGTACCGGGCAGGGGCACTCCCGAAACGCGGCCGACCGTCGCTCGCCACATCAAGGAGAACCGCCCGGTATGGAGGTCGTTGTGACAGCCCATCCGGATCCCGCCACCGGCTCGCGAGCCCCGGTGAGCGTCACGGAGGTGGACGGCTGCGCCGTCCTGCGCTTTGCCGGCGAGCTGACCGCTGACAGGGTGCTGGACTTGGAGCAGCAGCTTCTCGATGTGCGTCCTTCTCAGGTCCGCGAGTGGGTGCTGGACATGAGTGACCTGACCAGCATGGACTTGACCTGTGCCTATGCTCTGCTGCGAGCGGCCACTCGCGTTCCGGCAACTACTACGGTCCGGGTACGCGGCGCACGGCGCACCGTCCAGCGCACGCTGCAGCACGCCGGTGTCGATACGCTCGCCGCCATCGAGTAGCCCCTGCCCCTTGCTGCCGACGCCGCCGTGTCACGCACTTGCCGCAATGATCATCAAAGCAGCCGCGTCCAGCTCGCCGGTCCCACTGTGCTCCTGCACGGTGGAAGCGGAACGCCGATCCTCCTCTCCCCGAGGCCGAGGATGGGCAGCGCAAGGGCGGCCGGCGCTTTCGCCACATCAGCCGGCCGCCCGCTCTCCTCGCTCGCACGGTCCGTCACCGTGCCGGCCGATACCGCGCGCCCTGTATCTGCATTCGGCTTCGTGCCGACCACCTCGCGGGACCAGGCGAGTCAGCGTCACGCCGGCTGGGACGGCTGCGGCTGCCGGGGCTGGGTGGCCTTAAGGATCGTATGGGCGATCAGTTCCGGCGCGTCCAGCATGGGCACATGTCCGCAGCCGGGCAGCGACACCAGTCGTGCCTGAGGGATCATGGCGCGGGCCCGGGCCGCCTGCCGCGGTGGCAGGATGCGGTCGCGGGTGCCCCAGGCGACGGTGACCGGCACATCGGGGATGTCGCCCGTGAACAGGCCGGGTGCGCGTCCGGCGCGCAGCGTGGCCTTGAAGGCCGGTGTGTGCTGCAAGGTCCGCAGGGCTGCGGCCACGGCCTGCGGCGGGCATGTCTGCGAGCGGCCGTACAGGGTGCCGGTCAGTACGGCACGGGCAGGCGCGGTGCCCACCAGGGCCTCCAGAGCCGGCTCGGGCAGCAGGCGTACACCGTAGTGGGTGGCATGGAGGAGGGTGTAGGTGTAGCGGCGCTCGGCAGGGGTCCAGAACCCGGCCGGGGCCAGCGCGGTCACGCTGCGGGCGAGCCCGGCCTGCCCCAGGCGCAGGGCGATCAGTCCGCCCAGCGAGTGGCCGACCACATGCGGCCGCTCGACGCCCAGGGCGGTGAACACCGAGCCCAGCCACAGCATGGCCGTCTCCAGGTTGCGGGGAACTCCGGGGCCGAGGTCCGGGGACTGCCCGAAGCCCGGCAGGTCCATCGCGATGATCTCCCTGTGACCGGTCAGCAGCGGGATGAGCGGGTCCCAGGTCTGCCGGTGGCATCCCAGGCCGTGCAGCAGCACGACCGGCTCACCCGACCCCTGCCGCTCATACGCCACCGTCACCGGGCCCAGGCCGGCTGCCTCACCTTGGACGTACCAGGTCGGCCGTGCCTCCAGCAGGACGCGGCCCCGTTCCCCGTCGGCCCCATCGGTAGCGGGGGTCTTCAGACGGCGCAGGCACGCCGCGACCTGTGCTGCGCGCTCACCGCCGTGGCCGGCAGCCGACAGGAGAGCAGATACCCAGGCCATCGTCGTGCACCTCACACACCACGGGACATTGACTGCGGTCGCAAAGGCGACACCGCCCACGCAGTGCCGCAGTGGCGTCAACCAGAAATGACACTGGTGTATTTCCGCTCGACCGCGTTTCACGCCGAGAGCGCGGATCAAGAACGAAGATCAAGAACGAGGGAGCCGCGCCGCTCTCTACGGTGTGGCCTCGGCAGCGGGTGGGGCTCGGCGGGGCGCGGCTGTGCGGTCAGGGCTCGCCGGAGCTCAGCCGCTCGATGGCTTCCAGGACATGTTTGCAGCGGACGTGCCTGCGCTCGTATCCCTCGAGAACCTGCAGGTCGGAGTCGGACAGGGACGGCAGGCGCTGCTCGATCTCCGCGACGCTGAGCTGGCTGAAGCCGACGATGGGCAGGCTTTCCTCGCTGCTGACCGCGCTGTCTTCGAGCAGTGCCAGCAGCTCCTGGTCCTGGCTGCGAAGTTCCTGCAGCAGGTGGAGGGTGGTGTCGTCCTGGGCCTGGCCGGCGAGGACCTCGTCAGCCCGAGCGCTGGCCAGGGCCCGGGCGGCCGTGGCGTACTCCTCTTCGGTGTTCCTCAGCACCTGTTGCTCGTCGGCCTGCCCTTGGCCGGGCAGCATCCCGGTCACCGCCTTCTGCCCGATGGTCAGCGGGAGCGTTGCTGTTTTCCAGCTGGTGCGGGTGGCCAGCCGCGCCATGTCGGCCGCGCCGCCGGTCAGGCTGCGGGGACGCAGTGCGCGGATATGGCCTTCGATGCGGTGCACACGGTCCTGCATCTCATTCGCCTCGCGCTCGAGCATCTGCCGGTGGGCACCGGGCGGCGCGAGTGCCGCATCCGCCCGCAGTCGGTCGCGCGCCGCGGCATGGGCGTCGCGGGCATCCTCAAGCACCGGTATCAAGGTCTGCGTCATCGCCATGGGGACTGCTCCGTGCACGCGGGGATCAGGCGGCGTTGAGCGGCCGCCCAGCCGGCCGTTCTCCTGCGGCTGAGCGGCCGGGATCATCCTGCGCGGATCGCGCGAAGATCACCCGTCTGGAGCACGCGTGCCATGCGGGAAACACGGCACTGGAGCCCGGCTTCACCCGCCGCTGCAGGTGCGGAGACAGTCTGCCGGTGGTTCCACTGTCCGGGTGAGGGCTCGTGTGACGTCGTCTTGGACGCCGCGCGGCCAGTCACGTACAGCCGTCATCGGCATGCCGTTGAAAGCCACTCGGCGGTCCTGGGCGCGCACAGCGCTGACGCGCAACAGCCCCGGATTGAGCACAGTCGCGGCCCCCGGTACCTCGGGGGCAGGCCCGCCCCTACGATGGCCCGCCCCGCGATCAACGCTGAGCGCTGGCGCCGTTGACACAGGCGCGGCTCAGGACGACCGGCCCGGGTACTCCGGCTCCCCGCTGTCGGCGTCGAACACCCTGGTGAACGTGGCACCGCACCGGCAACGCGAGTACTCGACCAGTTCCCCCGCTTCCGACACGCTCAGCCCCTGACTGAGTCGCACATGCACATGATCACCCATGAGGAGCTGCCTTCCTTGACGTCTGTCGTCCGCCTCATCGTGGGCGCCGGCCGCTCACGCTGACAATGCCGCAGCTCACACAGTTCACGAGTGCGACCATCTTGCTTCTCCATGTGGCCGCAATCCGGCCGTGCCGCGAAGCACCACCGGGAATAGCCTGAAGTGACGGAAGGTACGTTTGTGCGGAGGTGAGGAGAAATGGCACTGCCTGTGCGACGCGGCGGGCCCCTGGCTGAACGGCGGTTCCCAGGCTGGGGCACGGATCCTCTCGCCGAGTTCAACGATCTCATCGGCAGGATGGGCACCCTGCTGGAGTCCACCATGGGCGGCGCCATGGGCTCCATGACGGAGGGCATGGCAGCCTGGTCGCCGCTGGCGGACCTGTCGGAAACCGATGACGCCTACCTCGTCGAAGTCGAGGTGCCCGGCGTCAAGCGCGAGGACCTCGACATCGAGATGACCGAACGCGAACTGACCATCACCGGCGAGTTCAAAGAACGCGAGCGCACCGGCATGCTGCGCCGCAGTACCCGCAGGAGGGGCCGGTTCGAGTACCGCGCCGCGCTGCCCGGCGACATCAGCCCGGAGAACGTCGAGGCCACCCTCGACAATGGTGTGCTGACCGTCAAGGTACCGAAGGCGGAAGCCACCAAATCGCGCCGCATCGAGATCACGTCCGGACACTGACCCCGGCTCGGACAGTGAGCCCTGCCCCCGTGCGGTGCGCGCCGTACGGGGGCAGGTACGGGTTGGATGCGGTGACCGTCTCGGGCCGGCTGGCCGATCAGGACGTCTCGGTGGACGGATGCTCGGCTCGCGCGTGCGGCTGGGGGTGGCCGGCGGCGTGCAGCATCGGTGCGGTGTGCCGCTCGGGGCGGTGCCCGCCTTCGGCCGGGACGCGGCTGCGCGGCCCTTCGGCGTCGGGCAGGGGCACGGGGCGGCGGGCCACGAGGCGCCCGACCCAGCGCCGGCCACAGTGTTCGCAGGGCGGAGCGCCCTGCGGCGTGTAGGGGGAGGGAACCGCCGTGTTGTCGCGGTAGAAGACCTCCCACTCGGCATCGAGTGCGTCCCGGTAGCGCTGCACGTCGTAGTCGACGCTCCAGCGGTGCCAGCACGAGCCGCAGGTGAACTCCACACGTTCTACGGCAAGTTCGGTGATCACAGCACGGCACCTCCCATCCGGTTGGCGACTGTGGTCCGGGGCGCCGCGAGCGCGGCCTCGAGAGAGGGGTGGACGGGTAGGGCCTGGGCGAGTCCGCTGTCGCGCAGCAGCCGCTCCACCCGCCCTTCGGGGCATACCAGGCGCAGCTCTCTCTCGTCCTCCTCCAGCATGGCCCGGACGGACATCAGGGCAGCCAGGCCGCCGGTGTCGGCCCAGGTCAGCTCGGACAGGTCCACGATCAGGTTGAGCAAGTGCCCGTGCTTGGCGGTGACGGCGGCCACGTAATCACACAGCTCACGGGCCGTGGTGGTGTCCAGGGCCCCCTTGATCTCCGCCATGGCCCAGTTCCGTTCTCCCAGTGGGAGGCGAGGAACACAGCCGTGGTCCTCCCTCCTGCCGCTCAGCGCCCGCCGTGGCCCGCCGCACGACGTTTCGGGGTGCGGCGGCCCACGGCCATGTCGTCGATGCTGCGCTCTGTTGTTACCTGTATTCCCTCATTGTGTGTCACTT
The DNA here is from genome assembly GCF_000725625.1 of Streptomyces sp. NRRL F-6676. Classification (GTDB taxonomy): domain Bacteria; phylum Actinomycetota; class Actinomycetes; order Streptomycetales; family Streptomycetaceae; genus Streptomyces. Next base: position 36,581 of record NZ_JOHS01000015.1, read on the forward strand.
CTTCCGGTTGCTTTCCGTGCGGGGCGAGTCAGGTCGCGATCCGCTGTTACTCCGCGCCTGTGCGGCTGATCTCGATGCGGCGGGGCTCGGCCTCCTCCGTCACCGGGATCTTCACGGTGAGCACGCCAGCGTCGTAGTGGGCGGTGATCCTCTCAAGGTCGAGCGAGCCACCCAGCAGAAGCTGTCAGCTGAAGACTCCGTGGGGCCGCTCGGCGACGAGCAGGTCGGCCTCCCTGGCGTCCGGGCCGGGCCGCTCGGCTCGCACGGTCAGCACGTTGCGCTCCACATTGAGGTCGACGGTGTCGGGATCGGCGCCCGGCAGGTCGAAGTAGACGACGAGGGCATCGCCGCTCTGACAGGCGTCGATTGGCAGAGCGCCGCCATCGTGCAACTCCTTCCATCCGGCATCTGCCATTCCGGGCTCCGGGAGCCCGGATACCTCTGAGACCCCTATACCTCCCCCGTCAATCCTTGACAAGATGAGACTCAAGTTTTATCTCAGGAATTGAGGCAAGTAAGGGCGAAGTCGCAGCTCGCAGCGGGCGAGGAGGTGGCGGGATGCCGACGCGTGACCAGGGTGGAGACCTGTATGCGGTGCTGGGGGTGGAGCCCTCGGCGACAGCCGAGGTGATCACTTCTGCCTTCCGCGCCCGGGTGCGGGAGCTGCGCCCAGACACTCGCGTGGATGCGGCCACTGCCGAACGGTTCGGCGAGGTGCGGGCGGCGTACGAGACGCTCCGTGATCCGGTCCTGCGCGCGGCCTATGACCAGACGTACCAGCGGATGGCCGAGCGGGCATACGACCCCGGCCCTGTCGTCGTGCGGCCGGTCCGGCAGGCGCCGCGGTACCTCGTGGTGCTCGGGGTCGCTCGTCCCGAGCCGCCGTTGCGGGCCGGTCCCGTCCGGTGGGAGCGGACGTTCCAATGACGGCCAACCCAAAACGTGAAGCAGAGCATGGTGAGGAGGGAGAACCAGATGGCGCGCTCGGTCGGTATCGACTTGGGAACGACGAACTCGGTCGTCTCGGTCCTCGAGGGCGGCGAGCCCACGGTCATCACGAACACGGAAGGCGCCAGGACCACCCCGTCGGTGGTGGCCTTCGCCAAGAACGGCGAGGTGCTGGTCGGCGAGGTGGCCAAGCGTCAGGCCGTGACGAACGTCGAGCGCACCGCCCGCTCGGTCAAGCGGCACATGGGCGATCACTCGTGGAGGTTCCCCGAGCACGGCGACGTCGACGGCAAGCGGTACACCGCGCAGGAGATCTCCGCGCGCGTGCTGCAGAAGCTCAAGCGGGACGCGGAGTCCTACCTGGGCGAGGACGTGACGGACGCGGTGATCACCGTACCGGCGTACTTCGACGACACTCAGCGGCAGGCGACCAAGGAGGCCGGGGAGATCGCGGGGCTGAACGTGCTGCGGATCATCAACGAGCCGACCGCGGCGGCGCTGGCGTACGGGCTGGACAAGGAGAACGACCAGACCGTCCTCGTCTTCGACCTGGGCGGCGGCACCTTCGACGTGTCGCTGCTGGAGATGGGCGAGGGCGTGATCGAGGTGAAGGCCACCAACGGCGACACCCACCTGGGCGGCGACGACTGGGACCAGCGGATCGTCGACCACCTGGTCAAGCAGTTCAAGAACCACTACGGCGTGGACCTGTCCAAGGACAAGATGGCCGTGCAGCGGCTGCGCGAGGCCGCCGAGAAGGCGAAGATCGAGCTGTCCTCCTCGTCGGAGACGACGATCAACCTGCCGTACATCACGGCGTCCGCCGAGGGTCCGCTGCACCTGGACGAGAAGCTGACGCGCGCCCAGTTCGAGCAGCTGACGGCGGATCTGCTGGAGCGCTGCAAGGCGCCGTTCCACAACGCGATCAAGGACGCCGGGATCAAGGTCTCCGACATCGACCACGTCGTCCTGGTGGGCGGCTCGACCCGCATGCCTGCGGTGACCGAGCTGGTGAAGGAGCTGACCGGCAAGGACCCGCACAAGGGCGTCAACCCCGACGAGGTCGTCGCCGTCGGCGCGAGCCTGCAGGCGGGTGTCCTCAAGGGCGAGGTCAAGGACGTCCTGCTGCTCGACGTCACCCCGCTGTCCCTGGGCATCGAGACCAAGGGCGGCATCATGACCAAGCTGATCGAGCGGAACACCACCATCCCGACCCGCCGTTCGGAGATCTTCACCACCGCCGAGGACAACCAGCCCTCGGTGACCGTGCAGGTCTACCAGGGCGAACGGGAGATCGCCGCGTACAACAAGAAGCTCGGCATGTTCGAGCTGACCGGCATCGCCCCGGCCCCGCGCGGGGTCCCGCAGATCGAGGTCACCTTTGACATCGACGCCAACGGCATCATGCACGTCTCCGCAAAGGACCTGGGCACCGGCAAGGAACAGAAGATGACCGTCACCGGCGGCTCCGCGCTGCCCAAGGACGACATCGACCGCATGGTCCGTGAGGCCGAACAGCACGCCGAGGAGGACCGCAAACGGCGTGAGGCCGCCGAGACCCGCAACCAGGGCGAGCAGCTCGTCTACCAGACCGAGAAGCTCCTCAAGGACAACGCGGACAAGATCCCGGCCGACGCAAAGTCCGAGACCGAGACGGCGCTGGCCGACCTGAAGGAGAAGCTGAAGGGAGAGGACACCGCCGCGATCCGCCAGGCCGTCGACCGCACCGCGCAGGCCGCGCAGAAGATCGGCACCGCCTTGTACGAGAAGTCGCGGGCCGAGCAACCGACGGGTGCGGCCGGGGCGTCCGCAGGCGGTGGCACGAGCGGTGGTTCGTCCGAGGATGACGTGGTGGACGCCGAGATCGTCGACGACGACAAGCCGGAGGCTGGCTGACGATGACCGGGCGCGGGCCGCAGAGCACCGAACTGGAAGAGTTGTGGCGCCTGATTCAGGAAGGGCCCGCCGACCTGCTGGGGGTGCCCCCTCTGGGGGAAGGTGAAGGCTGAGTACGACGCAAGCGAGTGAGGCGGGACCGCCTGGCCGTACGCGAGATCGCCGCGGCCAACGTACTCAAGGCGATACTGCCCGTCCTGGACGCCGTGGACCGGGCGTGCGCCACGAGCCGCTCACGCCCGGCCTGAAGGACATCGCCGACAGGCTGCAGGACCAGCTCGGCTCGCTGGCCATCACGTCGTTCGGCGAGGCGGGCGATGCGTTCGACCCCCGCCTGTCACGATGCGCTGGCCCACCACGTCTCCACCGACCGCGACCGGCTGGTGTGCTCGGCGGCCCTGCATCCCGGCTATCGCCTCGGTGACCATCTGATGCGCCCGGCCACCGTGGAGGTCACCGGACCGGCTCCACCCGCGAGGAACCCCCGCGGTAGCGACCGAGAACTGGACTTCACCGCCGCGGACTTGCGTCGCCTCTCGTTAGTGGGCGAGCCGATGAGGGTGCGCGCTTGCCGCCGGACGGGTGGGAGTGCTACACGAGAAACTGGCACTCCCGACATGAGAGTGCTAACGGCTGGGTCGGGTGACGTGCTCGTGCGGCCGTGAGGGAAACCTCCAGTCGCGCGGGTGAACGTCGCGGGCGTCACCCCGGTCCACCGTCATCGACTCAAGGATTCGATGCGGAGGAGACCGTACCGATGACTGCGAAGATCATCGCCTACGAGGAGGAGGCGCGCCGCGCGCTGGAGCGCGGCATGAACCAGCTCGCGGACGCCGTGAAGGTGACGCTCGGCCCCAAGGGCCGCAACGTGGTCCTGGACAAGAAGTGGGGCGCCCCCACGATCACCAACGACGGTGTCTCCATCGCCAAGGAGATCGAGCTTCAGGACCCGTACGAGAAGATCGGCGCCGAGCTGGTCAAGGAAGTCGCCAAGAAGACGGACGACGTCGCCGGTGACGGTACGACCACCGCGACCGTTCTCGCCCAGGCCCTGGTCAAGGAGGGCCTGCGCAACGTCGCCGCCGGCGCCAACCCGATGGCGCTCAAGCGCGGTATCGAGAAGGCCGTGGAGGCCGTCTCCGCGGCCGTGCTGGAGCAGGCCAAGGAGCTGGAGACCAAGGAGGAGATCGCCAGCACGGCCGCTGTGTCCGCGGGCGGGGACCGGGCGATCGGTGAGCTGATCGCCGAGGCCATGGACAAGGTCGGCAAGGAAGGCGTCATCACCGTCGAGGAGTCCAACACCTTCGGCCTGGAGCTGGAGCTCACCGAGGGTATGCGCTTCGACAAGGGCTACATCTCCCCCTACTTCGTCACCGACCCCGAACGCATGGAAGCGGTCCTGGAGGACCCGTACATCCTGCTGGTCGGCTCCAAGATCAGCGCGGTCAAGGACCTGCTGCCGCTGCTGGAGCAGGTGATGCGGGAGAGCAGGCCGCTGCTGGTGATCGCCGAGGACGTGGAGGGCGAGGCGCTGGCGACCCTGGTCGTCAACAAGATCCGCGGCACCTTCAAGTCCGTCGCCGTGAAGGCCCCGGGCTTCGGCGACCGCCGCAAGGCCATGCTCGGCGACATGGCCGTGCTCACCGGTGCCACGGTCGTGTCCGAGGAGGTCGGCCTGAAGCTGGAGAGCGCCGACCTGGGCGTCCTGGGCCGGGCCCGCAAGGTGGTCGTCACCAAGGACGACACCACCATCGTGGAGGGGGCCGGCGACGGCAGCGCGATCGAGGGCCGGGTCAAGCAGATCCGTGCCGAGATCGAGCGCTCGGACTCCGACTACGACCGCGAGAAGCTGCAGGAGCGCCTGGCCAAGCTCGCCGGCGGCGTGGCCGTGATCAAGGCCGGCGCCGCCACCGAGGTGGAGCTCAAGGAGCGCAAGCACCGCATCGAGGACGCCGTCCGCAACGCGAAGGCGGCCGTCGAGGAGGGCATCGTCGCCGGTGGCGGCGTGGCGCTGCTGCAGGCGTCCGAGAAGGCGTTCGAGAAGCTGGAGGTGGACGACGAGGAGCGGACCGGTGTGGAGATGGTCCGCCGCGCGCTGACCGCCCCGCTGCAGCAGATCGCCCGCAACGCCGGCCTGGAGGGCGGTGTCGTGGTGGAGAAGGTCCGTACGCTGCCCGTCGGCCACGGTCTGAACGCCGCGACCGGTGAGTACGTGGACATGCTGGCCGCGGGCATCATCGACCCGGCGAAGGTGACCCGCTCCGCGCTGCAGAACGCCGCTTCCATCGCCGCGCTGTTCCTCACCACGGAGGCCGTCATCGCCGACAAGCCGGAAGAAAAGGAACCGGCCGCCGCCGGGGCCGGCGCCGAATTCTGAACGCCGCGCCCGGAGACGGACCGGCGGGTACCGGCGGCCGACAGCAGACCGCCGGCACCCGCCCAACCGCGCGCCTGGGAACCGCCGGGACTCGTGCACCGGCAGCCGGGGGAGGAATCGTGGCCCGTATGCCAGACACCCGGGGGAGAGGAGAGCCGCAAGCGCTGCTCCGGCTCATCTGCAGGGGGCGACATGAGAGTCGAAGTGGTCCCACCCGCTGCCGGCGTGTTGTTCGGCGTCCCGAACGACACGCACGAGGAGATCATTACGCTCATCGGCGCAGTTGCCAGAACTCCGCAGGCACACGTCTCCGGTCTGGCCGCAGCATTCGGCGAATGGTGCTGGCTCGTCTACACCGCCCACGACGACGTCATCGAAGTCCTCGGTGTCGGCTGCACACGATGACCCGACAGCCGAGCCGGGGCCAAGTGTCCTGTCCGCGCAACCAGGGCCTCATGCGCTGGATACCTGTTCACGCTTGGCGACGGCCGGCACGTACTCGCCGAGGAAGGTGCGGCTCCACCAGGCACCGGTCGCGCGCAGTTCCGACCAGCTGGTGAACCGGTACTCGTACCGGCAGATCCGGACGAAAGCGGGCGGCGAGGTGGGGAAGGGATTGCGGCGCAGCAAACTCAGGACGGCCGGGTTGTTCTCCAGGAGGGCGAGGAGCAAGGCGGGGAGCCAGCCGGCCGCGTACACAGGGGAGAGCGCGGCGAACCACATCAGCCAGTCCAGCCTGAGGTGGTACGGGGCCACCTGCGGCGGAAGCCGCCGCATGCCGCCCGGCTTGCCCTTGAAGACGTACTCCTTCCACGCGGTCTCTTCGGTGATCTCCGGCTCGTCGGTGCCCTCGACGATCAGCTCGTACCGGGTACGACCCACGCTGCCGAACGCGCCGTAGGTGTTGACCAGGTGCAGCGGAGTGAAGGAGGCGTTCATGACCTGGCGGCGGGAGAGCAGGTTACGCACCGGCCAGTAGCTGAGCACGCCGACCAGGGCGGTGACAGCCAGCACGAGGCCCTCGAACCACACCGGTGCGGCGGCGAAACGCGGCGCAGGCGCCAGACCCAGCGCGTCGGTGACCTGCGAGCCGCCGATCGCGGACAGCGCCAGCACGATCGTCAGCCAGTTCAGCCAGGCGAAGTTGCCGGACGCGACCAGCCACAGCTGCGTGATGATCACCAGGCCGGCGGCGATGCTTGACGCCGGCTGCGGAGCGAACAGGGCGAACGGCACGAGGAGTTGTGCGACGTGGTTGGCCGCCGCCTCCACGCGGTGAACGGGCCTGGGGAGGTGGTGGAAGAACCAGCTGAGCGGGCCGGGCAGCGGCTGGGTCTCGTGGTGGTAGTACAGGCACGTCAGATCCCGCCAGCAGGAATCGCCGCGCAGCTTGATCAGCCCGGCGCCGAACTCAAGCCGGAACAGCAGCCAGATCAGCAGCCATCGCACCAGCACGGGCGGCGCGACGTCGTCGTTGCCGAGGAAGATCGCCAGGAAGCCGGCCTCCAGCAGCAGCGACTCCCACATGAAGCCGTACCAGGTCTGCCCGACGTTGACGATGGACAGGTACAGCACCCACAGCAGCGCCCACATCACCATTGCCGCCCACAGCGGCACCCGGTCCGCCGCCCCCGCCGCCACCGCGGCGGATCCCGCTGCGCCCGTCCAGGCCATGGCGGCGAAGAAACGGTCCGAGTAGTGCAGCTGGAAGATGCTCGGAGCCCGCCTGAACGGCACCTGCGCGGTGAAGCGCGGCACCGGCAGCAGCCCCCGCTCCCCGATCAGCCCGCGGAACTGCAGGGCGGAGCTGATGAACGCGACGCAGTACAGCACGGCCAGGCCGCGCTGGAAAAGCATCCGGCCCAGCCAGTAGTCAGGGTCCGTGAACCAGTCCATGACGGCATGCCTCCGCACATCCGCCTGGCGTCAACACCCTCTTCTCGTCAGCTTGACATTTACCCCGTTCGTGGCCTATCTAATTATCGCAAATGTCTAGATTGCTCCGACTTGGTGGTGATGTGAGAGGAGGGCCGGGCGGCCGGCCCGGCCAGCGTCCACTGGGAGGCGCTGGTCGTACCACTGAGGTCTGCCCGGACTGCGGAAAGGGGTGGTCAGAGTGGATCGGCGTGACGCCTCCCTTTCCCTGTCCTGGCGCCCCGAGCGGGGCTGGCTGATCGTGAACGCGGCCGGAGAGCTGTCCATGACCACGCGGGCACAGCTGCGCGCCTATCTGACGCTCGTGACCTCGATGCCCGGCAGCGACCCTTCCAGGCTCGTCATCGACGTCTCCCGCGTGACCACCTACGACGCAATGGGGCTCGGCGCCCTGTTCGGTGCACACCTTCGTGCCGCCCGCTACGGCGGCCAGCTCCACCTGGTGTGCCCGGAAGGACCGTTGCTGCACGTGCTCGACGTCACCGGCCTGCGCCGGGCCGTACCGGTGTACGCGACCGTGGCTGAGGCGCTGCCCTCTTCCCTCACGCCGGCGGCCAGGCTGTCGGGCACGGTGGCTCCCGCATCAGGCGGCAACCGCGACCAGCGCGAAGCGGACGGCAGGGGGTGAGAGCAGGTGATCAGGTACGCCGGATTCCGCCCGAGCAGCGGGGACGGTTTCGTCCCAGCCACCGAGCTGGCGGCCGCCGCCGTCGACGCCCGAGGAACGGTCACCGCCTGGAGCCCCGGCGCCCAGGCCCTGCTGGGCTACAGCCCCGAGGACATCGTGGGCCGCGCAGCCGTCGAGCTTCTTGCGGACGGGCTGCCCGACTCCGCACGACGGCACCTGGCCGACCGCCAGGCATGGATCGGCCGCGTCCTGCTGCGCGACCAGGCCGGCCGCACCATCGAGGCCGAACTACGAGCCTGCCCGCTGCTGAACGGCAAGGGCGAAGTGCAGTGGCACCTGCAGGCATCCGTGCCCCAGGAGAGCGACGGAGCCGCCCTCGCGCTGCAGCGCAGCCTGCTGCAGCACCACTTCCCCGCCCAAGAGGCGCTTCAGACAGCCGCCCGCTACCTGCCCGCCGATCCCCACGCCGGCGTCGGCGGGGACTGGTTCGACGTCATCGCCCTGTCCGGCGCACGGATGGCACTGGTCGTCGGCGACGTCGTCGGCCACGGCCTGAACGCCTCCGCGGCCATGGGACGGCTCCGCACGGCCGTGCGCACCCTGGCCGATGTCGACCTGCCCCCGGACGAGCTGCTGTCCGACCTCGACGACCTCATCCTCGACGAAGTCAGGGACGGCACCGAGATGGCCGGGGAGATCGGCGCCACCTGCCTGTACGCCGTGTACGACCCGGTCACCTGCCACTGCACCCTGGCCAGCGCCGGCCACCCGCCACCCGCCGTCATCGCCCCGGATGGCACCGTCTCCTTCGTCGACGTCGAACCGGGACCGCCACTGGGGGTGGGCGGCGCACCCTTCGACGCCGTCGACATCACCCTGCCGGAAGGCAGCCTGCTCGCGCTGTACAGCGACGGCCTGATCGAAGCCCGCGACCGCGACATCGACGCCGGCATGAAGGCCCTGCGCGAGGCGCTCGCCCAGCCGGCGCCCTCTCTGGACGCCCTGTGTGACACCGTCCTGCAGACCCTGCTGCCCGACGGCCACGCCGACGACGTGGCGCTCCTCATCGCCCGCACCCACGCGCTGGACGCCGCGCACGTCGCCTCCTGGAAGGTGCCCGCCGACCCGGCCGCCGTCGCACAGGCCCGCCGCCAGGCCGCAGCCCAGCTCAGGCGGTGGGGGCTGTCCGATGCGGTGCCCACCACCGAACTGCTCGTCAGCGAACTGGTCACCAACGCCATCCGCCACGCCCGCGCACCCATCGAGCTGCGCCTGATCCACGACGGCAGCCTGATCTGCGAGGTCTCCGACGCCAGCAGCACCTCCCCCCACCCGCGCCGCGCCCACACCCTGGACGAAGGCGGCCGGGGCCTGCTGCTCGTCGGACAGCTCTCCGACCGGTGGGGCACCCGCCACACACCCAACGGAAAGACCATCTGGACCGAACAAGAACATCCGCTGCACGCCACCACCGCCCCTGACCCCAGCAGGCATCCGCCAGTGCCCGCCTAGGGAGGAGAGCATGCGACTCGACTGGGACGCCTTCATCGCCGCAGTCCAAGAACGCGGCGAATACCCTTCACAGAAGGAGGCGGAACGAGCCTCCCGGGTCGTGCTGGCCCTGCTGGGCGCTCACCTGGCGGGCGAGGTCCGCGCCGAACTGGCCGCCCGGCTCCCCGAAACTCTGGCCTACGTCCTGCTCAACCCACTCCAAGCACATGAACCCCTGCCCCCCGAGAGGTTCATCCGGGCGACCGCAGCCTGGATCGAAGGCGCCACGGAGAAGACCGCCACATGGGCCGTCAGCGCCGTACTCAGCGTCGTGGCCGACATCGCGGGCCAGGACCTGATGAACCACATCCTCCTCCAGGTCCCGCCCGGCTACGACCTGCTCTTCGGACACCCGCGACCGAGCTGACCACCACCGGTCATCAATCGCGCCGTGAGAAAAGGGGTGCCGAGTGACGTCACCTGGCTGCCGACCGCACTGGCCTGCGGCCGGCTGACGCGCATGATTGACCCTGCCGTAACCACCCTGGCCGCGGGCCGGTGGGCGAGGTGGCACCCAAAAACGCCGAGCCCACCACCGCGGGCGGGCTCGGGTCGCTGCGTACCGACACGGTCGTCAGCCGGTGATCTCGATGCGCCGGGGCTTGGCCTTCTCGGCCTTGGGGACCTTGACGGTCAGCACGCCGTCGGTCAGCTCGGCGGTGACGTGCTCTTCGTCGGTGTCCTGCGGAAGCGTCACCCGGTAGTCGAACTGGCCGGTGCGCCGGGTGCGGTGGCGCAGAACACCGGTGCGTTCCTTCTCCTTGATCTCGCCGTGCACCGACAGCTCGCCGGCGTTCAGCTCGACGGTGATGTCGTCCTTCTTCACACCGGGCAGATCGACCTCGAGGAGGTAGGCGTCGTCGGTCTCCTCCAGATCGGCCAGTGGCGCCCACGCCTCACCGGCCAGACCGCCGCCACCGGGAACCGCCGACTGCCACAGCCGCCCCATGCGCTCGTACAGGTCCTGGAACTCCCTGAACGGGTCCCACGCCGGACGGCTCTGCTCACGTCGCACAGGAAGCGCCATTTCCGATCATCTCCTTCCGAAAGGCTCCAGGCCGGTCACACGTCACGGCCTGCTCGCGTTCCGGAAGTCCCCCTGACCGGGACCTCCACTACCCATAACCTCGCCATTACCGTCCATATTCCCGCGTGCCCGGGTGCTCGATGCGGGCGCAGCAATCCATGGCGCGGCGGCCTGGAACGAGGCAGACGGTGCTGCTTGCGGGAGTGGCTCCGAGCGGGAACTGCTGGTCCTGCCTTGTCGTGGCCGCAAGTCGACCCGGACCGGGCCGCGGCAAAGGATACGGAGTGACGGCGCCCGCTCGTGGCGCACCAAGCCTCCCGGGTGCCGCAGGTGCCGCCGGCTGGAACCGTAGAGGTGGAGGGGGGCACGAAGGAGGCGTTCACCATGCCTTCGCTTCTGCGGGAGCTGGTTACGATGCGAAAGACTCAGACGGCGCTCGGCCGCCGACAGTGACCCGCAAACCGCACGAGAGCTTGAGGAGGTGACGTACACACTGTGCGTGCTCACGGGGACCCGACAGGTGGACACCGCCCTGTACGTGGCGCGCCGCCAGCTGGCCGACTCCCTGGTCCGCCACCAGCCTCTCCGGCACTGACCAGACCTTCTCAGCCGGTTTTGACGCGAGCGCCGTGCCTCGCACGAGTCGAGGTCCTGGGGACGGATCGGAAGACCGTGATCGGCCTGCCCACGGGCCAGGAAGCCTCGGGCGAGGTGTCCGGCGGCGATGTCGGTGGCGCTGCCCTCGTACGCCGCCGACACAGTTACCAGCGGCTGGAGGGCTACATGAGGGTGGCCTTCGTGTTGGGCAGCCGCGTCCATTGCCCACCGCCCTCTTCCTGAGCGTTCCGACTGTACAGAACGCGTGTACCCCCGAACCATCACTGCACTGCCCCGCCGTGTGGTGACACTGCATTTGGGGCACTCAACGCACGAAGACCCCGACAACTGCGCTTCCGACAAACGACTTGCCTAGTGAAGCCGCTGGAAATCTCCGTGGGTCTCCACCCACTCCAGTGGTGGCAGGTTTTCGGCCTGCCGGACGAGCTCGCGGACGAACTCCTCATCACCCGGCAGCAGATGAGACCGCGCCCCGGCCAGGTGCCGGTCGGCCTTGGCCACGGCCGGGCCGCTGCCGGCGGGAGCGGGCCGTGGGGGAGAGGACTGGTGGATGCGGCGGGCCAGCGCCCCGATCCGGTGGAAGACCTTCCTCTCCCGCTCCGGGGCAAGGACGGCGCCGTGCAGCGGGCGGCCCGGCACCGCGGTGAGGACCACCGCCCGCAGGGTCTCGTCGGCGGCGATCAGCCGGGGGGCGGCCGCCCCCAGCCCCGGTGCCCACGTCCGTAGCCCCCGCACTTCCCTGCCGTGGAACCGCTCGCTCTGGTGCACCTTCACATACCAGGTGCCGCCCTGGACGCCGTGGACCCGCCACACCCGGCTCTCCTCGCGCGCCCACGACGTATCCGTCCACTGCGCGATCCGGCCGACCGCCCGCTCTGCGAACTCCACGACCGCGGCGTCGGGACGGGCGGCAGATGTCTGGCCGGTCACGTCCGGCACGATGAGCAGCCGGTCGGCACCGGGGTCGAAGGCGATGCTGTCGCCGGGCAGTTGGAAGTGCAGGGCGAGCCGCGCGCCAACGCTGTAGGCGTCCAGGCCCGCACGGCAGTACGCCACCATTGGAGCGGGCAGGGCGGTAAGGGGTGCCCAGTCCATCGCGTCGCAGACGTCCGGTTCGGCAATCTCCGGCTCGCCCTTCCACCGCCGGACCTCGAAGAAGTGCCCGGTACGACTGGCGCCTGCTGGGCTGCGGTGGTGCACGGTCACGGCGGCCCGCACGTCGGCCGGGTCGATGACGACACCGGTCTCCTCCCGTGCCTCGCGGATCAGGGCGGTGACCACGTCCTCGTGCGGGCCGTCCAGGTGCCCCGACGGTAGGTGCCACAGGCCGGCGGCGTACACCTGCCCGGCCCGCCGGGACAGCAGAACCTGCGGCCCGTCGGCGGTCTCCCGGCGCAGGATCAGGTGGACGTCCACCGGCTCGGTGTGCCGCTGCTCGCTGCTCATCGCGCTCCCTTCGGACGCCGGGCGAGCAGAACCCTGAACGTCGCTTCCTCGACCAGAGATCCGTCCACCGCGTGCGCGTGGAGAAGGGCGAGGGCTTCGTCCTCGAACGCCTGGTGCCGCTCTGCGAAGAGCTCGGGAGCGGCGAACGACGTGGTGCGCAGGTAGCCGAGCACCTCGTGCGGCGCCCAGGCGCGGGTCACCGGGTACAGGTGCTCGGTGACGTCTTTGAAGGCCGAGTCGGCGAGGTCCTCCTCGTACGAGCGGCGGGGCTCGGCGTAGGCACGGCGGGCGCCCGCCCGGCGCTCGGCGCCCAGGTAGCGCTGGATCAATTCGCGCAGCGCACGGGTCCAGTCGGCGTCGTGGGTCCACAGGCTCCCGTCGCCCATGATCGCTACTGCGGCGCCCGGTGTGGCGACCCGGTCGGCCATCTCCAGGACCGCAGGGCCGTTCATCCAGTGGTAGGACCGGCAGAAGGTGATCAGGTCCGGGCCGGAGTCCGGTTCGCCGGGCAGCGTCGCGAGCGGCTCGTAGGCGTCGGCCGCCGCGTGGACCAGGGTGAGGGTGCAGTGGCCGAGCGTGGGGGTGAGGGCTTGCCTGGCCTGATGCAGCATCTGCGGGCTGACGTCGACCGCTTCGATGTGCGTCAGGTCAGCGCCGGCGGACAGGAGCGCGAGGGGCACCTGCCCGGTTCCGGTGCCCAGGTCGAGCAGCACCGGGGACGGCCGGCCCCGCAGCGTGTCGGCGAGCAGGCGCACCGTCGCCTCGGGCAGGCCGGGGCGGTGGCGGGCGTAGGTCAACGCCGCGCCCTCGAACATGGTCTCCTGCTCCGGTGCAAGGCCCGGAAGGGGCCCGTCGGGGTAGGTCACGGGGTGGCTCCCTCATCGCGCGGGTGGGGGGCGGATAGGTGCCAGGACAGGCGTCCGCATTCGGACGCCGCGCGCTGCCCGCCGTCCGCGTCGAAGTAGAGGCGGTAGCGGTCGGGGGAGCGTGCGGCCCGCCACCGGTCGGCGAGGTCCTGGATCTCTTTCCAGATGTCCCGCGGCCCTTGGACGGTGACGCTCCAGCGCCGGTGGCCCACCGGCTCCGCGCGCATCCAGGATCCGCAGCCAGGTGCGCCGATCGCCAGGTGCTCAGACCCGAAGTCCCGCACCAGACCGCCTCCGAGGAGATGGTCGGCCGCCAGCCAGAATCCGCGGTCGCTGTCCGCGGGCGGCGCCAGCTTGCTCCGCTGGGTCCATGTGCCGGGCTCGGTGGCCATGCGCTGCCGAAGCTCCTCGTTGAGCCAGATCCGCGCCATGCCGTGCCCGGCACGGTGGGCGAACTCCACGGCCCGCAGCTCTGCCGTGATCCGCCCGTCGACGGTGCGTTCGACGACAGCGAGGCCGGGCCACGACGGGGACGCGCTGGTCACGTGCGCCAGCAGCTTGCCGTCGGGCGCGAGCTGCTCGACCAGGGCCGTCGGCACGCGCTCCACCGTGTACGACACGAAGAGCCGGTCGAACTCCCGGCCCGGCACACCCTGTTCGCCCGATCCGCACCCCACCTGCGGCCGGAAGCCGAGGTCGGCCAGCCGGGCAGCGGCCGCGTCGGTGAGGTGCCGGTCCCGGTCGAGGGTCGTCACCCCCCGGTCGCCACAGACTTGGCAGGCCACCGCGGCGGTCACCCCCGCGCCCGTCCCGACGTCCAGCACGCGCAGACCCGGGCGCAGATCCAGCTCTTCCAGTAGCGAGGCGGACAGGCTCATCACCGTCGACATCGACGTGATCGACGCCCCCGACCGACTCCCGCGTGCCCGGCCCAGCAGCGGCTCCCCGTCGTGCTGGACGAGCACACTGCCCCCGCCGTACAGCAGCCCGAGCAGCTCGCGGCGGTCCTGCGGCGTCGCCCAGTCCAGCAGATCCCAGCGCGGCGGTTCCTCGTCCGGGCCGCTGCGCCGTACGTACGCCTGCGGCATCAGCACTTCGCGGGGCAGCACGAGGAGGGCGTCGCGGACCGGGCCCGGCCGCAAAGACCCTTCCTCCTCGAGCCGGGCGACCATCGCCGCCCGCGCGGCTGCCGGACCCGCTTCCGCACCCGTCGGCGTGGCCCCGCCGACCGGCCCGGCGGCGGGACAGGTGTCCAGAGTGCTCATCGCTCGCCCCAGCCCTGCTCGGAGTACGGGCGCCCCCGGAGGATTGCGTCGATCGCCCTTCGGGTGTACGGCACGACCGCGGCCGGAAGGTCCTGCGGCTCCCACCAACGCCACTCCACGCACCGGTCGGGCTCCAGGACCTCCGGGTCGCCGGTCCAGGACCGGGCCTGGAAGACGAGCGCGATCCTGGGCCGCACGTTGGGGGAGTCGACGTGGTGCACCGTGTGGACGAGGTCGACGTCCTCGGACGCGATGGTGAGGCCTGCTTCCTCTTTCGCCTCCCGGATCAGGCAGTCGATCGCGGCTTCCCGCTCGCAGTGGCCGGCCAGGAAGTGCCAGGTGTCCGGCGCGAAGGCGGAATCAGGGTGGCGCCGGCCGAGGAGGATCCGACCCTGGTCGTCCTGGAGATGGAGGTGGACCCCAACGATGTGCAGCTCGGTCCCCGGCGGGGCCTCGTCGGGCAGCGGATAGGTGTCGTCCGGCGGTCCCTCGGCCGCGGGGTGCTCGGCCGCGTGGCGCCGGATCAGCTCCCCGAGACCGGGACTCAGGCGTAGCCGGTCGAGCATGTCCACAGTGCACCACCCCAGCAGGACACCTTCGCGGAGATCCACCGCCCCTGCATCCCCACTCCAGCGCCCGGCATAGACGCTGATGGGCACCGCCAGGCCGTCAACGCTCGTCGCCTCCTGGACGGCAAACGGCACCAGTTCCGTGGGCGCCAGACCCGGCACCTCCTCGGCTAGCTCACGTCGTAGTGTCGCCTCGAGGCTGGCATCGTCCCGCGACCGCTTGCCTCCCACGAGGGCCAGCACCCAGGGCTCCCACATGCCTTCCCGGTCATCTCGTAGATGAAGGAGGTACCGGCCGGCTCCGTCATGGATCAGGGCGTTGGCGCTGACGGGCTCCGGGCACCCGTCGAGGCCGTCCGCCTCGGCGGCCAGGAGCTTGGCCCGCAGCGTCGGGGACCGCACGTCGGCGTACGGGAGCCACCGAGCCCCGGCGACTTCCTCGTCCTGCAGATCGAGCGCAGGCGGTTGCTCGCCGGTGAGGTAGAACGCGAAGCGGACATCGAAGTGCTGGTGAGCCGGCTCGCCCTTGGCCGGGTTGGCATCAATGTAATGCACATCCACATCGATCGGCTCGTCGAGAAACTGCGGGGTCAGGCACAGGTCACCGGGGCGCAATCCGGCCTCTTCGCACACCTCGCGCACGGCCGCGGCCAGGAGCGTACGGTCACCCGCCTCAACGTGGCCGCCAGGGCAAAGGAGCAGCCCTGTCACCCGATGGCCGATGTGGAGCACCCGGCGGTCGCGGTCGATGACCACGGCGCTGCAGGTCACGTGTCCGGGCAGCATGGCGCGGCTGGACGGCTCCTCGGCGGCGTCGAGGACAGACAACAACCTTTCCAGGGAGTCTCGTTCCTCGGGATGCCGGCTGAGGTAGGTCTCGATGGTCGCGCGGATATCAGAGCGGGAGGGTGGCACGTGATCACCTCGGGACGTGGCGGACGGAATGTACGGGCTGGGAGGGAGGGGCGCGCCTGGCGGCGGATCCGCCGATGACGGCTCCGGGCCGGGGGCCGTGTGCAGGTGGATGCTCACGGGCCACCTTCCAAGGAGCGGTCGTGCCGCACATCCACGGCGACTGCGGGATGGGGGGCGATCGGCCCCGACGGCGTCGGAGGTGTGACGGCCTCGGCTGAAGGAGAAGGCACGGCGGGCGAGCTGGGCATGTCCAGCAGACTGCGCAGCGGGGAGCGGTAGAGAACCACGAGGGGGACGAGGAGGAGGCAGGCGCCGGCGACCAGGGTGGGGCGCACGCCGATCCAGGTGCCGAGCCCGCCAGCGAGGAGCGCGGCTACGGGCCGTGCACCGGAGGTGAGCCAGGTACTCACGGCCTGCATCCGGGCCTGCATGCCGTCGGCGGTGACGACCTGGCGAATGGTGCGCTGGGTCGTCCCCGCGGCCGCGGCACAGGCCAGCTGAAGAAACAGCGCACCACCGATGGCGAACTGCCAGCTCAGGCCCGGGGAGGCGAGGAGCAACGGGATCTGGGTGAGCGGGGTGATCGCGAGGGCGGCGAGCATCATCGGCCCGGGCCCGTACCGCGCCGCGAGCGAGGGGGCGGCCAGAGCGCCGGCCGCCGCGCCCAGAGCTCCGATGCCCAGCACCACGCCGAAGGCGGTCGCGCCCATGGCGAGGGACCGGAGCAGGTTTGTTTCCGCAGACACTGTGTCCCCCGCAGGTCGTGTCGCTTTACATGGGGGACGAAGACCTGGCCGGTGTCGCATTCGAACGGTTCACCGTGTCGCTATCTCCAGCACTCCTCGTGACGAACGCCACACTGTAGCGGATTCCGAGGCGCGCCTGGGGTCGATCAGGCGCCTCGGGCTGTGAGTTGGCGTAGCGCGGCTTGGGTGCGGGCGAGGGCGGTGATGCGTTCGTCGATGTGGCGCAGGTGGGCCTCGATGAGTGCGGCGGCGTGGGGACAGGGGGCTTGGCCGCTGTCGCGCAGGGCGAGTACGCCGCGGATCTCGGCGAGGGTGAGTCCGGCGGCTTGGGCGTCGCGGATGAAGGTGAGCCGGGGCTGGGCCTCGGGCGGGTAGTCGCGGTAACCGCCCGCAGTCCGGGGCGGTGCGGGCAGCAGTCCGCTCTGCTCGTAGTAGCGAATGGTCTTGGCGGTCAGGCCGGTGACCGTGGCGAGGGTGCTGATGCGCATGTTTCCAGCCTTGACCTTCCAGCAGGGTAGAAGGTCAAGGCTGGGCGCGATTCAGCAGCAGGACTCCGGGGTCGTCCCGTCGAGGAGGTTTTGGGTGAGGGGGCGGCCGAGCTGGTAGGCGTCGGCGACGGGCAGGACGGTCATGCCGGGGTGGTCGGTGAGCCAGTCCTGGGCGGCGGCTGGGTTGGCGAAGAAGTGGACGTGGTTGCAGAAGGCCGAGCGTACGGAGGTCAGGTCGTCGGGGGTGACGATCGAGACGACGGCGTCGGCCGGGGTGAGGCCGGTAACGCCGTCGGGGGCTGCGGTGAGCCTGATCGGGGTGCCGGTGGCGTGGCAGGGGGATTCGACGTGGGCGGTGCGGCCGAGGACGGCTGGGAAGACGAGGGTGTCCAGGGCACACCAGGTGTACAGCTGCTTGCCGTCGACTTCGAAGCGGTGGGGGGTGGGGCGCTGGGTCAGGCCGCTGCCGATGATGCGGCCGGTCTCGTCGTACTCGGTGTCGGGCATGGCGGCCAGGGCGTGGCGGACGTCGTCTTCGGTGTGGCTGGTGGCGGTGGCGAGCTGGCCGGTGGTGACGGGCCGGCCGGTGGCCAGGAGCTGGAGCAGCGGGCGCCACAGCCAGGGCTGGCCGGTGACGTTTTCGCCGCC
Organism: Streptomyces sp. NRRL F-6676; assembly: GCF_000725625.1. Classification (GTDB taxonomy): domain Bacteria; phylum Actinomycetota; class Actinomycetes; order Streptomycetales; family Streptomycetaceae; genus Streptomyces. The sequence continues at coordinate 54,504 of NZ_JOHS01000015.1, forward strand.
GCCCAGGGCGGCGGTCAGGCGGTCGGCGAGCTTCTGGGCGGAGGTGTCCATGGTCGGGATTCCTTGTCGTCGCTTTGCGAAGGTGGCGGGCGGTCGGCCGCCGCGCGTCCGGAGGGGGTGCCTGGTCGACCGTAGGGTCTGCCCCCGGGGACAGAGTCAAGTGCACTGGGCGCACTGCCTCGGATCATCCGCCCACAGGCCGGTTCCGCTGCCTTCGGCGAGTTCGGCCTGGTGGGCGGCTTCGAAGGCGTCGATGCGGCGCCGTGTCTTCTCCAGGTCCGCGATCCTGGTCTCGATGCGCGCCCGGGCGGTGCGCAGGCGTTCGGCCAGCGAGGGGCCGAGGGCCCGGTCGCCGGTTTCCGCGTAGGTGCTGAGGAGGTCGCGGATCTCGGCCAGGGTGAGGCCGAGGCTGCGCAGTTCGCCGATCAGCCGTACGCACCACAGGGCGTCGGAGTCGTACAGGCGGTAGTTGGCCGGGCTGCGGCCCGCAGTGTAGATCAGGCCCCAGTCGGTGTAGGCGCGCAGTGCCTTGACAGTCACGTGGGTGCGCCGGGACAGTTCGCCGATGGTCATCGGCCGTGCGGGCCGCTCGCCGGTCACAGGAACCTCCGGGTTTCTTGCGGTGAGTGTCGGGTGGTGGCCATGCCGATGATTGTCGGGGCGGAGGAGGCGTCACGGCCGCCGGTGGCGCAGGGCCCAGGCGGTCTCGGTGACGGCGGCCACGGCCAGCCCGTAGACGAGGTGGGCGGCGAGGCCGCGCAGGTGCGTGGCGGCGGGGTAGACCCGGTTGGGGGCGGAGAATCCGGCCAGCGGGGTGATGCCCTCGTCCACGATCAGCGACATGGCCGCGCCCGAGGCCAGCCCGGCCGCGACGGGGCTCAGGCCGGTGGTGCGGCGCAGCAGGGCGTAGACCGGTGCCCAGCTGATCGCCAGTCCGTAGTGGAAGGCCAGCCCGGCCCGGTCCAGGGCGCGGTCGCCGGGGTGGATGCCGAGCAGGCGCAGGGTCTTGTCGGCGGCGATCCGGTACGGCGGGCCGGGCCGGGCGGCGTCCTCGCGGGCCCGGTCTGGTTCGGATTCGAGCTGGTAGAGCGTGGTGCTCACCGGCTCCATAGCCTTGGTGGCCAGCCCGCCGGCCACCGGCGCGATGGCGAGGTCCTCGAGCAGGTCCGTGGTCTTTCTTCATCTTCGCGGTACCTCACTCCCAGGGGTGCGGATCGCTGTGCGGTGGTGGGTCAGGAGGCGCAGCAGGACAGTTTGCTCACGTCCCGGGTGTAGGTCTGGGCGGCGAGCTTGAGGCCCTCGGCCATGGTCAGGTACGGGCACCACAGGTCGGCCATCTGGTGCACCGTCATCCGGTTCGCCAGCGCGTAGACGGCGGTGGCGATCACATCACCGGCGCTCTCGGCGATGACATGGGCGCCGAGCAGCCGCCCGGTACCACGTTCGGCGACGAGTTTGATCAGGCCGCGGGTGTCGCGGTTGACCAGTGCCCGGGGTACGTACTCCAGGGGCAGGACGCGGTAGTCGCATGCCATGCCCTGCGCGATGACTTGGGCGTCGGTGAGACCGGCGGCGGCGATGGCCGGGCTGGTGAAGGTGACCCGCGGCAGGTGGTGGTAGTCCAGGGTGCGCTCGGCCCCGTCCAGGGCGTTGTCGGCGACCAGCGTGCCGTGGGCCCCGGCGACATAGACGAACTGCGGATGCCCGGTCACGTCCCCGGCCGCCCAGATCCGTTCGTTGCCGGTGCGCAGGTGCTCGTCCACGACGATCTCGCCGCGCTCCCCGGTCTTGACCCCCACCGTCTGAAGGCCGAGGCCGTCGGTGACCGGGCGGCGGCCGGTGGCGACCAGCAACTGCTCCGCCTTCCGTTCGAAGACGTCGCCCGCGCGGGCGGCGGTGAGCCTGTAGCCGCCGGTGTCGCGGCGCACGGCGGTGATGGTGACGCCGGTGTGCACGCTGATGCCCTCGCCGGTGAAGACGTCCTCGATCATCGCGGAGACCTCGGGCTCCTCGAACGGGGCGAGCCGGTCCAGCGCCTCGACGACGGTGACCTGGGTGCCGAGCCGGGCGAAGAGCTGGCCCTGCTCCAGGCCGATGGCGTTGCCACCCACCACGAGCATCGACTCGGGCAGGCGGTCGAGTTCCATGGCGGTGGTGGAGGTCAGGTAGCCTGCCTCGTCCAGTCCGTCGATGGGCGGTGCCCACGGGGCGGAGCCGGTCGCGATGACGTAGTGGGCGGCCTCGATGGTGGTGGTGCCGCCGTCGCCCAGGGCGACTTCCAGTTCGGGTCCGGGGGCGAAGCGGGCGGTGCCGGCCAGGATCGGCCAGTCGTACTCGGTGGCCAGGTCCTCGTACTTGTCCGCCCGCATCGCCTCCACCATGGCCTGCTTGCCGCTGATCAGGGCGGGGAAGTCCACCGGGCCCGCTTCGGTGCGGATACCGGGGAACGGCTGGGCGAGGGCCACATGGCGGGCCTCGGCGGCGGCCAGCAGCGCCTTGGAGGGCACGCATCCGGTGTTCACACAGGTGCCGCCGGTGGTGCCGCGCTCGACCATCACCACGCTTTTGCCCTTGTTCCGTGCGGCGATCGCGGCGGCGAACGCTGCCCCGCCCGAGCCGATGACCGCCAGATCGAACCGGCTGCGCTGCGTGCTCACAGCCACCACCTCCCTTGGATGGAACGGGTACCGGCCCGCTTTCTATATGCCTTGCCGAATACCCGAACCCCGCCATACTATTCGAGTAGGCGAATAGATGCATGTGGGAGAGGGGCTGTCATGGGCTCCGCACCTGTTCTGGTCCGCACTGAGGCCGCAGCGTCCGCCCGCCAGGCCGACGCCGGGTGTTCGCACACCGACACCGTGGCCCGGTTCTTCCGCGCGCTTGCGGACCCCACCCGGCTGAAGCTGCTGGAGTTCATCCTTCGCGGGGAGCGCACCTGTGCCGAGTGCGTCGGATATGCAGGGGTATCCCAGTCGCGGGTCTCGGTCCATCTGGCCTGTCTGACGGCCTGCGGGTATGTGACCGGCCACCGGGACGGAAGGAGGCTGCGCTACCGCGTCGGCGACCCCCGGGTGGCGGACCTGGTCGTCCTCGCCCGCGCCGTCGCCGCGGACCACGACGGCGTCCCGGACCGCTGCTCTGGTGATCGCGCCCAGCCGGGACCGACTCTCGGAAGGAATCGCCATGCCGACCTCTGACCAGCCCCCACGCCGCGAACAGGACCGGCCCGCCACGGGCGCTGCCCCGGGCATCGGGATCGTCCTGCTGATGATCGTCTGCTGTGCGGGTCCCGTCCTGGTCCTGTCCGGTGCCCTCGCCGGGATCGGCGCCTGGCTCGCCAATCCGTGGGTGATCGCCGCAGCCGTGGTCCTGGCCGTCGCGGCCGTCACCGTCCTCGTACGCCGCCGCGCCCGCCGCGACGACTGCTGCCCGCCCGGGGGCGCCTCCGGCAGCGCCGCAAGGCGACGCCGGGCACCACAGCAGCGAGGCGGCCCGCATGACCGCTGATTCCGACCCCGAGGAGACCGTTATGTATGCCCCTCCCCAGCCCTCACGCCGTCAGCTGCAACGGTCCGGTGACCGCGGTGCCGCAGGCTTCGTCCGGCTGCTGTCGACTGTCCGCGGTGCCGGTCCGTTCCTGCTCGCGGCCGTTGTCCTGGCCGGGATCGGCGCCGTTTTGTCTATCGCGTGGGTGGTCGACGCCGCGGTCGTCCTGGCCATCGCCGCCGTCGTCACCGTGCTCGTGCGCCGCCGCGTCCACAGCGACGCCGCATCCGCGCACGGCCAGGCCGGCCGGCGCCGCAGGCGGTGCTGCTGAACCGCGGGGAGGAATCCACCGATGGCCGCCTGGCTTTGTTCACGAATCGTTTCGAAGGCAGCGGGGGGCTTGCCAGGACGGCATCGGGGCTGCCCCGGAGGCAACGCCAGCCGGGGCAACCCTGAGGAGCTACTGGCCGACCCTGGTCATCTTCTTCCCACAGCAGCAGGTCGGGTTCTGCTGGCCACCACAGGTCGCTGGGGCGCCCTTGGTCACCGTCAGCTCGCACCCACAGTTCTCGTCCGGGCAGCGGTAAACCTCACCCTCACGGAATGGCACCGCGCTCACCTCCTTGTTCTCGCGTTTTTGTCCTACGCGAGCGACGCTAGAACCTGGCCCCTGGGGCAAGGTCAACACTGGAGAGGAGGAAGGGAGCGATCATGGCGTTGCACGGCATGACCATCGGGCAGACTGCCCGCGCTGCAGGACTCACGCGCAAGGCGGTCCGGGTCTATGAGGCCAGGGGCCTGCTGCCTGAGGCAGAGCGCAGCATGGCCGGCTACCGGCTCTACACTCTGGCCGATGTCAAGCTGCTGACCTTCATCCGCCAGGCCCGCGCTCTGGGACTCCACCTTGATGACGTCCGCGAAGTGTTGGAGATTCGCCGCGGTGGCACCCCGCCCTGCGACGCCGTCCGTGACCTCCTCGACGCCCGCATTGCTGAGATCGATGCCACCGTCGTTGATCTCTTGGCCCTGCGGCAGACCCTCACCGAGACTCGCGAGGCCGCTGGCGACCGCCCCACCGGAGAGCCTTCCACGGTCTGCTCGATCATCGAAGAGGCTTGAGGGAGCTGTCACAGACGGCGGGCTGCCCCATGCAGTGAGGTCATTTCTCCTCGTGAACATTCAGGCCGCTGTCGACCGCCAACCGACGCCCGAACCGATGGACAAACGCTGTCGCTTGAAGTGAACGAAGCCAGCCGCCGCCTTGTCCACACCGGCCCGGCAGCGCATAGTGCTGAGCCGGGCCGCTCGGAGACTGCTGGAAGTCACCCTTGCCGGTCTCGGTGCCCTGGCCGCCACGCTGGGCGCGGGGCTGTCGCTGGTCGGCCTCTGCTGTGGCGCTCTGGCCGCGGCGGGTGCGGGCACGGCCGCCACGGGCGCCGCCGTGCTGGGCCCCTGGCCGTGGCTGTTGCTGACGGCCGGGGCCACGCTGATCACTGCCGCGCTGTTCGTGCGGCGTCGGCGGACGGCCCGTCGGGACTACCGCCTGCCGAAGCCCACCCCGCCCGATCACCGCGCCCATGGCGAGGGCGCTATCGGCCAGGATCTCCGCAGACAGGGCGGGCGGGACGCCGGCTGAGTTCAGCCGGCGCAGCAGGAGAGCTTGGCGACGTCCGAGGTGAAGGTCTGGGCGGCCAGTTTGAGGGCTTCGGCCATGGTCAGGTAGGGGTGCCAGGTGTGGGCGAGCTGGTCGACGGTCAGTCCGGCGGTGATGGCGTAGGTCGCGGCGGTGATGATGTCGCCCGCGCCGTCGGCCAGGACGTGGGCGCCCAGCAGCTTTCCGGTGCCGCGTTCGGCTATGAGCTTGACCAGGCCGCGGGTGTCGCGGTTGGCCAGGGCGCGGGGTACGTACTCCAGCGGCAGGGTGCGGCACTGGCAGGCGATCCCGGCCTCGGCCAGCTGGGCGTCGGTCATCCCGACCGACGCGATGGCGGGGCTGGTGAAGGTGACCTTCGGCAGCGCGGTGTAGTCCAGGGTGCGCTCCGCCCCGTCCAGGGCATTGTCGGCGACCAGGGTGCCGTGGGCGGCGGCCACGTACACGAAGTCGGGGTGCCCGGTGACGTCGCCGGCCGCCCAGATGCGGGGGTTGCCGGTGCGCAGGTGCTCATCGACGACGACTTCGCCGCGCTCGCCGGTCTTCACGCCCACCCGCTCCAGGCCGAGGCCGTCGGTGACCGGGCGGCGTCCGGTGGCGATCAGCAGGTGGCTGGCGCGGATCTGCTGCTCGCCGTCGGGGCCGGTGAGGGTGGTGAGAATGCCGTCGCCGTCGCGGTGTACGGCGCTGGCCTGGGTGCGGGTGTGGACGGTGATGCCCTCCTCGCGGAAGACGGCCTCGATGCCGGCGGAGATCTCCGGCTCTTCCTGGGAGGCCAGGCGGGAGCGGACGGCGATGGTGACGCGGCTGCCGAGGCGGGCGAAGAGCTGGGCCTGCTCCAGGCCGACGTAGCCGCCGCCGAGCACCAGCAGGTGCTCGGGGAGCTCATCCAGTTCCATGGCGGAGGTGGAGGTCAGGTAGCCGGCCTCCACCAGTCCGTCGATGGGCGGCGCCCACGGGGCGGAGCCGGTGGCGATCACGTAGTGGGCGGCCTCGATGGTGGCGGTGCCGCCGTCGTTGAGCGCGACCTCCAGGGCGGGGCCGTCGTCGTTCGCCGTGAAGGTGGCGGTGCCGTGCACGATCTGCCAGCCGTACTCGGCGGCCAGATCGGTGTACTTCTCCGCCCGCAACTGCTCCACCAGCGTGTCCTTGCCGCCGATCAGTGCGGGGAAGTCGACCGCGGGCTCGGTGCCCTCCAGGCCGGGGAACCGGCTGGCCGCGCGGGCGCCGTGGCGGGCCTCGGCGGCGGCCAGCAGCGCCTTGGACGGCACACAGCCGACGTTCACGCAGGTGCCGCCGGTGGTGCCGCGCTCGACCATCACCACGCTCCTGCCCTTGCTGCGGGCGGCGATGGCCGCGGCGAACGCGCCACCTCCCGAACCGATGATCGCCAGGTCATAACCGGTGTGTGCCTGAAGCACAGCACTACCTCCCTCAGTGGGGGCCGGACGCTCCCGCCGAACCCGTTTCCTATGCGGCTTGCCGAATGGCAGACGGCCACCATACTATGCGGACAAGCGAATAGCTGCTTGTGGAAAGGCTCTGCCTATGAAAACCCCTGCCCTTGCCGGCTCACCGGACACGGCCGCCGCGGCCGAGGTGCCGTGCATCCATCTGGACACCACAGCCCGGTTCTTCCGCGCGCTCGCGGACCCCACCCGGCTGAAGCTGCTGGAGTTCATCCAGCGCGGCGAGCGCACCTCGGCCGAATGCGTCGAGCACGCCGGGATCTCGCAGCCGAGGGTGTCGGTGCACCTGTCCTGTCTCGTGGACTGCGGCTACGTCACCGCCCGCCGGGACGGCAAGAAACTGCGCTACTCCGTCGGCGACCCCCGCGTCGCGGATCTGATCATGCTGGCCCGGTCCCTGGCCGCCGACAACGCCGCCGCCCTGGACTGCTGCCCCCGCATCCCCGCAAAGGGGGACCCGCGATGACGCGCCCGCCCACCCAGCCCGGCGAGCGCCGAGGCGGTCTGCTCGGCACCCTCGGAATGGTCGGCGTCGTGCTGCTGCCCGTCCTGTGCTGCGCCGGGCCGGTACTGCTGGCCGGCGGCGCTTTGGCCGGACTCGGCGGGGCCCTGGTCAGTCCCTGGCTGCTGGCCCCGGCCGCGGTCCTGCTGGCCGGCGGTCTCCTCTGGTGGCTGCGCCGCCGCCCCACCGGCAGCGGCGATTCCTGCTGCCCGCTGCCCGCCCGCACCGACCAGCACGACCGCGACCTGCTCCGCAAGCCCTGAGCAGGTCGGCGACCGGCACCGCCACGACACGCGTATCCGCCCGCCCGCTCCGCCGCCGACCGGGACAAACTCCCGTCCCGCCTCCGAGGAAGGCCCGCACCACCATGACCTCCCCGTCCCCCACCGCCCGCCGCACCCGCCTGCGCCGCCGCACAGTCCTGGCCCTCGCCGCCGCCACCGCCGCCGTACTCACCCTGTCCGCCTGCGGCACCGCCACCACCGGCTCCACGGCCAAGACTGACACCGTCAGCGGCAGTTCCGCCGCAGCCAAGACGGACACCGTCACCCTCCTCGACGACACCACGCTGGCGGTGCCCGGAAAGAAGCCCGCCGCTCTGTTCTTCTTCTCCGTGGGCTGCGGCGAGTGCGCCGGAGGTGCCAAGTCGCTGGACAAGGCTGCCAAGGCGTTCGGGGACAAGGCCACCTTCCTCGCGGTGGACATGGACCCGAGCGAGTCGAAGACGACCATCATGCAGTTCCTCGACTACATCAAGGCGCCCGGACTGGCCACCACCGTCGACAAGGGCGCCGCCCTGTCCCTGCGCTACCAGGTCTCGGCCCTGTCCACGCTGATCGTCGTCGACCCCCAGGGCAAGGTCACCTACCGGGCCACCGACCCGTCGGCCGACCAGATCCAGGCCGCCTTGAAGAAGGCGGGCGCGTGATGAACGGCCTGCTCACCCTCGCCTTCGCCGCCGGGATGCTCGCCCCGGTCAACCCATGCGGCTTCGCCCTGCTGCCCGCCTGGATCACCTCCGCCCTCGGCGAAAACGACACCTCCCCGCTGCCGGTACGCCTCACCCGCGCCCTGCGCTCCGGCGCCGCCCTCACCCTCGGCTTCGCCGGCACCCTCGCCGCTGCCGGGCTCATCGTCAGCGCCGGGGCCCGCGCCCTGATCCGTGCCGCCCCCTGGCTCGGCCTGGCCACCGGCATCATCCTGCTGCTCCTCGGCGCCTTCATGCTCACCGGCCGCGCGCTCAGCCTGCGGCTGAACCTGCCCACCGGTACCCGCCGGTCGGCGGGCCCGCCGACCGCCCGGCGCATGGTGGTCTTCGGCGCCGGCTACGCCGCCGCGTCCCTGTCCTGCACCTTCGGTGTGCTGCTCGCCGTCATCGCCCAGGCCCAGGCCACCGCCAGCTTCGCCGGGCTCCTCGCGGTCTTCGCCGCCTACGCCGCCGGATCGGCCGCCGTGCTGCTGCTCGTCGCGGTCACCACCGCCGCCGCAGGCGCCGCCCTCACCCGCAAGATCACCGCCTTGGCCCGGCACGGCACCCGCATCACCGCCGCCGTCCTCGTCCTCACCGGCGCCTACCTGGCCTGGTACTGGTACCCCGCCGCCACCGGCGGCCCCGCCACCGCCGCCCCCGGCGGCGGCCTCGCCGCCTGGTCCGCCACCGCGACCGCCTGGATCCAGGGCCACACCACCACCATCGCCGTCACCGCTCTCGTGGTCGTCCTCGCCGTCACCGCCGCCGCCCTGCGCCACCGCAGGCGGCAGGCCGCCCGCAACGCCGCTCCCACCGGGGCAGCCCCCTCTGCCGAGGCGGACTGCTGTGCGCCCCAGCCCGTCCCCACCCCGGCCGCCGCCCCGGACCGCGACAATCCCGGCCACTGCTGCTGACCACGCCCCATCTCTGCGGCCGGGAAACGGATAAAGCCCCGGCCGCAGGCATGCAGAACGGACACTGCTCCATGACCATGCCAGCAGCCCGCGAGACGGCCACCCCAGCCGTGCACAAGAGCAGGCACGCGACGTGCGGCGCCAGCCGGACGCTCGCCCTCCTACTGATCCTGGGCGGCTCCCTCGGCCTGCTCGCCTCGGCCGTGCTCACGCACGACAAGATGGAACTGCTCGCCAACCCGGACTACGTCTCGGCGTGCAGCATCAACCCGGTGCTGTCCTGCAACAACATCATGAAGAGCTGGCAGGCCAGCACCTTCGGCTTCCCCAACCCCTTCATCGGCTGGGCCGCCTTCCCCGCCGTCATCGCCATCGGCGCGGGACTGCTGGCTGGCGCCCGCTACCGGCGCTGGCACTGGCTGGGCCTGCAGGCCGGCACCGTCTTCGGCATCGGCCTCATCACCTGGCTGCAGTACTCCTCGCTGTATGCCATCGGCGCACTGTGCCTGTGGTGCACCCTCGTATGGGCCGTGACGATCCTCATCTTCTGGTACACCACCGTGCACAACATCCAGCACGGGCTCATCCCCGCCCCCGACCGGGTACGCTGCACTGTCGCCGAGTTCCACTGGGCCGTACCCGTCCTGTGGATCGGCATCATCGCGCTGCTGATCCTGACCAGGTGGGGCAGCGCCCTGTGGGCCTGACCCCCAGCCCCCGAAGCCCCGGCCGCCAACCCCCGTGGGAGCCGGGAGGGCGGTCGGCTGCCGCATCCCCCCGAGCGGCAGTCGGCCACACCCTCACCCCTGCCCGCCCCGGCCCCTGGAGTCCAGCCGATGCACACAGCGCCCCCGCCCGGCTACGCCGGGTGCTCGGCCACCTGCTGACGGCCACGCTCGCCGCGCTCGGGGCCCTCGGCACGGCCCTCGGCGCCGGGCTGTCCATGATCGGCCTGTGCTGCACCGGCCCAGCCCTGGCCACCGCCGCCGCAGGCGGTGCAGCCACCGGGGCCGCCGCCTCCGTCACCCCTGTGACCTGGCCCTTCTGGACAGCCGGAGCCGTCCTGCTCACCGCCGCCGCATTGTGGCACCGCCGCCACCGCACCTCCACCTGCCGCAGCCGCCGCCTGCCGCCCGCATCACCCGAACAGCCCCGCCCCTCCGGCCCCACCGGCCCGCACGGCTGAGGATCTTCACACGCCCCAGTACGCACCGTCCGCACCGGGCTGGACAGGCAGAGACACAGAAGGAGTCCTCTCATGGCCGAGCGGTACGACACCCTGGTGATCGGCGGCGGCATGGCCGGCCTGCCCCTGGCCCTGCGCGCAGCAAGACACGGCCGGGTCGCCTTCGTGGAGAAGGAGAAACTCGGCGGCACCTGCCTCAACCGCGGCTGCATCCCCACCAAGACGATGATCGCCTCCGCAGCGGTGGCCCACCAGGTGCGCCGGGCCGCCGAGTTCGGCGTCCACGTCCCCGCCCCCAGCGTGGACCTGGCCGCCGTGGTCGCGCGCAAGAACGCGATCGTGGAGACGATCCGCTCCGGCTCATACAAGACGGTCGGCAAGGCCGACCAGATCGACTTCTATCCCGCCGAGGGACGCTTCACCGCGCCCCGGCGGCTGCGCGTGGACCACACCGAGATCGAGGCCGACAAGATCTTCCTGGTCACCGGCCTGCGCACCACCATCCCCGCCATCGACGGCCTGGAGACCACCCCGTACTACACCTCCCGCACCCTGCTCGACCTCACCGACCTGCCCGAGCACCTGATCGTGGTGGGCGGCGGCTACATCGGCTGCGAGTTCGCCCAGATGTTCGCCCGCTTCGGCTCCCGCGTGACGCTCATCCAGCGCGCCGAGCGACTGCTGCCCGCCGAGGACCCCGACATCTCCGCTGCCGTCACCGACGGCTTCACCGCCGACGGCATCACCGTCCTGACCGGCACCACCTGCACCGCCGTCGACGGCCGCCCCGGAAACATCCGGGCCGGCTGCCAGGGCAGCGAGACCGGCGAGATCAACGGCAGCCACCTCCTCATCGCCACCGGCCGCACCCCCAACACCGACATCCTCGGCCTCGAACACCTCGGGCTGGCCCCCGACGAGCGCGGCTTCCTGCCCGTCGACGACCTGCTGCGCACCGCGGCCGAGGACGTGTGGGCGCTCGGCGACATCCGCGGCGGGCCGATGTTCACCCACACCGCCCGCGACGACGCCGACATCGCCTACCGCACCACCTACCGCGGCCAGAACCGCTCCACCAACGGGCGGATCGTGCCGCACGCGGTGTTCACCGACCCCGAGGTCGGCTCCGTCGGACTGACCGAACCCGCCGCCCGCGCCGCCGGACACCAGGTCCTCATCGGCCGCCAGGACTTCACCGGCGTCGTCAAGGCCCGCGCCATCGGCAACACCCGCGGCCTGATCAAATTCGTCGTCGACGCCTCAACCGACAAGATCTTGGGCTGCCACATCGCCGGCCCCGACGGCGGGAACCTCGTCCACGAGGCCGTCATCGCCATGACCTGCGGCGCCACCTACAGCGACATCGCCCGCGCCATCCACATCCACCCCACCCTCGCCGAGGGCGTCAACACCGCCGCCGGCGGCGTCCACCGGGAGATCGGCACCTGACCCTCCGGGCCCGGTGGTGGCAAAAGACCGCCCGCAGCATTGTCAACTGCAAGACCCGTACGGCGCCGGACCACCGCGGGCGGCAGGCAGCCGACGGACGTTGCCGACGGCGGCCGCCTGTTCCCGCAGCCGCTCGATCTCCATCCGCTGGGCGGCGATCTGCGACAGAGCCCGCTCCCTGAAGTCAGTGAGCCCATCGATCTGCGCGTCACGCGCGGCGAGGCGCTCCTTCAGCCCGGAGACCTGTTCTTTGAGGCGCTCGATCTGTGCAGCCCGCGGGTCTGGAATCACGCCCGTTTCCCGAAGCTCGGTCAACCGGCGCTCGAACTCCTCCGCCAGGTGTTGATAGGGACCTGGCCGCGGCGAGCCGTCGCGGTTCTTCTTGGGATAGAAGCCGGTGCGTGCGACCCCGGCTTGGGCCGCGAGGGTCTTGATGTCGCACTTGCTGCCCGCGGGAACGTCACCGGCAAGGAGCCGCTCCATGACGTGCCGAATGGCCGCCTCGTTGTCCCGACGGGTCTCGTCGCTGATGCGGGCCACGTCATGCCCCCGTTCCGGAGCGGGCGTCGATCTCGGCCAGCACCCGTTCATCGCGGGCGAGTTCCGTACCCAGCCGGGCCTTCTCCGTCCGCTGCGCGCGTCCGATGGTGGCGATGAAGACCTTCTTGCTCTCGGCACTGGCCGCCCATACCGGGCGATGCCCGGCATGGTGGGTGGCCTGGGGGCACCGCGCCGAATCGCACATGCCGATCAAGGGCTCTGTCGCCCCGCGGGCGTGGGCCCCTGCGAGCTTGAGGCACAGCGCCTTGGACGGATCGAGGAACCAGCAGTAGTTCGCCGGCCCCAGGTGCAGGGCCTTGGCCCGCTTGGCGAGCAGGTTCGTCATCTCCTGGTCGCTGCGCTTGATGTTCGGCGCCCCGGAGGAATCCAGCTGTTCGTCGACGAACGCGAAGAAGTCCAGGAGGTCACTGGCGCCAGGCCCCGCAGGCCGGATACCGTTCTGGTAGTCGTGGAAAGCGTCGAGGGCGACGCGCAACTTGTGCTCCCGCTCCTCTTGGCCGAACTCGGCCATCAGCACCGACTGGGCCCCACCGGGGCGGTCCGCATAGCCCTCCGTGGTGACCACGGAAATGTGCTTGAGATGGATCTTGGCGGCCAGCAGACCACCGGGCCGGTGCGCCATTTCCACCGCGAGGGTTCTCCGTAGCATCCGCAGACTGACCGGCTCCTCGGGGATCGGCGCCAGCCCAAGGCGACGGCCGTCTGGGCCATTGACCCAGGTCAGGAACCATTCGTACGGGGTGAAGAAGGAGAGCGACTTGAACAGGTGACCGGTGTTCTTCACCGGGTCGGCGAGCGAGGCGGCCACGCCGGCGGTGTCGTACGCCTGCTTGATGGTCACCCACTGATCGTGTTCACCACCCAGCTTCCGGCCCTTGATGACCTTGCCCTTCAGGCGGTAGCGGAGGCGGCCCTCGCCGAGCTGCTCGGGAGGCAGGCGGCAGTCGTGGGTCAGCTCGGCCAGTTCGCTCTTCCGCATCCCCGTCAGTGCGGCGAGCGCGATGACGCACGCTGTGCGGGCCCGGGAGAGCTGCAGTCGGGCCTCGGTGGTGTTCATCGGCAGGGTCCAGGGGACACTGCCCCGTCCGTCCGCGCGTTCGACCAGGGCGGCCGTCCGGCCCCAGCGTTTGGCCAGGCCGACTTCCCGGACGGCCTTCTCCAGGTGGCCGCGCAGGGTGGGCAGCCACCTGGAGTGGAAGGCATGCCGTCCGGTCTCGTGGGCGAGGGAGATCAGATTCACCCGCAGCAGCGGATCGTCCGGATCCCAGCCGTCCGCCAGCCGCTGGGACACGACGTGATCGAGGGCGACATCCAACGGATCGCCCTCTTGTATGTGCCGGTCGATGGCCTGCGCGACCTCGACCCTCCAGTCCGGACGCTCTCGGTTGTTGCGGCCCGGCCGGTTCGGCACCATCTCCTGCAACTGTTGCTGCAGCTCCATGACGTGCGGCGCCAGCACCTCCACCACGTACAGGGCCGCCGCGACGAGCGGTTGGAAGACGTCGTTGCTCAGCGGCGGTGTCGTGTTGCCCGTCCGACGGACCATCCCGGCGACGGAGTACGCCGTGCGTCGCCCCCACGGACGGAAGGCCGACACGTAGCCGTCTGCTGAGAACAATTCCTTGTAGTAGCCCAGCTCCTGGATGACCGCCACTACGTCCATGCGGTAGCCGGGGCTGCTGTCGCGGATCACGACGCCGTGCTTGTCCCGTACCTTCTTGCGAAGCTCCAGGTAGGCAGCACAGTGCTGCTGGGTGACCTCCCCGAGACTGTCCACGCCCTGTTCGGTGAGCCAGTTCAGCCAGCCGGTCAGCACGGTCAGCCGCCCGTGCACCGTGGCAATCAGCACCGGCGTTCGATAGGCGTGAGCAAGTTCCCGCACAGCGCGGTGGTCCGGTGCAAGCCGGGCGAAGACGAACTCCTTCGCGAGTTCCCTCCACTGGGGATTGAGGATCTCGACGAAGGACAAGATCCGCGCGTACCGCGCAAGGTACCGCGGCAGCCCGATGACACCAGTGAAGTCCCAGATTGCGTCGTCGAAGTGAGGATGCGGGCCCGCACCGTGAACCGGCAGACCGGCCGCAGCGCACACGTCTTCACCTCGAAAGACGGAACGCGAAAAGGCAGCCGCGAGGCCCGCGGGCCGGTGCAGGGTGGTCATACGGTGTGCTCCTCAGGTCGCAGGGGAAGCTCGACATCGGAGTCGGTGACCTCGGCAGCGGCTGCCCGCAGCGCGTGCTCGGAGAAGTACCGGTCGGGGGTCAGGATCTCGTCGAGACGGTGGGCGTACGGGCCGAAGACGGGGATGAACTCGGCGGTGGTCATCTGCTCCCACTGACGGGAGAAGAACGCCCGTAGTCGCAGCAGGTTCGGCAGATGGCGGGGGGCGAACAAGGCCAGCGGACACAGCAGGCACACCCACGGACGTGCCGGACAGGGCTTGCCCTTCGGCCCGTGAAGTCCCGACATCTGATCTCCACATGCCGCAGTGAATACGTCGCGCTGCCCGGACAGGAGCTGCGCCAAGGCGTTGTCATCCAGGCCGAGCCGCTTCATGTGCTCGGGATAGTTCTCCACCAGGTCGGCCATTTCAGCGGTGGCCAGCACCAAGGGCGGCAGCGCCCGGCGAACGAGGTCCTCCTGCGCCTGGACGATGATGTCTTCCACCGCCTCACGCTGAGACGGCGTCGTGTTCGTCAGATAGTGATCACCCTCGATGCCGGGGGACCGGTTCGGATCCAGCGTGGACCGGCGGCTGCCGCGCCAGTGCGACCGGTCTTGCAGCGCGTCGTGAGTAGTGCGGATGCGGTGCAGGTGAAGGGCCAGGGGGAGACCGTCGTCACCGGTCATCTGCGCGGGGCGCCCGTCCTCGTCGACGGCCTGGCGCCGCTCCACCCAGGCGCATATGGACAGGCGCGTGGCCGGCTTGGCCAGCCATCGCTCTCCCGCCCATGTGCCACTCGGCGTGAAACGCACCCAGAGCTCGGGGCGCAGTTCCTCGGGCGCGAAGCGGCGGGCCACCGCAGAGTGATCGAGCCACTGCTCCAGCAGGCGAGTGGCCTGACGTGACAGAGCAAGGCTCTCCGCCGCTGTGCGGCCCTTGACGTAGCTGAGGAGGATCTTCTCGTCACCCGCCCACTCGATGTCGTCGAGTCCCAGGTCCGCGATCCCGTCCGGCACGACCCCGGTGTAGGCGCCGAACAGCAGCTGATAGGCGATGATCACGTCCAGGGTCGGGATCAGCGGATCCAGCACCGCGCGAAGACCGACCCCGTATCTCTGCCGGAAGGGGAACGAGCCGCGGTCTGCCATCTCGTTGACGAGCGGGTCGGGCCCGTGGTGAAGCACCAGCCAGTGATGGGCAGTGCGCTCACGGAGCGCAGCCCCTGGCCCGTCAGCTGACGAAGCCTGCTCACGGGCCGCGCAGAACGCGCGGAACGCGCCATCGACCTCGTCGCGGCAGGTACGGATGAGCCGGGCCCATTCGGCCTCGCTGTACGGCTGGTGCGAGCCGTACCGCTCGCCCGTGTTGAACAGCCGGCCATCGACGAACGCGCGCACGTCCGGCGCCAGAATCTGATCCTGGTCGTCGGCGCAACGCAACATCGCCCGCAGCGCGCTCTCCTGGGAGGATCGCACCCCTTGCCGCCAGTACCGGGCGAGGAGCGCGCGCGTCAGGTCGGAGGCCCCGCCGGAGAACCCGAACTCGACCAGCCAGTCGGTGAAGCCGCGGACGGCCGTGAGGTAGAGGTCGATCCCTCCCGCGCTGTCGACCTGCCCGTGCGGATGGACAAGATCCGTAACGCCTTCCAGCAGAGTGCGTGCCAGCCCCGGGAGCTCCACTCGTCGCCGCACACGCAGGGGACGGCGGTACTCCGACCCGTCGCTGAAGACGCAGTGCACACCCAGCGGGTCAAGGGTGACGGTGGCCGGCATCAGACCACCGCCAGTTCGTCGTCGAACTCAGTCTCGAGCTCCAGCTCGGCCTCCTCGTCCAGCAGCCCGTACTCCTTGCCGACCCGCCGATACAGGGAGGTGAACAGGCGGAGCACGTCCAGGCGGTGGAGGTACGCTTCCGTGGTCAGTGAACTGGTATGTCCGAGCAGATCGCGCAGAATCAGAAGCGGCTCTTGGGTCCGCAGGTAGTGCGCCAGGGCGGCATCGTCGTCGGTGTCGCGGACCTGTCGTGCAGCCTGCTCGTACCAGCCACGCATCAGCCGCGCCATGGTCGCCATGGCCATGGTGTGACGTAGCCGGTGCGGATTGACGTGCGGGAAGCGCGGCTCGTAACGCTCGCGGATGCGGTCAGAGGTCCTGGCGAAAACCGTGGCCCATCCGGTGAATGGACGTCCCTGGCCCCACACCGAGAGCAGCATCGAACCGCCCTCCGGGGCGACCAGACGCCGCCGTTCGTCAGGCCCGAGCGAACTCCACTGCACACGGACCCCGTTGACGCGTCCGCCCCGCTGATCGGCGTCCGTCACGAACAGCGGCTCTCCCCAGCGGGCCGGCGGACGCCACGACGATCCGAACGTTGCCGCTGCCCGGTCGAGCGAGATGTAGGAGTGCAGCTCGACCAGCGAGTCGTAGTCGATCCACGACTCGCGGTACTTGCTTCCCTTGGTGATTCCGGAAGGGACTGGGAACGACACTGGCACCGCGGTCCGTCGCGAGGGAAGCAGGGGCACCTCGCAGACCAGCAGGTATGTGTACTCCTGGCTGCGTAGTCCGCTGGAGACGATCATTCGGCCGACCGCCGAGTTCCGGGCCAACTCCCGTCCTCGGTAGCGCAGATCCCGCTCCCCGTCGGGGCTCAGGCCCGCCAACCCCTTCAGGAACATGTCCGTGAAGTCGTCGTCGAGATACTTGATCGTCACATGAGGCTTGGCTTGGCGCCGCCGTGACTGGTTGACCCGTCCGCGACGGACTTGCCCCTTGAAGGCCCAGACCGCCTGCCGGTACGTGAACGGCTCGGAGTCGGCGTACTCCTCATCCTTCGCCCACTTGTAGAACCCCGCCAGAATCCCCATGTTCTGGTTCCACGTGGACGCCTCGAAGCGATGCTTGATGGGGCCCTGGGCGCGATAGACGGAGTACGCGCCCAACGCCGCCTTCAGACGACGCCGCGTGTCGAACAGGGCGACTCCGTGCTCGGATATGAACTCCAGCCACTCACGCACCGTACGCACGTAGTAGGGCCACGAATTCGGCGATGGGCATCCATTCGCTGGCAGCTCGCAGGCCCAGCAGTTGATCACGGTTGTGGGACGGACACCGTTGCTGTCCTCGAAGAGAAGGTCGTCGTCGAACAGCAACGGCATCCCCTCCGGGATCGCCGGCCTGAACGCAAGTCCCCAGGACTCCCAGCCTGCTGATGAGTACGTCGATTGGTGCATGGCCGATGAGTATCAATGCAACCCGGCTGAGTGCAACACACAAACGAGCAGGTCAGGTGGCACATCAGGCAGTAAGCAACACCGTCGTTAAGCGGGAACAAGCAGGTACAGCGCCCACAAGGTATTGAGGAGCGCCAGGGCGAACGACGTCGTCGCGTTGACGAGGGTCAGGGTGCGCAGCCGGTGGTCGCCGTTCACGTAGCGCAGGCCATCACCGATCTCGGTGTGCAGACGTCGGCCTTCCGCTGCCGGCCGGGCGCTTTCGGGGGCCTGGATGCGGGCGGTGCACCAGGCGCTGACGAGGTAGGACAGGACATCCCCGAGAAGCGCCCGGGCCGGGCCGAGAAGCGCGGTCAGGGCGGCGCCGAGGTTGCTGCCCGCGGTGGCGGCGACGGCGAAGAGGCTGCCGACGCGGCTGTTGCTCCGCTGGAGCAGGGACCGGTCGACCAGGCTGGGCAGGAGACTGATCGCGGCGGCACCGTGCAGCACCCCCGCCGCGCCTTGCACGGCCGCGACCACCATCAGCTGGGTCAGGGAAAGCCGGTCCAGCGCGGCCCCCACCGGCACGCTGGCCAGCGCGGCGGCGCTGACCAGGTCGCCGGTGATCATCTGCCTTCGCTTGGAGTGTCGATCGGCGAGGGCCCCGGCGTGCAAGGCCAGCAGCGCGGGCGGCAGTTGGCCCAGGAACGTCAGCCAGGCGACCTCGGCGGTAGTCGCGTCCAGTTCGAGCACCGCCAGCACGGGGATCACCATGCTGCTGATCGAGCTACCGGTCACGCTGGCTGCCTGCCCGGTCAGGTAGCGGCGAAAGTTGCGGTGCCGCCACAACGACGGCCGGGCGCCGGAAGACGCGGAAGGGTCAGTGGAGGAGGTCATGGAGAATCTCCTCGGCTTCCGTAAGCCGCTCGCACAGCTCGACCATGGCCGCATGCCGATTGCGGCCGTACGCCTCGAGTTCAGGGGTGACGGCGGCCGGGTCGTCGACGGCCTCGGACAGGGGATACACCGAACAGGCCAGGTATCCGGCGGCGAGGCGGGGCACGGCGAGGAGGTCTTCGGCCGGCAGCGCTGGGTTGGCTGCCCGGTAGGCAGCGACAGCTTCGGCAAGGCCGGTGGGCCACTGAGGCTGCGCCAGGACCGTGCGTGGGTCCAGGACGATCCGCCCGAGCTCCCAGGCGGGGCTGCGGTGACCGGGCGGCCGGAAGTCGATCAGTGCCGCCACCTGCTGTCCGCGAAGGAGAAGGTTGGGTGAGGCCAGGTCTCCGTGGACGGTCTGCACCGTCAACGTCGTCGGCAGCCCTTTGACCATGGCGGCCACGGCAGGCAGCGCGTCGAGCCGCCGGGCGGCGGTCTCCCGTGCCCAGGCGGGAAACCCCGAGGTGGGCGACCTCGTGGCGAAGAGGGCGAGCAACCGGTCAATGCGCTGCCGGGCCCGCTTCACGTCGCAGACTTCCCGGGCGGGCACGCGGCGCGGAGGCCCGGCCGGGTGCCGGGCCAGGGTCCGGTGAAGGCGCCCGACGGTCTCTCCCACTGCGGCCCACCGGTCGCCGGACAGACCACCCTCGGCCGTCTCCGTGTCCTCGACGTACGCCGCGACCGACACCGCCATGCCGCCGGCGGCCGCGATGAGGTCACCGTCCAGGGTCTGCCGCACGACCGGCACCGGGATCCGGCCGAGCCGCGCGAACTCGCCGAGCTCGAGCGCCCGGCGCTCCGCGTCCAGATCGGTGGCCGCCGGGTAGGCCTTCACGAACCACCGGGCTCCGTCGCTGTCCCGGGCCACGTAGTTGCGGGTGGCGGTCCCCGCGGGACCTTCGCCGACCGCGGTTGGGACGATCCGGTAGAACAGCGTCAGGATCCCCGCCACGACCATCACGTCCGACTCTGCGCCGTTCATCGCCGAACCCCCGGCCGGCCGGAGGGAGGCAGCAGCTGGCGCAGTGCTCGGGCATCCGCCTGCAGCTGCTCCTCGTCCTGCCGTCCGAGATCGAGCACGTCGAAGGGCAGCGGGCCACCCGGCGCCGGGTCCGTTCCGGCTTCCCGCCGGGGAACGCAGTGCCAGTGCAGATGCGGGATCTGGTTCCCCAGCAGCAGGTAGTTCATCTTCAGCGGCTCGTAGAGCGCCTCCACCGCGCGGCCCAGGGCGAGGACGTCGCGCCAGAACGCGGCCGCCTCTCCCTCGTCCAGCTCGGTGGGCTCGGCGACATGACGGCCGGTGTAGATCACGACGGCATACCCGCGGACCTGGCCGCTGCGCCACAGGTAGGCGTTGCTGACCTCACCGCGCCGTACGAGCAGGCCCCAGCCGATGTCGTCGGCGTCGAAGTCGTTTCGGCACATCGGGCAGCCGGCGCCGATCCGGTGCGCGGTGAAGTCCGCCGGCCAGGCGCTGCCGACTGGTGAGTGCGCGGAGTGGGACTGAGGGGGGTCGGGGATCATGCTGCCTCGCCGGTGGTGCGCTGCTGCAGTTCCCACAGGGAGCGGAACAGCCGCGGCTCGCGGGTGAGTTCTTCGTAGGAGCCTTCCTGGACGATGCGTCCCTGGTCGAGAACGATGATCTTGTCCGCGATGGCGACGTTGGCGAGCCGGTGGGTGATCAGCAGGATCGCCCGGTCCTTGGCCAGGTCGCGCAGCCCGGTGAAGATGCGGTGCTCGGCTCGCGCGTCGAGCGCAGCGGTGGGCTCGTCCATGACCAGCAGAGCCGCCTGCCGGTGAAATGCCCTGGTGAGCACGACGCGCTGCCACTGGCCTCCGGACAGCTGCTGGCCGCCGAACCACTCGGACGTCAGCAGGGTGTCCAGACCGGACCGCAGATGGGGCAGCATGTCCGTCGCCCCGGAGGCCTCGCACGCGGCGAGCACCGCGGCGTCTGTGGAGTCCCCCTGCCCGAACGTGATGTTGTCCCGCATGCTCAAGGGCAGGTAGGTGTACTTCTGCGGCACCAGGGCGACATGCTTCCACGCCTCCCACGGGTCCATCTCGGTCGTAGCCGCGTGGTCCCAGGCCACCTCACCTGCCGTGGGCAGCAGCAGACCGCAGATCAGCCGCGACAGGGTCGACTTGCCCGACCCGTTCTCACCGACCAGCGCAATGATCTCCCCGCGCCGCACCTGGAGGGAGACGCCGCTGAGACTGTCCTTCGGGGCGCCGTCGTACCGGTAGGTGACGTTGCGGACCTCGAACCGCTCCGGCGGAGTGGACAGCATCTTGGTACCGCGGGAAGCGGTCATGGCCTGCCCGTGGGCGTTGTCGAGGAAGTTCTGCCAGTCCTGCACGTACCAGCCGGTGCGCACCAGTCGGGCCCCGCCGTTGATGATGCCGCGCACGGACCCGGTCGCCGTCTGCAGTGCGAAGACCGCGCCGCCTCCTGCCGCGAGGCTCATGCGGCCGGAAGCCAGGAGCCACAGCAGCGCGGCCCACACTGCGGCCGCCGCCACTCCGCCGGCAACCGCGCCGGCCAGTCCCATCCACGCGCCGGTGTTCGCGGCCTTGCGCTCCGCGGCGTTGACCGAGGCGGCGAGGCGCCGGTACCGGGCGGTGAGGAAGGGCCCGGCCAGGCAGGCTCGCATCTCCTCGCTGGACTCCATGTACGCCATGTGCCAGCGCAGCTTGTGCAGCATGCGGCGGCGTCCGGAGGTCTCGAGGCCCGCCAGGTACACCACCCGGGCGGCCCGCACGTACGCGGCGGCCTGTGGCAGGCAGGCCAGAAGGAGCAGGGGAAGGAGCACGGGGTGCAGCACGGCGAGAACGGTCGCGCCGGCGGCGAGCGTAGCCGTGGCCGCCAACACGTCCTGCGCCTCGTCCACCAGGTCCGGAGTGACCTGGGCACCGCGGTCGGCGATGTCATAGAAGTCGTTGTAGCCGGGCTTGTTGTTCGCCGCCAGCTCCGCGCCGAGCGCGGCCTCGATCATCGTCAGCTCCGCCGCCCGGGCCAGCACCGGCCGCAGCCGCCCGGTCAGCCACGTCACCGTGATCCCCAGCAGCGCCCGCAGCCCGGTGGCCGCGGCGACGACCGCCAGCTGTGGCGCCGCTTCCCACAGGCGTTCGGTGATGTCGCCCGACGAGATCAGCGCGGTGATCGACCCCGTGACGGCGAGCAGCCCCAGCGCGGCGAGCACGCCGGTGCCGATCTGGCACGCGAGCAGTCCGGCCGTCGCCCCCCGGTCCACCTGCCAGGCCATCTTCAGTGACCGCAGAACCAGCGCGGGCAGCCGTCGCGCCATCGTGCCGGTGGTCAGTTGCGCCCCAGCCTGATGCCTCGATTCGTCCCGGTACAGGAACTCCTCGTCCTGCGCTCTGCTCGTCTCGTCCGGCGCACCCGCCTCTGGTGTGCCGGTATCCGGCTGATCCTGTGTGCTGGCCGAGGTCAACGTGGCCCCCTGACGGTCGCTGCGGCTGGGTCGTGAAGCTCAACGACCCGACATGGATTTCGAACACCTGTGTTTCAGTCGAGCTGGGAACCCCGGAATTGAGCGCGCGGCGGAGGCTGCGGGATGCACCGACCCTTGGGGTCTACGGGTGCAGATGCTTCGTGCAGTTGGCCGAAACGCCGAGGCTCGCATCGGGGCCCGTACGTCGAGAGGTCCGACAGGACAGCGGATGTTCGGCCGGCCCACCCGGCGGGGTCACATGCGGGTGATGTCGAGGGTGACAATGACCGGGAGGTGATCGCTCAGCTGCTGGGTGACGGTGTTGTCGAGTACCTCGTAGGAGTGCAGCGCGGGGGCGAGCGTGGGGGAGAGCAGGACATGGTCGGCTCGGTGGTCCCACTTCTGCTCCGGACACAGGTGGCCCGCGGTGCGTGGGATGGGCTGGTCGAGGTAGACGGGCGGGTCGACGAAGCCGGCGTGCATGAGCGCGCGGATCGCCCGGCGGTCTGTGCCGCCGTATGAGCCGTCGGGCAGCATGAGGCGGTGCCCGGAGTGCTGGTGCGCCGGGATCAGATCCCAGTCCTCCGGCTCTTCGTCGTCGGCGCCGGGGGTGTTGAGATCTCCGGCCAGCAGGGTGCGTGCGCCGGCGTGCTCGGTCAGCCACTGGACTTCTGCCAGCCGGTCCTGAGGGCTGAACGGGTCGAGGTGGGTGTGAAGGAGCAGGACCGGCTCCCGGACCCCGGTGATGCGCAACCGGGCTCGCAGGACGGTGTGGTGGAAGTTGCCGCATGCACCGTCGGAGGAGAACCCCAGACACTGCACCCGCGGCCACCGGTAGTACGTGACGAGGTGGCATCCGTGACTGCGCGACCGTGCGAGCAGCGGCTGCATCCCCAGCCGTTCCGCGGTTGCGTACACGCGTTCGGAGTCCTTCTGGTCCCAGTGCTTGGCCTCCTGGAGGTTCAGCACGTCCAGGTTCAGGCCGCCCAGCAGGCCGACCTGGTCCTCCCAGCGCTCCTGGCCGCCGTTGAGAAGGTTGTAGCTGCCCACACGCAGCTGCCGGTCCGCCGGCAAGAGGAGTGGCGAGTCAGTCATACGGCTCGTATCTCACTTTCGCGTAGTTGGATCATGCAGACGCCTTCCAGGGCCGGCGAACGCAGGCGAGGGGCGCCGGGTAGTTAGGCCGGCTAGTTCTTCGCCATCCGCGTTCTTGCCGGGCGTGCGGTCGTCGTGCGCGCATGGCTGGGGTGGCAGCGGCGCGGAGGGCGCTGCCTTGAGCAGGGAGGGTCTGGGTCGGCCGGGCCGGGGAGGGGAGTGGTCAGGGAGTGAGGACGGTGAAGGCGGCCGCGGGGAATCGGCGCCCGTTGACCTGGAGGGCGATCGAGTAGGCGCCGGGTGTCAGCTTCGCGGTGGCCGTCGACCGCAGCACATGGTCCTTCGTGAGCTGGAGTTCGCTGTGGGGCTCAGCGGCGGCACGCAGCAGGAAGTACACCTTCTCTCGCGGCTTCCCGGTCGGTGTCGTTGACGAGATCACGAACATCACGTGCACGGGGGCGGCCGCCGTGGTGGTCAGCGTGGCGGAGAAGCTGAGCGTGTCGCCGTCGGCGAGCTCGGTGCGCTCCAGAGTGAGGGGCGACAGGTCGATCGGTGCGTCGTGGGCGTAGCCGAGGAAGGCGTACGCAGCCGGCCAGCCCTTCTTCAGCCTGCTCCGCAGGGCCTGCCGGGCGATGAAGGCGAAGTGCTTGTCGGCAGTGCGACCGGAGTCTTTCCAGCGCTGAAGGGTGGCAAGCACCAGGTCCGGCTGCGTATCGGACAGGTCGTGGAGGTGGTTGGCGACCGACGTGCGGACGTAGGTGCTGGAGTCGCTGTAGAGCTGTTCGAGTACGGGCAGTGCCGCGTCAGCCGGCAGGGAGATGCGCGGGGCGCAGGGCAGCAGCGGACGGGTGGCTTCGCTTGCGAGCCGGCGGGTCCGGTAGTCCTCGTCGCGGGCCCAGGCGTCGACCGCCTTCATCGTCTCCTCGGGAAAGTCGTTGAGGAAGTGCCGCGCGGCGACCTCTGCCGAGAAGTACCGGGTGAGGCGCGCGAGAGCGGCCAGGGCCTGGTCCAGGTACTCGCCGGTGCGAAGGTAGCGCGCCACGAAATGGGAGTGGGGCGCGTAGGTGTGCAGGCCGAAGTCGTTCGGCACGCCGGCCGCTTCCGGGGTCGGCGGCAGAGAGCGCAGCAGCACGTCGAGGGCCTGGGAGCCGGTGACCGGAAGGTAGGTGTGCAGGCCCTCGCTGGTCCGGGCGATCCGGGCGCCCAGCTCGAGCCGGGGAATGTCCGCCATCACCGACGTCACGAACGCGTCGGCGTCGAACTCGGGGCACACGGCGTGGACTTCACGGCCGATGCGGGCGATGCGCTCGGCGCTGATAGCAGTCTCTTTCAGGGGAACCTTCGCGGTCATGGGCACACCCTAGGGCCGGCTACGGGGGCAACCTCGTGTTCTCGCCGCAGGTCATCCGGCGGTATGAACCCGAGGGCTTTCGCTATCGGACGGCGGCGCGGTACAGCAGCCGGCGGTGGCGGGAGCTGTCGCAGGGGGAGGCGGTGTGGAGGGTGGCGAGGTTGTCCCACACGACCAGGTCGCCGTGCTTCCAACGGTGGCTGTAGACGTAGGGCGCGCTCGTCGTGTGCTCCAGCAGTTCCTCCAGAAGCGCGCGGCTCTCCTGCTCGGCGAGCGTGGTAATGCCGCTGATCACCATGGAGCCGAGCAGCAGGGAGCGGGCGCCGGTTACGGGGTGGGTCAGGACGAGCGGGTGTACGACCTCCGGGCTCGCGGCCAGGCTCCCGGCCGCGATCGACGACTGACCTCCGCTGGCCTGGCTCTGGAGCTCGCCGAGCTGCTCGATGGAGTGCACTGCGCGCATCCCCTCGATCCGCTGTTGCACCGCCGGGGGGAGGCCGGCGTAGGCGCGGGTCGCGTCGGCGAAGCGGGTCTCGCCGCCGCGTTGAGGGGTGATGACGGAGTAGAGCATCGTCGCCGAGGTGAGCTGGGGCTTGAAGCTGTTGTCGGCGTGCCACTCCTCCTCGTTGTCCCCGTCGTAGACGCCGATGTGCTTGCCGTCCTCGACGATGTTGCTGATGACGGTCAGGCCCGGGAAGCCCCCGACTGCGTACCGGCGGTCGACGCTGGTGTCCACCGTCCCGAAACAGGAGGCGACGGTCAGCAGGTCGGCGTGGGTCAGGTGCTGGCCGGGCACGATCAGCAGCCGGTGCTGATGCAGGGCCGCTGCCAGCTGGGGCGCGAGGCTCTCGGCATGGATGGCGAGGTTGGCGTCGACGATGGCGCCGAAGCCGTTCTCGTCGAGCGGGCGCAGCGACAGGTCCATCGCTACTCCTTCCGGACGGTGACCTGGGTGGTCAGAACTGGAGCGAGGGCTGGAAGACGCTGATGTCCTTGACGCCGGAGGCGGCCATGCACAGCCGCTCGATGCCGATACCGAGTCCGACGCTGGTGGCCGGCACACGTCCCGAGTCGATCGCCTCCCTGGCCAGGGCCTGCTCGTCGTCGTACAGGTCCACCGCGCGGGCCCGGTCGGCGAACGCGGCTCCGTCGGGCTCGTCCTCGTAGCCGTGGACGACCTCTATGCCGTCGACCAGGACCTCGAAGCGGTTGAGGACGGCCGTCGTTCCGGGTGCCAGTCGGGCGCACGGCTCGTCCCCGCCGACCGGGTACTCGGTCAGGAACAGCGCAGCGCCGTTGCTCTGGACCTCCACCTCGCGTTCCACGTACTGCCCGAGCACTGTCTTGAACGGCACGTCCGCGCTCATGCCCAGGTGGGCGGCCATTTGGGCGGGCAGGTCCCCGAGGGGCTCGCGGCGCAGGTCGATGCCGAACTGGTCGCGGACGTGGCCGGCGACGGACACGCGCTGCAGGGCGTACGGGAGGTGCGGGCCGATCAGCCTCTCGGCGAGCGTCAGGAGGAAGTCGAAGTCCTCACCGGCAGCGTAGAGGTCGAGCATCTGGAACTCGGGCGCGTGCAGTTCGTCGGGCTTCTCGGGCCGGAAGCACGCACCGATCTCGAAGATGCGCCGGTGGTGCTCCAGGTTCACGCGCAGGGCCGGGCCGATCATCGCCCGCAGGAACCGTCCGCCGTCGTGGTCCACCGGCAGACGGCGCCCCGGACCGAGGTCGGCTCTGCGCATGGTCGGGGTGGTCACCTCGACGAAGGCCTCGGCGCGGAGGGTGTCCCGCAGGCTGAACAGCAGGTCGGACCTCATGACGACTGGGTTGAGCACGGGTACTCCTCAAGGCCGGTGTTTTCGGGCGGAGTTCGCGGGAAGCCGGGCCCCACAGCGAGCTGTCGTTCGGGTCCTCGGCGGGGCCACAAAGTAGCCGCGCCCGCACGAGCAGCAGAAGCCCTCCCGCCTGCCCTCCCGCGTCCAACGGGCCCAAAAAGAGGCCCGTCCAGGGACAGAGTTCAGTGTTCTCGCAGGTCAACCTGGGTGTGCGCGCAACGGTGACGCAACGGTCCCGTGCAACCGACGCAACGGCCAGAGCCGTTGCGACCCTCCTCGGTCGAGTCCTAGCGTGACTGGCCAAGCGCCCGGCGTGACCGCCACGCAGCGCTCCTCCACAGGTGGAGGAGACGTGCTCCGGCGCGACCCCTCCACTGGCGTGCGCCCACACCACGGCGTGCCGAGCCGACGGTTCAGCACCTCACCCGACCGGCGGCCCGGCAGTTCCATAACCCGATCACCCGGACTCGCGGATCACCCGCGACCGAGCAGGGAGAACTCGATGACCGCTTCCGCTGGAATGACCCCGGACACCGGCCTGAAGGCCGGCATGCGGCCGGACGCCGCGGACATGAAGCTGGGGATGCGCCCCGACGCCGCCGTGCTGAAGGCCGGCATGCGGCCGGACGCCGCGGACATGAAGCTGGGGATGCGCCCCGACGCCGCCGCGCTGAAGGCCGGCATGCGGCCGGACGCCGCGGACATGAAGCTCGGGATGCGCCCCGACGCCGCCGCGCTGAAGGCCGGCATGCGGCCGGACAGCGCCCTCGTCGCCGCCTGATGCGCGGCTGATCCACCCCTTCGTCGTGCTCCGGCGCGCCTGCCCAACGGCAGGTTGCCCGTGCTGCCTGCCCCTCGGGGGGCGTGCCGGAGCCCGGCCTCCTTTCATCCGCACCACGTCGACTGGAGAACCTGATGGGCAGCCCCGCCGCCGGCAGGACCCGCAACGGCACCGGAGCCTCCGGCCCTGTGCGCAAGGCCCTCGGGCAGCAGCTCATCGCCGACCTGGAGAAGCTCTGCGGGCGCCCGACCATCGGCCTGTGGGACGTCGCCTGGGACCTCATGGGGATCGCCGCCGCAGCGATAGCGGGCCACCTCATCGGTCACGTCGTCGGCCCTCTGCTCGCCGTCTGCTACATCGGAGTGCGCCAGCGCCATCTCTCCAACCTCGGCCACGAGTGCGTGCACTCCAAGCTCATGGCCACCCGCCGCGCCAACCGGATCGTCGGCTACCTCCTGACCGGCCTGCTCGGCGAAGGCTTCGAGCCCTACCGCAGCAGCCACTACGTCCACCACGCCAAGCTCGGCTCGGACGACGACCCGATGTTCCAGTCCTACCGCGCCGGCAACATCCGCGCCGCGGGCCGAGCGCCCAGCCGCCGCGCCTTCGTCCTACAGGTCATCGTGCGCAACGCCCTGTGGCGGCTGCCGAAGACCGCGGTACAGACCCTGGTCACCCGCGCGCCGGGGGAGACCTGGCGGGCCCTGGCCACCCGGGCCGTGCTGTGGGCCAGCGTCGTCGCCGCGCTGTGGCCCGTGGGCGGCGTGCTCTACCTTCTGCTCTACTGGCTGCTCCCCCTCGTCCTGGTACGGCCCGTCGTCACCTGGATCACCGATCTCGGCAACCACGCCGGGCTGATCGAGAACGATGATGTCCTCCTGCAGACCCGGGGCTGGACCTCCCACTGGCTCACCCGGCACCTGCTCGGCGGCCACCTGGACGACATGTTCCACCCCATCCACCACTGGTGCCCGCAGATCCCCTGGCGGCGCCTGCCCGAGGCCCGCGCCCTTGCCGCGCAGCACCTGCCGCGCTTCGGCGAAGTTCCCTGGTGCTCCGGCTACTTCTTCAGGCGCCGCGCCACCCCGGACCAGCCGTGCGTGATCGAGGACATCATCACCCGGCTCGCCGCTGCCCCCGGCACCGCCTGCACCCCGCCCCGGCACGCCTCAGCCGCCTGACCTCGTCCTCGCCCGACCTCGAACCCCGTACGGCACCGCCCACCCCGGCCTCGCACCCGCGCGCCGCAGGCGAGGGCGCGCCGTCGCCCGCCGCCGAGGAGGCGGCCCACCATGCCCCAGCCCGCGCCCACCTCGCCGCCGGCCCTGAACAGCTTCGACGAGTTCACCCGGCTCGACGAAGTCCTCCTCGGCCGCGCCGAGCACTACGACGCCCACCACACCGACACCTCGTGGCGGCTGTTCTTCTACGACAACGTCGCCCCCGTCCTCGGTCAACACACCAGCCCGTCGGGGGAGGATCTCCTCCCGATCCCCACCCAGCTGGTCGACGAGCTCAACGAGGACATCGCCGGCCTGGCCGAGGCCCTGACCGGATGCGGGGTGAAGGTCCTGCGGCCCGCCGCGCCCGGCAAGGACATCGACATCCGCTCCCCGCACTGGGACGCCAGGGCCACCCCGCCGCTCAACGTCCGCGACCAGACCATCATCCTCGGCAACACCATCGTGGAGACCGCGCCCCACGTCCGCGCCCGCATCTTCGAGAACGACCTGCTCAAGCCCGCCTTCTACCGCTACTACCAGGACGGGGCGAACTGGCTGAGCATGCCGCGCCCGGCCCTGGCCCGCGACTCCCTGGACACCGCCTACTTCACCCGCCAGAACCTGGACGTCCGCCGCGCCACCGACGGCGAGAGCGCCGGCGCGATCGAGGGCCTGGGCCTGGAGATGGTCTTCGACGGCGCGCAGTGCATGCGCCTGGGCCGCGACGTCCTTGTCAACGTCGCCAACCACAACCACGAACTCGCCCTGCGCTGGCTAAGGGACAACATCCGCGACCTGCGGTTCCACCGCCTGGACGCCATGGCCGACAACCACATCGACAGCGTCCTGGTCCCGCTGCGCCCCGGCCTGATGCTGCTGCGCTCCCCGGCCTACCTGAAGTACCTGCCCAAGGCCATGCAGTCCTGGGACGTGATCTACGCCCCCGACACCGACGACAGCAACTTCCCGGACTACAGCGACCTCGGCTTCGTCATCCCCATCGGCAGCCGGTACATGGACATCAACCTGCTGTCCATCGACGAGAACACCGTCGTCGTCAACTCCCTGTACCCCGAGCTGATCGAGGTCCTGGAGCGCCGGGGGTTCACCGTCGTCCCGGTCCGCCACCGCCACCGGCGGCTGTTCGGCGGCGGCTTCCACTGCTTCACCCTCGACACCGTCCGCCGCGGCGGCCCCGAGGACTACCTCAGCTAAGCCCGGCGCCCCCGAACACGGCACTCCGCCCCGACGTCAGGAGATCCTTGATGGACACCGCCTACCCCTGGCCGCCCGACCAGACCTTCTGGACCAGCACCTTCCCCGACCACACCACCGGACGGACCACGCCCTTCCTGTTCAAGGGCATCATCCCCGCCACGGCGGCCGGCCCCGACGACGTCCTGGCAGGGTTCGAGGCCATCCGCCGGGCCCACGCCGCCGGCACCGACATCAAGGCGCACGCCCGCGTCTACGTCGGCGAGGACCGCCGCGACGACCTCCTGCCCCAGGCGCTGACCGCCCCGTCCTGGGACGGAGGCGTGGACGCCTTCGTGCCGTGGATGCAGAACCTCGCCGCCGCCGAGCGGTTCTCCCTGGTCATCAACAACCTGGAGACCGTCAGCCCCGCCCTCGCCGCCGGCCTCGGCACCTTCCTCAAGACCCTCATCGACGGGTGGGGCCTGCCGCTGGGCGGCGCCGAACAGGTCGCCTTCGCCGGGAACTACGCGGGCACCGCCTTCGGGATCCACGAGGGCTACGAGGACGCCTTCCTCGTCCACCTCGGCCCCAACGCCAAGAACTTCTACTGCTGGCCGGCCGAGCAGTACGAGAAGCTCACCGGCGGCAAGGAGCCCACCTACGGCGACTACCGCGCGCTGCTGGAGGAAGCCGAGCACTTCCTGCTGGAGCCGGGCGACGCCCTCTTCCTGCCCCGCCGGGTCTTCCACGTCGGCACCCAGGACACCTTCTCCGTCTCGGTGGCCATGCCGCTGTACACCTACCCGTACGCGCAGATCCTGCAGAGCCGCATCATCCCGGACGTCCTCGCCGACCTGGCCGGTGACGGGCCCGACGACCCGCTCAACGAGCCCTCCGCGATGGCGGACACGGCCACGGGGCCCGGCGCCGTCGCCGACCGGCTGGCCGGCGTCGGCCGCGAACTGCTGACCGTCGCCGCCGACCGCGTCCGCGGCGCCGCCGGCCGGCACGCCGAGCAGCGGTGGGCCACGCTGCTGAGCAACGGCGGCTGGGAACTCGTCGAGGGCGACCTCTCCCGCCAGGAAGCCGCGGACGCCTTCGACCCCGAGCAGGTCACGCCGGGCGCCAGCATCCGCGTGATCGCCCCCTACCAGGTGACCACCCTGCTCGACGACGGCGACTCCCACCAGGTCCTGCTGCGCGGCCACCAGCCGGGGATCGCTCTCGACGGCGCGGGCCTGGACCGGGACACCGTCACCGCCCTCAACCGCGGCGACACCCTCGTCCTGCCCGACAACGCCGAACTCCTGACGGCCGTCCGCGCCCTGGGAGCCACCGGCGGCCTGCACCTGACCCCCCGCCCCTCCGACCTCAAGGACGCCGACGCATGACACCCGACAACAGCCTCGTCCAGGCCTACCTGAAGGCCCACCCCGAGACGCAGAGCGCCGTCAACGGCACCCTGCTGGGCAACTTCACCTCCGGAACCGCCCTGGTCACCGCGCACCTGGCCCCGCTGGTCGACTGGGTGTACGCGCGGATCGCCGAGAAGGTCGGCGCCGCCGACCTCAACGAGCGCCAGGCCCGGATGTACATCGAGGAACTCTCGGTGTTCGCCCGCTACAACGCCCAGTACCTCAAGGCGGCCGCCACCGCCGTGGAGGGCTACTGCCCTGAGCTCGCCCACGAGCTGCGCCGCAACCACCTGGAGGAGGGCGGCGAGCGCGGCAAGGTGCCCGCGCACTACGTCCTCTACACCAACGCGCTCCTCTCCGACCTCGGCCTGCTCGTCAACGGCCACGTGCCCGCCCCCGAGACCGAGACGCTGGTCAACCTCCACCAGTGGATGGTCGGCTCGCACATGCCCAGCCACATCGCCGGCGCCTACTACGCCACCGAGGCCGTGGCGATCGCCGAGACCGAGATCCTGCGCGACATCACCAACCGCTACGGCGAGCTGACCATCGGCCGCAGCGGCAGCGAGCTCAAGGCCCTGCACTACTACTACGAACTCCACCTCGACGACGAGCACGAGGCCGCCCAGGTCGGCGGCATGAGCGTCGAGGCCGCCCACATCGAGGGCCTGGCGAGGTTCATCAAGGAGAGTGAAACCTTCCACATCGACCTGCCCCAGGCCCTCGACGGCTGGCTGACGATCACGGAGGGGATGACACACTGGTGGGCTCAACTGGCCCACCGCGCCTCGGAGATGAACTGATGAACGCCACCCCCGACATCGTCGCCGCCGCCCAGGAGCGATCCGGCGGATGCCTGTGCGGAAAGATCCGCTTCACCGTCAAGGGTGAGGCCGTCTATCCGCACCTGTGCTTCCCTGATGATTGAGTGAGTTCAAGGGACTCACAGGGGTGGCAGATGGACGAGTGGTGGTTGGTGTTCGTGCCGGATTCGGAGCGGTGGGGGCCGCTGCCGAAGGAGGGGGTGCTGGGGGTCCGCGACTTGCCGGCAGCGGTGGCCGCGGTAGGGCTTCAGCCGGGCGATCCGGTCTTTGTACGGCCTGATTTCGTGGTCGATCCCGAGCTGCTGGAATTCGTGCTCTCCTCGGAATTCCATCCTCTGGAGCGGGAAACTCGGCGGAACTACGCGCTGGATATCCGGCTGTTGCTGACTTGGTTGTGGCGACGCGGGATCCCGTGGCGGCAGGCGACCGAGAGCGACTTGCGCGCGTATAGGGAATTTCGGTGCGACTCGCCACTCAACCCAAGCCGAATCAGCGGGACGAAGTGGGATCGGGAAGCGTCGGCTTTCACACGGCTCTACCGGTGGGCGAAGGTCACGCCACTGCCGGTGGACAGCCAGCGCCGGGTGGACCGCGCAGCGGACGCCCGCAGCTCCCGAGTGTCGTGGCTGACACCGCGGACCTGGGGTCTTTGGCAGGACGTGGGCCTTCGCCGCCTCGGTCCCGACGGGGCACCGGTGCCGGGCTGGGACGGGCGGACCGAGCTTCGGAATACCTCGTTCGTCGGGTTCACACTCAGCTCGGGACTGCGGAGGCAGGAATCCGGCGCCATCTTGACGTTCGAAGTGCCGGCCCGCCCGCTGCGCTCGGGCCGCTACTGCCACGGGCAGATGGCCAGAGCGCTGTCACGGTCAAAGCGAGATCGGACCTTCTACGCGTCCGTCGAATCATTGCGCCAGGTCAGCGCCTACGCGGAGTCGGAGCGGGCCTGGGCCGTCGCACGGGCGCAAGCCCAGGGGCGCTACGAGAAGTTGCCGCTGATGCGGCTGATCACGAAGGTCACGACGGGCCTCACCCCAAGGGTCCACTGGGTCAACCGCGACGGCGTCCCAGGGCGACATGACCTGAGCCTGCTCGACTGGCGCGAGCGGCAGTGGCTGTTCATCGAGGGACCACAGGGCCCGGAGCCGGCGTGGCTGTGGATGACCGAGCAGGGCATGCCCATGCTGCCGGACCGCTGGAACACCGTGTTCCGGCAGGCCAACCAACGCTGCGAACAGGCTCTGCTGACCCCGGAAGAACGAGAGACGCCCCGGCTGCTCCGGGTCGCGGAGATCCGCGGGAAGGTCCCGTACGCGACACCCCACTCCATGCGGCACTCGATGGCGCTCTACATGTTGATCCTGCTCAACGAGCTGATGGACAAGAAGTACGGGCTGACCGCCGCAGACCGGCGCGACTTCGCCCAGCTCTACGGCGACCCGTGGTGGCTGGTCAAGACCTTGTTGGGGCACAAGGACGTTGAGACGACGAAGGAGCACTACCTTCGTCCGGTCATGCATCTGCAGCTGGAGTCGATCCTCGCCTTCGACACCGAGGACGAGCACGGTGAGATGGACGAGACGAAGGACCTGAACGGTCTGTTCGCCCGGCTGGCCCGGGAGACTTCCGGGATCCAGGACATCGAGCGGCTGGTCGAGGCCCGGCCCGTCGCGGCGGCATCGTGAGTGGGCGGGGCCGCCGGGCGGTCCTGCCGCCGCCGGACTTCCAGGCAACCGAGCGGATAGCCGCCGACGGGCTGCAGGTCACCGTGCTGAACAAGGAAGGCTTCAGGCGCGTCTTCGACTTCGCCGCGATCACCGTGCCCCAGCCGATGCGCTCCTCCCTTGCGCGAGCGTTCGCTGCGCAGTCCATGGGGTGGAACAGCCACGCGAGCGGTGAGTCGTACTGGCGGTCCATTGAGGTCTTCGCCCGGTTCCTCAAGGCGCAGGGCCACCCGGCCGACGATCTCGGCGACCTCACCTCGGCCACGCTCCGGCTCTGGCGCAACAACCACAAGGACACCCCCGGCGGGCGCGAGGCCCTGGCCAAGATCCGTACGTTGCTGAAGCGCGAGCCGCGGCTGGCGCAGGGCCTGGCCGCCGAGGAGCTGGCCCGCCCCGTTCCGAAGAAGGGCAAGCCCTCCAAGCAGTCCTACCGGCCATCGGAGCGCGACCAGGTGCTGCTGGCCGCCGAACGGCAGTTCCGGGCCGCGCTGCTGCGGATCCGGGAGAACACCGCGCTGCTCGCCCGCTACCAGTCGGGCGCACTGGACCCGGACAGCCGTGACTGGAGGATCGGGGCGGTCCTCGAGTGCGTCGCCGCCACGGGCGAACTGCCCGGATACCCGGACAAAGAGGGGAAGGTCTACACCCGAGCCGAAGGGCTGCTGCGCGGAAAGAACCGCGGGAAGACGACGGGTCGGCTGTTCCTGAGCCGGGCGGAGCTGACGGCCCTGGCCGTGATGATGACGGACCGCTACGGCTGGAATCTGTCGGTCTACGACCGTCTGCACGTGCCCGTCATCACCCCTTCCGCGGGAGAGACTGCCACGGTCACCTACGAGGTCCTGGTGGAGAAGCGCCGCTCGGGCGAGGGCCGCTGGTTCGACACGGAGAACTACACCGACTCCGGCGCGGACTCGCCCGGCCGGCTCATCACCCAGGCCCTGGAAGCCACGCAGCACGGGCGAGCCCTGGCCGCTGCCCTGTCGCCTGGCCACGACCTGCTGATGGTCGCGCGCAACCGGCGCCGTACCGACGTGGACTCCAACCTGGACCGGCCCCGGAACGTCGGCCCGCTGTGCTTCGGGGTGTCCAAGGCCGACGCACGAGTCTGGGCGAGAAGTCACAAGATCGGCTCGCCCTTCCAACGCGCCCGCAGGACCACCATCACCACCACGGGCAAGCCACTGCAGCACAAACGCGGCACCCACGAGAGCGTCTACGTCCTGCCCGACGAGAACGTCCAGGAGGCCGCGGTCGACGTGATCGCGGCCGGCGCCGAGGAAGCCCTCGAACAGGCCCGCGACTACACCTTCAAGGGGCGGCTCACGGACGCGGCCGACGCGACTCACCAGGAGACCGCGACCGCGGGCTGCGCGGACGAGGAGACCAGCCCCTGGCCGGACCCGAGCGGGGGCTGCGGCGCCGACTTCCTGCTCTGCCTGTCCTGCGAGAACTCCCGGGTCCACACCGGCCACCACCCGCGCCTCGCGCTGCTGCGCCGCCAGTTGATATCGCTCCGCTCCAGCTGGCCGGAGAAACTCTGGCGAAAGCGATGGGACGAGCACCTCCAGCGACTCGATGACCTGCGGACGAAGGTCAACGAGAGCACCTGGGACGCCGCTCTGGCCCGCATCACCGACCGCGACCACATGATCGTCGACCACCTGCTCAAGGGAGACCTCGCCCCGTGACAACAGCTCTGACCCTCGAGGCCGATCCCTACATCCTTCCCCTGCCGGGGCCGGAGAGCCCGGTGGTCCTGGACCGGTGGATCAGCGCCGGCAACCCCCACCCCAACTCCCGCTACAGCGACGACGTCTGGTCGATGGGACCGCTGATCGACAATCCCGGGGACAGCATCCACAAGATCGCTCTGAGGAGGTGCCCCGCCTCCCTGCGCAGCGAGCTCAGGCTCCTCATCTGGATCCTGATCAACGGCGAGCTGCGCCCCACCTACGTACAGGAACGGGGCTTTCAGAACCGGGGACGCGACGGCGTGACCAACATGCGCGACAACATCCTGCAGTGGTTGAAGTTCGCGCGCTGGCTCGACCGGCAAGAGGTGTCCCAGCTCAGCGACTGCACCGTGGAGCACTGGAAGGCGTACGCCTCCAAGTGCACCAGCGGCTGCACGCGCGATCATGCCCAGACGATTCTGCGCTGGCTCTCGGACCTGTGGGCCTTCGACCAGCTGTCCCTCAGCCCCTGCGGCGTCACGCAGCCGCCCTGGGAGAGCGAGGGCATCGACGACTACCTGCCGGCCGCCACCGGGGAGGCAAGTGGGGAGAACAAGACCGAGCCGCTGCACCCAACCGTGATCGGCCCCTTGCTGACCTGGTCGATCCGCCTGGTCGAGGACTTCTCCGACGACATCCTGGCCGCCTGGGACGAGCGCCGCCGCATGCACGCCCGCGTGAAGGCCACCCCGAGCACCCGAGGGGGCCTGGCAGCCGTCAAGAACTATCTGCAGCCACTGCTCGATTCCGGAGCCCTCCTGCCCGCCACCGTGAGCCGAAAGCACGGCATCACCCTGGCCCACCACTACGTCGCCGCGGTCACGGGAGCCAGCTGGAACCAGGTCCACGACTTCGCCTTTCGGCGCGGGCTGCGTGCTCTCGTCGCCCGGCGGCCCGGCCCCAGCCCGATGCAGGTGCCGGTGACGGGCCGGATCGAGGGGCGGCCCTGGCGCGAGTTCATGGACTACGAGGAGACGCCGATCCTGGTACGGCACCTGGCCACGGCCGCCGCCATCGTGATCCTGTACTTGACCGGGATGCGCCCCCAGGAAGCCCAATCGCTGCGGTCCGGCTGCTGCCCCGATCCGGAACCCAACGAGGACGGCTCGATGCCGCGGCATCTGATCCGAGCCCACCACTACAAGAACGTCCGCGACTCCGACGGCCACCACATCTCCGCTGGTGAGGAGCGTGCCGTCCCCTGGGTTGCGATCACCCCGGTCGTGAACGCCATCCGTGTCCTGGAACGCATCGTCCCCAAGGGCGAGCTGTTGCTCAGCTCCACCCACCACGACATCGTCGGCCAGCGCAAGCACCACGGGGCGCTGAAGCGTGCCAGCCTGGGCCGCCGGGTCGAGAATCTCGTGGCATGGATCAACCAGGAGGCCACCGCCCAGGGCCTGCCCGCCCAGGCGGTCCCGGAGGACCCGCACGGCAATCTGGGACTGAGCCGTCTGCGCAGAACCCTGGCCTGGCACATCGCCCGCCGCCCCGGCGGCCTGGTCGCCCTCGCCATCCAGTACGGGCACATGCGCACCGCCCTGGACGCCCGCACCTCTACCGGCTACGGCAGTCGCGAGCGTCGGGGGTTCCACGGGGAGCTCGACGTCGAAACCGCGCTCGCCGCCGCGCAGACCGCAGCCCGGCTGCGCGACGCCGCAGCGGCCGGCGAGAAGATCTCCGGTCCCGCTGCTCGACGGGCTCTCATCGGAGCCGCCTCGATCCCCGGCTTCGAAGGCGCCCTGACCACCCCGAAGGCCGCTGCCAAGTTCCTCGCGCGCGATGGCCTCGTCCTCTTCGACAACCCGGACTCGTTCCTCATCTGCGCCTTCAAGCGCGACACGGCCCTGTGCGACCCGGACCCCGGGGCGACGGCACCCAACCAATTCGCCTGCCAGCTCGGCTGCGGCAACGCGATTCGCACCGACAGTCACGCGCAGGCCGCTCGAGAGCACGCTGATCGGCTCGATGCGAAGGCAGCCCTCGTGCCTCAGCCCCTGGGCGACCGGTTTCGCAGGACCGCCGGCCGCTTCCGCGCTCTCGCCGACGCCCACGACGCCGCTGCCCAGCCTGCCGAGGAGGCCGTCGCATGAACCTGCAGCACGAGGACGAACGGACCCGCATCCGCGCGGCCATGGACCGTCTCCTGGCCGGCCAGCCCACCGGCTCCAACGGCAGCCTCACGGCGGTCGCGCTCGCCGCAGAGGCCGGTGTCCACCGTATGGCGCTGCAGAAGCGCCATGCTGACCTCAAGGAAGAGTTCTACGCGCGGGTGCGTACGGAAACGCACCAGACGCCGGAAGTCGAAAAGCGGCTTCGCAAAGAGGTCGTCCGCCTGAAGGAAGCTCTCAAGGACTCCCGGGCGGCCGAAGCCGCCTCCCGGCATCGAGCGGAGCAGATGGCCCTCGCAGCAGCCGTCCTCATCCTCCGGCGACCCGACAGCCAGGACCAACCTGCCCCCGACAACGTCATCCCGCTCCGCCCCTCCAGCGATTAAAGAGAGCGGGCCGTCACGCGGCGACGCCGAGCTCCTCGCGGGGGGACGAACTCGCGGACGGCCGGCTTGCGCCGCCAGTGGGCGAGGGCGCCATTGAACTCGCGGACGTAGTCCTTGGCCTGGCTCGACTGGACGCGGGCGAGAATGTCGACGGACCAGTTGCCGAGCTCGAGGGGCCGCCCGGAGCTTCCGGACGGCCCCGCCTGGGAGTGTTGCTCAGGCCGGGACAGCAGCGGTTGCAGGCTCGGTTTCGGCCGTGCCGCGGGCGGCGAGGTAGCGCTCGGCGTCTAGGGCGGCTGCCGCGCCGGTGCCTGCGGCGGTGATGGCCTGGCGGTAGGTGTGGTCGACGACGTCGCCGGCGGCGAACACCCCGGGCAGGCTTGTCCGCGTCGTCGGGGAGGCCACCTGGATGTAGCCCTCGCCGTCGAGGTCGAGCTGGCCGGTGAACAGCTCGGTGCGCGGGTCGTGGCCGATGGCGATGAACAGCCCCGTGACATCGAGGTCGCGGGTGGCGCCGGTGAAGACGCCGCGCAGGACGACGCCGCCGAGCATGCCGTTCGTCTCCTTGATCTCGGCGATCTCGCTGTCGAAAGCGAAGGAGATCTTGTCGTCGGCGAACGCCCGGTCCTGCATGACCTTGGAGGCGCGCAGGGTGGAGCGGCGGTGGACGACGGTGACGGAGCGGGCGAAGCGGGTGAGGAAGGTGGCTTCTTCCATGGCGGTGTCGCCGCCGCCGACCACGACGATGTCGCGGTCGCGGAAGAAGAACCCGTCGCAGGTCGCACACCAGGACACCCCGCGACCGGACAGCTCGTCCTCGTGAGGCAGGCCGAGCTTGCGGTAGCCGGAGCCGGTGGCGATGATCACCGTCTTCGCACGGTGGACGGTGCCTGCGGAGTCGGTGAGCAGCTTGATGTCGCCGGTGAGGTCCACCTCGACGATGTCGTCGTCGATCATCTCGGCGCCGAACTTCTCGGCCTGGGCCCGCATGTTGTCCATCAGCACGGGGCCGTCGACGCCCTCGGGGAAGCCGGGGAAGTTCTCGACCTCGGTCGTGGTGGTCAGCGAGCCGCCGACGAAGATGGAGCTGCCGAACAGCAGGGGCTTCAGCTGGGCGCGGGCGGTGTAGAGGGCGGCGGTGTATCCGGCGGGGCCGGAGCCGATGATGACGACCTCGCGTATCTCGCTCACGCCGTCGCCTCCGGCTTGGCGGGGGCGATCTCGGCGATCAGGCCCTCGACCAGGGTCTTGATCTCGTCGCGGATCGGGCGCACGGCCTCGACGCCCTGGCCGGCCGGGTCCTCCAGCTTCCAGTCCAGGTAGCGCTTGCCGGGGAAGACCGGGCAGGTGTCGCCGCAGCCCATGGTGATGCAGACGTCCGACTCGCGGACCGCGTCGACGGTGAGGATCTTCGGCGTCTCCTTGGAGATGTCGATGCCGATCTCGGCCATGGCCTCCACGGCGGCCGGGTTGACCTGATCGCCGGGGTTGGACCCGGCGGAGCGGACCTCGACGCGGTCCCCCGCCAGGTGGGTCAGCCACGCGGCGGCCATCTGGGAGCGGCCGGCGTTGTGGACGCAGACGAACAGGACGGACGGCTTGTCAGCCATGGTGATCGTTCTCTCTCGTCGCATGGCGGAACCCAGCCGCCAATGACTTCAGCCCCCGCTGGTATCAGCGAGTGGTGATGTGAGAGTATCAGTGCATGCTGACTTCAGTCGATCCTGACGTGATCCGGGTGCTGGGCGATCCGCTCCGCCTGAAGATCGTGACCCTGCTGGCGCGCGAGACGCTCTGCACGACGCACCTGGTCGAGGAGACCGGAGCCAAGCAGACCAACCTGTCCAACCACATGAAGGTGCTGCGCGAGGCCGGGATCGTGGAGACCGAGCCCTGCGGCCGCTTCACCTACTACAAGCTCAAGCCCGAGGTCCTGGCCGGCCTGTCCGAGCAGTTTGCCGAGCTCGCCGCCTCCGCCCGCACCGCCGCCGAGAACAAGAGGGCCTGCCCGTGACCTCCACCGAGCCCACCACCGCACCCGCTCCGGCCGGCGGTGGGGACGACTCGATCGTCAAGAAGCTCTCCACCCTCGACCGCTACCTCGCGGTGTGGATCCTGCTCGCCATGGCCGTCGGCCTGGCCCTGGGCCGGATCATCCCGGGGATGAACGACGCGCTCGCGAAGATCGAGATCGGCGGGATCTCCCTGCCGATCGCGCTCGGACTGCTCGTCATGATGTACCCGGTCCTCGCGAAGGTCCGCTACGACCGGCTCGACCGCGTGACCAGTGACCGCAAGCTGCTGATCTCCTCGCTGGTCATCAACTGGATCGTCGGCCCGGCGGTGATGTTCGCCCTGGCGTGGATCTTCCTGCCTGACCTGCCCGAGTACCGCACCGGCCTGATCATCGTCGGCCTGGCCCGCTGCATCGCCATGGTCATCATCTGGAACGACCTCGCCTGCGGCGACCGTGAGGCCGCCGCCGTCCTGGTCGCACTGAACTCGGTGTTCCAGGTCCTCGCGTTCGGCCTGCTGGGCTGGTTCTACCTCGACCTGCTGCCCCGGTGGATGAACCTTGGCGACGGCCAGGGCCTGGACGTCTCCGTGTGGCACATCGCGCTGAACGTCATCATCTTCCTCGGCATCCCGCTGCTTGCCGGGTTCCTCACCCGCCGCATCGGTGAGAAGAAGCTGGGCCGCGCCGACTACGAGGCGAAGTTCCTGCCGAAGATCGGACCGTGGGCGCTGTACGGGCTGCTGTTCACGATCGTCATCCTCTTCGCCCTCCAGGGGAAGACGATCACCTCCCAGCCGCTGGACGTCGCCCGGATCGCGCTGCCGCTGCTGGTGTACTTCGCGGTCATGTTCTTCGGCACCTTCCTCCTCGGCAAGGGCCTGGGCCTGGCCTACGACCGCACCACGACGCTGGCGTTCACCGCGGCGGGCAACAACTTCGAGCTGGCCATCGCGGTCGCCATTGCCACCTTCGGCGTCACCTCCGGCCAGGCCCTGTCCGGCGTCGTCGGACCGCTCATCGAAGTCCCGGTGCTGATCGGCCTGGTCTACGTCGCGCTCGCCTGGCGCAGGAAGTTCGCCCCGGGCGCGGTGACGACGGCCCCGTGACGCAGCACACGGATGTGGTGGTGGTCGGCGGCGGGCAGGCAGGGCTCGCCGCCGGCTACCACCTGCGCCGCCAGGGTCTGGACTTCGTGATCCTGGACGCGGAGGCGGCGCCGGGCGGGTCGTGGCAGCACATGTGGGACTCGCTGCACCTGTTCTCTCCGGCGGAGCACTCCTCGCTGCCCGGCCGGCTCATGCCCGCCCAGCCCGGGGAGACGTACCCGGGCGCGGGGCATGTGGTGGACTACCTCGCCGACTACGAGAAGCGCTACGACCTGCCCGTCCAGCGCGGCACCCGTGTGGACGCCGTACGCCGCGATGCAGACCGGCTCCTGGTCGAAGCGGATTCCGGCATCTGGCGGGCCCGTGCGGTCATCAGCGCGACCGGCAGCTGGTCGCGGCCGTTCCTGCCCGCCGTCCCCGGCCGATCCGTCTTCACCGGGCGGCATCTGCACACGGTGAACTACCGCTGTCCGGCCGACTTCGCCGGGCAGCACGTGATCGTGGTGGGCGGCGGGAACTCCGGCGCGCAGATCGCCGCCGACCTCGCCCTGGACGGCCATGTCGAGGTGACGTGGGTGACCCAGCGCCCGCCGCGGTTCCTGCCGGACGACATCGACGGTCGCGCCCTGTTCGATGTCGCCACCGCCCGCCGCCGCGCTCTCGACGCCGGCCGCAGCGACACCGGCGGGGTCGCCTCCCTCGGCGACATCGTGGCCGTGCCGCCCGTCAGGGCCGCTCGCGATGCCGGACTTCTGCAGGCGAAGCCGATGTTCGCCCGGTTCACCGCCGACGGTGTCCAGTGGGCCGACGGCAGCCATACCGGCGCGGACGCCGTCGTCTGGTGCACCGGCTTCCGCCCGGCCCTGTCCCACCTCGCCCCGCTGAACCTGCGCGGTGCGCGCGGCCACATCCCCACCGACGGAACCCGGGCTCTGGGCGAGCCGCGGCTGCATCTGATCGGCTACGGCGACTGGACGGTCCGGCCTCCGCGACCCTCATCGGCGTGGGCCGCCCGGCCCGGGACGCGGTACGCGAGATCGCCGGGCTCCTGTGAGCGCGGGTGGTGCGGCCGTCCCCGGCCGCGCGGTGCCGGGCGGCCGGGGACGTGCGGCTACGCGGCCTTGACCATGGTCTTGCCGCAGCAGCACGTCGGGTTCTGCTGGCCGCCGCAGGTGGCCGGGGCGCCCTTGGTCACCGTCAGCTCGCACCCGCAGTTCTCATCGGGGCAGCGATACACCTCGCCCTCACGGAACGGCATCGCGCTCACCTCCTTGTTCGCGTTTCGCTTCCGTCGCGAGCGACGCTAGAACCTGGCCCCTGGGGCAAGGTCAACACTGGGCGGGAGGAGGAACGCACATGGTGATGCAAGGGATGACGATCGGGCAGGCGGCCAAGGCCGCCGGGCTCACACGCAAGGCCGTCCGGGTCTACGAAGCCAAGGGCTTGCTGCCCAGGGCGGAGCGCAGCCAGGCCGGCTACCGGCTCTACAGCGAAGACGACGTCGAGCTGCTGACGTTCATCCGCCGGGCCCGCGCACTGGGCCTGCACCTGGACGATGTCGGCGAGGTCCTGCACATCCGCCGCGGCGGAACCCCACCGTGCGACGCTGTCCGCAACCTGCTCGACGCGCGCATCGCCGAGATCGACGCGACCATCACCGATCTCCTCGCGCTGCGCCAGACCCTCACCGAGACCCGTCGGGGCGCCGACGACCGGCCCTGCGGCGAGCCGGCCACCG
Organism: Streptomyces sp. NRRL F-6676; assembly: GCF_000725625.1. GTDB lineage: Bacteria > Actinomycetota > Actinomycetes > Streptomycetales > Streptomycetaceae > Streptomyces. The sequence continues at coordinate 97,000 of NZ_JOHS01000015.1, forward strand.
TGTGCTCGATCATCGAGGACGCCTGAGCCCCACCGCCGTGCCGGTGCCTGGCTACCTGATCGCGGGCCGCCCATGGCGAACCACGACTGCACCTGCAGCGCAGATCGCACTGTTGCTGAGCCACTGAGCGCGCACTCTCACGTGGTCCTGCCCGCGCAGCACGGAGGCCGGCGACCCGCGTCGACTTGGCAACGTCAGTGATGGCGGGCGAGCTTGATGGCGGAGGCGAGCAGGATCACGGCCAGCAGGGGGATGAGCACCAGGTCCGGGAACACACCCAGGAGTAGTCCGCCCAGCACCGCGCCGACCGTGGACCCCGCGACCATGACCAGGGTGAAGCGGAGGTTGACTCCGAGGACGGCGAAGCTGCCGTCGCGGCTGTAGCGGGCGAACGCGACCAGCATCGTCGGCAACGACACCAGCAGCGAGAGGCTTCCGGCGGTCTTGATGTCCTGGCCGAACAGCAGCACGATCGTCGGGATCAGCAGCTCGCCTCCGGCGACACCCATGATCGCGGCGACCAGGCCGATGCCGAACCCGGCAATGACGCCAGCCGGCACCTGGGCCCACAGCGGCAGGGAGAGAGTGCCCAGGGACGTGGTGTGGGTGGCCACCAGGGCGCTGGCCATGAGCACCATTAGCGCCGCCAGCACCTTGTAGAGGGTGGAGCTTCGTATGCGCACCGCCCAGCTCGCTCCGGCCCACGCACCGATCAGACTGCCGGCCAGCAGGTTGACCGCGACCGGCCAGCGTGCGGCCACCTCGGCGGCCGGGACCCCGGCCAGGCGGGCGGGTAGCGCAACGAGGACCACCACCAGGCTCATCGCCTTGTTCAGAATGACGGCCGAGAGCGCCGCGAACCCGAAAAGGCCGATCAGCAGGGGCAGACGGAACTCCGCCCCGCCCAGCCCGATCATCCCGCCCAGCACCCCGATGGCCGCTCCCGCGCCGAACACCGCAGGTATGGAATGCGTCGGGCGCAGCGGAACAAGGCTCTGGTCAGTGGTCATGCCGGGCATCTTCGCTGTCAGCCGCCCCCGCCCGCTACGGCACCACGTCCCCTTCGGCCGAAGGCACCGCGTACCCGGTCAGGATTCGTCCAGACCTCCGAGTAGCGGCATCCGCGCACGCTGCCACCGCATGCCCACCGAGCGGCCTGCGTTCAGTCGATCGCTGGGCTGCGGCGCTCGACGAGGACGACGTCGCGCCAGACGCCGTGGTGGCGCCCGATCCGCTCCCGTGTACCGATGACACGGAAGCCGGCACGCTGGTGGACGGCGAGGCTGGCGGTGTTCTCGGGGAAGATCCCGGACTGGATCGTCCAGATCCCCGCGCGTTCGGTGGAGTCGATCAGCGCCTTGAGCAGGGCGGAGGCGATGCCGCGGCCGCGGGCGGCAGGGTCGACGTAGACGGAGTGCTCCACCACGCCCGCGTACGCGCAGCGGTCCGAGACCCTGCTCGCGGCGACCCAGCCCAGCACCGCCCCGTCCGCGTCGAGTGCGGCGAAGCGGTGCTCGGGCAGCTTTGCGGCGTCGAACGCCTCCCAGCTCGGGGCGGCGGTCTCGAACGTGGCGTTGCCCTCGTCGATGCCCGCCTGGTAGATCGCCAGCACCTGCTCGGCGTGCTCCGCCGCCAGCGGCACCACCACCGCGCTCAACGCCCCACTCACCACGGTTCCCCCTGTCTCTGGTCGATCATCAGGCCGCGGCCGGCAGCGTCAGCAGCTTGCCCATCGCGGCGAGCACCGACGGCTCGACCCGGTAGTAGACCCAGGTGCCGCGCCGCTCGGAGGTGAGCAGCCCGGCCTCCTTCAGCTTCTTCAAGTGGTGGGAGACGGTGGGCTGGGAGACGCCGACGTCGGAGATGTCGCACACGCACGCCTCCCCGCCCTCGTGCGAGGCCACGGCGGAGAACAGCCGGAGGCGGACCGGGTCGCCGAGCGCCTTGAACATCCGCGCGGCCGTCTCGGCCTCCGCGGCGGTCATCGGGCGCTCGGTCAGCGGCGGGCAGCACGGCGCCACACCCTGACCGTCGGCGGGCTCGAGCAGCGGCAGCACCTTGGCATTCGACATGCGTCTATGTTGACACACATCGAACCAGTGCGGGGAGGCCGTCAGCGGCGCGCGAGATGGGCGGCCAGGCGCCGGGCGATGCGCTCCGCGTCACGTCCGACGCCCCGCAGCGAGTTCGACGACAGGCTGCGCTGCCATTCCAGCCCGACGAACGCCAGCCCGCGCACACCGGTGGCGATCCCTTCGCGGTGCCGGGGGTTCCCGTCGGCGTCAAGAGCGCCGTCGAGGCCGGCGAGGTAGGGCAGGTCGGGGCGGTAGCCGGTGGCGAGCACGATCGCGTCGACCTCTTCCCGCTGCCCGTCCGGCCAGACGAGCTTGGCCCCGTCGGCGCCGGTGAACAGCGCCCGCCGGTCGGGTCGTCCGGCGGCCAGGGCGGCCCGGTAGCGGCCGTCGTCGAGGACCGGCTGCGCCGGCGGGCGCGCAAGGAACCGGCCGAGGGGCGCGGTGTCCAGGCCGGTGCGGGCCGTCCAGAAGTGCAGGTCGCGGCCGAGGACGCGCTGGGCGGCGAACTTCACCGGGGCGCGGCTGGCGAGCGTGACCCGTGCCGTCTCGGCGAGCTCGGCGGCGATCTGCACCGCGGAGTTCCCGGCCCCGACCACGACCACCCGGCGGCCGGAGAAGGGGGCCGGGCTGCGGTAGTCGGCGGCGTGCAGCACCTGCCCCGTGAACTCCTGAAGGCCCGGCAGCGCGGGCCGGTGCGGGTGGCCGAACGTCCCGGAGGCCGCCACGATCGCCCGCGCGGACAGTCGGCCGCCGCCCTCCAGCTCCGCTGTGAAGCCGTCGCCGGTGCGGCGGACCGCGGTGATGCGGCAGCCCGTGCGGAGGTCGGCGTCCAGGCGGTCGGCGTAGGCGGTGAGGTAGGCGACGACCTCGTCGCGGTGCGGGTAGCGGTCGCGGTCGGCGCCGGGGAACGGCATCCCGGGCAGGGAGCTGTACCGGGCGGGCGAGAACAGCGTCAGGCTGTCGTAGTAGTGCGGCCACGAGCCGGCCGCACGGTCGGACGCCTCCAGCACCACCGGCCGCAGCCCGCGCCGCAGCAGCGCATGGGCGGTGGCGAGACCGGACTGGCCGCCGCCGATCACGGCGACGTCAATGTGCTCCATCAGCGAATCCCCCCAGGGTTCGATGAATGTCTATGTTGACGCCCATCAATACAGGTGTCATGCTGGGCCGCGCAAGCATCGACAGATGTCGAAACACGCAAGGAGTCGCCGTGAACGCGCCCGCCACCACCGAGCTGCCCGTCGCCGTGAACGCGCCCGCCACCACCGAGCTGCCCGTCGTCGTGATCGGGGCCGGACCCGCCGGCCTGGCCGCCGCCGCCCACCTCATCGACCAGGGCATCGAGCCCCTGGTCCTGGAAGCCGGGCCTACCGCCGGCGCCGCGGTGCGCGAGTGGTCGCACGTGCGGCTGTTCTCCACCTGGGGCGAAGTCGTCGACCCCGCCGCCGAGAAGCTCCTGGCCCCCACCGGATGGACCCGCCCCGACCCGGCCACCTACCCCTCCGGCGGCGACTGGGCCGACCTCTACCTGCAGCCGCTCGCCGACGTCCTCGGCGACCGCGTCCGCACCGGCGCCACCGTGACCGGCGTCTCGCGCACCGGCCGGGACCGGATCGTGGACGCCGACCGCGAGGCCCAGCCGTTCGTCGTGCACGTCGCCCACACCGACGGCCGCGAGGAGCGCCTCTTCGCCCGCGCCGTCATCGACGCCTCCGGCACCTGGGCCACACCGTCCCCGGCCGGCGGAAGCGGACTGCCCGCGCTCGGTGAGAAGGCCGCCGCGGACCGGATCACCTACCGCGTCCCGGATCTGAAGGACCCCGCCGTCCGGGCCCGGTACGCGGGTAAGCGCACCGCCGTGATCGGCTCGGGCGCCTCCGCCTTCACCGCGCTCGCCTACCTCGCCGACCTCGCCAAGTCCGACGACGGCGCGGGTACGAAGGGCGTGTGGATCCTGCGCCGGGGCATCTCGGGCTCCACCTTCGGTGGCGGAGAAGCCGATCAGCTCCCGGCGCGCGGCGCCCTGGGCCTGGCGGCGAAGGCCGCCGTAGACGAGGGTTACGCGGACGCGGTCACCGGCTTCCGCACCGAGGCGATCGAGCGGGCGGACGACGGCCGCCTGGTCCTGGTCGGCGAGGACGGCCGCCGTCTGGACCCGGTCGACGAGGTGATCGTGCTGACCGGCTTCCGCCCCGACCTGTCCTTCCTGGACGAGCTGCGCCTCGGGCTCGACGAGCGTCTCCAGGCGCCGGTCGAGCTCGCGCCGCTGATCGACCCGAACCAGCACTCCTGCGGCACCGTCTACCCGCACGGCCACCGCGAGCTCTCCCACCCGGAGCAGGGCGTGCACCTGGTCGGCATGAAGTCCTACGGCCGCGCCCCGACGTTCCTCGCCATGACCGGCTACGAACAGGTCCGCTCCGTCGCCGCCGCCATCGCCGGCGACCTCGACTCCGCCGACCGCGTCGAACTCACCCTCCCCGAGACCGGAGTCTGCGGCGGTGCCGGCCTCTTCGACAACCCCGACGCCCAGGAAGGTGACGGCGGCGGCTGCTGCGCCCCGGCGCCGCAGCTCGTCCAGCTCGGCGCCCCCGTTGCGGTGGCCGTCGGCGTCACGGCGGCCGAGGAGGCTCCGGCGGGCGGCTGCTGCGGCTCGTGACCGACCTCAACACCTCAGTCCGCGGGGCCGCGACCGGATCGGGGGACCGGTCGCGGCCCCACGCCGCCCTGCCCGCCCTCTGCCTGACGCAGATCACCAGCTGGGGCATCGTCTACTACGCGTTCCCCGTTCTGAATTCCGAGATCACGCACGCGACCGGCTGGCCGGCCGGGGCGACCACCGCGGCCTTCTCCCTCGCCCTCGTCGTCTCCGCCCTCGCTGGAATCCGCGTCGGCCGGGTCCTGGACCGGCGCGGCCCGCGCGCCGTCATGACCACCGGTTCCCTCCTCGGCACCGTCAGCCTGCTGCTCGTGGCCGCCGCCCCCAACCTGCCCGTCTTCTTCGCTGGTTGGGCCCTCGCCGGACTCGCGATGGCGTCCACCTTCTATCAGCCGGCCTTCGCCGCCCTCACCCGCTGGTGGGCCCCCGACCACATTCGCGCACTCACCATCGTCACCCTCGCCGGCGGACTCGCGTCCACCGTCTTCGCACCCCTGACCGCCCTGCTCGCCGAGCATCTCTCCTGGCGGCACACCTACCTGGCCCTCGCCGGACTGCTCGCCGTCCTGACCATCCCCGCGCACGCCCTGGCCCTGCGCGCACCCTGGCCGCCCGCCCCACCCGCCGCACCCCACCATGCCGACGGCACCACACCCGTCGCCAGAAGCCGCTCCTTCTGGCTCCTCGCCGCAGCATTCACCCTGTCGGCGTTCGCGATGTACGCCGTCGTAGTCGCCCTCGTCCCGCTGCTGCTCGAACGCGGCTACTCAACCGCCCAGGCCGCCTGGGTCCTCGGCATCGGCGGCGCCGGACAAACCCTGGGCCGCACCCTGTACGCGGGCCTCGCCCGACGTACGACCGCGACCATGCGCACCACGGTCCTCATCACCCTGGGCGGCATCACCACCATCGCCTTCGCCGTGACGCCAGGCCCATACGTCCTGCTGATCGCCGTATCGGTCGCAGCTGGCATGGTCCGCGGCAACCTCACCCTGCTCCAGGCCACCGCCGTCACCGACCGCTGGGGCCACACCCACTACGGCCGTCTCTCCGGCCTCCTCGCGGCCCCGGCTACCACCGCCGCCGCACTCGCCCCCTTCGCCGGCGCCGCACTCGCGCCCCTCCTCGGCGGCTATCCCCACCTCTTCTGGTTGCTGGCCACCACATCAGTCCTCGCCGCGCTCATCGCCACCTGCTCGGACCCCGCCGGTGTGCGCAGAGGACCACGTACATCGCCGAGCTGACGGAGGAGCACCGCCCCTGCGAACCCGCTCCCGGATCACTCTCCACGGCGATCCAGCGAGCGGGTCCTCCTTTCCACCACTCCGGGAATCCGCGAACCCGCGCGCTTCGTACGTGTTCGCAGCCAAGATCGGGAGGGACGAGGTCGGTCACCGCAGTGGCGAGTGGCGCTTCGTCGGGTTCGGCACACCACCCGGCGATTCAGACAGGCACTGTGCCCTGGCGCGATGCCCGATGGGCCGTGCGCGCCCTGGGACGCCCCTGAGCGCGGGTTCGTCGCCCGGGCCCGTGACGTCTCCGCGATCGGCGCACACGGCCGGGGCCACGCCAGAGCCGCCAACAGCGTCCTGGCGATCACGGAAGCGATGGCACACTGATGGGCTCAACTTGCCCACTCCACCCGGGAGATCACCTGATGAACGCCACCCCCGCCGCCGACACCCAGGGAGCCGAAGAAGCCGAGGTACGCACCGGCGGCTGCCTGTGCGGCCGCATCCGCTTCACCGCCCAGGGCCCGGCAGTCTTCCCCCACACCTGTGAATGTGTTCATTGCCAGAAACTCGGCGGCACCCCCGTGATGTGGTGGGTGGGCTTCAAGACGATCACCTGGACCGGCGAGGGTGGCGAACCAACCTGGTACGAGACCTTCCCCGGTGAGGCGAAGCGCGGCTTCTGCCCGACCTGCGGCAGCCGCGTTGCGGCGATCGACAGCGACGTCCTGGAGATCGGCATCAACGTCACGGCCCTCGACGACACGAGCGGCGAAGACCTCGTCCCGATCCACGCGTCCTTCCACGACAACGCCGTGCGCTGGCTGCCCTCGGTGGCACTGACAGAGCCCAGCGCGACCGGCTGACACCGCGGCAGTTCAGGGACATTCAAGGTACTTGAGAAATGCGCGGGACTACTTCCTCGACGAATTCGAGCTGCCACCCCATCGTGGGACGAAAGCGGAAGTGAGAGCCAGGGCTTTGGTTAGTCAGGCAGTGTCGAATTCGAGGAATCTGGGTGGGCCAAGCATCGGGGTACCGGTGACGAATTGCGAGCCGCCCCCGCGAAAGGGGCACATCAATTTCATCGAAGCGGCCCCAACACCCCGTAAGACACAGCAGAATTAGCCGTACAGGAACTGTCCATCCCGTCCGTCGGCTGGCCGTCCCGCTCCTTCGGCAGCCGCCACTGCGCGCCACCAGAAAGAGGGGGCACAAGACGTGAACACAAGCACTTGACAGGGAAACCTGCAGCTGCCGGCACTGCAAGAAGCTCGGCGGCGGACCGATGATGTGGTGGGCCGGCTTCGCTCCCGAGAACGTCACCTGGACAGGCGGTGTCGAGCCGACCTGGTACACCACGTTCGAGGGCGAGGCTCAGCGCGGCTTCTGCCCGAACTGCGGCAGCCGCCTCGCGGCGATCGACAGCGACGTCCCCGAGCTCGGCATCGTCGTCACCGCCCTGGACGACACCACCGGGGACGATCTCGTACCCGTCAACCAGTCCTTCCGCGCCGACGCCGTGCACTGGCTGGACCAGGTCCCCGACACCCAGAAGAAGAGCCCCGTCGGCTGACACCCGCGAGACCTCCGGGGGCCAGCAGCCCTGACCCTGCCGGCCCCCGGAGCCGCACCCTCCTGGGACCGTCTGCGCCCCGTCCGGCTCACCTCCGACGGCCCGTCCCGCACCCCGCCCAGGAGACCCATCGTGCTCACGCCTCACGCCACCAGCGAGTACGGCACCCTGCGCCACGTCGCCATGCGCTACGCGAGCGACGTCACCCCCGACCTCGACGGTCCCGACGTCCACCCCGTCCTGACCCGCCAGAAGACCACCAGCTCCTGGAAGCCGTACGACCCGGCCACCGTCCGTACCCAGCAGGACACCCTGATCGACCTCCTCCGAAGCCGCGGCACCGAGGTGACCCTCCTCGACGCCGCGCCGGGCTGCCCGGTCCAGCACTACCCCCGCGACATCGCCTTCGTCATCGACCACCTCCTGGTCATGGCGCGCCTGAACGCCACGCACCGCCTCCCCGAGGCCGACGCCCTCGCCCCGCTGCTGACCGGCGCCCCGCACGTCGCCCGCCTGGACGCGGGCACCATCGAGGGCGGAGACGTCGCTCTGCACACCGGAACCGTCCTCGTCGGCCTCGGCGAAGAGACGTCCCCCGCGGGTGTGGCGGCACTGCAGCAGGCGCTGTCCCACCACGGCGTCGACCGCGAGGTCCGCCCGGTCCGCTTCGCCACCCGCGGCATCGTCCATCTGGACGACCACTTCACCATCGTCGCGCCCGGCACCGCTCTCATTCACCGCGACGTCTTCCCGCACGCCGAACAGCGCTTTTTCGAGAAGCACTTCGACCTTGTAGACGTCACCGACGCAGAAGCGCGCGCCGTCCAGGCCAACGTCCTGGCGATCGCTCCGGACACCGTGATCGTCATCGCCGGCAGCGACCGCATCGCGGGGCAGCTCGCCGCACGCGGACTCGAGGTCCTCGCCGTCGACTACAGCGAGGTCACGCGAATCCCCGGCTCGCTGCGCTGTACCACCCTGCCACTGATCCGCGCCTGATCCACCCCACCCGCCCGGCCGCCGCGCCGCCCGTGCGGTCTCTCGCCCGACTTCTGGAGCTGTCGTGTCCGACGCGCTGTTGCCCGTGCTTCTCGCCGTCCCGGTCGTGGTCCTCGCCTGCCAGGCCGGCGGGAGGGCTGTCAGGCTGCTCGGCCAGCCGCCGGTCATCGGCGAGATCCTGGCCGGAATCCTCCTCGGTCCCTCGCTGCTCGGCTGGCTCGCACCCACCGTCCAGATGCACCTCCTGCCGCCCTCGGTTCTCCCCGTCACCTCCACCCTGGGCACCCTCGGCCTCCTGGCGTTCCTGTTCCTGATCGGACTGGAACTCGACCTACGCAGCCTGCGCACCACCCGCAGCGCTGTCGCTGCGGTCAGCCTCACCGGGCTCCTGATCCCCATGGCCCTCGGCGCCGCCCTGGCCGCCGCCCTCTACCCGCACTTTGCCCCAGACGGCGTCGGACGGCTGCCGTTCACCCTGTTCGTCGCCGTCGCCCTGAGCATCACCGCCTTCCCGGTCCTCGCACGGATCCTCGCCGACCGCGGCCTGGAGACCACCCCCCTGGGAACCTTCGCCCTCGCCTGCGCCGCCACCGACGACGCCCTCGCCTGGTGTCTGCTCACCGCCGCCGTCGCCCTGGCCACCACCGGCACCGCCCTGTCGGCCCTGACCACCCTTGGTCTCACTGCCGCCTTCGCCGCCGGCCTCACCCTCATACGCCCCCTGCTGCGCACCCTGCTCGAGCGCGCCAGCCGCACCGGCGACGAACTCGTCCTGGCCCTCCTCTTCGCCGGACTGTGCCTCAGCTCCTACACCACCGACCAGATCGGCGTGCACCCCGCTTTCGGCGCGTTCCTGTTCGGCGCCGCCGCCCCACGCGGCCTGCCGGCCGTCGAGCGCAGCGCCGCGCGCATCCGCGCCGTCGTCCTGCCGCTCCTGCTGCCGCTGTTCTTCGTCGACGCCGGCCTGCACACCGACTTCTTCGCTCTGCCCGCCGGACAGTGGGGCTGGGGCGCGGCCATCCTCGCCGTCGCCGTGGTCGGCAAATGGGGCGGCGCTGCCGGCGCCGCCCGGCTCACCGGCTCCGACTGGCGCTGGTCGGCCGCCGTCGGCACGCTCATGAACTGCCGCGGCCTGACCGAACTCGTCGTCCTGGGTATCGGCCTGCAAGCCGGCGTCATCACCGAGCCTCTGTTCACCCTCCTGGTGATCATGACCGTCATCACCACCGCCGCAACCGCCCCGATCCTCCGCCGCGTGACCGGTGACGACCCACGGATGACCCCGCCAGCACCGCATGACGATCCCGAGCGCGCCCCGGCCCGAAAGGCGATCCGATGACCCGATCCCCGAACCCGGTCCTGGATGCGGTCCTCACCCGGCGCAGCGCGCCCCACCTGACCGAGCCCGCCCCCGGCCCCGCCGACCTGGAGCGCCTCGTCCAGGCCGCGGCCACCGCACCCGACCACGGGCGGCTTCGCCCCTGGCGGCTGGTCGCAGTAAGCGGCGACGAGCGGGGCCGACTCGGCGACGCGCTCGCAGAAGCCGCCGCCACACCGGAACAAGCCCGCCGCGCCGCTGGCAAGCCCATGCGTGCGCCCCTGCTCCTGACGATCGTGCACCGGCCCATGCCCGACCACCCGAAGATCCCCGAGTGGGAGCAACTGGCCGCCACCACTGGCATGGTCACCACCTTGTCGCTCCTCCTGCACAGCCACGGCTTCGCGTCGATCTGGCGCACAGGCGGCGCCGTCCAGGCGCCCCAGGTCCGCAAGTACCTCGGCATCGACGACGATGAACAGCTCCTGGGCTGGCTGTACGTCGGGACGCGGCCGGCGGACGAGGTCATCAAAATGCGCGCACCGTGCGACGTCCGCGGCAAGATGACCTGGTCTTGAGGCGGCTGACCCCGCCGACTCGTCGACCTCCACGACCGCAGTCTCTTCCGGGGGCTGACCGGTCCGTCGGTCTCTCGGTCGCCACTGGGTGGAAGCCCTCCTACCTCACGGACTGCCGGCTACCCGGTCTCCGGGGCGCGCAACAGCTCTTGAAGCCGGCGTGAGTCTGACAGAGTAGAAACATGGCGACTCTCGACCGCCCGACCCGTCTGGGCTTCGCAAGCATCCCGGCCCTCGGCGTAGCCCTTCTCACCATCGCCTGCTGCGCGTTGCTCAACGCCCAGCCGTCGCCGTGGGCTTGGCTGGCGGGTACGGGTGGTGGCGCCTGGGGGTACTGGTACTCCAGCCGTTGGGCGACATCTGCAGGTCGGTAGGAGACGGCATCCGTCTCCCGCTCGTGGATGACCAGGGTGCACTGCGGCGTCAGCGTGGCGCTCAGAAGTCGCGCAACGGCTCGCCCGCGTTCAAGCGGTCCAGGCGCTCGGAGAGCCGTCGGCTCATCAGGTGCTGCGACGCCTGGGAGGCCCGTCTCGCCGCCGCTGTGTGCTCGGCCGCGTTACCGCGCAGCCGGGCCAGCTCGGCCTCCGTGATCAGGAGTTCCACCGTGTCGCGCGTCCGGTCCGACGGAAGGGCCGATGCCTCCTTCAACGCCTGAGCGCCATGTTCGGCCAGGCCGGCGACGGCGAACGCCCACGCCGCCTGCCCTTCCAGCTCGCGCAGGTCGAACCACTCAAGCCAGGCTGGGCTGACACTGCTCTGGGCGCGGTCGAAGAACTCGCGGGCCCGCTTCACCGCTGCCACAACCTGGTCCGCCTGACCGTTCAGCGCCCACGCCCGGGCCTCGGTCACGTACGCGTAGGCCCTGACCAAAGAAGGGGCTCCCTGGGCCGCCAGCACAGCGCTACGCGCGTGTGCGAGCACATCCGCCTGGCCTCCCTGCGTCGCCGCCAACCGGGCCTGGTGGATGTGGACCCGGGTGATGCGGGCGCGGTCGCCGATCGCCTGGGCCAGCCGCATCGCCTGAAGGTCGTAACGCTGGGCGAGACCGGGAAGCTGGTCGTCATAGGCCATCGAGGCCATCGCGAGGACGGCGTCCACCACGCTGCCGTACAGCCTGCGCCCGGTCCGGGCGGAGAAGCTCCCGTTCAACATCGGCGTGGCGTGTGTGTCCATCATCGACGCGAACGCGCCGCGGAACTTGCCCCCGCCGTGCTGGGAGTCGAGCTTGCCGAACAGCCGTGTCTGCTCGTCAAGGAGGTCGATGTCCGCCGCGCTCACCTTGTGCTGCCCGTGACCACCGATCACGGCGTCGGCCGGCATGACGAGTGCCTCCCTCGAGGCGGGGCCGAAGACGCTTGGTGAGAATGCGCTCTTGACGACGTTGCGCCGGCGCATGGCGTCCAGGGCCCACAGCTTCGAGAGCATCAGCACAGCGTGAGGGACGTCCAGGTACTCCAGCGACTGCGCCGCGACCAGGCCGGTGTCGGACGGCCAGCCAAGACTCTCTGGCGTCACTACCCGGTGCAGGGCATGGGACAGCACGTGGCACGCGGCGGCCGCGAGGTCGGCGCTGGGGGTTGCGCCCTTGCACCATCGCGAGACGGTGCTCGTGACCACCGTGTAGGGCAGGTGGACGGCCTCGCATCGAGCGGCGATCCGGCGGGCGAAGCCGCTGATGGACCAGTCCAGCGTCTCCAGATGCTTGAGTAAGACCTCGTTGCGCTCCGCCTTCGCGGAGCCCGGCTTCGTCATCGCGCCGCCCATCGTCGTGAGGTCAGTGGAGAGGGCGAAGTGGTGCCAACCGGGAGAGTTGGCGCCCACGTCGAGAGAGGAGGGGAGATAGAGGCGGGGCCGGTGGCGTGCACCTTGGCCGCCGAGACGAGCAGGGTGATCAGAACGCCCAGCAGAAGCACGGTGAGGCAGCCGCCGAGATCGCGGAGCGTCGACTTCAGCGGATCCCGGTCCCAGGACCGCTCGTCGTCCTGGTGCGGGGCGTGCCCCACCTGGGCCGCCGGGCGGTCGGGGATCGAGCGGCGGACGAAGGCGTCGATTGCGGACGGCGCGTACCCGAAGTGCCTGCCCCGCTCGGCATCATCCCTGGGCTGGCGCGGCCCCCAGTTGACGGTGTGGCAGGTGTCTCGATGGGCCGACAGGCCAAGTCGGACCCGCGGGAATCCGGGCCGGTCCCGCAGAGCCGCCCAGACGCGCACGGCTTCGGCCACAGTGCCCACCGACACGTAGCCGCCACGGCGGCTGCCGCCGGCGGGCACCGCAAGGAGTACGGCGCCGTCCACCTTCACACCAACCGCGCCGTCAAGGAGGTTCGGGTCGGCGAGGCGTTCCCAGAACCAGGCGTAGTCCTCAGCGCACTCCTCGGGTGAGGGGCGGCAGAGCGGAGCGGCGATGGGCGCCAGCGGGAAGCGTGGCATGGAAGGCGCGGGCCTCGCATCGTAGGAATCGGTCACGCCGCCCGGGTGAGCGGGTAGTTGAGGATCTCGGTGAGGGTGTCCCGGTCCAGGCGCACCACGACCGTGTGGTGGTCGGAGAGGCCCTTCATGTCGACGACCTCGACCTCGCGGACGGCGGGCAGGAGCTGCTTGCTGGCGTAGATCCGGTCGATGCGCGCGTCCGGGCCGTGGGTGTCGCAGGCGTCGACCGTGGGCGCGACCGCGCTGGTGTCACCCGTGGTCGCCACGAGGTGGCGGGCGACGTCCTGGAGGCCGGCGGCGCGCAGGGTGTCGTCCGGCCGGTCGTCCATCCGGCGAACGCCGTCCGCCCCGAGGTAGGAGCGATGCGCCCGGTGGGGCTCATCCTGGATCTCCTCCAGGACGGGCAGGGCCGGGTCTCCCGGGGTTCCGACGACGGGGTAGCTGTTGTTGTCGCCGCCGAGCAGCGCGGGGTAGTGGACGTATCGGTCGCCGTCCTTCACCCACTTGTCGTTCCACTTGGTCAGCCACTCGGCCTCCGCCAGGCGCGACGTGGGGGAGCAGTAGTTGAGGTGGTAGGAGCCCACGATCAGCGGGGCGGCGTTGGGGGTCGTTCCGGCGAGCTGGAAGCTGCACACGGTCGGTGGGAGTGCCCACGTGGGGCCGGTTTTCGGGTACTCGTCGACCGAGGTGAAGAGTTTCGGGTCGTGGTAGACGGCGGTGCAGCACTCGCGGCCGATGAAACCGGGCATGCCCAGCATGGCTTCGGCCGCGTCCGCGAGCTCGTTGCCGTTGTCCTGTGCGTTCCACATCTCCTGCCGCAGGAGCAGATGCAGGTTGAGCGAGGCCAGGCGGTCGTGCATGCGCTGCCACAGGTCGCGGTCGCCACCGCCGTTGTTCTCGAAGTTGCAGATCGCTGCGTTGATGAGCACGAAGGTCCCCCAGAGGTTGAGGTGTCAGCGGGTGGGCGTGAGGGCTCGGCGCAGGACGTCGAGGTCGAATCGCGCGAGGAGCAGGGCGTGGTCGGAGACCGCTCGGACGTCGTCGGTCGCTAGGACCTCGAAGGCGGTCAGGGCCGGCACGAGGTCGGGGGTGCAGTACATGCGGTCGATGCGTTGGGCGGGCCCTTGGTCGGTGCGCTTCAGGCTCGCCGTAGCCGCGAGGGCGCCGGGCTGGCCGAGGACCGTGGCGGCGTGCAGGCCGAGGTCGGTGAAGACCGGGTTTCCGCCGGAGAGGATCTCGTCCGGTCGGGTGTCGGAGACACGTCGGTCGGCACGCTCGATGGTCCGGTGCTGGTAGTGCACGCGGTCCTCGACCCTGTCCCAGTCCGGGAGCGCCACGGATTCCAGGTCCGTGCGGTGCGGGTAGCTGTTCGCGTCCATCCCCACCAGGGCACTGCGGGCGCTGTCGGCGAGGGTGGTGAGCCGCCGTGCCTCGGTCGCGCGCAGGTCCGGGTCGAAGTGGCACAGGTGTGCCGAGGCGAAGTCGATCGGCTTCGGGCAGCCCTTGAGGCGGACGCGCGGATTGCAGATCGGCTTCCACGGCATGTCGTGTTCGAAGTCGCCGTCGACGAAGAACACGTTGGGGTCGACCATCACGCCGACCGGGTTGCGGCTGCGTCCTTCCTGCGGGGGGGACATGAACGGCGTGAGGCCGCCGAGCCGGTTGGCCTCGGCGTACAGGTCCGCCTTCCCGCGATCCCAAGCGCCGGTCAGCTCCTGGCGCAGCACCACGTGCGGCTTGATGGAGGCGAGGATGTCGCGGGCCAGCTCGCGGTGGTCCTCCCCTCCGTGTCGGCCGCGACCGTTGTGCTCGATGTTCCAGCACACGACGCGGATTTCGTTGTCGAGGGTGGGCTGTGCAAGGGACAAGGGGGCCATCTCCTTGGACGGGTGGCGGCGCGCAGGACCGGTTCGGGTGGATTGGGGTCGTGGCGCGGTCACGCCGCGCGTGTGTCGGGTGCAGGAGTGGGTTCAACCGCGGCGGGGGCAGATAAGGAGGCGATCGGCCCGTGTCGCTCGCGCAGACGGCGGGCCTGGTCGGTGTACGGCGGCAGGCCCGCGCCGGCTCGGCGGGTGTCGAACTGTTCGGGATCGGCGATCGGGTGCGGTTCAAGGAGCCCGTCGGGGCGGTACCAGTGCTGGGTTCCGTACAGCTGGGCTTGGCCAGCGTTGACCAGGCAGCGATCGTGCAGGTGAGCGAGTTGGGCGCTGGTGGCGTCACCGGCTTCCACGGCTCTCTGGAGCAGACCGAGCAGCGTCCGCTGAAGCGCCGGGTTGTGGTCGCTGTGCACCGCGATGTCCACGGCGGCCTGGCAGGCGTCCGTCCCCACGGTGCTGCGGCCCGGCCACTGCCCGAGCCGTTCGACGATCCGCTTCAGCCCGGCGGCATTGTCGTGCTGGGTCTGGGCCAGGGCCGCGAGCGCGTGTGGTGACATGCCGAGGCGTTCGGCGCCGGGCGTGCGCCAGTGTTCCTTGGCCCGTTGCGCACGGGCCAGCAGGTCCTCCGCGAGAGCGGGGTAGCCCGGTTCGGGCCGGTGGGGCTCGTTCACGAGCTCGCCTGCTCTTCCGTGCCGGCGGTGCGGCGTCCGCGTTTGGTGGCCCTGGCCTCGCTCAGGAGGGAGTGGATGGCTCCATAGGATCGGTTCGTCGCCTCGCAGATCTCCCGGATAGTGATCGTGCGGCCCGGGGTGCGGTAGGCGGCCACAACCTTCTTCGCGAACTCCGCTCGCGCGTCGCCAGTGAGCTTTTTGCCTGTCTCGATGAAGGGCAGATCGAGGCGTACGGGGGGAGGGATCGTCTCCGGGCTCTGTGCCGTCACGGCGGCCGTGGGCGTTCTCGGTGAGGTCACAGGACGTTCTCCTCACGCGCGAGAGCAAGCCCCGCTCTCAGGGTTCGGATGTTCTCGAGCATCGCCTCGTACTCCCTATCGGCATCGCTGATATCGACCCGGGAGGCGGCGAGGATGCCGTGGGTCTCCCGGCGCCGGGCCGCGGCGAGCAGCCTGGCGAGTTGGGGTTGTGTGACCGGATCAGTCGGCCCCATGAGGTGGAAAGTGCGGACAGGCCAGGGAGAGTGCCGCGGTCTCAAGAGACCGCCGGACGCTATCGGCACTGAGCGCTGACTCCGAGGCTGCCGCGAAAGAAGTCGCGGCTGAGCCAGGAGTCGTCCCGTTTCTGACGGCCGCTAGGGCGCTGCCGTCGTCGAGGCGGCATGCCGGGCGAACTCGGCGTGCAGAGTCGAATACGCTCGCTCCGCGACGGCGTAGTCGTCGTCACTCACCTCGGCATTGAGACCCTCGAAGTTCTTGTGCACTTGTTCTGGGCTGGAGGCCCCGGCCAGCACGATGGAGTCAGGGCAGCGCCTGAGGCAGTAGTGCAGGGCAATCCGCGCGAGAGCCTGCGGGTCCCTCCCGAAGCGAGTGCGGAGCGCCTCCAGGCCGCGGTTGACGATCTCGAGGTCCGCCGGGGTGTACCGGGAGCGAACGTCGCCGGTGGAGAAGGCCGCGTCGGGACCGTACTTCCCGGTGAGCAGTCCGTGCAGGAGCGGTTCGTGGATCATGGTGGCGGCACCGTGCCGGCGCGCGAACGAGAAGACGCTCTCCCCACTACGAGCTTCGGCCGCGGCAGCGTAATCGGTCTGCGGTTCGAGCGGATTGACGGCGGTGCTGAGGACCTGCGGGTTGAGCTGCTCGAAGAGGAAGTCGTAGCGCAGCTGGCTTCCCCAGTGGCCGACGCCCGGATCGGAAGTGGCTGAGCTTGCTGGCAGGATGCCAGGCACGCGCATCCCGATTGCCGCGACGTCGCCGGAATCGCGCAGGGCCTGCAGGGTGTCCCGCGCTTCTTCGAGGTAGCGGTCGCCCGGCCCGAAGTCGGCGTGGGCGAGGACCAGCACATCGAGCTGCCTTACGCCCAGGTTCTCCTGGGTCTGCTCCACCTGGCGGAAGAGGTTGAGGGAACTGTAGGCGTGCTGGCCAGTCCCCTTGTAGGTGCCGACGGTGCACGTGATGCTCACGCTTGAGCGCGGCACTTGGGCGAGCATCTTGCCGAGCAACCTCTGCGAGTGGCCCAGCCCGTAGACGTCCGAGGTGTCGTACACGGTCGCCCCCAGGGCATGCGCGCGGAGCAGGGCGTCGACCGCGCTGCTGTCGGCCACCTGGGCCCATCCGACCGGACGGCCTTCGTTGGTCGCCGGACCACCGATGGGCCGGCAGCCGACCCCCAGGGGATGTTCGTCCCTTCCGGCAATCAGGCGCCGGGGGGAGAGGTATGAAGCGGTCACGAAGGCTCGCTCTCTTCGCGGGGATCAGGGCGCCGCTTCGGCCTGCTGAGGCGGGCGCGGGCGCGTCGGCGCGAAAGAAGTGGTGGGCGGCGGCGGTGCTGCCAGCCAGCCGCCACTCACCGTGGCATTCGTCCGGTACCCGCGTCCAGGAGACCGGTGTGTCACCCCGATGGTCACTTTTCCAGCGGCCAGCCCTCAATGGATCCGGGATTTGTAAGGGTTGTGCCATTTTCGCCGCTCGGGTTTGTGGGGCGGGACAGGAAAAGTGACCACCGAGGTGACACACCCGCGCCCTGGCGGAACCCTCCAGGAGCGCGGCAGGGTGTTGATCAGTTCCAAACCGGCCCTGTCCTGTGGGGTGGGGCCGGACTTGGTACTGACGACTGCACCACCCCTCACGTCCCTCAGGCGAGGGCCCGGGAGCACTCGACCACTCGCCTGTCGCCATCCGCCACTTCCCCGGATGCCGGGCATCCCCCAGGGTGACCCTGACATCACCCAACGGTGTCCGGGGAAGCGGCCTCGATACCCGAGGACCTGACCGTGACTGCGATACACGAAGTGGCCATCGCGGCCTTGAGCGGCACAACCGTCGGCGGCGTCACTGCCGCCGTGGCCCTCATGGCGCGATCACGCCGGGCCCTCTCTCGCAGTCACGCCGAGGGCCGAGCGGCCGCTGAGGCCGAGGAGCAGCGGAGGAACGAGGCGCTGCAGCACCTCGTGAATGTGCGGCTGCCCAGCCAGGCTCTGCATCTGCGCAGCCCCCACTACCCCGTTCCTGGCCTGATGGACACCAGCCTCTTCGGCACCGAGTTCGCGGCTCTCCTCGACTCCCTCCAGGAGATGTTCGCGAGGGCGGTTCTCGAAGAGCGGCAGCGTGTGGATGCGGCCGCACGCGCCGCACTGCGAGGCGCCTGCATGGAGATCCAGGCGAAGTCGTACCAGCTGCAGACCGATCTCGACACGCTGCAGCAGACATGCGAGGACGACGAGACCCTCCAGAACTACTTCCGTCTCGACCACGTCAACGAGCAGCTGGTACGCCTGGTGCAGAAGGCGGCCATCGTCACCGGCTCCTGGCCCGGCCTCGTCCGCCCGGACACGCATCTGCCCGACCTCGTCACGGGGGCGACTTCCCGTCTGCACGGCTTCGAGCGCATCCACCTCCACTCCAAGCTGCGCACCGACACCATCGGCGTTGTCGGACGCGCTGCGGAGCCGATCGCGGTGGCTTGCACGGAGCTGCTGGCGAACGCCTTGGAGTCGTCACGGGCGGACCTCTCGGTGGAGGTCACCCTCCTGCAGACCGACAACGGGGCGGTGTGCATCCAGATCGACGACGCCGGCAAGGGCATGACTACCGAGGAAGCCAGTCGCGCGGCGCAACTGCTCGCCGGCAGGCAGCAGGTTCTGCTGACCGAGCTCGGTGATCCTCCCGCCCTCGGCTTCGCGGCCATCGGCCAGCTGGTCGCTGACCACGGATTCCAGGTCACCGTCGATCAGGCGTCCCCCTACTCGGGGGTCCGCGCGATCATCACCATTCCCCCGGCTCTGGTCACCTCGATCGACCCTCACACGGCCCCCCTATCCGCCATGTCCCCTCTGCCGGCCCCTGCTCCCCGCGCACCACGCAGAGCGATCACCTCCGACGACCCCGGGGCCGCCAGCTCGGACAGCGGGGCTTTGCCCCAGCGGCACCGCCGCGGCCGCAGGGTGCCCGGTTTGGAGGAGCGCGCCGTACCCGGAGGTCGTCCCCCCGAGCCGGAGCAGGCCCGCAACACCTGGGACGCGTTCGAACAGGGGATAGCCGCTGGACGAGCCGGAACCCCTTCTGACATCCGAAATGAGGACCGAACATGAGCAGCTCCACCCTCGCCGCGCAGATCGCCGATCCGTCCTGGGTCCTGGACCCGATCACCACGATCAGCGGTGTCCACATCGCACTGATCATCTCCTCTGACGGAATCGTCGTGGGGGTGTCCGAAGGCACCGCCAAGGGCACGGCCGACCGGGCCAAGAGGGACATGGACGACCGTGCCAAGAGGGACATGGTCGACCGGGTCTCCGCGGCGATCTCGTCCCTCCACGGAGCGAGCCGTGCCGCGGCGGTGGAGGCCCTCGGCGCTCACGAGAAGACGCCCATCTCGACCATCACCGTGCAGCTGGACGTCGACCCCACGTCGCAGGACGGCGTGAGCGCCGGCACCCTCATGGTCATGCCCGTGGGCGGAGGGACGAACGCCTACCTGGCCGCCGCGTTCGGCCCGGCGACGCCCATGGGCATCATCGCGCAGACCATGGCCACTCGAGCGAAGAAGCTCGGTGAGAAGGTCATGAGCGTGTCGTCGCGGAACGACGGCCCCGCCTCATGAGCCAAGGCCAGGGACGCAGGCTCGTCCCGAGCTACCTGGCGCCCGGAGGCAGCAGCGCCCCCACCCGCAACTCACTGCAGGCGCTCACCGTGCTTATCGCTACCGGCCTTCCGGCCAAGCCCCACCACACCCCGGCACAGCAGCGGCTGCTCGACCTGACCGCCAAGGGGTCGCTGACCGTCGCAGAATCCGCCGGCTACCTGCGACTGCCGATGGGTGTCTGCAAGATGCTCGCCTCCCAGCTCGTCGACGACGGCTACCTGATGGCACGAACGCCTCTCTCCGGGATTCCCGACGGCATTCGGACACCCGGGGCCGGGCGGCCCCCCAAGTCTCTCCTGGAAAGGGTCCGCGATGGTCTCCTCACCGCCCTCTAGCAGCCCGCCGTCACCGGTGTACCTGCCCGACGGGGATTTCGACCTGGTGAAGATCCTCATCGTCGGGCCGTTCGGGATTGGCAAGACCACGGCCATCGAGACGGTGTCCGAGATCCGCAGCCTGCACACGGAAGAGCCGATGACACAGGCCGCGGCCTCGGTCGACGACCTGGTCGTCGACGGCAAGAACACCACCACGGTCGCCCTCGACTTCGGCCGCCTCACGCTGCCCGGCGCCCGCATCGTCCTGTACCTGTTCGGGACGCCCGGGCAGGAGCGGTTCCGGGTCATCTGGGAGGACATCGCCCAGGGAGCCCTCGGCGCCCTGGTCCTCGTCGACACCCGCAGACTGGGCGCCTCCTTCGAGGTGATGGACCTCGTCGAGGAGGCCGGACTGGACTACGTCGTCGCACTGAACCAGTTCCCCGACACCCCCGAGCACGAACTCGACCTCGTGCGCAAAAGGCTCGACCTGGAAGAGCACACCCCCCTGGTCACCTGCGACGCGAGGGACCGCACGTCGGTACTGAACGCCCTCAGAACACTGGCCGACCACCTCGTATCCCGCGCCGGAGCCGATCTTTCATGACGTCCGCCCCTCAGTTCTCCGCCGTGCCGCTCTACACCGCCGAGCACGCCGCCGACCCCCAGCGCAGCTTCGCCCGCCTGCGAGAGCAGGGCCCCGTAGGACTCGCCGAGATCGACGCCGGCGTCCTCGTCTGGGTGATCACCGACTACCGGGCCGCCCTGGACCTCTTCCACGACCAGACCGGACTGTGGACCAAGGACACCCGCGGATGGATGCAGCACGTCCCGGCCGATAGTCCGGTCATGCCGATGCTCCAGTGGCGCCCCAGCCTGTTCTTCGCCGACGGGCAGGAACACGCCCACCTGCGCCGGGTCATCACCGACAGCTTCGCGCTCCTCGACCCCCGGCACGTGCGGGAAACGACGCTACGGCACGCCGACACACTCCTGGCCGAGTTCTCCCACGCCGGCCGCGCCGACCTCGTCAACCAGTACGCCCGGCGGCTCCCCCTGATGGTGCTCAACTCCCTCTTCGGGATGCCCGACGCTGCCGCGGCCCAGCTCATCGGCGCGGTCGAAGCGATGACGAGCACAGATCTCACCCGCAAGGCCCAAGGCGAGCAGTCCCTCGGCGCCTACCTCAGCGCGCTCTACCAGACGAAGGCCGCCCAGCGAGGCAACGACCTCACCTCGTGGTTCATCGACCACCCCAACGGCCTGTCCCCGGAAGAAGTGACCAACCAGGTCCTGATCACCCAGGGCGCCGCCTGGGAAACGCTGGCCGGTCTCATCGCCAACACCGCCGCCCGCATACTCTCCGACGACCGCTACCGCGGCACCCTCACGACCGGCAGCCTGCCCATCCGGCACGCAATCGACGACGTCCTGTGGAACGACCCGCCCCTGGCCATGTACAGCCTCCACCGGCCGAATCGTTCCGTGCACTTCCACGGACGTGACATCGAGCAGGGCCAACCGGTCTTCGTCTCCTACGCCGCGATCAACACCTGCCCCTACACGGGACAGACCAGTGAGGGATCCCGCTCCGACCGCAAGGCGCACCTGGCGTTCGCCGCCGGCCCGCACGAGTGCCCCGCGCAGTCCATCGCCCTCGTCGTCGCGATCGCGGCGATCGAGCGGCTCACCGCCACCCTGCCGGACATCGAACTCGCCGTACCGGCCGAGCAGCTGGCGCACCGGCCCGACCCCATCTACCGCGTCCTGACGGCACTTCCCTGCCGCTTCACCCCGCTCACACCGGCACCGAGCACCCCGCCTCGCCCGGCTAGCACCGAGCCGCGACGGCCCGCCGCCGGGCGGCTGCAGGCCTCCGCCCGGCCGCGCTGAACCTCGCCTTTCCCGCACCACGCAGCAAGGAGTGCTGCCGCGCCACGGGTAAGTCCGGCCCGGCGACGCCGACCCGCCCCCTCACAGCCGCCCATCTCGGTCCGCTCTGAAGAAGAAGGAGGCCCCCATGACGGTCCTCGACCAGACGGGGAAACGCCGACCGGTGACATCCGCCACCGCCCTGCCGGATCTGCCCGCCGTACGGGACGAAGTCGACGCGATCCTCGCCGACTTCCTCGTCAAGAGGGCCCAGGCCGCGCCTGGGCCGGAGGTGACTCCGCTGTTCACGACGCTGAGCAGTCTCCTGGACGGCGGCAAGCGCCTGCGGGCACACATGTGCGTCACAGGCTGGTACGCCGGTGAGGGGCGCGGCGACCGGGACCGGATTCTGCGTATGGCCGCGTCCCTGGAACTCTTCCATGCCTTCGCTCTGATCCACGACGATGTGATGGACAGCAGCGTCCTGCGCCGCGGCCGCCCCACGGCGCACCGCGCGCTCGCCACGGCGTACGTCGCCGACGGGCACCCGCCCCGCCGGGCCACGGCTCACGGCCTGGCCGCCGGCCTCCTGCTCGGCGACCTCGTCCTGACGCTGTCGGACGACCTCATCCGCACCGGCCCTGGCGCGGAGGCGACGTGGCAGATCCAGCCCCTGCTGGAGACCATGCGCAGCCAGCTCGTGTACGGCCAGTACCTCGACCTGATGGCGACCGGCCGCCCCTGCGACGACATCGAGGCCGCGCTGCGGATCGTGCGCTACAAGACCGCCTCCTACACCGTGGAATGGCCGCTGCGCATCGGCGCGGCTCTCGCCGGCGCCGGACCCGATGTGCACAGCGCCTGCAGCGAGTTCGCCATCCCGCTGGGGGAGGCCTTCCAACTGCGCGACGACCTCCTCGGCGTCTTCGGCGATCCGGCCAAGACCGGCAAGCCGGTCGGTGACGACATACGGGAGGGCAAGGCCACCGTGCTGATGGCGCTCGCCCTGCAATCGGCCTCCGCCGCCGACAAACGGCTGCTGCGCACGGCGGTCGGCAACCCGGACCTGTCGGACGAGGACTTCGGGCGCGTACGTGACGTCATCGAGCACTCCGGCGCTCGCCGGCAGGTCGAGACGATGATCACGGCCCGGCGCCATGCGGCCTTGACCGTACTCGACCGGGCCCCGTTTCCCTTCCCCGCCGCCGAGGCCCTGAGGGAGATCGCCGGCATAGCCACGGTGCGGCAGTCGTGACCGGCACCCGGGCCAGCACCGCTGTCATACCGCAGGCGCTTCGGCGGTTCGACTCCCAGGCCGTCCGCCTGATGGCGGACATCGACGCCGACCCGTGGGGCAGCGTCCGCGCGTCGGTGTACGAGACGGCGCGCGTCATCTCCCTGGCACCGGAGCTCGACGGGCACGGTACCCGGCTCGGATGGCTGCTGGACCAGCAGCTGCGGGATGGCACCTGGGGCGAAGGGCCGGCGCGGTACCGGCTGCTTCCGACGCTCAGCGCTGTCGAAGCCCTGCTCGCCACCATCGTCCGGGACGAGACCCCCGCCGTCTCGACCCGAGGCCGGCTCGCGTCGGCTGCGGCCGACGGCGTCGCCGCGCTGCGCGCCCTGCCGGCCGACGGGCCGTGGCCGGACACCGCAGCCATCGAAGTCCTCGTCCCCAGCCTCGTCGCCCGCATCAACGACCTCCTGGACCGGCCCGTGTTCGGCACGCTGCCCCGCCTCGGGCCGGTGTCGCGCGGGGCGCGCCTGAGCGTGCCGCCCGGATTCCGGCCCGATCGGCACGAGGAGATCGCGCAGCGGTGCCGCGCCGGTGTCCCGGGCAAGCTCCACCACACCTTCGAGGGCGTCGCTCGGCATCTGCCCGGCGGCGTGGTGCCCGTGCCGGACGGCCTGCTCGGTAGCTCGCCCGCGGCCACGGCCGCATGGCTCGCCTCTCAGCCGGACCGTGCGCAGGGAGAGCAGGCGAGGGCGGCTCTGTCGGCTGCGGCCCGCCGTTATGGCGGGCTCCTGCCGGAGGCCGCACCGGTCCGTGTCTTCGAGCGGCTGTGGGTCGCCGCCGCCCTCGCCCGCCCCGGCCTGCCGCCCGCGTGCCGCGCCGCGGCCGAGGGCTGGGCACACGACATCTACGACCCGGCCGGGGTCCGCGGTGCCCCGGGTCTCCTGCCCGACGCCGACGACACCTCGATGGCCGTGCTGGTTGCCGCCGTCACCGGCACAGCCTGTGACCCGGCCCCGCTCGCCGCGTTCTGGGCCGACACCCACTACCGGTGCTACATCGGCGAGGACACCGGATCCGTCACGGCGAACGCCCACGCCCTCCAGGCCCTGACAGCCCACCTCCGTCTGCGGCCGGCCGCGCGCCCGGTCCACCACCCGCGCATGGACCTCGTGCGCGACTGGCTGGTGGATCAGCAGACCGACGGCGCCTGGACGGACAAGTGGCACGCCTCCCCGTACTACGCCACCGAGCGGTGCGTTCGAGCCCTCCTCGGCCACCCCGGACCGGGCACCCGCCGAGCCATCCAGGCGGCCGTCGACCGGGTCCTGGCCAGCCAGCACGACGACGGAACCTGGGGCGTCTGGGGCGGCACGGCGGAGGAAACCGCGTACGCGGTGCAGATCCTCCTCGCCGATCCCGCCGCCGCCACCCGGCCCGGGTGGCGCACAGCGCTCCAGCGCGCCGAGAACGCCCTCGACGACCGTGGCAGCCGACACCGGCCCCCGGCGCTGTGGCACGACAAGACGCTCTACGCCCCCACCGCGATGATCCAGGCCGAGATCCTTGCCGCCCGCGAACTGCTGACCCGGCACGGCCCCGGACGGCACACGGAAGGAGTGGCCTCGTGACGGACGACCACCGGCTCGCGCCGATCGCTCCGGGCAGGCGCCCGCTCATCGGACACGCGCTGCCGCTCCTTCGCGACCGGCTGGGCTTCCTCCAGCAACTGCGCGCCCACGGCCCCATCGTGCGGATCATGCTCGGTCCGAAGTCCGTGACCGTGGTGAACTCGCCCGAGTTGATCCACCAGATGCTCACCGCCCAGTCCGGTCACTTCACCAAGGGGCTGCTCTTCGAGAAGCTGAAGCTCTTCGGCAAGGACGCCCTTCCCGTCGCCGAAGGCCCCGGGCATCTCGCGCGCCGCCGGCTGATGCAGCCCGCCTTCCACCGCGAGCGGGTCACCGGCTACGTCCGGACCATGCGCGACACCACCGCCTTCGCCATCGGAGCCTGGAGCGAAGGCGGCGAACTCGACCTGAAGACCGAGATGCAGCTGATGGCCCAGAACATCGTCATGCGCGCCGCGTTCTCCGCCGCCCCCGCACCTCACACCGCCCGCGCGATCCTCACGAGCGTGGACACCCTCTTCAAGGCGGCCCTCCGGCGCGCCCTCGTGCCGCTGCCCCTGCTCGACCGGCTGCCCACCCGCCACAACCGGCGGCTCGCCCGCGCCAGCAGCACCCTGCACCACGCGGTGGCCGGCATCATCACCGACCACCTCACACGCCCCGACGACTACGACGACGTCGTCTCGATGCTCCTGGACGCCCGGGACGAGACCGGCGCCCCGCTCCCGGACGACGAGATCCTGTCCGAAGTCACCGGCCTGCTCGCCGCCGGATCTGAGACGACGGCGGTCGTCATGGCCTGGCTCTTCCACGAGATCGGCCGCCACCCCGACCTCGAGGCACGACTCCACACCGAAGTCGACACCGTCCTGGCCGGACAGGAACTCACCGCCGACCACCTGCCCCGGCTGACGTTCACCCGCGCTCTTGTCCAGGAGACCCTCCGCCTGTACAGCCCCGGCTGGCTGGTGACCCGGCAGGCCACCGCCGCGGTCCGGCTCGGCGACTTCACCCTGCCCGCCGGCACCGACGTCGTCTGGAGCCCCTACACCCTGCACCGCGACCCCGGCCTCTACCCGGACCCGCTGCGGTTCGACCCCGACCGCTGGCTGCCGGACCGGCCCCAGCCGCCGAAGAACGCCTTCATCCCGTTCGGCGCCGGCAAGCGCCAGTGCCTCGGCGACGCGTTCGCCTGGACCGAGATGACGATCATCACGGCCCTCATCGCCTCCCGCTGGCGGCTGCGACCGGCCCCCGGGATCCGGCCCGTGCCAGTCGGCGCGATCACGGTCCACCCGTCCGTCCTGCGGATGAGAACTGAAGCCCGCCAGAGCGGCACCGCCCGGGAGGCGGCGTGAACAGCGGCCCCGGCATCGCGCCCGTCCCCCTCACCCTGCCCGATCTCGGTGCCGCCTTCCCCGGCCCGTTCCCGACCAGCCCCCACGCTGTCACCGCGGACAGACACCTCCGACGCTGGGCCGCCGAACGAAACCTCCCCGTGCCGGCCGACGAGCTCCGCACCCTGTGCGGCATCACCAGCCAGGGCATCGTCCGCGCGCTGCCCACCGCCGATCTCGACAGCCTGCTGCTCGCCGCCGAGCTCTTCCTGTGGCTCGTGGCCTTCGACGACACCCACGGCGAGACGACCGCCGCGGCCGACCCCGCCGCCCTGACCGGCCACATCGACGAGCTGACCGGCGTCCTGGCCGACAACACCCCAACGTCACCGCCAGGACCGTTCACGACAGCGCTGCTCGACCTCCTCGACCGCATCCGGGACAGGGCCACGCCCAGCCAGTACCTCACCCTCACCGGACACCTGCACGGAAACCTCCGCGGGCTCCTCTGGGAGGCCCACCACCTGAACGACCCCAGCCGCGTCCCGCTGCACACCTACCGCACGATGCGGCCCCTCACCGTCTTCGCCCGCACCCTCACCGCCATCACACCGATCGCCCTCTCCTACGAACTGCCCGACCGGCACGGCGCTGCGCACCTGGTGGACCGGTCGGAGTTCGCGGTCGCATGTCTGGCCGGGTGGGTCAACGACCTCGCCTCCTACTCGCGGGAGGCGAGCCGGAGCCCCGTGCCGCCGCTGAGCCTGCCGACACTGCTGATGCGCGAGCACCGCCTGCAGCTTCCCGAGGCGCTCAGGGCCGCCGCCCGGTTGTGTGACGAGCAGGCCGTGCTCGCCCGCGCTCTCATCGACGAGCTGTCCGCCACCGGCTCCTTGCCGCTCACGCACCACGCCCAGGCCCTGAAGCACATCGTCCACGCGTTCATCTGGCACATCGACCACGACCGGTACACCACCCCGTGACCTGAGCCGGGCACTCACCACACCACCGAAAGCACCTCCCATGCCTGCGAAGATCCGCACCGCACAAGAACTCACCCAACTCACCCCCGCCGAGAAACGGGCCGCCGGACAACTGGTCGCCGGAGCATCAAACGCCAAGGGTGCCCAGGCCCTGGGCATCAGCACCACGACGTTCACCGGCCACATCGTCGCCATCGGCAAGAAGTACGGCATCACCAGCCGGAGCGGCCGGCCCGCCCGCGCCCACGCCGTACTGGCCAGCGGACAGGTACCTCCGCCGCCGGCCCCCGAGCGCATCCCCGACTTCACCGAGCGGGACCTGCGGCTGCTGCGCGCGCTTGCCGAGCACCCGGAGACCCATGACATCGCCCGGGCGGTCGAGATCGCCCCAGCCGATGTCCGCCCGATGATCGCCGACCTCGTCGACAAGGCCGGGGCCGCCAACGACACGCACCTGATCGGCCTCGGCCACGCCTGGGGGCTCCTCAACACCGGCCCCGCCCAGGTGGCAGGCACCACGCCGTTCCACGCCGTATACCGGACTCTGCATGCGAGCCGGTCGCCGCGGGGCGCGACGCCTACGACGGCGGGACGGTCCCCGGCGACGGTTCGAAGGTGAGCGTCGGGACGCTGTGCGGCCCGCACTCGGGCCGCAGCATCGACGGCGCGATGACCTCCTGCAACGCCATCTCCTGGATGAACTGGACCTCCGCCCACAGCAGATGGGACACGCTGCCGGCGG
The DNA here is from genome assembly GCF_000725625.1 of Streptomyces sp. NRRL F-6676. Taxonomy (GTDB): domain Bacteria; phylum Actinomycetota; class Actinomycetes; order Streptomycetales; family Streptomycetaceae; genus Streptomyces. The sequence continues at coordinate 124,673 of NZ_JOHS01000015.1, forward strand.
CCTCGAGGTCTTTGCGTCCGACCGCGACGTGGAGGTGCGGGGCCAGGGAGTTGGTATCCGGGCTCCAGGCGAGGGTCCCGGCGCCGACGGCCTCCACCGTCTCCAGGACCGTCTTGTCCCACACGGGCGCTTCCGGGTCCTGCAGCGGGCCAGCGGCCCCCACCAGGTGCACCCGCCGGAATCCGCCGAGGAACATCGGGATGATCGCCTGCCGGATCCCCTGCTCCGCGCAGAAGCCGATGAGCTCCTTGACGAAGTCGTCGCCGTCGTCGAAGGCCAGCGCGAAGGAGCGCCCCAGGGTCAGTTCGGTGGCTCGCATCAGCCTCGTCCCTCCGCGGTCGTTCCGGCGGGAGCGAACGTCGCGCGGATCGTGTCGTTGTCGGCGCCGCTGCGCAGCAGCACTGTCAGGAGGTGGCGGGCTTTGTACGGGTCGAGGTGTCCTGCGCCGATGAGACCGCGGGAGAGCAGGTCCTTCTCCGATCCGTCGAACCCGTACGCGCGCGTGAGGGTGGTGCCGGCTCCGGTGCGGGAGGCGAGGACGACCGGGATCCGCTGGGCCGCCTTCGCGAGGATGGGAACCCAGGCCTCGGGGACGTGGCCGACTCCGAAGCCGGCGATGACCATGCCGTCGACCTGGTGCAGCAGCACCTCCAGTAGAGCGCCGTCGTCGCCGAGGGTGGCGGGGTACAGGGCGACGCGAGCTGGTCTGTCGAGGGGCGGGGCGAGGGGGCGGGGCTTGTGTGCGGGGACGGCGAGCAGGCGGAGGGCGCCTTCCGCGACGACGCCGAGGGCCCCGGTGTCGGGGGCGGTGAACGCGCTGGTGCTGGTGCTGTGTGCCTTGCGGACACGCGCGGGGTCGAAGACCTGGTCGTTGAAGACCACGAGAACGCCCAGGCCGCGGGCGTGGGGGCTGGCCGCGATGGTGACGGCGGCGAGCAGGTTGGCGGGCCCGTCGGCGCCGGCCTGGTGCGGGGCGCGCATGGCTCCGGTGACGACGAGTGGGGCCTGCTCCGCGTACAGCAGGCTCAGCAGGTAGGCGGTCTCCTCCAGGGTGTCGGTTCCCTGGGTCACGACGATGCCGTCGACGGCGCCTTCGCCGGCCATCGCCCGGAGCCGGTTCGCGAGGCGGTCGATGTCATCCAGCGTCAGCGAGGCGCCGGGCTTGCCCGCGAAGGACAGCGTCTGGATGTCGACGTCCGAACCGTCCATCTGGGGTACCGCGGCGAGCAGGTCCTCCGCGCTCAGGGTGGGGCGAGCCGCTCCATCACGGTCGGAGGGCATCATGGCGATGGTGCCACCGAGGCCGACCACGACAACGGTGGGACGGGTGCGGTCCTTCGTCAACGTTGATTCCTCAGATCACCTTGGGAGCGGAGCGGGTTGAGCCTATCGACCTCCACCGCGGCTGCCTACAGCGCGCCGAGGAAGCGCAGAGTCTGGTCGAGGGCCATGAGCGTGAGATGACGACTGCGGGGCCGCAGCATGCCAGTGATCCCGCTCTCACCGAGCGCGCGACACCGGACAACCAGCCATGTCCAGTCCAGCTCGAGGTACTCGGCCAGCGCCTGCAGCCGGGCGGCAGGGGTGGGCCCGTCGACGATGCTGTGTGCCTGGGCGTGCGCAATCGCTTCCCGGTAGGGGGCGACGTCCTGGACGGCGCTCGTGGTGGCGACACGCCACACGGAGTCCTCGCGTACCCAGTTGGCCAGGATGGCCCGGTCCTGGGCCAGGACGAACCCCTCGGTCTGGGCGTAGGCCGGGTCGCTGGTGATCCACACCGTGATCCGGTGCATCTCCATCATCGCGACGGTGAGGAGCAGCAGGATCCGCTCAGACGGCTCGGTGCTGTCAACGGCCTGCTGCGGGACGCAGAAGGCACGCCCCAGAGGGCTGGCTGCGCCGGCGAAGCGGCTGGCCACGGCCTGGAGGTACTCGTGTTTGTGCCGGAACAGGAGCCAGGGAGCGCACTCGTCGCCGGTGGCTTCCCGGGTCCAGAACACGGGGACGGCAGGCAGTTCGTCGAGACGCCGGGTGATGTATTGCGCGCACAGGCTGGAGCCGAGCCACGCGGCGCCAACCGGTGAGAGTTCCGGCATGTCCGATCTCGGCGGTGCCGAGTCACCGGTCTTGACGTAGTAGCCGAGCTCCTCTGCCCGGTCGGTCAACGGCAGGTCGTCGGCGAGCATGCCGTCGTCCAGGACGTACAGCGCCCGCGCGAGCGAGAAGGTGAGATCGTCCAGCTGGTAGGCGGCAGGGATGCGAGGAACCTGGCCGGTGGTGAGCTGACGGCGGGCGTGCGCGGCGTCCAGCAGATACAGGCCTGTCCCGCCCGCGGCGCCGAGGGAGGCGAGGACCACCCCACGGCGCGACGATCGGACGTAGGACTGCAGGTGCGGCAGGTCGGCTTCCTTGAGCTCGACCTGATCGCCGTCGGGCGCGGCCTCGTACAGCTGCAAGCCGATGGCCGTCCCGTCGAAGTGCCGGCCGCCGGAGAGCTCCCAGGTCCCGATGACGCCGGTGTTCGGCTCGCCCGGCACGTATCGGGAGGTGTTCCAGGTGTAGTCCAGGGCCCGCGTGGCGGCGGTGAGGGTGCTCGGGTCAAGCGGGCTGGGACGCACGATCTCCCGGTGGGGTACGGGCCGGGCCAGCTCGGCAGCGCTCTTGCCGAAGTACCACTCCAGGATCACCGCCGTGTCGCCCTTGGTGACGTGGGCGCCGGAGAGCCATCGCTGGTAGCTGGAACGCGATACGCGGACTTGGGCGAGCTTCGGGAGTCCTAAGCCCTGTGCTGCCTCGCTCGCCATGCGTCCCCACAGAACCTGAAACCGGGCCCACGTAGTGCAGTTCAACCCGGGGGTGGTCTCCAGGAGATGCTGCAGCAGGGTACGTGGTTGCGGCTGCGGCATTCCGGACTCCTTGACGGCCACGGAGTTGTTGAGGTGGGTCATGATGCCTCCGTGCCCGACATCGCGATCGGGCGGCTCTGGGCAGCGGTGAGCTGTGTCCAGGCCAGGGCGACGAGGTGTGCGTTGCTTCTGGCTCCGGCCACCTGCCGAAGCTGCGCGAGGTGGTCCTCCTGGGAGTCGCGCAGGTGCATCGGCACGCTGGCCGGGTGGGAGAGCTCTGCGACGGCTCGGATGAGGGCCAGGTCGTCGGAGGTGAAGTCGGGCGCGGCCATGGCGGTCTGCGGCCGTGGGAGATGTCCGCCGGCCAGGAGGGCGGCAGCTCGGCCAGCCGGGGTGGTTCCGCCGGCCCGGTAGCCGATCCCCTTCAGGTGCTCGCGCACGGTCGTCACGGACACCTTCAGTTCGGCGGCGATCTCCTGATTGGTATTCCCGGCGAGCAGGAGCCGGCCGGTGCGCAGCTGCGTCGGTGTGAGCGGCCGGGGGTTCAAAGGGAGCGCTGCTGTGTCCGGCGCCGGGGCCAGACGCCTCGCCGGTGAGATGGGGCGATTCACCGGGCGCAGCACGGGAAGGGAGGGGGCGGTCTCGGCAGCGATCAGGGCCTCGCGCAGCCGGGTCGCGGAGGTGGTGTCGGCCCCCGGGGTGACGACCCAGTGGACGTCCTTGCCTCCCGTGACCTCGCGCGGCGGTATGCCGATGACGGTGCCCCGGCGCAGGACCCGGACCCCGGGCGCCCAGCGGCCCGGCTCGGCTTCCCCGAGCGGCAGGAGGACCCACCAAACGCGGGTGACGTCGTTGGCCAGGACCGGCCCCGAACCGCTGCCGAGGCGCCGGAGGACGGGCATGGCGATGTCGGCCGGCATGCGGACGGCGTCGAAGTACCTCCCGCACGGGACCGGGACGGTCCGGGACCGAGGAAGCCACGACCACTCCGGGTCGCCCTCGTTGGCCCACGTCCAGACGCCGTCGGCCGAGTCCGCCGGAACACGACCCGTACCGCAAGCGGGCTGCGTGGGTGACGCGGTCATGGGGACCTGCCTTTCTTCATGGGTGTCGATCAAGTGCGGGGGCCCCGCGTGGGAAGGTGACGCTTCCGCTCCGCGGAACGATCAGCAGGGCTGCTCGGGGTCTGGCGCGCGCCCCGCGGCGGGAAGGGGCTTCACGGCCCAGACGGTCCGGACGGTTGGAGGACGATCCCCGCCCGCCGGTTGAGCCGGAACATGTCCCGCACATGCCAGCCGTCATTGCCGAGGGACGAGATCTCCTCCTCGGTCATTGCGCACTCGTACGGAGGGAGCTCCCCGTCGTGCTGATCGGCGACGTCCGTGAGGATGTAGAGCCGGCCTCGCGGGGCCAGCCACCGCTGCACGTTCGGCAGCAGCCGGGATCGGTCGAAGAACGAGAAGGAGAGCCGACAGGAAACGATGTCGACGCTGCCCGGAAGTAGCAGGCCGGACGTCGCGTTGTTGTCGATGTCCCACAGCTCGTAGCGTGCGCGGCTCACTGCAGCGCAGGCCTGCTCCAGGGCGACCTGGGAGAAGTCCAAGCCGATCGCGTCCAGGCCCCAGGCCGCGAGCTGCCGTGTCCACTTCCCGGTGCCGCAGCCAAGATCGACCGCACTCATACCGCGGACCAGGGACAACCTGCTGTGGGCGGCCCGGCGTTCACCGTCGCCGATGAGCCGGGGTGCCACCCGCCCGGAGGCATAGAGGTGATTCCAGACCTCGGCCGTCAAGGACGGTACGGCCGTCCTGGTCATGCTGATCTCCTGAGTCTGCTGGGGGAGCGCGGCGTACGGGCCGGATACAGCGATCGCGCAGACTGCACCGAGAAGGACGTCGTTTCCTGGGATTGCCCGCTCGCCGGAAGTCTGGGTCTGTGGCCTTCCGTCATCGGGAGTGTGGTTGGTGCCGCCAGGTGCCGCCGTGGCATTGGTCGCCGCGTGAGGCGACTGCTCTTCGGTAGCGAGGGGGTACGAGGCCGGTGCGATCGTTCCAGCGGGTGTGGCGGCGGCTTCGCCGGCGGTGATCACGACGACCAGCACCAGGCCGCCGATGACGGCTCCGACCCATAAGAGGGACAGGAGCGGCTCACGGTCCGAGGCAAGGCGCCGCCGAGCCCGAGGCCGGCGCTCGTACACCCACGCGGCGATGCCGACGGGCAGACGGAGTGTGGCGAGGTAGACGCCCGTGTGGAGGGCGTGCCGCAGCCACCGCACCATCTTCACCGGCGGTCGGACGGGGACGGCCGACCCGGCCGCTGCCCGGCACGGCACGAGGACTTCCGCCGACAGCCGACGGGCGGGGACGGCGTCGTACGGCGCGTACGTCGGGGGGTTCAGGGCCTTCACTGGACGGCCACCTCCGCCGAGGCCTGCTCTACTGCGGTGGGTGCGGCCGCCAGAGCCAGGAGCGCTGCGGTGTGCGAGAAGGCCTGCGGGAAGTTCCCGAGCTGCTGCTCGGCATGCGGGTCCCACTCCTCGGAGAGGAGTCCGACGTCGTTGCGGGCATGGAGCAGCGCGGCGGTGAGACTTTCAGCCTCGTCGGTTCGCCCGATGCGCCGGAGGCAGACGGTCTGCCAGCCCAGCCCGATCAGGAAGGTGCCCTCGTGTCCGGTCAGGCCGTCGACGCCCGGCCCGTCGTCGCTGGTGCGGTAGCGCAGCAGGTAGCCGCCCTTGATGGACAGATCCCGCTGGACCGCTTCGATGGTGCCGATGGCCCGCTTGTCGTCGGCGGGCAGGAAACCGGAGAGCAGGGCGTGCAGGACGGCGGCGTCCAGCTCGGTGGAGCCGTAGTACTGGGTGAAGGTGTTGCGCTGCGGGTCGTAGCCCTTCTCGCAGACATCCTGGTGGATCTCGTCGCGCAGCGCGCGCCAGTGCTCCAGCGGCCCGTCCATGTGGCCGGCCTCGGTGAACCGGACGGCCCGGTCGAGGGCTGCCCAGGCCATGACCTTGGAGTGGACGAAGTGACGGCGCGGTCCGCGGACCTCCCAGATCCCCTCGTCCGGCTCCCGCCACAGCGTCTCCACGCACCGGACGAGCCCGGTGATGAGCGGTGCCACCGCCGGCGCCAGGTCCGGATAGTGCTGCTGCGCCTTGTACAGGGCGCAGACGACCTCGCCGAACACGTCGAGTTGGAGCTGCCCCGCCGCACCGTTGCCGATCCGGACAGGACGGGAACCGGCGTGTCCGGGCAGCCAGCCGAGCTCCTCCTCGGTCAGGTCCCTCTCGCCACCGACCCCGTACATGATCTGCAGGTTGTCGAAGTCGTCACCGATGACGGTGGTGAGCCAGCCGATCCAGTCCTGCACCTCCTGCCGGTAGCCGAACTCGGCAAGGACTTCGGCGGCGAATGCGGAGTCGCGCAGCCAGCAGTACACGTAGGACCAGTTCCGGGTGCCGCCGATCTCCTCGGGCAGCGAGACGCTGGGGGCGGCCACCATGGCGCCGGTCGGCTCGTAGGTGAGCGCCTTGAGCACGATCAGCGAACGGATGACCTCGTCGCGGCGGGCGCCGGTGTGGGTGCAGCGCGAGGCCCAGGTGGTCCAGAAGTCCTTGGTCTGCCGCAGCAGGGCGGCGGGCGCGGGCAGCGGCGGCGGGGTGGTCTGGTCCGGCTGCCACGACAGAGTGAACGCCACCTGCTCGCCCTCGGACACGGCGAACTCGGAGAGCAGGTCATCGCCGCGCGCGCCGAGGTGGACGTCCGCGTCGAGCCACAACCTGCCTTCGTCCAGGCTGGCGCTCACCCGGCGCCCCCCGAAGACGAGTTGCGGCGTCGTGCGTCCGTAGCCCGTCCGCGCCCGCAGAACAGAGCGCACGGCGACGCAGCCGCTGACGCCTTGGACGATACGGACCAGCTGCGCCGCGTCGCCGGTGGTGGGCATGAAGTCGAGCACCTTGACGGTGCCAGCCTCGGTGATCCAGACGGACTCGAGGATGAGGGTGTCATCGAGGTAGCGCCGCCGGTCCGCCACGGGCGCAGCGCCGTCCGGGCCGATGGGGCCAATGCGCCACAGCCCGTGCTCCTCGGTCCCCAGGATGCTGGTGAAGTGCGCCTTGGAGTCGAAGCGCGGCAGGCCCATCCACGAGATGCTGCCGTCCCGGTCGACCAGCGCGCCGGTGCGCATGTTGCCGAGGTAGGCATGGTCCTCGATCCGGCCCGCACGGCGTCTAGTCAGGGGGGTCTCGGCGGGCTTGCGGGGGGAGGGGACGAGGCTCACGCGGCCACCGCCTTGGCGGGCATGGCGCGGTGCGGGGCGACGACCTGCCCGTCAGGGAGGAGCTCACCGGTGTCCTCGAAGAGCAGGACGCCGTTGCACAGCAGGCTCCAGCCCTGTTCGGGGTGGTGCGCCCGCAGGCGCGCGGCCTCGCGGTCAGCGGCCTCGGCGCCGGGGCAGCGCGGCTCGTCGATACACATGACAGTTCCTTGGGTTACGGGGTAGTGGTGATGGCGGCGTAGGCGTGGGAGTAGTCACCCGGGGGCAAGCGGTGGCTCTGCTCCGTCGAGGGGCCGATGCCGGGCGGAAGTTTCTGGTCCCGGCGCCACAGGCCGGTCGGCAGGATGCCGGGCGGGAGAATGGTCCACGCTCCGAGCAGCGACTGGATCTGCTGCAGCGTCCTCGGCCGGTAGAGGATGCCCGCGTCCGCGTAGTGGCCGACGAGCGCCGCCATCATCCCGGGAGCCACGTCGGTGGTCGCGTGGGTCACCGAGATGGCGCTGCCAGCTGGCAGTTGCTCGCGCAGCGCCTGCATCATCTCGGCAGCGTCGGCGTCGTCCATCCACGGCAGCAGGTCGTGCGCGAGGGCGGCGACAGGCCGGTCGAAGTCGAGAACCTGGCAGGCGTCCGACGTGAGCACGTTGGTCACGTCCCGGGCGTCGGCGTGCAGGTGCCGGGTGCCGGGCTCTTCGGCCAGGCTGACGTTGGCGTGACCCGCTACGCGGGGATCGTTGTCCACGTAGACGACCCGGGGCTTGTCGTGGAATGCACGCGCGACGTCGTAGGTGTGGGCCGGCCAGGGGAATCGGCTCTCCCGGGACTGCGGCGTGGACGGCAGGCCGTACGAGGGCAGACCGCATCCCAGCTCGATGAACTGCCCGATCCGCAGGTCGCGCGCGAGGACGGTTACGGCACGGGGCCGGAACTCGCCGCTGATCTGCACCATGGCCCGCAGTGGCGGGGCGACGGCCAGGAGCCGCTGGGTGAACTCCAGGTCGACCTCGTAGTTGTCGGTCCCGCCCATGAGGTAGTCGGTGACCCGGGCGATGGCGGGGCGCTGGGTCCAGTCGTCGTTGCCGTACGGGCCAGCGGGCCCCCCGGGCAGCGGGCGGCACAGCCTCAGGTGCGGGGAACCGGCCTCGTGGTCGGAATCATGCGGGGGCATCGGGCATCTCCTGTACGTACGGGAAGCGGGAGAGGAAGGCGTTGATCGCCGTCTCGCTGTAGCCGTAGAACCGGCCGCGCGCCCTGTCGCCCTCTTGCGGAGGTTCGGCGCCCCAGATGACGTTGTGGCACACCTCGAGATCGCGGGACCAGCGGATCCGTGTCCCGGGAAAGCCCGGCTGGCGCCTGATGCGGAGCCAGACCTGCAGGGTGGTGCTCCAGGTCGCGGCCGGGTAGTAGCCGCCCCGGCGCCGACCGCCGACCGGAACGAGAAGCAAAGGGGAGCCCCATGTCTGGACGGCGATTCCCTCATCGGCCAGGGCGGGATTGTCCAGGATTGAACGGAACTCCTGGTAGTCACTGGCCCGCGCTGCGGGAAGAAGGCGCACAAGCACGCTGCTCATCCCTCTTCCTGGTTGCAGGGGACAGCGTTGAGGTAGAGCTCCGGATCGGAAAGATCGACCGGGGTCATGCCACGAAGGCGCCGCACCAGATGCCGGGCGAGCATGAAGCGCGGATCAACGATGCTCTCGGGTTGCTCCTCCTCGCCGAACGGGTCCAGCTCGCACACCGCTCCCTTGAAGACCTCGATCCCACCGGCAGGCGACGGACGGTAGACGGTGCCCTCGACGGCGACGAGCTCCGCCTTACGGACGAAGAAGGCCCCGTACCCGAAACGGCGCATCCGCTTGCAGTCGCGAGCGGCGTACGGCGCGTGGAAGGCGCACACCGGGGGCTCGGTCGTTCTGATCTCCGGCCATCGCGGGTGGACGGGATCCTGGGCCGTGCCGGTGGCCTTGGGCACGAGCCACAGCACGCCAGTCGCGGTTCTGGTCGCCGGGCCCATCCCGACCTGGCACAGCAGCCGGTGCGGACTCTGCATAGCGAGGCGCTGTTTGACCGGGTTGACGTCAGCGTAGAGGTAACGGCCGGTTTCCGGGCCGATGACCTGTGGCCACAGAAAGCCTTCGGGGTCGCGGTCTGCCGGGCCGGCACCGTCGTAGGTGAGGCCGTCCCGGCTCATACGGAGCCTGGGGGCGTGGATCCGCTGGTCGGACCGCATCACGATCCCGGGCTCCGGCCGAGGTCGGGACACCGGGCAGCGGGAGGCTTCGGCGTTCAGCAGCATCGCGGTCATGGCGTGCGGCCTCCAGGCGAGGCAAGGCAGGCGCAGGCGGGGGCGGTCCTGCCCGCACCCCTGCGCCCGGAGCGCCGGATCTCGGAGCCGTCGCTGTCGTCGTGACGTGGGGTACGGACACGCCGTATGAAGGCCTCCTCATCGAGGACGAGAAGCCGGGCCATGGGCACGTCAGGCGGCGCGACGCCGAGCAGGAGGGTGAGCAGGCGGGCGAGGATCACGAGGTGGCCCTCCGCTGCATGGCGTCGGCCGCGCGCACGAGCCGGTCGTAGGTCTCCTCACGACTGCACGCGGCGGCGACGGCCTCCCTCAGCCCGGCGCTTATGGTCCGGGCTGCGCCGGAGCCGGTCTCGTAGGTGGGGAAGAGGCCGATGCTCGTCACCAGGCGGTGCCCGTGGAGCGTCACCTCCGCGTACGAGCCGACCGTGTGGACGAAAAGGACCGGGCTCATCGGCAGGATGCGGACGACCAGGCCCCGGACGCCGGATTCCTCCCGGCTCACGAGGTCGGCCAGATGCCGAAGCTGGCCGGCCACCGCCTCGGACTGGCTGCCTCCCCTGGTCAGCACGGTCTCGTCCAGCAGCACCGTGCGCCGCTGGCCCGCGGCCCACGGGACCCTGTGCACCCATGACGGCAGTCCGAGCACGGGCTCATCGGGGGTGGCACAGACATCGGGGGCCAGCACGATCTGCTGGTACGCCGGAGTGCGCAGGCCGGCCGGGACCGCCATGCAGAACTGGGTCACCTCGCTCGCTGTCCGCATCACCGCGATGTAGCGGGCCGTCGCCTTGTGGTCGGCCACATCCGCCCAGAAGTCGTGCGGAGCCCGCCGGGCGAGGCCCTCTTCGTCGCGCTGGTCGCGGCTGTAGCTCTGCGGCGGCATGTGCAGCATCAGGAAGGCGGCGTGCTTCCCCACCACTCCGTAGCGCGTCAGCAGCGTCTGCAGCGCGTCCTTCCGGATGGGGGACTCAGCACGCTCCCACCGGCTGACGGCGGAGGCCGACCCCCCTACGGCGCGGGCCGCGTCCTCGAGCGTGGTGCCTCTCGCTTCACGCAGGCACCGCAGGTAGAGGCCCGTCACAATCCGGGCGGGCGCCTGCGGCACCTCAGTGGGTGATGCGGGAACGGCATGAAGCATGGAGGTGGGTCCTTGTGTCGTCGTTCGGTTGAGTCAGGACAGGTCGCGCGGCGGGGACGGACTGTGGTGATCAGGGCGCTCGTGCGTTCGCGTCGAGGGCTTGTGGTCCGGCCGAGGCGGCCAAGGCCGGCCGGTTCGCGCTCCGAAGTGGATGAGGAGGCCCATGGCCGTCACGATGAGAACGGTGATGATCACACCGGGGGTGGTCACCACGGCGTCGGCCCGGATCCGGCATAGCTGATGGTGACCATCGCCAGGACGAAGACCGCGATGCGGACCTGAAGACGGCTCGGTCGCCATGTCCGTGATCGCTTTACCGACGGCGGTTCAGGCATGGCACGCCTGCCGTTGGTACGCGGTCAACGGCCGGGCCTGGGGCTGTGCTGAAGACCGAAGAACCGGCGTCGGGCATCGGGGGTCAGGTCCTTGGGTACCGGCTCGCCCCATACGACGTCCGTCCCTATCGCTGCGACGCTGTGGAATCCGGGGCGTCCGTGAAGCTCGCGCGCGGCGAGTTCCGCGCAGCCGGCGAAGACCATGTCCATGCGACCGCCGCGGCGTCCCCTGCCGGCCGGGACCGCGAGGAGGGGGAGCCGGTACAGGGCCACCGCTACTGCGTCACGCAGAAGCTCGATGTGGACGAGCCGCGCGGCCCAGTACTCGAAGTCGCACGCCTCCTCGGGGGCAAGGATGTGGACTCCCAGGTCCTGCCGAGCGGGAGAAGTCAGGTACGTGGAGATCACGACGTCACCGCCTTCGGTCCGCTTGCGACCAGAGGCAGAGGCCGCCGCGGGTCGACGACCTTGCCGGACGGGAGGAGACATCCGGTGTCGTCGAAGACGAGGACACCGTTGCACAGCTCACTGCACCCGATCTCGGAGTGGCGAACACGTACCTGCGCGGCCTGGAAGTCACGGTTCTCAACGGAGGGACATTCGGGCTGGTGACCGCACACCGCGCCGGCGTTGGTCAGCTCGGTGATGACCAGGTTCACGGCTTCGGCCAGCTGTCGCAGATGAACGCGAGCCTGAACGTGCCCCGTCGGCACGTCGATGTCCGCAAGCAGCCGGGCTGCCTTGAACGCCTTCTCGATGGCCGGACGTGGCGGCTCGGGCGTGGCATGACCGAGTTCCATGAGGTGACCGCGCAGACGGAGGACTACGTCGTCGATGTCTTGGTCGCTGTCGAGGATGGGTGCGTTCTCGTCGAGCACCAGGGCCAGGGTCTCCCTGACGGGAGCTGCAAAAGAGCGGGAGCTGCCAACTACCTCAGCGGACCTGCGGCGAATGGTGACCCGTGACAGACGGAGATTCACGACGCGGCCTCCTCATCGGCAGCGTCCAGTTCCATCCACACCGTCTTGCCTTGGCCGGGCCCCGGCTTGGATCCCCAGCGCGTGGCGACCTCGTTGACGAGCACCAGGCCCCGGCCTCCCTCGCAGTCGTCGCTCGCAGAACGAGGGAGCGGTAGGTCGGGGGAAGGGTCCTGCACTTCGATCCGAACACGTCCACGCAGGCAGGACGCCTTAAGTGTGAACTCCCTTGCCGCCTGTCCGCGGCAACCGTGGGTCACCGCGTTCGCCATCAGCTCCTGGGCGCCAAGCGTGAGGTCGTCCGCGACCAAGGCCAGTCCGAAATTGCACATCAACCGGTGCAGCTGTCGACGGGCCTGGGGCACAGCGGCCGGGTCCGCAGAGACCACGACCACCTTCTCGAAGGGGCGCCACTCAAGCAACGTCGGCGAGATACGGCCGGGCGCCTGGGCCATGACCGCTTCGGCAACGTTAGGCCCCTGCAGACTGCGGGCGGCCAGGGTGGCGTTGGCCGGCTGGTAGAGGTCGACCGCGGAGTCGTGCACGTTCATCAGCTCCCCTTCTCAGCCCCATAGGGGCCAATTCCGGTCACCGTCCGAGCTCGTAGGCATGACGTGGCCGATTCCGTTGCAAGGCAGGAGGGTTGGAGGAATATCGTCTTCACGAGACAACCGCGTGCGAGGGCTGACGGGAATCCCGGCCAGCGCGCCGATGTGGTGCACGTGGTGCAAGATCGTTTCGGGGACAGGGGCGCACACGTATGGGGCGCACACGCAACACTCGACTGGAAGCCGTCGTCCAGGAATGGGGCCTGTCGCAGCGGCAACTGGCCGCTCGCTTCCGGGCTGTCGCCGCAGAGAACGGCGCGACCGAGCTCCTGCGCTATGACCATTCCCGCATCGCCCGCTGGATCGGTGGCGCCACACCCGAAGGCCGTGCAGCGCATATCTTGGCCGAGACGCTCTCCCGTGGCCTCGGCCGCACCATCACGCTGACCGACATCGGGCTGGCAACGGACGATGCCGCCGACCCACAGACGCCGACGTGGAGCGTCGACACCCTCGCGACGCTGGCGACCCTCGGGAGCACGGACATGGACATTGCACGGCGCCAGGTACTGGCACAGTCGGCCTACTCGGTCGCCGGCCTGGCCCTGCCCACCGAAGGCTGGTGGCAGGAATCTGCTGCCCGAGCCCGCACCCGCAAGCCCCTGTCGAAGCACACGGTGACGGCCGAGGACGTCACCAGCGTGCGCGAGATGACGGCCTTCCTGTCCCGGCGGGACCAGCAACGCGGCGGCCGGGGGGTGGGGCGCGCCGCCCTGGTGGCCTACCTGCGCACCGACGTCACCGAACTCCTTGGGGGACGCTTCTCCTCCGATGGTCTGCGCCGGGATATGACGTCGGCCGCTGCCGAGCTGGCCTACCTCGCGGGCTGGACGAGTTTCGACGCTGGGGAACACCCGATTGCGCTGCGGTGGCTGACTCTCGCAACCCAGTTGGCCGAGGAGGCCGGCGACGCGCCGCTCGCCGGGCACGTGCTGCGGGCGATGGCCCACCAGGCCGTGGACCTGCATCAGCCCAAGGAAGCCGTACGCCTGGCCGAGGGATCTCTCTCCAGCCGGCGCTACGCCGAGGCCTGTTGGAGGGAGAAGGCCCTCCTCGGCGTCGTCCATGCCCGCGGACTGGCTGCCGCTGGCTACAAGAAGCAGGCCGCGGAGGCGCTCAACCGTGCAGAGTCCGATCTCTCGCGCGCCCCCCAGGACGGCGACGAGCCCGCTCGGGTGTGGTTCTTCGGCGAGGCGAGCCTCGCACATGAGACCGCCGCCGCGTTGCGGGACATGGGCGATCTGAAGGGTGCTGAGCAGCAGTTCAAGCGGAGCGTCCGCACGCGCCAAACGCCGTTCAAGCGGACCCACTCCGTCACCCTCGGGTACCTCGGTGAGGTACAGGTCCAGCAGGGGCAACTCGAGGCGGCCTGCGCCACGTGGCATCAGGCACTCGACACGATGACCGGCGTCCAGTCCGGGCGAGCCCGACAGACCGTGGTGCAGATGCGCCGCGCGCTGAGCCCCGTTCTCCGCCGAGGCGGAGGCCCGGCCGCCGACCTCGACGTACGAGCCCGTGCCGTCCTCGCAGACCGGTAGCCCGTACGGTAAGGAAGCCCGGAGCGGAACGCGCGTGCGTCGGCGCCCGAGGAGAAGGTCCAGGAGGGGAGCGGAAGCGTGTTCGACCAGTTCATCCAGGTGCCCGTGATCGCCACGGTCGTAGGGGGCCAGACCGGTCGCCTTGACGACTACAAAGGCGGAGTCGAGTCGATCATCCGTCTCGTCCCGAGCATCCCCGAAAGTGCCCTCCAGGGCATCGAGGAGTTCAGCCACCTGGAAGTGGTCTGGCACTTCAGCCTGGGATCGGACAGCGACATCGAGCTCGAGCCCCGGAGTCCCCGCGGCAATCCGGACTGGCCGGCCACCGGCGGCCTCGTTCACCGCAACCACAGGCGGCCGGCCCGGATCGGAATCTCCTACCCGCGCCTGCTGGGAGTGGAAGGACGGGACCTGCGCGTCACGGACCTGGACGCGGACGCCGGCACCCCTGTCGTCGACCTGGCGCCGGTCTTCCAGGAGATGCTGCCCCGCGGAACGGTGCACCAGCCGCCATGGCCCACCGACATGCTTCAGAACTACTGGAAGAACGCTAGCGAGCGCCCCTGAGCCGTTCTGTTCCCCAGGAAGTCGCCCCGATACAGCTGTACGCGGCGTCTGTGCTGGTGTCGTCGCCATCACGACCTCCTGGAGGACGGCAGAGCGGACCTGACCACTGCCACGGCACGACGCAGTGGCGTTTGCTCCGCGGGGGCGTGGAGGGTGAGAGCCTCCGCGAGGCATCGGGCGAGCGGCGCAGGGCTTGTCAGCAGCGGCGCTCCGCCGATCGCCTGCTCCTCGTCGGGCGGGACGAGCCACTGTGCGACTCCGGTCGCCAATCGGGGGGCGGGGGCGGGCACGAGGATGGCGTGGCCTAGGCCGAGGCAGGCCGGCCTGGGGAGCCCACTCGGCCACTGGGAGGCCGCCACCAGACTGCTCCAGCTCTCAACTGTGCCGCTCGGCACCAACACGGCGGCGGAGCGGAGGCTGGTGAACCTCACAGCGGGCCCAAGGGGCTGCTCGTACTGATCAAGGAGCCGGTAGGCAGCTTCGATCAGCTGCCGATCTGCCATGACGACGTCGAAGGTCACGCCGCACTTAAGACGGCGTGGAAGGTGAGGGTTCTCCTGCCACCAGCTGGCCGCCGTGTCCGGGCACGGGGTAGCCGTGGAGAACCACACGGACAGAGCCGTGCTCTCGGCGACCTCGCCGACCTCCATGAGCTCTCCCACGTATCGCGATGAAACACACGGTGTCTGCAACGTCACCTAGTGCAGCGAACGACTGGAGCGGTGAACAGGTCTTTTCCCCGGAACTCTGGCCGCCTCCTACACGCCCTTTGGCCGCCCTTTCACCTGCCCTTTCCCTCTGACCTGGGGATTTAGGTGACGAACCCTCACGCGAGGCTGTCGAAGTCGCTACCGTGAGGCCATCCAGACGGTGAGGAGGTGGCCATGCGTGAACTCAAGCGGTTACGCACCCGTGCAAACCGCACGCAAGAGGACGTCGTACGGGAACTCTCAGCCCTTGCCCGACGCCTTCGGGCAGAAGGGCGCTTGAGTAAGACGCCTACGTTCACGATCCGCCAGTACTCCAAGTGGGAGAACTCCGACCCTCCTCCCTGGCCGCATCCTGACAGCCGGGCGGTATTGGCCGCCTACTGGAACTGCCCCGTCGAGGAACTGGGATTCCGCCCGCCAACGGATGAGGAGGCGGGTCCTGCGGTTCTCATGCCGGTGCCTTTGGTGAGCCAGGCCTCACCCGGTCCTCTCCTGGTCGCCGCCGGCTCCAGTCCTCTCACGGATGAGGCGCCGCCCCCATGGCTGGCCGAGACGACTACCGGTACCAACCGCAGCGGCGAGTGGCGAATCTCGCCGGAGGAGGTCGAGCTGCTGTCCGGCGCAGCCGACGACAACTACGCGATTGACCAGCAGTTCGGCGCGAATCGACTGTGGCGACCGACCAGGGCTCATCTGCTCTGGACACACCACATGATCGACCGGGGTATCTACGACGAGGCTCTCGGCCAGCGGCTGCACGCGCTCGCGGGGAAGCTGACGACGTCGCTCGGATGGTTCTGCTACGACGCAGGACTGCAGACCCAGGCCCGCCAGTACTTCTCCGAGGCACTCAACGCGGCCAACTACACCAGCGACGACGTGCTGGCCAGCCGCACCCTGAGCAACATGGCCCGCCAGGCCGTCGACCTGAACAAGGGACGGGAAGCCGTGCGGTTCGCCAAGCTCGGACAGCGGCATGCCGAGCTCTGGAACGCGCCGAGCCGCGTCACCGCACTGCTGGCTATCCGAGAGGCCCAGGGCCACGCACGCATCGGGGACGTCTTCAACGCCGAGGCTGCCATCAGGCGCGCCTGGCAGGAGTGGGAGCGCGGAGACCACGAGCTGGACCCGGACTGGGCGCACTTCCTCAACCTGGCCGAGCTGACATGTCTGGAGGGCATGTGCCGGCTCGACCTCGGACAGGTGGCCCGAGCTCAAGAGCTTCTCGCACGGTCTGAGACGCTTCAGGACGTCGCCCACTCCAGGAACCGCGGGATGTGCCTTGGCCGGCTCGCGGTCGCGGCTGTGCAGAACGGCGACATCGACCACGGCCTGGCCGCCGCGACGCAGGCACTCCAGCTCGTCGAAAGCGGGATGTCGTCCACACGGACGACTGCGCAGTTGACGATCGTTCATGACGGCTTGATTCCCCATCGACGCGCCCGCGGCGTGGGGGACCTACTCGAACAGATCCGAACTCACGTCGCGTGAGCAGCAGAGGAGAGTGCAGACGGTGGACCCGGAGTTCCAGCGGCACGACGCGCAGTCAGCGAAGGCGATGCTCACCGAGCTGGTCAACGTCTACGCCACGGTGTACGACACGCCGCCCTACGTCGGTGACCCCTTTTTCTCCGTCGACTCCTTCCAGAGCCGACTCGAGGCCGCATTCGACACCGAAGGCTTCGAGACGGTGACGGCCCGGCTGGACGGTCGGATCGTCGGATACGTTCACGGCGCCACCCTGCCGCACGACAAGCCCTGGTGGACGTCCCTCGGCACTCGGCGGCCAGCCCCGTTGCAAGAACTCGCCGCCTCCGGAGGCATCTTCTGGCTGCGGGAACTGATGGTGCTGCCCGCTCAGCAGAATCGCGGTCTCGGACGCCAGATCCACGACACGGTCATCTCCGGACGGGAGGAGAACGTCACAGCCCTGACCTGCATCGTGGATAACCAGCCAGCCCACGATGCCTATCTCCGGTGGGGGTACACGATCCTGGGCCAGATCAAGCACGCCCCGGAATCACCCGTCTACGACGCGATGTACCTGACCTCCCACTGAGACCGGAAAGCACATGACGCAAGCCATAACCACCTCCGCCCCGGAAGCCACTCAGAACCGGGACCGACTCTCGCAACGTCCCGACGTGCTGTTCTGCTACGGAACGCTCCAGTTCGATGCCGTCCTTCGGAGCCTGCTGGGCCGAGTTCCGCAGAAGTCCCCGGCGTCCGCGCCCGGCTACCGTGCTGCCGCGCTCGAAGGCCGCGTCTACCCAGGCCTCGTCGCTGGAACGTCCGCCGACCTTGCCCCCGGGCTGATACTGACCGACCTGAGTAGCGAAGAGTGGCGCATCCTTGACGCGTTCGAGGACGCTCGATACGAGCTGCGGCAGTTGCCGCTGGCCAACGGTGGGCGAGGTTGGGCGTACGTCTGGCCCGGAGGCGATGTACGGGTGGACGACTGGGACGCCGCCGAGTTCGAAGCCCAACACCTGGCTGCCTACGCGGCCCGCTGTGCGCGTCTTGCTCCTGGGCTGGCCGCGGGGCGGCCGAAGGGCGAGTAGGACGCCGCCTCACCTCGGCGCGCTGCCCCTTCACGCCACTGAAGCGGTCCTGCCGCTGAGCGCTCACGGATGGCCCGTCTCTGGAGCGGAGACGGGCCGTTCTGGTTCTCATCTCCCGATCGCGGCCTCCATCGAAACGGACACCGCAGCCGTGCCGCGCAATGACCGCGATAGGAATCGAGCTGCTTCCACCGCATTCGATAGCGCATTTCTGGCGGGGGGTGTCATCGGACTCTCCGGGGGTCCTGGCATCGGAATGCCTGAGACAACACGGGCACCGAGCTCGTGAATGCGTTCTGCCTTGCGTTCTAAGGCGTACGAGGGGAGGCCTCTTGGGGATGACACCTTTCGAATGAGCTGGAAATTCTGCTGCTGGTAGTAGGCGGCGAGTGCTGGGGAGCTGCAGTCCCGGCGTACACGGCTGACGCCCTCGCGTGCAGCGCGGTCGACGGCCCATTCGGCGATGAGCGTGCCGAGCTTGCGGTGCCGTTCGGCAGGGTCGGTGACGGTGCCGTTGAGGTAGTAGGCAGTGTCGGCGGCTTCGGCCGCGGTCCAGGTCCAGGGCGCGGACGTCCGCAGGATCGTGGTGCAGCCCAGGATCCGGTCATGTTCGGTGAGGACCCACATCTCGCTTTGGCGGCGTGTGCAGTTGCTGGCCAACTCGTGGACGTGTCGTCCCCAGCTGCGCCAGTTCGGGCACTGGTTGGCCTTCATCCAGTCGGAGCGCGCCTGGATCATCACGGTGAGGCCGGTCTGGTCAGCTGGCGTGGCTGGGCGCATTGAAAGCATGCGGTCCGCTCCTGTGTGCTCGTCCATGAGCGGTCGGCAGTCTGGTGGTCCGGTCCGCACCTTAGACCTCTACTGCCTGGTAGGCACACCGACTCCTCTGAGCTCTGGGCCAGATCGTCATGTGCGGTCTTCCCGTATGCGGCGGGATGCCCCGCAAGCGTTCGCTAGTAGTCCGTCACCTCGTCGATGTCAGGCTGCGGCAGGCCGTGAGCGCAAGAGCCCGTCGGTGAGGCGCTGGGCGAGGAAAGCGGCCTGGAGGGCGCCAGCGGGGCCGGGTGCGGAGTCGAGCGCGCGGATGAAGGCGGAGCCGACGATGACGGCATCGGCGTAGGTGCCGACGATCGCTGCTTGCTCCGGGGTGGAGACACCGATGCCGACGCCGACGGGGAGGTGCGTGAGGGTGCGCAGACGGTCGATGAAGGCGGGCAGACCGGGGTGAAGGGGACCTTGACTGCCGGTGACACCGGTGGTGGCGGGGGCGTAGACCATGCCGCTGGCGGCAGCGCAGACGCGGGCCAGGCGTTGGTCGGTGGCGTTCGGCGCGACGACGAACACGGTGTCCAGGTGATGTTCGTGGGCGGCGCTCAGCCAGTCGGAGGCCTCTTCGACGGGCAGGTCGGGAATGACGACGCCCGCCCCGCCGGCCGCAGCGAGGCGCTGGGCGAACCGGGCGGGGCCGTAGTGGTGGACTGGCTGCCAGTAGGTCATGACGACGAGCGCGGCGTTGGAGGCCGCAGCGAGTTCCCGCACGGTGGTGAAGAGGTGCTCGGTGCGGAATCCGGCCCGGAGGGCTTGCTCGGCGGCTCGTTGGATGAGCGGACCATCCATGAGGGGGTCGCTGTAGGGCAGGCCGATCTCGATCACGTCGGCGGTGGTCGCGAGCAGGTGCAGGGCGTCGAGGCTCTGGTCGAGCGTGGGGTAGCCGGCGGGGAGGTAGGCAGCAAGTGCGGCCCGCTCCTGCCCGCGGGCGCGGGCCAGTGCCCGCTCCAGGTGGGACGCCGGTGCGCGGAGTGACGAGGAAGTGAGATTCAAGGTGCCCGTCCTGGGATTCGATCGCCCGGTCGGCGGCTCTCGGGCTCGGACCGGCGGAAGACCATCTGCGGGATGGGAGCCGGGCTCCGGGTGCGGGGTACGCGGACGGCGGCCCGGGTTCACAGGGGGCCGGGCCGCCGTCGCGTCGTCCTGGGCCTGTTCGTAGTGACGGCTCAGGCGTTGGATGGGCCGGGAGAGCTCGGGTCGGGCGTCTCTGCCGGCAGGGTCGGGGTCAGTCCAGCTGCATCAGTACGTTGATGTACTGGGCGGCGACCCAGCCCTTCTTGCCCTTGTGAGCTCCGGACTTCACCGTGACGTAGCCCCAGGCGCCGGGCTTGCCGTTGTCGCCCTTGTTGCACTGCCAGTACACGTCGGTGCCCCTGGAGAGCTGACCGGTGGAGGTGTAGCCGGTGCCAGGGGCCGTGCGGAACTTCACCGTCGTGTACACGTCGGTGTTCAGCTTGATCTGGTGGGTGCAGGCTCCACTGCCGACCGTCGCGGCGCTGGCGGTGGAGGCGGTGGCGACGGCGCCGCCGAGGAGCAGCGCGCCGGTGGTTGCCACGGTCGCGACGCGGCGGGTGAGGGTGTTCATGTGCGGCTCTTCCTAGTGTCGTCGGCCAGAATGCGCTCGCGGGCCTACGTAAGGCCTCACCATCACGGTGCCGGTGAGCCTGGCGGAGGCAGGCGAGGAATAGTCCGGAACGCGTCTCGTCTTGATTCAGGACTCGATCTTCGAACCGCGTGGAAGACTTGACCAAGATCGGTTCATTCCGGGAAATCGAATTCCGGAACATCGAGGCCGGTAGAAGGCGTTCCGGAAATCGATATTCAGGACGAGCGATTACAGGAAGCGGAGTTTCCGACAGTTCAGGGTGGTCAGGACGCGGTGACGGAGACCGCCAGGGCCCCGATGACCATGTAGGGGCCGAAGGACACGTGCGTGCGACGGGCACGGCCGGCCGCCATCCGCACCACCTCCGAGACAGCGCCGACGACGAAGCCCGCAGCCGCTCCCCAGAACAGGACCGTCCAGCTGCTCCAGCCCAGAAGCGCCCCGATGGCCGGGGCAAACTTGGCGTCTCCGAAGCCCATGGCTCCGGCGAACACCATGGGGAGGAAGACGGCAGTGAGGACGGCAGCGCCGGCCGCCGCGCGGCCCAGGCTTCCAGGCTCGCTCGCAAGGGCGGCCGCGGTGAGCAGGACGAGCGTCCCGCCGCAGGCAGGGAGGGTGAGGACGTCGGGGAGCCGTTGCACGGCGAGGTCGATCAGTGCCAGCGCAACCCCGCACGCGGCCACCCAGTACTGGACGGCGGCGAACCATCCGCTCGCCCCACCCACGGCGATGGTTGCGAAGGCGGTCCCGGCCGCCGCCTCCGGCAGGAGCGGGCGCGGGCCGATCGCCTTCGCGCATGCCGGACAGCGCCCGGAGAGGGGCAAAACCGGCAGCCCGCGGTCGAGGACGGCGCTGCCGCAGTGCGGACAGTTGCTGCGTGCGGCCTCAGGCGCCGGCACAGACCGGGCGAAGATCACGGGGCGCGCCGCAGCGCCAGCCACGGCTCCGATGGCGGTGGTCAGGGCAACACTGAGGGCGGACAAGACAGACTCCTCGTTCGCGGCCCGGCCTCCCCGTGACGGGCCGGTGGGCTTCGACCCTATGGCCCGCGCGACCGTACCTTTCCGCCACGCCGCCGCCGTGGTTTCGGACGGGATCGGGATGGGGCGGAGCGCGTCAGGCCCCACGTGCTCCGGCGTCAAGGGTCTCCGCCGCGCTGAGAGCCGCCAGGACCTGAGCCTGTCCCTCGGCCAGGGGCAGGGTTCCGGCGGCGACCGCCTCGGCGATCCGCGCCGCGTGCTCCAGCGCGATCGCCACGCCGGTCGGTTCCCGGTGCGCCGTGAGCAACGCGTACCCCGCGCGCAGTGCGGCCGCGAGGTTACCGCCGTGGTCTTCGGGGCCGTTCGTGGCCAGTGGCCGCAGCCACAGGTCGGTATGGGACTGCACGATCTGGGCGTAGGGGCGGTAGTCGGTGACGGTGCCGCACTGTCCGCCGGCACCGGCGGTGCTACGGCGTCCGGTCCAGTTGCTCGCCAGCCACCGGTGGCGCCGGCAGACCTCCAGCCGGTAGTCCACCGATCGGTCGCGGGCGCGGACGCGGCGTTCGATGACAACGGTCGACGGCTCGGTGCATGTGGTGATCTGGCGCAGGACCGGCACAGCGATACCCCCTCCTGGACACGGCTGAGGATCTGATCATCACCGTCGGAGGTGGGGGCCGTCGTCCACGAGTGGACGCTACTACTATGACCCAGCTCTCATCCTGGGAGCGGGGTACCGACCCCGAACAGGCCGCGCAGCGGGCACTCCAGCAGGCAGAGAAGGCCAAAGACTGGGGCTTCGCCATGCCGCCGGCCGTGCTGTTGTCGCAGCTCGTGGAAGGGGACGAGGAGAGTTTCAACCTGGCCTTGGCCGACGCGCTCGAAGCCCACCGCGACTACTACCAGGTCGCCGACCGCGCCGGCGACCCGGACGCCTCGGTCAACCTCGACATCCTCGCCCTGGCCTGCCACGCACGTCGCCGCGGCTGGGCCATCCGCGTCGAATCCCCCTACCTCCCGCAGCGCCTCCTGCAGTCCGCTGAACCCTTCTAGTGTCCTGCGCCAGTAGTTGATCGTTAGTTGTGGTGTGACTTCTGCTGCTGGTGCGTCTGTTCCTCGTCGAGGCCCGAAGCTGGAGCCGCTGCTG
>NZ_JOHS01000016.1 GCF_000725625.1 Streptomyces sp. NRRL F-6676
CGCCCCCCACGCTCCGCGCCGAACCGAAGGGCTCCTGCTCGGCCTCGCCGCGGGCGACGCCGCAGGCTGGCCCGCCGCCCGCCACCGCGCCGCCCGCCTCCCCGACTGGACCCGCCGCCTCACCCGCGAACTCGACACCTTCGCCGAGCAGAACGCCACCACCACCCTCCCCGTCCCCATCGCCCTCAACCAACCCCCCGAACCCCTCCGCCTCGGGCCCTCCGACGACGCCGAGTGGGCGGCCTTCGCCGCCGAGGCGGTGCTCCGCGCCGGCGACGCCGCCACCCTCGGCGACCTCACCCACGACCGCCGCATACGCGCCGCCATCGACCTCTCCTGGAGCGCCGTCGCGGACGAGATCGCCGCCGCCACCGACCGCGCCCCCGAGGTCGAGTCCGCCCTGCTCCCCCTGCGCGCCCGCATCTCCGTCCGGGCCGGCCTCGGCAACCTCGCCGCCGGGCTCCGCCCGCCCGCCACCGGCCACGACAACCCCCACTACTTCGACGACGCCGCCTGCGTACGCGCCTGCGTCCTGGCCGTCGCCCACCCCGGCGAACCCCGCCGCGCCGCCGACCTCGCCGAGTTCGACGCCCGCTACACCCAGGACGGCGACGGCGTGCACGGCGCCCGCGCCATGGCCGCCGCGCTCTCCCTCGCCCTGGCCGGCGAGGACGTCACCGCCTGCGCCGGGGCCGCCCTCGCCGAACTCCCCGCCATCACCGAGATCGGCCGCAACGCCCGCCACGCCCTCGACCTCGCCGCCACCTGCCCCGACACCTTCACCGTGCTCCCGCTCCTGGAGCACCGGATCGTCGACCACGTCTACAGCTACGGCATCGCCGCCGCCGAGACCGTCCCCGTCGCACTCGCCCTGGCGACGGCGGCCCGCGGCCGGATCGCCGAGGCGGTGCCGGCCGCCGCCTGTCTGTCCCGGGTCGCGGACTCCGCCCCCGCCCTGGCCGGCGCCCTCACCGGCGCGCTCGGCGGCGCCGACGCGATCCCGGACACCTGGCGGTCGGCCTGCCGCACCCTCTCCGGCTGTGCGCTCCCCCGCCTCACCGGCACCGACCTCGTACACCTCGCCGAACTCCTGACCTCCACGGAACCGGCCCCCACAGAGGGATGATTCGGACATGACGCCCACTTCTGGCGAGACGACGCCCACTCTCGACGAACGGATCACCGGCGCCCTGGTCGGCGCGGCGGTCGGCGACGCCCTCGGCGGTCCGGTCGAGGGCTACAGCCCCGAGCAGATCACCGAGCGGCACGGCGGCCGGATCCACGGCATCGTCGGCCCCTGGAACGGCGACCAGTGGCGCACCGCCCGCCCCCTCGCCCCGTACCACAAGGGCGACGGCCACGTCACCGACGACACTCTGATGACCCATGCGCTGGTACGGGTCTACGCCGCCGTCCGCGACCATCTGGACGCGTACGCGGTCGCCGAGCACCTGGTCCCGGAGCTGATCGGACACCCGCGCTGGATCCCGGAGCTGGAGGCCGAGGCGCTGCCGCTACAGCGGATCTTCCTCGCCGAGAAGTGGCTCGTGGCCCGGCTGCACTACGGCCATGTCGACCCCCGCGAGGCCGGCACCGGCAACATCGTCAACTGCGGCGCCGCGATGTACATGGCCCCCGTCGGCCTGGTCAACGCGGGCAATCCGGCGGGCGCGTACGCCGAGGCGCTCGACGTGGCGGGCGCGCACCAGTCGTCGTACGGCAGGGAGGCGGCCGGTGTCCTCGCGGCGGCGGTCGCGGCGGCCTGCGCACCGGGCGCGACCCCCGACACGGTGGTCGCCGCCTGCCTCTCCCTCGCGAAGGACGGCACCCGCGCGGCGATCGGGGCGGTGTGCGAAACGGCCGCCCGGTACACGGACTTCGAGTCGGCGCTGCGCCCGCTGCGGCGGGCCGTGGAGCCGTACGACACCGTCGGCCCCGACTACCGTGCCCCCTCGCTCGGCGCCCGCCGCCCCTCCCGGCTGCACGCGATCGAGGAACTGCCCGTCGCGCTCGGGATGCTGGTGGTCGCCGGCGGCGACTACCAGCACGCGGTGCTCGGCTCCGTCAACTACGGCCGGGACTGCGACTCCATCGCCACGATGTCCGGCGCGCTCGCGGGCGCGCTCGGCTCGCCCGTGCCGGACGACTGGGCGAAGACGGTCGCCGAGGCGAGCCGCCTGGACCTGCACGCACCGGCGCGCACGCTCGCGGAGGTAGCGCGCGAGGTGTTCGCACGGGACGTGGCCCGCCGCCGGGCGCACGAGGCCGCGTTCGCGGGGCTGCTCGACGGGATCGGAGGCTGACCATGCTGCGCGTCACCTGGGTCCAGCCGGAGGACCTGCTCGGCCATGAACTCCGCCAGGCGGAACAGGACGGCCGCCGCCCGGAGGCGATCGCCCGCCGTTGGGCCGCGGCGGGCGGCCCCGACGCCCCGCCAAGAGCGGGCGCCTCCCCGCACCCCGTCTCCCGCTACCTGCGCCTGCTGGCCGAAGACCTCCTCGACGAACTGGCCGACCTCCCCAGCCACTTGGCGGACGACGAGCCGACGGAACTGGCCGCCGTCGAGGCCGCCTGCGGCCGTCCCGCACACCGCGCGCCGACGCCGTCCGCCCCCACCCCTGCTGCTGCGCCCACCCCCGCCGCGCTGGAGGCGTCCTGGCTGGGCAGGGCCGCCGGCTGCCTCCTCGGCAAACCCGTGGAGAAACTCCCCCTCGCCACCCTCCGCGAACTCGCCGCAGCCACCGGCAACCGGCCGCTCACCGGCTACTTCACCGCCCGCGGCCTCCCCGACGACCTCGCCGCCGTACCCCCCTGGAACCGCCGTTCCGCCTCCACCTCCCTCGCCGAGAACATCGACGGCATGCCGGAGGACGACGACCTCAACTACCCCGTCCTCAACCTGCTCCTCCTCCGCCGCCACGGCCGCGCCTTCACCACGCCCGACGTCGCCCGCCTCTGGCTCGACGAACTCCCCGCCGGCCGCACCTTCACCGCCGAACGCGTCGCCTACCGCAATCTCCTCTCCGGCATCGAACCCCCGCTCACCGCCCGCCACCGCAACCCGTTCCGCGAGTGGATCGGCGCCCTCATCCGCGCCGACGTCCACGGCTGGACCAACCCGGGCGACCCGGTCGCCGCCGCCGCGCAGGCGCACCGCGACGCCACCCTCACCCACACCGCGAACGGCGTCTACGCGGCCATGTTCACCGCCGCCGTCCTCGCCGAGGCCGCCACCGGCGCCCACGACGTGCACCACTGCCTGGCCACCGGCCTGACCGTCGTCCCACCCCGCTCCCGCCTCGCCCGCGCCGTCCGCCAGGCGATCGAACTGGCCCGGCAGCACGCGGACTTCGACACGGTCGTCGACGAACTCCACGACATCCACCACGGCTACCACTGGGTGCACGCCGTCCCCAACACCGCGCTGATCGCCGCCGCCCTCACCCACTCCGACGGCGACTTCTCCGCCGCCCTCTGCCGGACCGTGTCCGGGGGCTGGGACACCGACTCCAACGGGGCGACCGCCGGGAGCATCGCCGGTCTGCTCGCGGGCGACCCCGCCGCGCTGCCCGAGCGCTGGACCGCTCCGCTGAAGAACCGGCTCGCCACCTCCGTCGGCGACTTCGACGGCGTCGGCTTCGACACCCTGGCCCAGCTCACCCACCGGGAGATCCACCGCCGATGACCCCCCACCAGGAGCAGACACCGCCGCCCGCCCCCACCCGGGAAGAGACCGCCCCCGCCCCACCGCTGGCCGGCCTGCGCGTCCTCGATCTGGCGACCCTCTTCGCCGGCCCCCTCGCCGCCACCCTGCTCGGCGACTTCGGCGCCGAGGTCGTCAAGGTCGAGCACCCGGCCAAGCCGGACCCCTCCCGCGGCCACGGCCCCGCCAAGGGCGGCGTCGGCCTGTGGTGGAAGCTGCTCGGCCGCAACAAGCGCACCGTCACCCTCGACCTGTCCCGGCCCGGCGGCCGCGCCACCCTCCTCCGGCTCGCCGCGACCGCCGACGTGATCGTGGAGAACTTCCGCCCCGGCACCCTGGAGAAGTGGGACCTGGGCTGGGAGGAGCTGTCCGCCGTCAACCCGCGGCTCGTACTGGCCCGGGTCACCGCGTTCGGCCAGTTCGGCCCGTACGCGCACCGGCCGGGCTTCGGCACGCTCGCCGAGGCGATGAGCGGCTTCGCCGCGATCACCGGCGAGCCGGACGCCCCGCCCACGCTGCCGCCGTTCGGTCTCGCCGACTCCATCGCGGGTCTGACCACGGCGTACGCGGTGATGACGGCCCTCGCCGCCCGGGAGCGCACCGGGCGGGGCCAGGTCGTGGACATGGCGATCATCGAGCCGATCCTCACCGTGCTCGGCCCCCAGCCCCTCTGGTACGACCAGCTCGGCTACGTCCAGCCGCGCACCGGCAACCGGTCCACCAACAACGCGCCCCGCAACACCTACCGCACCGCCGACGGCGGCTGGGTCGCCGTCTCCACCTCCGCGCAGTCGGTCGCCGTACGGCTGATGGAGCTGGTCGGCCGCCCCGATCTGGCCGCCCGGCCCTGGTTCGCGACCGGCGCGGGGCGGGCGGAGCACGCGGACGAGCTGGACGCGGCGGTCGGCGCGTGGATCGCCGAGCGGACCCGGGACGAGGTGCTCGCGGAGTTCGAGAAGGCGGAGGCGGCCGTCGCTCCCGTGCAGGACGTACGGGAGGTGCTGACCGACCCGCAGTACCAGGCGCTCGGCACCTTCGCCACTGTCCCCGACGACCCTGAGCTGGGCGTGCTGCGCATGCAGAACGTACTGTTCCGGCTCTCCGCGACGCCCGGCGGCATCCGCTGGGCGGGCCGGCCGCACGGCGCCGACACCGAGGCGGTCCTCGGCGAGCTGGGGCTGACGGCCGCCGAGATCGCGGCGCTGCGCGCCGAGGAGGCCGTATGACCGCCGACGTCCTGCCGCTGACCTGGCTGTACGCGCCCGGCGACCGGCCGGACGTGGTCGGCAAGGCGCTGGCCTCGGGGGCGGACGTGGTGCTGATCGACCTGGAGGACGCGGTCGCGCCCGACCGCAAGGAGTACGCCCGTACGGCGACGGCGGACCGGCTGGGCGCGCCGCAGCCGGTGCCGGTGCACGTACGGGTGAACGCCCTGGACGGCCCCTGGGTGGAGGGCGACCTGAAGGCGCTGTCCGGGCTGCCGGGCGTGTCCGGGCTGCGGCTGCCGAAGGTGACCTCGCCCCGGGAGGTGGTGCGGGTCGCGGAGTTGACCGGTCCGGCGCGGGCCGAGGCGGACGGCGGCGGCATCGCGCTGCACGCCCTCCTCGAGTCGGCGCTCGGGGTGGAACGCGCGTTCGCCATCGCGTGCGCGCACCCCGCGCTGCGCGGGATCGCGCTGGGCGAGGCGGATCTGCGGGCCGATCTGGGCGTACGGGAGGACCGGGGCCTGGACTGGTCGCGCTCCCGGGTGGTGGCGGCCGCGCGGGCGGCGGGTCTGCCGGCGCCGGTGCAGTCGGTGTACCCGGACGTACGGGACCTGGAGGGGCTGGCCGCGTCCTGTGCGCACGGCAGGGCCCTGGGGTTCCTGGGGCGCGCGGCGATCCATCCGCGTCAGCTGCCGGTGATCGAGCGGGCGTATCTGCCGACGCCGAAGGAGATCGTGGAGGCGGAACAGATCGCGAAGGCGGCCACGGCCACGGCGGGCGCCCAGGCCCTGCCCGACGGCCGCTTCATCGACGCGGCGGTGGTGGCGGTCGCCCACCGCACCCTGACCCTGGCCCGCCGCCGACGCTGACCCATGGCCTGACGTACGAGACCGGGGGCGCCGCACGAGTGTCGTGCGGCGCCCCCGGTTCACGTCGGTCGGTGCGCGGTGCTCAGCTCTTCTTGGTCGCCGACGCCGACGCCGGCCCGGAGGGAATCTCCGTCTTCTTCAACGTCCCCGCATCCGCGTCCGCATCCGCTTTCGGACCGGCTTCGCCGGAGCCCTCGGCGTCCTTCGTGTCCGGCTCACCGGGGGCGTCCGCACCCGGTTCTCCCGGCTCACCCGGCTCCACCGTCTCCTCGCGGCCCGGCCGCTTCTTCGACGAGACGATGATGTACGCGACGGCCGCCAGGAACACCACCAGCGCGGTCCAGTCGTTGAGCCGCACACCGAGGAAGTGGTGGGCGTCGTCCACCCGCATGTACTCGATCCAGGCGCGGCCCGCGCAGTACGCCGCGACGTACAGGGCGAACGCCCGGCCGTGGCCCAGCTTGAAGCGCCGGTCGGCCCAGATGACGAGCAGCGCGACACCGATGCACCACAGCGACTCGTACAGGAACGTCGGGTGGTAGTAGCCCGGTACCCGGCCGCCCTCGGAGGAGGTGATGTGCAGCGCCCAGGGAACGTGCGTCTCCCGGCCGTACAGCTCCTGGTTGAACCAGTTGCCCCAGCGTCCGAGCGCCTGTGCGAGGGCGATGCCGGGCGCGATGGTGTCGGCGTACGCCGGCAGGGAGATGCCCCGGCGCCGGCAGCCGATCCAGGCGCCGACCGCGCCGAGGGCGATGGCGCCCCAGATGCCGAGGCCGCCCTCCCAGATCTTGAAGGCGTCCACCCAGTCGCGGCCCGCGCTGAAGTACAGCTCGTAGTCGGTGATGACGTGGTAGAGCCGTCCGCCGACGAGGCCGAAGGGCACGGCCCACACCGCGATGTCGGCCACCGTGCCGGCCCGGCCGCCGCGGGCGATCCAGCGCTTGTTGCCGAGCCAGACGGCCACGAAGACGCCGATGATGATGCAGAACGCGTAGCCGCGCAGCGGAATGGGGCCGAGGTGCAGCACTCCGCGCGACGGGCTGGGAATGTAGGCAAGGTACATGGCAGGGTCGACGCTACCCTGCCGACCGTGCGGCACGGCAACCCGCCTGGCTACGGCTCCATAACGTACGCCTCGGTAACCGGGTCCCGAGGGCGGGTCCGGCCGCCGTGCCCCGCCCGGTCATCCCTTGTTCGCCGCCTGGACCATCTGCTTGAGCTTCGCCGGGGTCATGGAGCGGTCCTCGACGAGGTTCTTGCCGTCGAACAGCACGGTGGGCGTGCCACTGAAATTACCGGCCTGGAAGGCGGCGTTGGACTTGTCCACCCAGGTGTTGTGCGTGCCGTCCTTCACACAGGAGCGGAAGGCCGGGGTGTCGAGGCCGCCGGCCTTCTTCGCCAGGTCGATCAGCTTGGCGTCGTCCGCGAAGGCGTCGTCCGTCTCCTGCGGCTGGTTGTCGTACAGCACGTCGTGGTACGCGGTGAACCTGCCCGCGTCCTGGGCGCAGGCCGCCGCGTTGGCCGCGTGGCGGGAGCCGCTGCCGCGGGTGTTGCCGTCGATGAGGGTGACCAGGTGGTATTCGACCTTGAGCTGTCCGGCGTCGACCAGGTCGTGGATCGTCGAGCGGTAGGTCTTCTCGAAGGCCTGGCAGGCCGGGCAGCGGAAGTCCTCCCAGACCGTGAGGCTCGCCTTGGCCGAGTCCTTGCCGACGGGGATGGCCAGGGCGTCCTTGCCGATCGCGCCCGAGGGCGCCACCGCCGGGCCCGCGGTGTCGCTCTTGTCCTTCGTGCCGGAGTTGGCGGCCAGGATCCCGCCGACGGCCGCGAGGCCCAGCACACAGACCACCGAGGCTCCGATGATCAGCGCGCGGCGGCGCTTGTCGGCGGCCTTCTGCTTCTCGCGCTCGTCCGCCAGCCGCTGCCGGGCGGTGCGCTTTCCCTCACGGTTCTTCTCGCTCACATCCGGCAGAACGAACCGGGGAGGCGCAGCGCGCCTCCCCGGCCCCAGGTCCACCCGTTCGAGTGAGCGGCTGTCGTCGTGTTTACCGTCGGCTACGGCCGGCCCGGTTCACCGCCGGCCCTCGCGGACACCGCGCGCCAGTTCGCCCGCCAGCTCCCGTACGGCCGCGAGCCCCGCCGTCTCGTCCGGGGCGTCCAGCATCCGCTTGACGAACGCCGAGCCGACGATCACACCGTCGGCGAAGCCGGCCACCTCGGCGGCCTGGGCGGCGTTCGAGACCCCGAGGCCGACACAGACGGGCAGGCCGGAGCCGGTGGCACGGGTCCGCTCCACCAGGTCCTGCGCCTGCGCGCCGACCGACTCGCGGGTCCCGGTGACACCCATCAGCGAGGCCGCGTACACGAAGCCGCTGCCGGCCGCCGTGATCTCGGCGAGCCGGGCGTCCCTGCTGCTGGGCGCCACCACGAACACGGTCGCGAGACCGTGCTTCTCGGCGTGCTCCCGCCACAGCGCCGACTCCTGCACCGGCAGGTCGGGCAGGATGCAGCCCGCGCCGCCGGCCTCGGCGAGCTCGGCGGTGAACCGCTCGACGCCGTAGCGGTCGATCGGGTTCCAGTAGGTCATGACGAGGACGGGCTTGCCGGTGGCCGCGTGGGCCTCCCTGACCGTCCGCATCACGTCCGCGATCCGCACTCCGCCGCGCAGGGCGATGTCGTCGGCGGTCTGGATGACGGGGCCGTCCAGGACGGGGTCGCTGTGCGGGAGGCCGACCTCGACGATGTCGGCGCCACCGTCGAAGACCTCCTTGACGGCCGCGATGCCGCCGTCCACGGTCGGGAACCCGGCCGGGAGGTAGGCGATGAGCGCGGCCCGGTCCTCCGCCTTGGCGGCGGCGAGGGTGTCGGTCAGGAGTTGGCCCCGCCGGCTGTTCGATGCTGCGCCGCTCACTTGGCGTCCCCCTCGATCTCCGCGGTGTCGGCGGCGTCGGCGGCCACCTCGGCGTCGGTGTCGTACAGCCCGAAGTAGCGGGCGGCGGTGTCCATGTCCTTGTCGCCCCGCCCGGAGAGGTTGACGAGGATCAGCCCGTCCTTGCCCAGTTCCTTGCCGACCTCCAGCGCGCCGGCCAGCGCGTGGGCGCTCTCGATGGCCGGGATGATGCCCTCGGTGCGCGACAGCAGGCGCAGCGCCTGCATGGCGGCGTCGTCGGTGACCGCGCGGTACTCGCCGCGGCCACTGTCCTTGAGGTACGCGTGCTCGGGGCCGATGCCGGGGTAGTCCAGGCCGGCCGAGATCGAGTACGGCTCGGTGATCTGCCCCTCGTCGTCCTGGAGCACGTACGACCGCGAGCCGTGCAGGATGCCGGGCTCGCCCGCGGTGAGGGTGGCCGCGTGCTCGCCGGTCTCGACGCCGTGCCCGGCGGGTTCGCAGCCGATGAGGCGTACGTCCTCGTCCGGGAGGAACGCGTGGAACAGGCCGATGGCGTTGGAGCCGCCGCCGACGCAGGCCACGGCGGCGTCGGGCAGCCGTCCGGCGCGCTCCAGGAGCTGGCGGCGGGCCTCGACGCCGATCACCCGGTGGAAGTCGCGGACCATCGCCGGGAAGGGGTGGGGCCCGGCGACGGTGCCGAACAGGTAGTGGGTGCGGTCGACGTTGGCGACCCAGTCGCGGAACGCCTCGTTGATCGCGTCCTTGAGGGTGCGGCTGCCGGACTTGACGGCCACGACCTCGGCGCCGAGCATCCGCATCCGGGCCACGTTGAGGGCCTGGCGCTCCGTGTCGATCTCGCCCATGTAGATGGTGCAGTCGAGCCCGAACAGGGCGCAGGCGGTGGCGGTGGCGACGCCGTGCTGGCCGGCGCCGGTCTCGGCGATGACCCGGGTCTTGCCCATGCGCCTGGTGAGCAGGGCCTGGCCGAGCACGTTGTTGATCTTGTGCGAGCCGGTGTGGTTGAGGTCCTCGCGCTTGAGGAAGACGCGGGCGCCCCCGGCGTGCTCCGCGAACCGCGGCACCTCGGTGAGCGCGCTGGGCCGGCCGGTGTAGTCGACCATCAGCTCGTTCAGCTCACGCGCGAACTCGGGGTCCGCCTTGGCCTTGTCGTACTCGACGGCGACCTCGTCCACGGCGGCGACGAGCGCCTCCGGGATGAACTTCCCGCCGAACGCGCCGAAGTACCCCTCGGCACTGGGGATCCGACCCTCCGGGTCGGGAATGAAGAACTCGCTGGACATGGGGATACCTCGTGGGCGAAGCCCTGGGGTTGTTGTACGGACAGGGGGGACGTGTGGGTGCGCGCGGTCGCCCGGTGGGCGGGGCCGCGCGGCTTACCGGGCGAGGGCGGACGCAGTGCGGATGCGTCGTGGCGTGCCTACGCGGCGGAGCCGCAGACCGGCGACAAGGCCCACCGACCCCGACGAGCCGCCGCCTGCCGCAGGGAACCGCGAACGGTTCCGTCGGCCCCGCTCAGCCCACCGCGGGTGACCGGCGCGCACCGAGCGCGCCGTACCATCGCATCCCGTTCACCTGTCCCGGCTCCGCCCCGATGACGTACCGCACCCGTCGCCCGTGCACCCGCCGCGCGGGCGCCCGGCAGCCACGCGGCCGGCATCCGCGGGCGAGGCGGGCATAGGGGTCCCTGGTCGCCGAGGTGTACGAGGAAGTCATCGCGGCCAACCCTACCGGCGTACGGCCGCCCGGGTGACCGCACGGCACCGGGAACCCCGGCCGCGGTACGAGCCCCTCGGCCCGCCGCGCGCCCACGGGCACCGGCGCCCCGGTCACGTCAGCCGCGCCCGTGCCGCAGCGCGGGGTGCGCGCCGGCGGCGACCAGGTCGGAGACGGCCGTCTTCGGGTCGCGCCCGGTGACGAGGGACTCGCCCACCAGCACCGCGTCGGCGCCCGCGTTGGCGTACGCGATCAGGTCGTGCGGGCCGCGCACGCCGGACTCGGCCACCTTGACGATGTGCTCGGGAATCTCGGGGACGACCCGGTCGAACGTGCCCCGGTCGACGCTGAGCGTCTTGAGGTTGCGCGCGTTGACGCCGATCACCTTCGCGCCGGCGTCCACCGCCCGCTCGACCTCGTCCTCGTCGTGCACCTCGACGAGCGGGGTGAGGCCGATGGAGTGGGCGCGCTCGATCAGTGACTCCAGGGCCGGCTGCTCCAGGGCGGCCACGATCAGCAGCACGAGGTCGGCGCCGTACGCCCGGGCCTCCCAGAGCTGGTACGACGTGACGACGAAGTCCTTGCGCAGGATCGGGATGTCGACGCGGGCCCGGACCGCCTCGAGGTCGGCGAGCGAGCCGCCGAAGCGGCGCTGTTCGGTGAGGACGGAGATGACGGCCGCGCCGCCCGCCTCGTAGTCGGCGGCCAGTCCGGCGGGGTCGGCGATCGCGGCGAGCGCGCCCTTGGAGGGGCTGGACCGCTTGACCTCGCAGATCACCTTGACGCCGTCGCCGCGGAGCGCGGCGAGCCCGTCCTTGGCCGCGGGAGCCTTCGCCGCGCGCTCCTTGAGCTCGTCGAGGCTGACGCGCGCCTGCCGCTCCGCGAGGTCGGCACGGACTCCGTCGATGATCTCGTCGAGCACACTCACGCGAGCGGCCCCCTTCCTGCCGGTTGATGCTGAGCCGATGGCTCTTGCGATGGTATCCGGAGGAACCCGTGGTCCTCGCATCCGGCCCGGGCCGGTCCCACTACCTGGACGTATCCCCGATGATCAAGGGTGGAGCCGGCCACCGAAGGGCAGGTTCCGGACAACCGTGAAGACCAGCAGCAACGCGCCACCGGTCCACAGCGGGAGGGGGCCGGGTTCGAGGCGGAGGGGGCGGCCGGTGAGGGCGCGGACCACCCAGACGGTCCACAGCACGGCGAAGCCGAGGAAGCCGGCGACGGCGAAGACGTTGTCGGTGAGCGCGGTGGTGAGGTCGCCGTGGGCGAAGGCATGGGCGCTGCGGAGGCCGCCGCAGCCGGGGCAGTACAGGCCGGTGACGCGGAGGAGGGGGCAGGCGGGGTAGTGGCCGGGCTCGTTGGGGTCGACGGCGGCGACGTAGGCGAAGGCGGCGACGGTTGCCGCGAGGGTCGCGGCGGGAGCCGCCGCCGCTCGTAGTTCGACGTTCACCCGGGCATTCTGGCGCGCCCCAAGGTTTTTCGCCCCCGCCGCCCCTGCCCGTCCCGTCCCTTCAAGGGGCTCCGCCGCGTGGTGACACAGCCCCGCGCCCCTGACAGGGGCGCGGGGAACTGCGCGTCTTTCGGGGGTCCGGGGGCTTGCCCCCGGGGACGGGACGGGCAGGGGCGGCGGGGGCGAGGAAAAGCCCCTGCTCAGCCCTGGACCTGGTGGGCCGGGTGGGTGTGCTTCGGCTGGCCGAGGCCCATCATGCGCATGATGCCGCCGACGACCGCGCCCAGCAGGATGAGCCCGATACCCGCCCAGAAACCCGCCGGCTGGGCCGCGACCATGAACACCCCCGCCACGCAGAAACCGATGAAGGCGATGATGACACCGGTCCAGGCGGCCGGGGTGTGACCGTGGCTGCTGCCCGCCATGACTTGCTCCTCGTTGCTGTGTACGTAGGTGAGCCGGACGCTCTGCGGTCATTCTCCCGCACCGGCGCCCGCGCCGTGAGCGCGGGGGTCGCCCGCCCGGCGGGGCCCCCTACGCGCCGGTCGGGTCCTCGCCCCGGTCCAGCGCCTTCCACAGGTCCTCGGGACGGTCCGGGTCCACCGGGCGGGCCCGGCGCGGCCGGGGCGTGCCGTCGCGTTCGTAGCGGCCGGACATCGCCGGCCACAGCCGGCCGTAGCGCAGCGCGAGCAGCCCGGCGAGCAGCAGCAGCGCGCCGCCGAGGGCCGCGATGTACGGCCAGGCCGTATGGGTGAGCGCCGCGGCGGTGGCGGAGGCGTTGCCGGAGGTCTGGGCGGCCTGCTCGTCCAGCGCGGAGCTGTCGCCGGCCCCGAGCAGGGCCGCGGCGGTCGTGCCGGCGCCGGAGAGCGCGAGCAGCGCGGAGACCAGGTAGCGGCCGGCGCGGCGGACGGCGAAGACGGCGACGAGCGCGGCGAGTCCGACCACGGCGAGGGCCGCGGGGACGCCGGTGACGTCGCTGCCCTTGACGTGCAGCGGGAAGTCGCCGCCGGGCACCGCGACGGTGGCGGAGGACCAGCCCTGCCGGGTGGACAGCAGGGCCACGGCGGCGCCGAGCGCCCCGCTCAGCAGGGCGGTGGCGAGGCTGCGGCGCCCGGACCGGGCGGGCGCGGGCTCCTCGGCGGAGGGGTGAGGTAGGGCAGTCACGTACTCCACTATCACCCGAACACCGGGCGAACAGTCACCCGGGGTTCGGGTCGGGTTCCGTGTCCTCGGTCACCGTGTCCGCGTCGTCCTCGGTCACCGGGCTCCCGTGGCGGCTCCTTCCAGGCGGTTCGCCGTGTGGACCGCGCGGAGTACCGCCGCGGCCTTGTTGCGGCATTCGGTGTCCTCGGCGAGCGGGTCCGAGTCCGCGACGATCCCGGCGCCGGCCTGCACGTACGCCGTGCCGTCCCGCAGCAGCGCCGTACGGATGGCGATGGCCGTGTCGGAGTCGCCCGCGAAGTCCAGGTAGCCGACGCAGCCGCCGTACAGGCCGCGCCGGGACGGTTCGAGTTCGTCGATGATCCGCAGGGCGCGGGGCTTCGGCGCGCCGGAGAGGGTGCCCGCCGGGAAGCACGCGGTCAGCACGTCGAACGCGGTACGGCCGGCGGCGACGCGGCCGGTGACCGTGGACACGATGTGCATGACGTGCGAGTACCGCTCGACGGACATGAAGTCGACCACCTCGACCGAGCCGGGCTCGCAGACCCTGCCCAGGTCGTTGCGGCCGAGGTCGACGAGCATGAGGTGCTCGGCGCGTTCCTTGGGGTCGGCGAGCAGTTCGTCGGCGAGGGCCTGGTCCTCCTGCGGGCTCGCCCCGCGCGGCCGGGTGCCGGCGATGGGGTGGACCATGGCGTGTCCGTCCTCCACCTTGACCAGCGCCTCGGGGGACGAGCCGACCACGTCGAAGTCGTCGAAGCGGAACAGATACATGTACGGCGACGGGTTGGTCGCCCGCAGCACCCGGTAGACGTCCAGCGCGCTCGCCGTGCACGGCGTCTCGAACCGCTGCGAGGGGACGACCTGGAAGGCCTCCCCGGCCCGGATGCGCTCCTTGATGTCCTCGACGGCCTGCCGGAAGTCGGGGCCGCCCCACCGCGCGGTGTACTCGGGCAGTTCGGAGGGCGGCAGCGCGGCGGGCGGCTGTGCGACCGGCCGGGCCAGGTCCGCCTCCATCGCGTCCAGACGGGCCACGGCGTCGGCGTAGGCCTCGTCGACGCCGGTGTCCAGGTCGTTGTGGTTGATCGCGTTGGCGATGAGCAGGACCGTGCCGTCCCAGTGGTCGAGGACGGCGAGGTCGGAGGTGAGCAGCATGGTCAGCTCGGGGAGCTTCAGGTCGTCCCGCTCGCCGGGGCCGACCTTCTCCAGTCGGCGCACGATGTCGTAGCCCAGGTAGCCGACCATGCCGCCGGTGAAGGGCGGCAGCCCCAGGTCGTGGGCGAGGTCCCGGGGGGTGTGCAGGGCCTCGACGGTGGCGCGCAGCGCGGCGAGCGGGTCGCCGTCGGCCGGGACGCCGACGGGCGGGGTGCCCAGCCAGTGGGTGCGGCCGTCGCGTTCGGTCAGCGCGGCCTGGCTGCGGACGCCGACGAAGGAGTAGCGGGACCAGGTGAACGCCGCGCGGCCGTTCTCCGCGGACTCCAGCAGGAAGGTGCCGGGGCGTTCGGCGGCGAGCTTGCGGTAGAGCGCGACCGGGGTGTCGCCGTCGGCGAGGAGCTTGCGGCTGACGGGGATGACGCGGCGGTCGGTGGCCAGCTTGCGGAACGTCTCGAGGTCCATGGCGGTCGACCCTACTGAGCGGGGGTGGTGGGCAGGAGGACGTCCGCGTCGAAGCAGGTGCGGGCGCCGGTGTGGCAGGCGGCGCCGACCTGGTCGACCTTGACCAGCACGGTGTCGGCGTCGCAGTCCAGGGCGACGGACTTGACGTGCTGGACGTGGCCGGAGGTGTCGCCCTTGACCCAGTACTCCTGGCGGCTGCGGGACCAGTAGGTGCAGCGGCCGGTGGTGAGGGTGCGGTGGAGGGCCTCGTCGTCCATCCAGCCGAGCATGAGGACTTCGCCGGTGTCGTGTTGCTGGGCGATGGCCGGGAGGAGGCCGTCGGGGGTCCGCTTGAGGCGGGCGGCGAGGTCGGGGGGCAGGGGGCTGTCGGCGGGTGGTGGTGCGGGCGTGCGGCTGGTCATGCGTGTCATTGTGCCGCGCGGGGAGTTGTGGCCCTTCCGGTTGTCCACAGGGCGGACCTTGCAGTCGTACTTTTCGGCGGGTGCGCGTGGGGCGCGGCTGGTCGCGCCACGCGGCGGAGCCGCGCACGGGCACCGTCCCGCGCCCCTTGCGGGGCCGCCGGTCGTAAGCTGAGCGTATGTCGACCCATGCGAAGCGTGAACGACTTCTTCTGGCGGATCTGTTGGAGGCGTCGGGGCCCGACGCGGACACCCTGTGCGAGGGGTGGCGGACGCGGGATCTGGCGGCGCACATCGTCCTGCGGGAGCGGCGGCCGGACGCGGCCGGGGGGATCCTGATCAAGCAGCTCGCCCCGCGCCTGGACCGGGTGATGGACGAGTTCCGGGCCAAGCCGTACGAGGAGCTGATCCAGCTCATCCGTACCGGCCCGCCCCGGTTCTCGCCCTTCTCGCTGAAGCAGATCGACGAGGCGTCCAACACCGTCGAGTTCTATGTGCACACCGAGGACGTGCGCCGGGCGCAGCCCGACTGGACGCCCCGTGAGCTGGACGCGGTCTTCCAGGACACCCTGTGGTCCCGGCTGGAGCGGATGGCCCGGATGCTGGGCCGCGGCGCCCCGACGGGCCTGGTGCTGCGACGGCCGGACGGCCAGACGGCCGTCGCCCACCGCGGTACCCCGGTGGTCACCGTCACCGGGGAGCCCTCGGAGCTGCTGCTGTTCGCGCACGGCCGGCAGGGCGCGGCCCGGGTGGAGCTGGACGGCGACGTCGACGCGGTCGCCAAGGCGCGGGGCACCAAGCGGCTCGGCAACTGACGGGGCCCGGGGGCGGGCGGGGCTACCGTACGGGGTGGCCCGCCTCCCGCAGTTCCCGCTTGACCTCGCCGATGCGCAGGTCGCCGAAGTGGAACACGGAGGCCGCGAGCACCGCGTCCGCGCCGGCCTCGACGGCCGGCGGGAAGTGCGGCAGGGCGCCCGCACCGCCGGAGGCGATCACCGGGACCGTGACGTGTTTGCGGACGGCCCGGATCATCTCCAGGTCGTAGCCGTCCTTGGTGCCGTCCGCGTCCATCGAGTTGAGCAGGATCTCCCCGGCGCCGAGGTCGGCGGCCCGGTGGGCCCACTCGACGGCGTCGATGCCGGTGCCGCGGCGGCCGCCGTGGGTGGTGACCTCGAAGGAGCCGGTCTCCGTGCGGCGGGCGTCGACGGAGAGGACGAGGACCTGGCGGCCGAACCGTTCGGCGATCTCGCGGATCAGTTCGGGGCGGGCGATCGCCGCGGTGTTGACGCCGACCTTGTCCGCGCCCGCCCGCAGCAGCTTGTCCACGTCCTCGGGCGTACGTACGCCGCCGCCCACGGTGAGCGGGATGAAGACCTGCTCGGCGGTGCGGCGGACCACGTCGTAGGTGGTCTCGCGGTCGCCGGAGGAGGCGGTGATGTCCAGGAACGTCAGTTCGTCGGCGCCCTCGGCGTCGTACACCTTGGCCATCTCGACGGGATCGCCCGCGTCCCGCAGGTTCTGGAAGTTGACGCCCTTGACGACCCGGCCGTTGTCCACGTCCAGGCAGGGGATGACTCGGACCGCCAGGGTCATGAATCCACGGCTCCTCTGAATGCTTCCAGTTCGACTTCGACCAGCACGCGCGAGTCGAAGAACCCGTCCACGACGAGCAGGCTGGCGACCGGCCGCACAGCGTCGAAGAGTTCCTTGTGCGCCCGGCCCACCTCGTCCACGTCCCGCGGATGGGTGAGGTAGACGCGGGTGCGGACCACCGACTCGGGGCCGAGTCCGAATTCGGCGATCGCCTCCAGGGCGCCGGCGAAGGCCGCCCTGGCCTGCTCGTAGGGGTCGCCCTCGCCTTGCAGGACGCCGTCCCGGAAGGCCGTCGTGCCGCCCACCAGGACACGGTCGCCCGCCGCGACGGCGCGTGCGAAACCGAAGGACTCTTCCCAGGCGCTTCCGCTCTGCACGCGCCGTACGGCGTCGGACGTCATGACGACACAACCTCCAGGGCCTCTTCCAACGTGAACGCCTTCGCGTACAGGGCCTTCCCGACGATGGCCCCCTCGACACCGAGCGGGACGAGGGAGGTCAGGGCGCGCAGGTCGTCCAGGGAGGAGACGCCGCCGGAGGCCACCACCGGGCGGTCGGTGGCGGCGCAGACGTCTCTGAG
Source organism: Streptomyces sp. NRRL F-6676 (assembly GCF_000725625.1). Classification (GTDB taxonomy): domain Bacteria; phylum Actinomycetota; class Actinomycetes; order Streptomycetales; family Streptomycetaceae; genus Streptomyces. Next base: position 17,198 of record NZ_JOHS01000016.1, read on the forward strand.
CAGCTCCAGGTTGGGGCCCTTCAGGGTGCCGTCCTTGGCGATGTCGGTGACGACGTAGCGCGAGCAGCCCTCCTCGTCGAGGCGCGCGAGCGTCTCGTAGAGGTCGCCGCCGTCGCGGGTCCAGCCGCGGCCGCGCAGGGTGGTGCCGCGCACGTCGAGGCCGACGGCGATCCTGTCGCCGTGCTCGGCGATGACCTTGGCGACCCATTCGGGGGTCTCCAGGGCGGCGGTGCCGAGGTTGACGCGGGTGCAGCCGGTGGCGAGGGCGGCGGCGAGGGTGTCGTCGTCGCGGATGCCGCCGGACAGCTCGACCTTGATGTCCATGGCCTTCGCGACCTCGGCGATCAGCGCGCGGTTGTCGCCGGTGCCGAACGCGGCGTCCAGGTCGACCAGGTGCAGCCACTCGGCGCCGGAGCGCTGCCAGGCCAGGGCGGCCTCCAGCGGGGAGCCGTAGGAGGTCTCGGTGCCGGACTCGCCGTGGACCAGGCGGACGGCCTGGCCGTCGCGGACGTCGACGGCGGGGAGGAGTTCGAGCGTGGCCATGGTGTCTACAGGGTTCCGATCCAGTTGGTGAGGAGCTGGGCTCCGGCGTCGCCGGACTTCTCGGGGTGGAACTGGGTGGCCCACAGGGCGCCGTTCTCGACGGCGGCGACGAACCGCTCGCCGTGCGTGGACCAGGTGACCTTCGGGGCGCGCAGGGCCGGGTTCGCGGTCTCCAGGGTCCAGTCGTGGACGGCGTAGGAGTGCACGAAGTAGAAGCGCGCGTCGGCGTCGAGTCCGGCGAAGAGCTGCGAGCCGGCCGGTGCCTCGACGGTGTTCCAGCCCATGTGGGGGACGACGTCCGCCTTGAGGGGCTCGACGGAGCCGGGCCACTCGTCCAGGCCCTCGCTCTCGACACCGTGTTCGATGCCGCGGGCGAAGAGGATCTGCATGCCGACGCAGATGCCCATGACCGGGCGGCCGCCGGCCAGCCGGCGGCCGATGATCCAGTCGCCGCGGGCCTCCTTGAGCCCCTTCATGCAGGCGGCGAAGGCGCCGACGCCGGGCACGAGCAGGCCGTCGGCGTTCATGGCCCGGTCGTAGTCACGGGTGATCTCGACGTCCGCGCCGGCCCGCACGAGGGCGCGTTCGGCGGAGCGGACGTTGCCGAAGCCGTAGTCGAGGACGACGACCTTCCTGGTGCCGGGACTGGTCAATTCCACACCTCCAGTCGCATGACGCCCGCGACGATGCACATCGCGGCGCCGACGGAGAGCAGCACGATGAGGCTCGTGGGCATCTTCTGCCGGATGAAGGAGACGATCCCGCCCGCCAGGAAGAGCCCCAGCACGATGAGTGCCGTGGACCCCCCGTTCACAGCGCGCCCTTGGTGGAGGGGAGGATGCCGGCCGCGCGCGGGTCGCGTTCGGAGGCGTAGCGCAGGGCACGGGCGAGCGCCTTGAACTGGCATTCGACGATGTGGTGCGCGTTGCGCCCGTAGGGCACGTGCACGTGCAGCGCGATCTGCGCCTGGGCGACGAAGGACTCCAGGATGTGCCGGGTCATCGTGGTGTCGTAGGAGCCGATCATCGGCGCCATGGTCTCCGGCTCGGTGTGCACCAGGTAGGGGCGGCCGGAGAGGTCGACGGTGACCTGGGCGAGGGACTCGTCCAGCGGGACCGTGCAGTTGCCGAAGCGGTAGATGCCCACCTTGTCGCCGAGGGCCTGCTTGAAGGCGGCGCCGAGCGCGAGGGCGGTGTCCTCGATGGTGTGGTGGGAGTCGATGTGCAGATCGCCCTCGGTCTTCACGGTGAGGTCGAACAGACCGTGCCGGCCGAGCTGGTCGAGCATGTGGTCGTAGAAGCCGACGCCCGTCGACACGTCGACCTTGCCGGTGCCGTCGAGATCGATCTCGACGACGACCGAGGTCTCCTTGGTGGTGCGCTCCACGCGCCCGACGCGGCTCATGCGCTCCGCTCCTGTCCTTGGTCCTTGAGGTCCGTCGCGGGGGCCTTCTCGTGGTCCTCCCCGAGGTCCTTCCTGAGTGCGCGTACCGCTTCGAGGAACGCGTCGTTCTCCGCCGGGGTTCCCGCGGTCACCCGCAGCCACCCCGGTACGCCGTTGTCCCGGACCAGGACGCCCCGGGCGAGGATCTTCCGCCACGCCTCGTGGGAGTCGGCGAACCGTCCGAACTGGACGAAGTTGGCGTCGGACGCCGTCACCTCGTAGCCGAGCGCGCGCAGTTCACCGACCAGCCGGTCCCGTTCGGTCTTCAGCTGTTCGACGTAGCCGAGCAGCGTGTCGGAGAACTCCAGCGCGGCCAGCGCGGTCGCCTGGTTGACGGCCGAGAGGTGGTACGGGAGCCGGACGAGCTGGACGGCGTCGACGACGGCCGGGTGCGCGGCGAGATAGCCGAGGCGCAGCCCCGCCGCGCCGAACGCCTTCGACATCGTGCGCGAGACGACGAGATGCGGCCGTCCCTCCAGCAGCGGCAGCAGCGAGTCGCCGTGGCTGAACTCGATGTACGCCTCGTCGACGACGACCAGGGAGGGCTTGGCCGCCTGGGCCGCCTCGAACAGGGCGAGGACGGTGGCGGGCGGGACGGCGGTGCCGGTGGGGTTGTTGGGGCTGGTGATGAAGACGACGTCGGGGCGGTGCTCGGCGATGGCCCGCTGGGCGGCGCGCACGTCGAGGGTGAAGTCGTCGTCGCGGGGGCCGGAGATCCATCCGGTGCCGGTGCCGCGCGCGATGAGCGAGTGCATCGAGTACGACGGCTCGAAGCCGATCGCGGTGCGCCCGGGCCCGCCGAAGGTCTGGAGCAGCTGCTGGAGGACCTCGTTGGAGCCGTTGGCGGCCCACACGTTCTCCGGGCCGACGGGGTGTCCGCCGGTCTTCGTCAGATACTCGGCGAGCCGGGTGCGCAGCTCGACCGCGTCCCGGTCCGGGTAGCGGTTGAGGCTGCGGGCTGCTTCGCGCACCCGTTCGGCGATCCGCTCGACGAGCGGTTCGGGCAGCGGGTACGGGTTCTCGTTGGTGTTCAGCCGTACGGGGACGTCGAGCTGCGGTGCGCCGTAGGGGGACTTGCCGCGCAGTTCGTCCCGTACGGGGAGGTCGTCGATGCCGAACGTGCTCACTTGCTTCCGGGTACCTTCCAGTCGAACCTCGCCTTGACCGCCGCGCCGTGCGCCGGCAGGTCCTCCGCCTCCGCGAGCGTCACCACGTGGTGGGCGACCTCGGCGAGCGCGTCGCGCGTGTAGTCCACGACGTGGATGCCGCGCAGGAAGGACTGGACGGAGAGCCCCGAGGAGTGGCAGGCGCAGCCGCCGGTCGGGAGGACGTGGTTGGAGCCGGCCGCGTAGTCGCCGAGCGAGACCGGGGCCCAGGGGCCGACGAAGACCGCGCCGGCGTTGCGCACGCGGTCGGCGACGGCCGCGGCGTCGGCGGTCTGGATCTCCAGGTGCTCGGCGCCGTAGGCGTCGACCACGCGCAGGCCCTCCTCGACGCCGTCGACCAGGACGATCGCGGACTGGCGGCCCTCGAGGGCGGGCACGATGCGGTCCTCGACGTGCTTGGTGGCGGCGACCTGCGGCTCCAGTTCGCGCTCGACGGCGTCGGCCAGCTCCGGGGAGTCGGTGACGAGGACGGCGGCGGCCAGCGGGTCGTGCTCGGCCTGGCTGATCAGGTCGGAGGCGACGTGCACCGGGTCGGCCGTGGCGTCGGCGAGGATCGCGATCTCGGTCGGTCCCGCCTCGGCGTCGATGCCGATGCGGCCGGTGAAGAAGCGCTTCGCGGCGGCGACCCAGATGTTGCCGGGGCCGGTCACCATGTTCGCGGGCGGACAGGACTCGGTGCCGTACGCGAACATCGCGACGGCGGTGGCGCCGCCCGCCGCGTACACCTCGTCGACGCCGAGCAGGGCGCAGGCGGCGAGGATCGTCGGGTGCGGCAGGCCGTCGAACTCGGCCTGGGCGGGAGACGCGAGCGCGATCGACTCGACGCCGGCCTCCTGGGCGGGCACGACGTTCATCACCACGGAGGACGGGTAGACCGAGCGGCCGCCGGGCGCGTACAGCCCTACGCGGTCGACCGGGACCCATTTCTCGGTGACCGTGCCGCCGGGGACGACCTTGGTGGTGTGCGTGGTGCGGCGCTGCGCGCGGTGGACCATGCGGGCGCGGCGGATGGACTCCTCCAGGGCCGCGCGGACCTCCGGGTCGAGCCGCTCCAGCGCCTCCTCGAGGGCCTCGGCGGGGACGCGGACGGATTCCAGCCGGACGCCGTCGAACTTCTCGGCGAAGTCGATCAGCGCCGCGTCGCCCCGATGATGCACGGCCTCGCAGATCGGACGCACCTTCTCCAGGGCGGCCGCGACGTCGAAGTCGGCTCGGGGCAGCAGGTCGCGCAGGGCGGGTCCCTCCGGGAGGGCGTCGCCGCGCAGATCGATTCGGGAGATCACACGGTCAATTCTCTCAGACCGGCAACGGTGGCCGTCCGTCCGTATCAGTGGCTGATACGTCACGCACGGCTCGCACGAGTGGCCGATACGGCACGCATGGACGGGCGGGCGGCGAAGTCGTCGTCACTTTGAGTGTTCAACACCTGACCCAGCGGGCATCACCCGTGATACCAACCCGCGAGTAGCGCCACCTGTGGGGCAGGAAGGAGGCACCGTGACGGGGAGGACGGGCGCGCCGTGACCGAGAGTGACGGCCTGCGCGCCACGACGACCGATGTTCCCGATGTTCCCGACGGACTGACCACCGTCGAGGCCGGCATGTGGCAGGCGTTCCGTGCCGGCACCGTCTACGACCTGCGCAGCGGCGACGCGCGCGTGGACGATCCGCACGGCGGCGCCCCCTGGGGCCCCGAGCGCACGGTCCGCGCCCGCGTGGTGTGCTGGCTGCTGCTCGACGGCCCGCCCGCGCTGGCCGGCCGGGTCTCCTCGCTGAAGCTGACCGGGGTGCTGATCACCGACCCGCTCGATCTGGCGGGCGGCACCGTCGATCCGTACGTCGAGATCAAGGGCTGCCGCTTCGAGCAGGAGGTGCGGCTGCCGGAGGCCCGGTTCACCACCGTGCGGCTGCTGGACTGCGCGATGCCCCGGCTGGAGGCGGCCCGGGTGCACACCGAGGGCGATCTGCATCTGCCGCGCTGCCGGGTCCCCGGGGGCATCCGGCTCACCGACGCGCACATAGGCACCGACCTGCTGCTCAACCAGGCGGCCGTGGGCCGGGACCGCACCGGCCGGGCGATCGTCGCGGACGGCATCTCGGTCGGCCAGGACCTCCAGGCCGAGATGCTCCGCACGGAGGGCGAGCTGAGCCTGCGCAGCGCCCAGATAGGCGTGTCGCTGAGCCTGCGGGGCGCCCGGCTGGCCAGTACGACCACGCGGCACGCCCTGAACGCACCCCAGCTCACCGTCGAACGCACGCTCTATCTGAGCCCCGCCGGGCTCGGCAACCCGGTACTGACCAGCGGCACCACCCCGGCCCGCGGCACGCTCGTGCAGCGGTTCGAGGCGCTGGGCGGAATCCGCCTCGACGACGGGCGGTTCGGGGACTCCGTGGACCTGGAGGGCGCCCGGTTCCGCTTCCGGGACGACCAGGAGCTGTCGCTGCGCCGGGTGCAGATGCCCGAGCTGCGCTTCCTCGGGGAGCGGCCGGAGCGCGGCCGGGTGGTGCTGTCGGGCGCCCGGATCGGCAACCTCGTCGACCGCACGACGAGCTGGCCCGGCCCCGGCCGGCTGCACATGGGCGGCTTCACCTACGAGAACCTGGTGCCGCAGGACGCCTTCCCGCTCCAGCGGCGCGTGGAGTGGGTGACGGCGGCGACCGCCGAGTACGACCCGGAACCCTACGAACGGCTCGCGGCCGTGCTGCGCGGCTCCGGGGAGGACGAGGACGCCCGCGAGGTGCTGCTCGCCAAGCAGCGCCGCCGCCGCGAGACCCTGCCGCTCGCCGCGAAGCTGTGGGGGTACGCGCAGGACTGGACGGTGGCCTACGGGTACCGGCCGGGGCGGGCCGCGGTGTGGATGGCGGTGCTGTGGGCGGCCGCGTCGCTGGCGTTCGCGGGGAACGACCCGCCGCCGGTCGATCCCCAGAAGCATCCGCACTGGAACGCCTCGCTGTTCGCGCTCGACCTGCTGCTGCCGGTGATCGACCTCGGGCAGGCCGACCAGTGGCGGCTCGGCGGCGGCTGGCAGTGGCTGGCCGCGGCGCTGATCCTGCTGGGCTGGGTTCTGGCGACGACGGTGGCCGCGGGGGTGACGCGGGCGCTGCGGCGGAGCTGAGGAGGGTTCCCCGGCGGACCGGGACGTGCCAGGCGTACGTACACCCGTGCGACAGGTGAGGGATGCTCACCTTTTACCGCGCCTTGACCCTCCCCCGTACAACCAATTTCCGTTTCGTCCGCACCTCTGGCGCGTGCGCGACCTGGTGTTTTCAATGGTCGACACCATGACCCGCTTGCGCGCCCTGCTCCGTGCCGCTCGGCCGTCCCGGAACGCTCCGCGGCCCGCCGCCGGGCCCGTCCCCGACGGTCTCCCCCCGGACGGCCGCGTTCCAGACGGCCCCGGTCCGGACGGCCCCCTCCCGGACGGGCCCCTCCCGGACGGCCCCCTCTCGGACGGTCTCGTGCCGGACGACGAGGTGCTGCTCGACGCGCCCGACGACCGCCTCTCCCCCGCGCTCGTCGCGGCCGGCCGCGGCGAGTACGGGCCGGCGGCCGCGCTGCTGGCCGGCACCCGCGAGGCCGCCGCGTGGGAGGACCGCGACGGCTACGTCCGGCGGCTCGCGCTGTTCGCCCGCTCGCGCGGCGAGTGGTTCGACGGCTGGTGCGCCGCCGACCCGGACTCCCCGGACGCGGCCCTGGTCGGGGCCCAGCTCGCGGTGGATCGCGGCTGGGTCTCCCCGGCCCGCGCCGAACTGCTGCGCCGGGCGAGTCCGCTGGTCACGGCGGTCAGCGAACGGGGCGGGGGTGACCCGGTGCCCTGGCGGATCGCCCTGGACCACGCCCGGGGCACCCGTGCGGGACACACCGCGTTCGAGCGGCTGTGGGTGGAGGCCGTGCGCCGCTCCCCGCACCACTACGGGTGCCATGTGGCCGCCCTGCGGTACCTCGCAAGCGCCTGCGACGCCCGGGGCGGCTCCGGCCCGTCGTGCCACCGCGAGTGCTTCGACTTCGCCGAGCGGGCCGCGCAGGACGCGCTCCCCGGGTCGCTGGTGCAGGCGCTGCCGGTCCGGGCCGCCCACGCCTACCTCTCCGCACGGGGCGGCGCGGCCGTCTCGCGGGCCCGGCTGGACGCGGCGGCGGACCGGGCCGTCGCGCTCTCCGCCGGGTACGCGCCGGCCGATCCCTGGCCGGCCGAGGTGCGTAACGTCCTCGCGCTCGTGCTGGTCCGCCTGTACCGCTGGGAGGACGCGCTGGAGCAGCTGCGCCTGATCGGCCCGTACGCCACCTCGTTCCCCTGGGAGCGGGAGGGCGAGGACCCGCTCGCCCGGTTCCTGCGGGTACGGGACGGCGTCCGGCTCCGGGCCGCGCACGACCGCGCGCCGCACGCGGGCGGTCCGCGCCCCGCGCGCCCGCCCGGCGCCTCCGATCCGTACCCGCCGGGTGACCGCACCGGCCGTTCCCGGCCGTAGGACCATTAGGCTGTCCCGTCGTGACCACCGTCCGGCTTCCGCTCTTCCCGTTGAACTCGGTGCTTTTCCCGGGACTCGTGCTTCCGCTGAACGTCTTCGAGGAGCGTTATCGCGCCATGATGCGCGAACTGCTGAAGACCCCCGAGGAGGAACCGCGCCGCTTCGCCGTCGTCGCCATCCGCGACGGCCACGAGGTGGCGCCCAGCGAGCCCGGCATGCCCGATCCGACGGCCGTGCCCGAGCGGGGGCCCGCGGCGGGCTTCGGGGCCGATCCGGCCAAGGCGCTGCACGCGGTGGGCTGCGTCGCGGACGCGGCGACCATCCGGGAGCGGCCCGACGGTACGTTCGAGGTGCTGGCCACCGGCACCACCCGGGTCCGGCTGCTCTCGGTGGACGCCTCCGGCGCCTTCCTGACGGCCGAGCTGGAGGAGCTGGAGGAGGAGCCGGGCGACGGCGCCGCGACGCTGGCCGAGGGCGTGCTGCGGGCGTTCCGGAAGTATCAGAAGCGGCTGGCCGGGGCGCGGGAGCGGTCGTTGTCGACCAGCGGGGAGCTCCCCGACGAGCCGTCCGTGGTGTCGTACCTGGTCGCCGCGGCGGCGATGCTGGACACCCCGGCGAAGCAGCGGCTGCTCCAGGCGCCGGACACCGCCTCGCGGCTGCGGGACGAGCTGAAGCTGCTGCGCGCGGAGACCGCGATCATCCGCAACCTGCCGTCGCTGCCGGCGGCGGAGCTGACGCGGGGCCCGCAGAGCCTCAACTGACGCGGCGCGGGACGGCGTGAGCGGCACGGTACGAAGAGGAAGGCGGTACGAGGGCCGGGATGGCGAAGAAGGCGAAGAAGCAGCAGCCGGGCGGGGGCGGGACTCCGGCCACGGTGGCGCTGACGGCGGCGGGGGTGGCGTACACGGTCCACTCCTACGACCACGACCCCTCCCACCCCTCGTACGGCGAGGAGGCGGCCGAGGCGATGGGCGTCTCCCCGGACCGGGTCTTCAAGACGCTGGTGGCCGACGTGGACGGCGCGCTGGTGGTCGGGGTGGTCCCGGTGGCGGGCTCGCTCGACCTGAAGGCCCTGGCGACGGCGGTGGGCGGCAAGCGCGCGGCGATGGCCGACCCCACGCTGGCCGAGCGGACGACGGGGTACGTGCGCGGCGGCATCTCCCCCCTGGGCCAGCGCAAGCGCCTGCGCACGGTTCTGGACGCGTCCGCGTCCGCGCACGCCACGGTGTGCGTGTCGGCGGGCCGACGGGGCCTTGAGGTGGAGCTCGCCCCGGGTGACCTGGCGGCCCTGACGGAGGCGGTCGTCGCGCCGATCGCGCGGGGCGCGTAGGGGCACGCCTCAGGGGCGTGTTGGGCGTGTGCATGCGGGACTGCGGGTGCGTCGTGGCCGGCCGCGCGGTTCCCCGCGCCCGTCAGGGGCGCGGCTTGGGGGAAGGCACCCGTCGAGCGCCGGGTCGCGAAGCCGCCGTGACGGCGACCCCGCTTTTCCGGGGCGCCCTCACCCCACCGGAGGCAACGGCACCGGCCCCGGCTCGGGGTCCCTCGGGCCGAACAGCGCCGTGAGGCCCAGGTGAACGACCAGCGCCGCCAGCGACCACGCCAGCAACGCCCCCTTCGCCCCCAGCTTCAACGGCGCGGAGAACGTCACCCCCTTGCCGACGCTCTTCGCATGGGCGACCACATCCTGCGCGGGCCCCAGCCAGATCCCCACCCGCCACGCGAGCAACGACCCCAGCACCCCGCCCACCGCGAGCGCCACCACCAAGGGCACCCCGCCCCGCCGCCGCACCAGGAACACCACCAGCGCGCTCACCGCCCCGAACGCCAGCGCGAGCAGCGTGAACGTCCCGTCGACCCCGATCGCCTGCTCCCCCTCGCTGTCCTTGAGGTAGACGACCCAGTTCTTGCCGACCACGTCACCGACCAGCGGCACATGCGGCGCCAGCCACCACCACAGCACCCCGAGCAGCACCCCCGTCACCGCCACGCCCAGCGCGACGACGACGCCCTCCCGCACTTCGGTCTTCATACCGGGTCCGTCCTGTGCGTACGACACGCCCGGCCCGTGGCCGAAGGGTCCGGGCACGGCCGCACCGTCGAGTCCCTGCCACCGCTCGTACGCGGGGCCCGGCGCCGCCGGGGCGGACGGGGCGGGGGCCTGCTGTCCGGCCTGGTCGCGGCGGGACGGTTCCTGCGGGGGCGGAGGAGTCAACGGAGCGGTCACCCTGTCATCGTGCCAGTCGAGTCGGTCGGTCGCGTCACCGGACGGCCGCGCGCCGGTACGCCCAGGCCGCCACGGCAAGCGAGGCGAACCCGACACCGGCGCACACGGCGAGGTCGCCGAGGACGTACATCCAGTCCGGGTGTCCCCCGAACGTCCGCGCGAACGCCTCCACACCGTACGTGGACGGCAGCAGATCGCGCGCGAGGCGGACCACCTCCGGCAGCCGGCCGGGCGGGAGCACGCCGAGCAGGAGCGCCGCCGACATGCCGAGCTGGCCGAGCAGGGTGGCGAGTTCGGGGCGCGGGGCGAGCAGCCCGAGGGCGGCGCCGAGCCCGGCGAGCGCGGCCCCGGCCAGCGGGATCACCGCGGCCAGTATCCACAGGTGGCCGAGCGGCAGTCCGAACAGCAGGCAGCCGAAGACGGCGGTGACCACCGTGCCCGGCACGGTGAAGGAGGCGTACGCGCCCGCCGCGCCCAGCACCACGGCGGCGGGCGGCACCGGGAGCGTGGCGTAGTGGTCGAGGCCGCCGTCGGCGCGGAGCCGACCGAAGTACTGCGCCAGCAGGTTGAGTGCCACGAAGGCGACGACGAGGACGGAGGACCCGGCGACCACCGCGCGCGCCCCGGCCGTGTCGTCCACGACTCCGCGCATGAGGATCATGATGCCGATCGACTGGAACGTCGCCACGAACAGCAGGGGGATGCGGGCGACCCGGGCGCGGGAGAGCTGCGCCTTGTACACGGCGGCCAGCGCGGGCCACAGCCGGGCCCGCGGCCCGAGGACGGCCGCCTCCGGGGCGGTGTCCGGCACCGCCCCCTGGGCGGCGGGCAGGATCCCGGCGGGTACGACACTCACGAAGCGCTGCTCCTTCTCGCTCGGGTCCTTCTCGCTCGAGTCTTCTCCCTCGGGGTGTTCTCCCTCGGGGCGGTCGTTCCGTTCCCTGTGGACCGTACGGACGCGGCGCCCCGCGTGCTCACCGCCGCACCGGCCCGCCTCACGCCTTCACCAGCCCCTGGCTGTCCCCGCCGAGCGCGAGGTAGACGTCCTCCAGGCTGGGCGTGGCGAGGGTGAAGTCGTCCAGGGCGGCGAAGGCGGCGCCGCCGGTGACCGTGGCGACGACGGCCCGGGCCTCCTCGGGGGCGAGCCGCAGCGTCCAGCGGCGTCCTGATTCGGTGGCGCGGTCGTGCAGGGCGGCGACTTCGGGCACGTCCAGTGGCGGGCGGTCGCGCCAGACGAGCTCCACGCGGACCTCGCCCGCCACCTCCGCCTTGAGTCCGGCGGGCGTGTCGCAGGCGACGACGCGGCCGCGGTGCAGGACGGCGACCCGGTCGAGGACGGTCTCCGCCTCGATGACGTTGTGCGTGACCAGCAGCACGGTGGTGCCGTGTTCCGCGCGGCGGCGGTCGACGGCGGCCCACACCGCGCGGCGGGCGACCGGGTCCATGCCGGTGGTGGGCTCGTCCAGCACCAGCAGCGGGCGCTCGCCGACGAGGGCGGCGGCGAAGCAGGCGAGCCGGCGCTGGCCGCCGGACAGCTTCTTCAGGGGGCGGGCGGCCAGCGGGGTGAGGCCGAGTTCCTCCAGCACGGCGTCCCGCTCCGCGCGGGCCCGGCGCAGGTCGAGGCCGCGGAGCCGGCCGGTGGTCTCGGCGGCGAGGGAGACGGTCAGCTCGTCGAGCGCGGTGGACTCCTGGCCGAGGTAGGCGAGGATGCGGGCGGCGCGCTCGGGGTGGCGGACGATGTCGTGGCCGAGGATCTCGACGCTGCCGCGGTCGGGGCGCATGAGGCCGGTGAGCTGGCGGACGAGGGTGGATTTGCCGGCGCCGTTGGGGCCGAGCAGGCCGAAGATCTCGCCGCCGCGGACGTCGAGGCGGATGTCGTCGGTGGCGGTGATCTCGGGGGTGGCGGGGGTGCCGCGGCGGGCGCGGGCGGCGGGGTAGGTCTTGGTCAGTCCGCGTACGCGTACGACGTCGCCCTGCGGTCGGGTCGACGGTGCGGTGCGCGTACTCACAAAGGACGAGACTACGGGGTATCGCCGACAAACCCTCGCCGGGGTGGGGCCGCGGGGCTTTTCCCGCCCCGGCGCCCCTGCCCTCCCCCGAGCCCTCGACTTCGTTCGAGCAGGCGCATCGCAGACAACTTCGAGCAGGCGCATCGCAGACGACACAGCCCCGCGGCTCTGTCGGGGGGCGCCCCCCTACTCCCCCGCCGGAACCCGTTCCGTAGCCGTTCGGCCGTCGATCTCGCGCCAGAAGCCCGCGCGGATCGCGTAGCGGTCCTGTTCGTCGATCTGGTCGTCCTTGTGGGCGAGCAGACCGAAACGCGCCGCGTACCGCAGCAGCTCGCCGTCGATGCGGTGGGGCACCCGGGGGTACATGCCGGAAAGTTTCTGCAAATGGACCTGGTCGGTCAGCCGCTCCGCCCAGCGGCGGGCGAACACCTGTCCGACCTCCAGCGGGTCGCCGCCGACCGCGGTGATGTCCTCCTCGCGGTCCGCCCACCGCTGCTCCGCGCTGGTGAGCTGCGCGAGCGTCGGCAGCGAGGCGGCCTCGGAGGACTCGCCCCCGGGCCGGTCGACCCAGCCCTTGTCCGAGGACCACCGCAGCGTCGCCGAGGGCGGCGGGGGCGCCGGCTGCGGGCCGGGGGCGCGCAGCCCCGCCAGGTCCTTCGGCGTGGGCACGCCCTTGGCGGCGGGCCCGCGCTCCGCCGAGCCGTTGCGCGGCTCGGCCGCCGCCGGGTGCCGGGGCTCCTCGGCGGGGCGTTCGGGCGCGGCGGAGAGCGAGGACTCCGGCAGCGGGGCGGAGAGGATCGCGGCGATCTCGGGCCGGGGCACGTGCGGGGGCGCGCAGATGCCGCCGTACTCCTTGGCGCGTACCGCCCGGGTGATCCAGGCGCGGTCCAGGACCCGGCGTTCGTCGGCCTCGGCGACCAGGTCCTCGGACTGGTTGTAGTCGCCGTCGGCGGCCTGCACCGCCCACAGGTGGACGGCGACGCCGTGCTCCTTGGCGGCCATCATGCCCGGCAGCAGATCGCCGTCCCCGGTGATCAGGACCACGTCGGAGCAGGCCCGGTTGCGGGCGAGTTCGGTGAGTTCGGCGTGCATGGCGGCGTCGACGCCCTTCTGCGCCCACCGTCCGTCGCTGCGGGTCAGGGCGCCGAGGCGGACGGTGACCCGGGGCATCACGCGCAGCCTGCGGTGCTCGGGCTGCGGTACACGATCGGGGGCGCCGTCGAACCAGTAGATGCGCAGCAGGGGCTGCCGGGTGTCGGACTCGGCGCGGTCGCGCAGGCCCTGGATGAGAGCGGCGTGGTCGACGGTGATGCGGGAGCGGGAGGGTTCACCGGCGAGGAGGCTGGCGGCGGCCCCGAGCAGGTATCCGGCGTCCACCAGGACGATGCAGCGGTCCACGCGGTCCACCTCTTTCCGGGAGGTTTGCTTCGGGCTTCCTTCGAGTCTGCCCGACGGCACGGGGGTTAACGGTCCGAACTGGATCTTCGGCGTGGCGCACGGGCGCGTCTGTCGCCAGCCACCTTGTCACACACGGTAATTGCCCGGAATGCGTTCTTTGTACGGCTGTGTGAGTCTGATCCCGTCCGGCCCCCGGACCCCCTCACAGGAGGCGAATCAGCATGGCGAAGAACAAGAACCAGAACCGCAAGCAGCCGAAGAACAACGGCCCGCAGAACCGTTCCGCCCAGGCGGAACACGCGGCGGAGCAGGCGCACCGGCCCGAGCGGGAGGCGCAGGCCGCCTCCATAGCCCCGGCGGATGCGGGCCCGGCCCAGCCCGGCCGCAAGCAGCGGAAGAGCTTCGGCCACAACTGAGGCCGGGCGCACCAAGAGGGGCGCATCCCGTGCGGGATGCGCCCCTTGCGTGCACCTGTGCGCGCCTGACCCAGGCGGAATCCCTGCCGGGATCTCCACCGGGCGTTCACGCCGGCCCCTCAACCCACCGGGCCGGGCAGGCCCTCGGCCTGGCAGGGCGGCGGGCCGGGCGGGGCTCAGCCCGCCAGGCAGGACGGGCCGAGCAGCACCTTGAGGTCGCCGAAGAGCGCCGGGTCCGGCTTCACCCGGTGCCGGTCGAGCCGGAGGACCGTGGTCTTGCGGGGTCCCTGGAGCTTGATCCGCACCTCGCTGTCGCCCTTGTGGTGGCTGAGGATCTCGCCGAGCCGGCTGACCATGGGCGGAGTGACCCTGGTGGCCGGGATGGTGAGCACCACGGGCGCGTTGGTGCCCGCGTTCGACAGGTCGGGCACCTGGAGCTCCATCGCGACCAGCCGCGGCACGTCCTCCCGCTTGTCGAGCCGGCCCTTGACGAACACCACGGCGTCCTCGACCAGTTGCGTCGAGACCAGTTGGTACGTCGCCGGGAAGAACATGCATTCCAGGGAGCCGGCCAGGTCCTCGACGGTGGCGATCGCCCAGGCGTTGCCCTGCTTGGTCATCTTGCGTTGCAGCCCGGAGATGATGCCGCCGATGGTGACGACCGCGCCGTCCCCGAAGTCGCCGCCGGTGAGCTGGGCGATGCCCGCGTCGGCCTTGTCGGACAGCACGTGCTCCAGGCCGAAGAGCGGGTGGTCGGAGACGTAGAGACCGAGCATCTCCCGCTCCTGGGCGAGCAGATACGTCTTGTCCCACTCGTCGGGCGAGAACTCCACGTCGAGTCCGAAGCCCGGCTCGCTGGTGTCGGCGTCGCCCATGCCGCCGAAGAGGTCGAACTGGCCCTCGGCCTCCTTGCGCTTGACCGCGACCACGTTGTCGATCATCGGTTCGTACTGGGCGGTGAGCCCCTTGCGGGTGTGCCCCATGGAGTCGAAGGCGCCCGCCTTGATGAGGGATTCCGTGGTCCGCTTGTTGCAGACGACGGCCTCGACCTTGTCCAGGTAGTCCGGGAAGGAGGCGTACTTCCCCTTCGCCTTGCGGGACCTGATGATCGACTCGACCACGTTGGTGCCCACGTTGCGCACCGCGGAGAGGCCGAAGAGGATCACGTCGTCACCCTGGGCGGCGAAGTTCGACTCCGACTCGTTGACGTTGGGCGGGAGCACCTTGATGCCCATGCGCCGGCACTCGTTGAGGTAGACGGCCGACTTGTCCTTGTCGTCCTTGACCGAGGTGAGCAGTCCGGCCATGTACTCGGCCGGGTAGTTGGCCTTCAGATAGGCCGTCCAGTACGAGACCAGGCCGTACGCGGCGGAGTGCGCCTTGTTGAAGGCGTAGCCGGCGAAGGGGACCAGGACGTCCCACAGGGCCTGGATCGCCTCGTCGCTGTAGCCGTTCTTCTTGGCACCGGCCTGGAAGATGGTGAAGTTCTTCGCCAGCTCGTCGGGCTTCTTCTTGCCCATCACGCGGCGGAGGATGTCGGCCTCGCCGAGCGAGTACCCGGCGATGATCTGGGCGGCCTTCTGCACCTGCTCCTGGTAGACGATCAGGCCGTAGGTGACGTCCAGGACCTCCTTGAGCGGGGCCTCCAGCTCGGGGTGGATCGGGGTGATCTCCTGGGCGCCGTTCTTGCGCAGCGCGTAGTTGGTGTGCGAGTCCATGCCCATGGGGCCGGGCCGGTACAGCGCCGAGACGGCGGAGATGTCCTCGAAGTTGTCGGGCTTCATCAGGCGCAGCAGGGAGCGCATGGGGCCGCCGTCGAACTGGAAGACGCCGAGGGTGTCGCCGCGCTGGAGCAGTTCGAAGGTCTTGGGGTCGTCCAGCGGCAGCGACAGCAGGTCGATGTCGAGGCCCTTGTTGGCCTTCACCATCTTGACCGCGTCGTCCATGATCGTCAGGTTGCGCAGGCCGAGGAAGTCCATCTTCAGCAGGCCGAGCGACTCGCAGCTCGGGTAGTCCCACTGCGTGATGGTCACGTTGTCGGTGTGCCGGACCCAGACGGGCACGTGCTCGGTGATGGTCTCGCTGGACATGATCACGCCGGCGGCGTGCACGCCCATCTGCCGCACCAGGCCCTCGACGCCCTTGGCGGTGTCGATGACCTTCTTGACGTCCGGTTCGTTCTCGTACATCCCGCGGACCTCGCCGGCCTCGCTGTAGCGCGGGTGCGAGGGGTCGGTGATGCCGTTGAGGTCGATGCCCTTGCCGAGGACGTCGGCGGGCATCGCCTTGGTGATGCGGTCGCCCATCGCGTACGGGTAGCCCAGGACGCGCGCGGAGTCCTTGATGGCGTTCTTGGCCTTGATCTTGCCGTACGTGCCGATCATGGCGACCTTGTCGGCGCCGTACTTCTCGGTGACGTACCTGATGACCTCGACACGCCTGCGCTCGTCGAAGTCGATGTCGACGTCGGGCATGGAGACGCGCTCGGGGTTGAGGAACCGCTCGAAGATCAGGCCGTGCGGGATGGGGTCGAGGTCGGTGATGCCCATGGCGTAGGCGACGATCGAGCCGGCCGCGGAGCCTCGCCCCGGGCCGACGGCGATGCCGTTGTTCTTGGCCCACATGATGAAGTCGGCGACGACGAGGAAGTAGCCCGGGAACCCCATCTGGATGATGACGTCCATCTCGTACTCGACCTGCTTCTGGCGGTCCTCGGGGATGCCGCCGGGGAAGCGGCGCTCCATGCCGCGGCGGACCTCCTCCTTGAACCAGGTGACCTCGGTGTAGCCCTCGGGGATGTCGAACTTGGGCATCAGGTCGCGCTTCTCGAACATGCCCGTGGTGTCGACCTGTTCGGCGACCAGGAGGGTGTTGCGGCAGCCCTCCTGCCAGGCGTCCGAGGAGTCGATGGCGTACATCTCGTCCGTGGACTTCAGGTAGTAGCCGGTGCCGTCGAACTTGAAGCGGTCGGGGTCGGAGAGGTTCTTGCCGGTCTGGATGCACAGCAGGGCGTCGTGGGCGCTCGCCTCGTGCGCGTACGTGTAGTGTGAGTCGTTGGTGACCAGCGGGGGGATGCCGAGCTTCTTGCCGATCTCCAGGAGGCCGTCGCGGACCCGGTGCTCGATGTCGATGCCGTGGTCCATCAGCTCAAGGAAGTAACGGTCCTTGCCGAAGATGTCCTGGTACTCGGCGGCCGACTTCAGGGCCTCGTCGTACTGGCCGAGGCGCAGCCGGGTCTGGAGTTCGCCCGAGGGGCAGCCGGTGGAGGCGATCAGCCCCTCGGACCACTGGGAGATGGTCTCCTTGTCCATACGGGGCCACTTCTGCAACCAGCCCTCGGCATAGGCGTCGGAGGACAGCCGGAAGAGGTTGTGCAGTCCGGTGGCGTTGGCCGCCCAGATCGTCTTGTGGGTGTAACCACCCGAACCGGACACGTCGTCCCGCTTCTGGTGCGGCTGGCCCCAGCGGATCTTGCGCTTGTTGCGCCGGGACTCGGGGGCGACGTACGCCTCGATGCCGATGATCGGCGTCACGCCCGCCTTCTTCGCGGAGTGGAAGAAGTCGTACGCACCGTGCAGGTTGCCGTGGTCGGACATGGCGATGTGCGTCATGCCCATCTCGTCGCAGGCCTTGAACATGTCGTTCAGCCGCGCGGCGCCGTCCAGCATCGAGTACTGGGTGTGGACGTGCAGGTGCGTGAACGGCGGCTTCGACACGTTCGGCCTCCAAGAGATGCTGCGTCGCGGAGCGCCCCGACGAGGGGCGGCGGTCGGTGACGGGAGGACGGTCGGCGACGGGCTCGCGGACAGTCCTGGGGTCAGCGTCGAAGTCTATGCCCCGGCACCGACACCGGCGGGACCCCTCCGCGTACCGTCGTGCGGGGGGCGCGGAAGCCCGCGCGTGTCGTCCGGGCACGCGGATCGCGGGCACTTCCGGTGACCGTCGCGCGTTGAAGGGACCGGCGGGGCCACCGCCCGTCGTCCGGCCCGGCGGACGTCGCTCCCGTCACATCTGTCACGCATCACCTGCTCCTGGAGGCACCCAGCGATGTCGGTCCCGCAGCTCACCGCCGAGCACCGCGGCGAGGAGATCCTCGCCGTCTTCGACACCGCCTTCGGCCGGCTCCTGGCCGCCGACCCGGCCGCGTTCCGCGTGAAGTTCCGCAAGATGGCGGCCTCCGCGTTCGCGTTCTACCGGGGCACGGCGTGCCTCTTCTACCACGACCTGGACGCGGCGGGCGACGGCGACCTCACGGGCCCGTACCTGGACGAGCGCACCTCCCGGGTGTGGATCCACGGCGACCTGCACGCGGAGAACTTCGGCACCTACATGGACGCCAACGGCCGGCTGATCTTCAACGTGAACGACTTCGACGAGGCGTACGTCGGCCCGTTCACCTGGGACCTGAAGCGGCTGGCCGCCTCGGTCGCGCTGATCGGGTACGCCAAGGCGCTCAGCGACGAGCAGATCTCCGAGCTGGTCGGGGTCTACGCGGCCGCCTACCGGGAGCGGATCCATGCCCTGGCCACCGGCGCCAAGGACGACGAGGTGCCGCCGTTCACCCTGGACACCGCCCAGGGCCCGCTGCTGGACGCGCTGCGCGACGCCCGCTCGCTGACCCGTTTCGGCCTGCTGGACTCGATGACGGAGATCCGCGACTTCGAGCGGCGGTTCGCCCCCGGCGGCGGCTCCATCGAGCTGGACGCCGCCACCCGCTACAAGGTGCTGGCCGCCTTCGACGGCTACCTGGAGACGCTGCCGGAGTCCTCCCTGACCCGCCCGGACTCCTACCGCGTGAAGGACGTCGTGGGCCGCCGCGGCATCGGCATCGGCTCGGCCGGCCTGCCCTCGTACAACATCCTCCTGGAGGGCAACAGCGACGCCCTGGAGAACGACGTCGTCATCTACATCAAGCAGGCCCAGACCCCGGCGGTCTCCCGGCACATCACGGACCGGGCGATCAGCGACTACTTCCTGCACGAGGGCCACCGCACGGTGATCTCCCAGCGCGCCCTGCAGGCGCACGCCGACCCGTGGCTGGGCTGGACGGAGCTGGACGGCGCCGGACAACTGGTCGCCGAGGTGTCGCCGTACGCCGTGGACCTGGACTGGGGCGACATCGACGACCCGGAGGAGATCGCCGCCGTCGTCGCCGACCTGGGCCGGGCCACCGCCACGATGCACGCGGCGGCGGACGACCAGTCCGGCGAGTCCCTGGTGCCGTTCTCCACCGAGCGCGCCATCGACGCCGCGATCGCCGCCGAGGAGGACGGCTTCGCCGACCTCCTGGTCGACTTCGCGCACAGCTACGGCGCTCGCGCGCGCGGTGACCACCAGATCTTCGTCGACCTGTTCCGCAACGGCCGGATCCCCGGCCTCTGACCCCCGGCCGGCCGCCCGGCCGGTCCCGATCACCACAACGCTCCGGTAACGCACAGCTCACCTTTAGGGGCCGCTTACCGGAGCGCATGGGACACTCTCCAGCGCGATGGACATATCAGCGACCCACCTCAGAGCCGTACGCGCGGCGGTGTTCACGGCGCTCGTCGTGACGCTCGGCACCGCGTCGCACGTGCTGCTGTCCGGGGTCCCGCTGCCGACGGGCACGGTGACGGCGACCGCCGCCGCCGTGTTCGCCGTCGCCTATCTCCTGGCCGGCCGTGAGCGCGGCTTCGGACGGATCGCGGCGCTGCTGGTCCCGCTGGAACTGGGCGCCGACACGGTCTTCACCACCGGCCAGCACACCTGCTACGGCCCCGCGGGCGGCCCCGTCACCGGCCCGCTGCGCTCGGTCGGCTGGGACGTGCTGTGCCGCGGCGGCGAGGTCGGCACCCCGCTCGCCCACCTGACCGGCTCCGGCGCCGCCCGGGTCTCCCCCCTGCTCGCCGACCCGGCCACCGCCTGGCTGCTGCTGGCCGCGCACGTGAGCGTGGGGCTGCTCGCGGCGGCCTGGCTGCGCCGCGGCGAGCGGGCCCTGGCCCAGCTCCTGCGCGCGGCCGGGGCCGTCACCTTCCGGCCGCTGCTGCTGGCGGTCGCGGCGGTCACCGTACGGCGCCGCACGACGGGGCACGCCGCGCTTCCCGCGCACCCGGCGGCCCCCGCCCCCCGCACCCGGCTGTTCACGCACTCCCTGGGCCTCCGGGGCCCGCCGCGCGCCACCGTGCCCGTCGCCGCTCTCGGCTGAGGCACACCCGCCCCGGTACGGGACCGGAGACGGCACCCGAGCACGCCCCCACCCCGAAGCATCCCGCGCACCCCACCGGTGCGCGCGTTCCCACGGAGATCACCCACATGAGCAAGCGAAACAGTCCTGCGGCGAAGTCGGCGGCCCGGGAGCGGCTGCGCCAGGAGCGCGAGCGCCAGGCCAAGCGCGACAAGGTCAAGCGGCAGCTCGTCGTCGCCGGCTCCATCGTCGCGGTCCTCGCGATAGCCGGCGGCATCGGCTACGCGGTCGTGCAGGGCAACAAGCCCGGCTACTGGGAGGCCGCCAAGGACGACAAGCTCGTCAAGCCGGCCCACACCAGCGGCAAGGACGGCCTGACCGTCGTCATCGGCAAGGACAGCGCCAAGAAGACCCTCGAGATGTACGAGGACCCGCGCTGCCCGATCTGCGCGAGCTTCGAGCAGACCGTCGGCCCGACCGTCCACAAGGACGTCGAGGACGGCAAGTTCAAGATCCAGTACATCGGTGCCACGTTCATCGACACCAACAGCCAGGGCGAGGGCTCCAAGAACGCGCTGAGCGCGATGGGGGCCGCCCTGAACGTCAGCACCGACGCGTTCGCCGACTACAAGACGGCCCTCTACTCCAAGAAGTGGCACCCCGAGGAGACCGAGGACAAGTTCAAGGACGACGCCTACCTGATCAAGGTCGCCAACACCGTGCCCGCGCTGAAGGACAACGCGGCGTTCCAGAAGGCGGTCAAGAACGGCACCTACGACAAGTGGGCGCTGGACATGTCGGCGAAGTTCGACAAGAGCGGCGTGAACGGCACCCCGACGCTGAAGATGGACGGCAAGACGCTGACCGGCTCCGACGGGCAGAACGCGCCGATGACGGTGGACGACTTCAACACCGCCATCAACAAGGCACTGGCCTCCTGACGCCGGACACCCCGCGGCACTGAGGTTCGCGGCCGAACAGCGGGCGGACTTCGGCGAGTTCGCCCGCTGGCGGCCGGTTCCGGACACTAGCCTGATCGTCCGTGACCCCCAGCCCACACGGATCGTCCGACAGCACCCCCGCCGCCGCGCCCCCTCCCCCACCGCCTCCGCCGGTGCCCTCCACGCGCGTGCCCTCCATCCCCGCGCCCTCGACCTCGCCCGAGGAGACCTCCCGGCTCGCGGAGGCGCTCGCTCCGCTCCGCCGTACGGTCGGCAGGGCGGCGGCGGCCACCGCGGAGCTGGTCGGTCCGCTCGCTGCCGTACTGCCCGCCCGGGCCGCGCCCGGCACCACCGCCTTCCTGCACGGCGTGGCCTCCGGCGATCCGCTGCCCGACGGCATCCTGCTGTGGACCAGGGTGACGCCCACCCCCGAGGCGGTGCCCGGCTCCGGGCTCGGTCCGGACGTCCGGGTCGGCTGGGTCGTCGCCACCGACCGGGCATTCACCGAGATCGTCGCCAAGGGGGCCGTCACCGCGACCGCCGCCTCCGACCACACCGTCAAGGCGGACGTACGCGGGCTGCGGCCGGCCACCGACTACTGGTTCCGCTTCACCGCCGGCCCCGCCGAGTCCCCCGTCGCCCGCACCCGCACCGCCCCGGCCGCCGACACCCCCGTCACCCACCTGCGCCTGGGCGTCGTCGCCTGCGCCAACTGGGAGGCCGGCCACTTCTCCTCCTACCGTCATCTGGCCGCCCGCGGCGACCTGGACGCCTGGCTGCACCTCGGCGACTACATCTACGAGTTCCCCACCGGCAAGTACGCCCACCGGGGCACCGTCGTCCGCCCGCACTCCCCGGCGCACGAGATCGTCACGCTCGCCGACTACCGGGTGCGTCACGGCACGTACAAGACCGACCCCGATCTGCAAGCGCTGCACCACACCGCGCCGGTCGTCGCGATCTGGGACGACCACGAGTTCGCCGACAACGCCTGGTCCGGCGGCGCGGGCAACCACACCGAGGGCGAAGAGGGCGCCTGGACGGACCGCCAGGCGGCCGCGAAACAGGCCTACTTCGAGTGGATGCCGGTCCGGCCCGCGACCGAGGGCACCACCTACCGCCGGCTGCGCTTCGGCACCCTCGCCGACCTGTCCCTGCTCGACCTGCGCACCTTCCGCTCCGAACAGGCGGCCACGGGCAGCGGTTCGGTCGACGACCCGGAGCGCACCCTCACCGGGCGGGGCCAGCTCGACTGGCTCAAGGCGGGGCTGAAGGCGTCCGACACCACCTGGCGGCTGGTCGGGAACTCGGTGATGATCGCGCCGTTCGCGGTGGGCTCCCTCTCCGCCGCCCTGCTGCGGCCGCTGGCCCAGTTGCTCGGGAAGCCCAAGGAGGGGCTCGCCCTCAACACCGACCAGTGGGACGGCTACACCCGCGACCGGCGCGAACTCCTCGGCCATCTGCGGGAGCACGGCATCGGCAACACCGTCTTCCTCACCGGCGACATCCACATGGCCTGGGCCAACGACGTGCCGTTCGACGCGGCCACCTATCCGAAGTCCGGCTCCGCGGGCGTCGAGTTCGTGGTCACCTCGATCACCTCCGACAACCTCGACGACTTCGTCAAGGCACCCGAGGGCACCGTCTCGGCGATGGCGTCCCCGCTGATCCGCACCGCCAACCGGCACGTCCAGTGGGTCGACACCGACCGGCACGGCTACGGGGTGCTCGACCTCACCCCCGAGCGGGCGCAGATGGACTACTACGTCGTCTCCGACCGCCGGGACCCGGCCGCGACCTCCTCCTGGGCCCGGTCGTACCGCACCCGCAGCGGCACGCAGAAGGTCGAGCGGGCCCACGACCCCGTCTGAGGCCCCGTCCGTTCAGCGGGCCCCGGGCTCTCACGCCTCCAGGGTCCCGAGGAAACCGAGCGCCACCCGCCAGGTGGCCTCGGCGGCCTCCTCGTCGTAGTCGGGGAGCCCGGGGTCGGTGTAGAGGTGGCCGGCGCCCGCGTATCTGTAGACCTCCACGTCGGCCCCCGCCCGGCCCATCTGCAAGTACCAGGCGCTCAGCCAGTCGTCCGGCTCGAACGGGTCCGGCTCCGCCACGTGCAGCTGGACCGGCAGCTCGTCCACCGAGGCGTTCGGCGCGAGGTCCGACGTGCCGTGCAGGAGCAGCAGTCCCCGGGCCTTGGCGTCGCCGAGGGCGAGGGTCTGGGCGGTCGCCGCGCCCAGCGAGAAGCCGGCGTACACCAGGCCGCGCTCGGAGTACGGGGCGGCGGCCAGCACCGCCCGCTTGAGCAGCTCCTCCTTGCCGAGCTCGTCCTTGTAGGCCGTGCCCTCCTCGACCGTGTCGAACGTACGGCCGTCGAAGAGGTCCGGGGTCCACACCTCGTGCCCGGCGGCACGCAGCCGGTCGGCGGCATCGCGGACGGCGGGCCGCAGTCCGTACGTCGAGTGGAAGAGCATGATGTTCATGGGCCCATGGTGCCAGCCGCCACTGACAGTCACGTTCCGCCGGAGCCCGCCGCCCGGCCGGCGGACCCCGGCGCACCGGCGCCCGGGGCCGCGTGCGGATGCGTGAGGTCGCTCACGCGGGGGCCCGCGGGCGCCCGGGGCTACCCGCGATCGCCGGGACGACACATGTTCATGACCGGCCGTGCCGGTTACGTTCTCCGGCATGGAGAACGTACTCCGCCCCCTGATCGTCGTCGGCGGTTCCGTCCTGCTCACCCTGTTCATCGGCTGGGCCTCGGACCGTCTGCTGCGCCAAGCGGACCAGCGGCACCACGAGACCCCCCTGTGGGGTCTGCTGCGCCGGGGCCGCATCCCCTACCTGCTCGTGCTGTGCGCGGCCCTGCTGAGAGGCTCCTACGACGAGGCGAAGCTGCTCGACGACCATCATGTCGGCATCGGCCGCGCCCTGAGCCTGGTGCTGATCGGCTCCGCCGCCTGGCTGGTGATCCGGATCGCGGCGGCGGTCGTCGAGACGTCGTACAGCCGCTATGCCCGGGCCCACCGCGACCCGGCGCGGGTGCGCCGGGTGCGGACCCAGGTGACGCTGATCATGCGGGTCGTCTCGGCGGTCGTCGGGGTGGTCGCGGTGGCCGCGATGCTGCTGACGTTCCCCGCGATGCGGGCGGCCGGCGCCTCCATCCTGGCCTCGGCGGGCATTGTCGGCATCGTCGCCGGTGTCGCCGCGCAGTCCACGCTCAGCAACCTGTTCGCCGGGTTGCAGATCGCCTTCGGCGACATGGTGCGGATCGGCGACACCGTGGTGGTGGACGGCGAGTGGGGCACCGTCGACGAGATCACGCTGACGTTCCTCACGGTACGGACCTGGGACGAGCGCCGGATCACCATGCCGGTGTCGTACTTCACCTCCAAGCCGTTCGAGAACTGGTCGCGCGGCGGCGCGCAGATGACCGGCACGGTCTACTTCCACGTCGACCACAGCGCGCCCGTGGAGACGATGCGCGAGCGGCTGCGGGACATCCTGCGCCAGTGCCCGGCGTGGGACGGGCGCGCGTACGGCCTGGTCGTCACCGACACCACGCCCAACACCATGGAGGTGCGGGCGCTGGTGACGGCGAAGGACGCGGACGACATCTGGACGGTGCGGGTCGCGGTCCGCGAGGAGATGATCCGCTGGCTGAGCGAGCACCATCCCTACGCGCTGCCGCGGGTCAACACGGCGGAGGCGGTGCGGCCGCCGCACCATCTGGACGGCCGTTTCGCCGTCCCGGGCGCCCGGCCCGCGCCGCCGGACGAGTCCGGGCCCGGGCGGTCCGACGGGACGCGGTCCCGGCAGACGGACGGGACGCGGTCCCGGCAGTCGGAGGGCGCGAGCTGGGTCACGGCCAACCGGCCGCCCGGCAAGAGCTGAGCCCGGCGCGGAGCCCGGGCTCGCGCAGGGCCCGGCCCGGCAGCACCCCAGCTTCCCCGCAGGGTGCCGCCCCGGGGGTCGTCAGCGCAGACTGCGCACGTCCAGGTGGCGCAGGACGCGGTCGACGACCTCCGGGTCCGCGCCCGGTTCGCTGCGGGCCGCCAGGATCTCGTGCCGGGCGGCGCTCAGCATCTCCCCCTGGATCCGCCGGATCCGCTTCAGCCGCCGCACCCGCTTCTCGTGCGCCTCCCGGCGTTCGTCCTCCGCCATGTCGGGGCTGATCCGCACCCCGATGTCGAAGGCGCGGCGCAGCATCTGCTCGGACAGTTCCTCGGAGAGGTCCTCGTTCTGCTCGATCTCCGCGAGCCGCTTCTTGGCCGCCCGGGCCGCGCGGGTGGCGAGTTCCTTCTCGAACTCCTTCTCCCGGTCGGTGTCGGCCCGTACGTCCAGCCACCGCACCAGCCAGGGCAGCGTCAGGCCCTGGAGCACGAGCGTGGCCATGATGACCGCGAAGGCGATGAAGACGATCTCGCCCCGGTCGGGGAAGGGCGACCCGTCGTCCATCTCCAGCGGGATGGCGAGCGCCAGCGCGACCGAGGCGACCCCGCGCATCCCGGACCACCACATCACGATGGTCTCCCGCCAGCTGGTCGGGATGTCCTCGTCCTGGTCACGCCGGCTGTGCAGCCGCTGGGTCAGCCAGGTGGCGGGCAGCAGCCACAGCAGGCGGACGAGGATCACGACGCCGACGACCGCCCCGGCCCAGCCGAGCATCTCGCCCCAGCGGCCCTCGGCGGTCGCGAGCGCGTGGTGCAGCTCCAGTCCGATCAGGCCGAACGCCACCCCGGTGACCAGCGTGTCGACGACCTCCCAGAAGGTGTGGCCGGCGAGCCGGGTCAGCACGTCGTCCGGGTCGGTGGCGTACTCCGCGAGGAACAGCGCGGTGGTGAGCACCGCCAGCACACCGGAGCCGTGCAGTTCGTCTGCCATGACGTACGACGCGAACGGCACCAGCAGGGTGAGTCCGATTTGCAGGGTGGGGTCCCCGAGGACGTCCATCAGCTTGTTGGACAGCCAGCCCAGCACCGTGCCGACGACGACGGCGACGACCGCGAAGAGCAGCAGTTCGAGCAGGGCCCCGGGCAGCGAGAACGAGCCGCTGACGGCGGCGGCGATGGCCACGTGGTAGAGCGTGATCGCGGTGACGTCGTTGAACAGGCCCTCGCCCTCCAGGATGGAGACGAGCCGGCGCGGCAGCCCGAGCTGGCCGGCGACGGCGGTCGCGGCCACCGGGTCGGGCGGCGCGACCAGCGCGCCGAGCGCGACGGCGGCGGCGATCGGCAGCCCCGGGACGACGGCGCCCGCGACCGCCGCGACCGCGATCATGGTGACGAACACCAGGGCCACGGCCAGCAGGAAGATGGGCCGTTTGTTGGCCGTGAACTGCCGCCAGGAGGTGCGCCGCACCGCCGCGTACAGCAGCGGCGGCAGCAGGGCGGGCAGGATCAGACCGGGCGGGATGTCGACGTTGGGGACGAAGTCCGGCAGCGCCAGCACGATGCCGAGCAGCGTCATCAGCACCGGCGAGGGCAGTCCGAGCCGGTCCCCCACCGGCACGCTCACCACGGTCCCGAGGAGCAGCACGAACAGCAGGGCCAGCTGGTCCACGGTCAGCGCTCCCGGGGTCAGGGACGATCAGGACGATCAAGAGGGGCCGGAGATCCAGCCTGCCACGCCGCCCCCGGGGACCGCACCGGCAGACTCCGTCGGCCGGCCCCGCCGCGCCGCCGCCCCGTCCGTCTCAGACGGGGCGCCGCATCGCCCGGTGGGGTATCCCGGCGTCCGGGAACTCCGGTCCGTACGCCTCGTACCCCAGCCGCCGGTAAAAACCCAGCGCGTGCGTCTGCGCGTGCAGATCGACGGCGGTCAGGCCGCGCTCCCGCGCGGCGTCCTCTATCGCGCGCACGAGGGCGGCGCCGACGCCGAGGCCGCGCGCCTCCTTGGTGACCGCGAGCCGGCCGAGGGAGCCCACCGACGGCTCGCCCCCGTTCTTCGCCGCGGCCGCCTCGCCGGACAGCAGCCGGCCGGTGCCGAGCGGCACGCCGTCCGCCCGCCGCACCGCCAGTACGTGCACCGCGTCGGCGTCGTGGGCGTCGTACTCGATGTCCTGCGGGACGCCCTGCTCGACGACGAAGACCTCCTTGCGGACCGCGAAGCAGGCCTCTCGGTCGGCGGAGCCTTCGGCGACGCGCACCTCGTACCGCTGCCCGTCACCGGTCGCCGTGCTCATGCGTAGGTCTCCTCGCGCACCTGGTCCAGGGCCTGCTGCAAGTCCTCGGGGTAGTCGCTGGCGAACTCCACCCACTCCCCGTCGCCGGGGTGCTCGAAGCCGAGGCGGACCGCGTGCAGCCACTGGCGGGTCAGCCGGAGCCGCTTGGCGAGGGTCGGGTCGGCGCCGTAGGTGAGGTCGCCGACGCAGGGGTGGCGGTGGGCGGCCATGTGGACGCGGATCTGGTGGGTGCGGCCGGTCTCCAGCTTCACGTCGAGCAGGGAGGCGGCGCGGAACGCCTCGATCAGGTCGTAGTGCGTGACGGAGGGCTTGCCCTCCGCGGTGACCGCCCATTTGTAGTCGTGGTGCGGGTGGCGGCCGATGGGGGCGTCGATGGTGCCGCTGGTCGGGTCGGGGTGGCCCTGGACGAGGGTGTGGTAGCGCTTGTCGACCGTGCGCTCCTTGAATTGGCGCTTGAGCGAGGTGTACGCCCGCTCGGATTTGGCCACCACCATCAGGCCGGAGGTGCCGACGTCCAGGCGGTGCACGATGCCCTGGCGTTCGGCGGCGCCGGAGGTGGAGATGCGGTACCCGGCGGCGGCCAGGCCGCCGATCACGGTCGTACCGGTCCAGCCGGGGCTCGGGTGCGCGGCGACGCCGACGGGCTTGACGATGACGACCACGTCCTCGTCGTCGTGCACGATCTCCATGCCCTCGACCGGCTCGGCGACGATCTGCACCGGCGCGGGCGCCTGCGGCATCTCGACCTCGAGCCAGGCGCCGCCGTGGACCCGCTCCGACTTGCCGACCGCCGAGCCGTCGACGTGCACCTTGCCCGCCGAGGCCAGCTCGGCCGCCTTCGTACGGGAGAAGCCGAACATGCGGGAGATGGCGGCGTCTACGCGCTCGCCCTCCAGGCCGTCGGGCACGGGCAGGGTGCGGATCTCGGGAAGCGTGCTCACCCGTCGAGTATGCCGGACGGACCGGGACCCCCCGCACGAGCCTGTGGACAACTCCGAGGACCGTCCGGCCTCAGTCCTTGTGGACGCTGCCGTCCGGGTCCAGTCCCCGGAAGGAGAGCAGCACGATCAGGATGCCGCCGCACACGATCGCCGAGTCCGCCAGGTTGAAGACGGCGAAGTGCTTGGGCGAGATGAAGTCGACGACCGCGCCCTTGAAGACGCCGGGGGCGCGGAAGACGCGGTCGGTGAGGTTGCCGAGCGCGCCGCCGAGGAGCAGGCCGAGCGCGATCGCCCAGGGCAGGCTGTAGAGCTTGCGGGCCAGGCGGGCGATCACCACGATCACGGCGGCCGCGATCACCGTGAAGATCACCGTGTACGCCTCGCCGAAGCTGAAGGCGGCGCCCGCGTTGCGGATCGCCTCCAGCTGGAGCCAGTCGCCGATGAGGCGCACGGGGGCGTGGTGCTCCAGCTTCGCCACCACGATGAGCTTGCTGACCAGGTCGAGGGCGTAGGCGAACGCGGCCACGGAGAACAGCACGGCGATCCGCCGCCGGCCGCGAGGACGCGCGGCGGCGTCCCCGGAGGGCTCGCCGCGTTCTTCGCCCTCCGCGCGCGCGGAGGCGTCGTCGGCCCGCGGGGAGCCGCCGTCCGCCTTCGTGGCCTCCTCCACCGGCCGGCCGTCGGACGGCGGGGCGGGGCGCGCCGCGGCCCGGTCACCGGCCGCGGCGGCCTGTGCGCGGGCCTCCTCCGGCCCGCTTCCCGCCGCTTCCGGGGTGTCCGGCGTACCGATGATGCGCTCCGCCTCTGCCACGTGAATCCCTCAACCTAGGTACCTGACTGAGGACGAGAGTACGACACGTCACCGTCACAGCAGGCGCTCAGGAGGGGTTCAGAAACGGCGTTCCTGCTTCTGCTTGCACTCCACGCACAGCGTGGCGCGAGGGAAGGCCTGCATGCGCGCCTTGCCGATGGGGTTGCCGCAGTTCTCGCAGAGGCCGTAGGTGCCCGTGTCGAGCCGGTCGAGGGCGCGCTCGGTCTGTTCCAGCATCTCGCGGGCGTTGGCGGCGAGGGCCAGTTCGTGCTCACGCGTGATGTTCTTGGTGCCGGTGTCGGCCTGGTCGTCGCCGGCGCCGTCCCCCGAGTCGCGCATCAGGCCGGCGAGCGCCCGGCCGGAGGAGTCGAGCTCGGTGCGCAGCCGCATCAGCTCGGACTGGAGTTCGGCCCGGGCCTCCGCGACCTCGTCCGGGGTCCAGGGGTCCTCGCCGGAACGTACCGCGAGCTCACCGGGGTCCACCGCGGCGAGCCGCGCCTTGGGCACGGGGGTCGGGTCCTTCGCCGCCGTGGCCGTGGCCGGAGTCTTCTTAGCAACCACCGTGGGCTCCCGTCTGCTTCGCGGGGTGGTTCGGATCGTGTGGTGCCGGGTGCTTCGCCGTCATGGGCCACGCCTCTTCACGGAAGTGATGTACTCGCTCGCGAAATCGTTCTGGGACGATAAATCGACTTGTGACCCCCGGCAACGGGGCGTGCCGGTGGGGGATCCGCCCCGCGGGCGCCGGGCGGCGAGCATGCAAGCGTTGTGCCCAGCTCCCGGCCGGGTAATCCGCCCGGCGCCCGTCCCGGAATCCCGTACGCCGCCGCCGCGCCGTTCGGGTCACCCGCGGCCGGGGACCGCGGGCCCGGGCCGTCCCGTAAACCGGTCGGCCGCTGTCGGCCCGGCGCCGTACACTGGGCGGAGCGAAAAAGCGTGGATGGGGACGAGTAGCGGCGTACGCAGCCCAGAGCGACCCGGGGACGGTGGAAGCCCGGGGGCGAGCGCGACGCGAAGATCACCCCGGAGCCGCCGGAAGAAAGCCGCAGCGGGCCGCCGTCACCGGGGCCTGCGGCGGCGAGTAGACCCGGTATCGCGACCCCAATGAGGGGGCTCACCGGAGCGCAGGGTGCGCCGGCGGGCCAAGGAGGGTGGTACCGCGGGAGCCCGCCGCACACGGCGTACGCACGACAAGTGGCTCTCGTCCCTCCGACGGAAGGCAGCAAGTCCGTTGGAGGAATCTCGCTGATGACAGCGCCGACG
Organism: Streptomyces sp. NRRL F-6676; assembly: GCF_000725625.1. Classification (GTDB taxonomy): domain Bacteria; phylum Actinomycetota; class Actinomycetes; order Streptomycetales; family Streptomycetaceae; genus Streptomyces. Next base: position 47,155 of record NZ_JOHS01000016.1, read on the forward strand.
TACCGCCAGGTGCCCGCCCAGGTCGACCTGCCCGCGCTCGAGCACGCGGTGCTCGACTTCTGGCGCGAGCAGAAGATCTTCGCCAAGACCCTGGACCAGTCCGCGGGCCGCCCCGAATGGGTGTTCTACGAAGGTCCGCCCACCGCCAACGGCATGCCGGGCGCCCACCACATCGAGGCCCGCGTCTTCAAGGACGTCTTCCCCCGCTTCCGCACCATGCGCGGCTACCACGTGGCGCGGAAGGCCGGCTGGGACTGCCACGGCCTCCCCGTCGAGCTGGCGGTCGAGAAGGAGCTGGGCTTCACCGGCAAGCAGGACATCGAGGCGTACGGCATCGCCGAGTTCAACGCCAAGTGCCGCGAGTCGGTGACGCGCCACACGGACGCCTTCGAAGAGCTCACGACCCGCATGGGGTACTGGACCGACCTCAAAAACCCCTACCGCACGATGGACCCCGAGTACATCGAGTCGGTCTGGTGGTCGCTGAAGGAGATCTACACCAAGGGCCTGCTCGTCCAGGACCACCGCGTCGCCCCCTGGTGCCCCCGCTGCGGCACGGGCCTGTCCGACCACGAGCTCGCCCAGGGCTACGAGACGGTCGTCGACCCCTCCGTCTACGTCCGCTTCCCGCTCACCTCCGGCCCGCTGGCCGGCGAGGCCGCGCTCCTGGTGTGGACGACGACGCCCTGGACGCTGGTGTCCAACACGGCCGTCGCCGCCCACCCCGGCGTCACGTACGTCGTCGCGACGAACGGTGCGGAGAAGCTCGTCGTCGCCGAGCCGCTGGTCGAGAAGGCGCTCGGCGAGGGCTGGGAGAGGACCGGGCAGTCCTTCACCGGCGCCGAGATGGAGCGCTGGACGTACCAGCATCCGTTCGAGCTCGTCGAGTTCACGGAGCCGGCCCACTACGTGGTGAACGCGGACTACGTGACGACCGAGGACGGCACCGGTCTGGTCCACCAGTCCCCCGCCTTCGGCGAGGACGACCTCAAGGTGTGCCGCTCCTACGGGCTGCCCGTCGTCAACCCCGTGCGCCCCGACGGCACCTTCGAGGAGGACGTCCCGCTGGTCGGCGGCGTCTTCTTCAAGAAGGCCGACGAGAAGCTGACCGAGGACCTCAAGGAGCGCGGTCTGCTCTTCCGGCACCTGCCGTACGAGCACAGCTACCCGCACTGCTGGCGCTGCCACACCGCGCTGCTCTACTACGCGCAGCCGTCCTGGTACATCCGCACCACCGCCGTCAAGGACCGCCTCCTCCAGGAGAACGAGAAGACCAACTGGTTCCCGGAGCGGGTCAAGCACGGCCGGTACGGCGACTGGCTCAACAACAACATCGACTGGGCGCTCTCCCGCAACCGCTACTGGGGCACCCCGCTGCCCGTCTGGCGCTGCGCGGAGGACCACCTCACGGTGATCGGCTCCCGCGCGGAGCTCACCGAGCTGACCGGCACCGACCAGTCCGGGCTGGACCCGCACCGCCCGTTCATCGACGAGGTCACCTTCGCCTGCCCCCAGGACGGCTGCGGGGCGACGGCCACCCGCGTGCCCGAGGTCATCGACGCCTGGTACGACTCGGGCTCGATGCCGTTCGCGCAGTGGGGCTACCCGTACAAGAACAAGGAGCTGTTCGAGAGCCGGTACCCGGCGCAGTTCATCTCCGAGGCGATCGACCAGACCCGCGGCTGGTTCTACACGCTGATGGCCATCGGCACCCTGGTGTTCGACAAGTCGTCGTACGAGAACGTCGTCTGCCTGGGCCACATCCTGGCCGAGGACGGCCGCAAGATGTCCAAGCACCTGGGCAACATCCTGCAACCGATCCCGCTCATGGACCAGCACGGCGCCGACGCGGTCCGCTGGTTCATGGCGGCCGGCGGCTCGCCCTGGGCGGCCCGCCGGGTGGGCCACGGCACCATCCAGGAGGTCGTCCGCAAGACGCTGCTGACCTACTGGAACACGGTCGCCTTCCAGGCCCTGTACGCCCGTACGTCCGGCTGGGCGCCGAGCGGGGCGGACCCGGCCCCGGCCGACCGTCCGGTGCTCGACCGCTGGCTGCTGAGCGAGCTGCACGCGCTGACCGACCAGGTGACCCAGGCCCTGGAGGGCTACGACACCCAGCGCGCCGGCAAGCTGCTCTCCGCGTTCGTCGACGACCTGTCCAACTGGTACGTGCGCCGCTCCCGGCGCCGGTTCTGGCAGGGCGACAAGGCGGCGCTGCGCACGCTGCACGAGGTCGTCGAGACGGTGACGAAGCTGATGGCCCCGCTGACCCCGTTCCTCACCGAGCGGGTGTGGCAGGACCTGGTGGTGCCGGTGACGCCGGGGGCGCCGGAGTCCGTGCATCTGTCCTCCTGGCCGGAGGCGGACCTGTCCGCGATCGACCCGGAGCTGTCGAAGCAGATGGTGCTGGTGCGGCGGCTGGTCGAGCTGGGCCGGGCCACGCGCGCGGAGTCCGGCGTCAAGACGCGCCAGCCGCTGCGGCGGGCGCTGATCGCGGCGAACGGCTTCGAGTCCCTCGACCCCGAGCTGCACGCGCAGATCACGGAGGAGCTGAACGTCGAGTCGCTGGCCGCGCTGAGCGAGGTCGGCGGGTCCCTGGTGGACACCACGGCCAAGGCCAACTTCCGGGCGCTGGGCAAGCGGTTCGGCAAGCGGGTGCAGGACGTGGCCCGGGCGGTCGCGGCGGCGGACGCGGCGGCGCTGTCGCTGGCGCTGCGCGAGGGGACGGCGTCGGTGGAGGTCGACGGCGAGAAGATCACGCTGGCGCCGGACGAGGTGATCGTCACGGAGACCCCGCGGGAGGGGTGGTCGGTGGCCTCGGACTCCGGGGCGACGGTCGCGCTGGATCTGGAGATCACGGAGGAGCTGCGGCGGGCGGGGCTCGCGCGGGATGCCATCCGGCTGATCCAGGAGGCGCGGAAGAACAGCGGGCTGGATGTGGCGGACCGGATCGTGCTGCGGTGGGACGCGGTGGAGCCGGGGGTGGTCGCGGCGCTGTCCGAGCACTCCGGGTTGATCGCGGACGAGGTGCTGGCGACGGAGTTCGTGCGGGGGGAGGCGGACGGCTCGTACGGCGATCCGTTCACGGAGGACTCCCTGACCCTCACGTTCCGCCTCCGCAAGGCGTAACCCTCCGGGGGCGGGGGATTTTTCCCTCGCCCCCGCCGCCCCTGCCCATTCCCGACCCCCGGGGGCTGCGCCCCCGGACCCCCGAAAAGATTGCGCAGTTCCCCGCGCCCCTGTCAGGGGCGCGGGGAACTGCGCGAAAACGGGGCGCAGCCCCGTGCCGGGTCCAAGGGCGGAGCCCCTTGAAGGGACGGGAAGGGAAGGGGCGGCGGGGGCGAGGACAAGCAGTCCACGGGACCCCGCAGCCCCCTGCCGCACAACGCGAAGGCGGCCCTGGAGGGGGGAACCCTCCGGGACCGCCTTTCGAGCCCGCCGACGGCTCGCCGTGTGGCTACACCGCGCTCAGTTGTCGTCCTCGTCGATCAGGAAGCCCCGCATCGGAGAGGGAGCCTGCCCCATCGGCGACGGCCCCTGCGGCCGCACCGGCGCCATCGGCTGCGTCATCGCCGGCGTCATCTGCTGCTGCCCGCCGTACGACGGCGCCGACGGCCCCTGGGGGCCACCCATCGGCTGGTTGCCGCCGTAGGACGGCGCGCTCGCACCCGCCGGAGCCATGGACGGCGCGGACGGCGACGGCAGCGACGCCGTGGCCGGCGTGCGCGGCGGCGCCAGCGAGTCGTCGGCCTGGGTCTCCAGCTGACGCAGCTGCGACTCCAGGTACGACTTCAGCCGCGTGCGGTACTCGCGCTCGAAGCCGCGCAGATCCTCGACCTTGCGCTCCAGCGTGGCGCGGGCGGACTCCAGGGAGCCCATCGCGACGCGGTGCTTCTCCTGCGCGTCCCGCTCCAGCGCGTCGGCCTTGGCACGGGCGTCCCGCTCGAGACCCTCGGCACGCGAACGCGCCTCGCCGACGATCTTGTTGGCCTCGGAGCGGGCCTCGGCGATCGCCTGGTCGGCGGTCTGCTGGGCCAGCGAGAGGACACGCGCGGCACTGTCGCCACCGGGACCCTGGCCGGGGCCGCCCATCGGACCGCCCATCGGGCCGTGGCCGCCCATCGGACCGCCCATGGGGCCGCCCATCTGCTGCATGGGCGGCTGGCCGCCCATCGGTCCCTGGCCCATGGGACCGGGGCCCTGACCCATCGGGCCGGGACCCTGCGGGCCGCCCTGACCGCCACCGGGGCCGGCGGGCAGCTGCGGCGCACCGCTCGGCAGCTGGGGCGGACCACCCATGGGGCCACCCATCTGCTGCTGCGGCGGGCCCGATATGCCGGCGGGCACCGGAGCGCCGGGTCCTCGCATGCCCTGCTGCGGGTGCCCCTGCTGGTGGGGACCGCCCTGCTGGTGCGGTCCACCCTGCTGGTGGGGGCCGCCCTGCTGCTGGTGCGGGCCGCCCTGGTGCGGCGGTCCGTCCTGGCCCTCCGGGGGCTTGCGCATGTTCTGCTGGTTCTGCGCGGCGGCACGCGTGGCCGCGGCCAGCTTGGCGCGCAGATCCTCGTTCTCGCGCAGCAGCTTGGTCAGCTCCGCTTCGACCTCGTCGAGGAAGGCATCGACCTCGTCCTCGTCATAGCCTTCTCGGAGGCGGACGGTCGTGAACTGCTTGTTCCGCACGTCCTCGGGGGTCAACGGCATTTCTTCACCTCAACGTTGTCGTCGGCAGTCGGCAGGCCCATGTCGTCCACGCTCATCCCAGTGCACTACCCACGAGGGAGATCAGGATGTAGACGATGATCATCAGTACGAAGAAGGACAGGTCGAGCGCCACGCCCCCGAGACGCAGCGGCGGGATGAACCGCCGCAGAAGCTTCAGCGGTGGATCGGTGACAGTGTAGGTCGCCTCGAGAACGACCACCATCGCCCTGCCGGGTTGCCATGAGCGGGCGAACTGGAAGACATAGTCCATGACCAACCGGAAGATGAGCACCACGAGGAAGCACATCAACACGACGTAGACGACCTGCACCACCACGCCCATGATCCGTGCGTCCCTCTCCCCTGTTCCTGTGCGTCATTCCTCGTCCTGCCGGGCACTGCTTCTCAGCTCTGGTTGAAGAACCCGCCCTCTGCGATGCGGGCCTTGTCCTCCGCCGTGACATCGACGTTAGCAGGAGACAACAGGAAGACCTTCTGCGTCACCCGCTCGATGCTGCCGTGAAGACCAAACACCAGACCGGCCGCAAAGTCGACAAGTCGCTTCGCGTCTGTGTCATCCATCTCAGTCAGATTCATGATCACCGGGGTGCCCTCACGGAAGTGTTCCCCGATGGTACGGGCCTCGTTGTAGGTCCGGGGGTGAAGAGTCGTGATCCGGTACGGCTCTCGTTCCGACACGACCTTGGGCATGATCACCGGTGCGTTCTTCTCCAGGCTGGCGCGTTCTTGTGTGATGGATGCCACGGGCGCGATGCGTGCCGGACGTCCGGATTCCGCGGGAAGCGAAGCGGCGTGGGGCAGTGGGTCGCGTGGCGCGGGCGGCTGTACCGATCGTGCCGGTTCGTCCCTTTGCGGCTGAAGTGACTGGTGTGACGGCTCGTGCCGGCGACGCTCCCGTTCGGGCTCCGGGTCGAGCTCCGGTTCGAAGTCGTCGTCGGGGTCGAACCCCCTGCCGTCGTACCCATCGTCCTCCACGAGGCCGAGGTAGACCGCCATCTTGCGCATCGCGCCGGCCATGCTCCGAGTCCTCCGCTCTGTGGTGGATCCACTGACGACTTGCCAAGTGCCCGCGATCCACGAGGTCGTTACGCCCGCCTACCAGCGGTAATGACCATATTTTCTGCTGTGGTCCGACTTCCTGGCGACGTTACCCGAGCCCGGGGCGGACTCCGAGTACCGCAGTGCCGACGCGTACATGTGTCGCTCCGGCCGCCACGGCCTGTTCGAGGTCCGTACTCATCCCCGCGGAAACCATGTTCGCAGCAGGATGAGTCCGGCGCAGTACGGTCGACAAATCCATCAACCGCTCGAACGCCGCCTGTTGACGTCCCGCGTACTCCCCGGTGAGCGGCGCGACGGTCATCAGTCCGTCCAGCCGCAGTCCGGGGGCCCCGGCCACCAGGGAGGCCAACTCCCCGATGCCGTCGGGTCCGATGCCGCCGCGCTCGCCCCGTCCGCTCTCCCCCGCGTCCAGCGCGACCTGGAGCAGACAGCCGACCTCGCGGCCGGTCCGGTCCGCCTCTCTGGAGAGCGCCGTGACGAGCCGGGCGCGGTCGACGGACTGCACGAGTGCGGCATAACCGAGCACGGAACGCACCTTGTTGGTCTGCAACTGGCCCACGAAGTGCCAGGTGAGCGGCAGATCCGAACAGGCGGCGGCCTTGGGTGCCGCGTCCTGGTCCCGGTTCTCCGCGACGTGCCGCACACCGAGTTCGGCGAGGAGGCGCACGTCGCTCGCGGGGTAGGTCTTGGTGACCACGATCAGGGTCACCTCCTCCCGCCCGCGCCCCGCGGCCGCGCACGCGGCGGTGATGCGGTCCTCCACCTGTGCCAGGTTCGCGGCGAGTTGTGCCCTGCGGTCGGTCATGTTCCTTCAGTCCAGCCAGACATAGCCGGCGAGCCGCCCGGTGGTGCGGTCGCGGCGGTAGGAGAAGTGGTCCTGCGACTCCCGGGTGCACACCGGGGAGCGCACCCGGTCGTGCACGCCAAGGCGTTCGAGCTGGGCGTGCACTCCGGCGGCCACGTCGAGCGCCGGCGTACCCCAACTCGTCTCGGCGTGCGCCGCCGGCTCGACGGCGGCGACCTCGGCGCGCATGGCCTCGGGCACTTCGTAGCAGCGGCCGCAGACGGCGGGGCCGGTGCGGGCGGTGATCCGGGCCGGGTCTGCGCCGAGCGCGGTCATGGCGCGCACGGCGGCGGGAACGACACCGGCGACCATGCCGGGCCGTCCGGCGTGCGCGGCGGCGGCGACCCCGGCGACGGGGTCGGCGAGCAGGACGGGCACGCAGTCGGCGGTGAGGACGGCGAGGGCGAGGCCGCGGCGGGTGGTGACCAGGGCGTCGACGGCGGGAAGTCCGGCGGGGCCGCTCTCCCAGGGTCCGTCGACGACGGCCACGTCGGCGCCGTGCACCTGGTTCATCCACACGACGGCGCCGGGGGCGATCCCCAGGGACTTCGCGGCGAGTTCACGGTTGGTGCGGACGGCGTCGCCGTCGTCGCCGACCGCGCCGCCGAGGTTGAGCTCCTCGTACGGAGCGGCGCTCACCCCGCCCCACCGGTCGGTGAAGGCGAAGTGCGCGCCACTCGGGTCGGGAGCGTCGAAGGGGCCTATCACTTGAGGAAGTCCGGAACGTCCAGTTCCTCGGCGGCGCTGTCCGAGTACGTCCGCGACGGCGGGACCGGCGGGCCGGCCGGGAGGTCGTTGACCGGCTCCGGGGCGGGCTCGGGCGCGGCCTCCTTGGGGGTGACGCTGCCGAGCGAGCCGAAGGACGGGCGGCTCTCCGCCTGCCGTACCGGGGCGGGCTCCTCGCGCTTGGCCGAGGCCGAGCCGAGGACGGTGTCCCGCTTGGACGGCGGCTGACCGCCGTCGAACCCGGCGGCGATGACGGTGACCCGCACCTCGTCGCCGAGCGCGTCGTCGATGACGGCGCCGAAGATGATGTTGGCCTCGGGGTGCGCGGCCTCGCTGACCAGTTGGGCGGCCTCGTTGATCTCGAACAGGCCGAGGTCGGAGCCGCCGGAGATGGAGAGCAGCACGCCCCGGGCGCCGTCGATGGAGGCCTCGAGCAGCGGCGAGGAGATCGCCATCTCGGCCGCCGCCACCGCGCGGTCGTCGCCGCGGGCCGAGCCGATGCCCATGAGCGCCGAACCGGCCTCCGACATGACGGACTTGACGTCGGCGAAGTCGAGGTTGATCAGGCCGGGGGTGGTGATGAGGTCGGTGATGCCCTGGACACCGGAGAGCAGGACCTGGTCGGCCGACTTGAAGGCGTCCAGGACCGAGACCTGGCGGTCCGAGATGGACAGCAGGCGGTCGTTGGGGATGACGATGAGGGTGTCGACCTCTTCGCGGAGCTCGGCGATGCCGTCCTCCGCCTGGTTGGCGCGGCGCCGTCCCTCGAAGGTGAACGGGCGCGTGACCACGCCGATGGTGAGGGCGCCGAGCGAGCGGGCGATGTTGGCCACGACGGGTGCCCCGCCGGTGCCGGTGCCGCCGCCTTCACCGGCTGTCACGAAGACCATGTCGGCCCCCTTGAGGACCTCCTCGATCTCCTCGCGGTGGTCCTCCGCGGCCTTGCGGCCGACGGCCGGGTTGGCTCCGGCGCCGAGTCCGCGGGTGAGTTCGCGGCCGACATCGAGCTTGACGTCGGCGTCGCTCATCAACAGCGCCTGTGCGTCGGTGTTGATGGCGATGAACTCGACGCCCTTGAGACCGACCTCGATCATCCGGTTGATGGCATTGACACCACCGCCGCCGACACCGATGACTTTGATGACTGCGAGGTAGTTCTGCGGTGCTGCCACGTCGAAGGCCTCTCGCCTCGAGTTACGTGTCGCCGCATCACCGGAGCACTGCCGGCCCCGCGATCCGACGACTGATGCCGAATGGGACGGTCCGAACGCCGACCCGAACCCTAACGCTGAAGTTTAGGGTTACCAGTGTGTCTGTTCCTTGAAGTCTTCTGAACAGGACACTAAGTCGACAAGTGGCGCGCGTTCAACGAACACGCCGAACCTCCCGTTTTTCTTTTCACCCTATGTGATCAGCCGTAGCGCTGCCCAACCAGGGTGCTGGCCTGCGCGGATGTGCGTCAACTCCCCGCTGACGCCGGGGCGGTGGGCACGCTCACGTCGAAGTGGCGTGCGCGCGGTGCCGCTTTCATGAGCGCGGTGAGGGTACGCGCCTTCGCGCGCCCCTGCTCGGCGCTGCCCCACAGCACGCTGCGGCCGCCGCTCAACTCCAGCGTGATGGAGTCGTAGGAGCGGACCGTGACGGTACGGGTGGTGCGGGCCACCGCGGCCGGGAGGTCGCGGGCGACGTCCACCGCCGCGCGCGTCAGCCGCTCGGCGGGGAAGCGGCGGGCGGAGGCACCGCGGGCCACGGTCAATTCCAGCAGCGGGGTGCCGTCGGGAATGCGGGAGACGGTGGCGAAGCGCACGCCCTTTTTGTCCACTTCGACATATTTTCGCGCTTTATTATCTTTTTGATTGTCACCCGACTTTTCCGTTGCGCCGGTTTTCTCGATCACGAGGACCGGGACACGCTCCGTGACGTTCAGCGTGATTCCGTGCGGCCAGGAGCGGGAGACGTCGACGGTGTCGATACGGGGCAGCTCCTCGCGCAGCCGCGCCTCGATCCCGTCCGTGTCGACGGACAGCAGCGCGTCGCCGAGCGGCACCCGGGCCGTCGTGCGCACCTGCTCCGGGGTGAGCACCCGGGTGCCGGAGACGGAGACGTGCTCGGCGCGCAGCCACGGGGAGCCGTAGAGCAGCCAGCCGAGGCCGGTGCCGAGGACCACCGCGGCCACGGCGAGCAGGACGAGGGTGCGGCGGCGGGGCAGCCGCCGCAGGGGCGGCCGGGGCGGGCCGGACTTCTTCGGCTGCTGCCGTTCGCCGCGTTCGGCGGTGGTGGGTCCGGCCACGCTCCTGCCCTTTCGTCATACGGTGCTAACGGCGCGAGGCGATCGCCTCGTACACCATGCCGACGAGCAGTTCGTCGGCGTCCCGGCGGCCGAACTCACCGGCCGCGCGCGACATCTCGTACAGCCGGTGCGGGTTGGCGAGCACGGGCAGGACGTTGTCCCGGACCCAGTCGGGGGTCAGTTCCGCGTCGTCGACCAGCAGTCCGCCGCCGGCCTTGACCAACGGCTGGGCGTTCAGCCGCTGTTCGCCGTTGCCGATGGGCAGCGGGACGTAGGCGGCCGGGAGCCCGACGGCGGAGAGTTCGGCGACGGTCATCGCGCCCGCGCGGCAGAGCATCATGTCGGCCGCGGCGTACGCGAGGTCCATCCGGTCCAGGTAACTTACCGGGATATAGGGGGGCATCCCCGGCATCTGCTGCACCTGCGGCAGTTCGTTCTTCGGGCCGACGGCGTGCAGGATCTGGATGCCGGCCTGCTGGAGCCAGGGGGCGACCTGCTGGACGACCTCGTTGAGCCGCCGGGCGCCCTGCGAACCGCCGGAGACCAGCAGCGTCGGCAGATTGGGGTCGAGCCCGAACGCGGCCCGGGCCTCGGGGCGCATGGCGGCCCGGTCCAGGGTGGCGATGGTGCGGCGCAGCGGGATGCCGATGTACCGGGCGCCGCGCAGCTTGTTGTCCGGGGTGGAGACGGCGACCTGGGCCGCGTACCGCGAGCCGATCTTGTTGGCCAGCCCCGGGCGGGCGTTGGCCTCGTGGATCACGATGGGCACGCCGAGCCGCTTGGCGGCCAGATAGGCGGGCAGCGCCACGTAACCGCCGAACCCGGCCACGGCGTCGGCCTTGGTGCGCTCCAGCACCTGCTCGGCCGCCTTGATCGTGCCGCGCAGCCGGCCCGGGACCGTGATCAGCTCGGGGGTGGGCCGGCGCGGCAGGGGGACGGCGGGGATCAGCGCGAGTTCGTAGCCACGTTCGGGAACGAGACGTGTCTCGAGTCCGCGCTCCGTGCCCAGGGCCGTGATCCCCACGGTCGGGTCCTGCCTGCGCAGGGCGTCCGCGAGGGCGAGCGCGGGCTCGATGTGGCCGGCGGTCCCTCCACCGGCGAGGACGACATGCACCGAAATTCACCGCTCTCCGGACGAACGCGCCCGCGGGGCGCGCCGTCGCATCGTGTTCCATCTCCTGGCGGCCCGAGGGCCTCCAGCCCGCTTTCTACCAAAGCGAGGTTGCCGCATGGCGAGCGCCGCCCGCGCAGCGGGGTCGTCGCGCGCGAAGGCGATCAGCAACCCGATGGCGAACATGGTCGGCAGCAGGGCGGACCCTCCGTAGGAGAACAGCGGGAGCGGGACACCGGCGATCGGCAGCAGACCGAGCACCGCACCGACGTTGATCACCGCCTGCGCGGTGATCCAGGTGGTCACGCCTCCCGCGGCATACCTCACGAAGGGGTCCTCCGTGCGTCCGGCCACGCGGATACCCGCATAGCCTAGAGCCGCGAACAGGGCGAGCACCGACAGTGTGCCCGCCAGGCCCAGTTCCTCACCGGTGATGGCGAAGATGAAGTCGGTGTGGGCTTCGGGCAGTTGCCCCCATTTCTCCACGCTCGCGCCGAGCCCGGAACCGAACAGTCCGCCGGAGGCGAGCGCGTAGATGCCGTGCACCGCCTGCCAGCAGGAGTCGTCGGGGCCGGGGTCGGTGGCGCCCAGGCAGCCGAGCCGGGCCATGCGGTTGGGGCTGGTCCTGATCAGGACGGTGCCGATGAGCGCGGCGATGCCGAGCACGCCGGCGAACATCCGGGTCGGCGCCCCGGCCAGCCAGAGCAGCCCGAACAGGATCGCGGTGAGGATGATCGCGGTGCCCATGTCGCCGCCGAGCATGATCAGTCCGAGCAGCAGCCCGGCGGCGGGGACCAGCGGCACCAGCATGTGCTTCCACTGGGTCAGCAGCCGTTTGTCCTGTTTGCGGGCGAGCAGGTCGGCGCCCCACAGCACCAGCGCCAGCTTGCCGAACTCGCTGGGCTGGATCTGGAAGGAGCCGCCGAGCGAGATCCAGTTCTGGTTGCCGTTGACCGCGACCCCTATCCCCGGCACCTGCACGAGCATCATCAGGAAGACCGAGCCCGCCAGGATCGGGTAGGCCAGCGCGCGGTGCAGCCGCACCGGCATCCGGGAGGCGGCGAGCAGCAGCCCCGTGCCGATCGCGGCGGCCAGGAACTGCTTGCGGAAGAAGTACGAACCCGACAGCGACATCTGCAACGCGGTGATCTGGGAGGCCGAGTAGACCATCACCAGACCGAGCCCGGTGATCAGCAGACTGCTGCCGAGGATCAGGTAGTAGGCGGTGAGCGGCCGGTCCCACGCCTTGCGCGCCCGCGCGTGCAGACGGTGCAGGGCCGAGTTGCCGGGGGGCCGGACGGCGGAGGCCGGGGGTCTCCCGCCGGGCGGGCGGGGTGCGGTGCGGCTACCGGGCATCAGCGGCACCCGCCAGGACGTGTCGTCGCCTCCGGGTGCGGCCCGGGGCGAGTGCCCCGGGGCTCGGACCACATCGCATCCACGCGTCCTCCCATCCCGGCACCGCCGGCAACGGCAGGCCCGGATCAGCCGTCCGCGGAACCGAGTTCGCGGACGGCCTCCGCGAACGCGTCCCCGCGCTTGTTGTAGTTGGTGAACATGTCCATGGACGCGCAGGCCGGCGCCAGCAGTACCGTGTCGCCCGGCCGCGCGAGTTCGCGCGCCTCGAGGACCGCCGCGCGCATCGCCCCAGTGTCTGTCCGGTCGAGGTCGACCACGGGTACTTCGGGGGCGTGTCGCGCCAGCGCCTCGCGGATCAGCGCGCGGTCGGCGCCGATCAGCACGGCACCGCGCAGCCGGCCGGCCGCCCCGGCGACCAGTTCGCCGAAGGTCGCGCCCTTGGCGAGCCCGCCCGCGATCCACACGATCGACTCGTACGCCGCCAACGAGGCCTGTGCGGCATGGGTGTTGGTGGCCTTGGAGTCGTCCACGTAGGCCACCCCGTCCACATCGGCGACGTGCGCGATGCGGTGCGCGTCCGGGGTGAACGCGCGCAGCCCGTCCCGTACGGCGCCGGCGGGCACCCCGTAGGCGCGCGCGAGGGCCGCCGCGGCAAGGGCGTTGGCGATGTTGTGCGGAGCCGGGGGCCGCACGTCGGAGACCTCGGCGAGCTCCTGCGCGTTGCTCTGCCGGTTCTCGACGAAGGCGCGGTCGACCAGGAGGCCGTCCACCACGCCGAGTTGGGAGGGGCCCGGGGCGGAGAGGGTGAAGCCGACGGCGCGGCAGCCCTCCTCGACGTCGGCCTCGCGCACCAGGTCCTCGGTGGCCTTGTCGGCGACGTTGTAGACGCACGCCACCTGGTTGCCTTCGTAAATACGCCCCTTGTCGGCGGCGTAGGCCTCCATGGAGCCGTGCCAGTCGAGGTGGTCGGGGGCGAGGTTGAGGACGGCGGCGCTGTGCACGCGCAGCGAGGGCGCCCAGTGCAGCTGGTAGCTGGAGAGTTCCACGGCGAGCACGTCGTACGGCTCGCCGGTCTCGTCCGTGCCGGCCAGGACGACGTCGACGATCGGGGTGCCGATGTTGCCGACGGCGGCGGTGCGCAGCCCCGCGGCCCGCAGGATCGAGGCGAGCATCTGCGTGGTGGTGGTCTTGCCGTTGGTACCGGTGACGGCGAGCCAGGGGGCCGCGCTCGCGCCGTTCCGCCCCCGCAGCCGCCAGGCGATCTCGACGTCGCCGACGACGTCGACACCGGCCGCGGCGGCCGCCGCGAACAGCGGCGAGGTGGGCTTCCAGCCGGGCGAGGTGACGACGAGTCCGGTGCCCTCGGGCAGCGTCTCGGCGTCGCCGAGGCGGACGGTGATGCCGTCCGCCGCGAGGGCCTCGGCCTTCTCGCGCTGTGCCGCCGAGTCGCCGCCGTCCACGACGGTGACCTCGGCGCCGAGGCCGGCCAGGGCGCGGGCGGCGCTGACGCCGCTCACGCCGAGGCCGGCGACGGTGATGCGCAGCCCCGCGAACTCGTGGGCCGCGGCGGCCCCCTGGATCCCGCCGGAGGTCACTTGGCGGCCGCCCATCCCGCGTAGAAGAGGCCGAGTCCGACGACCACGCAGATGCCCTGGATGATCCAGAAGCGGACCACGACAAGGACTTCGGACCACCCCTTGAGTTCGAAGTGGTGCTGCAACGGCGCCATCCGGAAGACGCGCCGTCCGGTGGTGCGGAAGGAGCCGACCTGGATGACGACCGACATGGTGATGAGCACGAACAGACCGCCGAGCAGGGCGATCAGCAGTTCGGTGCGGGAGCAGATCGCGAGGCCGGCGAGCGCGCCGCCGAGCGCCAGCGAGCCGGTGTCGCCCATGAAGATCTTGGCGGGCGAGGTGTTCCACCACAGGAAGCCGAGGCAGGCGCCCATCAGCGCGGAGGCGATGACGGCGAGGTCGAGCGGGTCGCGCACCTCGTAGCAGGCCTGCGGGTTCATCAGGGTCGCGGCGTTGGCGCACGACTCCTGGAACTGCCAGACGCCGACGAAGGTGTAGGCGCCGAACACCATGACCGAGGCGCCGGTGGCCAGGCCGTCCAGACCGTCCGTCAGGTTCACGCCGTTGGACATCGCGAGGATCATGAACAGGGCCCACACGACGAACAGGACGGGGCCGATGCTCCAGCCGAAGTCCTGCACGAAGGAGATCTTGGTGGAGGCCGGCGTCTGCCCCTGCACATTGGGGAATTGCAGGGCGAGCACCGCGAAGGCGATGCCGACGATGAGCTGTCCGGCCATCTTGGCCTTGGCCCGCAGGCCCAGCGAACGCCGCTTGACGATCTTGATGTAGTCGTCCAGGAACCCGACCACTCCCATCCCCGCCATCAGGCCGAGCACCAGCAGGCCGGAGAAGGTCGGTGAGGCGTCGGCGTCCGGGTCCAGATAGGCCGTGATCACCTTGGCCAGGAAGTACGCGACGATCGTGGCGAGGATGAAGGCGATGCCGCCCATCGTCGGCGTACCGCGCTTGCTGGCGTGCTCGCGCGGGCCGTCGTCGCGGATGTACTGGCCGTAGCCCCTGCGGGCCAGCAGCTTGATCAGCAGCGGGGTGCCGACCAGGGTCAGGAACAGACCAATGACTCCCGCGAACAGGATCTGCTTCATCATCGGGCTGCGACCTCACCCTCGGCACCGTTCTCGAGCAGCGCCTGGGCCACGCTCTCGAGCCCGACCGACCGGGACGCCTTCACGAGTACGACGTCTCCCGGGCGCAACTCGCTGCGCAACAGGTCGACCGCCGCCTGTGCGTCGGACACGTGCACCGACTCCTCACCCCACGAACCCTCGTTATATGCGCCCAGTTGCAGCCAGGACGCTTCCCTGCCCCCGACCGCGACGAGCTTGCTGACGTTGAGCCGGACGGCCAGCCGCCCGACCGCGTCGTGCTCGGCGAGCGCCTCGTCCCCGAGCTCGGCCATCCTGCCGAGCACCGCCCAGGTCCGCCGCCCCCGTCCCATGGCCGCCAGCGCGCGCAGCGCGGCCTTCATGGACTCGGGGTTCGCGTTGTAGGCGTCGTTGACGATGGTCACGCCGTCAGGGCGCTCGGTGACCTCCATGCGCCAGCGGGAGAGGGAGCCCGCCTCCGAGAGCGCGGTGGCGATCTCTTTCGCGGACATGCCCAGCTCATGGGCGACGGCGGCCGCGGCGAGCGCGTTCGACACGTGGTGCTCACCGTACAGGCGCATCGTCACATCGCTGCACCCGGAGGGTGTGTGAAGGCTGAACGAGGGCTGTCCGGTGGCCGTGAGCGTCACGTTCTCGGCGCGTACGTCCGCTTCGTCGCTCTCCCCGAACAGCAGTACCCGTGCCTTCGTGCGGGAGGCCATGGCCTTCACGTAGGGGTCGTCGGCGTTGAGGACGGCGACGCCGCCCTCCTCGGCCGGCGGGAGGCTCTCGACGAGTTCGCCCTTCGCCTGTGCGATCTGCTCGCGCCCGCCGAACTCGCCGATGTGGGCGGAGCCGACGTTCAGGACGAGGCCGATCCGCGGCGGGGTCAGCTCGGTGAGGTACCGGATGTGGCCGATGCCGCGGGCGCCCATCTCCAGGACGAGGAACCGGGTCTCGGCGGTGGCGCTGAGCGCGGTGAGCGGCAGCCCGATCTCGTTGTTGAGCGAGCCGGGCGTGAACACCGTGGGCGCCTTGGTGCGCAGCACCTGGGCGATGAGGTCCTTGGTGCTGGTCTTGCCGGCCGAGCCGGTGAGCGCGACGAGGGTGGCGCCGAGCCGTTCCACCACGTGCCGGGCGAGGGCGCCCAGCGCCCGCGGCACGTCGTCCACGACGATGGCGGGCACGCCGACGGGCCGGGAGCCCAGTACGGCCACCGCACCGGCCTCGACGACGGCCCGCGCGTAGTCGTGGCCGTCCACGCGCTCGCCGACGAAGGCGGCGAACAGGCTGCCGGGCACCGCCTCGCGGGAGTCCCGGACGACGGGTCCGGTGACCATGACCGACGGATCCGGTATGTCGTGCGTCTGCCCGCCGACAGCTTCTGCGATCTCGGCGAGGGAGAGGGCGATCACAAGTTCATCCCTGGGTCTGCTGGATAGCTTCGCGGAGCACCTGGCGGTCGTCGAAGGGACGTACCACCCCGGCGATGTCCTGGCCCTGCTCGTGGCCCTTGCCGGCCACCAGCACGGTGTCGCCGGGCCGGGCCCGGGCGACGGCGGCGGCGATCGCGGCGGCCCGGTCCTCGAAGACCTGCACCTCGCCCCGTTCGTGCGCGGGCACCGAGGCGGCGCCCTGGAGCATGGCGGCGAGGATGGCGAGGGGGTCCTCGGAGCGGGGGTTGTCGGAGGTGAGGACGGCGGTGTCGGCGAGCCGCGCCGCCGCCGCGCCCATCGGGCCGCGTTTGGTCGTGTCCCGGTCGCCGCCGCAGCCGAGGACGATGTGCACCCGGCCCTTGGTGACCTTGCGCAGCGCCTTGAGGACCGACTCGACGGCGTCCGTCTTGTGCGCGTAGTCGACGACGGCGAGGTAGGGCTGTCCGGCGTCGACGCGCTCCAGCCGGCCGGGGACGCCGGGCACGGCGGCGACGCCGTCGGCGGCCGTCTGCGGGTCGAGCCCGGCGGCGGCCAGCGCGACGATCGCGGCGAGGGTGTTGGCCACGTTGAACGGGCCGGCCAGCGGCGAACGGGCGGTGAGGCGGACGCCGTCCGGGCCGCACACGGTGAACGTCGAGTCCAGCGGGCCGACCCGGACGTCCTCGGCCCGCCAGTCGGCGTCCGGATGGCCCTCGGCGGAGTACGTCACGACCGGCACCGTGGCCTGCTCGGCGAGCCGGCGGCCGTACTCGTCGTCGGTGTTGACCACGCCGAGCCGGCTGCGGGCCGGGGTGAACAGCTGCGCCTTGGCCTGGAAGTAGTCCTCCATCCCGGAGTGGAACTCCATGTGCTCCGGGCTGAGGTTGGTGAAGACGGCGATGTCGAAGACGCAGCCGTCGACCCGGCCCAGCACCAGGGCGTGACTGGAGACCTCCATGGCGACCGCCTCGACGCCGCGCTCGCGCATGACCGCGAACAGGGCCTGGAGGTCGGTGGCTTCGGGGGTGGTGCGCTCGGACTTGATGCGCTCGTCGCCGATGCGCATCTCGACCGTGCCGATCAGCCCGGTGGACTTCGCGGTGCGCAGCCCGCCCTCGACCAGGTAGGCGGTGGTGGTCTTGCCGGAGGTGCCGGTGATGCCGATCTGGAGCAGGTCGCGGCCGGGCCGGCCGTAGATCGTGGCGGCCAGCTCGCCCATCCGCGCGCGCGGGTCCTCCACGACGAGGACCGGCAGCCCGGTGGCGGCGGCGCGTTCGGCACCGCTCGGGTCGGTCAGCACGGCGGCGGCGCCCAGGCCGGCCGCCTGGGTGACGAAGTCGGCGCCGTGCAGACGGGCGCCGGGCAGGGCGGCGTACAGGTCACCGGGGCGGACGGCGCGCGAGTCGTGGGTGATGCCCGTGACGTCGGCGGTGGCCCCGGGGGCGGCGGCACCCAGCTGACCGGCCAGTTCCGCGAGGGGTGTGGCGGCGAGGCGCTCCGGTCGGGGCGGCCCGGGATAGGTCACGGATGCGCCCTTCTGGGTGGTTTGGGACTGATCGGCGTGTGGCACGGCGGTGAGCGTACCGGGCTCCCCGGGCGCGGGGCGAAGCGGAGGGCTGGGCGGTCCTTGGTTCCCGGAGCCGGGAGTGATCGTCGTCACGGGCACGTTCCTGATCGGTCTTGCGGGGGTGTACGGCGGGGGCGCGCGTACGGCGGTCTGCGGGGTCCCGGCCGCGGCCGTGGGGGTCGCGGCCGGGGGGCCTCACGGGGTGCGGGTCATGGCTTGAACTCGACGGGCAGGTCGGCGGGGGCCGCGCCGGTGGGCGGGACCTGGAGGGTCTTCAGGGCGAACTCCATCACCTGCTTGTAGATCGGCCCGCAGATCTGGCCGCCGAAGTAGCTGCCCGAGGTGGCGTTCTGGATCGCGCAGTAGACGGTGATCCGGGGCTTGTCCGCGGGGGCGAACCCGGCGAAGGACGAGGTGTAGCCGTGGTATCTGCCGGTGGCCGGATCCACGCGGTTGGCCGTGCCCGTCTTCCCCGCCACCCGGTACCCCGGAATGCGTGCCTTGAGTCCCGTGCCCTGCTCGTCGTCGACCACCGACTCCAGCATCCTGGCGAGGGTCTTGGCGGTCTTGGCGCTCACCACCCGGCTGTGCTCCGGCTTGGCGGCCGGCGTGAACTGCCCGTCGGCGCCCTTGGTGCCGCGCACGAGGGTGGGTTCGACGCGGACGCCGCCGTTGGCGATGGTGGAGTAGATGGAGGCCGCCTGGACGGCGTTGAGGGAGAAACCCTGGCCGAAGGGGATCGTGTACTGCTGCGAGGTGGACCACTTGCCGGCGGGCGCGAGGATGCCCTTGGTCTCGCCGGGGAGGTCGAGCCCGGTGGGCTTGCCCATGCCGAACTTGCGCAGATAGGAGTAGAGGACCTCGTTGGCCTCCTTCTGCGTCTTGCCGAGTTCGCCGGTGGCCAGGATGGTGCCGATGTTGCTGGACTTGGCGAGCACGCCGTTGAGCGTCAGGTGCCAGGTCTCGTGGTCGATGTCGTCCGAGAACAGCCGGTCGCCGCGGTGCAGCCGGTTGGGCACGACGACATGGGTGGCGGGGGTGGCCACGTTCTCCTCCAGGACCGCCGCCATCGACATCACCTTGGCGGTGGAGCCGGGTTCGTAGGCGTCCTGGACGGCCGCGTCGCCCAGCGCCGAGGGGTCGGCGTGGGCGAGGTCGCCGGGGTCGAAGCCGGGGGCGTTGGCCATGGCGAGGATCTGTCCGGTGCGGGTGTCCTGGACGATCACGTAGCCGCGGTCGGCCTTGGACTTCTTCACCTGCTCGCTGATGGCGTTCTGCGCGGCGAACTGGATGTCGCGGTCGATGGTGAGTTCGACGTCGCTGCCGGGGACGGCCGGGGTCTCGGTGGAGCTCGCGGTGGGCACCAGCCGGCCGCCGGACTGGGTGTAGCGGATCTTGCCGTCCGTGCCGGAGAGCTGCTTGTCCAGCATCTGTTCGATGCCGCCGCCGCCCTCCCCGGCGGCGTTGACCCAGCCCAGTATCCCGGCGGCCAGATCGCCGTTGGGGTACACCCGCTTGCTGCTGGGGTCGTGCAGGACGCCGGCCAGGACGTCGACGACACCGCTGTCGGTCTGTGCCTTCTCCACGAGCGTGGACCGTACGTCCTGGATCTGCTTCCAGACCTCGGGGGTCTGCCGGCGGGCGAGCAGTACGTATCGGGTGTTGCGGTGCAGCTTCTTGGCGAGGGTCTCCTCGTCCTGGTTCAGGATCGGGGCGAGCAGGGCGGCGGCCTGCTCGGGACCGTCGTCGATCTTGAGCTGCTCCTTGGTGAACATCATCGGGTCGGCGGTGATGTCGCTCGCGTCCACGCTGGTGGCGAGGGTGACGCCGTTGCGGTCGGTGATCCCGCCGCGCTCGGCGGCCAGCACGTGGGCGACGTACCGGTTCACGTCCGCCTTGGCGGTGTACGTGGCGGAGTCGACGGCCTGCACCTGGAGCAGCCGTACGACGAAGACGGAGAGCACCAGGGCGAGCGCGACGCCGACCATGCGCAGCCGGGGGCGGGGCCCGGCGAGCCGGATGGTGCGCGGCATGGCGCGGGAGGGGGCCGGGCGGCGCACGGGGCGGGCGCCGGGCCCCGGCCGCCGGGGGCCGCCGGAGCGCTCGGGCCGGGCCGGCCGGGCGGACCGGGCGGGGCCCGGCACACGGCGGCGCGGCGGCTGCCTTCCGGGGTCGTCAACCACTTCCGTCACCTGCCGGGGATCGTCGCGGGCATTGCGGGGGCGGTGGGGCCGGGGGTGGCACCGGGCGCGGGGGCGGTGCCGGGCGCGGGGGCGGTGCCGGCCGGGGTGCCGGGGGCGCTCAGGGGCTGGGCGGCGGCCGTGCCGGTGCTCGGGGCCGCGCTCACGCCGGGGCTTTCTCCGGCGGTGCCGCCGGCGCTCTCGAGAGCGGACTGTTCGAGGGTCTCGTCGGACGCGGCCGGGGAGGGGTCGCCCTTGACCGTGCCGTCGGGGCCGAGGAAGGCGGGGGTGCCGCCGGCGACCATGCCGAGTGCGCGGGCGCGGCGCTGGAGGGCGTCGGGGGCCGAGTAGGCGTCCACGTCGCGCTGGAGCGCCTGTTCCTCGTCGGTGAGGTCCTTGGTCCGCTGTTCGAGGTCGTCGAGCCGGAACGACCCGGCGCTGAGGGCGGAGTTCAGCATCAGCAGGCCGATCAGTCCGCCGCCGAGCAGCAGCACGACCAGCAGCACGAACGGGGTGCGGGCGGCCCGCCCCCGCGCCGCCGGGAACAGCCGGGCGAGCCGCGCGGCCCGCCCCTTGAGCTGCGGTCTCCTACTCACGTGCCCTCCCGGTCCGGGTCGGTCCGGTGCGCCGCCCACGGTGCCTCACTCGGCGTCCTCCCGGATGCGCTCGGCCCCGCGCAGCCGGGCCGGAGCGGCCCTGCGGTTCTCGGCGATCTCCTCCTCGGTGGGGAGTTCGGCACCGCGGGTCAGGAGCTTGAGCCGGGGCTGGTAGCGCTCGGGGACGACGGGCAGCCCGGGCGGCGCGGTGGTGGCGGCACCGGCCGCGAACACCTGTTTGACGAGCCGGTCCTCCAGCGAGTGGTACGACAGCACCGCGATCCGCCCGCCGACGCCGAGCGCCCCGACCGCCGCCGGGACCGCCCGTTCGAGGACGGCGAGTTCGCCGTTGACCTCGATGCGCAGCGCCTGGAAGGTGCGCTTGGCGGGGTTGCCGCCGGTGCGCTTGGCGGCCTGCGGCAGCGCGTCCCGGATCACCTCCACCAGGCGGGCGCTGTGGGTGAACGGCTCCTTCTCGCGCTCGCGCACGACGGCGGACACGATCCGCTTGGCCTGCTTCTCCTCGCCGTAGGCCCGCAGGATGCGCACCAGTTCGCCCGGCAGATAGGTGTTGAGCACCTCGGCGGCGCTCGTCCCGGCCGACTGGTCCATGCGCATGTCGAGCGGGGCGTCCTGGGCGTAGGCGAACCCGCGGTCCGCCTCGTCGAGTTGCATGGAGGAGACGCCGAGGTCGAACAGCACGCCCTGCACCCGGGCCAGGCCCAGCCGGGCGAGGACGGCCGGGAGTTCGTCGTAGACCGCGTGCACCAGGGTGGCGCGGTCGCCGTACGGGGCGAGGCGCTCGGCGGACAGCCGCAGTGCCTCCTTGTCGCGGTCCAGGGCGACGAGGCGGGCCTCGGGGAAGCGGGCGAGCAGGGCCTCGCTGTGGCCGCCGAGACCGAGGGTGCAGTCGACGACGACGGCGCCGGGCCGCTCCAGCGCCGGGGCCAGCAGGTCCAGGCAGCGGTGGAGCATCACCGGGACGTGCCTGCCGGGGGCCGGGCGGTGCCCGCCCTCACCCTGCTGCCCGTGTGCGGCCGGTCCCTGCCGGTCCTGCGGCTCCTGCGCCTCGCGCGCTTCCAATCCCGGGCCCTTCCAAGTCGGGCGCGCCGCGCGCGCACCGCCGGGTCCCCGCCCGCTCGCCGGGGAGGTGAGGGACCGGCCGGCGCCGGAAGCGTCGGCCGACCGGGGCGGGAGGGGCCGGGCCGTACGTACGCGCCGCGCACGCGGGGAAGCCCCGGCACCGAGCCGGAACTTCCCGTGGTGAATGCTGAGCTGAGGAGCAGGGAGGACGTCTCGCCTGCCGCTTCGCGCCACTTTAGTCCACGGTGTCTTGCCGTCAATCAACCGGCCTGCGCGTCGCGCCGGTACCGCGGACGGACCCCGGAGAACCCGGAATCACCCGCACGGCGGCGGGCTCACCGTTCGTGTGGAGTGGCTCACAACACGCCGCGATGGCGCTCTTTGTCCGTTTCGCACAGCAGGACGGGGCCGCCCCCGACCAGTAACGTCATGAGTATGACGACATCCGCATCCTCTTCCGCCGCCCCCGGGGCCGCCACCGACGGCCCCGTCATCGACAGCCTCGTCGAGGCCAACGAGCGGTACGCCGAGGCCTTCACCGACCCCGGGATGGATGCCCGGCCGGTGCGGCAGGTGGCCGTGGTGGCGTGCATGGACGCCCGCCTCGACCTGCACAAGGCGCTCGGTCTGCGGCTCGGCGACTGCCACACCATCCGCAACGCCGGCGGCGTGGTCACGGACGACGTGATCCGGTCCCTGACCATCAGCCAGCGCGCGCTCGGCACGCGCAGCGTGGTCCTCATCCACCACAGCGGCTGCGGCATGGAGTCGGTCACCGAGGACTTCCGGCACGAGCTGGAGATGGAGGTCGGCCAGCGCCCGTCCTGGGCCGTCGAGGCGTTCCGCGACGTCGACCAGGACGTGCGGCAGTCGATGCAGCGGGTACGCACCTCGCCGTTCCTGCTCCACACCGACGACGTGCGCGGCTTCGTCTTCGACGTGAAGACCGGCAAGCTGCGCGAGATCACCCCGGCCTGAGCGGGGCGCAAAGCCGCGTAAGCATGACAAAACGCTGTCAGTTGTCCACAGGCGAGTGACACGAACCGGTAACGGCAACAAGAATGCGGGTGTGACGCCTCGCGGTTTTCCACCGCGCGGCGTCCTGCATCGGGGTGGGCCGGTCCGCGTCACGACGCGTCGGCCCGAGAAAAGTACGGGCCGAGGAGGGCCGGGTGACGACCTATGACGATCGAGCGAGCCTCACAGATCTGACCGCCACCGTGGAGCGCGTCCGCAGCGCGGTGGAAGGGGTGATCGAGGGCAAGCCCGAGGTCGTACGGCTTTCGCTGACCGTGTTGCTCGCCGAGGGGCATCTCCTCATCGAGGACGTGCCCGGCGTGGGCAAGACGATGCTCGCCAAGGCGCTGGCACGGTCCATCGACTGTTCGGTGCGGCGCATCCAGTTCACGCCCGACCTGCTGCCGTCGGACATCACGGGCGTGTCCATCTGGGACCAGCAGCGCCGGGACTTCGAGTTCAAGCCGGGCGCGGTCTTCGCGCAGATCGTGATCGGCGACGAGATCAACCGCGCCTCGCCGAAGACCCAGTCGGCGCTGCTCGAGTCGATGGAGGAGCGCCAGGTCACCATCGACGGCCAGACCTACGAACTCCCCCACCCCTTCATGGTGGTGGCGACGCAGAACCCGGTCGAGATGGAGGGCACCTACCCGCTCCCGGAGGCGCAGCGCGACCGCTTCATGGCCCGGGTCTCGGTGGGCTACCCGAGCATCGAGGCCGAACTTCGGATGCTGGACGTGCACGGCGGGATCTCCCCGCTGGAGGACCTCCAGCCGGTGGCGCACGCGCACGAGATCGGCAAGTTGATCGAGGCCGTGCGGGGCGTCCACGTGGCCGAGCCGGTGCGGCGGTACGCGGTGGAGCTGGTCGCCGCCACCCGCACCCACCCCGAGCTCAGACTCGGCGCCTCGCCGCGCGCCACGCTGCACCTGCTGCGCGCGGCGAAGGCGTCCGCGGCCCTGAACGGCCGGGAGTACGCGCTCCCCGACGACATCCAGGCGCTCGCCGTGGCGGTCCTCGCCCACCGGCTGCTGCCCACCGCCCAGGCCCAGCTCAACCGCCGCACCTCGGAGCAGGTGGTCGAGGAGATCCTCCAGACGACGCCCGTGCCCGCCGCGGCGCCCCCGCAGGGCCCCGGGCTCGCGATGGGCCGCGGGGCCCCCGCGTACGGCCAGCAGCCGCCGCGGAGGCTGTGATGCCGCGGGGGGCGCCGGGGTCCGCGGCCACGGAGGAGCAGGAACGGGGCGGGCTGCGCACGGCGCTCGCCGGGCTCACCACCCGCGGGCGGTCCTTCCTGGCCGCCGGGGTCGCGGCCGCGATCTGCGCCTACGTCCTCGGCCAGGGCGAGCTGCTCCGGGTCGGGCTGCTGCTCGCCGTGCTGCCGCTGATCTGCGCCACCGTGCTGTACCGCACCCGCTACCGGGTCGCGGGCAGCCGCCGGCTCTCCCCCGCGCGCGTGCCCGCCGGCAGCGAGGCCCGGGTCCATCTGCGGATGGACAACGTCTCCCGGCTGCCCACGGGCATGTTGATGCTCCAGGACCGGGTGCCCTACGTGCTCGGGCCCCGGCCCCGGTTCGTGCTCGACCGGGTGGAGGCGGGCGGGCGGCGCGAGGTGTCCTACCGGGTCCGCTCGGATCTGCGCGGCCGCTATCCGCTGGGGCCGCTCCAGCTGCGGCTCACCGATCCGTTCGGCATGTGCGAGCTGACCCGGTCCTTCTCGACGTACGACACCCTGACCGTCGTCCCGCGCGTGGAGCCGCTGCCGCCGGTGCGGCTGGCCGGCGAGGCCACCGGGTACGGCGACGGGCGGCAGCGCTCGCTGGCCCTGGCCGGTGACGACGATGTCATCCCGCGCGGCTACCGGCACGGCGACGATCTGCGCCGGGTGCACTGGCGTTCGACGGCCAGGTACGGCGAGCTGATGGTCCGCCGCGAGGAGCAGCCGCAGCGCGCCCGCTGCACGGTACTGCTCGACACCCGGGGCGGCGCCTACGACGGCGCCGGGCCCGACTCGGCCTTCGAGTGGGCGGTGGCGGGCGCGGCGTCCGTGCTGGTGCACATGCTGGAGCGGGGCTACTCGGTGCGGCTGCTGACCGACACCGGCAGCTCGGTGCCGGGCGAGGGCTCCGACGGGTTCGCGGGCGCGAGCCAGGAGTCCGCGGACGCGGCCGGGCTGATGATGGACACCCTCGCGGTGATCGACCACTCCGACGCCACGGGGCTGTCGGGCGCGTACGACGTGCTGCGGGGCGGGAACGAGGGGCTGCTGGTGGCGTTCTTCGGGGACCTCGACGAGGAGCAGGCGGCGATGGCCGCGCGGATGAGCCGGCGCGGTGGCGCGCTCGCCTTCGTCCTGGAGCCGGCCGGCTGGCTGCGGGAGGAGACCGACGTGCCCCCCGCCGGCCGGGGGAACGGCACCCGCGCGCTGCGGCTGCTGCGCGAGGCGGGCTGGACGGCGGTGCCGGTGCCGCGCGGCGCCGCGCTGGACGTGATGTGGCGCGAGGCGGACCGGCAACGCACGGGCCCGGGCGCGCTGAGCGGCGGCTACCCGGGAGGACGGCCGTGAGCGGCGGTGCGTCGGGAGAGGCGAGTGCGGGCGGCGGTCCGTCCGGAGCGGCGGACGTGAGCGGTGATCCGTCCGCAGGGACGGGTACGCGCGGCGGCCCGACCGGTAGGGCGGGTATGGGCGGCGGTCCGTCCGGAAGGACGGGTTTGCGCGGCGGTTGTCCGGGAGGGGCGGTCATGGACGGCGGCCCGACCGGAGGGGCGGGGAGGCGCGGCGGTCCGCCCGGAGGCGCGGGGAGGCGCGGCGGCCCGACCGGAGGCGCGGGAAGGCCCGGCGGCCCGACCGCAGCGACAGGCACGAACGGCGGTCCGTCCGGAAGGACGGGCATGCGCGGCGGCCCGACCGGAGGCGCGGGAAGGCGCGGCGGCCCGACCGGAGGCGCGGGGATGTGCGGCGGTCCGACCGCAGTGACAGGCACGAACGGCGGTCCGTCCGGAAGGACGGGTACGCGCGGCGGCCCGACCGGAAGGACGGGCACGCGCGGCGGTTGTCCGGGAGGGGCGGTCATGGACGGCGGCCCGCCCGGAGGCGCGGGGAGGCGCGGCGGCCCGACCGGTAGGGCGGGTTTGCGCGGCGGTTGTCCGGGAGGGGCGGTCGTAGACGGCGGCCCGGCTGGAGGCGCGGGAAGGCGCGGCGACCCGACCGGAGGGCGCGGCGGTCCGACCGCAGTGACAGGCACGAACGGCGGTCCGTCCGGAAGGGCGGGCATGCGCGGCGGGGTTTCGGAGGGGCGGGCATGAGCGGGCGGGCACGGCTGGCGTTGTGCGCGGCGGTGGCGACGCTGATGGCGGCGTGCGCGCTGCTGCCGCTGGTGTCGCCGGCGACCTGGTTCTTCCAGGCGGTGTTCCTGGTGGTCGTGCAGACCGGGGTGGGCGCGCTGACCCGGCGGGTGCCGCTGGCCCGGTCGCTGACCCTGGCCTGTCAGCTCCTGGTCTCCCTGCTGCTGCTCACCCTGATCTTCGCCCGGGAGTACGCCGTCGCCGGGTTCGTGCCGGGGCCCGAGGCCTTCCGGTACTTCGGCGAGCTGCTGGACACCGGCTCCGACCAGGTCGCCCAGTACGCCATCCCCGCGCCGCTCACCCCCGGCATCCGGCTGATGCTGGTCGGCGGCGTGGTGCTGATCGGCCTCGCGGTGGACACCCTCGCGGTCACCTTCCGCAGCGCGGCCCCGGCCGGGCTGCCGCTCCTCGCGCTGTACTCGGTGGCGGCGGGGCTGGCCGACGGCGGTGCCGCCTGGCTGTGGTTCCTGCTGGCGTCGGCCGGCTATCTGATGCTGCTGCTCGCCGAGGGCCGCGACCGGCTCTCGCAGTGGGGGCGCGTCTTCGGCGGCGGCACCCGCACCCCGGGCGGCGGCGCTCCCGGCGGCGGCACGGTGGCGCCCGTGCGCACCGGACGGCGGATCGGGGTGCTCGCCCTCGGCGTGGCCCTCGTCGTACCGCTCGCGCTGCCCGCGCTCGACGGCGGGCTGCTGGACGCCACCGGCGCCGGGGTCGGCTCCGGAACGGGCGGCGGCGGCACGATCTCGGCGGTCAACCCGCTGGTGTCGCTGCGGGACAGCCTGAACACGGACGACGACCGCCAGGTGCTGTCCTACCGCACCGACACCGAGGACACGCAGGACATGTACCTGCGGATCGTGGCCCTCGATGACTTCGACGGCACCACCTGGAAGCCGGCCCAGCGGCACATCGAGGACGTGCCCGGCACCTTCCCGAACCCCCTCGGGCTGAAGCAGGACGTCCGGCGCAGCGAGATCCGCACCCGGATAGCCGCTGCCGACGACTACGCCCAGGACTGGCTGCCGATGCCGTACCCGGCCAGCGGGGTCGACGTCGACGGCAAGTGGCGGTTCGAGCCGGTGGGCCGCACGCTCGTCGGCGACCACGGGCAGACCACCCGGGGCGCGCGGTACACGGTGCGCAGCCTGATCGTGCAGCCGACCGCGCGGCAGCTGGCCACGGCGCCCGAGCCGCCGTCAGATCTGAAGCGCGAGTTCACCGCGGTCCCCGGCTCGCTGCCGGACGTGGTGGCGGAGAAGGCCCGCGAGGTGACCAAGGGCGCGGACAACCACTACGAGCAGGCGGTGAAGCTACAGGACTGGTTCGCGGTCAACGGCGGCTTCACCTACGACACCCAGGTGGAGGTCGGCAGCGGCTCCGGGGCGATCGCCCGCTTCCTCAGGGACAAGCGCGGCTTCTGCGTCCACTTCTCCTTCGCGATGGCGTCGATGGCGCGGACGCTGGGCATACCGGCCCGGGTCGCGGTCGGCTTCACGCCGGGGACGCCGCAGGCCGACGGGTCGATGTCGGTGGGGCTGCGGGACGCGCACGCGTGGCCGGAGCTGTACTTCGAGGGCGTGGGCTGGACCCGCTTCGAGCCGACCCCGAACCGGGGTTCGACGCCGGAGTACACGCAGACGCAGACCCCGACGGGTGAGAACCCCGAGGCGCCGCAGCCGTCGGCGTCCTCGTCCGCGGCCACGTCGGCCGAGCCGTCGGCGGACGAGAGCTGCTCGGCCGAGCAGAAGCGGCTACAGGCATGCCCGACCGAGTCGGCCCTGGCCGGCACCGCCGCCCACGACGACGGACCGCCCTGGTGGCAGCTTCTGGGCCTCGCGGCGCTGGCGTTGCTGGTGCTGGTCGTGCCGTTGCTGCCGATGCTGTGGCGGGTGCGGCAGCGGGCGGTGCGGCTCGGAGGGCACGGGCGGGGCGAGCGGGAGGCGGCCGGGCACGTCCTGGCGGTGTGGCGGGAGGTCGTGGACTCCGCGTGGGACCTCGGGATCGTGCCCGACGACTCGCTGACTCCGCGGAAGGCGGCCGAGCGGATCGTGCGGCTGGGAAATCTCGAGGGGGCGGCGGCGGAGGCGATGCACCGGCTGGCCTCGGCGGTGGAGGAGATCCTGTACGCGCCGCACCCGCGGGCCGCGGGTGGGGTCGCCCAGGATGCGCGGGTCGTCGTCGGGGCGTTGCGGGAGGGTGTGGGACGGGTGGCCCGGGTGCGGGCGGGGCTCGCGCCGCGGTCGGCCCGGCGGGTGGTGTGGGCGGTGGCGGAACGGTGGGCGGCCCTGCGGGCGGCTGTTCGGAGCCGGGTGCCGTCGGTGCGGTGGCCGCGGCGGGCACAGGGCTGAGGGGCGCGTCCGAGAGGGGTTCTCGCCCCCGCCGCCCCTACCCATTCCCGTCCCCCGGGGGCTGCGCCCCCGGACCCCCGCAAGATCGCGCCCACGCGGCGGAGCCGCAAACCAACACAGCCCCGCGCCCCTGAATCAGGGGCGCGGGGAACTGCGCGTTTGGTGTCTGTGGTGTGGTGCCTACTGGCCCTGTTCGTCGCGCCGGCGCTGCCAGCGTTGTTCGATGCGGTCCATCATGGAGCGTCGCTGCCGGATCTGGCGGCCCGGCGGGGACGCCGGCTGTTCGCCCGGCTTGGGGGCCTTCCGCCAGCCCGTCACGGCGAGCACCGCACACCCCAGCATGACCAGGAACCCGACCACACTGACCCAGATCTGCTGTGCGACCATTCCGGCCATGAGGAGCGCGATACCTACGAGGAAGCCCGCCACCGCCTGGTAGACCCGTCGCCGGGTGTACGTACGCAGCGCGCTTCCCTCGAGCGCTGTCGCGAACTTGGGATCTTCGGCGTACAGCGCTCGCTCCATCTGCTCGAGCATGCGCTGCTCGTGCTCCGAGAGCGGCACGGAGTCCTCCTCATCGTGCAGTCGCCGGGGCGACCGGGGGTCCCCTTCAGGATAGGCAGGGAATCGCCCCCGTGAAACCCGCCCCTCTGCGCCAATCGACCAACCGGAATCCGCCATGGCCGTCCGGCTCACTGAGGCTTCCATTCCCCAGCGGCCGCTCCGTCATGCCGGGCGGTCTCCCCCGATCATACGGCGCCGGGCACCCGTTCGGGGGGCCTGTGGCGTACTCCATCCGCCGCCGCGTCCCTGATCAGCGGCGCGTCACGGGAGGCGGCTCAGGCCTCGTCCGCCCCTCGCGTCTCACCGAGAACGTGGAGCTGCGTGGCCACGGAGTGGAAGGCGGCGTGCTCGGCCGCCGCGGCCTCCAGTTTGAGCAGCGCCTCCAGCGCCCCGGGCTCGGTGTCGACCAGTACCCCGGGCACGAGATCGGCGAAGACGCGCACGCCGTGCACGGCGGCCACGCGCAGCCCCGCGCCCTCGACCAGCGCGGTGAGCTGGTCGGCGGTGAAACGGTGCGGCACGGGGTCGGCCTCGCCCCAGCGGCCGTTCGGGTCGTCGAGGGCCTGCCGGGCCTCCTTGAAGTGCCCGGCGAGGGCGCGCGCGAGCACGGCACCGCCGAGACCGGCGGCGAGCAGGCTGAGCACCCCGTCGGGGCGCAGCGCGGCCACCGCGTTGCGGACGCCCTCGGCCGGATCGTCCACGTACTCCAGGACCCCGTGGCACAGCACGACGTCGTGACCGCCGCGCTCGACCACGTCGAACAGTCCGTGGGCGTCACCCTGCACGCCCCGCACCCGGTCGGCGACGCCTGCCTCGGCGGCCCGCCGCTCCAGGGCGAACAGCGCGTTCGGGCTGGGGTCGACGACGGTGACGCGGTGGCCGAGTCGGGCGACGGGCACGGCGAAGTTGCCGCTGCCGCCCCCGGTGTCGAGCACGTCGAGCACGTCCCGGCCCGTGGCCTTCACCCGGCGGTCGAGGGCGTCCTTGAGGACCTCCCAGACCACGGCGGTACGGAGGGAGGCGCGGGGGCGCATCGGGTCCGACACGGCAGTTGACTCCTCGGCGCGGCACCGCCGGGGGTACGGCGGAACGGGTGGGGCTGCCCTCCGCTCCCCGTGTCACCGGAACTCACCGGCTGTCACCAGGGTGGAAGGCCTCAGGCGCCTTCCACCCTATTGCCTCCGGCGGCGTCCGAAGAGTCCCGTCCGCCCGGTGGGCACCGCCCCGCTCACCCCGCGTGGGACGCCGCCTCCCTCACCCCGCGTCGGGCACCTCCCGGTCGCCGCGGCCGCCGCGGTCCGTCCGGCCCGCGTCGCCGCGGGGTGCGGGCAGTACCGGCTGGAGCACCAGCATGCGTTCCACCAGCCGGACGAACATGGCCACGTCGCGTATCAGGTCGTCCGCGTCGCGGTTGCTCGCGGCGCCCCGGATGCCGGCCTCCGCACGGGCGCGCCGCTCCGCGCCGGAGGCGAACAGGGCGCTCCACTCGTCGAGTTCGGGCGCTATCTCGGGCAGCACGTCCCAGGCGCTGCGAATCCGGGCGCGGCGCCGGGGCGTCGGCTCCGGGCGGCCGCGGGCGGCGAGCACCGCGGCGGCGGTGCGCAGGGCGGCCAGATGGGCGGCGGCGTACCGCTCGTTGGACGTCTCCAGCACGGTCGCCTCGTCGAGACCGGCGCGGGCCTGGGCGAGCAGGTCGAGCGCGGCGGGCGGGGCGGTGGTCCGGCGGAGCACGGGGTGCACGTCGGCGGCCGGGCCGGTCGGTGAGGGGGCAGGGCCGGCCGTGCGGCGCCGCCGGGCGGCGCCCGCCTCGTGGTGGGCCATGACGAACCTCCTGTCGTCTTCTCGACGGCACTGTGGCCGTATGCGCCCATAGTGGGGTATGGCACTGACAATCCGTTCCGACCTGCGCTTTTGCCTCGCTCACACGTTCGGGGAGAGGTCCGGGCGGGGGTTTCGCAAGGTTGCTGTGAGAATCAGGGGCATGGTCGAAACCAGCAGCGTCACGCGGGGCGTCACGAGCCGCCGTGAGGCCACCCGGCAGAAGCTCTACGAGGCGGCCGTCACCCTCATCGCGGAGCAGGGGTTCTCCGCCACCACGGTGGACGAGATCGCCGAGCGCGCCGGGGTCGCCAAGGGCACGGTGTACTACAACTTCGCGAGCAAGTCGGTGCTCTTCGAGGAGCTGCTGCGGCACGGCGTGGGACTGCTGACCGTCTCGCTGCGGGAGGCGGCCGAGCGCACCGGCCGCGCAGGCGGCTGCACGGTGGACGCGCTGGACGCGATGGTCCGCGCCGGACTGGAGTTCATCGCCCGCTACCCGGCCTTCACCCAGCTGTACGTGGCCGAGCTGTGGCGCACCAACCGGGCCTGGCAGCCGACCCTGACGGTGGTGCGGCAGCAGGTCGTCGCGGTCATCGAGGACGTGCTGCGGGCGGGGGTGGCGCGGGGCGAGCTGAGCGGTGAGATCGACGTGTCGCTGACGGCGGCGGCCCTGGTCGGCATGGTGCTGGTGGCGGCGCTCGACTGGCAGTCCTTCCAGCCGGAGCGCTCCCTGGACGACGTCCACGCGGCGTTGTCACGGCTGTTGCAGGGCCGGGTGGGCGGACGCGGCTGACGCGTGTGCGGCACGCGTGTGCCCCACGCGCGCGTGGGGCGCGTCAAGCGCCGGTCCGGGCCGGCCGCGTCCCCCGCGGGCCGGTCCGGACCGGCGCTTGACGCGCCCCCCGTTTTCCCCGTGATCCCCGTACTCCCCCGAGCCCCGGGATCCCCCGTGCCTCGCTCCCGCCGACGGATCGGCGGAAGGAGCGGCCGGGGCCGGGCTCCGTTCCGCCGCCCCGTGTCGGCGGTACCGGAGCCGCGCCCCCTTCCGTGCCTCCACTCTCCCGTCCGCGCCCGTCGGAGCCCATCCGTGCGGCTACTCATCTCCGTGGCTGGGTACGGGTACTCAGTGCTGCGCATCCGTCCCCAGGGCCGGTGGCCCCCGGGACGGATTGTCGGTGGTGGCCGATACAGTCCCTGACATGGCACGGATTGCGGTGATCGGCGCCGGGATGGGCGCGATGGCGGCCGCCGCCCGGCTGGCCGTCGCGGGCCACCGGGTGACGGTGTACGAGCGTACGGAGACGTACGGCGGCGGGGTGCGCCGCTTCACGCGCGAGGGGTTCTCCTTCGACACCGGGCCGGGTCTGCTGCCGCTGCCGGCGGTCTGGCGGGATCTGTTCGTCAAGACGGGCAAGGAGCCGCTGGAGGAGTGCGTCGAGCTGGTGCAGGTGGACCCCGCCTCACGGCACGTCTTCGCGGACGGCACGGAGGTCGCGCTGCCCAACGCCTCGCGGGCGGGCGTCGTCGCGGCGCTGGACGCGGCGCTCGGCGCCGGGGCGGGGACGCGGTGGGGCGACTTCCTGGTGCGCGCCCGGGAGGCGTGGGACCGTACGCGGCGGCCGCTGCTGGAGGAGCCCCTGTGGGCCGACTGGCGGGTCCTCGGCGAGCGGGAGCCGTACCCGGCGGTGCCGCGCCGCCGGCTGCTGCGCACCCGTACGGCCGCGACGCTGGCCGAGGTCGGCGAGCTGGAGCTGGCCGATCCCCGGCTGGCCGCGCTGCTGGAGAGCCACGCCCTGGCCTGGGGGCTCGATCCGCGTACGACGCCGGCGAGCGCGGCGGTGCTGCCGTACATGGAGCACGCGTTCGGGCTGTGGTACGTGCGCGGGGGGCTGCGGGAGCTGGCCCGCGCGGTGTACGAGCGGTGTCTGGCCCGCCGGGTGGAGTTCGCCTTCGGTGCGGAGGTCACCGGGGTGGTGGAGAAGGACGGCCGGGCGGTGGGCGTGGAGCTCGGTGACGGCACGGTGGCCGAGGCGGAGCATGTGGTGGCCGGCGTCGATCCGGGGCGGCTGGCCGGGCTCGTGGGGCGTCCGCCGTGGCCGGACGGCGAGGTGGGGGCCGACGTCGGGGCCGCCGGGGCCTCGGGGGCCGGGCGGTTCACGGTGCTCCTCGCGCTGCGCGGGGCGCGGGAGGGGGCGGTGGCGCACCGCACGGTCGTGCACTCCCCCGACCGTGTCGCCGAGCTGGACTTCCTCGCCGGGCGTCTTCCGGCGGCGGCCGTGCGGCCGACGGTGAGTGTGCTGCGGCCGGACGACGCGGCGTTGCGGCCGGACGGTGCGCACGAGGCGGTGGTGGTGTCGGCGGCCGTGCCGGTGGGGGCCGACTGGAGCGCTCCCGAGGTTCGGGAGCGGTTCGCCGAGCGGATGGTCGAGGCGGCGGGCGCTGCCGTGCCGGGGCTGCGGACCCGGGAGTTGTGGCGGGAGGTGCGGTCGCCGGGAGAGACGGCGGTGGAGACGGGGGTGAGGTCGGGGGCGGTGCCGTGGCCCGCGTTCGCGGCGGGGGACGGCCGCTTCTTGCGGCCGTCCAATGTGACGGGGGTGGCGGGGGTCTTCGCGGTGGGGGGATGGGCCCAGCCGGGTGGGGGGTTGGCGCACGCGGGGATGTCCGGTGCGCTGGTCGCCGGGCTGGTGGTGGAGGGGCCCGGGTTCCGGGGCTCCCAGTAGCCCTCCCGGACGGGGGTTGTCGGGGGCGCGCGAGAGCTCGGGTGGGGCGGGTTCGTGGGCGGGGCGGGTTCGTGGGCGGGTGCGGGCGTGTCGCGGCTGGTCGCGCCCCCGCGGCGGAGCCGCGCGAGGACACAGCCCCCGCGCCCCTTCAGGGGGCGGCCGGTCCGTACGACGGAACAGCCCCGCTCCGTTGGAAGCGGGGCGCAGCCCCACGCCCCTGACGGGGCGCGGTGCCGTCAGTAGCGGTACTGGTCGTCGTAGCCCTGGCCGTTGGGGTTGTTCTGGTAGGGGTAGGACTGCTCGGGGGGGAGTTCGCCGCCGTAGGTGTCTTCCGTGTTGCGCTGCTGGGGGACCCAGACGCCGCCGGGCGGGGTCTCTCCGTAGCCGCCGGGGGCTCCCGCCGCCGTGCCGTACTGGTCCTGCTCCTGGCCGTAGCCCTGCTGGCCGTACTGCTGTTCCCCGTAGCCGGCGCCGGTGTCGTAGGCGCCGCCCTCCGGGTACGCCGAGGCGCCGATGTACGGGTCGGAGTAGGCCCCGTACTGCTGCTGCCCGGCGTCGTAGCCGTAGCCCTGCTGGTCGTAGGAGTAGCCGTCGTAGCCGTACCCCTGCTGCTGGGCGCCGGCCGCGTTCGAGGCGGCGGCGTAGGCGGCGTCGGTGTAGACGCCGTACGTGCCGGTCTCGTCGGGCATCGGCTGCGGCTCGTAGACCGCCGTCGCCTCGGCCGGGCTCTCCGCGCCCGCGGGCCGCGCCGGGGTGAAGACGTCGTCGCGGTCGTCGTCGAAGGACTCGGCCTGCTGCTCGTACGTTCCGGAGACGGCATCGTCCTCCGGCCCGAACTCGGTGGGGTCCGGCTCCGGCGGGGGGTTCTCGCCGCGCCGCCGCTTGCTGCCGCCAGGCTCCCGCTTGGGGTGCCCGACGGCCCAGCCCGCCGCGAAGCCGCGGCGGAACGACAGCGTCACATACGTCTGTCCGACGGCGAACGCCGCGGCGCCCAGACCGATCACCAGGACGGACGGCACCAGCACGCCGAGGACGACGAGGAGGAAGCCGCCGAAGGCGAGCAGCCGCCAGCGCAGCCGTGCCTTGTACTGCAACAGCACCTCGCCGAGCAGCCACAGCGCGACGATGCCGAACGCGATGTAGAGGACCGTCCAGCCCATGTACGCCCCTCTCCCTGTGGTCGCTACGCAGTGTGTCGTACGACGATGCGACCGGTCTAGGTGCCCCGTGTGTGGTGCAGACCCAGGTTCTCGTGAATTTCCAGTGTCGCGGTGGAGTTGTTCAGCGTGATGAAGTGCAGTCCGGGGACGCCCTCGGCCAGCAGCCGCGCGCAGAACTCCGTGGCGAACTCGATGCCAATGGAGCGTACAGCGGCCGGATCGTCCTTCGCCGCGAGGATGCGGTCTTTCAACTCCCTTGGGAACACGGCGTTGCTGAGCTGTGGCAATCGCTCCAGCATCTTGACACTCGTCACCGGCAGGACCTCCGGGATGACCGGGGTCGCACAGCTTGCCGCGTCGACCCGGTCACGCAGCCGCAGGTAGGCCTCCGGATCGAAGAACATCTGGGTGATCGCGTAGTCGGCGCCGGCCCGGCACTTGTCGACGAAGTGGGCCACGTCGGTGTCCCAGTCGGTGGAGCGCGGGTGCATCTCGGGGAACGCGGCGACGCCGACGCAGAAGTCGCCGGACTCCTTGATGAGCCGGACCAGTTCGGCGGCGTAGGTCAGGCCCTCCGGGTGCGCCACCCACTCGGCCATCGGGTCGCCGGGCGGGTCGCCGCGCACGGCGAGCATGTTGCGGATCCCGGCGTCGGCGTACTGGCCGATGATGTTGCGCAGCTCGGCCACGGAGTGGTTGACGGCGGTGAGGTGGGCGACCGGGGTGAGCGTGGTGTCGGCGACGATTCTCTGCGTCGCCCGCACCGTGCCCGAGCGGGTGGAGCCGCCGGCGCCGTACGTCACGGAGACGAAGTCCGGGGCGACCGCCTCCACCCTGCGCAGCGCGTTCCAGAGGTTGCGCTCGCCCTTCTCCGTCTTGGGCGCCCAGAACTCGAACGAGCAGACCGTCCTGCCGGTGGCGAGCATGTCGCGCACGGTGCGTGCGCGGTCAGTCCTGGTGGATGCGGTTCCGAGGGCCATATGGGCAGGTTAGCCAGGGGTGTGCGGTCCCCCAACCGGACGGCGGACATTTGTCTTGTTTGCCGGGTTGTTGTCCACCCCTCGGACACTCTCGGACACTCCCGGGCACCGGATCCGGCCGACCCGTCGTCACCGGGCGTGGCGGAGCCGTTCCGCGAACTCGGCCGCGGCCGCCCCGGGATCGTCGGCCTCCGTGAGGGCACGGACGACGACGACCCGGCGGGCGCCGGCCTCCAGCACCTCGTCGAGGTTGCCGAGGTCGATGCCTCCGATCGCGAACCAGGGGCGGTCGGTGCCGAGCGCGGCGGTGTGCCGGACCAGGTCGAGGCCGGGGGCCGGGCGGCCGGGCTTGGTGGGGGTGGGCCAGCAGGGGCCGGTGCAGAAGTAGTCCACGCCGTCCTGGACGGCGGCGGCCTCGGCCTCCGCGGCCGAGTGCGTGGAGCGGCCGACGAGGGTGCCGTCGCCGAGGATCGCGCGGGCGGCGGGCACCGGGAGGTCGCCCTGGCCCAGGTGCAGGACGTCGGCGCCGGCGGCGTGGGCGACGTCCGCGCGGTCGTTCACCGCGAGCAGGCGCCCGTGGCGGGCGCAGGCCTCGGCGAAGACCTCCAGGTGCGCCAGTTCCTCGGCCGCCTCCATGCCCTTGTCGCGGAGCTGCACGATGTCCACGCCGGCGGCGAGGACCGCGTCCAGGAACTCGGGGAGGTCCCCCTGGCGCGTGCGGGCGTCCGTGCACAGGTAGAGCAGGGCGTCGTCGAGGCGGGCGCGGACGGTGTCGGGCACGGTGGGGCTCCCCCGGGTGGTTCTCGTTGTTCTCCGGGCCGCCCTCCGTGCGGGCGGCGCGGTCGGCGGCGTACGGGCCGTCCGCGGTGGGCGGCCCGTACGCCGGAGGTTACGTCCCCGGGGTCAGACGGCGAGCGCCTGGGCCCGGCGCTTCACCTCCGTGCCGCGGTTCTCGCCGAGCGCCTGCGCGGGGGTGCCGGGCAGGCTCGGGTCCGTCGTGAAGAGCCACTCCAGCATCTCTTCGTCCGTGAAGCCGTCGTCCCGCAGGAGCGTCAGGGTGCCGGACAGGCCCTTGACGACCTTGTCCCCGTCGATGAAGGCGGCGGGGACGTGCAGTGCGCGGTTCTCACCCCGGCGTACGGCGATGAGCTGGCCCTCCTTGACCAGCTGGCGAACGCGGGTCACCTCGACGCCGAGCTGCTCGGCGATGTCGGGGAGGGTGAGCCAGGCGGGGACGAGAGCATCGATCTTTGCGTCAATCTCGGTCACGGAACCAAGCGTGCCATTGTCGACTGACAGCCGGAAGCGGGACCGGCCAGTCGTGGGACACGGTGGCCGCCCGGGGGCGCCTCACAGCTCGGGTTCCGGGTGCCCGGGGTCCGAGGGGCGGAGCCCTTGAAGGGACGGGAAGAGCAGGGGCGGCGGGGCCGAGGAAAGAACGCCTACGCCACCGCCCGCTTCAAAGGGCGCGCCGGGTCCGTGAGGAGCCCCGGGTCCATCACCGCCCCCGCCTCGATCAGCCGGCGCCCCTGCGCCAGGTCACGCGGCCGGCCCACCGCCAGCAACGCCACCAGCCGCCCGTCCCGCAACCAGCACACCGACCACGCCGCCCCGGCGGAATCCCCCCGCCACACCAGCTCGTCCGCCCCCACGTGATGCCCCGCGTACTGCACGAACCGTCCGAACTGCTCCGACCAGAAGTACGGCACCGGGTCGTACGCCACCCCCGCGTCCCCCACGACGTTCGCCGCCACCGTCCGCGGCCCCTGCAACGCGTTGTCCCAGTGGTGCACGAGCAACCGCTCCCCGTACCGCGCCGAGGGGAAGGACGCGCAGTCGCCGACCGCGTACACGTCCGCCACGGACGTGCGCAGCCGGTCGTCGGCGAGCACCTCCCCGTGCGCACCGAGCGCGATCCCGGACCCGGCCAGCCACCCGGTCGCGGGCCGCGCACCGATGCCGACGACGACCGCCCCGGCCGGCACCCGCGAGCCGTCGTCGAGGACGACCGCCCCGGGCTCGACACGCGCCACGCGCGCGTGCGTGCGCAGCACGGCCCCGCTGTCGGCGTACCAGCGGGCCATCGGCGCCGCGACCTCGGCCGGCAGCGCCTCCGCGAGCGGCCGGCCGGCGGCCTCCACGACGGTCACCGCGCACCCCGCCTCCCGGGCGGCCGTGGCGAACTCGGCGCCGATCCACCCCGCCCCGACGACCACGACGTCGTGCTGGTCCGCGAGCACCGGGCGCAGCCGTTCGGCATCGTCCAGGGTGCGCAGCAGATGCACCCCCGGCACGCCCTCGGTGCCCGGGAGCCGGACCGGTTCGGCGCCGGTCGCGAGGACGAGCACGTCGTAGGGGACGGGCCCGTCGGCGGTGTCCAGTTCGTGGTCGCCGGGGCGCACCCCGAGGACCTCGCGGCCGAGCCGCAGTCCGATGCCGAGCGCCTCGAAGTCGATGTCGAAGGCGGAGCCCTCCGCCTTGCCGAGCAGGACCGCCTTGGACAGCGGCGGCCGGTCGTAGGGCTGGTGCGGTTCCGCGCCGATCACGGTCACGGGGCCGGTGAACCCCTGTTCGCGCAGGGCGACCGCGGTCTGTACGCCCGCCATGCCCGCGCCCGCGACCACGATCCGCCGCTCCGCCCGTTCCCTCGCCTGCTCGCTCACCTGTTCACCTCAGTGTTTCCCACGGCTGCCCGCCGTGGACCTCGTGCCCGGACACCACCGTCGGATACCGCCTTCGGATACCCGTCTCAGCCGGGTATCTGCTCCACCACGCTCGTCCCGCTGCCCTCCTGGGACTCCCATTCCCATGTCTCCTCCAGGCGCACGCGCCCGTCGGGCAGGGCGACGACGCGGGAGACGCAGTGTCCCGAGGAGGTGCTGCCGTCGTGCTTGAGCTGCACGTAACGGAAGTCGAGCCGGTCGCCCGCGCGGGTGCCCACGAGGTGGCCGCGGACCACGTCGCCGCCCGCGTACTCGGCCCAGATCTCGCCGTCCTTCTCGTGGTACGAGAAGCGGGTACGGGTGCCCACCTGGCCCGGTGCCTGGTCGGCGACCGGGGCGAGGACGAGTCCGTCGAGCGAGGGCGTCATGGTGCGGGGCTCCCTGTGGGGGTCGAGCGGGAAGGGCTAGGCTGGCCACCGTAAAGCACCCGCGGGAGCCCGGACGTACCGGGCTGAGAGGGAGGCTGCGGCCTCCGACCGTACGAACCTGATCCGGGTCATGCCGGCGAAGGGAGGAGCTGGACGCCCATGTCGCGTTCACCGCGAAGGCTTTCGAGTGAGGTTCCGGCCGAGGCCCCTGGCATTACCGGGAGAAGCCCCGATGTGCTGGTCGTCGGCGGCGGGATCATCGGACTGGTCACCGCCTGGCGGGCCGCCCTGCGCGGTCTCGCCGTCGCCGTGGTGGATCCCGAACCCGGTGGCGGGGCCGCCCGGGTGGCGGCCGGGATGCTGGCCGCCGTCACCGAACTGCACCACGGCGAGCAGACGTTGCTCGCGCTGAACCTGGAGTCCGCCCGCCGCTACCCCGGCTTCGCCGCCGAGCTGACCGAGGCCACCGGCCACGACCTCGGCTACCGCCGCTGCGGCACGCTCGCCGTCGCGCTCGACGCCGACGACCGGGCCCACCTGCGCGAACTGCACGCGTTGCAGGGACGTTCGGGGCTGGACTCGGAGTGGCTCAACGGGCGGGAGTGCCGCCGCCTCGAACCGCTGCTCGCGCCCGGTGTGCGCGGCGGGCTGCGGGTCGACGGCGACCACCAGATCGACCCGCGCCGGCTCGCCGCGGCCCTCGTCGTGGCCTGCGAGCGGGCCGGCGTCGTCTTCCACCGGGTGTGGGCCGAGCGGCTCACCCTGGCCGGGGACCGGGCCACGGGCGTGGTCACCGGCGACGGCACCGCGCTCACCGCCGGACAGGTCGTGCTGGCGGCGGGCAGCGCCGCCGGGCGGCTCGCGGGCGTGCCGGACGCCGTGCTGCCGCCCGTGCGGCCGGTGAAGGGTCAGGTGGTGCGGCTGACCGTGCCGAAGCGCTACGCGCCCTTCCTGAGCCGTACCGTGCGGGCCGTGGTCCGCGGCAGCCATGTGTACCTGGTGCCGCGCGAGAACGGCGAGCTGGTCCTCGGCGCGACCAGCGAGGAGCTGGGCTGGGACACCACGGTGACCGCCGGCGGGGTGTACGCACTCCTGCGCGACGCCCACGAACTCGTCCCCGGCATCACCGAGCTGCCGCTCACCGAGACCCGTGCCGGACTGCGCCCCGGCTCCCCCGACAACGCCCCGCTGCTCGGCCCCACCGGCGTGGCCGGGCTGCTGCTGGCCACCGGTCACTACCGCAACGGCGTGCTCCTCACCCCGGTCACCGGCGACGTCATGGCCGACGTCCTGACCACCGGGGTACTGCCGGAGCAGGCCCGCCCCTTCAGCCCCCGGCGCTTCGGCGCCGCCGCCCTCTCGGAGCAGCCGGCATGACCCATGTGACCGTTTCCGTCAACGGCGAGCCGCGCGAGGTGGCCGCCGGAACCCTCCTCGACGCCCTGGTGCGCACGCTCACCACCGCCCCCTCCGGGGTGGCCGCCGCGCTCAACGAGACCGTCGTCCCGCGTGCCCAGTGGCCGGCCACGGCGCTCGCCGAGGGCGACCGCGTCGAGGTCCTCACCGCCGTCCAAGGAGGCTGACCATGGCCGACGATCCCTTCGTCCTCGGCGGTACGACGCTGTCGTCCCGCCTGATCATGGGCACCGGCGGAGCGCCCAGCCTCGACGTCATGGAACGCGCCCTGGTGGCCTCCGGCACCGAGCTGACCACGGTCGCCATGCGGCGCGTGGACCCCTCCGTACGGGGCTCGGTGCTGTCGGTCCTCGAACGGCTCGGCATCCGGGTGCTGCCGAACACGGCAGGCTGCTTCACCGCCGGGGAGGCCGTGCTCACCGCGCGGCTCGCACGGGAGGCGCTCGGCACGGACGTGGTGAAGCTGGAGGTCGTCGCGGACGAGCGCACGCTGCTGCCGGACCCCGTCGAGCTGCTCGACGCGGCGGAGACGCTCGTGGACGAGGGGTTCACCGTGCTGCCGTACACCAACGACGACCCGGTGCTGGCGCGGAAGCTGGAGGACGTCGGGTGCGCGGCGATCATGCCGCTGGGCTCGCCGATCGGGTCCGGGCTCGGGATCCGCAACCCGCACAACTTCCAGCTGATCGTGGAGCACGCGCGCGTGCCGGTGATTCTCGACGCGGGGGCCGGGACGGCGTCGGACGTGGCGCTGGCGATGGAGCTGGGGTGTGCGGGGGTGATGCTGGCGTCGGCGGTGACGCGGGCGCAGGAGCCGGTGCTCATGGCCGAGGCCATGCGCCGGGCGGTGGAGGCGGGGCGGCTGGCGCGGCGGGCGGGGCGGATCCCCCGGCGGTTCTTCGCGGAGGGGTCCTCCCCGGCGGAGGGGATGGCGGTGCTGGATCCGGAGCGACCGGGGTTCTGAGGGGCGGGGTCGCCCGGTGAGGGGCGCCGGGCACCGCGCGGGAATCCGCGCGGGCGGCCGCACACCGCCCGCACTCGCCCGCGCACCGGACTCCCGGGTTTCCCCGGGTTCCTCCGTGCACGTCACAGGTGTGCTGCGGTCCCGTACCGGGTTCTGCGGGGCCGTAAGGAGTGTCGGTGGGGGCTCGTAGACTCGCTCGCGTGGATACGACCCTTCAGGACCCCCTCGTCGGGCAGGTGCTCGACGGCCGCTATCGCGTGGACGCGCGGATCGCCGCCGGCGGGATGGCCACGGTGTACCGGGCCCTGGACACCCGCCTGGACCGGGTGCTCGCGCTCAAGGTGATGCACCCCTCGCTCGCCGCCGACGGCTCCTTCGTGGAGCGGTTCATCCGCGAGGCGAAGTCCGTGGCGCGCCTGGACCACCCGAACGTCGTCCAGGTGTTCGACCAGGGCACCGACGGGTCGTATGTGTACCTGGCCATGGAGTACATCGCCGGCTGCACCCTGCGTGACGTGCTGCGCGAGCGCGGGGCGCTGCGACCGCGCGCCGCCCTCGACATCCTGGAGCCCGTGCTGGCCGCGCTCGGCGCCGCGCACCGGGCCGGGTTCGTGCACCGGGACATGAAGCCGGAGAACGTCCTCATAGGGGACGACGGCCGGGTCAAGGTGGCCGACTTCGGCCTGGTCCGGGCCGTGGACACGGTGACCAGCACCACCGATGCCGTCCTCGGCACGGTCTCCTATCTCGCCCCCGAGCAGATCGAGCACGGCACGGCCGACCCCCGGGTCGACGTCTACGCGTGCGGGGTACTGCTCCACGAGATGCTCACCGGCGCCAAGCCGCACTCCGGGGACACCCCCGCACAGGTGCTCTACCGGCACCTCCACGAGGACGTGCCGCCGCCCTCGGCCGTCGTCCCGGGGATGGCGTACGAGCTGGACGAGCTGGTCCTCTCCGCCACCGCCCGCAACCCCGAGCTGCGCCCGGCCGACGCGGCCGCGCTGCTCGGCGAGGTGCTGCGGGTGCGCTCCGCGCTCGACCCCGCCCGGCTGGACGCGGTACCGCCGGGGGCGCTGGCGGCAGGGTCCGGCGGGCACGACAACGCCGAGGACCGTACGAGCGTGATCCCGCGCGCGCTGACGGTCGTGCGGCCGCTGCTGGTGAACGAGGCCGGCGAGGTGGGGAGCGGCTTCGACGGCGGCGGGGAGAACCGGACCAGCCGGCTGGAGAGTCCGCCGGTGCCGCCCGCGCCCGGCCGCCGCGGCGGGAGACCGCGGTCGCGGCGGGGGCTCGTCGCGGTCGTGGCCGTCGTACTGCTGGTGCTCGGCGTCGGCACGGGCGTCTGGTACATCAACTCGGGGCAGTTCACCAAGGTGCCGCCGGTGCTCGCCAAGACGGAGGCCCAGGCCAGGGACCAGCTCGACGACGCCGGGCTCGACGTCGGGAAGATCGAACACGCGTACAGCGACACGGTCGCCAAGGGCAGGGTCATCAGCAGCGACCCCGCGCCGGCGGCGCGGATCCGCAGCCACGACTCGGTGTCGCTGACGGTGTCCGACGGGCCGGAGACGGTGAAGGTGCCGGACCTCAAGGGGCAGACCCTGGCGGACGCGCGGGCGAAGCTGAAGGAGGAGGGGCTGGCCGCGGGCATGGTGACGCGTGCCTTCAGCGAGGACGTGCCGAAGGGCCGGGTCGTCGGGACCGACCCGGACGCCGGGACCGAGCGGCACGGGGGGTCCGCGATCGCGCTCACCGTCAGCCGGGGGCGTGCGGTGGAGGTGCCGGACGTGGCGGGGTCCTCGCTCCAGGACGCACGGGAGGAGCTGACGGACGCCGGGCTGAAGGTGAAGGTCGCCGAGCGGCGGGTGGCGTCCGAGTTCGATGCGGGGCAGGTGGCGGCGGTGTCGCCCGGCGCGGGGAAGAAGGTCGCCGAGGGCGACACGGTGACGGTGACCGTGTCCAAGGGGCGTAAGCGGGTGGAGGTGCCGGATGTCGTCGGTTCGAGTGCGGGGGACGCGCGGGACGCGCTCGAGGCGGCGGGGTTCGAGGTCGACGAGGACCGGGGGTTCCTGGATCTGTTCGGCGGGGACACGGTGAAGAGCCAGTCGGTGAAGGGCGGCGAGAAGGCGCCGTACGGCTCGAAAATTACGATCAAGCTGGGCTGACCCTGGCCGGAGGTGCGCGGAGGATTCCTCGCCCCGGCGGGGGCGGGGAAAAGCGCGTGCGACCCTTGAGGCGTGGTCGCATCCCCCTCACCCCGTAACCCCATCGGCGCGCACATCCCCGTCGCCGGCGGTCTCCACCGCGTAGGGCTGCCCTACGCCCACGACCTCGCCGCCGAGGCCGTCCAGGTGTTCGTCGCCAACCCCCGCGGCTGGGCCACCCCCACCGGCAGCCCCCG
This sequence comes from Streptomyces sp. NRRL F-6676, assembly GCF_000725625.1. GTDB lineage: Bacteria > Actinomycetota > Actinomycetes > Streptomycetales > Streptomycetaceae > Streptomyces. The sequence goes on from NZ_JOHS01000016.1 coordinate 90,617, forward strand.
CGAGGACGAGGCCTTCCGCGAGGCGTGCGCCACGCACGGCATCCCCGCGTACGTCCACGCCCCGTACCTGATCAACTTCGGCTCCCACACCGAGGCCACCGTCGAACGCTCCGTCGAGTCACTGCGCCACTCCCTCCGCCGCGCCCGCGCCCTCGGCGCCCTCGGCGTCGTCGTCCACACCGGCAGCGCCACCGGCGGCCGCGATCGCGCCGTCGCCCTCAAGCAGGTCCGCGAGCGGCTGCTCCCGCTCCTGGAGGAGCTGGACCACGACGACGACCCGTATCTGCTGCTGGAGTCCACCGCGGGCCAGGGCGCCTCGCTCTGCTCCCGCACCTGGGACTTCGGCCCGTACTTCGACGCCCTGGACGCCCACCCCCGCCTCGGCGTCTGCCTGGACACCTGCCACGTCTTCGCCGCCGGCCACGACCTGACCGGCCCGCACGGCGCCCACCAGACCCTCGACCTGCTGGTGGAGACCGTCGGCCCCGGCCGGCTCAAGCTCATCCACGCCAACGACTCCAAGGACGTCGTCGGCGCCCACAAGGACCGGCACGCGGGCATCGGGGACGGGCACATCGGCGAGGACCCGTTCCGCGCGCTGATGACCCACCCCGCCACCGAGGGCGTCCCGCTGGTCATCGAGACGCCCGGCGGCAAGGAGGGCCACACGGCGGACGTCGCCCGGCTCAAGAAGCTCCGCGAGGGCTGAGAATCCCGGAACCCGGAGCGGCTCAGAGCTCCGGGCCCTCCCCCGGCTGCTCCTGGTAGGAGTAGCGCTGCTCCTTCCAGGGGTCGCCGACGTTGTGGTAGCCGCGCTCCTCCCAGAAGCCGCGACGGTCGGCGGTCATGTACTCCACCCCCCGCACCCACTTCGGGCCCTTCCACGCGTACAGGTGCGGCACGATCAGCCGCAGCGGGAAGCCGTGCTCCGCGGTGAGCAGCTCACCGTCCTTGTGCGTGGCGAAGAGCGCGCGCTCGGAGGCGAAGTCGGACAGCCGCATGTTCGAGCTGAAGCCGTACTCCGCCCAGACCATCACATGGGTGACGGCGGGCGCGGGCGGCGCGCACTCCAGGACCGTGCGCGCCGGGATCCCGCCCCACTCCGCGCCGAGCATGCTGAACTTCGTCACGCAGTGCAGATCGGCGACGACCGTGGAGTACGGCAGGGCCGTGAACTCCTCGTGGTTCCAGCAGTGCTTGTCGCCGTCGGCGGTGGCGCCGAAGACGCGGAACTCCCAGCGCTCGGGGCGGAACCTGGGGACCGGACCGTAGTGGGTCACCGGCCAGCCGCGCTGGAGACGCTGCCCCGGCGGAAGCGGGGGCTGCTGTGCCGCTTCTCCTGTGTCCCTTTCCACCGGCTGACCCATGCCTCCATCCTGACAGACCGGGCACGGTACCCATGACCCGGGAGACCGAATCAGGGCACATCACCTTCAATCGCCACCAATCGCCATCAAACGCCATTCATCATCCCCAAGTATGGCCAGGCTTACTAAGTGCCTACTTACTGGATGATCTTCGCGATCGGTGCAATCATGCGGCGCAACCTGCCCGAACGCCTTTCCGGAAGGAGCCCGCCGATGCAGGGCGACCCCGAGGTCATCGAATTCCTCAACGAGCAGCTCACCGCCGAGCTCACCGCGATCAACCAGTACTTCCTGCACGCCAAGCTCCAGGACCACAAGGGGTGGACGAAGCTCGCGCGGTACACCCGGTCGGAGTCCTTCGACGAGATGCGGCACGCGGAGCTGCTCACCGACCGCATCCTGCTCCTGGACGGACTGCCCAACTACCAGCGGCTGTTCCACGTCCGGGTCGGCCAGAGCGTGACCGAGATGTTCGAGGCCGACAAGCAGATCGAGGTCGAGGCGATCGACCGGCTGCGCCGCGGCATCGAGCTGATGCGCTCCAAGGGGGACGTCACGTCCGCCAACGTGTTCGAGGCGATCCTCGCGGACGAGGAGCACCACATCGACTACCTGGAGACCCAGCTCGACCTGATCGAGAAGCTGGGCGAGTCGCTCTACCTGTCGACGGTCATCGAGCAGGTCCAACCGGACGCGTCGGACCCGAGCGCGCACTGAGGCCTGCCGGAACGGTTCCGCGGCGCCCCGCCCCGCTCGGGCCGCACCCGGCAGCCGCTCAGGCCGCGTCCGGGAGCCGCGCGGGACCGTCGTCCGTCACCGGTCGCGGCGGGAGGTCGCCGAGGGCCGCGCGGCCCTGGTCGAGGAGTTCGCGGCGGGGGCAGCCGCCCCGGCCCAGCAGCGCCTGAATGCGCCGTACGCAGCCGCCGCAGTCCGTGCCCGCCTTGCACTGCGAGGCGATCTGGCGCGGGGTGCAGGCCCCGCTCTCCGCGTGCCGCTTGATCTGCTCTTCGGTCACGCCGAAACAGCTGCATACGTACACGCGGGTCACCTCCCGGCCGGGTTCGGTTTCATGCCGTACCGGTTGCCGGGATGCCCGGTCGTTCGGTGAGGCAAACTACCTTAACCGTCACCCCGGGGACGCAAAAGCGGAAGGGGCGCGGATCCTGTGTGATCCGCGCCCCACCGCCGCGAGAAACGCTCACCGACCGGTAAGCGGAATCCGGCTCACTGGTCCCGGTACATCTCCGCGACCAGGAACGCCAGGTCCAGCGACTGGCTGCGGTTGAGCCGGGGGTCGCACGCCGTCTCGTAGCGCTGGTGCAGATCGTCGACGAAGATCTCGTCGCCGCCGCCCACGCATTCGGTGACGTCGTCGCCGGTCAGCTCCACATGGATGCCGCCCGGGTGGGTGCCGAGACCCTTGTGGACCTCGAAGAAGCCCTTGACCTCGTCGAGCACGTCGTCGAAGCGCCGGGTCTTGTGGCCGGAGGCCGCCTCGTAGGTGTTGCCGTGCATCGGGTCGGTGATCCAGGCGACGGTCGCGCCGGAGGCGGTGACCTTCTCCACCAGTTCGGGCAGCTTGTCGCGCACCTTGTCGGCGCCCATGCGGACGATGAACGTCAGCCGGCCGGGCTCCCGCTCGGGGTCCAGGCGCTCGATGTACTGGAGCGCCTCCTCGGCCGTCGTGGACGGGCCGAGCTTGATGCCGATCGGGTTGCGGATCTTCGACGCGAACTCGATGTGTGCGTGGTCCAGCTGCCGGGTGCGCTCGCCGACCCACACCATGTGCGCCGAGACGTCGTACAGCCGGCCGGTGCGGGAGTCGACGCGGGTGAGCGCGGACTCGTAGTCGAGCAGCAGCGCCTCGTGCGAGGAGTAGAACTCGACGGTCTTGAACTCCTCCGGGTCCGTGCCGCAGGCCCGCATGAAGTTCAGCGCGCTGTCGATCTCGCGGGCCAGCTGCTCGTAGCGCTGCCCGGAGGGCGAGGAGCGCACGAAGTCCTGGTTCCAGGCGTGCACCTGGCGCAGGTCGGCGTAGCCGCCGGTAGTGAAGGCGCGCACCAGGTTCAGTGTGGAGGCCGAGGCGTGGTACATCCGCTTCAGCCGCTCGGGGTCGGGGACGCGGGCGGCCTCGGTGAAGTCGAAGCCGTTGACGGAGTCGCCGCGGTAGGTCGGCAGCGTGACGCCGTCGCGGGTCTCGGTGGGCTTGGAGCGCGGCTTGGAGTACTGGCCGGCGATCCGGCCGACCTTCACGACCGGCACGGAGGCCGCGTACGTGAGCACGGCGCCCATCTGGAGGAGGGTCTTCAGCTTGGCCCGGATGTGATCGGCGGACACCGCGTCGAAGGACTCCGCGCAGTCGCCGCCCTGGAGGAGGAACGCCTCTCCCCTGGCAACAGCCGCCATCCGGGCGCGCAACTGGTCGCACTCGCCCGCGAAAACGAGCGGGGGATACGACTCGAGGTCCGCGATCACTGCGCGCAGAGCCTCGGTGTCGGGGTACTCGGGCTGCTGCGCCGCGGGCAGGTCTCGCCATGTCGCCTGAGCGGCGACGCTTCGGGAATCAGCGTTCACGGTCACCCCCTGCACTTTACGGGGTCGTGCGCGGGTGTCCGTCACTCGCCCATCACGTGAGACGGGCCGCGCTCGATCGATGGCCGAAAGCGCCATGGCGACCGAACGCGGCGGCCCGGTGGGGACCGTGGGCACCGTTCTACGGCTCCACCCGGCTCCACCCGGCTCCACGCGGCTCTACGGCTCGTCGGTGAACGGTCCGACATCGAGCTGGTTGCGGTCGATGTTGATCGTGACGCCGCCGTGGGTCTCGGTGCGGTTGCCGGCGTATTGGTGGACGCGCTGGTGGGCGGACCACAGCTGGGCGGGGAGAGCGGCGTCGGTGGTGACCGCCTCGTCGTTCCAGTGGGCGAAGTGCACCACGTCGGGCAGCGTCGTCCGGGTGGCGTGCGCGACCAGGTCGGTGACGAGCGAGGCGGTGCTGCCGTAGGCGCCGGAGCGGTAGCCGAGCGTGTGCAGCCGTTCGGTCCAGGCCTTGAGATAGGTGAGGACCTGGTCGGTGACGGCGGTGGAGCGCGGGTAGGCCTCGATGTCGTTGTAGAGGACCGTGCCCTTGCCGAGGCCGAGCGCGGCGGCCTGGCGGACGGCGTCGTCGGCGGCGGCGGTGCCCTGCGCGGTGGGGCTGGTCAGGGCGGTGCAGGCGCTGCCGCAGCTGCCGCCGGCCGGCTGGGGGCCGACGTAGAACGGCAGGAACCGCCAGCCGGCCGCGTACTGGCTGCTCACCCACTTGGCGGTGAGCCGGGCCTGCGAGCAGCCGCGGTTGACGCCGCCGATGTAGATGCCGACGGCGCTGTACGGGGAGTCGTCCTTCCAGGCGTCCATCGAGGACTGGCTGGGCGCGGTGCAGGCGTCGAAGCCCCGGCCGCGGTGGGCGGTGGCGTCGGCGGGCAGCGCGGCCGGGACCCCGGCGGAGGGTTCGGCGCGGGCGGCGCTCGCGGAGAGACCGGCTCCGTCGAGGATGCGGCGGATCGCCGCGCGGTCCTGCCCGTAGGCGGCGGTCACCGAGATCCGCTCGGCGGTGGCGCGGTAGGTGCGGGAGGTGGAGTTCTCGGTGATCGAGCGCTCGGACGCCGTCGCCTCCACGGGCTGGACGAGCAGGGCCTCGGTGCGGCCGAGGACGCGGGCCGGGCAGTCCTGGTGCTCGCCGGGGGTGCCGAGATAGACGGCGTGCCGGTCGAAGCGGACGCAGGCGGTCGGTTCCTCCTCCAGGTCCACGACCCGCCAGTCGGCGGGGACGGTGAAGGTGTGGCCGCGGTAGCTGATGCGGGTGCTGCCGTCGTCGGCCCCGGCGGGGGCGGCCGTGGCGGCGCCGAGGGCGGCGACCGCCGCGGTGAGCGCGGCGAGCGTGCGGACGGTGCGGCGCGCCGCACTCCGCGGGAAGGGGGAGCTGGGAATGGTGCGCACGGGGACGGACCTCCGGTGAGCAGGTGTGCTCGCCGTCCTTCCAACAACCGGCGTGCCGCGAAACCGCGGTGACCGCCCGCCTGGGCCGTCCGGGGCGGCGCGCCGCCGCGCCGGACGAGCGCCGCTGCCGCGACGGGCCGGTATCGGGTAGGGTGCACGCCATGTTCGCGCACGTACACCGCATGTGGTGGTGGACCGCTCCCTCGGCGGCCCACTGATCGCGCGTACGCAACTGAACTCCGCGAAGGCCGCCCGAGGGGCGGCCTTCGGCGTTTCGCGACCGCCGGGCCGTTCCTCCCACTGAAGAGGAACCGACCCCATGGACCTGCCCGACCTGCCCGGCTCGTACGACCCGACCGGCTCGTACGACCTGTCCGCCCTGCTGACCGACGACCGGCCGTTCGCGCTGCTGCGCCGGCGCACCCCCGGTCACGACCACGACACCGTCGAGGTGCTGCGCGGCCCGGTCACCGCCCGCGAGCGCCTGGCCGGGCTGCCCGAGGAGGGTCTGGCCCTCGTCCCGTTCCGGCAGATCCGCGAACGTGGGTTCGACGTACGGGACGACGGCACCCCGCTGCTGGTCCTCGTCCCCGAGGAGAGGCATGTACTCCCCCTGGAGACGGCGCTGGCGCGGCTGCCGCGGCACGAGGTGCGGGTGGCGGGCGGCGGCTTCGACGTCGGTGACGAGGAGTACGCCGGGATCGTCGGGCGGGTGCTCCGGGACGAGATCGGCCGGGGCGAGGGCGCCAACTTCGTGATCCGGCGGACGTACGAGGGCGTGATCGAGGGCTTCGGGCGGGCGGACGCGTTGGCGCTGTTCCGCCGGCTCCTGGTGGGCGAGCGGGGCGCCTACTGGACGTTCGTCGTGCACACGGGCGAGCGCACGCTGGTGGGCGCGAGCCCCGAGGTGCACGTCCGGATGTCCGGCGGGACGGTGGTGATGAACCCGATCAGCGGCACCTACCGCTATCCGGCCGGCGGTCCCACCCCGGAGCATCTGCTGGACTTCCTCGCCGACGGCAAGGAGATCGAGGAGCTCTCCATGGTCGTCGACGAGGAACTGAAGATGATGTGCACGGTCGGCGACATGGGCGGGGTGGTGATCGGGCCGCGACTGAAGGAGATGGCTCATCTCGCCCACACCGAGTACGAGTTGCGCGGGCGCTCCTCGCTGGACGTGCGCGAGGTGCTGAGGGAGACCATGTTCGCGGCGACCGTCACCGGTTCGCCGGTGCAGAACGCCTGCCGGGTCATCGAGCGGTACGAGGCCGGCGGCCGCGGTTACTACGCGGGGGCGCTGGCGCTGCTCGGGCGGGACGCCGGGGGTGCGCAGACGCTGGACTCCCCCATCCTGATCCGCACCGCCGACATCGCGGCGGACGGGCGGCTGCGGGTGCCGGTCGGGGCCACGCTGGTGCGCGGCTCGGACCCGGCGGGCGAGGTGGCCGAGACGCATGCGAAGGCGGCGGGGGTGCTGGCGGCGCTGGGGGTGCGCCCCGGGCGGCCGCGCGAGGAGTCCGTACGGCCGCGGCTGGCCGACGATCCGCGGGTGCGGGCGGCGCTGGACGGGCGGCGGGGGGCGCTGGCGCCGTTCTGGCTGCGGATGCGGGAGCCGGTGGCGGCGTCGCGGGGGCAGGCGCTGGTCGTCGACGGGGAGGACACGTTCACCTCGATGCTGGCGCATCTGCTGCGGTCGTCGGGGTTCGGGGTGACGGTGCGGCGCTACGACGAGGCGGGGCTGCGGGGGGCGGTGCTCGCGCACGAGGGGGTGGTGGTGCTGGGCCCCGGCCCGGGGGACCCCTCCGACCCGGCCGATCCGAAGATGCGGTTCCTGCGGGGGCTGACGCGGGAGGTGCTGCGGGGGCATCGGCGGGGGGTGCTGGGGGTGTGTCTCGGGCATGAGCTGATCGCGGCGGAGCTGGGGCTTCCGGTGGGGCGGAAGCGGGTGCCGTATCAGGGGGCGCAGGTGGGGATCGAGCTGTTCGGGCGGGAGGAGACGGTGGGGTTCTACAACAGTTTCGTGGCGCGGGGCGACGAGGGAGCGGTGCGGGAGCTGGCGGGGCGGGGGGGGGAGGTGAGCCGGTCCGCGGACGGGGAGGTGCACGCGGTGCGGGGGCCGGGGTTCGCGGGGGTGCAGTTCCATCCGGAGTCGGTGCTGACGGTGAACGGGGCGGCGGTCGTGCGCGAGCTGCTGGCGGGGGTGGCGGAGGGGGTCCGGCCCTGAGTTCTTCCGCCCCCGCCGCCCCTTCCCGTCCCAACCCGGGGGCAAGCCCCCGGACCCCCAAAAGATGCGCAGTTCCCCGCGCCCCTGTCAGGGGCGCGGGGAACTGCGCAATGGGGTCAAAGGGGCGGAGCCCCTTGAGGACGGGAAGGGTAGGGGCGGCGGGGGCGAAAACACCCCCTCAGCCGAAGAAGACCGACGCCTCCTCATAAAGCGCCGCGTCGACCGTCTTGAGGCGGGACGTCGCGTCCGCGATGGGGACGCGGACGATGTCCGTGCCCCGCAGCGCGACCATCTTCCCGAACTCCCCGTCCCGCACGCACTCGATCGCGTGCAGACCGAACCGCGTGGCGAGCCACCGGTCGAACGCGCTGGGCGTCCCCCCGCGCTGCACATGCCCCAGCACCGTCGTCCGCGCCTCCTTCCCCGTCCGCCGTTCGATCTGCTTCGCCAGCCACTCCCCCACCCCGGACAGCCGCACATGCCCGAAGGAGTCCAGCGAGTCGTCCTTGAGCACCATGTCGCCGTCCCGCGGCTGCGCCCCCTCCGCGACGACCACGATCGGCGCGTACGACGCCTTGAACCGCGAGGTCACCCACGCGCACACCTGCTCGACGTCGAATCTCCGCTCGGGGATGAGGATGACGTTGGCGCCGCCGGCGAGTCCCGAGTGCAGGGCGATCCAGCCCGCGTGCCGGCCCATCACCTCCACCACCAGCACCCGCATGTGGGACTCGGCGGTGGTGTGCAGCCGGTCGATGGCCTCGGTGGCGATGTTGACGGCGGTGTCGAAGCCGAAGGTGTAGTCCGTGGCGGACAGGTCGTTGTCGATGGTCTTCGGGACGCCGACGACCTGGATGCCGTACTCGTCGGCCAGGCGCGCGGCGACGCCGAGGGTGTCCTCGCCGCCGATCGCGACGAGCGCGTCGATCTCCTCCTTGGCGAGGTTGTCCTTGATACGGCGGATGCCGTTCTCCTGCTTGAGCGGGTTGGTGCGGGAGGAACCGAGGATCGTGCCGCCGCGGGGCAGGATGCCGCGCACGGCGGGGATGTCGAGGTGGACGGTGTCGCCCTCGAGGGGACCGCGCCAGCCGTCCCGGAAGCCGACGAAGTCGTAGCCGTACTCCTGCACGCCCTTGCGGACGATGCCCCGGATGACGGCGTTGAGCCCGGGGCAGTCGCCGCCCCCGGTCAGTACTCCTACCCGCATGACAGTGTCCCTTCGCCGCGGTTGCCTGATGCGGGTCACGCTAATGGTGACCCACGTCACTTCGGCATGCACGGGACGGTCAATTCCGGTGAATCACTCGGAAGCAGCCGCGAAGTGGTCGAGAGGCGGCCGAAAGGCGGTCAGGAACCGTCCAGACCTCGCTCGATGGCGTACCGGACCAGCTCGACCCTGTTGTGCAGTTGCAGTTTGCCCAGGGTGTTCTGCACATGGTTCTGGACAGTGCGGTGCGAGATGACGAGGCGTTCGGCGATCTGCTTGTAGCTCAGCCCCTTGGCGACGAGCCGCAGCACCTCGGTCTCGCGTTCGGTCAGCCGGGGCGCCCGGGCGGCGTCGCCGGCGTCCGGGGCGGGGGCGGGCTCGGCGGCCAGGCGCCGGTACTCGCCGAGGACGAGCCCGGCGAGCCCGGGGGTGAAGACGGGGTCGCCGGCCGCCGTGCGGCGCACCGCGTCGACGAGTTCCTCGGTGGACGCGGACTTGACCAGGTAGCCGGTGGCGCCGGACTTCACCGCCTCCAGCACATCCGCGTGCTCGCCGCTGGCCGAGAGCACCAGGACCCGCAGGGCGGGGCGGGCGCCGACCAGTTCCTTGCACACCTGGACGCCGGGCTTGGCGGGCAGGTTGAGGTCGAGGACGAGGACGTCGGGCGCGGCGGCCCGGGCCCGGCGCACGGCCTGCTCGCCGTCGCCCGCGGTGGCGACGACGTCGAAGCCGGACTCGGCGAGGTCGCGGGCGACGGCGTCGCGCCACATCGGGTGGTCGTCGACCACCATGACCCGGATCGGTCCGCCGCCCTCGCCCGCACCACCCCCGGCCGGTCCCCCGCCGGCCGGCTCCCCGGTCGTGCCGGTGTCCCGCGCGTCCTGGGTGTCCCCTGTGTCCTGCGTGTCCCGCGTGCCTTGCGTGTCCCGCTGCTCGTTCATCGCTGTTCCGCCTTCCCCCGTACGTCCTGTGCGCGTGCGCCGGCCGCTGTGCCCGGTGCGCGTTTCGGTACCTTCATCTCGACTTCGGTGCCCTGTCCGGGAACCGAGAGCAGTTCGGCCGTGCCGCCGAGGTCGCGCAGCCGGCCCCGGATCGACTGGGCGACGCCGAGCCGGCCCTCCCCCTCGGCCTGGGCGAGCCGGCCCTCGGGGATGCCGGGGCCGTCGTCCCGTACGGTCACGACGATCTCGTCCGGCTCGTCCTCGACCAGGATCCAGGCTCTGGCCCCCTCCCCCGCGTGCCGCCGTACGTTGTCCAGGGCGGCGCCGACCGCGGCGGCCACCTCGCGCGCGGCGGCCGGGGCGAGCGGCACGGGCGCGCCCGGCTCGGAGAGGGTGACGCGGGCACCGGCGTACGGGGTGAGGAGGGGGCGCAGGTCGACCGGTTCGCGCGGGCCGTCGGCTCCGTCGCCCGGGCCCTCGTCCGGTTCCTGCACCAGCCGTACGAGCGCGCCCTCGGCGGCGTCCTCGGAGAGCCGGGAGACGGGGCTGGGGCCACCGGTGACCAGGGAGCGCAGCGCCACCTCCTGCTCGCCGGCCAGCCGGCCGAGCTCGGCCGCCTCGCCGCCGAGCGCGGTGCCGCGCCGCTGCACCATGGCGAGGACCTGGAGCACGCCGTCGTGGATGTCCCGGGCGAGCCGCTCCCGTTCGCGGGTCGCGGCCTCGATCTCCAGGGCGCGGGCGAGGGTGCGCTCGGAGGCGCGGGCGACCTCGACGACATAGCCGATGGCGATGGAGGCGACCCAGACGAGGACGACGTTGTGCACGGTGTCCCGGGTCGGGGCGCCGCGTTCGACCAGGTTGGCGGCGGCCACCAGCGTGGAGGCGAAGGCCGCCCAGCGCCAGCCGCCCTTGATGGCGTACGCCAGGACGGAGCCCGCGGTCCATATCGAGGGCAGCGTCGGGCCGCCCTCGACGACGCGGTGGTGAGCGTCGGCGAGGGGGGTGAGCAGGATGCCGCCGAGCGCGACGGCCAGATCGGCGGCGAGGAACCGTTTGGTGCAGTGCACCGCGCCCGCGACCCTGGGCAGGGTGGCCAGGGTCCACACGACCAGGACGGCGAAGTAGCCGATCGCCAGACCGGGCCGCCGGAACTGGCCGTACGCGGTGAGGAAGAGCCCCACGGCGTACAGCATCGTCAGGACGCGGTAACCGGTGAGCGCGCGCCACAGCGGCTGCTCGACCGACATCCTCATGACCTTCACGCGCTTCGGCATGCTCCCCCACCCCTTGCCCTGCCGCGGCCCGCGGCTACGACCCGGGGCGCGCCCCGTCGTCGGTCCCCCGCCCCTGCTGCTCCGTCTTCTCCGACTGCTTCTGCGCCTGCGCCTGCTTCTCCGCCTTGGCGGCCTCCGCGAGCTGCCGTTTGGCGGCGGTCGCGTAGATGTCGACGTACTCCTGGCCGGAGAGCCGCATGATCTCGTACATGACCTCGTCGGTCACCGCCCGCAGGACGAAGCGGTCGTGCTCCATGCCCTGGTAGCGGCGGAAGTCCAGCGGCCTGCCGATGCGGATGCCCGGGCGCATCAGCTTGGGCATCACCTTCCCCGGCGGCTGGATCTTCTCCGTGTCGATCATCGCGACCGGCAGCACGGGCGCGCCGGTGGCCAGTGCCACACGGGCCAGGCCGCCGGGCTTGCCCCGGTAGAGCCGGCCGTCGGGCGAGCGGGTGCCCTCCGGGTAGATGCCGAACAGTTCGCCGCGGCGCAGCACCTCGATGCCGCTGCGCACGGCGGCCTCGCCCGCGCCGCGCGCGCCCGAGCGGTCGACGGGGAGCTGGCCGACGCCCTTGAAGAAGGCGGCGGTCATCCGTCCCTTGACGCCGGGGGTGGTGAAGTACTCGGCCTTGGCGATGAAGGTGACCTTGCGGTCGAGGACCGCGGGGAGGAAGAAGGAGTCCGAGAAGGACAGGTGGTTGCTGGCCAGGATCGCCGGACCCGCGGCGGGCACGTGCTCCAGGCCCTCCACCCAGGGCCGGAAGGCGAGCTTCAGCGTGCCCCCGACGGTGACCTTCATCGCGCCGTACAACAACCGAGTGCCTCCCGTGTCCTCGAACAGACCTTAAACGATGTGCCCGGACATGACGGTGGGGCGGCACCCGGCCGCCCCACCGTCGACTGCTGGTCCGCTCAGCGCAGGAACGCCCCGAAGTGGGCCTTGGTGGCGGGCGCCGAGAGGTCGCCGGCGCCGAAGGCGACGGACGAGGTGGCGGTGAGGCCGTTCGCCGTGCCGGGCAGCACCCAGACGGCGCCGTTCTCGCCGTTCTCGGCGGTGGAGCCGGCGGCGAGGTCGAGGTGGCCGTCGCCGTTCACGTCCAGGAGGGCGCTGCTCACGCCGAACCGGTCGCCGGCCTCGGCGACTCCGGGGACGCCCTTGGTGTTCTGGTGGAAGGTCTGGGCGCCGGTGCCGGTGACGCCGGAGGCGCTGCCCGGCAGCAGGGCGACCGAACCGGCGTCCTCGACGTCGCCGACGTCCTCGCCGGGCAGGCCGAGCGCGATGTCGGCGAATCCGTCACCGGTGACGTCGCCGACCGAGACGGTGGCGCCGAGGGCGTCACCCTCCTCCTCGGCGCCCGGGAAGCCGGGCAGGCTCTGGTCGAAGGACTGCACGTTGTCCTCGGACAGGCCGGAGGCCGAGCCGAAGGCGACGCGGACCTTGTCGTTCCAGCCGTCGCGGCCGACGACCACGTCGTCGTAGCCGTCGTTGTTGACGTCGCCGATGCCGGTGCCGGTGTCGCGGCCGGTGTCCTCCCCGGGCACCCAGCCACGGGTGAAGCCGTTGCCGCCGCCGAGGAGCAGCCGGTTGCCCCAGACGCCGTCGCCGCCGTAGACCCACTGGACGATGTCGTCCTTGCCGTCGCCGTTGACGTCGCCGACCTCGCCGGAGGCGACGGGTCCCGTGATGGAGGACGGGCCGTCCTCGCAGCCGCCGCCGGTCTCGCAGGAGGCGTCGTCCTCCTCGTAGCCCCACCACAGGGACTTGTCGAGGAGGGGCAGGACGGCGGTGGGCTTGCCGGCCCGGGAGACGGGGCCCTTCCACAGGGCGGCGGGGGCGCCCTCGGGGTCGTCGCCGCCGAGGGACTGGGCGGAGAAGAGGGCGAGGTCGGTGGTGCCGTCGCCGTCGAAGTCGCCGGTCTGCGGGGAGGCACCGTACCCGGCGAGGGCCGTGCCGCCGGTGAGCCCGGAGGCGGAGCCCCACAGGACGACGGAGCCGGCCTTGCCGCCGGCTATCACCAGGTCGCTGAAGCCGTCGCCGTCCAGGTCGCCCTTGGCGAAGGAGGCGCCGAAGCGCTGGCTCGCGGTGGCGGAGCCGGGGACGCCGGCGGTGGAGCGGCTGATCACCTGCTTGTGGGCGGTGGAGACGCCGTCGGCGGAGCCGTAGGTGACGGCCACGTAGCCGGCCTTGGCCGCGCTGGAGACCGTGGCGTCCGGGGCGCCCACGACCAGGTCGGCGTAGCCGTCGCCGTTGAAGTCGTCCTGCGCGGCGGCGGACGCGGCGGCGGGGGCCGCCAGCGCGGAGCCGGCGGACAGGGCGACGGCGCCGAGTCCCCCGGCGAGCAGCGCGGCGGCTGCCAGGGGTGCGGTGAGACGCGTGGTACGGGTCCGGCGCTGTGCTCGGGTCATGTGGGGGAACCTTTCGGATCGGTCGGGTCCGGGACGCGGAATCCCGCGTTCAGTGAGTTCGACGCGGTCCGGGCGCCTCCCGTTGTACGTCCGGATGTCATGGCTTCGTAACCGTGGCGGGCGCGGGGCGCGGGCCGAAGTGCCTCCGCCCGGTGCGGAGTTCGCCGTGGTGGGGGGACGCGTCCGCGGTGGGGGGTCCGACGGCCCTGGTCGGTGTCAGTGCGGTCGCGTACGGTGAAGTACGCCACCCGGCCGCCGATCTCCGAACGGCCGGCCGGCGGCCCTCGTACTGCCGAACACAGTGTTCCTCGCCGCAACGACACCGCCGTACCGACCGCTCCCCACCTGCCACCGCCGTACCTACCACCGCCGTACCGACCACTGTCGTCCGACTACTTCCGTCCGCCTACTGCCGTCCAACTACTGCCGTCCGCCTACTGACGAACAGGAGACCGAACGTGCCGGTCCTCCCTGGAGCCGAGCCGTACCGCCACGAGGGCGGTCCGGTCGGTGTGCTGCTCTGCCATGGCTTCACCGGTTCCCCGCAGTCGCTGCGCCCCTGGGCGGAGTACCTCGCGCGGCGTCATCTGACCGTCTCCCTGCCACTGCTGCCCGGGCACGGCACGCGCTGGCAGGACATGCAGCTCACCGGCTGGCCCGACTGGTACGCCGAGGTCGACCGCGAGCTGCGCGTCCTGAGCGAGCGCTGCGCGCACGTCTTCGTGTTCGGCCTCTCCATGGGCGGGGCGCTGGCGCTGCGGCTGGCCGCGAAGCACGGGGACACGGTGCGCGGGGTCGTGGTCGTCAATCCCGCGAACAAGGTCCACGGGCTCGCCGCGCACGCCCTGCCGGTGGCCCGGTACCTCGTGCCGAGCACGAAGGGGATCGTCAGCGACATCGCGAAGGAGGGCGGCGAGGAGGTCGGGTACGACAGGATGCCGCTGCACGCGGCGCACTCCCTGCGGTCCTTCCTGCGCCGGGTGGACGGCGAGCTGCCGCAGGTCACGCAGCCGCTGCTGCTGTTGCGCAGCACGCGGGACCACGTGGTGCCGGCCGCGGACTCCGCGCGCGTGCTGAGCCGGGTGTCGTCGACGGACGTCACCGAGGTCCTGCTGGAACAGAGCTACCACGTGGCGACGTTGGACCATGACGCGGACCGGATCTTCGAAGAGAGCCACGCGTTCGTCGCCCGTCTCACGCCCGAGTCCGCGCCCGGGGAGGGGCACGACCACGAGGAAGGGACGGCCGTAGGTGGCTGAGCACGACTCCGACCACGAGCCCGAGGAGCGAGGGCTCCCCCTCGACGAGGACGCCGCGTGGGCGGCGATCGTCGCGGGCTACGGCGAGGAACCGCCGGACCCGCCCGGCACGAAACCATTCAAACCGTTCCGCCCGGTACGCCCGCTCCGCCCGGTGGAGGAGGTCCCCCTCCCGGAGCCACCGGACGCGCCGGAGGAGTCCGGCGGAGCCGGCACGTCCGGCGGGGCCGGGGGTACGGGTTCGCCCGGCGGAGCGGGCGCGACCGGCGGGGCCGGTACGTCCGGGGGAGCCGGGGAGCCGGGCAGGGCCGGCACGTCCGGCGGAGCCGGGGGTACGGGACTGCCCGGTGGGGCCGAGGGGCCCGGCGGGTCCGGGGAGACCGGTGCGCCGGGGGCTTCCGGCCGGGCCGGTGGTGCCGGCGGAGCCGGGGCCGGGACGCCGTTGGGCGGGTCCGTTTCGTTCGCGCCCGGGGTGGGGCCGCGGGACTACTCGCCGCCGGGTGGTTCCGACCGGGACGACGACGAGGGGCACTTCGTGCCGCCGGAGCCGCCGCCGTTGCCCGCCTCCGACACCACCGCCCGGTTCGCCTGGCTCGGCGCGGTCGGCGGCCCGATCCTGCTCCTGCTCGCCGTCCTGCTCGGCTGGGACATGACCTGGTGGCTCACCACCGCCTGCATCGGCGGTTTCCTCGGCGGCTGCGCCACCCTCGTCGTACGCATGCACCCCGGCGACGAGGACGACGACGACCCCGGCCGGGGCGCGGTGGTCTGACGAGCGCCCCGCCGCTCAGCCCGCGGCCGGAACCTTGAGGGCGGCCAGTACCGGAAGGTGGTCACTGGCCGCCCTCAGGTCGCTCTCGCGGACCCCCGGGTGACCGAGCGGAACCCCGCAGCCGAGGATCTCGACGCCCTTCGTGGCGAAGAGCGCGTCGATGCGGCGGTGCGGCTCCGTACGGGTCCAGGTCTCCTCCGCGCCCCAGGGCGCCGTCTCCCGGCAGTCCCGCAGCTCGGCGGCGAGCCGGCGGAAGGTGCGGCCGGTGGGGGGCTCGTTGAGGTCGCCGCCGGCGAGGACGTGCGGCGTGCCCAGGGCGGCGACCCGGTCGAGGAGCAGCCCGCCCTGCTCGTACCGCTCCCGCTCCTGGAGCGAGAGATGGCAGCTCAGTACGCCGAGACGGGCGCCGCCGAAGCGGACGACCGCGGTGGCGAAGCCGCGGCGGTGCTGTCCGGGGGTGAGCGGCAGCAGGACGTCCTCCGTGCGTTCGACGGTGGCGCGCAGGGAGCACAGCAGGGCGGGGCCCGCGGCGGTGCCGCCACCGGAGAGCACGACGAGGCCGGAGGCGGCGGCGAGGCGGGCGATCTTCTTGCGCCAGCGGAAGAAGCGGGGGGCTTCCTGGAGGAGGACGAGGTCCGGGGCGCAGGCGGTGAGGACGCGGGCGAGGGCGTCGGTGTCGTCCTTGAGGGAGCGGACGTTGTAGGTGAGGGCGCGGAGGACGGCGGAGCCGTCGGGGTCCGTGCCGGAGGAAGGCAACGGGGGTGTGGTGGGCATGGTGATCAAGATACGCCGCGCGGGGTCGGCGCCGGAGGGGTTCCTCACCCCCGCCGACGCCCCCACGAGCCTCTCCCGCGCCCCTCTGGGTCCAAGGGGCGGAGCCCCTTGTCACATGATCGGGTCGGGCTCCCGGGCCAGGTCGGCCGCGCCGACGAGGCCCGCCTTGTTGCCGAGCTGCGCGGCGATGACGTCGGCCACCGGCCGCCAGTTGCCGCCGACCAGCCACCGCTTGTACGACTTGCGGATCGGGTCCAGGACGAGGTCGCCCTCGTCCGACAGTCCGCCGCCGACGATGAACGCGGACGGATCGAACAGCGACGCCAGGTCGGCGAGGCCCGCGCCCGCCCAGCGGGCCAGCTCCCGGTAGGAGTCGACCGCCACCGGGCACCCCTGCCGCGCGGCGACGGAGATGTGCTTGCCCTCGATGCCGTCGGGCGTCCCGTCCCCGAGCGCGAGCAGGATGTCCGCGCGCTCCGGCGTCGCGTTCGCCCGCTGCTTCGCGTACCGCACGAGCGCCCGCCCGGAGGCGTACTGCTCCCAGCAGCCCTGGCTGCCGCACCCGCACAGCAGCCCGTCCGGCACCATGCGGATGTGGCCGAACTCGGCGGCCACCCCGAAGTGCCCGCGGCGCAGCTTGTTGCCGATGATGATGCCGCCGCCGAGCCCCGTGCCGAGCGTGATGCAGATGACGTTGCGGTGGCCCTGGCCCGCACCGAACTTGTACTCGCCCCACGCCGCCGCGTTCGCGTCGTTCTCCACGACGACCGGCAGCCCGACCCGGGCCTCGACCTTCTCCTTCAGCGGCTCCTGCCGCCAGTCGATGTTCGGCGCGAAGTAGACCGTGGACCGCTGCCGGTTGACGTAGCCGGCGGCACCGATGCCCACACCGACGATCTCGTGCCCGGCCCGCGCGCCCTCCACCGAGGCGGCGATGGCGTCCACGATGGCCTCGGGTGTGGTGGGGGTCGGCACCTTGAAGGTGGAAAGGATGTTGCCTTTCTCATCGACCACGCCGGCCGCGATCTTCGTGCCGCCGATGTCGACGCCGATGGTGAGTCCCATGAATCCCTCAGTTCCGGTCGAGCCCCGCTGTGGTCAACCGTACCCGAGGGCGCTGTCAGTCCACGTCGATGTGCTCGCCGGGGCCCGGCCCCTCGTCGTCCTCGCGGGGGTCCCTGCCCTGGTCACGGGCGGTCCAGCGGCCCTCCTGGGCCTGCACGGCGCTGCGGTAGGCGGCGAGCAGCTCGGTGCCGGCGGCGGCGAGGTGGTCGAAGACGTCGGGGTTCCGTTCGATGACCGGCTCCACGACCGCCCTGGCCTGGCGCACCACCTGGCTGACCATCTGCTGGGCCGCACCGGAGGCGGCGGCGCCGAGCAGCGGCGACTGGAGCCCCGTGAGCCGGTCGGCGACGCTGTCGACGAACCGGCGCAGCTCCTCGGCGGCCGATCCGGGCGGCGCACCGTACCGGGCCTTGCGGCGGGCCTGCTCCTCGGCGAGGTCCTCGGCGGTGGCGGTGGCCCAGGCGTCGGCGTCGGTGGCCTTGGGCAGGTCCGGCCCTTGGTCCGTCTCCGCCGCTTCCCGAGCGGCGTCGAAGACGGCATCGTCGGCTTCGCCGGAGTGACGGCGCTCTTCGCTCATGGCGGACTCCTGACTGCGTATCGTCCTTTCGACGTTACCCGAACCGCCCCGGCCACAACGCCGGATCGGGGGCGAACCGGACGCGCAGCTCGCCCTCGCGCAGCGCCGCGCCCACCACGGTGCAGCGGCGCAGCGCGGAGGGGAGCGGGACGATGCGGTGGAACCGGCCGGCGGTGACGACGAGTTCGTCGCCGCGCCGGACCAGGTCCAGCTCGTCCCGTGTCGTGCCGGGCAGCGGGAGGTGCCAGACGAGGAGGCCGTCGCCGTCCTCGGCCGGCCCGTCGGTGACCGGCCACTCGACCGGGGCGGGCACCGGGTCACCGGGGGCGGGCACCGGGAGCGGCAGCGCGGCCAGGTCGTCGGTGCCGCGCGGGTCGTGCCCGAGGTGCGGGACGGGGTGGACGGCGGCGGTGCCGTACGTCTCCCGCCACTCCTCCAGCGTCTTGCGCTGCTGCGCGGCCGGGCCGGCGAGCCAGGTGTCGGCGCCGGGGTCGGGCAGCACCCGGTGGGCGATCACGGCGTCCAGGCGCAGGGCGCGCAGGGCGAGCCCGGTGGTGGCGGTGCGCACGGCGTCGGCGCCGGCCGGGCCGGGTTCGGCGACCAGCCAGGCGGTGGTGGCCGGGTCGGCGAGGACGGCCTCGGTCGCGCCGAGTGCCGTGTCCCAGCGGGCGGCGGCCTCGTAGAGCCGCTCGGTGGGGACGGGGACGCCCGCGAGCCGGCCGAGCACCGGCCGCAGCGCGCGGGCGGCCTGCCGCTCCCGCGGCAGCAGCCGGCGCAGATAGCGGCGCAGTTGCTCGGGCAGGGCGAGCAGTGCCAGGGCCTGCGGGGCGGGCGGCAGGTCGACGACGATCAGGTCGTAGGCGTCCGAGAGCGCGGCGTCGCGGAGGGCGCCGAGCAGGGCGAGTTCGGCGGCGCCGGGCAGCGGGGTCAGCTCCTCGGCGTCCAGCCGGGCGGCACCGAGGAGTTCGAGTGCGGAGGCGGCACGGTTCTGGAGGGCGAGGAGATCGTCCCGGAACCGGGTGCCGGCGTCCGGACGCCACGTGGTGAGGCCCGGGACGTCTCCGACGGCGGTGGGGGTGGCGTGGGTCGGGGTGCCGAGGGCGGCGCCGGGGGTGTCGGTGGGGTCGCCGGAGAGGAGCAGCGTGCGGCTGCCGCGCCGGGCCGCGTGGAGCGCGGCGGCGGCAGCGACGGTGGTACGGCCGGAGCCGCCGGGGCCGGTGAGGAGAAGGGTGCGCATGGTGGGGCGCCTAAGAGCTCGGGGGTGCGGGCGGGTGGGCGAGTGCGGCTGCGTCGTGGCTGATCGCGCAGTTCCCCGCGCCCCTGAAAGCAAAGGCGCGGGGCTGTGTTGTCTGCGCGGCTCCGCCGCGGTGGGCGCGAGCAGCCACCGTGCCCCGAAAGGGGCGCGGGGAACTGCGCGAGAAGTCCCCACCGGCCGCAAGCCGAATACGCACCCCGGGGTCCACGGGGCAGCGCCCCTTGAAGGGACGGGAAGGGCAGGGGCGGCGGGGGCGGGAAAACTACCGCCCCGACTCCACCCGCTTCTTCAGCCCCGCGAGCGCCCGGTCGATGATGACCTTCTCCGCCTTGCGCTTGATCATCCCGAGCATCGGAATCTTGACGTCCACCGTCAGCTGGTACGTCACCTCCGTCGCCCCCGTCCCCTCCGGCCTCAGCAGATACGACCCGTCCAACGACCGCAGCATCTGCGACTTCACCAGCGTCCAGGACACCTCGTGCCCGGACCCCCATGTGTACGCCAGCACCTGGTCGTCCTTGATCGCCCCCGCGTCCATCACGAGGCGCACCTGCTCCGCGCGCCCCTGCCCGTCCGTCGCGAGGACCTCCGCCTCCTTGACCTCGCCCGTCCAGTCCGGGTAGCGGGCGAAGTCGGCGATCACCCCCATGACATCGGCCGGTGCCGCCTCGATCGTGATGCTCGAGCTGGTGTGTTCCGCCATCGCCGTGGCTCCTCCAGATGCGGTCCGGTCAGGGAGGGTGTGCGCAGATGCGCACGTATGTGCAGCGGAAGGCTACCGCGCAGCGGCGACCCCGTGGTCACCGCGCCTCTCCACCACCGCGTCACGGTGGGGCCACGGCCTCACCACTCCAGCACCCACGGCCGCCCGGTCCGCGCGAAGTGCCCCACGTTCACGCACTCCGTGCCGCCGATCCGCATCCGCCGGACCAGCGGCTGGTGGACGTGGCCGAACAGCGCGTACCGGGGCCGGGTGCGGCGGATGGCGTCGAGGAGGGCCCGGCTGCCGCGTTCGAAGCGGCGCGCGACCGTGTCGTAGACGAGTTCGGGTACCTCGGGCGGGATGTGGGTGCACAGTACGTCCACCTCCCCCAGCGCCTCGATCTTCGCCGCGTACTCCTCGTCGCCGATCTCGAAGGGTGTCCGCATCGGGGTGCGCAGTCCGCCGCCCACGAACCCGAAGACGCGGCCGCCGATCTCGGCCCGCTCGCCGTCGAGGACGCGGGTGCCCGGACCGGCGTACTCCGGCCACAGCGTGGGCATGTCGACATTGCCGTAGGTGGCGTACGTGGGGGTGGGGAAGGCGGCGAACAGTTCGGCGTACTGCTTCCGTACCGCCGTCTCGATGGCGGTGGTCCGGTCGACGTCGAGCGCGCGCCACAGCCGGGCGCCGAGCTCGCGGGCCTCCTCGAAGCGGCGGGCGGTGCGCAGCGCGACGACGCGGTCGGCGTTCTCGACTCCGAAGAGGTCGGGGAAGATGCCGCGCGAGCGGTCGGCGTAGTCCTGGAAGAGGATGAGGTCGCCGAGACAGACCAGGGCGTCCGCGCCGTCCCCCGCGCGGGCCAGGTCGCGCGCGTTGCCGTGCACGTCGCTGACCACGTGGATCCTGGTCGTCGGAGTTCTGCCGTCACCGCCGGGAGTCCGTGCCATGGTGATCAAGGGTAGGGGGCGCGGAGCCATGGTGAACAGTGCGGACCGAACCGTCGGTTACTGGCCGGTTATCGCCTGTCTGCACTACCGTGATCCCGGTGACGCCACGGCGTGTGACACACCGAACATCTCCCCGGGACCCCCTGTCCCGGAACCATACCGACGGGTAACGTCCGGGCAGTCCAGTCGTGCCCAGGGTTCCGGCCACCGCGTTCGCCGGGCTCCCCCGCACCCGCCCCAGCCTTGGACCGCACCGTCGCAGCACGACGTCGTGGCGTCGGCGCCCTATGAGGAGCAGCAGTCTTGCGCGAGTTCAGCCTTCCGGCTCTGTACGAGGTCCCCGCGGACGGCAATCTGACCGACATCGTCCGCAGAAACGCCGCGCAGCATCCCGACGTGGCGGTCATCGCCCGCAGGACGGACAGCGGCTGGCAGGACGTCACGGCGGCCGTGTTCCTCGCCGAGGTGCGGGCGGCGGCCAAGGGTCTGATCGCCTCGGGCGTGCAGCCGGGCGACCGGGTGGGACTGATGTCCCGTACGCGCTACGAGTGGACGCTGCTGGACTTCGCGATCTGGAGCGCGGGCGCGATCACCGTGCCGGTGTACGAGACCAGTTCGGCGGAGCAGGTGCAGTGGATCCTCGGCGACTCGGGCGCCACCGCCGCTCTGGTGGAGAGCGACGCGCACGCGGCGGCCGTGGAGTCGGTGCGTGAGGCGCTGCCCGCGCTCAAGCACGTGTGGGGCATCGACGCGGGCGGCGTGGCGGAGCTGGGGCGGCTCGGCCGGGACGTCAGCGACGCGACGGTGGAGGAGCGCTCCTCGCTGGCCAGGGCGGACGATCCGGCCACCATCGTCTACACCAGCGGCACCACGGGCCGTCCCAAGGGCTGTGTGCTCACCCACCGCGCCTTCTTCGCCGAGTGCGGCAACGTGGTGGAACGGCTGCGTCCGCTCTTCCGCACCGGCGAGTGCTCGGTGCTGCTCTTCCTGCCCCTGGCCCACGTCTTCGGGCGGCTGGTGCAGGTGGCGCCGATGATGGCGCCGATCAAGCTGGGCTGCCTCCCCGACATCAAGAACCTCACCGACGAACTGGCCTCCTTCCGGCCCACGCTCATCCTCGGCGTGCCGCGCGTCTTCGAGAAGGTCTACAACACGGCGCGCGCCAAGGCGCAGGCCGACGGCAAGGGGAAGATCTTCGACCGGGCGGCCGACACCGCGATCGCGTACAGCCGGGCCCTGGACACCGACTCCGGCCCCTCCCTCGGGCTGCGGATCCGGCACAAGGTCTTCGACCGGCTCGTCTACGGCAAGCTGCGGGCGGTGCTCGGCGGGCGCGGCGAGTACGCCATCTCCGGCGGTGCCCCGCTCGGCGAGCGGCTCGGCCACTTCTTCCGCGGCATCGGCTTCACGGTCCTGGAGGGCTACGGCCTGACCGAGTCCTGCGCGGCGACGGCGTTCAACCCCTGGGACCGGCAGAAGATCGGCACGGTCGGACAGCCGCTCCCCGGCTCCGTCATCCGCATAGCGGACGACGGCGAGGTGCTGCTCCACGGCGAGCACCTGTTCAAGGAGTACTGGAACAACGAGGCGGCCACCGCGGAGGCGCTGGCCGACGGCTGGTTCCACACGGGGGACGTCGGCACGCTCGACGAGGACGGCTACCTCCGGATCACCGGCCGCAAGAAGGAGATCATCGTCACCGCGGGCGGCAAGAACGTCGCCCCCGCGGTCATCGAGGACCGCATCCGCGCGCACGCGCTGGTCGCGGAGTGCATGGTGGTCGGCGACGGACGCCCGTTCGTGGGCGCGCTGGTCACCCTCGACGAGGAGTTCCTGGGCCGGTGGGCCGCGGACCACGGCAAGCCCGCGGGGTCCACGGCCGCGTCGCTGCGGGACGATCCCGATCTGCTCGCGGCCGTGCAGAGCGCGGTGGACGACGGGAACGCGGCGGTGTCGAAGGCGGAGTCGGTGCGGAAGTTCCGTGTCCTGGCGGGGCAGTTCACGGAGGAGTCGGGGCATCTGACGCCGTCGCTGAAGCTGAAGCGGGGGGTGGTCGCGAAGGATTTCGCGACCGAGATCGAGGGGATCTACGCGCGGTAGGGAGCGCCCCCTCCTACAACAACGCCTTCAAGCGCTCCGCCAGGAGATCCCAGCGCCACTTCTCCTCGATCCACTGACGGCCCCGCTCCCCCATGCGGCGCCGTAGGGCCTCGTCGGAGAGCAGCGCGTTGATGCGGTCGGCCGCCTCCGCCGGCGCTCCGCCTCGTACCACCCAGCCGGTTTCGCCGTCGAGTACGGCGTCGGGGGCGCCGCCGGAGTCGCCGGCGACGACGGGCAGGCCCGTCGCGGAGGCCTCCAGGTAGACGATGCCGAGGCCCTCGACGTCCAGGCCGCCGCGGCGGGTGCGGCAGGGCATGGCGAAGACGTCGCCGGCGCCGTAGTGGGCGGGGAGGTCCGCCCACGGTACGGAGCCGGTGAAGCGGACGGAGTCCGCGACGCCCGTCTCGCGGGCGAGGCGGCGCAGGTCGCCCTCGTAGGGGCCGCCGCCCACGATCAGCAGCACGGTGTCGGGGTGCGCGGCGAGGATGCGGGGCAGGGCGAGGATCAGTGTGTCCTGGCCCTTGCGCGGCACCAGGCGGGAGACGCAGACCACCACGGGACGGTCGGTCAGTCCGAGCCGGGCGCGGACCTCGGCGCCGCCGGAGCCGGGGTGGAAGGTCTTCTCGTCGACGCCGGGCGGCAGTTGGGTCATGCGTCCGGCGGCGGCCGGGGTGAGGGCGGGGGCGATGCGGGAGCGGGTGTACTCACCGAGATGCGTGACCGTGTCCACCGAGTCGCCGATCCGCCGCAACAACTGGCGGGAGACCGGGAGTTGGGCCCAGCCGGCCTCGTGGCCGTGGGTGGTGGCGACCAGCCGCCCGGCACCGGCCCGGCGCAGTGCGGGGGCCATCAGGCCGAGCGGTGCCGCCGCGCCGAACCAGACCGACGTACAGCCGTGCTCGCGCAGCAGTCCGACGGCCCGGCGGGTGGCGGCGGGCGTCGGCAGCAGCATCGTCGTGCGGTCGCGCACGACGGTGAAGGGCTGCTCGGCGTCGAACGCGGCCGTCGCGGCCACGCCCTCCCGGCTCCGCTTCCAGGTGGAGGCGTAGACGACCAGCCGCTCCGGGTCGAGCCGCAGCGCCATGTTGTGCAGGAAGGCCTGGATGCCGCCGGGCCGGGGCGGGAAGTCGTTGGTCACGATCAGCGTCTTGTGCATCGCCGACGACAGTACCGAACGGGACGTACGGGACCCGCCGCCCGGTCGTATTCACCGTGCGGCACGGCCCCGCCTCACGGCTGCCGCACAGCCACTCACGCGATCATGTCCCGGCACGGCGGCGGTGACGGACGGACGGGGCTCTCGTGGGCATGGCGGGTACGCGACGGATTCCTCTCGGGCTGCTCGCCGTCTGGGCCGCGACCCGGCTGACGCTGCTGCTGTTCGTCCTCAAGGTGTGGGTGTTCCCGGGGCCGGACGTCACGAGCGACGTGTCGGTGATCTACCGGGGCTGGTACGACGTCCTGCGCACCGGTGTGTTCCCGAGCGGCGACGTCTCCTGGCAGTACCCGCCCGGGGCGGCGCTCGCGATCCTCTCCCCCGCGCTGCTGCCGTTCCTGGACTACGCGCACGCCTTCTTCGTCCTCGCGTTCCTCACCGATCTGGCGGTGCTGGGCCTGCTGCTGTACGCCGGGGCGCGGGACGGGGACGGTGGGCGCCCCGTGCGCGGGGCGTGGCTGTGGACGGTGGGGGTCGCGCTGCTGGGGCCGACGGTGTACGCGCGGTACGACGTGATGGTGACGGCGGTGGCGGTGGGCGCGCTGGTGGCGGGGGCGCGGCGGCCGCGGGTGCTGGGGGCGCTCGCGGGGGTGGGCGCACTGGTGAAGGGGTGGCCGGTGCTGTTGCTGGTGGGGGTGGTGCGGCGGAGGGCGTGGGGGGCGGCGGCGGTGGTCGCGGGCGGGCTCGCGCTGGTGTTCGCGGTGGCGATGCCGGGGGCGTTCTCGTTCCTGGGCTACCAGAGCCGGCGGGGGACGGAGGTGGAGTCGCTGGGTGCGCTCGTCTTCCATGTGGCGCGGCATGCCGGGTGGTGGCGGGGGGAGGTGCTGCTCAACTACGGCTCGGTGGAGTTCCTCGGGCCGTGGGTGGGGGTGGTGAGTTCGGGGGCGATGTTCCTGAGCGTGGTGGGGGTGGGGTGGCTGGTGCTGTGGCGGTTGAGCGTGCGGAGGGTTTCGCCGCACACGTTCGCGGATGCGGCGTTCGTGGCGGTGCTGGTGTTCACGGTGACGAGCCGGGTGATCAGTCCGCAGTATCTGGTGTGGCTGGTGGGGCTCGGGGCGGTGTGTCTGTGCTGCCGGGGCAGCCGGATGGCGGTTCCGGCCGTGCTGGTGCTGGTGGCGTGTCCGGTGACGGTGCTGGAGTTTCCGCTGTACTTCGCGGAGGTGGTGGCGAGTGACGGGGTGGGGGTCGCGCTGCTGGTGGTGCGGAACGGGTTGCTGGTGTGCGCGACGGTGATCGGGGCGCGGGCGCTGTGGCGCGACGCGGTGTCGTCGCGCGAGGAGCTGTTCTCGCCCCCGCCGCCCCTGCCCGTCCCGACCCCGGGGGCGAGCCCCCGGACCCCCGAAGGATTGCGCAGTTCCCCGCGCCCCTGATCAGGGGCGCGGGGAACTGCGCGAGAAGTCCCCACCCACCCGCACGTCCGGGGTCGAAGGGGCGGAGCCCCTTGAGGGACGGGACGGGTAGGGGCGGCGGGGGCGAGGAAACTCCCCCGCCGAACCCCCTATGCCTCCTCGATCACCGCGTGCAGGCGGCGCCTGTGGTCCACCCTTCGGGCGGGGCCCGTCAGGCGGACCGTCGCCGTCAGGCGCGGGTCCGCCGACGACGCGGACAGGCGGAGTTCCAGCGCACCCGGCTCCACGACCCGGTACCCGTCCCGCCCCGTGAAGGACGCCACGTCCGCCGGAACCACGACGGCCAGCCGCCGCGACTCCCCCGCCGCGAGCCCCACCCGCGCATACCCCACCAACCGCTGCACCGGCTGCACCACCGAGGCCACCGGATCGTGCAGATACAGCTGCACGACCTCCGTCCCCTCCCGGTCCCCGGTGTTCCGCACCGTGAAGGCGAGCCGGAACTCCCCGTCGGTACCGGCCTCCTCCCCCTCCACCACCAGCTCGCTCCACTCGAAGCTCGTGTACGACAGCCCGTGGCCGAAGGCGAACGCCGGCCCGGGGTCGATCCCGGAGACGTCGCTGGCCTGGGCCAGCTTGGCGACGAGGTAGGTGGTCGGCTGGACGCCCGGCCCGGCCGGCACGCTGACCGGGAGCCGCCCCGAGGGGTTCGTACGGCCGCTGAGGACACGGGCGATGGCCGCCGTGCCCTCCTCGCCGGGGAAGAAGGACTGCACGATCGCGTCGGCCTCCGCCGCCCCCCGCCCGAGCGCGTACGGCCGCCCCGCGAGCAGCGTCAGCACCAGCGGCGTCCCCACGTCGAGCAGCCGGTCGAGCAGGGCCTGCTGCACACCGGGCAGGGCGAGCGACTCGGCGTCGCAGCCCTCGCCGCTGGTGCCGCGCCCGAACAGCCCGGCCCGGTCGCCGAGCGCGAGGACCACCACGTCGGCGTCGCGCGCCGCCCGCACGGCCGCGGCGAACCCGGAGGTGTCCTCGCCGTCGACGTCCGCGCCGCGCACGGTGACGATCTCGGCGTTCGGGAACTCCCGCACCAACGCCTCGCGCAGCGTGGGCAGTTCGATGCCGGCGGGGACGGCGGGGTGGTGCACGCCGACGTGCGCCGGGAAGGAGTAGCAGCCGAGCACGGCGTTCGGCTGGTCGGCCTGGGGGCCGATCAGGGCGATCCGGCGGGGCGCGGAGAGCGGCAGGACGCCGTTGTTGCCGAGCAGGATCACGGCCCGGTCGGCGAGGTCCGCGGCCAGTACGTGGTTGCCGGGCGGGTCGAGGTCGACCGTGCCGCGCAGGGCGGAGGTGTCGTCCAGCGCGGCCCCGCGCAGGACCGGCGGCACCGGGTCCCAGTCGGCGTCGAGCAGGCCGAGTTCACCCTTCTGGGTGAGCACCCGGCGCAGGGCGCGGTCGAGGAGTGCCTCGGGGACGCGGCCGTCGGCGACGGCCGTGCGCAGCGGCTCGCCGAACGTCTTGATGCTGGGCAGTTCGACGTCGACGCCGGCCCGCAGCGCGGTGCCCGCGGCCTCGGCCCAGTCGGCGGCCACGCCGTGCAGGGTCTTGAGGAAGGCGATGCCGAAGTAGTCGGCGACGACGGTGCCGTCGAAGCCCCAGGTGTCCCGCAGCAGCCCGGTGAGCAGATCCTCGTCGGCCGCCGAGGGGACGCCGTCGGTGTCGGTGTAGGCGTGCATGACGGAGCGGGCGCCGCCCTCGCGGACCGCCATCTCGAAGGGCGGCAGCAGGACGTCGGCGCGTTCGCGCGGGCCCATGGAGACGGGGGCGAGGTTGCGTCCGGCGCGGGAGGCGGAGTACCCGGCGAAGTGCTTGAGGGTGGCGACGATGCCGGCGGACTCCAGGCCCTGGACGTAGGCGGTGGCGACGGTGCCGACGAGGTAGGGGTCCTCGCCGATGGAAGCCGGCGAGGCACTCCTCGTGGGCGAGGGCGGGGATGCCGAAGCGGTTGGCGGCGGTGATGCGCTGCTGGCTGCGGAGCAGGGAGAGCGCGCCGAGCGCCGGGTCGACGGGGGCGGTGCCGAAGGGGCGGGTGAGCTGCCCGAGGCCCGAGGGGAGCAGCGCGTCGAGGTCGACGGGCTCCTCCATGTCGTGCTGGTGCGGGGCGACTTCGCCGCCCTCGTCGGAGGCGCCGACCCAGACGCCGACGAGCTGGGCGATCTTCTCCTCGACGGTCATGGCCTCGATCAGGGCGGTGACCCGGGTGTCGAGATCCTGACCGCTGTCCTGCCAGACCGGCGGGGTGGGGGTGGTGGGAGTGGTCGGGGTGACGGGGGTTGTCTCAACAGCCACGTTGGCGGTCACTTTCCTCCGACGCCCATCAGGCCCTGGACCAGGGCACGGCGGGCGAACAGGTAGACGAGCAGGATCGGCACCATGGACATGAACACCGCGGCGAGCGTGCCGGGGACGTTGATGCCGTGCTCGGTTTGGAAGTTGTACAGACCCAGCGTGATGACCTTGGTGGAGTCGGACTGGGTCAGGACGAGCGGGAAGAGGAAGCCGTTCCAGGCCTGGAGCGCGGAGAACACCACGATGGTGGAGATGCCGCCCTTGGAGAGCGGGAGCACCAGTTGCAGGAACATCCGGCGCGGCGAGGCGCCGTCCACGGCCATGGCCTCGAAGAGTTCGTGCCCGATGTCCCGCATCGCCCCGCTGAGGATCAGCGTGGAGATGGGCAGGCAGAAGGCGGCCGTGGGCAGAATGACACCGATCAGGTTGTCGTACAGCCCGGCCTCGCTGATCAGGTAGAACATCGGCACGATCACGGCCTGGGCGGGGATGGCGAGACCCAGCAGGAACAGCCGGAAGACGCCCGAGGCGACGCGGGAGCGGCTGCGCACGACGGCGTACGCGAGCGGCGGCACCAGGACGACGACGATGCCGACCACGGCCACGGTGACGATCAGGGTGTTGACGAAGAACTGTCCGAAGCCCTCGTCGAAGGCGCCCGAGTAGTTCTCGAAGGTGAAGTGCTCGGGCCAGGAGAGCGGGCTGCCCTTGGCGTAGTCGCCCTTGGACTGCACGGTCGCGGACAGCATGACGTACAGCGGCAGGGCGACGATGATCAGCCAGGCGACGGAGGCCACGCCGGCCAGGTAGTTGGGGCGTCGCCTCATGACACACCCTCCATGGTGGAGCGCATCTTGTCGTAGCCGGAGAGGCGTACGACGATCAGCGAGATGATCGTGGCCGCGACGACCAGGAGCAGCGCGATGACGGCGCCCGCACCGAAGTCGAAGCTCTTGAAGGCCTTTTGGTACATGTAGTAGGCGCTGATGGTGGTGTCGGTGCCGGGTCCGCCCTGGGTCAGGATGAGGACCGTCTCGAAGGTGGTGAGACCGCCGACGACCATCAGGATCATCGAGGTGATGATCGAGTTGCGCAGCTGGGGCAGGGTGATGTGGAAGAACTGCCGCACCCGTCCGGCGCCGTCGATCTGCGCGGCCTGGTAGAGCACCTGCGGGATGGCCCGGGCGGCGCCCTGGTAGATCAGGCTGTGCAGCGGGGTGAACTGCCAGGTGGAGACGAAGGCGAGGACACCGATGGCGGTGGACTGCTCACCGAACAGGTTGCCGTCGCCGAACAGCCAGGTCGCCTCGGAGGGGATGCCGAAGTTCGGGTCGAGCAGCGCCCGCCACAGCACCGAGACGGCGGTGGAGGACAGCAGCAGCGGCACGAAGTAGACGGCGGAGATCACGGCGCGGTTGCGCTGGGTGCCGGCCGCCCAGACGCCGATCAGGATGCTCAGCGGGGTCTGGAGGACGACGCCGAGCACGGTGAGCAGCAGGGTCAGCCAGATGCTCTTGATCATGACCGGGTCGTCGAAGACCCGGCTCCAGTTGTCGAGGCCGACCCACTCGGGGTCGCCGATGCCGCCCCAGCTCATGAAGGACAGGGCCGCGACGGCGAGCAGCGGGAGAATGGCGAAGAGGACGAAGAAGATCGTGGCGGGGACCGCCCAGGCGAAGCCCGGGCGGCCCACGTCGGCGGCCTGCGCGCCCCGCGCCCGGCCGCTTCTGCGGCCGGAGGTCTTCACGGGGGCGGCCGCGCGTGTCAGTTCTGTGGTCATGGTGTGCTCAGGCGGTCGGCAGGGCCTGCATGGCCTTGATGAATCCGTCGACGTCCAGCGAGCCGTTGAAGAACTGCTGCACGGCCTGGTGCATCTGCTCGCTCGCGGACTGCGGGTAGGCCTGGTCCCAGGAGAGCTGGAAGGACGGGGCCTTCTTCACCAGGTCGAACTGGTACTGGGCGTAGTCCGGGTCGGCCGCGGTGTTCAGGAACTTCTCGGTGTTGGTCGTGGTCGGCAGGTTGCCGATGGCGAGCTGCCGCTTGATGAACTTGTCGCTGTACATCAGCTTGAGGAACTTCGCGACGGCCTCGGGATGCTTGGTCTTCTTCATCACCGAGTAGTAGTTGTTGGTGTTGCCGACGATGTCGTTCGGGTCGCCCTTGCCGCCGTCGACGGTCGGGAAGGAGTGGTACCCGAGGTCCTTCTCGGCGAACTCCTTGGCGTTCTCCTGCTGCTGGGAGTAGTACCAGGAGCCCATCAGCTCGAAGCCGGCCTTGCCGCGCGCGACGAGTGCGGGCGAGCCGCCGTCGGTGTACTTCACCGAGTCGTAGTTGGTGCCGAAGGCGCCGGTGTCGACGAGCTCCTTGAGCTTGTTCAGGGCCTTCTTGCTGTCCTCGCTCGCCCAGGCGTCCTTGTCGCCGCCGACGGCCTTCTTCAGCAGGTCGGGGCCGGCGATGCGGTCGTAGAGGTACTCGAACCACATCAGGGTCGGCCACTGGTCGCCGCCGCCGAGTGCGATCGGGGTGACGCCGTCCTTCTTCAGCGCCTTCACCGCGCCCAGCAGGTCGTCCCAGGTCTTGGGCGCCTCCACGCCGGCGTCCTTGAGCACCTTGTCGTTGCTGAAGAGCAGCACCGGCTGGGTGCCGCGCATCGGGATGCCGTAGGCCTTGCCGTCGACCTTCGCGGCGTCGAAGACGCTCGGCAGGAACGCCGACTTCAGCTTGGGGTCGTCCTTGATGAAGTCGTCCAGCGGCATCAGCAGGTCCGCCTTGACGAAGGGCTGGATGCTGCCGGCGCCCCAGTTGTAGAAGACGTCCGGGGCCTGCGGGGTGTTGATGATCGTCTGGAGCTTCTGCTGATAGGTCGCGCCGGGGATGGTGTCGAGGACCACCTTGACCTTGGAGGTCTTGTTGAACTCGGCGACGACTGCCTTCTCGACCTTGTTGGTGGCGTCCCCGTAGACCAGTACGTGGATCTTCCCGTCGCCCGAGCCCGACCCGCTGTCGTCCCCGCACGCGGAGAGTGACAGCGCCATGCCCAGGGTCACACCGCCGACGAGCATGCGGGAGAACCGAGTACGTGTCCGCATCACCCACCCCTTTTCGAAAGTTTCGATGCAGCTTACGAAATTCGCTGTTGCCGGGACATTAGGCGAGTGTTTCCGCTCGGTCAACGGGGGTGTGCGGCCGCGACCGAACCGTTACCGGGCGGCGTGCCCTATGCTGCTGCCCATGAGCCTGACTGACGAGGAGAACGCGACCGGCAGGGTGACCCTCGCGGAGGTGGCCACACAGGCCGGTGTGTCCCTTTCGACGGTTTCGAAAGTCCTCAACGGACGGTCGGACGTCTCGGCCGCCACCCGCACCCGGGTGGAGCAGTTGCTGGAGAACCACGGCTACCGGCGCCGGGCCGCGACGTCCTCGCACGCGCCGCTGATCGAGCTGGTCTTCCCGGAGCTGGAGAGCGTCTGGGCGATGGAGCTGATCCGCGGCGTGGAGAACGTGGCGAAGCAGCACAAGGCCAGCGTCGTACTGAGCGAGAGCGGCGACCGGCACGCGCCCGGGCGCGAGTGGGTCGAGGGTGTGCTGCAACGCCGGCCGCTGGGCGTCGTGCTGGTCTTCTCCTCGCTGCCCGACAAGGTCAAGCGCCAACTGCGGTCCCGTGCCGTGCCGTTCGTCATCATCGACCCGGCCGGTGACCCGGAGGCGGACGTGCCCTCGGTGGGCTCGGCCAACTGGGCGGGCGGCATGGCCGCGACCCGGCATCTGACCGAACTCGGCCACCGGCGCATCGCCATCATCACCGGGCCCGTCGACATGATGTGCTCACTGGCCCGGCTGGACGGCTTCCGCTCCGCGATGACGATGGCGGGGCTGGAGACCGACGAACGTCTGGTGCGGTACGGGGACTTCCACGTCCAGGGCGGTTTCGAGCAGGCCATGGAGCTGCTCGCGCTCCCCGACCGGCCCACCGCGGTCTTCGCGGGCAGCGATCTACAGGCGCTGGGCGTCCTGGAGGCGGCGCGCCGGCAGGGGTTGAGCGTGCCGGAGGACCTCTCGGTCGTGGGCTACGACGACGTGCCGCTCGCCGAGTGGTCGAGCCCGCCGCTGACGACGGTGCACCAGCCATTGCGGCAGATGGCGGAGGAGGCGGCGCGCATGCTCCTCCAGCCGGCCGAGGCCGACCGCCCCGCGCTGCGGAGCAGCGCGGCGCCGAACGCCTGACCGGCGGGGCGGCGGGGCGGCGGGGGCGCCCTGTAGCTCGGGGGTGCGCGTTTCGTCGGCGGCTGCGGGCGGGTGGGGCTTCTCGCGCAGTCCCCGCGCCCCTCGCCGGGGGTCGGACCCCGCCGCTGACGACGGTGCACCAGCCATTGCGGCAGATGGCGGAGGAGGCGGCGCGCATGCTCCTCCAGCCGGCCGAGGCCGACCGCCCCGCGCTGCGGTCGGCTCCCCCCGGCCGGAGGCCGATGCCACGGTGTCCCCATGACGCACCCCCACCCCCTGGACCCCGAACTCGCCGCCGCGCTCGCGATGATGCCCCCCGTCGACATCTCCGACCTCGCCGCCGCCCGCGCCGCGCAGAAGGCCGAGACCTTCCTCCGCGTCACCGACACGGACACCACCGGCGTGACGGTCATGGACGTGCAGCAGGCCGGCGTCTCGCTGCGCGTCTACCGCCCGGAGGGCGCCACCCACCCCCTCCCCGCCGTCTTCCGCATCCACGGCGGCGGCTTCGTCCTCGGCAGCCCCGACGTCGACCACGAGACCAACCTCCGCCTGTGCCGCGAACTCCCCGGCGTCGTCGTCTCCCCCGGCTACCGGCTCGCCCCGGAGCACCCGTACCCCACCGGACTGGAGGACTGCTACGCCGCCCTGTGCTGGACCGCGGCGAACGCGGCCGGCCTCGGTATCCGGGCCGACCGCCTGGCCGTGGCCGGCGACAGCGCCGGCGCCTGCCTGGCGACGGCCACCGCGATGCTGGCCCGGGACCGCGGCGGCCCGGAGCTCCGGTTGCAGTACCTGGACAGCCCCGCGCTCGACGACCGGCTGGCCACCGTCAGCGCCCGCCGCTTCACCGACACCCCGGTCTGGAACCGCCGCAACGCCCGGCTGAGCTGGACCGCCTACCTCGGCGAGGGCGTCCCCGGCTCGGCCGGCGTGCCGGTCACCGCCGCCCCCGCCCGGGCCGGCACCACCGACCTCGCGGGACTGCCCCCGGCACACCTCGCCGTGATGGCGTACGACCCGCTGCGCGACGAGGGCGTCGACTACGCCCGCGCGCTGCTGGACGCCGGGGTCGCCGCGGAACTGCACCTGTTCCCGGGCACGTTCCACGGCGCCGGGATGGTGCGGCACGCCGCCGTGGCGCAGCGGATGGCCGCGGAGGAGCTCACGGCGCTGCGCCGCGCCCTGGCGTGGTGAGCGGACCGGCGTCCGGCGTGGTGAGCGGATCGTCCGGGCCCCGCGCCAGCCGCCAGGCGTAGAGCGCGAGCCGGGCCCGGAACCGGTCGCCGGGCTCGCGCAGCCGCCAGCCGGTGACCGCCTCGACGCGTTCGAGGCGGCTCGCCACCGAGCTGTGGTGGAGGTGCAGTTCGGCGGCGGCCTGGCGCAGCGACCCGGTGCGGCAGAACGCGGAGAGCGCGTCCAGGCCGGCCGCGCCGCCGTCGCGCGCGGCCACCGCCGTCAGGAGCGTCACGTCGGGCAGGGTGCGCAGCCGGTCCGCCGGGAGGTCGGCCAGCACGGCGACCGTGCCCAGCTCGTCGTGGTCGGCCACCGCCTCGGCCGGCACCCCGGGCACCGCGAACCGCAGGGCCACCACCGCCTGCTGCCAGGACTCCGCCGCCCGCAGCGCCTCGACGCCACCGCCGACCCCGACCCGTACGGCACCGCGCAGCACCTGGCGCAGCTCACCGGCGGGCGAGGGCGCGTCACCGGCGGGGGCGCCGGGCGCCGCCGTCCGCTGCACGAGCGCGACCCCGTGGCCGCCGATCCGGGCGGCGCGTACGGTGCCGGGCGGGCGGCCCCGGTCCAGCAGGGCCAGGGCGAGCGACTCGGGCTCGCCGGGCGCGGCGACGACGACGGCACGCAGCGGCGCCTGCGGGACGAACCCGAGCAGCCGCAGCGCCCTGGACCGGTCGGCGACGGTCTCGCGGCCGGAGAGGACCACCTCCACCAGCGCCGGATCGGCGGCGCGCGGCGGCTGCGCGAGGGTGCGGGCGGCGACGGCCAGCCACTCCAGGACCAGGTCGTCGAAGGGCCCGGCGGGGCCCGGCCGCTCCAGCCAGACCCGCCCCGCCGCGCCCAGCTCGGCGGCGCCGGACACGGGTCCAGGGCGGCCGGTCAGCGCGGTGCCGTCCGGTCCCGCGCGCAGCACGCGTCCGTCGGCGAGTTCCATCCCGGCGGGGCACTCGGCCAGCGCGGCGGTGGACCGCAGCAGGGCCGCCGGGTCGATCCGGTCGGCGGCGAGCAGCGCCTGGAAGTGCGCGATCACCCGTACCGCGGCGGTCGCGTCGGCGTCGAGCGACGACAGCCGCAGCAGCAAACCCTTCACAACCGCAAGTTTAGGAAAGTTGCCCGAAAGGAACATCCCCCCGGCGCTCCGGGCCGGCACGAAACCCTCGATTCGCGCCACCGCGGCCGCTCAGCCCAGCTGGTCGCGCAGATACGCCCGCCAGTCCCGGGTGAACGCGGCCGCATCGGTGTCCAGGACGGTCCTCAGCGCGTCCTCGACCGCGCCCGCCCGTTTCCCGTGGCCGCCGACCGCCCGGTAGAAGGCACGCAGCCGCTTCTCGCCCCACCGCTCGGCGATCATCCGGCAGGCCAGCCAGCCGCCCTCGTACGCCCGTGCCAGCCGCCCGGCCTCCTGCCCGAAGCCGAAGTCCGCGTCGGTGGGCAGCGCGGCCGGCACCCGCCCCGCGGCCACCTCGTCCCGCAGCTCGGGCGCCACCTGTGCCGCCGTACGGTCCGACTCGCGGTAGCCGACGAAGTCCGCGTACCCCTCGGACAGCCACAGCGGGGTGGCGGCGGTGGTGTGGGCGCGGGTGGCGACATGCGTGGTCTCGTGGGTGAGCACCACCTGCCGGCCGAAGTCGCCGAGCACGTCGTAGGCGTCCGGGTTGACGATGACCCGGTCCGCAGGCGCCGACGCCGAGCCGCCCGCCTCACCGGTGGTGACCGCCGCGATCCCCCGGTACCCGCCGGCCGCCCCGCCCAGCAGCCCCGCCATCCCCTTCACCGACCGCGGCACGTACACCACGACCCGCCCCGCCCAGCCGCTCCCCCAGGCCCGGGAGACGGCGGGTACGGCGTCGTCGGCGAGCCGGGCGTACCTCGTGAGGTCCGACTCCGGCTGCCCCACGCCGAGCACGAGGCTGTGCCTGCCCTCGACGGCCCGCACCGCGCCCTGCTCCCACAGCTGCTGCCCCGACTTCCTCGCGGGCTCGTCGGAGGCCACGTACCAGCGCCGTCCGCTGTGCACCAGGCGCAGCACCCGGCCGGAGGTGACCGGCGCGCGGTCGTAGCCGCGTACCTGATAGCGCAGGTCGGCGTCGGCGGTGGCGTGCTCGCCGGTGCGGTGGAAGGAGGTGATCCGGTACGACCAGGAGGCCAGCGGAACGTTTCTGAGGTTGGCGAACTCGGCGGCGCCGGTGGCGAGCTGCCCCCGGGGGTCGGCGGTCGCGGACTCGGTCCCGAGGAACACCCCCCGGTCCCGCTCGCCCGCCCCCGCCCCGCCGGTCCAGCATCCGCTGCGCGTCCCCCCGCCCGGAGTCCCCCGCGCCCCCGCCCCCGCACCCCACGAGCACCTCCACCACCAGGAGACACCCGAGGACCCGCCCGAACCCAGCCACCAGACGATCGTACGTGCCACACCCCCGCAGGGGGCGCCCCCTAAGGGGCGCGGGGAACTGCGCGAGCAACCAACAACCCACCCGCACCCGCCAACGAACACCGATTCCCCGAGCGGGAAGGCGCCCAAGGGGGCAAAAGGGGCGCACCCCCCGTTCTCAAGGCCGGGTAACGGCCGCCACCGGCATCATCCCGACGGAGTCGTACCGCACCACCGCCCCCGGATACGGGGCGTGAATCACCCGCCCGCCCCCCACATACATCGCCACATGACTCGCGTCCGACCGGTACACCACAAGATCCCCGGGCCTCGCCTGGGACAACGGCACCTGCCGCCCCGCATACCGCTGCTCCTGCGACGTCCGCGGCAGCCCCACCCCCGCCTGCGCGTACGCCCACTGCATCAGCCCGGAGCAGTCGAACCCGTTCGGCCCGGTCGCCCCCCACACATAGGGCCGCCCCAGCGCGGACCGCGCCGCCGCGACCGCCGCGGCGGCCCGCGCACCGGGCGCGGCCTCGTCCCCGGGGCCGCCCCCGGGAACCGGCAGCGGCAGCGGGGCCGGCGGCCGCCCGGCGGAGCGCGAGGCCCGGTCGTACGCGGCCCGCTCCCCCGCCGGCAAGGCGTTCAGCACCTGCCGCGCCCGCGCCAGCTTCCGCTCCACCGCGTGCTTGTGGCGCGCCACCGCCTTCCGGCTCTCCTCCAGTTCGACGAGCTTCCCGCCCGCCTCCGTCCGCTGCTGCGCCAGCTCCCGCAGCGCCGCGCGCAACTGCTTGAGCCGCCCGGCCTGGTCGGCGCCGATGCGGTCGAGCGTGGCGGCCCGGTCGAGGTAGTCGTCGGGGTCGGAGGAGAGGAGCAGGGCGAGCGTGGGGTCGATCCCGCCGGAACGGTACTGGGCACCCGCGAGCGAACCGAGCGCGTCCCGCAGGGTGTTGACCTTCTCCTGCGTACGGGCGATCCGGTCCCGCGCGCGGTGGACCTCACCGCGCAGGGTGTCGGCGCGCTCGTCGGCCTTGTTGTACGCCTCGGTGGCGCGCTCGGCCTCCTGGTACAGCCGGTCCACCTCCGCCCGGCCGTCGCGCGGCGCGGCACCGGCCGGTACGGCCCCCAGTGCCGCGGCCGCGGTGGCCGCGGCGGACAGCACGGCGAGCGTGGCACCACGCCCCCGGCCCAGTCCGGTTGGTGCAGGACGCTGATGGGACCCCACGACCGGCGCACTCCCTTCCGCTGTCGGACCCCTGTTCAGGGGCACGGCGGCAGACAGTAGCCGGGTCGGTCACCGTACAGCTACGGGCAGTGACCGCCGGACAGCCCTGCGCCCCGCCGCTGACGCAGGTCACCGGCGGGGCGCGGGGTCAGCGCGGGGTGCGGGAATTCGCCCGTTCGGGCGGCACGTCACCTTGATCCGGAAGCGCCGTCGGACGCTTCCACGCCCCTGGTCGAGGTCAGACGCGGACGCCGAACATGAACGGGCCGCCGATCGTGCTCATCGACTCGTACCGGACGACCGTGCCGGTGCGCGGCGCGTGCAGGACCTGGCCGTTGCCGGCGTAGAGGCCCACGTGGTGCAGGTCGTTGAAGAAGAACACCAGGTCGCCGACCTGGAGCTGGCTCTGCGAGTAGATGCGCGTGCCGATGTTCGCCTGCGCCTGCGAGGTGCGCGGGATGGAGACGCCGGCCTGGGCGTAGGCCCAGGAGGTCAGGCCCGAGCAGTCGTAGGAGGAGGGGCCGGTGGCGCCGTAGACGTAGGGCGAGCCGATCTTGCTCTGGGCGGCGGAGAACGCGGCGCCGGCGCGGCCGGAGGCGGGGGTGGAGTTGCCGAGGTCGACGCGCTGCTCGGAGGAGCGGCTGGAGCGCGTCTGGTCGTCCTCGAGGTCCTGCCGCTCCTTGGCGGTGAGGGTGTTGAGGAGCGCCCGGGCCTGGGCGAGCTTGCCCTGCACCTGCTTCTTCTTCTTGCCGAGCTCGGTGCGGGTGTCGGCGAGGTCCTTGAGCTTGTCGGAGGCTTCCTTGCGCTCCTGGGCCAGCTCGCGCTGCTTGTCCTGGATCTTCTTCAGCGACTCGACCTGCTGGCCGCTGAGCTGGTCCAGGGTGGCCGCCTTGTCCAGGTAGTCGTCCGGGTCGGCGGAGAGGAAGAGCTGGACGGAGGGGTCGATGCTGCCGGTGCGGTACTGGGCGCTGGCCATCGTGCCGATGCCCTCGCGCAGTTCGTTGAGATCGGCCTGGCCCCGGGCCACCTTGTCCTGGAGAGTGCTGATCTGCTTCTGGAGCTTGTCCTGCTTCTCCTTGGCCCCGTTGAGCTTCTCGGTGGCCTGCTCGGCCTGATCGTAGAGCTTGTCGACCTTGGCCTTGACCTCGCTCTTGCTGGGCTTCTCGCTCGGCGCGGCGTTGGCGGCCTGCGCGCTCAGGGCGACGGCGGCGGCCGCGACGGTGGTGAGCGCGGTCACCCGCGTGCGGCTCGGCTGCTTGGGTCGACGGTGGGACGCCACGGAGGCGAGCTCCTTCTTCCTTCAGCCGCCTACCGACACACCGGTGGGCGGTGTCCCTCCACCGTCACTCCCCATAAGTGATCAACCGAGTGGAGGTTCGAGCTGACCCTAGTGACCCTCTTGTGATCAGTTCAAATCCTCATCAGAAAAAACACGGTCCTCGCGAGCATATTTTGCCCACAACGCACAAGCAGTGACCCTCCATTGACACTACGTTGCGTGACGATGAGCCCAATTCGGGCAAGCGGAACGGACGTTGCGGTTGGTGCGTACGGGTGCGTACGGCCTCTTCGGGACACCACGGACCCGGGGCTGGGCGCCCTGGCTCAGCCGCGCGAGAAACGCTTCAGGAGCACCGCGGAGGCGACCGGCCGCGCGCCGGCGCGCGCGACCCCGTCGGCGACCTCGCGGTCGGTGGAGACGACGATCACGGGCCGCCCCGGCGGCTCCGCGCGCACCAGCTGGCGGATCAGCTCGTCCGCGGTCACCCCCGGCTTGGAGAACAGCACCCGCACCCCGCGCGGCGGCGCGAGCAGCACCGGGGCGGCGAGTTCGGCGCCGTCGAAGACGCACGTGGTCTCGGCGCCGGTCTGCGCGGCCAGTTGGGCGAGCTGCCCGAGCAGCCGCAGCCGCTGCTTCTCCAGCGGCATCTGCGGATAGCCGGTCTTGGTGACGTTGTAGCCGTCGACGACGAGGTGCGCCTGCGGCAGCGCGAGCAACTGGTCGACGACGGCCGGGTCGTTCTCGGACAGCGCCCGGTTGGCGATGTCCTTCGGGGTCATCCGGCCCGGCTCGACGGCGTCCACGGTCTCGGCGGGGCGCACGGACACCGGCGGCAGCGCCAGCTCCCGGCGCAGCCCCTGGGCGGCGTCCAGGACCGTGTCCAGGAGCAGCCGGACCCGCATGTCCTCGACGCTGCGGCCCTCGCGGGCGGCCTTGCGCGTCGCCTCCAGCGCGGCCTCGGACTCCCCCAGCCGTGCCTTGAGCCGGCGGGACTCGCTCTCCGCGGCGGACAGCCGGGCCTGCGCCTCGGCGCGTTCGGCCTCCCGCTCGGCCCGCGCCTTGCGCAGCGCCGCCTCGCCCCGCTTGACGTCGCTGAGCGCGGCCCGCAGCTTGCGGTGCAGCGACTCGGACTCCTTCTTCGCCGTCTCCAGTTCGGTGCGCAGCCGCTCGGTCTCGGCGCGGACCTGGCCGCGGGCGGCGGCCAGCTCGGCGCGCAGCCGCTCCAGCTCGGCGCGGCCGGCCTCGCCGGCCCGTTCGGCGTCCGCCCGCTGGGCCTCCTCGCCGGCCGCGGTCACCAGCTTCACCCAGCCCGCGGGGCGCAGCACATAGGCCGCGGCCGCCACGTCGAGCGGGTCCGCGGCCGGGGGCGGGGATCCGGCGTCGAGGGCGCCGGCCAGTTCGGGCTGGGCCTCTCTGAGCTTCTCGGCGATGCGCTGCCGGAACAGCGCGTCGGTCTCCACGGCGACCGCCATGGCGTTGCCCGCGAACTTGGCCCGCCGGGTGGGCGTGAACCGCGCGTACTGCCGCAGCTGGGCCGGCAGCTCGGCCACGGTCAGCTCGCCGAAGCCGTCGGACACGATCCCCACCACGCGTCTGCGCACGCCGTCGGGCAGCGGACGGTCGAGCACCTCGGCGGCGCCGTCGCCCGGCTCCCCGCCTTGTGTCTGAGCCATCCGTCACCCCTCATGCCTGTACGGGAACCCCCGTGCGGGGCTCCCTGTGCGGGTACCCGCTCCGCTCAGGAGCCGGCGCCCGGCCTGTCCACGAGTTCCACCTGATCCACCGCGTTGCACCAGCGGCAGCGCACCGACTCGATGGTCTCACTGACCACCTCGCGCTCCTCCACCTTCGGCACGCCGGACAGGTCCAGGTGCACGTACTCGACCGCCGTGGACGAGCGGGTCACGTCGAAACGCGTGAGGTTGCCGCAGAGCGTGCAGCGCCACCGGGTCGTCTCGGTCGGCAGGGGAACCGTCATCGTGGCTGCTCTTCCTTCTTCCGGTCTCCGTGATGCCCCAGTTTCCCTGGTGCGTGTGGGTCGTAACCCTACGGCCTGCACGGGACCCCCCGTGGGTGTGTCCATCACGGCGAGGCACTCCGTCCGGGTACGCCCGGGTACGTCATGCTTCGTCGCATGATCCGCGACAGGGGTACGTCGGCCGTACGGGCGCTGCGGCGGCAGCCGGCACCGGTGACGCAGGGGCTGATCGCCGTGTGCTTCCTGCTCTTCCTGGTGAGTCCCGCCTCGGGGTTCAATCCGGGGTACGGCACCGGGGACCGGCTGCTGCTGGCCCAGCAGACGTACTTCGCCCGCTGGGGCGTGATCCCGGTGGAGCTGTTCAGCGGCTCCGCGCGGGCCGCGCTCTCCCCGGTCACCGCCCTGTTCGTGCACGGCACCTGGGTGCACCTGCTGGGCAACATGCTGTTCCTGTACGTCTTCGGCGCGATGGCCGAGGAGCGGCTCGGGCATCTGGAGTTCGCGCTGTTCTACCTGGGCTGCGGGGCGCTCGCGCTGCTCGGCTACGCGGCGGCGCGGGCGGACTCCGCACAGACCCTGGTGGGCGCCTCGGGGGCGATCTCCGCGGTCCTCGGGGCGTTTCTGTTCCTGTTCCCCGGGGCGCGGGTGACCAGCCTCTTCCCGTTCCTGTTCTTCCTGCCGCTGCGCTTCCCGGCGTGGGTGGTGCTGCCGTTCTGGGCGGCCCTGCAATGGCTGGCGGCGGGCCGGGAGGGCCAGGGGCCCGGCGTGGCGTACCTGGCGCACGTGGTGGGGTTCGCGCTGGGCTTCGGGTACGCGTGGGTGCGGTACGGCCCGATGGCTACAGTGAGGGACACCAGCCCGGCCCCCGAGGGAGAGAACCAGCCGTGATCACCGCGATCGTGCTCATCAAGACCAGCGTGGACCGGATCCCCGAGATCGCCGAGTCGATCGCCGCGCTGGACTCCGTCAGCGAGGTGTTCTCCGTGACCGGGACCTACGACCTGATCGCGATGGTCCGCGTCAGGGCGCACGACGAGCTGGCGGACGTCATCCCGGGCCGGATCAGCAAGATCCCGGGCGTCGAGGGCACGGACACGCACGTCGCGTTCCGCACGTACTCGCAGCACGACCTGGAGGCGGCGTTCTCCATCGGGCTGGAGTCGTAACGACCCCAGCCCCTCGGAGCCGCGGGGGCCGGCGCGACCGGTCAGACCGCCGGGACGCAGCGGCCGTCCTGCGTGCGGTACTCCCACTTGGCGCCCTCGCGCACCAGTTCCCGTACCGCTGCGACGAAGCGGTCGACGTGCTCGTCGGGCGTGCCCGCGCCGAAGCTCACCCGGATCGCGTTGAGGGACTTCTCCCCGGGCGCGGCCTCCGGCGCCCCGCACTCGCCCTGGGCCTCCGGGTCGCCGCCGAGCAGGGTGCGCACCAGCGGGTGGGCACAGAAGAGGCCGTCGCGGACGCCGATGCCGTACTCGGCGGAGAGCGCGGCGGCGAAGTGCGAGCTGTTCCAGCCCTCGACGACGAAGGAGAGCACGCCCACGCGGGGCGCGTCGTCGCCGAACAGGGACAGCACCCGCACCTCGGGTACCTCGGCGAGCCCCGCCCGGACCCGCTCGATCAGCTGGTTCTCACGGGCGACCAGGGTGTCCCAGCCGGCCTCGGTGAGCGCCTTGCAGGCGGAGGCGACGGCGTAGGCGCCGATGACGTTGGGCGAGCCGGCCTCGTGGCGGGCGGCGCTCTCGTGCCACTCCACGTCAACGCCGCCGTCGGTGCGCCGGGTGACCCTGCGGCTGGCGCCGCCGCCGGCGAGGTAGGGCTCGGCGGCGGTCAGCCAGTCGGCGCGGCCGGCCAGGACGCCGGAGCCGAAGGGGGCGTACAGCTTGTGCCCGGAGAAGGCGACCCAGTCGACGTCCAGGTCCTGTACGGAGACGGGGTGGTGCGGGGCGAGCTGGGCGGCGTCCAGGACGATGCGTGCGCCGTGCGCGTGCGCGGTGGCCGCCAGTTCGCGTACGGGCCAGAGCTCGCCGGTGACGTTGGAGGCGCCGGTGGCGCAGACCAGGGCCGGGGCGGCGGTGTCGCGGGCGGCGAGGGCGCGCTCCAGCGTGTCGACGGCCTGGGAGGGGGTGCGGGGGGCGTCGAGGTAGGTGACGCGGGCCGCGCGCCAGGGCAGCAGGGAGGCGTGGTGCTCGGTCTCGAAGACGAACACCTCGCAGCCGGCGGGCAGCGCGGCGGCGAGGAGGTTGAGGGAGTCGGTGGTGGACCGGGTGAAGACGACCTGGTCGGCGGCGCGGCAGTCGAGGAACTCGGCGACGGTGCGACGGGCGTTCTCGAACAGGTCGGTGGAGAGCTGGGAGAGGTAGCCGGCGCCGCGGTGGACGCTGCCGTAGTAGGGGGCGTAGGCGGCGACGTCGTCCCAGACACGCTGGAGGGCGGGGGCGCTGGCGGCGTAGTCCAGGGCGGCGTAGGTGACTTCGCCGCCGGTGACGAGGGGGACGGTGACGTCGTGGCCGAGGACGGGGAGGGGGGCGGTGGTGGCGAGGGTGGCGGTGCCGGACATGGGTGAACTCCCGTGGGCGCGGACGGAATCACCACGCGAGCGGGGGCGACGGCCCGTGCGCGCTCGCGCGTGGGTGAGGTGAAAGGGGTGTGCGGAGGCGGGGCTCTGCGGCCCTATCGCATTCGCTTGCTCACGGGGGGCTCCTCGGTGACCAGGACCCCTGGGATTCACGAGGGGTCCGCGCTTGCCGCGGACCTTGTGGCGCGCGGCCTGGTCTTCACCCGGGGCACCCCGCCACGGACGGAGGGTTGCCGGACAGTCGGCCGGGGCCTCATGACTGTCACTCATGACCTGCGCCAGACGCTACGGGACCGCGCGGCTCCCCCGCAACCCGTTCCACATCCCGATACGGGGGGGGCGCCCGGGCTGTTCCTCGCCCCCGCCGCCCCTACCCCTCCCGTCCTCAACCCGGGGGCTCCGCCCCCAGGCCCCCCGGGGCGCGGGAGAGCTCGGGGGGGTGGGTTCGTCGGCGGGTGCGGGTGCGTCGTGGCTTGTCGCGCAGTTCCCCGCGCCCCTAAAAAGCAGGGGGCGCAGCCCCCTAGCTTTTAGGGGCGCGGGGAACTGCGCGAGAAGTCCCCACCCACCCGCACCCCCACTCGACCCCACCCACCCGAGCTCTCCGGGGTCCAAGGGGCGGAGCCCCTTGAAGGGGACGGGACGGGTAGGGGCGGCGGGGGCGAGGGAAAGCCGTCCGCACCCCCGCGCACCGTTACGCCCGGCGCGTGGCCGTCACCCAGCGGGAGAGGGTCTCCCGGGCCGCGCCGCTGTCGATGGACTCCGCCGCGCGCGCGATCCCGTCGCGGAGACGGTCCACCAGGGGACCCTCCTCCCCCCGCAACGCCACCACCGCCGCCGCCGAGTTCAACAGCACCGCATCCCGCACCGGCCCCGCCTCCCCCTCCAGCACCCGCCGCGCGACATCCGCGTTGTACGAGGGATCCCCGCCCCGCAACGCCTCCACCGGCACCAGCTCGATCCCCACCGACCGGGGATCGAACGCCTCCTCCGTCACCCGGCCGTCGCGCACCACCCACACCCGCGACGTCGACGTCGTCGTCAGCTCGTCGAGCCCGTCGTCACCGCGGAAGACGAGCGAGGAGTTGCCCCGTTCGGCGAAGACCCCGGCGATGATCGGCGCCATCCGTGCGTCGGCGACGCCGATCGCCTGCGCCCGCACCTTCGCGGGAT
Organism: Streptomyces sp. NRRL F-6676; assembly: GCF_000725625.1. GTDB lineage: Bacteria > Actinomycetota > Actinomycetes > Streptomycetales > Streptomycetaceae > Streptomyces. Next base: position 134,438 of record NZ_JOHS01000016.1, read on the forward strand.
TGGTCAGCGGCCCGAGGAAGTTGAACGTCGTCCGGATCCCGAGCTGCCCGCGCGCCGCCGCCACATGACGCAGCGCGGGGTGGAACCTCGCCGCGAAGCAGAAGGTGATCCCGGCCTCCTCGGCGACCTCCACCACCCGCTCCGGCGTGAGGTTGAGGTCGACCCCGAGCTTCTCCAGCACGTCGGAGGCCCCGGACGCCGACGACGCGGCCCGGTTGCCGTGCTTGACGACCTTCGCCCCCGTCCCGGCGACGACGATGGCGGACATCGTGGAGATGTTGACGGTCTTCGCCCCGTCCCCGCCCGTGCCGACGATGTCGACCGTGTCCCCGGGAACGTCGATGACATGGGCGTGCGCGTACATCGCGCGCACGAACCCGGTGATCTCCTGCACCGTCTCGCCCTTGGCGCGCAGCGCCACCGCGAAGCCGGCGATCTGCGCGTCGGTCGCCTCGCCGCGCATGATGAGGTCCATCGCCCAGGCGGTGTCGTCCGCCGAGAGGTCACGGCCGTCGAGGAGGCCGTTGAGGAGGGCGGGCCAGGAGCGGCCCGCCGCGGTGTCGCCTCCAGCGGGGGTCACAGCAGTCATACGCCGCTCCTGGCTCGTCACAAGGATGAAGAAGTTCCGGCACCTCACGCGGGCCGGCCGTCTCCACCCTATCCAGCCCCGCACACGGGGAAGGGCCCCGTCCGAGCATCGGACGGGGCCCTTCTCGCCGTGGCGTGGCGACAGCGGGTGATCAGTGGTGGCCGTGGCCGCTGGTGATCTCCTTGTACTCCTCGACGGTGGGCTTGGGGATCTGGTTGTCCTCCCCGTAGTACGCCTTGCTGAGCTTGGCGCGGAGCTTCTGCGGCCCCTTGACCTTGCGCTCGACACCGTTCTCGTCGACCGTCGGGCCCAGCTCGAGCGGGCTGTACTGCTCGTGCGCCGTGAGGGTGTGCAGCTGCTCCTGGCTGAGCGGCTCGTGCACCTCGATGAACTCACCGTGCGGCAGGCGCTTGATGATGCCGGACTCGCGCCCGTGCAGCACCTTCTCCTTGTCGCGGCGCTGGAGGCCGAGGCAGATCCGCTTGGTGGCGATGAACGCGATCACCGGGGCGACGAAGAACGCGATCCGGACGAACCAGGTGATGGCGTTGATCGACAGGCTGAAGTGCGTGGCGAACAGGTCGTTGCCACCACCGATCAGCAGCACGGTGTACCAGGTCATCCAGGCGACACCGAACGCGGTCCGGGTCGGGGCGTTGCGCGGGCGGTCCAGGATGTGGTGCTCGCGCTTGTCGCCGGTGACCCAGGACTCGATGAACGGGTAGACGGCGATGGCGACCAGGACCAGCGGGAAGATCATCAGCGGTACGAACACGCCCAGGACGAGCGTGTGGCCCCACAGGTTGATCTCCCAGCCCGGCATGACACGGATCAGGCCCTCGGAGAAGCCCATGTACCAGTCGGGCTGGGCGCCGGTGGAGACCTGGTCCGGCCGGTAGGGGCCGATCGCCCAGATCGGGTTGATCTGCGCGATCGCGGCGACGACCGCGATGACACCGAAGACCAGGAAGAAGAAGCCTCCGGCCTTGGCCATGTACACCGGCAGCAGCGGCATGCCGACGACGTTGGTGTTGGTCTTTCCGGGACCCGCGTACTGCGTGTGCTTGTGGTAGAAGACCAGGATCAGGTGCGCCACCATCAGGCCGAGCATGATGCCCGGCAGCAGCAGGATGTGGATCGAGTAGAAGCGGGCCACGAAGTCGCCGCCCGGGAACTCGCCGCCGAAGAGGAAGAACGACAGGTACGTGCCGACGATCGGCACGGACAGGATCGCGCCCTCCATGAAGCGGACACCGGTGCCGGAGAGCAGGTCGTCCGGGAGCGAGTAACCGGTGAAGCCGGTGAACATGCCGAGGACGAACAGCAGGAAGCCGAACAGCCAGTTGACCTCGCGCGGCTTGCGGAACGCACCCGTGAAGAAGACGCGCATCATGTGCACGAACATGCCGGCGAGGAAGATCAGCGCCGCCCAGTGGTGGATCTGCCGGATCAGCAGACCACCGCGCACCTCGAAGGAGATGTGCATGGTCGAGTTGAACGCCTCGGACATCATCTGGCCCTGCAACGGCACGTAACTGCCGTGGTACTGGACCTCGTTCATCGACGGGTGGAAGAACAGCGTCAGATAGACACCCGTCAGGATGATGATGATGAAGCTGTACATGCAGACTTCACCGAGCATGAACGACCAGTGGTCGGGGAAGATCTTGCGCATGTTGGACTTGGCCAGGGAGTAGATCCCCAGGCGGCCGTCGGCCCAGTCGGCGACCCGCTCTCCGGCGGGTGCCTTGCCGCGCCTGCGCGGCTCGTTGCTGGCTGCTGCAGTACTCATCCGCGCTCCCAGAAAGCAGGACCGACGGGCTCCGCGAAGTCGCCGAGCGCCTGGAGGTAACCGTCCTCGCTCACACCGATGCGCAGCTGCGGCAGGGGGTGGCCGGCCGGGCCGAAGATGACTCGGGCACCGTCGGAGAGGTCGAAGGTGGACTGGTGGCACGGGCACAGGACGTGGTGCGTCTGCTGCTCGTACAGCGAGATCGGGCACCCGACGTGGGTGCAGATCTTGGAGTAGGCCACGATGCCCTCGTGGCTCCAGTCGAGCTCCTGCTTGTCCTTGATGTTCTCCGGCTGGAGCCGGACGATCATCAGGGCCGCCTTGGCGATCTCGGTCTGGAAGTCCTCGTCGTGCTCCTCGAGCCCCTCGGGCTTGACGAAGGTCAGCGAGCCCACGGCCACGTCCGAGGGCCGGACCGGCTCGTTGGTGTTCATGTTGACCAGCAGCTTGCCCTTGGCCCACGCGGTGTGGCGGAGCTTGGTGTGGGGCAGCGGGCCGAGGTCGCGCAGCAGCATGACGCCGGAGAGCGGCACCAGGGTGAGCGCGCCGAACATGGTGTTGCGGATCAGCTTGCGGCGGCCGAGCGCGGACTCCTTGGCGCCCTGCTTGAAGTCGGCGAGGACCTTCGAGCGGGTCTCCGGGGGTGCCTCGATCGGGTGACGCTCGTCGGCGATCTCCACGTCGGACATCAGGGTGCGGGCCCAGTGGACCGCGCCCGCGCCGATCGCGAACAGCGCCACGCCGAGGGTCAGGCCGAGCGCGAAGTTGAGCGCGCTGATGTGCCCCAGCGGGAACACGTAGATCGAGGTGTCCGGCGAGATCGCCACGTAGGAGGCGATGAAGCCGATGGTGGCCAGCATCGAGACGGTGAACAGCAGCGCCACCGTGCGCTCGGAGTGGTTCGCGGCCTTCTCGTCCACGTCCTGGCGGCGGTGCTCGTGCGGCGGCAGACCGGGGTCCGCGAACGGGTTCTCCTCGTCCGCGACGGCCAGGCCCTCGTGGGCCCCGTGCTCCTGGTCCCGCTCGGCGGGCAGCTTCTCTTCTGGAATGTCTTGGCTACTCATGACTTCTTGGCCTTTGCGGTCCGAGCGGCGACCCAGACGGCGACCGCGATCAGCGCGCCGAGTCCGAAGATCCAGGCGAACAGACCCTCGCTGACCGGGCCAAGACCGCCGAGCTCGAGACCGCCGGGGTTGGTCGTTTCATCGCCGTCGACAGCCTTCAGGTACGCGATGATGTCCTGCTTGTTCTTGGACGTCAGCGTGGTGTCGGGGAAGGACGGCATGTTCTGCGGGCCGGTCTGCATGGCCTCGTAGATGTGCTTCGGGGCGACACCCTCCAGGCTCGGCGCGAACTTGCCGTTCGTCAGCGCGCCGCCCTTGCCGGTGAAGTTGTGGCACTGCGAGCAGTTGGTACGGAACAGCTCACCGCCCTTGGCGATGTCCGCGCCCTCCGGGCTGTACTCGTCCTTGGTCGGCGTGGCCGGGCCGGCGCCGAGGGAGGCGATGTACGCGGCGAGCTGGTCGATCTGCGCCTGCGAGTAGATGTTCTTCTTCTTCTCGACCTGCGCCTGCTGCGAGGTGGAGGCCGGCATGCGGCCCGTGCCGACCTGGAAGTCGACCGCGGCGGCGCCCACGCCGATCAGGCTCGGACCGTCGGAGCTGCCCTTACCACCGGTGCCGTGGCAACTGGCGCAGCCCACCTCGTAGAGCTTCTTGCCCTCCTCGATGGCGAGGGACTGTGCGGTGTCGTCGGCCTGAGCCTTGTCCGCGGGCGCGAACGCGGTGTACAGCCCCCCGGTGGCCGCCAGCGCGAGGAGTAGGACGACGATCGCCGCCAGCGGATGGCGTCGTCGTGCGGAGAGCTTTTTCACGGATTACCCCGGTGTCAGGATCTTCTGCGTCGATGCTTCGGAAGGGTCGGGTGGCCGGTCTCGGCGCTTCGGCTACTTGATCAGGTAGATCGTGGCGAAGAGGCCGATCCAGACGACATCGACGAAGTGCCAGTAGTAGGACACGACGATCGCTGCCGTTGCCTGGTCGTGCGTGAACCTCTTCGCCGCGTACGTACGGCCGAGCACGAAGAGGAAGGCGATGAGACCGCCCGTCACGTGCAGACCGTGGAAGCCGGTGGTCAGGTAGAACACCGAGCCGTACGGGTCGGAGGAGAGCGAGATGCCGTCCTTCTTGACCAGCTCGGTGTACTCGTAGATCTGACCGCCGATGAAGATCGCGCCCATGATGAAGGTGACGATGAACCAGCCCCGGAGCTTCTTCACGTCACCGCGCTCGGCGGCGAACACGCCGAGCTGACAGGTGAGCGAGGAGAGCACCAGGATCGTGGTGTTCGTCGCCGAGAAGGGGACGTTGAGCGCACTCGCCATCTCCTTCCAGTGATCGGGGCCGGTCACCGATCGCAGGGTGAAGTACATCGCGAAGAGGGCCGCGAAGAACATCAGCTCGGAACTCAGCCAGATGATGGTTCCGACGCTGGTGAGGTTCGGCCGGTTGACCGACGGGTGTGCGTGCCCGGTATCTACTGTCGTTGCTGTCGCCACGACCGACATTATGTCGGTCGCTTATCCCGCCCTCACCCCGGGGGGTGCCGTTCGGAGTGTCCGCACCCCGTGCGCTGCCCGGATGGCGCATCGCCGGGCCGTTCCGACCGCTGCCCGGGGAGGGTGCGAGGGAGTAGCATCCGGCCCAACGGTCCATGTCCGCACGACGACGAGGTCTTCCGGAGGAAGCATGCAGCCGACCGCCACCGTGCTGGTCTACAGCGACGACTCCACCACCCGCGAACAGGTGCGGCTCGCGTCCGGCAGGCGGCCCGTTCCGGACGGCCCCGAGGTGGAGTTCCTGGAGTGCGCCACGCCGGAGGCGGTCCTGCGCGAGCTGGACCGCGGCGGGATCGACGTGTGCGTGCTGGACGGCGAGGCCGTGCCGATGGGCGGCATGGGGGTGTGCCGCCAGATCAAGGACGAGGTGTTCCAGTGCCCGCCGGTGCTGGTGCTGATGGGGCGGCCGCAGGACGCGTGGCTGGCGACGTGGAGCCGGGCGGACGCGGCCGTGACGCTGCCGGTCGATCCCGTCGACCTCGCCACGACGCTGGGCACCCTCCTGAAGAGGGTCGCCCTCAGCGCGTGACGGCTCCGCCGGGGGCGTGACGGCTCCGCCGGGGGCGTGACGGCTCCGCCGGGGGCGCCCAGTAGCTCGGGGGTACGCGTGCGTTGGCGGGTGCGGGTCGGTTGTGGTTGCTCGCGCAGTTCCCCGCGCGCCTAAAAGCTAGGGGGCTGCGCCCCCTGCTTTTTAGGGGCGCGGGGAACTGCGCGACAAGCCACGACGCATCCGCACCCGCCAACAACCCAGAAGCCCCCGAGTTGTCAGGCGCCCGGCGGAGCCGCTACGCGCCCTGGGGCCGCAGCCGAGCCCTGTCGAGGAGGCTCGGCAACTTCGCCGGCTTCGACGGGGTGAGGGCGCTGCCCTTCTGCCAGTCCTTCCAGGACAGATTCCAGTCGCCGTACCCGTTGCCGAACGGCGCCATCGCGTCGCCGTCGGAGTTGACGACGGTCACCACGTCGCCGGCCCGCACCGTGTCGTAGAACCACTCCGCGTTGCTCGTGCTCATGCCCGTGCAGCCGTGGCTGACGTTGGCGGAGCCCTGGGAGTCGACGGACCACGGGGCCGCGTGGACGTATTCGCCGCTGAGCGTCACCTGCGTGGCGTAGTACACCGGCAGGTCGTAGGAGTCCGCGGAGCCCTCCGCGATGCCGATGCTGGTACTGCGCATACGTACGAGGTACTGCTTGCCGAGCACGACCTTGACGCCGTTCCGGGTCTCGAAGCCGGACTTGCCCGTGGTGACGGGGATCTCGTTGATCTCCTCGTCGTTGCGGTAGACCGTCATCGTGTGCGTGGCGGCGTCCGTCGCGGCGACGATCTTGTCGCCGGTGGTGAGCTTCAGCGGCTTGGCGTCGCCGCCGCGGAGCCGGTCGGCCACCTTCAGCCCGTGCAGGTCGCTGGAGACCGTGACGGTGGTGTGGGCGGGCCAGTACTCCTTGGGGCGGTAGTGGAGCGTGGTGTCGTCCACCCAGTACCAGGCGCCCTCGACCGCGGGCCGGGCGCTCACGTGCAGGGAGCGCTCCACGACGGCCCTGGCGGCCTTGTCCTTGACCGGCTCGCTGAGCGTGGCGGTGACGGGCTGGCCGACGCCGTAGGTGCCCGCGTCCGGGCCGAAGGCGACGTTCACCTTCTTGGACTTACCGGCGCCGGTGTCGAACTCGACGACCTTGCGCCCGGGGGCCCCGTCCTCGTCCTCGGTGCTGACCCGGACCGTGTAGTGGGCGCCCGAGGCCAGCGGTGACGTGCTGTGCCAGCGGCTGCCGTCGGCGGTGAGTTCGCCCGGCACACGGCGTCCGGCGGCGTCGGTGACGGTGACGTCGGTGAGGCGTCCGTCGGAGTCCCGTGAGGTGACTTCCAGGGGCTTGTCCGGGTCCGCCTTCTTGCCGTCGTCCGCCAGGGCGCTGACGGCGACCCGGTCCCCCGCGTCGTACGGCTTGGCCGCGAGCGGATGGTCGCCCCCGCCGCAGGCACTGAGTCCCACGGCCATGGAGACCACCAGCAGGGTGCAGCCGGCGACCGTACGGCTGCGCGGTGAGGTACTCATGGCCTCAACGTAGGGACGCCCCCCGGGAGCGGCGCGGCGGGTGGGCCGTACGGGGGACGCGGGTGGGCCGTACGGAGGAGCCCGGACGCTCCTGACGGAGTGTCCGGGCTCCCGGTGGTGCACAGGCGTGTTACTGGGTGCGGTTCTCGCCGCGGTAGTACTCGAAGACCCAGCCCCACAGGCCGATCAGGATGATCGGGGCGGAGAAGAACAGCAGCCACCAGCCGAAGACGACGCCCATGAAGGCGAGGGCGCCACCGACGGCGAGGGCGAGCGGCTGCCAGCTGTGCGGGCTGAAGAAGCCCAGCTCACCGGCGTCGTCCGCGACATCCGCGTCCTTGTTGTCCTGCGCGCCCGCGTCGACCCGCCGGGCCGTGAAGGCCAGGTAGTAGCCGATCATCACGCTCAGGCCGAAGGCCAGGAAGAGCGCCGTCGTACCGGCGGGCTCCTTCGACCACGCGCCGTAGATGATGGCCATGACGACCAGGAAGGCCGCCAGCCACAGGAACATCTTGCCCTGGACCTTCACTTGCCGGCCTCCTTGCTCCCGGCGAGCGTCTTCTCGCCGTGCCCGGCGTTCTCGAGCTGGTCGAGCGCCGCGATCTCCGGGTGGTGCAGGTCGAACGCCGGGGACTCACTGCGGATCTTCGGCAGCGTGAGGAAGTTGTGCCGCGGCGGCGGGCAGGAGGTCGCCCACTCCAGCGAACGGCCGTAGCCCCACGGGTCGTCGACCTCGACCTTCTTGCCGTACTTGGCGGTCTTCCACACGTTGTAGAGGAACGGCAGGATCGACAGGCCGAGCAGGAACGAGAAGATCGTCGACAGCGTGTTCAGCGTGGTGAAGCCGTCGGCCGCGAGATAGTCCGCGTACCGGCGCGGCATGCCCTCGACGCCCAGCCAGTGCTGGATGAGGAACGTGCCGTGGAAGCCGATGAACAGCGTCCAGAAGGTGATCTTGCCGAGCCGCTCGTCGAGCATCTTGCCGGTGAACTTCGGCCACCAGAAGTGGAAGCCGGAGAACATCGCGAAGACGACGGTGCCGAAGACGACGTAGTGGAAGTGCGCCACCACGAAGTACGAGTCGGAGATGTGGAAGTCCATCGGCGGCGAGGCCAGGATGACGCCGGTCAGACCACCGAAGGTGAAGGTGATCAGGAAGCCGGTGGCCCACAGCATCGGGGTCTCGAAACTGAGTGAGCCCTTCCACATCGTGCCGATCCAGTTGAAGAACTTCACACCGGTCGGGACGGCGATGAGGAACGTCATGAAGGAGAAGAACGGCAGCAGCACACCGCCGGTGACGTACATGTGGTGCGCCCACACGGTCACGGAGAGGCCGGCGATGGAGATCGTCGCGCCGATCAGGCCCATGTAGCCGAACATCGGCTTGCGGGAGAAGACCGGGATGACCTCACTGATGATGCCGAAGAACGGCAGCGCGATGATGTACACCTCTGGATGGCCGAAGAACCAGAAGAGGTGTTGCCACAGCAGTGCGCCGCCGTTTGTGGCATCGAATACGTGTGCCCCGAATTTTCGGTCCGCCTCCAGGGCGAACAGCGCGGCGGCCAGCACGGGGAAGGCGAGCAGCACCAGTACACCGGTGAGCAGCACGTTCCAGGTGAAGATCGGCATGCGGAACATCGTCATGCCGGGGGCGCGCATGCAGATGATCGTGGTGATGAAGTTGACCGCGCCGAGGATCGTGCCGAAGCCGGAGAAGGCCAGACCCATGATCCACATGTCGGCGCCGACGCCCGGCGAGCGGACCGCGTCCGACAGCGGGGAGTAGGCGAACCAGCCGAAGTCGGCCGCGCCCTGCGGGGTGAGGAAGCCGCCGACCGCGATGGTCGAGCCGAACAGGTAGAGCCAGTAGGCGAACATGTTCAGCCGCGGGAACGCCACGTCGGGCGCGCCGATCTGGAGCGGCATGATCCAGTTCGTGAAGCCGGCGAACAGCGGCGTCGCGAACATCAGCAGCATGATCGTGCCGTGCATCGTGAACGCCTGGTTGAACTGCTCGTTCGACATGATCTGCAAACCCGGGCGGGCGAGCTCGGCGCGCATGAAGAGCGCCATGACGCCGCCGATGCAGAAGAACACGAACGACGTGACCAGGTACAGCGTGCCGATCGTCTTGTGGTCGGTGGTGGTGAGCCACTTGATGACGACGCTGCCGCGATTCTGGCGCCGGACCGGCAGCTCGTCCTCGTAGTGGGAACCCGCTGCCGCGGCACCCTGGGGTTGATTGAGGATGCTCACAGGTTGTTCGTCTCCCGGTTCTTCTCGTGGCTCGTCTGCGCGATGCCGGCGGGAATGTAACCGGTCTGCCCCTTCTTGGCGAGGTCCTTGAGATGCTGCTGGTAGCGCTCGGGGGAAACGATCTTCACGTTGAACAGCATCCGGGAGTGGTCGACGCCACAGAGCTCGGCGCACTTGCCGCGGTAGGTGCCCTCCTTGTTGGGGGTCACCTGGAAGGCGTTGGTGTGGCCCGGGATGACGTCCTGCTTCATCAGGAACGGCAGCACCCAGAAGGAGTGGATGACGTCGCGCGAGGTGAGAACGAAGCGGACGGTCTCGCCCTTGGGCAGCCACAGGGTCGGGCCCGGGTTGCCGTTCTGCGGGTTCTTCGAGGCGGGCGTGCCGACGTCGTAGACACCGCCGGCGTTGGCCGGGAAGTCCTTCTTGAACCGGTCCGGGATCGGGTCCAGGTTCTCGTCGGTCTTCGCGTCACCTGTGGAACCGTCGACGTTCTCGACGTAGTTGAAGCCCCAGCTCCACTGGAAGCCGACGACGTTGATGGTCACGTCGGGCTTGGCGGAGGTGTCCATGAGCTTCGTCTCGTCCCGGGCGGTGAAGTAGAACAGCACCGAGACGATGATCAGGGGGACCACGGTGTACAGCGCCTCGATGGGCATGTTGTACCGGGTCTGAGGGGGGACCTCGACCTTGGTGCGGCTGCGCCGGTGGAAGAAAGCACTCCACAGGATCAGGCCCCAGACCAGGCAGCCGACCGCGATCGCGGCCGCCCAGGAGCCCTGCCACAGGGAGAGGATCCGCGGAGCCTCTTCCGTGGTCGGGGTGGGCATACCAAGGCGAGGGAAGTCCTTGTATGTGCAACCGGTCGCGGTCGCCAGGACCAGGCCCGCAGTCAGCGCCTGCAGCAGCTTCCGCCGCATCGGGCGCCGCGGCTTGGGGGTACCGCCCGCGCCGCCCGCGGCGTGGGGGAGGTCGGAGCCGTTGGGACTCACGTAGCGCCTTCCCGAGTGTCTCGCCCGCGCTGGTTGGCTGCGGCCTTCTCACTGGTCGGTCGCCGCCCTGCGTCGGGCAGGGGTTTGATGTTTATGCGGACCAAACCCTAGCCGACGCCCCTCGGAGGGTCGCGGGGAGGGTGGCATACGCGTCACGGGTCACCCTGATGGGGCGGAACACGGGCGTGGGACGGACGGGGACCGGCGGAACGGCGGCGCGCCGGGGGCGGCCTGAGGCCGGGTCCGGGACGGGGACGCCGTGCTTCTTCGTTCGTCTCCGGTTGCGCCTAGCGTGGTGCCCATGCCGTACTTCGACGCCGCCTCCGCCGCTCCCCTCCATCCCGTGGCCCGTCAGGCGCTGCTGGCCGCCCTGGACGAGGGCTGGGCCGATCCCGCGCGGCTGTACCGGGAGGGGCGCCGGGCCCGGCTGCTGCTCGACGCGGCGCGGGAGGCGGCCGCGGAGGCGGTGGGGTGCCGTCCCGACGAGCTGGTCTTCACCTCCTCCGGCACCCGGGCGGTGCACTCCGGGATCGCGGGGGCGCTCGGCGGCCGGCGGCGCGTCGGACGCCACCTGATCGTGTCAGCGGTCGAACATTCTTCGGTGTTGCACGCGGCCGAGTCGTTCGAGGCGGACGGCGGGACGGTCACCCGGGTCGGGGTGGACCGTACGGGGGCGGTGGACCCGTCGGCGTACGCGGCGGCCCTGCGGCCCGGCACCGCGCTGGCGTGTCTTCAGTCCGCCAACCACGAGGTGGGCACCGAGCAGCCGGTGGCCGAGGCGGCGGCGGCCTGCCGGGCGGCCGGGGTGCCGCTCCTCGTGGACGCGGCGCAGTCGCTGGGGTGGGGGCCGGTGCCCGGGGAGTGGTCGCTGCTCGCGGCCAGTGCGCACAAGTGGGGCGGACCGTCCGGGGTGGGGCTGCTGGCGGTGCGCAAGGGGACACGGTTCGCGCCGGCCGGTCCGGGCGACGAGCGGGAGTCGGGGCGGGCGCCCGGCTTCGAGAACCTGCCGGCGATCGTGGCGGCGGCGGCCTCGCTGCGGGCGGTGCGGGCCGAGGCGGCCCAGGAGGCCCCGCGGCTGCGGGAGTTGACGGAGCGGATCCGGGGGCGGGTGGCGGAGCTGGTGCCGGACGTGGAGGTGGTGGGGGATCCGGAGCGACGGCTGCCGGGGATCGTGACGTTCTCCTGTCTCTATGTCGACGGGGAGACGTTGCTGCACGAGCTGGACCGGGCGGGGTACTCGGTGTCGTCCGGGTCGTCGTGCACGAGCAGCACGTTGACGCCGAGCCATGTGCTGGTGGCGATGGGGGTGCTGAGCGAGGGGAATGTGCGGGTGTCGCTCCCGGCGGGGGCAGCGGAGGAGGACGTCGAGGGGTTCCTGTCCGTGGTGCCGGGGGTGGTGGCGGAGGTGCGGGCGCGGCTGGGGGTGCCGGTGGTGTCCCGGCCCGCGGCCGGGGGGGCTGCCGCGGTGGTGGTCGACGCGCTGGGGAAGCGGTGCCCCATTCCGGTGATCGAGCTGGCGAAGGTGTGGGGGGAGGTGCCGGTGGGGGGTGTGGTGCGGGTGCTGTCCGACGACGAGGCGGCGCGGCTCGATATTCCGGCGTGGTGCGAGATGCGGGGGCAGCGGTACGAGGGGGAGGAGGCGGTGGAGGGGGGTGCGGGGGTGGCGTATGTGGTCCGGCGGGTGTCGTGACGGATGGTTTTCGCCCCCGCCGCCCCTACCCTTCCCGTCCCTTCAAGGGGCTCCGCCCCTTGGACCCCGTTGCGCAGTTCCCGCGCCCCTGGTCCAGGGGCGCGGGAACTGCGCGATCTTTTCGGGGGTCCGGGGGCTTGCCCCCCGGGGGGCGGGAATGGGCAGGGGCGGCGGGGGCGAGAACCCTTCCGGGCGAACCCCCCGTCACCCGCTCACCGCAGGTGGCTCTTGACCTCCACGCCCGCTTCCTCGCCGTACGCCTTGGTGAAGCGGTCCATGAAGTGGGCCCGCTGCAACCGGTACTCCTGCGTCCCCACCGTCTCGATCACCAGCGTCGCCAGCATGCACCCCACCTGCGCCGCCCGCTCCAGCGAGACCCCCCACGCCAGCCCCGACAGGAACCCCGCCCGGAAGGCGTCGCCCACCCCCGTGGGGTCGGCCTTGCGCTCCTCCTCCGGGCACCCCACCTCGATCGGCTCCGCCCCGACCCGCTCCACGCGCACACCCCGCGCCCCGAGCGTGGTCACCCGGTGCCCGACCCGCTCCAGGATCTCCGCGTCGGTCCACCCGGTCTTGGACTCGATCAGACCCTTCTCGTACTCGTTGGAGAAGAGGTACGTCGCCCCGTCCAGCAGTATCCGGATCTCGTCGCCGTTCATCCGGGCGATCTGCTGCGAGAAGTCGGCGGCGAACGGGATGCCGCGCGAGCGGCACTCCTCGGTGTGCCGGAGCATCCCCTCGGGGTCGTCCGCGCCGATCAGGACGAGGTCGAGGCCGCCCACGCGGTCGGCGACCGTCTTCAGCTCGATCAGCCGGGCCTCGCTCATCGCGCCCGTGTAGAAGGAGCCGATCTGGTTGTGGTCGGCGTCGGTGGTGCACACGAAGCGTGCGGTGTGCAGGGTCTCGGAGATGCGGACGGAGTCCGTGTCGACGCCGTGCCGGTCCAGCCACGCCCGGTACTCGTCGAAGTCCGCGCCGGCCGCGCCGACCAGCACAGGGCGGGTGCCGAGCTGGCCCATGCCGAAGGCGATGTTCGCGCCGACACCGCCCCGGCGTACGTCGAGGTTGTCGACCAGGAAGGAGAGGGAGACCGTGTGCAGCTGGTCCGCGACCAGCTGATCGGTGAAGCGGCCGGGGAAGGTCATCAGGTGGTCGGTGGCGATGGAGCCGGTGACTGCGATACGCACGGCGAGGGCACGCTCCTCGGAGGAGGGGGATTGACGGTTCACGCTACCCGGTCGGCACTCGCCGCTGAAGCAGGCGGAACTACCCGATAGTAGGTCTTTCTTCGCGGGCTCTGCCGTGCCTACGGTGCGGGCATGACGAACCTCGAGTTCCACGGCCCCGCCCCGGTCGCCGCCCCGGTGGACCTGGAGGGCGACCTGGCGTCGCTGCCGGGCGACGGCGCCCGGATGGCCCCGCGCTGGACCGCCCCCGCCGCCGCGAAGGCGTCGCCGCCGGTCTCCCCCTCCCGTATCCACGGCGTACGCGTACCGGCGGGCTCCGCCCGGCTGCTGGAGGCGATGTCCGACTACGGCGACTGAGCGCGCCCGGGGGAACCGTGCGCTCCCCCGCTGCGTCCCATCGCCGTCCCCCGTGCAGGGGAGGCGACGTACGACACGGGACAGCAGCGGAGCGGAAGGAGCGATGCGGTGAACACCGAGCACCCCACCGACGACGACCCGAACGGCCCCCGGGGCGCTGCGGGCCCCGAGGGCGCTCCGGACGCCGACGGCGCCGCCAAGACCGCGCGCGGAACGGACGGTCCCGGCGATCCCGACGGTCCCGGCGGAACGGACGGACCCGGCGATCCCGGCGGTCCCGGCGGACCCGGCGGACCCTACGGACCCGGCGGACCCGACGGACCCGGCGGACCCGACGGACCCGGCGGACCCGACGGTCCCGGCGATCCCGGCGATCCCGGCGGACCCGGCGGACCCGGCGATCCCGGCGGACCCGGCGGACCCGACGGTCCCGGCGGACCCGGCGGACCCGACGGACCCGGCGGACCCGGCGCTGCTGGTGGCACCGACGACCCCGGCGTCGCCGGTCGCCGAGGCGGCCGAGCCCCGGCGGGGCGGGGGCGCGGTGTCGTCGCGGCCGCCGTGGGGGCCGTGCTGCTCGTCGCGGGCGGTGGGGCGTATCTCGCCGCGTCCGCCTCCGGCGGGGACGACGCGGACCCCGGGGGCGGCGGCTCCGCTCCCCCGGCGCTCGCCCTCGACGGGTACGGGGGCGACGGGCGCCCCGGGATCGCCGTCGGGGAGCCGAACCCGTACGGCGCCGTCTACCGCGCGAGCGGTGAGCTGCCCGACGGGCCCGACTCCGCGGCGGTGTACTGGGCCGAGGGGCGGGTCTCCAAGGACGACGTGGCCCGGCTGGCGAAGGCGCTGCGGCTGACCGGGACCCCGCGGCTGGTCGGCGACCGGTGGCAGGTGGGCACCGCCAAGGGCGAGGCGGCGCCCCTGCTGCGGGTGGACCGCGAGGCGCCCGGCACCTGGACGTTCAGCGCGGTGAAGCCCGGCGGCGACAACTGTCTGCGCGGCCGGCCGTGCACACCCGGCGGCTCCGGCTCCGCCGCGGGCACGACGGACCCCGTCGGCCCCGACACCGCCAGGAAGGCGGCCGCGCCCGTGCTCGATGCCGTCGGCCAGGACGACGCGAAGCTGGACGCGAGCCAGGTCCTGGGTGGAGCCCGGGTGGTCAACGCCGAACCCCGGGTGGGCGGACTGCCCACCTCCGGGTGGACGACGGGGTTGCAGATCGGCAGCGGGGGCGAGGTCGTCGGCGGCAGCGGCACACTCGTCGCTCCCCGGGAGGGCGCCGAGTACCCGGTGATCGGCGCCGAGAAGGCGCTGGACCTGATGAACGGCGCCACCGCGTCGTACGGCCGCAAGGGCATCGGCGGCTGCGCCCGCCCCGTCCCGCTGAAGGACCGGGACGAGACGCCGTGCGCCGCCTCCCCCACCGGCGGCGCGCGCAGGACCGTACGGGTGGAGGACGCGGAGTTCGGACTGGCCGCGCGCACCTCGGCGGGCCGCCCCGTGCTGGTGCCGTCGTGGCTGTTCGAGGTGCGGCCGGCGGGAGAGAAGGACACGTCCACCGTCGCCCGCGCGGCGGTCGACCCGCGTTACCTGGCGGCGCCCACGGCCCCCGGCGAGCCGAGCCCGACCGGTTCGTCGTCGAGCCACGACGCGCACCTCACCGGCTACCGCGCCGACGGCACGGAGCTGACCGTCGTCTACGAGGGCGGCGTGTGCACGGCGTACGAGGCCACCGCGCGCGAGGACGCGAAGAAGGTGACGGTGGCCGTCACCGGGACCACGGCCCACCCGGAGCGCCCGTGCATCGCGGTCGCCCGGGTCTACCGCGCCACGCTGCACCTGGACGCACCGCTGGGCGGCCGCACGGTCGTGGACCCGAACGGCAGGCCGGTACCGAAGGCCACCGCCCCGTTGCCGTCGGCGAGCCCGACCGCCCGCTGAGGGCACACACGAACGACGGCGGCGCCCCCTCGGAAGGGGGCGCCGCCGTCGTCAGCAACGGTCAGCTGAAGGAGTCGCCGCAGGCGCAGGAGCCCGTCGCGTTCGGGTTGTCGATCGTGAAGCCCTGCTTCTCGATCGTGTCCACGAAGTCGATGGTGGCACCGCCCAGGTACGGCGCGCTCATGCGGTCGGTGACGACCGCGACCCCGCCGAAGTCCTTCTTCACGTCGCCGTCGAGCGAGCGCTCGTCGAAGAAGAGCTGGTAGCGCAGGCCGGAGCAGCCGCCGGGCTGAACGGCCACGCGCAGCGCGAGGTCGTCACGGCCTTCCTGGTCGAGCAGGGCCTTGACCTTGGACGCGGCGGCGTCCGTCAGGATGATGCCGTCGGTGACGGTGGTGGTCTCGTCCGATACGGACATCTACATCTCTCCCGGGTTGTACGGAGACTGCTTGCCGACGAGTGCAACCCGCGGGGCCGCGGATTCATTCCGGGCCGGGCGCCTGCTTCTCGCTTCGTCCCGCTTCCTTCTTCCCCTTCATGCTCGCACACACGCGAGGAGAGGGGACAACGCCCGCATTCCCGGTTCCGGGCGACCGGGATTCACGTCACATGGACGCGAGGGCCGTCGTCAAACTGACGCGAAGCGGATATGATAATAACGTCAATCCGACGAGAAGTCGGTGCTGTCGATCCCGTTTGACCCGTATGCCCCGTCGGTCCGGTGCCCCGGCCGACGAGCCGCAGAACAGAAAGGGTGCGTGCCGTGACCACCGCCCAGACCACCGAGCTCGACGTACAGCCCTCACCCCTCGCCCTGCTGCTGCTCGGCCGCGAGGCCGACCCGAGGAGCGAGCGCGGTGTGGAGTGCCCCGGCGACCTGCCCTCGCCGTCCGACCCGGACCTGGTCGAGCGCGCCCGCGCGGCCAAGGAGAAGCTCGGCGACAAGGTCTTCGTGCTCGGCCACCACTACCAGCGCGACGAGGTCATCCAGTTCGCGGACGTCACCGGCGACTCCTTCAAACTGGCCCGCGACGCCGCCGCCCGCCCCGAGGCGGAGTACATCGTCTTCTGCGGCGTGCACTTCATGGCCGAGTCCGCCGACATCCTCACCTCCGACGCCCAGAAGGTCGTCCTGCCCGACCTGGCCGCCGGCTGTTCCATGGCCGACATGGCGACGGCCGAGCAGGTCGCCGAGTGCTGGGACGTGCTCACCGAGGCGGGCATCGCCGAGCAGGTGGTGCCGGTGTCGTACATGAACTCCTCCGCCGACATCAAGGCCTTCACCGGCCGACACGGAGGCACCATCTGCACCTCCTCCAACGCGAAGCGGGCCCTGGAGTGGGCGTTCGCGCAGGGCGAGCCCGCGACGACGAAGGTGCTGTTCCTGCCCGACCAGCACCTCGGGCGCAACACCGCCGTCCGCGACATGGGGATGTCGCTCGAGGACTGCGTCGTCTACAACCCCCACAAGCCGAACGGCGGGCTGACGACGGAGGAGCTGCGCGCCGCCAAGATGATCCTGTGGCGCGGCCACTGCTCGGTGCACGGCCGCTTCAGCCTGGAGTCGGTGAACGACGTACGGGCCCGGATACCCGGCGTCAACGTGCTGGTGCACCCCGAGTGCCGTCACGAGGTCGTCGCCGCGGCGGACCAGGTCGGCTCGACGGAGTACATCATCAAGGCGCTGGAGGAGGCCCCGGCCGGGTCCAAGTGGGCGATCGGCACGGAGCTGAACCTGGTACGGCGGCTGGCGAACCGTTTCGCCCCCGAGGGCAAGGAGATCGTCTTCCTGGACCGCACGGTCTGCTTCTGCTCGACGATGAACCGCATCGACCTGCCGCACCTGGTGTGGACGCTGGAGTCGCTGGCGGAGGGCACGCTGGTGAACCGGATCGAGGTGGACGCGGAGACGGAGGCGTTCGCCAAGCTGGCCCTGGAGCGGATGCTGGCGCTTCCGTAGACCACGGCCCGGGGCCTGGTCAGTCCGTGCGCGGGCGGACCAGGCCCGACTCGTAGGCGATGACGACCAGTTGGGCGCGGTCGCGCGCGTGGAGCTTGCTCATGGCGCGGTTGACGTGCGTCTTCACCGTCAGCGGGCTGACCTCCAGCCGCTCGGCGATCTCGTCGTTGGAGTGGCCGCCCGCCACCTGGACGAGCACCTCGCGCTCGCGCCCGGTGAGCGCGGCGAGCCGCTCGGCGTGCGCCCGGTCGCGGCCGTCGTCGTCCATGTCGCCCTGCGCCAGGAACCGGGCGATCAGCCCCTTGGTGGCGGCGGGCGACAGCAGTGCCTCGCCGCCGGCGGCGACCCGGATCGCGCTCAGCAGCTCCTCCGGTTCGGAGCCCTTGCCCAGGAAGCCGGAGGCGCCGGCGCGCAGGGACTGCACCACGTACTCGTCGACCTCGAAGGTCGTCAGCATCACCACCCGGACATGGGCGAGTTCGGGGTCCGCGCTGATCAGCCGGGTGGCGGCGAGGCCGTCGGTGCCGGGCATGCGGATGTCCATGAGGACGACGTCGGCGGCCCGTTCGCGGGTCAGACGCACCGCCTCCGCGCCCTCGCAGGCCTCCCCCACGACCTCCATGTCCGGCTCGGAGTCCACGAGCACGCGGAACGCGCTCCGCAGCAGCGCCTGGTCGTCGGCGAGCAGGACGCGGATCGTCATGGGCTGTCCTCGGTGGTGGCGGAAGTACGGCGGTCGAGCGGCAGGATCGCATGGACGCGGAAGCCGCCTCCGTACCGGGGGCCCGCGGTGAGGGTGCCGGCCAGGGCGGTGACGCGCTCGCGCATGCCGAGCAGTCCGTGCCCGCCCCCGTCCTCGGGGCCGTCGTCGCCGCCCGCCCCGTCGTCCAGGACGGTGATCTCGACGTGCGGGCCCACGCGGACGACGCTGACCTCGGCCTTGGCGCTCTCGCCCGCGTGTTTCTGCACGTTGGTGAGGGCTTCCTGGATGACGCGGTAGGCGGCGAGGTCGACGGCGGCGGGCAGGATCGTGCCGTGGTCGGCGCGGGCGACCTCCACGGGCAGGCCCGCGTGGCGGAAGGTGTCGGCGAGTTCGTCGAGCCTGGCCAGGCCCGGGGCGGGTTCGGTGGGGGCCTCCGGGTCGCCGGACTGGCGCAGCAGGCCGACGGTGGCCCGCAGTTCGTTCAGCGCCGAGCGGCTGGCCTCCCGTACGTGGGCGAGGGCCTCCTTGGCCTGGTCGGGCCGTTTGTCCATGACGTGCGCGGCGACCCCGGCCTGGACGTTGACCAGGGCGATGTGGTGGGCGACGACGTCGTGCAGATCGCGGGCGATGCGCAGCCGCTCCTCGGCGACACGGCGGCGGGCCTCCTCCTCGCGGGTGCGCTCGGCGCGTTCGGCGCGCTCGCGGATGGCGTGCACGAACGCGCGCCGGCTGCGGACGGCGTCCCCGGCCGCCGCGGCCATGCCGGTCCAGGCGAACAGGCCGAGGTTCTCCTGGGTGTACCAGGGCAGCGGTCCGGAGAGCATCGCGGTGGCGGTCAGCACGGTCATGGTCAGCAGGCCGACCCGCCAGGTGGTGGGGCGGTCGGTGACGGCGGCGACGGTGAACAGCGCGATGACGGCGGCCATCGAGACGGGGGCGCGGGGGTCGCCGGTGATCAGCTCGACGAGGGAGAGGGCGGTGGTGACGGCCAGGACGGCGAGCGGGACGAGCCGGCGCAGCACCAGCGCGGCGGCGGCCGGCACCATCAGGGCGAGGCTGAGGGGGGTGGGGGTGCGCAGGGTCCAGGACACCCCGTGCTCCCCGTGCGGGTCGACGAAGGACCCGGCGACCATGCAGACGAACACGCCGACGGCGAGCCCCCCGTCGAACGTCACGGGATGCTTCGACGGCCAGCACCGGGCCTGCGACAGATTGCCCACGGGGACAAAGGTACGGGGCGCGTCGCGAAGGGTGTCCCCGCGAGGGGCGCGGGGCTGTGTCGAACCGCGGCTCCGCCGCTAGCTCTTGGGCGGCCCGTACTGCCTGCCCCGGCACCTGCCTACCCCGGCAACAACCCGTCGTCCGCCAGCATCTCCCGGACCTCCTCCAGCGTCGCCTCGGGCGACGGGAGGATGAGCTCGGACGGCTCCAGGGAGTCGGCGGGCAACGGCTCGCCGAGCCGCCGCACCTCGTCCAGCAGCGCCGTCAGCGTGCGCCGGAAGCCCGCCTCGTCGCCGCCCTCCACCTCCGCCAGCAGGTCGTCGTCCAGCTTGTTGAGCTCGGCGAAGCGGGAGTCGTCCAGCTTCACCTGCCCCTCCCCCATGATCCGTACGATCATGTCGCCCTCCTCAGGCGCGCGCGTGGGACCGGATCGGGCCGTGGCGGCCCGTGACCGCATTGTGAGCGATGCCCGGCGTCACTGCTTGTCGAAGCGCGGGGTGTCCTGCGGCTGGGACTGGCTCGGGGACGGCGACTGGGCCTGGCCCTCGCCGCCCTCGAGGGCCTGGCGCTGCTCGGCGGGGCCGGCCAGCTCCGCCTTCATCCGTTGCAGCTCCAGCTCCACGTCCGTGCCGCCGGAGAGGCGGTCCAGCTCGGCCTGGATGTCGTCCTTGGCCATGCCGGAGGGGTCGTCCAGGGCGCCGGAGGCGAGGAGTTCGTCGATGGCGCCGGCGCGGGCCTGCATCTGCTGCGTCTTGTCCTCGGCGCGCTGGATGGCCAGGCCGACGTCGCCCATCTCCTCGGAGATGCCGGAGAAGGCCTCGCCGATCCGGGTCTGCGCCTGGGCGGCGGTGTACGTGGCCTTGATGGTCTCCTTCTTCGTACGGAAGGCGTCCACCTTGGCCTGGAGGCGCTGGGCCGCGAGGGTGAGCTTCTCCTCCTCGCCCTGGAGGGTCTGGTGCTGGGTCTCCAGGTCGGTGACCTGCTGCTGGAGCGCGGCGCGGCGGGAGAGCGCCTCGCGGGCGAGGTCCTCGCGGCCGAGGGCGAGCGCCTTGCGGCCCTGGTCCTCCAGCTTCCCGGACTGGGACTGGAGCTGGTTGAGCTGGAGCTCCAGGCGCTTGCGCGAGGTCGCCACGTCGGCGACGCCGCGGCGCACCTTCTGCAACAGCTCCAGCTGCTTCTGATACGAGTAATCGAGGGTCTCGCGCGGGTCCTCGGCCCGGTCAAGGGCCTTGTTCGCCTTCGCGCGGAAGATCATCCCCATACGCTTCATGACACCGCTCATGGGCTTCGCGCGCCCCCTTCTGACGGACTTCAGCTCCAGCGACTGCGACAGAACCCACAGTACGGGCCCTGCCTCCATTACCGCACTGTTCGGGGAGTGATGCGGTCATCCCCAAGGACGACTGCGGTCGGTTCCGCTCCGGCCCAGGGAGTAGGTGCCTCCCCGAAACGGCGGGGTTTTCCCCGGGTCCGCCGGAGTGCCCCCGGCGCAACCACCAGAAACCGCCGCATCCCTCCCCCCGCAGACGAATGGTGTTGCGGGATCGTTCCCCATGCGGCTGCGGTCCATGCCGGTGCACCCCGTACCCTTGGGTTTCGTGTTCCGTAGCCGTGCCAAGGACGAGAAGGCCGCCGTCGCCGACAAGGTGAGCGCGACCGGCTCCAAGCAGCCCCGTGACCCGCAGGCCCCGAAGGGCCGGCCCACCCCCAAGCGCAGCGAGGCGCAGTCGCAGCGCCGCAGCGTCGCGACGACGCCGGTGACGCGCAAGGACGCCGCCCGGCGCCAGCGCGACGAGCGCCGCGCCGCGATGGAGCGTCAGCGCCAGGCGCTGGCCAGCGGCGACGAGCGGTACCTCCCCGCGCGCGACAAGGGCCCGGTGCGCAAGTTCGCGCGGGACTACATCGACTCGCGGTTCAGCGTCGCGGAGTTCTTCCTGCCGATGGCCGTGGTCATCCTGGCGCTGAGCCTGGTGCGGGTGGGCTCGCTCCAGAACATCGCGCTGCTGCTGTGGCTGGTCGTGATCGTGCTGATCGTGCTCGACTCGGTCGTCTCCGCGTTCCGGCTGCGCAAGCAGCTCACCGCCCGCTTCCCGGACCAGAACCGGCGCGGCGCCGTCGCCTACGCGCTGATGCGCTCGCTCCAGATGCGCCGGCTGCGGCTGCCCAAGCCCCAGGCCAAGCGCGGGGAACGGCCCTGAGCACGGACGAGTTCGCCGGGGGCGCGGCCGACGCGTGGCTGGACAAGCTGGGCGGGCTGCGGGACGTCGTCCGGCAGGAGCTGGTGGCCCGGCAGCTGGACGAGCAGATAGCCGGGCGGTTCCCGGTCGGGCAGCGGCTGCGGGTGCTCGATGTCGGCATGGGCCAGGGCACGCAGGCCCTGCGGCTGCTGCGGGCCGGGCACAAGGTGACCGGCCTGGAGCGGGACGCGCGAATGCTCATCGCGGCGCACGAGGCGCTGGCCGCGGAGCCGGAGGGCGTCCGCGAGCGGATGCGGATCATCGAGGGCGACGGCCGCGACACCGGCGTGCACTTCCTGCCGGGCAGCTTCGACGTGGTGCTGTGCCACGGGGTGCTGATGTACGTGGAGGAGCCGGATCCGCTGGTGGCGGGCCTGGCCCGGATGCTGGCCCCGGGCGGTCTGCTGTCCCTCCTCGTACGCAACGGCGACGCGCTCGCCATGCGGCCGGGTCTGTCCGGCGACTGGCCGGCGGCGCTCGCCGCGTTCGACACGACGGCGTATACGAACCGTCTCAACCTGGAGGTACGCGCCGACCGCCTGGAGGCGCTGACGGCGACGCTCGCGGGGATCGGGGCGCCGTTGCACGCATGGTACGGCGTACGGGTCTTCACGGACACGGCGCCGGACGGGGCGGAGCCCCCGGCCTCCGACGGCGCGTTGACCGCGCTGCTGGCGGCGGAGGAACGGGCGGGGCGGACGGATCCGTACCGCCGGGTCGCGGCGTTGCTGCACCTTTGCGGGGTGCGGGGCTGACGGGCGCCTCATAGCCCGGGGGTTCGCGTTTCCGCCGGCGGCCGCGGGTGCGTCGTGGCTTGTCGCAACCGCAACCGACCCGCACGCCCCCGCGATCAGGCCCGTTCGGGGGGCCAGCGGGGGACGGGGGCGCCGGGCGCCCACACACTCGTCGTATGGACGCTTTCCGTAGCCGCGCGCTCACGACGTGCTCCGTCATGGCCTGCGCCGCCCTCCTCCTGGGCGGCTGCTCCTCCGGTTCAGGCGGCTCCGCGGACGAACCCCGCGCCGCCACCGCCACCCCCGCCGCTCACCCCATGGCCGCGAGCGACCTCCAGAGCGACTACCAGAGGGTCATCAAGGACGTCCTGCCCTCGGTCGTGCAGATCCGGGCCAGCCAGGACCTGGGCTCCGGGGTGGTCTACGACGACAAGGGCCACATCGTCACCAACGCGCACGTCGTCGGCGACGAGAAGACGTTCAAGGTGACCACGGCCAACAGCGAGGGCACCTTCACCGCACGGCTGGTGTACTCGTACCCCGAGCAGGACCTCGCCGTCATCAAGCTGGACAAGCTGCCGCAGGGACTGAAGGCGGCCGCCTTCGCCGACTCCACGAAGGTCGCGGTCGGCCAGATCGTGCTGGCGATGGGCTCCCCGCTCGGCCTGTCGTCGAGCGTGACCCAGGGCATCGTCTCGGCGACCGGCCGCACCGTCAGCGAGGGCCGCTCGGGCGGCGGCACCGGCGCCACCATCCCGAACATGCTGCAAACCTCCGCGGCGATCAACCCCGGCAACAGCGGGGGCGCGCTCGTGGACCTCGACAGCCGGGTGATCGGGATTCCCACGCTCGCCGCGACGGACCCCGACCTGGGCGGCAGCGCGGCGCCGGGGATCGGGTTCGCGATCCCGTCGTCGATGGTGAAGACGATCGCCGACCAGATCGTGCGGGACGGCAAGGTCACCGACTCCGGCCGGGCCGCGCTCGGGATCACGGCCCGGACGGTGGTCGGTGACGACTACCAGCCGGCGGGGGTCGCGGTCGTGGACGTCACCAAGGGCGGCGCGGCCGACAGGGCGGGGCTGAAGTCGGGTGACATCATCACCGGTCTCGGCGGCACCCGGGTCACCACCCTCACCTCGCTCGCCGAGGCGCTGGCCGGCAAGAAGCCGGGCGACCGCACGACGGTGACGTACACGCGGGGCGGCGACCGCAGGACGGCCGACGTGACACTGGGCGAGCAGTAACGCCGGCCCCTTCCCGCCCGCCGGCCCCCTGCCTCCTGCCTCCTGCCTCCTACGCCTCCTGCGGCTCCTGCGGCTCCTCGTCCGCCTGTGCCTCCTCGGCGTGCAGGCTCATCGGGCCGTAGATCTGCGTGCCGTCCTCGAACAGCCGCACCTGGTCGGCGCCGCCCTCCAGCAGCTGCCTGAAGTGCTCCCCGATCCAGGACTCGGCATCCCCCTGCGTGGTGAACTCCTCCGGCACGACCGCGGGCTCGACCTCCGCCCCGTCGGCCTTCTCGAACCGCCACGTCCATGCCGCCATGTACGCCTCCAAGGTGTGAGCACACTGCACAGCGGGAGCCGGATCATGGTCCGTCTCCCGTCCCGAAGCCTAGGGCCTGTCCGTTTGGATCAGCCCGCAGACGCGGGATCCGGCACGCACACCGGCACTGAGACGGCACCGTCAGTCCCCTGCGACCTGATCCGGACGACAGACCCTGGTCGGGCGTGCCCGATCTGCGGAGACGGGTGGAAACAAGTGAAAATCGGGTCCGTGGAACTGACACTGCTCGGCACCGGCGCCCCCGCGGGCCTGCCCCGCCCCGACTGTCCCTGCGCGACCTGCGCGACCTCCCTCGGCGCGGACGCGCGCGCGGCGACCGCGCTGCTCGTCGACGACACGCTGCTGCTGGACCTGACCCCGGGCGCCGCGTTCGCGGCGGCGCGCGCCGGACGCTCGCTGGGCGGTGTACGGCAGGTGCTGCTGTCGCATCCGCACGACGGGCCCGCGGTGGAGGTCCCGGCGGGGCTGCCGCAGCCCGGGCGGGTGCCGGACGGGCGGGAGCTGGCGCTGCTGACCGGGCACCGGGTGCGGGCGGTGGCGCTGGACGCGCCGGGCACCGGGTACGCGGTGACCGGTCCGGACGGCACCCGGCTGCTGTACCTGCCGCCCGGCGGTGCGCCGGCCGGGCTGGAGAACGGGGTGGCCGAGACGTACGACATGGTCGTCGCCGACGTACTGGGCCGCCCCGACGCGCTGGCACGGCTCCGGGCGGTGGGCGCGGCGGGGCCGACGACGGACGTGGTCGCCGTGCACCTCGACCACGACGTGCCGCCGGGCGCCGAGACACGGCGGCGGCTCGCGGCGGCGGGGGCGCGGGCGGTGCCGGACGGGACGACGCTGACGGTGGGCGTCTACGAGGACGTGCCCGACGTGCCCCGCCGCACGCTGGTGCTCGGCGGGGCGCGGTCGGGGAAGTCGGTGGAGGCGGAGCGGCGGCTGGAGTCCTTCCCCGACGTGCTGTACGTGGCGACGGGAGGCACGCGGGGCGGGGACACCGAGTGGGCGGCGCGGGTGGCCGCGCACCGGGAGCGGCGGCCGGGGTCGTGGCGGACGGTGGAGACGTGCGATCTGGTGCCGCTGCTGGGAGAGAGCGGGCCGCCGCTGCTGATCGACTGTCTGTCGCTGTGGCTGACCGATGCGATGGACACGGTGAACGCGTGGGACGACGCGGAGTGGGGCGGGGGCGGGGAGAAGGCGTTGCGGGGGCGGGTGGAGGAGTTGGCGGGGGCGGTGCGGGCGGCTCGGCGGACGGTGGTGGCGGTGTCCAACGAGGTGGGGTCCGGGATCGTCCCGGCCACGGCGTCGGGGCGGCGGTACCGCGACGAGTTGGGCCGGCTGAACGCGGCGGTGGGGGCGGAGTGCGAAACGGTACTCCTGGTCGTCGCCGGCCAGCCCCTCGCGCTGCGCGGCTGAACATCTCTCCCTCGCCCCCGCCGCCCCTACCCGTCCCATCCTCAACCCGGGGGCTCCGCCCCCGGGCCCCCCGGGGAGGGTGGGTGGGGTTCGTGGGTGGGTGCGGGTGCGTCGTGGTTGCCCGCGCAGTTCCCCGCGCCCGTGGAAAAGCAGGGGGCGCAGCCCCCTAGCTTTTAAGGGGCGCGGGGAACTGCGCGATCAGCCCCCACCCACCCGCACTCCCCACACAACCCCCACCACCCGAGCTCTCCCGGGGTCCAAGGGGCGGAGCCCCTTGAGGGGACGGGAAGGGTAGGGGCGGCGGGGGCGAGGAGAACTTCCCCGCCCCTCCGTCACTCCGGCTCCGCCGGGGCCGTCGGCCGGGCCGGCAGCTCCGCTGCCAGGGATGCGGCGGCGCGGACCAGGGGGAGGGCGAGGAGGGCGCCCGCGCCCTCGCCGACCGTCACCCCGTGGTCCAGCAACGGCTCGATCGCCATCCGGTCCAGCGCCTTCGCCTGCCCCGGCTCCCCACTGCTCTGCCCCGCGAGCCACCAGTCCGGCGCCCGGAACGCCACCCGCTGCCCCACCAGCGCACAGGCCGCCGACACCACCCCGTCCAGGATCACCGGCGTCTTGCGCACGGCACATTGCAGCAGGAACCCCGTCATCGCCGCGAGATCGGCCCCGCCGACCGTCGCGAGCAGTTGCAGCTGATCCCCCAGCACCGGCCGCGCCCGCCGCAACGCGTCCCGGATCGCCGCGCACTTGCGCATCCACGCGAGGTCGTCGATGGCCTGCCCGCCCCGCCCGGTCACCACCGACGCGTCGGTCCCGCACAGCGCGGCGATGAGCACGGCCGCCGGCGTCGTGCCACCGACGCTGATGTCGCCGAGGACGACCAGGTCCGTCCCGCCGTCGGCCTCCTCGTCGGCGACCGCCATCCCGGCCCGGAACGCCGCCTCGGCCTCCTCCGCGCTGAGCGCGTCCTCGATGTCGATGCGCCCGCTGCCGCGCCGCACCCGGTGGCGTACGACCTCGGCGGGCAGCGCCCCGGGGTCGCAGTCCAGGCCCAGGTCGACCACCCGTACGGGCACCCCGGCCCCGCGGGCGAGGATCGCCGCAGGGCCGGCCCCGTCCAGTACGTCCCGCACCAGCCGCACGGCCTCGCCCGCGGGCCGGGCCGACACCCCGAGCGCGGCGACCCCGTGGTCGCCCGCGAACAGCACCGCGCGCGGCCGCTCGATCGGCCGTACCGGCACCGCGGACTGCGCCGCGGCGAGCCACTCGCCCAGCTCGTCCAGGCGGCCCAGGGCCCCGGGGGGCACGATCCGACTCTCCCGGTGCGCCTCGGCGTCGCGGCGCACCCCGCCGTCGGGGCGCTCGATCAGATCGGTGAAGTCGTCGAGATTAAGCGAGCTCATTCGCCGAACAGTACCGGCAGCGGACGGACCGGCCCGCGCCACGTGGGGGGCACGTCGTTGCACCGGTGATCGCGATCCCATACGTTCCGTTTTGCTCGCATTTACTACGGAGCATTCCCGCCTTCCAGGAGTCGCCCATGTCCCGCAGCACCTCGCAGGCGATCACCGCGCGGCGGACCGCGTGCCTCGGTGAAGTCGCCCGGGGTATCGAGCAGTTCCTCGGGCCCCGGCGCGAGAGCTGCCCCTGGTGCGGTTCGGGCCGGCTGCGCACCCGGGTGCGCACGCCCGACCTGCTGCGGCACCGGCCCGGACGGTTCACCGTCGACGGCTGCCGGGACTGCGGGCACGCCTTCCAGAACCCCCCGCTCTCCGCCGAGGGGCTCGCCTTCCACCACCGCGACCTGGCCGAAAGCCCCCTGGAGGCCGGGGAGTCGGCGCCCTGGCCGGGGCTCGCGCGGGCCACCCGGCGGCGGCACCGGGCCGCCGCGCGGGCGATGCTGCCGTACGGCGAACCGGAGAGCTGGCTCGACGTCGGCACCGGCTACGGGCACTTCCCGGCGGCGGCGCGGGAGTTCTTCCCGTACACCTCCTTCGACGGGCTGGACACCACGGGCCGGGTGGAGTGGGCGCGGGCCGAGGGGCGGGTGGAGGAGGCGCACCGCGGGCACCTCACCGACCCGCACGTCGTCGCGCGGCTGCGGGCCCGCTACGACGTGGTGAGCATGCTGCACCATCTGCCGCGGGTGCCGGGTCCGCGCGCCGAGCTGCGCGCCGCGCTCGCCGTACTGCGCCCGGGGGGCCGTCTGCTGCTCGAACTCCCGGACCCCGGCTGCCTGTTCGCGCGGCTGCTGGGGCGCTGGTGGGTTCCGTACGACCAGCCGCGGCAGCTGCATCTGCCGACGGTGCGGAATCTGACGGCGGAGCTGGCGGCGCGCGGCTGCGAGGTGCTCGCGGTGGACCGGACGCGGTCGCACGCGCCCGGCGATCTGACGGCGGCGCTGGCCCTGGCCCTCTCCCGGGCGGCCCCCGCGCCGGACACACCGTGGCGGCCGGCGCCGCCCTCGCCGCCGGCCCGCACGGTCCGCAGGGCGGTGCTCGGGGCGGGGGCCCCGCTGGTCGCGGCGGGGGCGGCGGTCGACCACGCGCTGGCGCCCGCGCTGCGGCACACCCGCTTTGCCAACACGTTCCGCATCGTCGCGCAACGCCCTTGAGGATCGTGTCGTCCTAGAGAGGGGGATGCGGACGTACTGCCGGAGACGCACGGATATGATCCGGTTTCATGGCAGATGCCCGAGTCAACGTGGGGACCGGCGACCGTACGGTGCCCCCGCCCCGTCCGGCCTCCCGGCCCCGCCGCCCGGTCCCCCGGCTGCGGTTCCGTCCCGTCTCCCGGCTCCGTACGGCCTGGGGGCGCGGGGGGCCGTGGGGCGTCGGCTCGGAGCGGCGGGCGGTGCTCGCGCGGCGGGCCGCCGCGTTCGCCGTCTGGTACGTACGGCTCGTCGCGTGCGTCAATCTGCTCAGCGCCGTCTGGGTCTCCCTCGGCCAGGACGTACGGCGCCACAACCACGCCGACCTGTTCACGCCGTACCTGCTGACCGCGGGCTTCGCCTCCGGCGTGGTGGCCCTGTTCCTCGCCGTCACCCTGCGCCGCCGCAAACGGGCCGCGTGGATCCTCAACCTGGCGCTCGCCGGGCCCTTCCTGGTGCTGCTCGGCCTCGCCATGACCTCCCCCGGGGTGCGTCACTACCCGCAGAACTGGGTCTCCCTGATCCTCACCGCCGTCTTCGTCGGCGCGCTGCTCGCCGGCCGGCGCGAGTTCTACGCCAAGGGGGACCGGTCCAACCCCCGGCTCGCCGCGGTCGTCGGCGGTGTCGGGCTGCTCGGCAGCTCGCTGCTGGCCGCGCTTCTGGTGACGGTCACCAACCGGGCGCCGGACGCGGCCCGTTCGACGTTCTGGGAGCGCTGGCACTACGGCACCCTGCGGCTGATCTCGGTCGCCGCCGACACCGCCCGCTTCCCCGGCATCCTGACGCCCAACTGGGTCAACGTCGCCGTCAACGTGCTCAGTACGGCGCTCCTCCTGGCCGTCGTGCACGCCGCGTTCCGCGCCCGCCGTGCCGTCGACCCGCTCACGGCGGAGGACGAGCGGCGGCTGCGCGCGCTGCTGGAGCGGCACGGCGAGCGGGACTCGCTCGGGTACTTCGCGCTGCGCCGGGAGAAGAGCGTGCTGTGGTCGCCGACCGGGAAGGCCGCGGTGGCCTACCGGGTCGTCGGCGGGGTCTCGCTCGCCTCCGGCGATCCGCTCGGGGACCCGGAGGCGTGGCCGGGCGCCATCGTGCCCTGGCTCGCCGAGGCCCGGGCGCACGGCTGGACCCCCGCGGTGATGGGCGCGGGCGAGGAGGCCGGCACGGTGTACGCGCGGCACGGTCTGGACGCCCTCGAACTCGGCGACGAGGCGCTGGTCGAGACGGCCGAGTTCACCCTGGAGGGCCGCGCCATGCGCACCGTCCGCCAGGCGCACAACCGGGTGCGGCGGGCGGGCCACCGGGTGCGGATCCGCCGCCACGAGGAGATCCCGGCCGACGAGATGGCGTATCTGCTGCACCGCGCCGACGACTGGCGCGACGGCGCCACCGAGCGCGGGTTCAGCATGGCGCTGGGGCGGCTCGGCGACCCGGAGGACGGGCGGTGCGTGATGGTCGAGTGCACCGACGCGGACGGGCGGCTGCGGGCGCTGCTGTCGTTCGTGCCGTGGGGGCCGCGCGGGCTCTCCCTGGACCTGATGCGGCGGGGGCGGGACTGCGACAACGGGCTGATCGAGTTCATGGTGATCGAGCTGCTGCGGGCCGCCCCGGGGCTGGGGATCGCCCAGGTCTCGCTCAACTTCGCGATGTTCCGCTCGGTCTTCGAGCGCGGGGCGCGGCTGGGTGCCGGGCCGGTGCTGCGGCTGTGGCGGTCGCTGCTGAGCTTCTTCTCCCGGTGGTGGCAGATCGAGTCGCTCTACCGCGCCAACGCGAAGTACCGGCCCATCTGGGAACCGCGGTTCGTGCTCTTCGAGAAAAGCGCGGACCTGCCGCGCATCGCGGTCGCGGCGGCCCGCGCGGAGGGGTTCCTGGAGGCCCCGGGGCTGCCGAAGTGGCTGCACCGACAGCATCTGGCGTCCCGGCGCTGAACCCGGCCCGGTACCGGCCCGGGGCGCTGAAACCTGTCTCGGTGCCGGCCGGGGGCGCCGAGCCCGTTTCAGCGGCGCGGGCCGAGGCCGGGCGGCGGCGGGTCCGGCGGGGTCGGGGCGCCGGCGATCCAGTCCTGGAACCGGCGGCGGGGGCCGCTCCAGCGCCGGTCGTGGCGGTAGGCGCGCAGCCGGGCGCGGGCCCGGGCGCGCGGGCGGCGGCGGTAGAAGCGGGTGGCCCAGAACGAGCCGGGGCGGGCCAGCCGGACCGCCCCGACGAGCGCGATCAGCGGCACGATCACCCCGAACAGCGCCAGCCGCGCCTTGCCCTTGCTCAGGGCGAGCAGCGAGAAGGCGAAGTTGACGGCCACGCTGACGACGACGCCGCCGCGGTCCCGCAGCTCCTCGCCCGTCATGTCGTTGACGCCGAACGGCAGGAATCCGGCGAGGACCAGCCCGACCAGGGCCGCCGTGACCACCACGACCTCCACGCTCTGCCGCCCGGCCTCGGTCCAGTAGACGTCGTCCAGGTGCAGGATCAGCGCGAACTCGTCGAGCACCAGCCCCGCGCCGACGCCGAACACCACCGCGAACGCGCCGGAGCCGAACCCGTGCCTGCCGCTCGCGACGGCGCCGAAGCCGCCGAGGACGGTGAGGACGACGCCGGGCACCACGTGGTGGATGTGCGTCCCGCCCGCGCTGACGTTGCCGAAGGGGCCCTTGCCGGCCCGGATCATGCG
The DNA here is from genome assembly GCF_000725625.1 of Streptomyces sp. NRRL F-6676. Lineage (GTDB taxonomy): Bacteria > Actinomycetota > Actinomycetes > Streptomycetales > Streptomycetaceae > Streptomyces. The sequence continues at coordinate 165,050 of NZ_JOHS01000016.1, forward strand.
GGTGACGACGCGGGTGAGCAGAAAGGTCAGGACGAAGGCCGCGAGCGCGAGCAGCAGGGGCAGCTTCCCCGGCTCGACGATGTTGCGGACCCACCAGTGCCCCATACGCGCACTTTATTCACTTCGCGGGCTCGCGGCCCGGCGACGGTACGGCGCCCGTGCGGGGGCGTACGGCCTGTCGGCGTTCCGCGACCGCCCGGTAACCTGCGCCGGTGTCCACGACCCCGCGTTCGACCGGTCTCCGCTTCGCCTTCGGCACCCTCACGGTGTTCCCCGTCCACGTCACCCGGTGGGACAGGGAGGCCGCGCGGGCCGGCATGCTCTGCGCGCCGGTCGCCGGGCTGGCCGTCGGCGCGGCGGCCGGGCTGCTCGGGGCGCTGCTGGTCCAGCTCGGCGCGGGCGCCCTGCTCGCGGCGGTGGCCGCCGTCGCCGTACCGGCCGCGCTGACCCGGGGTCTGCACCTGGACGGGCTCGCCGACACCGCGGACGGGCTCGGCAGCGGCAAGCCCGCCGCGGCGGCGCTGGACATCATGAAGCGGTCGGACATCGGGCCGTTCGGCGTGCTCACCCTGCTGCTGGTGCTGCTCGGGCAGGTCGCCGCGCTCGCCCAGGCGTACGGCGCCTCGTGGCAGCGGGGGCTGGTCGCGGCGGTGGTGTCGGCGGCGGCGGCCCGGCTCGCGCTCACCCTGGCCGCGCGGCGGGGGGTGCCCGCGGCCCGCCCGGAGGGGCTGGGCGCGGCGGTGGCGGGGACGGTGCCGCGGGATGCGGCGCTGTGGGTGGCCGCCGCCGCGACCGTCCTGGCCGTCGCGGCCGGGGCCGCGCTGGGCGGGACGTACGACGCCGTCCGTACGGGACTGGCGGTGCCGCTCGCCGTCGGGGCCGCCGAGCCGCTGCTGCGGCACTGCGTACGGCGGTTCGGCGGGGTGACGGGGGACGTCTTCGGGGCGCTCGCGGAGACGGCGGGGACGGCGGCGCTGGTAGTGCTGTCGCTGGGGTGACCGCCCGGTCTCCCGGCCCGGCTCAGCAGGTCCTGCGCCAGGCGTCCAGGGCGTAGTGCTTGCGCAGGGAGCTCAGCCTCAGTTTCCGGGACTGCGCGCAGAAGTCGTCGGTCGACAGCTCGTACTCGACGTGGAAGACCGCCTTGCCGGCCGCGATGAACGGCTTCAGCTTGTCGCACTCGCCGTACTGGGCGCACTGCTCGTTGACCGCGAAGTCGAAGTCGCCGACGAGACGGGGGATCTGGTCCAGGTCGTTCTTCAGGCCGACGGCCATGCCGCGCTCGTGCGCCAGCCTGGCGATCAGACGGTTGTAGCGGAGCTGGTCGGTGGCGGTGAGGTCGAAGCCGGTGCGGTTCCTGTAGCCGTCCATGTTGTCGGGCTCGACGGCGTCGAAGCCCTTCTTGGCGCACATGTCGAGGCGGGCGGACATGAGGGGTTCGAGGAGGTCGGTGCGGCGGATGTCGAGCCAGCGTTCGCCCTTCCAGCCGTTGCCGCGGCCGAGGACGGACTTCGGGAACTCGTCCGCGTCCGGGCGGAAGTCCTCCCAGGCGCCGGTGGAGAGGTAGCAGATCACCTTGCGGTGGGCGTGGTGCAGGGTGGTGACGGTCGCCGCGGGGTGGTCGAAGCCGTCGATGTCGTAGACGGCGGTGTCGACGGTGGTGTCGAGGTGGCCGCTGAGCTGCCACTGCCAGGAGGTGGTGGGGGCCGGATGCCAGACGGCTCCGCCGGTGTCCCTGTCGTGGTCGTGGTCGTGCGCGGGGGCGCAGGCCGTGAGGAGGGTGAGGAGAAGCGCGAGCAGCACGGGCCGCGAACCCGGACGAATCATGATCCTCAAACCTACCGGCCGGTGCCCCACAAAATTCCCTCGCCCCCGCCGCCCCTACCCTTCCCGTCCTTGACAAGGGGCTCCGCCCCTTGGACCCCGGAGAGCTCGGGTGGGTGGGGTTGAGTGGGGAGTGCGGGTGGGTGGGGACTTCTCGCGCAGTTCCCCGCGCCCCTTTTTAGGGCGCGGGGAACTGCGCGACGGGGCGAAGCCCCGTTTCGGGGTCCAAGGGGCGGCGCCCCTTGAAGGGATGGGACGGGTAGGGGCGGCGGGGGCGAAACCCTCTTGGGGCGAGACCGGCGCGTAGGCTGCGGCGTGGCACATGACCGGGCCGGTCGGGGCCAGTGCGCACCGCGGAATTAGGGTCTACACCGGGCGGTCGACCCCATCCGTTCGGCCACAGAACACTTAGACGGAAGCGAGAATTCACCACCGTGACTGCTCTCACTCTCAGCACCGCCACCGCGTCCGGCCTCCGGGCCGACGCGCTCGTGGTCGGTGTCGCGAAGGGCACCGAAGGCCCGGTCGTCGCACCGGGCGCCGAGGCCGTCGACACGGCGTACGACGGCACGCTCGCCACCGTGCTCGAGACCCTCGGTGCCACCGGCGCCGAGGGCGAGGCGACGAAGCTGCCCGCCCCCGCCGGCTTCAAGGCCCCCGTCGTCGTGGCCGTCGGCCTGGGCCCCGAGCCCGAGCAGGACGCGTCGTACTCCGCGGAGACCCTCCGTCGCGCCGCCGGCACCGCCGCCCGCGCCCTGGCCGGCTCCCGCAAGGCCGCCTTCGCGCTCCCCCTCACCGACGCCGCCGACCTCGGCGCCGTCGCCGAGGGCGTGCTGCTCGGCGCGTACGTCTTCGACGCGTACAAGGAGACCGGCCGGGGCGGCAAGAACGCCAAGAACGGCAAGGCCCCCCTCGCCGAGGCCGTCCTGCTCGGCGGCAAGGCCCGCGACAAGGCCCACAAGGCCGCGCTCGCCCGGGCCACCGCCGTCGCCGAGGAGCTCAACCGCGCCCGCGACCTCGTCAACACCCCGCCGAACGACCTCACCCCGCAGGGGTTCGCCGCGCTCGCGCAGACCGCGGCCAAGGAGCACGGCCTCAAGATCCAGGTGCTCGACGAGAAGGCGCTCGCCAAGGGCGGCTACGGCGGCATCCTCGGCGTCGGCGTCGGCTCCGCCGTCCCGCCGCGCCTGGTGAAGCTGTCGTACACCCCGGCGAAGGGCGCCCGGACGGCCAAGCACCTGGCCTTCGTCGGCAAGGGCATCACCTACGACTCGGGCGGCATCTCGCTCAAGCCAGCCGGTCACAACGAGACGATGAAGTGCGACATGGCCGGCGCCGCCGCCGTGTTCGCCGCCGTCGTCACGGCCGCGCGGCTCGGCCTCGACGTCAAGGTCACCGGCTGGCTGGCACTCGCCGAGAACATGCCCTCCGGCTCCGCCACCCGCCCGGGTGACGTGCTGCGCATGTACAGCGGCAAGACGGTGGAGGTCCTCAACACCGACGCCGAGGGGCGGCTGGTGCTCGCCGACGCGCTGTGGGCGGCCTCCGAGGAGGAGCCGGACGCGATCGTCGACGTGGCCACGCTGACCGGCGCGATGATGGTGGCGCTGGGCAGCCGCACGTTCGGTGTCATGGCCAACGACGACGCGTTCCGCTCGGCGGTGCACGAGGCGGCCGAGGAGGTCGGCGAGCCGGCCTGGCCGATGCCGCTGCCGGAGCACCTGCGCAAGGCCGGTGACTCCCAGGTCGCCGACCTCTCGAACATGGGCGAGCGGATGGGCGGCGGTCTGTTCGCCGGTCTCTTCCTGCGCGAGTTCGTGGGCGAGGGCATCACCTGGGCGCACCTGGACATCGCCGGTCCGGCGTTCAACGAGGGCGCGCCGTTCGGCTACACCCCCAAGGGCGGCACGGGCACGGCCGTGCGCACGCTGGTGCGGCTCGCGGAGCTGACGGCGGCGGGCGACCTGGGCTGAGTCCCGCCCGCGCACGGAGGGGCCCGCCTCGTGCGGGCCCCTCCGTGCGCGGTCACGAGTGAGTCCTCCGCACGGTCACAAGTGAGTCCCCTGCTCGGTCACAAGTGAGCGTGGGACGTCTCACACCCCAGCCCCGCGTCTCGTACCCCGGCGACAAGTGCGAAGATGGGGCACGGCAGGACAGGGCCCCATCCGAGGGCCGAAGAACGAGCGGCCGGACACCAGCCGTCAGCCGGTCACCGACGACCGGTGGCGCACATGCATGGAGGACGTGACGTGGCGAACGACGCCAGCACCGTTTTCGACCTAGTGATCCTCGGCGGTGGTAGCGGTGGTTACGCCGCGGCCCTGCGCGGGGCGCAGCTGGGCCTGGACGTCGCCCTGATCGAGAAGGACAAGGTCGGCGGCACCTGCCTGCACCGGGGTTGCATCCCCACCAAGGCCCTGCTGCACGCGGGCGAGATCGCCGACCAGGCCCGCGAGAGCGAGGCCGTCGGCGTCAAGGCGACCTTCGAGGGCATCGACATCGCGGGCGTCCACAAGTACAAGGACGGGGTCATCTCCGGCCTGTACAAGGGCTTGCAGGGCCTGGTCGCCTCCCGCAAGGTGACGTACATCGAGGGTGAGGGCCGGCTGTCCTCCCCGACCTCGGTGGATGTGAACGGGCAGCGGATCCAGGGCCGGCACATCCTGCTGGCGACCGGCTCCGTGCCGAAGTCGCTGCCGGGCCTGAACATCGACGGCGACCGGATCATCTCCTCCGACCACGCCCTCGTGCTGGACCGCGTGCCGAAGTCCGCGGTCATCCTGGGCGGCGGCGTCATCGGCGTCGAGTTCGCCTCCGCGTGGAAGTCCTTCGGCGTCGACGTGACGATCGTCGAGGGCCTCAAGCACCTCGTCCCGGTCGAGGACGAGAACTCCTCCAAGCTGCTGGAGCGCGCCTTCCGCAAGCGCGGCATCAAGTTCAACCTGGGCACCTTCTTCCAGAAGGCGGAGTACACCCAGGACGGTGTCAAGGTCACCCTCGCCGACGGCAAGGAGTTCGAGGCCGAGGTCCTCCTCGTCGCCATCGGCCGCGGCCCGGTCTCGCAGGGCCTGGGCTACGAGGAGGCCGGGGTCGCCATGGACCGCGGCTACGTCCTCGTCGACGAGTACATGCGCACCAACGTGCCCACCGTCTCCGCCGTCGGCGACCTGGTCCCGACCCTCCAGCTCGCGCACGTCGGCTTCGCCGAGGGCATCCTGGTGGCGGAGCGGCTGGCCGGTCTGAAGACCGTGCCGATCGACTACGACGGTGTCCCCCGGGTGACGTACTGCCACCCCGAGGTCGCCTCCGTGGGCATCACCGAGGCCAAGGCCAAGGAGATCTACGGTGCGGACAAGGTCGTCGCCCTGAAGTACAACCTGGCGGGCAACGGCAGGAGCAAGATCCTCCAGACCTCGGGCGAGATCAAGCTCGTCCAGGTCAAGGACGGTGCGGTGGTCGGTGTCCACATGGTCGGCGACCGCATGGGCGAGCAGGTCGGCGAGGCACAGCTGATCTACAACTGGGAGGCGCTGCCGGCCGAGGTGGCCCAGCTCATCCACGCCCACCCGACGCAGAGCGAGGCACTCGGCGAGGCCCACCTGGCCCTGGCCGGCAAGCCGCTGCACGCCCACGACTGACCCCCTCGGTCGACGACAACAGACTTCCGCACTTCCGTTAAGGAGCAACCGAAACCATGGCGGTTTCCGTAACCCTTCCGGCGCTCGGTGAGAGCGTCACCGAGGGCACTGTCACCCGCTGGCTGAAGGCCGAGGGCGAGCGCGTCGAGGCCGACGAGCCGCTGCTCGAGGTGTCGACCGACAAGGTCGACACCGAGATCCCCTCGCCGGCCGCCGGTGTGCTGTCCTCCATCAAGGTCGCCGAGGACGAGACGGTCGAGGTCGGCGCCGAGCTGGCCGTCATCGACGACGGCTCCGGCGCCCCCGCGGCGGCCCCCGCGCCCGCCGCCGAGCCCGAGCCGCAGCCCGAGCCCGAGCCGGCGCCCCAGCCGGCCGCGGCCGCCCCCTCCACCGAGCAGGCCGCGCCCGCCCCGGCCCCGACCCCCGAGGCCGCCGCCGGCGGCGGTTCCGCCGAGGGCACCGACGTGGTGCTGCCGGCGCTCGGCGAGTCGGTCACCGAGGGCACGGTGACCCGCTGGCTGAAGGAGGTCGGCGAGTCCGTCGAGGCCGACGAGCCGCTGCTCGAGGTCTCCACCGACAAGGTCGACACCGAGATCCCGGCGCCCGCCTCCGGCGTGCTGCTCAAGATCGTGGTCGGCGAGGACGAGACGGCCGAGGTCGGCGCGAAGCTGGCCGTCATCGGTCAGCCGGGTGCCGCCCCGGCGGCGGCTCCGGCCGCCCCCGCCGCCCCGGCCCAGCCCGAGCCCACCCCGGCGCCCGCGCCGACTCCGGCTCCGGCTCCTGCCCCGGCCCCGGCCCCGCAGGCCGCCGCCCCGGCGCCCGCCCCGCAGGCGCCGACCGCCCCGGCCCCGCAGGTCCAGGAGACCCCGGCCCCCGCGCCGGTCCCGGCCGCTCCGGCGCCGGCTCCCGCCCCGGCTCCGGCTCCGGCCGCGACCGCCGGTGGCGACGGCGCCTACGTGACCCCGCTGGTGCGCAAGCTCGCCGCCGAGAACGGCGTCGACCTGGGCTCCGTCAAGGGCACCGGCGTCGGCGGCCGGATCCGCAAGCAGGACGTCATCGCCGCCGCCGAGGCCGCGAAGGCCGCCGCCCCGGCGCCGGCCGCCGCTGCCGCCCCGTCGACCGCGAAGAAGGCCCCGAAGCTCGAGGTCTCCCCGCTGCGCGGCCAGACCGTGAAGATGCCGCGGATCCGCAAGGTCATCGGCGACAACATGGTCAAGGCCCTGCACGAGCAGGCCCAGCTGTCCTCGGTGGTCGAGGTCGACGTCACCCGGCTGATGCGGCTGCGCGCCCAGGCGAAGGACTCCTTCGCGGCGCGCGAGGGCGTCAAGCTCTCCCCGATGCCGTTCTTCGTCAAGGCGGCGGCCCAGGCGCTGAAGGCCCACCCGGTCATCAACGCCAAGATCAACGAGGCCGAGGGGACCATCACCTACTTCGACTCCGAGAACCTCGGAATCGCGGTGGACTCCGAGAAGGGCCTGATGACCCCGGTCATCAAGCACGCGGGCGACCTCAACATCGCCGGTATCGCCAAGGCCACCGCCGAGCTCGCGGGCAAGGTCCGGGCCAACAAGATCACCCCGGACGAGCTGTCCGGCGCGACCTTCACCATCTCCAACACCGGCTCGCGCGGCGCGCTGTTCGACACGATCATCGTGCCGCCGGGTCAGGTCGCCATCCTCGGCATCGGCGCCACCGTCAAGCGCCCCGCCGTCATCGAGACGGAGGAGGGTACGGTCATCGGCGTCCGCGACATGACGTACCTGACGCTGTCCTACGACCACCGTCTGGTGGACGGCGCCGACGCGGCCCGTTACCTGACCGCGGTCAAGGCGATCCTGGAGGCGGGCGAGTTCGAGGTCGAGCTGGGCCTCTGACCCCCACGCCAGATCGGTGCACACGGTGCCCCCGCCCGGAACCCTCCGGGCGGGGGCACCGTCGTTGTTCCCGGCGCCGTCCACCTCGTTGCATGTGGCAACGGCGTGTGCGTCTCGTCTCACCTGCGGGTGAGCGCCCCCGTGCGCCCTTCCGCGCGGCGCCTACGGCCTTATTGTCTAAACGTCAAACGCCCCGGGGGCCCGACGGTCCTGTCCGGGCCGTCCAGCAACCTACGGAGCCCTCATGACCGCGCCCGTCGTCCACTCGCTGCGCGAACAGATCCGCGAGCACATCGTGGAGGGGATCGTCAGCGGGCGCTGGAAGCCGGGCGAGCGGATCGTGGAGCGGCGGATCGCCACGGAGCTGGAGGTCAGCCAGACTCCCGTGCGGGAGGCGCTGCGGGAGCTGGAGTCGCTGCGGCTGATCGAGTCCGCGCCGAACAAGGGCGTCCGGGTGCGGAACCTGACGGCGGCGGACCTGGAGGAGAGCTACCCCGTACGGGCCGGCCTGGAGGCGATCGCCGCGGAGCTGGCGGCGGAGCGGCTGGCGCTGGACTGCTCGGCCCTCGAGCCGCATGTCGCCGCGCTGTACGCGGCCGACCGGATGGCGGACGGCACGGGGCAGGTGCGGCACACGGTCGGCTTCCACCGTGAGCTGGTGCGGGCGGCCGGCAACAAGGTGCTGCTGCACACGTGGGAGGGGCTGGGCATCGAGGTGTTCACGGCACTGTCGATACGGTGGCTGGGGACGGTGCAGCAGTCGTACGCGGAGGAGCACGAGGAGCTGGTCGCGGCGTTCCGCCGCCGGGATCCGCGGATCGCGGACCTGGTCAAGTCCCACGTGCTGGGCTGCGCGCCGAGGGCCTGACCTGGGGGCACGTTGTCGGCTGCGGGTGGGTGGGGGCCGCGATCAGCCACAATCCACCCGCACCCGCCGACGAACCCCACCCCCCGAATTCTCCCGCGCAACCGCACGCAGGCCGAGCGAACCCCCCTCACCTGCGTAAACCCCCGGAGGGAACCGTCACCCCGTGCCACCGTCGGAGACACCCCGTGCCGACTTTCTCGTAATCAAGATATTTTGCCCCTCAACCCTTTGATCGATCATCGATCAGGGAGTTACAGTCCTCGTTGGGCCGCGCGGCGAAAGCGCATGGTGTCACAACACCGAAAGCCCACCGCCCTGTCCTGCCAAAGACCAAGGGCACCCGAACCCTTACCGATGAGGGAACCCCCTTCGACTGAGGAAGGCGGCGACATGACCGACCCCAACGCCATCCAGCCGAGCGCGCTCGACCAGCTCCCGGACCGGGACCCGGAGGAGACCGCCGAATGGCAGGCCTCCCTGGACGCCGTCACGGAGGCGGCCGGCCCGCACCGTGCGGCCTATCTGATGCGTCGCACCCTGGAGCGCGCCGAGGGAGCCGGCGTCCCGCTGCCGCAGCTCCTCGAGACGGACTACGTCAACACCATCCCCACCGCCGCCGAACCCGCCGTGGACGGCGACGAGGCGCTGGAGCAGCGGATCACCGCGTGGAACCGCTGGAACGCGGCCGCGATGGTGACCCGCGGCAGCAAGTACGGCGTCGGCGGCCACATCGCCACCTTCGCCTCGGCCGCCTGGCTGTACGAGACCGGCTTCAACCACTTCTTCCACGGCAAGGAGGGCGACGGCTCCGGCGACCAGCTGTACATCCAGGGCCACGCCTCCCCCGGCATCTACGCCCGTGCCTTCCTGGACGGACGGCTCAGCGAGACGCAGCTGGACAACTTCCGCCGCGAGGCCGGCGGCAACGGTCTGCCCTCGTACCCGCACCCGCGCCGGCTGCCCTGGCTGTGGGAGTTCCCCACCGTCTCCATGGGCCTCGGCCCGATCTCCGCGATCTACCAGGCGCGGTTCAACCGCTATCTGACCAGCCGCGGCATCAAGGACCTGAGCAACTCCCACGTCTGGGCGTTCCTCGGCGACGGCGAGATGGACGAGCCGGAGTCCACCACCGCGCTCACCCTCGCCTCCCGCGAGGGCCTGGACAACCTGACCTTCGTCATCAACTGCAACTTGCAGCGGCTCGACGGTCCGGTGCGCGCCAACTTCAAGATCGTGCAGGAGCTGGAGTCCCTCTTCCGGGGCGCCGGCTGGAACGTGATCAAGACCCTCTGGGGCACCGCCTGGGACGAGCTGTTCCGCCTGGACACCACGGGCGCCCTGGTCCGCCGGCTCCGCGAGGTACCGGACGCGCAGGTGCAGACGTACCAGACGCGCGACGCCGCCTACATCCGCGAGGACTTCTTCGGCAAGGACCCGGCGCTCGTCGAGATGGCGAAGCTGCTGAGCGACGACAAGATCGTCGAGTGTTTCCAGTTCTCGCGCGGCGGCCACGAGGCCCGCAAGGTCTACGCCGCGTACCGGGCGGCCCTCGCGCACAAGGGCGCGCCGACGGTGATCCTGGCCCAGACAGTCAAGGGCCACACCCTCGGTGACGGCTTCGCGTCGAAGAACGCCAACCACCAGATGAAGAAGCTGACGGTCGAGCAGTTCAAGGACATGCGCGACCGCCTGGAGCTGCCGATCTCGGACGCGCAGTTCGTCGACGGCGTGGTCCCCTACGGCCACCCCGGCGCCGACGCCCCCGAGGTCCGCTACCTCCAGGAGCGCCGCGCGGCCCTCGGCGGCCCGGCCCCCTCCCGCCGGGTGCACCCGGTCGCGCCGCTGCCGATGCCGGCCGACAAGGCGTTCACCGCGTTCGACAAGGGCTCCGGCTCGCAGTCCGTCGCCACGACGATGGCCTTCGTCCGCCTGGTCAAGGACCTCGTCCGCGACAAGGAGACCGGCAAGCGCTGGGTGCCGATCGTCCCCGACGAGGCGCGCACCTTCGGCATGGAGAGCCTCTTCCCGTCCCTGGGCATCTACTCGCCCAAGGGCCAGACGTACGAGCCGGTCGACCGCGACCAGCTCATGTACTACAAGGAAGCGAAGAACGGCCAGATCTTCAACGAGGGGATCACCGAGGCCGGCGCCATGGCCGAGTTCATCGCCGCCTCGACGTCGTACGCGACGCACAGCGAGACGATGATCCCGTTCTACATCTACTACTCGATGTTCGGCTGGCAGCGCACCGGCGACCAGATGTGGCAGCTCGGCGACCAGCTCGGCCGCGGCTTCCTCGTCGGCGCCACGGCCGGCCGGACGACGCTGACGGGCGAGGGCCTCCAGCACGCCGACGGTCACTCGCCGGCGATCGCCGCGACCAACCCGGCGGCGCTGACGTACGACCCCGCGTTCGCGTACGAGCTCGGCGTCATCGTCAAGGACGGTATGCGCCGGATGTTCGGCGAGGCGGCGCCGGGTGAGGACCCGAACGTCTTCTACTACCTCACCGTCTACAACGAGCCGCTGCCGCAGCCCGCGAAGCCGGCGACGCCCGGCATCGACGAGGGCATCGTCAAGGGCCTGTACCGCTTCAACACGGCGGAGTCGGCGGGGCTGACCACGGTCGCCAACGCGCCGCGGCTCCAGCTGCTCGGCTCGGGCACGGCGATCCACTGGACGCTGAAGGCGCAGCGGCTGCTCGCCGAGGAGTGGGGTGTCGCGGCGGACGTGTGGTCCGCGACGTCCTGGACCGAGCTGCGGCGTGACGCGATGGAGGCGGACGCGGCGCTGCTGCGGGGCGAGGAGCGGGTGCCGTTCGTACGGCGGGCGCTGCACGGGGCGCAGGGTCCCGTGCTGGCGGTCTCCGACTACATGCGGCAGGTGCCGGACCAGATCGCGCAGTGGGTCGAGCAGGACTGGGCGTCGCTGGGGGCGGACGGGTTCGGCCTCTCCGACACCCGTGAGGCCGCGCGTCGTCACTTCGGCGTCGACGCGGAGTCGATCGTCGTCGCCGCGCTGGCGCACCTCGCGCGCCGGGGCGAGGTCAAGGCCACGGCGGTGAAGGAAGCGCGCGAGCGGTACGGGTTGTAGTTCGACGGGGGGTGGGGGCGGCCGGGGCGGTTTTCTTCGCCCCCGCCGCCCGTACCCTTCCCGTCCTCAAGGGGCTCCGCCCCTTTGACCCCGTTTGCGCAGTTCCCCGCGCCCCTATTCAGGGGCGCGGGGAACTGCGCGATCTTTCGGGGGTCCGGGGGCTTGCCCCCGGGGTCGGGACGGGTAGGGGCGGCGGGGGCGAGGAAAAGCGGCCGCAACCCATCCCCACCCGCGCCAAAATGAACCCATGCGTGCCGCCAGGCTCATCAGAATGGTGCTGCTCCTTCAGGGCCGCCCCACCATGACCGCCGCCGAGCTCGCCCGGGAGCTGGAGGTCTCGGAGCGGACCGTCGCCCGCGACGCCCAGGCCCTCTCCGAGGCCGGCATCCCCGTGTACGCGGACCGCGGCCGCGCCGGCGGCTACCGCCTCCTCCACGGCTACCGCACACGCCTCACGGGCCTGGCCCGCACCGAGGCCGAGGCCCTGTTCCTCTCCGGCCTCCCCGGCCCCCTGCGCGACATGGGCCTCGCCGACGCCGCCTCCGCCGCCCGTCTGAAGGTCACCGCCGCGCTCCTCCCCTCCCTCCGCGACACCCCCCGCACGGCCGCCCAGCGCTTCCACCTCGACGCCCCCGCCTGGTTCCGGGACCCCCGCACCCCGGACCAGCTCCCGGCGATCGCGGAGGCCGTCTGGGACGACCGCCGCATCACCGCCCGCTACCGCCGCCGCCCCGAGGACGACGAGGTGGAACGGGAGCTGGAACCGTACGGCCTCGTCCTGAAGGCGGGCACCTGGTACCTGTGCGCCCGCGTCACCGCACCGGACGGCGGGGCGTTCCGCGTGTACCGCCTCGACCGGTTCACGGCGGTCACCCCGGCGGCGCCCGGCGAGGACCGCTTCACCCGCGACGACACCTTCGACCTGCCCGCCTTCTGGGCGGAGCACGCCGCGGAGTTCGCGCGCTCGATCCTGCGCACGGAGGTCGTCGTACGCCTCTCCCCCGAGGGCGCCCGCCTGCTCCCCGGCGTCGTCGACCCCGCCTCCGCCCGCCACGCGCTGGCCGACGCGAGCGGCGAGGACGCCCCGGACGGCAGGGTCACCGTGACCCTGCCGGTGGAGTCCGAGGAGGTCGCCCACGCCCAGCTCACCGCGCTGGGCCCGGAGGCGGAGGTACTGGCCCCCGCCTCCCTGCGCCAGCGCCTCGCCGCCGACGCCCGCCGCCTCGCGGCGCTCTACGCCTGACGGCCGACGGCTGACGGCCGAACTGTCGCGCGCGACCGACGTGCATCCCGCCCGCTCAGGGCAGATGCTGGGGGCGTGATGGACGAGACGGAGTTCTGGGAGCTGGTGGACACCACCCGCGAGGCCGCCGGGGGCGATCCGGAGGAGCACGCCGACCTGCTGGTGGAGCGGCTCGTCCGGCTGGACCCGGAGGCGGTGCTGGATTTCGCCCGCCACTTCGAGGCCCGCTACAACCGGGCCTACCGCTGGGACCTGTGGGGCGCCGCCTGGCTGCTGCTCGGCGGGGCGAGCGACGACGCCTTCGACTACTTCCGCTGCTGGCTGATCGGCCAGGGCCGTGAGGTCTTCGAGGGCGCCCTGCACGACCCGGACTCCCTCGCCGAGCTCCTGGACGACTTCGACGAACGCGTCGACGGCGACGGCGAGGAGCTGGGCTACGCGGCCGACGAGGCGTACGAGCAGCTCACCGGGGTCGTCGCCCCGGATCTCGGGCTGCCGCCCGCGCCCTCCGAACCCGCGGGCACACCGCAGGACTTCGAGGACGAGGCCGCCCTGGCCCGCCGCTACCCCTCCCTGTGGACCCGTTTCGGCGACTGACCCGGGCGCGGGTGCGGATGCGGACGCGGTTCAGGCGCGGCCCTGCAACTGTGCCGCCCGCTCCCTTATCCACGCCAGCCGGGCCGAGAGCGCGGCGCCGGGGCAGCTCGTCTGGTAGCCCGCGTCGTGCCCGGCCACCGCCGGGAGCACCGCGGTCGCCCCGGCGGCGTACCGGCTGCCGCCGTTGCTGGAGACGAGGGCGACCCGGGAGCGCGGGTCGACGTCGGAGAGGCCGAGCTTCCAGGCGGCGAGCGCGGCGATGGCCTCGGTCATCTCCTGCGGCACGGGGGTGCCCGCGGTGAACGTGCCGATCGCGGCGATGCCGGCGGTGCGGTGGTTGAAGCCCTGGGTGTGGGCACCGGTGACGGGGCGGTCGACGCCGCCGGCCCGGCCCTCGTAGATGGTGCCGCAGCGGTCGACGAGGAAGTTGTAGCCGATGTCGTCCCACTGCCGGGCGGCGGTCTGGCCCTGGTAGAGGGCGCGGATGATGCGGGGCGCGTCGGCGCAGTCGTAGCCGTTGGGCGAGTCGGTGTGGTGGACGAAGATCGCGACGACCCGGTCGTCGTAGCGCGGGGGCGGCTGTGCGGGCAGGCCCTCGCCCGCCCAGCGCGAGCGCGGCACGATGGCCGGGCGGACGGCGGGGTGCGCGGGGGCGGTGGCCGGATGCCGGGTGGGGGCGGGGTGCGCGGACCGGGCGCCGGTGGGGGCGGCGCCGACCGCGCAGAACGCCAGGACGAGCGCGACGGCGGCGCCCGGCAGACAGCCGAGCAGCAGCACCAGGGCACGCCGGGTACGGCGGTGTCCGGACCGCCTCCGGGGCACGGCGGACCGGCGGGACGTCCGGCGGTCCGCCCCGTGGGACGAAGGCCGCTGCCCGTGCCCGCCGCCGAACCCGCCGTCGTGTCCGGCGCGATGTCTGTGCCTGCCGCGCGTTCTCGCCCGCAGGCGCCCGCGCGTTCCTCGGACCACACGCATGGTCCCCACCCTCACCCGCCTCCGCCGGCCCCGCGACGCGTGCGCTGCCAGATGTGTGCCGCGCCACCCGGTGGAACCATCGTCGTGTCCCGGAGCGTTTTCGAAGGGTGCGGGCACCGGTGCCGTACGGATGGCTCCGGGCCTGATCAACGGGCGCGGCGGGCACGTACTCAGAGGTGCGCCCGGTGCGTGCCGAAGGGTGCGCCCGGTGCGTGCCGAGGGGGGCGGCCCGAGAGAAAGGCGGCCATGTGGACCTGCTCGACGTAGTGCTGTTGCTGGTGATCCTGGCCTACGCGGCCTCCGGTTACCGGCGCGGGCTGGTCGCCGGCTGCGTGTCGCTGGCCGGCTTCGTGGCCGGTGCCGTGATCGGCGTGTGGGCGCTGCCGTGGGTCATGGAGCTGGTCACCCGGGGCACCCCCCTGGCCACCCTGACGGCGGTGCTGACGCTGCTGGTGCCGGCCGCCGTGGGGCACGAGCTGGCGGGCCGGCTGGCCCTGCGGCTGCGCGGCGAGCTGGACCAGGGGGCGCTGCGGGTGGCGGACGGGGTCGGCGGGGCGGCGGCCAACACCGTGGCCGTCCTGCTGGTGGCGTGGGTGGCGGCGAGCGTGGTCGGCGCCTCCTCGTCCACGGTGGTCTCCTCCTCGATCCGCAACTCGGCACTGCTGGGCGCGGTGCAGGACGTCATGCCGGAGACGACCCCGTCGTGGTTCTCGCGGGCCACGACGGCGCTCACCGAGGCGGGCTTCCCACAGGTGTTCAACCCGTTCGAGAACGAGCCGACGGCGGGCGTCGCCGAGCCCTCCGGCGACAACGTCACGGCCCGCGCCACGAAGGCGGCCACGTCGAGCACCGTGAAGGTCGAGGGCATCGCGGGCGACCAGGGCCGCGAGGGCAGCGGCTTCGTCTACGCGCCCCGGCACGTGATGACCAACGCGCACGTGGTGGCGGGCATCGACGACCCCTCGGTCCGCGTGGGCGGCGTCGGCACGGTGTACGCGGCCCGGGTGGTGCTGTTCGACCCGGACAAGGACGTGGCGGTGCTGTACGTGCCGGAGCTGACCGCCCCGGCGCTCCGCTTCGACGACACGGCGGGGCGCGGTGACCCGGCGGTGGTGGCCGGTTATCCGCAGGACGGCGGGCTGAACCTGCGGGCGGCCACGGTCGCGAGCACGATCGAGGCGACGGGCCGGAACATCTACAACACCGGCACCGTCACCCGGCAGATCTACTCCGTCCGCTCCACGGTGCTGCCCGGCAACTCGGGCGGACCGCTGCTCAGCACCGACGGCCGGGTGTACGGGGTGGTGTTCGCGCGCTCCACCTCGGACGCGGAGACGGGGTACGTGCTCACCGCGAAGGAGGTCGCGGACGACGCCCGCGACGCGAGGAACCGCACGGCGGCGGTGGACACCGGCGACCTGACGGAGTCGTGACCGCTCGGCGCCGCCGCTACAGCACCCGGCCCATGAGGACGTCGTCCACGTACTCCCCGTCCAGCAGGAACTCCCCCGGGAGCACCCCCTCGACCACGAACCCCTCCGACTCGTAGAGCCGCCGGGCGGGGGTGTTGTGCCCGAGGACGCGCAGGGTGAGCCGGCGGGCGCCCTGCCGCCGGGCCTCCTCCGCCGCGGCCCGCAGCAGCGCCCGCCCGACACCGGCCCCGCGCGCCTCCTCCGCGACGACGAACCCGAGGATCTGCCGCACATGCGCGTTGGCGGCGAGCGAGGTCGGGAAGCCGATGCGGAGGTAGCCGACTATGTGTCCGTCCAGGTGTCCGCCGGACTCGGCCACGAGGTGGTCCCGGGGCCCGAACCGCTCGTTGTAGAACGGCTCGTACGGCGGCTGCGGCCGGGGCTGGACGGCGTGCAGCGTGGACCAGGTGGCGCGGTCGAGCCGTCCGAGCGCGTGCTCGTCGGCGGGGGTCGCCCGGCGTATGCGGGGCGGCGGGTGCGGGACTGACATGTGGATCACTGTACGGCGAGGGTGTGACAACGGGTCGCGCGCGGTTCCCGGCCGGGGCCCCATGGCAGGGCGCCGGTCCCCACGGCCGGGCGCCGGTCCCCACAGCCGGCCGCCGTTCCCCACGGCCGGTCGCCGGTCCCCGCGCGCGCACGGTTTCCGGACGGCGGGGCAGGATGGACGCATGACAGCCGACGCGTCCCCTCCCCCGCGATCCGCCGACTCCGCGCTCCCCGCCGGTTCCCGCGTCGCGCTCGCCGGTGCCTCCGGGCTGATCGGTTCGGCGCTGGCCCGCTCGCTGGAGCGGGACGGCCACACCGTCCTGCGACTGGTGCGGCGCGCGCCGCGCGGTCCGGGCGAGGTCCGCTGGGACCCCGAGGAGCAGCGGATCGACGCGGCCGGCCTCGTCGGCTGCGCGGCGGTGGTGAACCTCGCGGGGGCCGGGGTCGCCTCGCGACGCTGGACGGAGGGCTACAAGCGGCGGATCCGCGACAGCAGGGTGCTGGGCACGGCCACGCTCGCCGAGGCGGTGGCCGCGCTGGAGGAACCACCGCGCGTGTTCGTCAACGGCAGCGCGATGGGCTTCTACGGGGAGACGGGCGACCGCGCGGTGGACGAGTCGGCGCCGCCCGGGGACGGTTTCCTGCCGTCGGTGTGCGTGGAGTGGGAGGAGGCGACGGCCCCGGCGCAGGAGGCCGGCATCCGCACGGTGCTGGCGCGCACCGGTCTCGTGGTGGCCCGCGGCGGCGGGGCGTGGGCGCGGCTGTTCCCGCTGTTCAGGGCGGGGCTCGGCGGCCGGATGGGGAACGGGCGGCAGTACTGGAGCTATATCTCCCTGCACGACGAGGTGGCCGCGCTGCGGCACGCCCTGGACACCGGATCGCTGTGCGGTCCGGTCAATCTGACCGCGCCGACGCCGCTGACCAATGCGGAGATCACCCGGGCGATGGGGCGTGTGCTGCACCGGCCGACGCTGGTGCCGACGCCCGAGGCGCTGCTGCGGGTGGCGCTCGGCGACATGGCGGGCGACATCCTGACCAGTCAGCGGGTGCTGCCGAAGCGGCTGCTGGAGTCGGGCTTCCGCTTCGCGTTCCCGGGGATCGAGGACGCGCTGCGGGCCGCGCTGCGCCGCACGGACTGACCCGGGGACGGGGCAGGGGGCGCAGTGGGGGGGCGCCCGGCTCCCCCGGGGAGCGCCCCCGTGCACCCTCACGAGGCCTCCGTGCCCCCTGCCGTGCTTCCCGCCGCCGCCTACCCTCGTGCCGAACTCGCGTATTCCTTGAGCCTGTTGGGGGCATCACGTCCCCAGCAGCCGCGCGACCTCGAGGAGGGCACGTGCTTGAGCCGGTGCACCAGGCGGATGCGCACATCGTCAACACCGCGGTCAATCCGAGCGCCGCGGATCCCGTGGGCATCACCGATGTCCCAGGCACCATGAACACTCCAGGCATCACGGACATGCCGGACATCACCGATGTCACGGACGCCACGGATCCCGTGGACACCGTCGACGTCGTCGTCGTGGGGGCCGGGGTCGCCGGGCTCGCGGCGGCCCACCATCTGACCCGGGCGGGGCTGAGCGTCCTCGTCCTGGAGGCGGCCGGCGGTGTCGGCGGCCGGATGACCAGCGAGAAGGTCGACGGCTTCCGCCTCGACCGTACGGGCCGGCTCCTGTGCACCTCGTACCCGGAGCTGGCCCGCACCCCGGGGCTCGAAACGCTGTCCCTGCGGACGTTCGCGCCCGGGGTGCTGCTGCACAGTGAGGGCCGGCACCACCGGGCCGGGGAGTCGTTCCTGCCCGCGGCCGCCCGGCGGGTAGTGCGCCGGGGCGCCGCCCTGAGCGCGGTACGCGGAACGAGGGGCGCGCTCACGGCCGTACGCGCCCTCGCAAGCGCCCCCAGGTCCGCGCGTCCGCAGCCGCCCCACCGCGGCCGGCCGCGGCAGCCCGCGCCCGGTCCGCTGGGCGGGGCGGCGGAGCGGGCGCGGCTGGCCTCGGTGCTGGCCCGGCTGGCGGCCACACCGCCCGAGCGGCTGCTGTCCCGGCCGCAACTCCCCACCGCCCAGGCCCTCTCCGGGTACGGGCTCTCGGCCGGCGCGGTCGAGGGGTTCCTGCGGCCGCTGCTGGCCGCGCTGCTCGGCGACCCGGCGCTGACGTCGTCCAGCCGCTGCGCCGACCTCGCGCTGCACGCCTTCGTGACGGGGCGGCTGTGTCTGCCGGAGGGCGGCGCGGACGCCCTGCCGGAGCTGCTGGCGGCCGGACTGCCGCCGGGGTCGGTCCGTACGGGGGTGCGTGTGACGGCGGTGTCCACGACCTCGGTGACCACGCGGGAGCTGGGCGAGGTGGGCTGCCGGGCGGTCGTACTGGCGACGGGGGCGCGGTCGGCGGCCGCGCTGCTGCCCGGGCTGCGGGTGCCGGCGCATCACGCGGTGACGGTGCTGCACCACACCACCGACGAGCCGCCGCTCGCGGAGCCGGTGCTGCTGCTGGACGCCGACCGGGGTGGGCCGGTGGCGCACACGGCGGTGATCAGTCAGGTGGATCCGGGGCGGGCGCCGGTGGGGCGGGCGCTGGTCACGTCCGTGGTCCTCGGGCGGCCGGCGGATCCGGCGGGGCCGGGGGTGCTGGACGCGGAGGTGCGGGCGCAGTTGGGGCGGATGTACCGGACGTCCACACGGCGGTGGGAGTTGCTGGCGGTGCATCACGACGCGGAGGCGGTGCCGGGGATGGGGGTGCCGCATGATGTGCGGCGGCCGGTGCGGGTGTTGTCGGGGTTGTATGTGTGCGGCGACCACCGGGGGGTGAGTGGGCTCCAGGGGGAGCTGGTCTCCGCCCGGCGGGCGGCGCGGGCGGTACTGGCGGATGCGGGCGCCTGGGCTTCGCGGCCGGCAGACCGCCGTCTGGAAAGGGCGGCGTAGCCGGTGGGTGGCGGGGCCTTCTCTCGCCCCCGCCGCCCCTGCCCTTCCCGTCCCTTCAAGGGGCTCGCCCCTTGGACCCCGTCGGGTGCGTTGTCGGCTGACGGTCAGTGGGACTTCTCGCGCCCACGCGGCGGAGCCGCACATCGACACAGCCCCGCGCCCCCTAAAAGCAGGGGGCGCCCCACCTCTTTTAGGGGCGCGGGGAACTGCGCGACCAGCCACATCCCACCCGCACCCGCCAACGCACCCGAACTCCCCGCCCGGAGGGCGCCCGGCCCCCGCCCCGGGGGGCGGGCCCGGCCGAGGGGGCTACAGCAGTACGCCCACCCGGTCGCGGTAGCCCCGCACGGGCGCCGCATCCCGGTACGGCTCGAGCCGACGCTCGAAGTCCCGTACGTACTCCACCGCCCGCACCGACCGCATCTCCGAGGCCTGCGCGGCGGCCTCCGCGCCCAACTGGCAGGCCTGGTCCAGTTCGCCGAGGCCCAGCCGGGCCGAGGCGAGCACCACCCGGCAGAACAGCCTGCTGCGCGCGAACGCGACCGGCCGCAGCTGAAGCGAGCGTTCCGCGTGCTGCACGGCCGCGCGGTACTGCTGGAGATCCCGGTGGCAGTGCCCGAACTCGTCGGCGAGCTGGGCCTCGTCGAAGAAGCGGGCCCAGGGCGGGAGCTCGTCCCCGGGCCGGCTGGCCTCCAGGGCCCGCTCGGCCCGGACGAGCGAGGCCGTGCACGCCCGCACCTCCCCGAGCACCCCGTGCCCGCGCGCCTCGACCGCGTGCAGCAGGGCCTGTACGGCGGGCGGGGCGGTGTTGACGGCGCCCTGCTGGGCGACGCGGGCGAGCTGCACGGCCTCCCTGCCGTGGCCCAGGTAGATGGCCTGCCTGCTCATCGTCACCAGGACGTACGCCCCGTAGACCCGGTCACCGGCCGCCTGCGTCAGCCGCAGCGCCTGGACGAAGTAGCGCTGCGCGAGTCCGTGCGCCCCGATGTCGTACGAGGTCCACCCGGCCAGCCGGGTGAGGTCGGCCGCGGCGGCGAACAGACGGCGTCCGGTCTGCTCCCCGTACGTACCGCGCAACATCGGCTCGACCTCGTGTTCGAGGTAGCGGACGAGGGCCTGGCGGGCGTGGCCGCCGCCGTAGGCGTGGTCGAGGGTGCGGAACAGCTCGCCGACCGAGCGCAGCGCGGCGATGTCGCCGCCGGTGACCCGCTGGCCGGGGCCGCGCTCGGAGTGCCCGCGCCGGCGCGGCACGGCCGGGCGGCCCTGCGCGGGCAGCCGTACGGGGCCGGGCTCGCCGTGGGCGACGCGGTCGTCGGCGCGGCCGATCAGCCAGTCCCGGCTGGGGACGACGAGACCGGCCGGGGTGAAGGCGATCTTGCGGAGCTCGGCATGGCTGCCGGAGTCCTTGCGCCACAGCCCGCCGACGATGTCGACGGCCTCCTCCGGCGTCGCGGCGAACTCCAGTCCGGCGTAGACGGGGGCGCACGCGTCGAGGCCGAGATCCTGGGCGCTGAGCCTGCGGCCCAGCCGCCGGGTGAAGACCTCGGCGATCAGCGCGGGCGTGGTGCCGCGGGGCTGCTGGCCGCGCAGCCAGCGGGTGACGGAGGTCTTGTCGTATCTGAGGTCGAGTCCGTGTTCGAGGCCGAGCTGGTCCACGCGACGGGCCAGACCTGCGTTGGAGAACCCCGCTTCTGCGATGAGTGCGGCGAGCTGGCGGTTGGGGGTGCGCTGCGCGGGTCGTTCCGTCATCTGTGGTGCGGTCTCCTGCCTTCCGGTGCCGTCCGGGACCGCGGGTTGTCCGCGGGGACTTCGCGAGCTGTCCGGATCGCCTCTGAGCAGCCGTTTTGGCGCTCACTTCCTGCGTACGTCTGCTGCCGTCGGCGCGAATGTAGCGGAGAGTGAGCGGCCGATCGCACACTTCGGCGCCCATTCATCCGATCGTGTGAGGATGCGCCCGACCGGCTGACGAAGCGGGAGCGGGCGGCGGCGCGACGGCCCGTCCGCACGCCCTCGACGTGCCCTCCGCACACCCCCGCGCGCCCCCCGATCGGCCCCCGATCGGCCCTCTCCGGGGGCCGCTTTCGCACGGACGTACAGTGGCTTGGGCGCGGCGCACGCGCCCGACACAGTTCGCTGAGGGAGGCGCTCGCCGTGGGTGAGGTGCGGTTCGTCCATATGGGGTTCGGCCCGGATGCCGTGGAGTACCAGGAGGCGTGGGACGAGCAGCGCCGGGTGCACGCGGCACGGTTCGCCGACGAGGTTCCCGACACCGTGCTGCTCCTGGAGCACCCGCCGGTCTACACCGCCGGCCGGCGCACGGAGGACAGCGAGCGCCCGCTCGACGGCACGCCCGTCATCGACGTCGACCGCGGCGGCAAGATCACCTGGCACGGGCCCGGACAGCTCGTCGGCTATCCGATCCAGAAGCTGCCGCGCCCGGTGGACGTCGTGGCGCATGTGCGGCGGCTGGAGGAGGCGCTGATCCGTACGTGTGCGGAGTTCGGTCTGGAGACGACGCGGGTGGAGGGGCGCAGCGGGGTGTGGGTGCTGGGCGATCCCGTCGAGCAGCGGGCCGCGCTCGGGGGGCTGTCCCTGGACTTCGATCCCCGGCTGGCGGACGAGGAGTTCGATCCGCGGCTGAACGGGCCGGAGTACGCGCCCTCGAACGCGGGGCAGCGGCGGGAGGACCGCAAGGTCGCCGCCATCGGGATCCGGGTCGCCAAGGGCGTCACGATGCACGGGTTCGCGCTGAACGTGAACCCGGACGCGACGTGGTTCGACCGGATCATCCCGTGCGGGATCCGGGACGCGGGCGTCGCCTCCCTGGCGAGCGAGCTGGGACGGGACGTGACCATCGCGGAGGTGCTGCCGGTGGTGGAGCGGCATCTGCGGGACGTGCTGGAGCACGCGGAGCTGAAGCCGCGGGTGGTGGAGCGGGCGTCGGCGTAGGACCGCGCCCCTCCGCGGCGCACCCCTGGTTGCGAGGGGCCCTGCCCGAACCGGTTCAGGACCTGTCCTCGTACGGGCGTACGCTGGGGTTTGCCGACGAATCGAAGCTACAGGGAGCCGACGTGTCCGCAGTCGCACCCGACGGACGCAAGATGCTGCGCCTGGAGGTCCGCAACAGCCAGACCCCCATCGAGCGCAAGCCCGAGTGGATCAAGACCCGGGCGAAAATGGGCCCCGAGTACACCAAGATGCAGAGCCTCGTGAAGAGCGAGGGGCTGCACACGGTCTGTCAGGAGGCCGGTTGTCCGAACATCTACGAATGCTGGGAGGACCGCGAGGCGACCTTCCTCATCGGTGGCGACCAGTGCACCCGGCGCTGTGACTTCTGCCAGATCGACACCGGCAAGCCGGAAGCGCTCGACCGTGACGAGCCCCGCCGGGTCGGCGAGTCCGTGGTCACCATGGACCTGAACTACGCCACCATCACCGGCGTCGCCCGCGACGACCTGGAGGACGGCGGCGCCTGGCTCTACGCCGAGACGGTCCGCCAGATCCACGCGCAGACCGCCGGCCGGGCCGAGGGCCGGACCAAGGTCGAACTGCTGGCCCCCGACTTCAACGCGGTCCCCGAGCAGCTGGCGGAGGTCTTCTCCGCCCGCCCCGAGGTCTTCGCCCACAACGTCGAGACGGTGCCGCGGATCTTCAAGCGGATCCGCCCCGGTTTCCGTTACGACCGTTCCCTCCAGGTCATCACCGCGGCCCGGGACTACGGCCTGGTGACCAAGTCGAACCTCATCCTCGGCATGGGCGAGACCCGCGAGGAGGTCGTCGACGCGCTCGAGCAGCTGCACGACGCCGGCTGCGAGCTGATCACGATCACGCAGTACCTGCGGCCGAGCGTCCGCCACCACCCGGTGGAGCGCTGGGTCAAGCCGCAGGAGTTCGTGGAGCTGAAGGAGGAGGCCGAGCGCATCGGCTTCTCCGGTGTGATGTCCGGCCCGCTCGTCCGGTCCTCGTACCGCGCGGGCCGGCTGTATCGCATGGCCATCGAGAAGCGTGGCGCGTACGTCGCCTCGCAGGCGGTCTGACCGCTTCTCCTCGCACTCGAACGGCATACGCCCGAGCGGCGGCACTGGCACCCAGTGCCGCCGCTCGGCCGTTCCGGGACCTGGTGATCGTGTGAATCCGCGCACAGGGCACTACCGGCCGGTACCGGCCGGTTCACCGCGGCCCCGGCGTCCTCGCAGCTAGGGGCTCCGCCCGTGCCGCGACGGCCGTGTCCGGCGCCGTACCCAGGCTTCATGTCCGTTTGACCGGTCGGTCACGTCCTGGTAACACGAAGCGTGACCCTGGGTTCACATCATGTAGGGCCCCGACCCTGGCCGCCGTTTTCCCGAGGGGGAACCTCCGTCATGCAGGCCGCACCCGTCCGTGCCACCGCACTTCCGAAGTTCACCGATGCACTCCGTGCCGTCGAGAGTCTGCTGCTGAGCGGCGGCCAGCGCACCGCCCGTCGCAACGCCTGGAACTCGGTCCTGGAGGACCGCCGCCGGGCCAAGGACCGCGTCGAGGCCGAGCGCGTCCTCGACGCCGCCGCCCTGCCCCTGCTGACCGGGGTCCGTGTCGACGGCTGACCGCGCCGCCGTAACGATTCGGCGGGTACGGCGTCACCCTCCCGCATCGCAGCGGGCACTGCCGTCGTCTGCGCCTGTCGGGACACGTAGACTTCGTGCCATGGCGAGGAAGGAATCCGCGGCGGAGACTGCGAACCCCGGGCGACTGAAACAGATCGCCCTGACCTACAAGATGACCCGCAAGGCCGACTCGAAGATCGGTCTTGTACTCGCGGCTGTCGGAATCGTCACTCTTGGCGTCTTCCTCGCGATCGGTTTCCTGATCGGTCACCCCATCTATCTGGGCATCTTCGGTCTGCTGCTCGCCCTGCTGGCGACGGCGATCGTCTTCGGCCGGCGGGCCGAGCGCGCGGCGTTCGGGCAGATGGAGGGCCAGCCGGGTGCCGCGGCCGCCGTGCTCGACAACGTCGGGCGCGGATGGACGACGACCCCGGCGGTGGCGATGAACCGCAGCCAGGACGTGGTGCACCGGGCGGTCGGCAAGGCCGGCATCGTACTGGTGGCCGAGGGCAACCCGAACCGGCTGAAGACGCTGCTGGCGGCCGAGAAGAAGAAGATGGCCCGCATCGTGGCGGACGTGCCGGTGCACGACGTGATCGTCGGCACGGGCGAGGGCCAGGTCGAGCTCAAGAAGCTGCGCACGACGATGCTGAAGTACCCGCGGGTCCTGACCGGCCCCCAGGTGACGGCGACCAACGACCGCCTGCGAGCCCTGGGCGACCTGATGAGCAACATGCCCCTCCCGAAGGGCCCGATGCCGAAGGGCATGCGGATGCCGAGGGGCGGCCGCCTGCGGTAACCGCAGCGCCCACTGGCACAGAGAAAAGGGCTCCTGGCGACCGTACGGTCGCCAGGAGCCCTTTCCGTGCCAGGACCGTGTGCAGCCGCGGGTGCGTCGTGTCTGGTCGTGCCTGCGCGGCGGAGCCGCGGAGTGAGCACGGCCCCGCGCCCCTTCGGGCGCGGGCTACGCCCGCACCTCCACCGTCCCCGCCAGTCGGTCGTGCAGCCCCCGGCCGTCCCGGTCCCACACGAGTGCCGGGATCGCCAGGCACAGCAGCACCGTCCGCAGGACCGCCCGCCCCGGGCTCACCCGCCCGGACGCCAGCGCCACCACCCGCAGTCCGAACAGCCGCTTGCCCGGGGTGAACCCGATCGTGCCCACGGTGAGCACCCCCAGGAGGAAGAAGACGAGCAGCGTCCAGTTGCTCGTCGCCTGCCCGTAGCCGTCGGTGATCAGGCCGTATGCGATCAGCAGGCACAGCGCCCAGTCCACGACGACCGCTCCGAGCCGCCGCCCGGGCCGGGCGATCGACCCCGGCCCCTCCTCCGGCAGCCCCAGCTGCTCCCCGCGGTACCCGAAGTCCGCTCCGGCCTCCTCGGCGGCGGCACGGGGCCCGGAGAGCCATGATCCGATTGCTTGCCTGTTGTCCACCCGTCCACGGTACTGCGCCCCCGCCGGCGCCCACACGGCCCCCGTCCCACCCCGCGCGGGCGTACGGAGCACGTCACAATGGGGGACGAGCCGGTTAACCTCCACGAAACAAATGGGTCACGCCAGAGAAATCACCCCTCCCTAGGGTCGATAACCGGTTGTGCCACCGCACCGGCCGCACGAACGAACTACCACCCCGGCAAGGAACGGCCGGGAGTAGGAGGAGCTGGATGTTCCAGAACGCCGACGAGGCCAAGAAGTTCATCGCGGACGAGGACGTCAAGTTCGTCGATGTCCGGTTCTGCGACCTGCCGGGTGTGATGCAGCACTTCACGGTCCCGGCCGAGGCCTTCGACCCGGCCGAGGAGCTCGCGTTCGACGGCTCCTCGATCCGCGGCTTCCAGGCCATCCACGAGTCGGACATGGCACTCCGCGCCGACCTGTCCACCGCGCGCGTCGACCCGTTCCGCCGCGACAAGACGGTCAACATCAACTTCTTCATCCACGACCCGATCACGGGCGAGCAGTACTCCCGCGACCCTCGCAACGTGGCCAAGAAGGCCGAGGCGTACCTCGCCTCCACCGGCATCGCCGACACCGCGTACTTCGGCCCGGAGGCCGAGTTCTACGTGTTCGACAGCGTCCGCTTCCGGACCGCCGAGAACGAGTCCTTCTACCACATCGACTCCGAGGCCGGCGCCTGGAACACCGGCGCGGTCGAGGACAACCGCGGCTACAAGGTGCGCTACAAGGGCGGCTACTTCCCGGTCCCGCCGGTCGACCACTTCGCCGACCTGCGCGCCGAGATCTCCCTGGAGCTCCAGCGCTCCGGCCTCCAGCTGGAGCGGCTCCACCACGAGGTGGGCACCGCGGGCCAGGCCGAGATCAACTACAAGTTCAACACGCTGCTCGCCGCCGCGGACGACCTCCAGCTCTTCAAGTACATCGTGAAGAACGTCGCCTGGCGCAACGGCAAGACCGCGACCTTCATGCCGAAGCCGATCTTCGGCGACAACGGCTCGGGCATGCACATCCACTCCTCGCTGTGGGCGGGCGGCGACCCGCTGTTCTACGACGAGGCCGGTTACGCGGGCCTGTCCGACACCGCCCGCTACTACATCGGCGGCATCCTCAAGCACGCCCCGTCGCTGCTGGCCTTCACCAACCCGACGGTGAACTCGTACCACCGCCTGGTGCCGGGCTTCGAGGCCCCGGTGAACCTCGTGTACTCGCAGCGCAACCGCTCCGCGGCCATGCGTATCCCGATCACGGGTTCGAACGCCAAGGCCAAGCGCGTCGAGTTCCGCGCCCCGGACTCCTCCGGCAACCCCTACCTCGCCTTCTCGGCGCTGCTGCTCGCGGGCCTGGACGGCATCAAGAACAAGATCGAGCCGGCCGAGCCGATCGACAAGGACCTCTACGAGCTGGCCCCCGAGGAGCACGCGGGCGTCGCCCAGGTCCCGACCTCGCTCGGCGCGGTCCTCGACCGCCTGGAGGCCGACCACGAGTTCCTCCTCCAGGGCGACGTCTTCACGTCCGACCTGATCGAGACGTGGATCGACTTCAAGCGCACCAACGAGATCGCCCCGCTCCAGCTCCGCCCGCACCCGCACGAGTTCGAGCTGTACTTCGACGTGTGAGCCGCCCCGGGCGGGTGTGCGCACCCGTCCGACGGCCTCCGGGGCCGTCGTCCCTCGTGGACGGCGGCCCCGTCGTCGTCCCTCCCGGCCTTTGCCGTCCCTGGGGGCGTTCGGGGGCCGTGCATGGGCCGCGGCGGCGGGCGCGGGCGCACAATGGGGAGTGGGACGAGTGCCTTACGCCGAGGTACCGCGAGGTGATGCGGAATGCGGAGCCGGTTCCACAGTGATCGGCGGCTGACCGTGCGGATGACGGTCACGATGTTCCTGCTGGGATTGCTGTACGTGGCCTTCGTGGCCGCGCTGGTCGTGCTGCTGAAGTCGTGGGTGCTGGTCGTGGTGATCGCGGCGGCGGTGCTCGGGGCGCAGTACTGGTTCTCCGACCGGATCGCGCTCTACGCGATGCACGGGCGGGTCGTGGAGCGCGAGGAGTATCCGGACCTGCACGGGGTCGTGGACCGGCTGTGTGCCGTCGCGGACATGCCGAAGCCGCTCGTCGCCGTCTCCAACATGGACATGCCGAACGCGTTCGCGACCGGGCGGAACGCCGATCACGCGGTGGTGTGCGTGACCACGGGGCTGCTGCGGCGGCTGGAGCCCGCGGAGCTGGAGGGCGTCCTCGCGCACGAGCTGTCGCACGTGGCGCACAAGGACGTCGCCGTGATCACGATCGCGTCGTTCCTCGGGGTGCTCGCCGGGCTGGTCGTGCGGTTCGCCTTCTACTCGCAGCTGTTCGGGCGGGGCCGGCGGGACCAGAACACGCTGGCCGTGCTCGGCATCGTGATGGGCGTCTCGGCGGCGGTGTACGCGCTGAGCTTCGTCCTCATCCGTGCGCTGTCCCGGTACCGGGAGCTGGCGGCGGACCGGGCCGCGGCGCTGCTCACCGGGCGGCCCTCGGCGCTGGCCGCCGCGCTGACCAAGGTCGACGGGGACATCGCGCGCATTCCCAGTGAGGATCTGCGGACCGCGCAGGCCTTCAACGCGTTCTACTTCACCCCCGCGTTCGGCAGGGGCGCGGGGTTCGCCCGGCTGTTCTCCACCCATCCGAGTCTGGAGCAGCGGCTGGAGCAGTTGGGGCGGATCTCGGCGGAGCTGGGTGAGGCCGGGAGGGTGGGCTGAGGCGGCGTGGGGTTTCTCGACATCCTGCTCGGGCGGACCAAGCCGGTCGCGCCGGATCTCGACCAGCTGTTCGCGTTGTCGGCGGCTGCGGTGACGTTGGAGGCGGGGGCCGGGTTCACCCCTACGGGGGAAGGGGCCGTGTGTTTCGCGATGGTCGAGGGGGCGGCGTTCGAGCAGACGCACCGGGAGGTGCGGGCGTTGCTGGACGCGGATGCGGAGCGGATGGGGGTGGGGGTGGAGCTGCGGCGGGACGAGTACGGGTATGCGTGGCTCGGGTCGCGGCGGGGGCGGGGAAAAACTGCCGTCACAGACCCGGCGCGCCCCACAGGTGGGGGAGGTGGCGTCGGTGGTGAATGACCTGCATGCGGTGAACAGCGCGATGGAGGTGAACGGGTTCGGGGCGCAATTGCTGTGTTCGGTGGTGGGGTTTCGTGAGGCGGGAGTGGGGGCCGAGGCCGGGGCGGGGGCAGGGCGGCGGTTGGGGCTGGTGTACCTGTTCAAGCGGGGGACGTTCTATCCGTTCGCGCCGGTGGGGGGTGAGCGGCGGGATACGGCGTTGGAGTTGCGGGTGCGGGGGGTGTTGGCCGGGGAGCTGCGGATGGAGTCCGACCGTTGGCCGGGGAGCTGCGGATGGAGTCCGACCTGGGGCGCTGGTTCCCGCTGTGGGGCGCGCCGGGTCTGTGACGGCAGTTTTTCCCCGCCCCCGCCGCCCCTACCCTCCCCCAAGGGGCTCCGCCCCTTGCACCCCGTACGGCTCCGCCCCCTTCCCTTGAGTGGCCGGGGTCGGGGGCGGAGCCCTCTGTTCAGCGGGTGTAGCGGAGCAGCGCGCGGACCATGTGGCACGTGCGCTCCGACGGCGGGTGGACGCCGATCAGCGCCGCCGTCCGGTGGATCACCTCGTCCCGCGCCTGGTTCGGCATGTACACCCCGGAGTCGAGCAGCGCGATCGCCAGCCGCATCGCCTTCAGCCGGCGGTTGTGGGTGACGTACCACTCGCGGGGCCGCCCCGCCGGGAGCGGGCGCTTGGTGACGGGGGCGTACGGCAGGTCCAGCGGGACCTGCCGCGCGGCGGTCGACTGGGTGGGCAACGGCGTGGACGTGAGGGTGGCAGCGGGCACGGGCATCCTCCTGTCGCGGTCGGGACACCGTCCGGAACCTCCGGCGACGGCCTCGAACACTGCTTCTATTCTACTGCCCGGCACTGACAATCGGAGGGCCACGGCGACGCCAAAAGGCCAGGTCAGGACGGGAGTTGGGGGGTGTCGGGGGTCCGTGGGAACCCCGGTGCGCATGGGACCTCCGGGGGCCGAGGAGCCGGGAGACCACCGCTACCGTGTCCCGCATGGAGATCTGGATCAACCCCGCCTGTTCCAAGTGCCGCAGCGCGCTCACCCTGCTCGACGCCGAGGGCGCCGACTACACCGTCCGCCGTTACCTGGAGGACGTACCGAGCGAGGACGAGATCCGTCAGGTGCTCCAGCGCCTCGGGCTCGAACCGTGGGACCTCGTGCGGACCGGCGAGGCCGAGGCCGGGGAACTCGGCGTCAAGGACTGGCCGAAGGACCCCGCGTCCCGCGACCGCTGGGTGCGGGCGCTCGCGGAGCACCCGAAGCTGATCCAGCGGCCGATCATCGCCGCCGACGACGGCACCGCCGTGGTCGCCCGCACCGAGGACGCCGTACGCGACGCGCTGTCGCGCTGAGCCGGAGCCCGTGTGGCACAGGTCACTTGTGCGACTCCTGTGACCGCTGAGCAGCTCCTGTTCGGGATCTCGTACATAGCGGCGTACGCTCCCCTACCTCCCAGGAGGCGCGCATGTCGCGCAGGAGAAAGCTCGGTACGAAGAAGAAGATCGCGCTTCTGGTCTGTGCCGCGACGATGGCGGGCGGCGGGGCCTTCGCCCTGGCCGCCACGTCGAACGCGGCGCCCGTGCGGAACGCGGCCACCTCCACCGTCTGCCAGGGACTGGCCACCGCGCTGGGCAACAACCAGAAGTTCATCGAGGGCCAACGGGCCGCGCCCGACGCCCAGTCGGAGGCCCGGATCGCCAACCGCGAGGCGGTGATCGCGGAGATCCAGCGCAAACAGGAGGCGTCCGGCTGCGAGGTCGGGGAGTCGGCTCAGGGCTCCCCGACCGCCGCCGCGCAACCCCCGACGCAGGGCGCGACGGAACCCGCGTCGCCGCCCCCGGCCCAGGCCGGCGGCGGCGACGCGGCAGCCGCCGGCGAGCAGGTCTGCGAGGGCTCGACCGTGACGCTCTCCGGCGAGGACGGCGCCCCCGCCGCGTCCAGCAACCAGTTCCCGGCCGGTACGAAGCTCAAGGTGACCAACCTGGACAACGACAAGTCGACCACCGTGGAGGTCACCTCCGTCTCCGGCAGCTGCGTCCTGCTGAACGACGCGGCCTTCGAACAGGTGCGGGAGTCCGGAAAGTTCCTCATCCGCCGCGCGCTCATCGAGAAGGTGGGGTAGGCCCAGGCGACGCCCCCGGCGGCCGTGACGCCGCGCACAGCCGCCGCGGGTAACACGGCGTTCACCTACGGGCAACGGCCGGGAAACCGCCTGTTGACAGCCTCGAAGCACCACGCGACGCCCCAGTGCCGCAGCGCCGCGTGCCGCACCCGCACCCGCACCCGCACCCGCCGCGCGGCCCCGCACCGCCCCGGCCGGACTCCCGAAGGACGTGGCCCGTGACCTTCAAGGCTGAGTACATCTGGATCGACGGCACCGAGCCGACCGCCAAGCTCCGGTCCAAGACCAAGATCATGGCCTCCTCCGAGAAGACGTCCACCGCCGCCGACCTGCCGTACTGGGGCTTCGACGGGTCCTCCACCAACCAGGCCGAGGGCCACGCCTCGGACCGCGTGCTCAAGCCCGTCTTCGTCTGTCCCGACCCGATCCGCGGCGGCGACGACGTCCTGGTGCTGTGCGAGGTGCTCAACACGGATCTGACGCCGCACGAGTCCAACACCCGCGCCGCGCTGGCCGAGACCGCCGAGCGGTTCGCCGCGCAGGAGCCCATCTTCGGCATCGAGCAGGAGTACACGTTCTTCAAGGGCTCCCGCCCGCTCGGCTTCCCCGAGGGCGGCTTCCCGGCCGCGCAGGGCGGCTACTACTGCGGCGTCGGCTCGGACGAGATCTTCGGCCGTGACGTCGTCGAGGCGCACCTGGAGAACTGCCTCAAGGCCGGTCTCGGCATCTCCGGCATCAACGCCGAGGTGATGCCCGGCCAGTGGGAGTTCCAGGTCGGCCCGCTGGCCCCGCTGGAGGTCTCCGACCAGCTGTGGGTCGCCCGCTGGCTGCTCTACCGCACCGCCGAGGACTTCGAGGTCTCCGCCACCCTCGACCCCAAGCCGGTCAAGGGCGACTGGAACGGCGCGGGCGCGCACACCAACTTCTCGACGAAGGCCATGCGCGAGGGGTACGACGCGATCATCACGGCGTGCGAGTCGCTCGGCGAGGGCTCCAAGCCGATGGACCACGTCAAGAACTACGGCGCCGGGATCGACGACCGCCTCACCGGTCTGCACGAGACGGCCCCGTGGAACGAGTACTCCTACGGTGTCTCCGACCGCGGCGCCTCGGTCCGTATCCCCTGGCAGGTCGAGCAGGACCGCAAGGGGTACATCGAGGACCGCCGCCCGAACGCCAACGTCGACCCGTACGTGGTGACGCGGCTGCTGGTCGACACGTGCTGCACGGCACTGGAGAAGGCCGGCCAGGTCTGACGACCGGCCGACCGCCACGAGGGGCGCTCACCGTCACGGTGGTGGGCGCCCCTTCGCACGTCCCCGGCGTCCACGCTGTGAGAGGAGGCTGCCCTCGGCGGCGGGCGTCTGCTTCAATGTGAGCATGGCCGGCATTCAGCAGCGCACCGCGACAGGTCGCCACGACCTGGAGCCCTTCTGGCCGTCCCGTCAGCACCACGACTTCGACCGGGTGTGTTGCCGCGCGACGAACGCGCCGGCCCTCTGACGCCGTATCCCGGTCTTCGGCCGGCGCGACAAGACGCCTTCCCTCGACGCCCCGGCAGCCGGGTCACCCGCGCCACGTCCCGCGCGTCGAGCCTTCCGTCGAACCCCTCGCGCGAAAGAGCTGACGTCTCATGGCGACCACCCCTTCCCTCTCCACCGCCTCCTCCGTCACCGCCCCCGCCGCCCGCGGCCCCCAGCGCCACCGGCTGCGCGCCGTCGACCGGGACGAGGTGGTCGAGATCGCCGACTTCCTGCCGCCCGGCGCCACCTGGCTGCCCGCTCCCCCGCACACCCTCCCCGCGCTGCCGGGCCGGCCGCCGATGGTCGGCTATCTGGTCCTCGTCCCGGCCGGACAGCAGCCGCCGTTCGCCCCCGCCGCGGTGCCCGACACCCCGGAGCACCCGGCCTCCGACGCCGCCCCGGAGCGGAGCGAGCCCTCCGGCACCCCACTGGTCCGCGTCGACCCGGTGCGCCGCACCGCCGAGGTGGCGGGACGCCAACTCGACCTGACATACCTGGAGTTCGAACTGCTGGCACACCTCGTCGCCCACCCCCACCGGGTGCACACGCGGGACCAGCTCGTCACCACCGTGTGGGGCTACGGGCACGTGGGCGACGGCCGCACCGTCGACGTCCACATCGCCCGGCTGCGGCGCAAGCTGGGCGCGGAGCACCGCATGGCGATCCAGACCGTCCGCCGCGTCGGCTACAAGTACACCCCGCCGACCGGCGTCTGAGCCCCCCTCTCCTGTCAGCAGAACTGCGTTCGGTCCCCGGCCCGCCCGGGCACGGTCGTCGGCATGAGACTGCTGATGCTGGGCGGGACGGAATTCGTGGGCCGGGCCGTGGTGGAGGCGGCGGTGCGCCGCGGCTGGGAGGTGACCCTCTTCCACCGGGGCCGCAACGACGCACCCCAGGGCGCGCGTGCGCTGCTCGGTGACCGCACCGCCCCCGACGGACTCGCCGCGCTGGCCGACGGCACCTGGGACGCGGTCGTCGACACCTGGTCGGGCGCGCCACGCGCCGTACGGGAGACGGCCCGGCTGCTGGCGGGGCGGGCCGGCCGCTACGCGTACGTGTCGAGCTGCTCGGTGTACGAGTGGCCGCGGCCCGCCGGCTTCGCCGAGGACATGCCGACGGTGGACGGCGCGGACGCCGGGGCGGAAGAGACCGACTACGACCGGGACAAGCGGGGCGGCGAGCTGGCGGCGGTCGAGTCGTTCGGCGCGGACGCCTCGCTGCTCGTACGGGCCGGACTGATCCTCGGCCCGTACGAGAACGTCGGCCGGCTGCCGTGGTGGCTGCACCGCATCGCCCGGGGCGGCGACGTACTCGCCCCGGGGCCACGGGAGTTGGCGGTGCCGTACGTGGACGCCCGGGACCTCGCCGAGTGGATGCTGTCGGCCGTCGAACGGGGGTCGAGCGGGCCGTACAACGTGGCGGGGACGCGGGACCGGGCCACCATGGGCGAGCTGCTGGACGCCTGCGTCCGGGTGACGGGCGGCACGACGCGGCTGCGCTGGACCGCGCCCGAGGCGGTCCTCGCGGCCGGGATCGAACCCTGGACGCAGCTCCCGGTGTGGGTGCCGCGCGGGAGCGAGCTGGAGACCTCGGTCTACTCGATGGACGTCTCCCGCGCGGTGCGCGAGGGGCTGCGGCACCGCGAGGTCGCCGAGACGGTCGCCGACACGTGGGCGTGGCTGCGCGCCCTGGACGGACCCGCGCCGCGGCGGGCGGACCGGCCGGGGGTGGGCCTGGATCCGGCGGTGGAGGCGAAGGTACTGGCGGCCTCGTCGGGCACCGCCGAAGCCTGACCGGTGACCAGGTGAGAAGTCCTTTCCGAAATCCCCGATGGTTCGTCAACTCGTCTCTGGCTGAACCTCATTCAAAGTATGCGCGCCAAGTTTTTTCCGGCGTCCCTGAACGCCCCACGAGCCCCTCCCGTATGAAATGGAGCCGCTTCACTCCTGTCGGGCGCCTCCGCCCCGCCAAGGAAGTCAGAGGAGTTCCATGGGACGCAACACAAGAAAACGCCGCTCGTCGCTGGCCACCAAGGCCATAGCCGCATCGGCGGCCCTAGCGCTCGGTGGGGGCGGGCTGATCTGGGCGAACTTCTATGCTTCTGCGCACGAGGAGAACTCGGGCCAGAACCGGACCAAGGCCGCCGGAGCACAGGTGGCCACGATCTCCTGCCCGGACGTCGGCCAGAAGTTGACCGACGTGCCGGGGCGGGCGAAGGCCAATGTCGACAAGGAGCTGGCGAACCTCGACAAGCAGATCACCGAGGCGTACGCGCGGCTCGCGTCGACGCGTCGGGCGCAGACGAACGACGCCAACTTCGTACAGAACGCGATCCTCGGCCCGCTCAAGGAGAAGCGGTCCGCGGTGATCGGGCGCATCAAGATCGACTTCAAGCGGGTCGGCGGCACCGCGCCCGGTTCGCTGGACGCCATGGCGCCCTGCACCGGCACACCCGCCGGCCAGACCGACGCGGGCGGCACCGGCGACGGCCAGAACGGCGACGGCCAGAACGGTGACGGCCAGAACGCCGGTCAGGACCAGAACGGCGGCCAGGACCAGAACGGCGACGGCGGCCAGCAGGCCGGCAACGGCGGTCAGGGCGGCAACGGCCCGGTGGCCGCGGACTTCGTCGACATCACCAAGGTCCAGCCCAACGTCTCGAAGAAGGCCAAGACCCGCAAGGCCGGACGGTTCGGCCGGGGCGGCCGGAACAGCACCCGGTCCGCGTCGACCGGCACGTTCACCACGGACTGCGGGGTCAACGAGAACAAGAACTTCAACACCGACAACGTCATCGCGGCGCCCGGCGTGACCAACGGCGCCCACCATCTGCACGACTACGTCGGCAACCAGGACGTCAACGCCTTCTCCAACAACGACACGTTCGCCGCGGCGGACACCTCCTGCAAGGAGCAGGGCGACAAGTCGGCGTACTACTGGCCGGTGGTCCGCGTCCAGGACGGCACGCAGGACTTCGACCAGAACAGCGACGGCGGCGGCAAGGAGGGCAACGCCGGCAAGATCATCCAGGCCAAGCAGGCCGAGATCAAGTACGTCGGCAACGCGGCCGGCAAGGTCGTCGCGATGCCGAAGTTCCTTCGCATCATCACCGGTGACGCCAAGGCCTTCACCAACGGCCCCGCCAACGCCAATGCGCACTTCCGAGGGCAGTGACGTGGTCCGCTCGTTCGCCTTCCAGAGCTGCTGGGACGGCCAGAACATCGACAGCGCCAACCACCGTACGCATGTCGCGTTCGCCGATGCGAATGGTGCCTGCGCGGGCGGCTTCAAGGCCATTCCGCAGCTGACGATGCGCCTGGTGTACGACCTTCCGACCCCGACCATCGAGAACGGCCAGGTGAAGAACGCCTACGCGGTCGACGGATTCCCGGAACAGCTGCACAAGCCGATCAACGACCACGACGACTTCATCAGCGTCATGGACGACGGCCTGATGAACAAGGTGGTGAACTGCATCAACTCCGGGCGGAAGTGCACGTGATCCGCTAGTCCCGCACCTCCCCCACAGATCCCCCCACGGGAAAGCCGGCGGTGGAATTCCACCGCCGGCTTTTCGCCTGCCCGCGCCCGTGGTCGGACCGCCCGCTCAGCCCTCGTGACTCGCGTGCGCCGCGTGGTTGGTGCCCACCTCCAGCGTGCCTCCGAGCGTGCCGCGCAGCGTCTTGACCAGCTTCTGGTCCCCGACGGCGACCCACTTCGCGCCGACGAGGTAGAACCCGCCGTAGTCCTTCGCCTCGTTGACCCACTCGCGCTGGCCGCGGTCGGTGGCGAAGGTGGCCAGGACGAACCTGCCGTCACCGTTCTTGCAGATCGCCTGGCGGATCTCGTCGGCGTCGGTCTGCATGTCCGGCGCGCAGTGCGCGTCCGAGGCGATCTCCTCCAGGCTGCCGGTCGCCGTGGCGGGCACCTTCTCCGCCGCGGCCCCGTCCTTCCCGGCACCGCACGCCGTCAGCGCCAGCAGGGCCACGGCCGCGCCCGCCGCGAGCCTCGCAGTTGTCAACCTCATCCGTTCCTCCGGTCCCTTCGGGCGACGTGAACTCGCCAGCTCCGTGCGCACCGTTGAGCACGGACGGCCGTCCCGTTAGCGTGCCGCACCTGTCGACACAGGGGGCACACAGATGGACTCATCGAACCTTCCGTCGCGACGTACGGTGCTGGGCACGGCCGGTGTCCTCGGCCTCGGAACCGCCTTGAGCACGACGGTTCCGGCCCACGCCACCGGGGCCCCCGGCGGGGGCCCCGCCTTCGATACGGCTCCGGCGCGCTCCGCGCTCAATCGGCTGCTGCCCGATCACGCCGCACAGTTCCACCTGACGCCCCTGCGCCCCTCCGGCGGGCACGACCGCTTCCAGGTCACCGGCACCACCGGGCGGATCGGCGTGGCCGGCACCTCGCCCGCCGTACTGCTGCACGGGACGCACTGGTACCTCAAGTACGTCTGCGGGGCGCACCTCGCCTGGAACGGCAGCCAGTTGGACCTGCCGCACCGGCTGCCCGCGCCCGCCCGCCTCGTCGGGAGATCCACCGCGCTCCCCCACCGGTTCGCGCTCAACGACACCAACGACGGCTACACCGCCCCCTACGCCGACTGGCCGTACTGGGAGCACGAGATCGATCTGCTCGCGGCGCACGGCTGCAACGAGGTCATGGTGATCGCCGGCATGGAGGCCGTCTACCACCGGGTCCTGAAGGACTTCGGCTACAGCGACGCGGAGGCCCGCGCCTGGCTCCCGGCCCCCTCCCACCAGCCGTGGTGGCTGCTCCAGAACCTGTACGGCTACGGCGGCCCCCTCTCCCCCGAGCTGATCGCGAAGCGGGCCGCGCTGGGCCGCCGCATCGCCGACCGGCTGCGCTCCCTCGGCATGCACCCCGTCCTGCCCGGCTACTACGGCCACGTCCCCAAGGACTTCGTGGACCGCAACGGCGGCGACGCGCACGTCGTCCCGCAGGGCACCTGGCACGGCTTCGACCGCCCCGACTGGCTGGATCCGCGCACGGACGCCTTCGCGCAGGTCGCCGCCTCCTTCTACCGCCACCAGGAGGACGTCTTCGGCACCGCCGCCCACTTCAAGATGGACCTGCTGCACGAGGGCGGCACCGCGGGCGACGTCCCCGTGCCCGACGCGGCGCGCGGCGTCGAGAAGGCGCTGCGCACCGCCCGCCCCGGCGCCACCTGGGTGATCCTCGGCTGGGAGGCCAACCCGCTGCCCGAACTCCTCGACGCCGTCGACAAGGAGAAGATGCTGATCGTCGACGGCGTCTCGGACCGCTACGCGAGCGTCACCGACCGCGAGAAGGACTGGGGCGGCACCCCGTACGCGTTCGGCACCATCCCCAACTTCGGCGGCCGCACCACCATCGGTGCCCGCGCCCACATCTGGCAGGAGAAGTTCTTCGCCTGGCGCGACAAGCCCGGCAGCGCGCTCGCCGGCACGGCGTACCTCCCGGAGGCCACCGACCGGGACCCGGCCGCCTTCGAACTCTTCTCCGAACTGGCCTGGACCGACGACGTGATCGACCGCGCGGAGTGGTTCGACTCCTACGCCGACCTCCGCTACGGCGGCCGGGACGCCGGCGCCCGCCGGGCCTGGCGGGCACTGCACGACACCGCGTACCAGCAGCACGCGAACGAGCGCAGCGATCCGCACGACTCCCTCTTCTGCGCCCGCCCGGACCTGTCCGCCACCCGTGCCGCCCGGTACGCGCCCAGCGCCCTCACCTACGACCCGGCCCGCTTCGACGCCGCCCTCGCCGGGCTCCTCGCGGTCGCCGGCCACCGGCGGGGCAGCGCGGCCTACCGCTACGACCTGGTCGACGTGGCCCGGCAGGCGCTCGCGCACCGCAGCCGGCAGTACCTTCCGCAGCTCAGGGCGGCCTTCGACCGCAAGGACTCCGCCACGTTCAAGGCGCTGGCCAAGCAGTGGCTCACGCTGATGCGGCTGTCCGACGACGTCACCGGCACGCATCCGGCGTTCCTGCTGGGCCCCTGGATCGAGGACGCGCGCCGGCTCGCGACCAACGCGGACGAGCGGGCCGAGTTCGAACGTACCGCCAAGGTGCTGCTGACGGTGTGGGGCGACCGTGACACCTCCGACGCGGGCAGCCTGCACGAGTACGCCAACCGCGAGTGGCACGGCCTGCTCTCCGACTTCTACCTCCCGCGCTGGCGGAAGTGGCTGGACGCGTGCGAGGACGCGCTCGCCGCCGGGACACAGCCGGCGGCGGTGGACTGGTTGGCGTTCGAGGAGCCCTGGACCCGGGAGCGCCAGGACTATCCGCTGCGGCCGGTGGGCGACGCCTACCGGACCGCCGCACGGGTGCGGGACGTGCTGGCGCGGGCGCCGTACCAGGGGGCGCTGGAGGTGTCCGCCGACCCGGTCGCCTTCCCGCCCGGCGGGCACGCGCGCGTGACGGCCGTCTTCCGCAACGTCAACGGGCTGCGCGGGACCGGGCGCGTCGACTTCGCGCTCACCGGAATCGACGCGGAGCCGGAGGGGGCCGAATCGCTCAGCGGGGTGCCGGCGGGTGGGAGCGGCACGGTGCGGTGGCGCGCGAGCGCGCCGGGGACGCCGCTGGAGGAGCCGCTGCGGGAGCTGCCGTACTCCCTCGCCGTGACGTACGGGCCGCGCGGGGAGCAGCGGGTGACCTCCCGCCTCGACGGCACGCTGTTCGAGGCGGGGCCGCTGGCGGAGGGGTGGCGGACGTACACGAACAACGACGCCGTCTTCGGGCAGCTCGGCGAGCGCTTCGCGATCGACGGGGGCGGGGCGGATCTGTGGAAGGGCACGAGTGAGTTCGGCACGGCGTACCGGGAGGGGGCGTTGCGGGACGGGGTGTCGGTGACGGTGCGGGTCGACGCGCAGGCGGTGACGGGGGCGTGGGCACGGGCCGGGATCGTCGCGCGCAACGCGCTGGCGACGGCGGGGGCGCGGGGGTTCGTCAACCTGGCGGTGACGCCGTCGAACGGGGTGGTGTTGTCGTACGACGCGAACGGGGACGGCACGCTGGACACCTACCGGCGGGTGACGGGGGTGAAGGCGCCGGTGCTGCTGCGGCTGACGCGCGACGGGGACACGTTCCTGGGTGAGTTCTCGTCGGACGGGGGTCCGTCCTGGCGGACGGTGGCGACGGTGCCGGTCCCCGGCGTCGGGGCCGTTCAGGACGTGGGCCTGTTCATGACGGCGACGAACGGGGGCGACGGCGGGCGGGGCACGGTCCGGTTCTCCGGCTGGGGGCTCGCGTAGGTGTCCCCGGCCCCGCCGCCCCGCCCTGGTGGCGTCACGTATGGATGGTCTTCCAGAAGGCGCAGTGGTGTTCCGCGTCGCGGTCGGTCCGGCCGATCGTGGTGGTCGCGAGCGATTGCACCCACCCCTCGCCCTGGAAGGGCATCCAGCGGGGTCGTCCGCCGCCGTTGGGGTCTCCGGCGGCGGCGAACCGGCTCCAGTAGCCGATCATGGTCGTGGCGAGCCGCCGCTGCGCGGCCGTCCGCGGGCCGGGGAGCTGCTCGTCGTCGAACAGGTATTGCAGTTCGGCTCCGTGGAACGCCCCGGTGGGGAAGTCGGGTGCGGGCAGGGTGCTGAACCAGGGTGCCGTCCCGTCCGCGAACTCGTAGGAGTAGACCGGGGTGTGCGCGGCGAGTGCGCGGTCCCGGTCCTGGGCGGGGCATCCCCAGGCCCAGTCGGTCACCACCGCGGACAGCGCCTCGCCCGCGGAGTGGAACCGGGCGACCGGATACCTGGCCAGGACTCGCCGCAGGTCGGCCGGGCCGAACAGGGCGGCGAGTTGCTCGCGGTAGCCGGCCGGAGTGGTGACCTTTCCGGTGGCGGCCTCGATCGCCGCGGTGAACAGGCGGTGTTCGTCCCGAGTGGTTCCCTGCATGACAGGGACACGGTTGAAGCGACCGGTCGCGAAGGCGCGCTCCGGGCTGAGTGGCAGGAAGCCCCCGCCGACGGTGGGACCCGACCCGACACCGGTGTCGGACCACTTGGCCAGTTCACCGACGGGCTTGGCGCGCAGGCAGGCTGCCGCGGTCACCGGTTCGGCGCAGCCGACCTCGGCCGCCACCGCGAGACCGTTCTTCTCACGGTCGGCGCGGGGCAGCGGGAACCAGGTCGGAGGCCCCGGCGACCACTTGTCACCGGTGCACTGCGCGCTCTGCACGATCGCCCGCTGGAACAGCCCCGCCGAGGTCGGCGCGGCGAGTTGGGCGCAGACGCTGGTCCCGCCCGCGGACTCGCCGAAGATCGTGACGTTGCCGGGGTCGCCGCCGAAGGCCGCGGCGTTGCGCCGCACCCAGCGCAGTGCGGCCTGCTGGTCCTCCAGGCCGAAGTTCCCGGACAGGTTGCGGGCCTTGCCGCGGTCGAGCGCCGGGTGGGCCAGGAATCCGAAGACTCCGAGCCGGTAGTTCGGGCTGACCACGATCACGTCGCCCTCGGCGGCCAGCCGCTGCGCGCCGTAGAGGCCGGCGGCACCGCTGATGAACCCGTTGCCGTGGATCCACACCATCACCGGCAGTTTGCGTTTCCCGGTGGCGCGCGGCGTGGTGACGTTGAGGAACAGGCAGTCCTCTGTCGTGCTGGGCTCGTCGATGAGCCCGGCGGCCTGAGCGCAGCGGTTGCCCGGCCTGGTGGCGTCCCGCACTCCCCGCCACGGCGCGGCCCGTCGCGGCGAGGCCCAGCGCAGGTCGCCCACCGGTGGCGCGGCGTACGGGATCCCCTGGAAGACCCTGGCGGTCGCATCGACCCTGCCGCGGACGGCGCCGGCGTCGGTGCGGACCACGGGAGAGGCGGCAAGGCCGCTGTCCCCGCGATCCGGTGACGGCGCGCCGGCCGCCCTTCCGCCGACGACCGAGCTCGACAGCAACGCGGCGGTCAGCAGCACCACCACACTGCCGACACCGCCGAGTCGTAAGGTGCGCCGGCCCGGCGCGTGGTGTCGGTGCCGCGGTCCCATATCGCTCTCCCTCTGACGACCATTATTCGTGTGGGGGTCACACTAATTGAAGTGTGGGGCATACACGAAGTCAAGGTAGAGTCGGCCGGACAGGGATTCCCGATCGAGTGGAGGGGGCCACCGGATGCCGACGGAGGACTCCGGGCTGCCGCCGGGACTGGCCTTGGCGTGGGGCCTGCCCGTCAGGACGACCAAGCTCGGGCGCAAGCCGACGCAGAGCATCGAGCAGATCGTCGGCGCGGCCGTCGAACTGGCCGATGCGGACGGATTCGGTGCCCTGTCGATGTCCAGGATCGCCCAGCGGCTAGGGCTGACCGCCAACGCGATGTACCGGTATGTCAGGTCCCGGGACGAGCTGCTGGTCCTGGTCGCCGAGGCCGCCTGGGGTACGGCGCCGGACCTGGCGTCCGGGACGGGAGGCTGGCGCGATGCGGCGAACGTGTGGACGCGGGCGATGATCGACCGGTGCGACGTCCACCCCTGGCTGTGCGATCTCCCCGTGCGCGGGGCCCCGGTGACGCCGAACCTGCTGGACTGGACCGAGGCGATCCTGAAAGTGCTGACCGGCGCCGGGCTGTCCCCCGTCGAGGCCTTGAGATGTGCGTTCGTGCTGGACGGCTATGCGCGGCAGATCGGCGGCATGCGTCGCGACCTGCGGTACGGCACCGCGACTCCGACGCGGTCGGACACCGTGACCGGGTTCCTCCTGCCCCGGCTGCGCGAACGCGGTCACTCGGTCCTGGCGTCCATGATGGACGGCGACGACTACACCGACGACGTCGTCGACGATGACGTGACCTTCGGGCTCGACCGGATCCTGGACGGGATCGGCGTACTGGTCACAGCGAAAACGGCCGCGGAGCCGGCTGCGCGGGGCCGTCGAGGAGCCCGCGCCTGAGAGCTTCGGCCCCGGAAAACGTACGGCCGTCGCGTCACGCCCCGACGGACACGGCACCCCCGCGGCTCGCGCGCGCCTGACCGCGCTGGGGCGCGGAGAACTGCGCGACCAGCCGCGACGTACCCGCACACGCCCCCGCCCCGGCACCGGGCGGACCCCCTCCCCGACACAGGGCGGACCCCCCGCCCCCGAAAGGCAACCCGGTGACCTCGTCGCCGTTCGCTCGTTGCGCTGAACGTGCAGTCACAGGATGTCGCCCCCCGCCCCGCCATCGACGTCACCACCGCCGAGGCCGCCCTCATCGAGCACTACCCCCGCCTCACCCGCCTCGCCTACCTCACCCTCCCCGCCACCCTCGGCCGCAACCGCCGCGTCCTCACCGCACACGCCCTGGTCCAACGCGCCCTCCCCCACGGCCGCCCCCCCACCCCCCACCCCCGCATCCCCCCCCACGGCCGGCGGCGCCAAGTCCCGCGACACCGACCCCGGTTACACCCTCGTCCGCACCCGCGTCATCCGCACCGCCCTCGACGCCGCCCGCCCCCTCACCTTCCGCGCCTGGCCCAGGCGGGCCCAACTCCCGCCCCTGCTCCCCCAGCTCCGCGGCCTGAAGCTCTTCCCCCGCCCGGGCGGCGCCGACGAACCCGCCCTGGACAAGGCCCTGTCCGCGCTCTCCGCCCCGGCCCGCGCGGCCTACGTCCTGCGCGGCCTGGACCGGCTGCCGGACGCCGCGCTCCGCGACGTCCTGGCCGCGGCCGGCGTCGCGGACCCGGCCGCCGCGCTCGCGGAGGCGGCCACCGTCCCCGCGCAGGAGATGCTGCTCGGCTCCCCCGAGTTCGACCCCTGCACGCTGCACGCCCGCCCCACCGACCTGATGCGCCGCCGCCAGCACACCCGCGCCGCGCTCGCCGCGGCGGCGGCCGTCGCCGTCTGCGGGGCGCTGCTGGCGTGGCCGGACGGCGGCTGGGGCCCGGACGGCGCCGCCGCCCCGGCCTACGCGCAGAACCCGTCCGCGCAGGCAGCGCTGGACCCCGGCCGGCTGACGAAGGCGGCCCCCACGGCGTGGAAGACGTCACCGCGCACCGACTTCTCCGCCTGGCCCGCGCGCGGCGACGCCGTCGACGACACCGCGCTGCTGCGCCGCGCGCTCGCGGTGTGGGCGCGCCCCGGCGGGTCGGTGCAGGTGTCCGTGACCCCGGGCTCCCCCTCGGGCGGCCCGGCCGGACCGCCGCAGCTGCTGTACGCGGGGAAGGTCGACTCCGCCCGCGTGGTGCTGTTCTACGACGGCCTGCGCATCGTCCGGTACGCCGAGCCGACGTCCGGCACGGCGGGCGCCGCGCTGGACTTCGCCCGGGTCGACGGCGCCGGCCGCGCGGAGGCCACCGCGGTGGTCCTCGGCCGCGCCGACGGCAACGTCCGCTATCTGACGGCCCCCTGGGTCGAGAAGGCGGGCGAGCGGGACCTGATGAAGCCGACGGCCGGGGTGATGGACCTGCACCTGAAGGCCGACGGGACGACCTCACCGCTGGCCAGCCCGGCCACCCACCCCGGCGCCTGCACCTCCTGGAACGTCCTCCAGCTCACCGACCGCTCGGGCGACGCCCGTCTGATGACGGACCTCGGGGAGCTCACCCCCGCCCATCTGACCGTCGGCCGCCCGTCGGCACCGCGCGAGGCGGCCGGAGCGGCGGCGCTGCGCGCCTGGGCGCCCTTCGCCTGCTCGCTGGCGGCGGAGCGCGCGCAGGGCGTGCGCTCGGTCAACGCCTGGCAGTACGCGCGCCAGCCCCTGCCCGACGGCAGCGGCGACGGAACGTGGGTGTGCACCCGGGCGGAGACCTGGCGGGGCGAGGGCGCGCGGGCGCTGGCCCAGTTCCGGGCGCCGTCCTCGGCGTACGGGGCGGTGGCGGCGAAGGCGCAGGACGACCCGGCCTGCGGCCCGAAGGACCCGCACGTCCTGGCGGGCGTGCTGTGGAAGTCGGACGCCGACGCGTGGTACCTGCTGGCCGCCGCCGACCGCGCGGCCACCACCGTACGGGCCACCGGCACGCTCACGGGCGAGGCGGAGGGCCACACCCTGTCCCTGCCGGCCAAGCCGGACGCCAAGCCCGAGCTCACCGCGACACTGGACGGCGGCCGGACCCTGAACCGCCTGCGGTAGGGCACGCACCCCGTACCCACGTGCGGCCCGCCCTCGGCGGGCCGCCGCGCGGAGACACCGTCGCTACGACGCCTCGCTCAGCGCCGCCGCCGGATCCGTCCGCCACACGTCCGCGAGTTCGGAGAGCGGCACGCCGAGCACCTCGCTGAGCCGTACGACCGTGCCGAACGCGGGCGTCGGCAGCCGACCCGTCTCGATCTTGCGGAGGGTCTCCGGCGAGATGCCGGCCGCGAGGGCCACTTCACCGGGGTTGCGCCCGGCCCGGGCGCAGCGCAGCGCGGCTCCGAGGCGTCGGCCCGCCTCGATCTGTTCGGGGGCGAGCGGGTGGCGAACCATTCGCCCATGCTACCCGCCCACCCCCGCCTCCGGCGTGGACCGAGCACCATTCTCGCCTGGTATAAATATACCTGTCGGCCGCCCCGGGGAATCGAGGAATCGCAGTGATCGAGCACAAGACGCCCAGAGACATCGAGCGCATGCGTGTCACCGGGCAGTTCGTCGGCCAGGTGCTGGCCGAGCTGGGCGAGCTCGCCGCGGTGGGGGTCGATCTGATGGACCTGGAACACCACGCCCGCCGCCGGATCAAGGAGCGCGGCGCCGAGTCCTGCTACTGGGACTACGCCCCCTCCTTCGGCAAGGGCCCGTTCCGCAACGTCGTCTGCCTCTCGGTCAACGACGCCGTCCTGCACGGGCTGCCGCACCCGTACACACTGCGCGACGGCGATCTGCTGACCATGGACATGGCCGTGGCCATCGACGGCTGGGCCGCGGACTCGGCGCACACCGTCGCCGTCGGCAGTGCGGACCCGGCCGACCTGCGGCTGATCGAGGCCACGGAGGTCGCCCTGGAGGCCGCGATCGCGGTGGCCCGGCCCGGCAATCGGCTCGGGGACATCTCCGCGGCCATCGGCGGCGTCGCCGCCGAGTACGGC
Source organism: Streptomyces sp. NRRL F-6676 (assembly GCF_000725625.1). Classification (GTDB taxonomy): domain Bacteria; phylum Actinomycetota; class Actinomycetes; order Streptomycetales; family Streptomycetaceae; genus Streptomyces. The sequence continues at coordinate 209,761 of NZ_JOHS01000016.1, forward strand.
TACCCGGTCAACCTGGAGTTCGGCGGCCACGGCATCGGCCGCACCATGCACGAGGACCCGCACATCCCCAACGCCGGGCGCCCCGGCCGTGGTTGGAAGCTGCGCCCCGGGCTGACCCTCGCGATCGAGCCCTGGTTCAACGCCGGCACCGACAAGATCCGCTTCGACCCGGACGGCTGGACGATCCGCTCGGCCGACGGCTCGCGCGCCGCCCACTCCGAACACACGGTCGCCATCACCGAGTCCGAGCCGCTCGTCCTCACCCGGCGCCCGCGGGAGGAGAAGGCGGCGGCGGACCGCCACGAGTCGTCGTCCGGCACGGACCGCTGACGGCTCCCGCACCGCCCGTCACGCGTACCGCACCACCCGTCACGCACACCGCCCCGCTTCTCACGCGCAACCCCCACCGTCCGCAACCGGCCGGATCCGATCGGTCAAGTGATCGGTGAAGTGATCGGTAAAGTGTTCGTATGACTACCGGGGCTCGCCGCAGGATGGGTGTCGAGGAGCGACGGCAGCAGTTGATCGGCGTCGCCCTCGAACTGTTCAGCCGACGCTCCCCCGACGAGGTCTCCATCGACGAGATAGCCTCGGCCGCCGGCATCTCGCGGCCGCTGGTCTACCACTACTTCCCCGGCAAACTCAGCCTCTACGAGGCCGCGTTGAAGCGGGCCTCCGAAGACCTCGCCGGGCGTTTCGCCGAACCGCACGAGGGCCCGCTCGGCGCCCGGCTGCTGCGCGTGATGCGCCGCTTCTTCGACTTCGTCGAGGACCACGGCCCCGGTTTCTCCGCCCTGATGCGCGGCGGCCCCGCCGTCGGCTCCTCCCGGGCGAACGCGCTCGTCGACTCCGTGCGCCAGGCCGCCTATGTCCAGATCCTGTCGCACCTCGGCTTCGATGCGCGGGCCGAAGCCCCGCCCGCGCGGCTGGAAATGGTCGTCCGCTCGTGGGTCTCGCTGGCCGAGTCGACGGCGCTGATCTGGCTGGAGGGCCGCCGGATCCCGCGCGGCGAGCTGGAGGTGCAGCTCGTGCACGACTTCGCCGCGCTGGCGGCGGTCAGCGCGGCGTACGACGAGGAGATGAGCGACGTGCTGCGCGCCATGGTCAAGGAGGAGCCGGCCGACAGCCCGTTCACGGACCTGGTCGCCCGGCTCGTCGCCCTGGCCGCGCCCCCGGCCCCGTAGGGCCTGGTCAGACCTCGAACATCCGGTAGGACGCGTCGAGTTCGCGCACCTCGGCGGAGCCGTGCAGCCGCTCACCGTCGCGCTGGATGTGCGTGCGCAGCAGCTCCAGTACGTTCTCGGTGAGCCTGGCCTTCGTCTCCTCGGTGCGGCCGGGCAGCAGGGCGATCGAGACGTGGACGATGGCGGGCCCGCCGTCCTGGAGGCCGGCCCGGGCGTCCTCGGTCCGCACGAAGCGCGTCTTGCACGCCTCCGCCCGCGCCGCAGCCGTCGCGACCAGCTCCGCCGTCAGCGCCTTGGCGAAGCCCTCGCGGTCGAAGGTGCTTCTCAGGGACTCCGAGTAGTCCACGGTGACCTGCGGCATGAGCGGCTCCTGATCTCGTCGAAGCTCGTTGAAGCGGGCCCGCCGCCGAACACGGCGGGCCCCCTCACCCTAACCGCGCGTGAACACGGCGACCGTCCGCCCCGGGACCGTGAACGTCCCGCCCGCCCTGTCGTACGAGGCGCCCTTCACCACCGCGTCCGCGCCCTTCGCCTGCACGGGATGCAGCGCGTACCGCGTCCCGGCCACGGCGCGGACCGTCTGCTGCCGCTTCTCCGGTGTGGCGTTGAAGACCACGACCAGGTCACCGAGGCGCATGGTGAGCACGCCGGGCGTCTCGTCCTTGCCCGAGAGCGGGAAGGTGAGCCGCTCCCGCACCGCGGCCGCCGTGGCGAGGGAGAAGTCCTGCTCCGTGGTACGGATCCGCAGCAGGTCCCGGTAGGCCGCCGAGGCACCCTCGATCTGCGCACACCCCACCTTCACCGAGGTCAACAGCGGCTTGGCGTAGGGCCACTTGGCCTGGTTGTCGGCCGCCGGGGGCAGCCCGCGCCCGAAGCCGTTGCCGTCGGCGCAGTTCCAGTGGATGGCGTTGAACCAGTCGCCGCTGTCGAAGGAGTTGCGGTCAAGGGACTTGGAGCGCAGCAGGTCGGTGCCGGCCTGGGAGAGCGCCGGGCCCTGCGAGAGGGCGGCCGTGGCCATCGCCAGGACCTGCATCCGGGCCCGGTCGGCGGCGGAGGTGTCCTTCGGCAGCTTGTAGGCGAGCGCGTCGAACAGGGACTCGTTGTCGTGCGCGTCGACGTAGGCCAGGGCGTCGCCGGGCGCGTCCGCGTACCCGGCGGGGGCGCCGTTGTAGTCGACCTCGGCGCCGGTGACCTCCTTGCCGTCGGTGTCCGTGAACCGGTACTTGGCCAGGTTGCCGCTGAGGCCCACCTTGATCAGGTCCTGGTAGTGCAGCAGCCGGGCCTTCTGCTCGGCCTTCGTGCCGTTGGCCGTCGAGGAGTTGGGGTCGGTGTAGAGGCCGCTCGCGAAGCCCTGCACGCCGGGGTCCTCGTCGAACGGGCTGCCCCCGCGCACGGCGTCCCGGGCGCGGTCGGAGAAGGTGGCGATGCCGGTACCGACCATGTTCTTCTGCGTGGCCTGGACGAAGCGGGCGTCGTCGGCGACCTCGCCGAAGTTCCAGCCCTCCCCGTAGAGGATGATCTTCTTCCCGTCGACGCCGTCCTTCTTGAGCGTGAGCGCGTCGAGCGCCTTGCGGACGGCGAGGATGTTGGCCTTGGGGTGGTGGCCCATGAGGTCGAAGCGGAAGCCGTCGACCTTGTACTCCCTGGCCCAGGTGACGATCGAGTCGACGACCAGCTTGCCCATCATCGCGTTCTCGGGCGCGGTCCCCGCACAGCAGGTGGAGGTCGCCACCGAGCCGTCCGCGAGCAGCCGCTGGTAGTAGCCGGGGACGACCTTGTCGAGGACGGAGGTGTCGGCCTGCCCGGAGGCGGCGGTGTGGTTGTAGACCACGTCCATCACCACCCGCAGCCCGTCCTGGTTGAGGGACTTCACCATCTGCCGGAACTGGACCGTACGGGCCGTGCCGTCCGGGTCGGTGGCGTACGAGCCCTCGGGGACCGTGTAGTGGTACGGGTCGTAGCCCCAGTTGAAGGCGTCCTTCGCGGCGGTCTTCGCCACGCACTCCTGCTGCTTGTCGGAGTCGGGGGCGTAGGAGGCGAGGTCGCAGCCGGGGGTCGCCTGGTCGGACCTCTTCTCCGGGATGGTGGCGATGTCGAACGCCGGCAGCAGATGCACGTAGGAGGTGCCGGACTCGGCCAGTGCGCGCAGGTGCTTCGAGCCGTCGCTGTTGCTGTCGGTGAAGGCGAGGTAGGTGCCCCGGTCCTTCGCCGGGACGGTCGGGTCGGCGACGGAGAAGTCGCGGACGTGCAGTTCCTGGACTTGGGCGTCCCGCAGCGGCACGGCCTTCGGCTTGTGCAGCGTGGACCAGCCGGACGGGGCGAGTCGCCGGTCGGCCAGGTCGACGACGAGGCTGCGCGCGGAGTCGGTGGTGAGGGCGACGGAGTAGGGGTCGGTGACCTTGTTGGTCACCACCTCCCCGGACTTCCCGGCGGCGGGCGCCCAGACCTTCACGACGTACCGGTACGGCTTGTTCCTCCACGACGCCGGCCCGCTGACGGACCAGACGCCGGTGGTGTCGTCGCGGTGCATCCGCACACTGCGGCCGTCCAGCTCCAGCGCGACGCTCTGCGCGGTGGGCGCCCAGACGGCCAGGGTGGGCCGGCCGTGGTGGAACGTGGGCCCGAGGTCGGCCTCGGTGGCGGCCGGGTAGAGGTCGTCGAGGACACCGGCGGTCTGCACGCCGGTCGCCGCGAGGACGGCGCCGTTCGCGGCCCGCTGGGTGGCGACGAGCTGCCCGCGCAGCGCGGTGCGCACCCGGTCGCGGTCGCGCGGGTCGACGGACCAGGCGGTGTAGTCCCTCAGCTGCGGGAACCTCGCCTTCTGGGCGTCGGTGAGCGTGGTCTTCGTCAGCCGCAGCCAGCGCTCGTCGTCGCTGGTCAGCGCCCCGTCCTTGACGGTGATCGAGCCGTCGTGGGAGGAGAGGAGCTGGGTGGAGGCGGCGCCGTCCGTCCCGTTCCAGGCGACGGTGTCCCGGTCGATCCAGATCGCCTTGGACGTGCCGAGGTCGAGCGCGGCCGCGCCGCCCGCGGGCTGCGGCAGCAGGTGTTCCTCCTGGCCGCTCACGAGCCACACCTCGTGGCCGTCGGCGGCGGTGAGGTCGAGCGACTGGTCGGCGGAGAGGTCCTTCTCGTCGCCGTTGTGGAGGATGTAGCTGAGAGCGGTGGCACCCGCGGTGAGCGGCACCTCGAAGACAGCGCCATAGCTGTCAGTCTTCACCGGCTTCAGGGGTGCCGACCAGTCGGTGGGGTTCGCGGCACCGGTCCAGACGTGCAGCCCCCAGCCGTCGTAGTCGCCGTCGGCGCGGTGGTAGTGCAGGACGGCCTTGGTGGTGTCCTGCGCCGGGTGGTCGGGCCTCTGGGTGACGACGTCTGCGTCGCCCTGCGCGATCCACACCTCGCCGGTCTTCGTGACGTCGATGGAGCGATCGGCGGCGACGTCCTTGTTCCCGTCCTTGTCGACGACGAGGAAGCCGACGTTCGACGCGCCCGGCTTGAGCTTCACCCAGGCGAAGGCGCCGTACGCGTCACGCCCGGTGAAGGGGTGCCCGGCGGGCCAGGTGGTCGCCTCGCCGTCGGCCAGGTCGCCCCACGCGTACAGGTTCCAGTCGGCGTAGTCGCCGTCGGTGCGCTTGTAGTGGACGATCGCGTAGTCGCGGGAGGAAGCGGTGGGGATCTCCTCGGCGGGCGGGGTGCCGGAGGTGGAGGCGGCGGTGGCGCTCGCGGTACGGCCGGCGGAGTCGACGACGACCGCCTTGTACCGCAGGGCGGTGCCGGGCTTCACGTCCGCGCCGAGGGTCTGGGTGACCTTGTAGGGGGCGCGGTCGGCGGAGCCGAGGACCCGCCACGTCCCGGTGCCGGTCTGGGCGGCGAAGACGACACGGTTGAGCTGTCCGCCGTCGACGTCGGCGGTCAGTTCCACGGTGCCGGTGGCACCGGCCGCCGGGGCCTTGAGGGTGAGCGTCGGCTTGGTGGCGGGCTTCTCCAGTGGTGCGGTCGCCTTGAGGACGATCGCGGAACCGGCGGGGACGGTGACGGTGACCTTGCGGTCGTCATCGGAGGTGACGTTCGCCTTGGTGCCGTAGATGCCCCGGTAGGTCATGCCGGCGGAGCCGGTGGCGAAGGTGGCCGTCTTCGCGTCACCCGCGTTGTTGAAGGCGACGACGTACTCCTCCTTGTCCCTGCCGGTCCGGGTGAAGGCGTAGACACCGGCCCCGTCGGCCGCGTACCGCTCGGTCTGGACCCCGTCGGTGAGGGCGGGGTTGGCCTTGCGCAGCTTGGCGAGGGCCGCGATCTGCTCGTAGAGCGGGGCTGACGTGCCGTAGGCGTCGCTCGCGTGGGTGCGGGTGGTGCCGATCTCGTCGTCGTCGAGGTAGTCGGCGACCTTCGAGGCGAACATGGTCTGGCGGGCGTCCTTGTCACCGCCGGCGCCGGTGAAGCCCTGTTCGTCGCCGTAGTAGACGACGGGGTTGCCGCGACTGAGGAACATCAGCTCGTTGGCGAGCCGGTCCTTGGCGAGGAGTTGGGCGTCGGTGGCCTTCGGGTTGTCCTGGTGCAGGAAGTACCCGATGCGGCCCATGTCGTGGTTGCCGAGGAAGGTGACCTGTTCGTAGGCGTTGGCCTTGTCGGTCGTGTACTTGTAGTCGTCGCCGAAGACGGACGCGAGCTTCTCGGCGCTGCCGCCCTGGGAGGCGTAGGCGCGGGCCGCGTCCTGGAAGGGGAAGTCGAGGGTGGCGTCGAGGCGCCCCTGGGTGACGTAGGGGGCGGTGACGGAGGTGTCGGCGGAGTAGACCTCGCCGTACTGGAAGAAGTCCTTGCGGCCGTGGCGGGCCGCGTACGCGTCGAGGGCGGTGGCCCACTGCGTCCAGAACTCCATGTTCACGTGCTTGACGGTGTCGATGCGGAACCCGTCGACGTCGAAGTCGCGCACCCAGCGCTCGTAGATCCTCTCCATGCCGCGGACGACCTCGGGGCGCTCGGTCCACAGGTCGTCGAGGCCGGAGAAGTCGCCGTAGGTGGCGGACTCGCCGGCGTAGGTGGAGTCGCCGCGGTTGTGGTACATCGTCGGGTCGTTGAGCCAGGCGGGGACCTTGGCGTCCTTGTCGGCGGCGGCGACGGTGGGGGTGCGCGGGAAGGAAGTGCCGTCGACGGCGGGGAACTTCTTCTTCCCGTCCGCGTAGTCGGCGTCGTCGAAGGGTTCGCCGTCCTTGGTGAGGTAGGGGAAGGCACCCTTGGAGAGGTAGTCGTAGCTCTTGCCCTCGTAGTCGACGACGTCGGCGGTGTGGTTGGTGATGACGTCGAAGAAGACCTTCATGCCCTTGTGGTGGGCCTTGTCGATGAGGGTTTCGAGGTCCTTGTTGGTGCCGAAGTGGGGGTCGACCCTGGTGAAGTCGGTGATCCAGTAACCGTGGTAGCCGGCGGAGGCGTTGTCGCCGGTGCCCTGCACGGGGCGGTTCTTGAAGATGGGGGCGAGCCAGAGGGCGGTGGTGCCCAGGCCCTTGATGTAGTCGAGCCGCTTCCTCAGCCCCTTGAGGTCGCCGCCCTGGTAGAAGCCCTTGTCGGTGGGGTCGTAGCCGGTGGCGAGGCGGGAGCCGGTGAGTCCGCCCTTGTCGTTGGCGGTGTCGCCGTTGGCGAACCGGTCCGGCATGACGAAGTAGAACTGCTCGCGGGTCGCGTCGTGCCGGGCGGGCTGCGCGGCGAGCTTCGCGTCCGACGGGGGCGCGGGCGGGGTCTGGGCCCGTGCGGCGACCGGGCTGAGGAGCGCGGCGGCGAGCGCGGCCGCGGTGAGGGCGGCGATCCGGCCGCCCGGTGGGGTGCGGCGCCCGAACAGGGGCGCCTGCGCTCTCGACGATCTCGGTCTCACAGGGGGAACTCCTCGCGGGTACGGCTCGGTTCGGCTCGGTTCGTGGACCCCGCGCCAAGGTGGCGGCGTCGTAGGCTGCCGGGCGCGGCGTGACCGTACCGCCGCCGCAAGGGTTGCAGCAAGAGTTCTGAAACTCATAGCAAGAAATTTCAACGACAACCTTGACGTGGCCCTCTCAACTCCCGCACGCTCGGCTCGCGTTGAAAGGCGGACTCCGCGGGTCCCCACCGCCGGAGCCGCTCTCCCCACAACGGAGCCGCACATGACGACCCCACACAGACCCCCCGGCGGGCTGATACGCCGCCTGTCCACCGCCGCGGCCGCCGGCGCGCTCGCCCTCGCGGGCGCCGTCGCACTGCCGGCCGCCCCGGCGCAGGCGGACACCACCGCGAAGAACGACGTGATCGCCAACCTGTGGGAGTGGAACTGGAAGTCGATCGCCGAGGAGTGCACGGACGTCCTGGGCCCGGCGGGCTACGGCGCGGTACAGGTCGCGCCACCGGCCGAATCGCTCAAGCAGCCGAACTTCTACTGGTGGGACGTCTACCAGCCCTACTCCTACAACCTCAACAGCCGTTTCGGGACGGCGGCCGCGTTCTCCTCGATGGTGTCGACGTGCCACTCGGCGGGCGTGAAGGTGTACGTGGACGCGGTGATCAACCACACCGCCGCGCAGACCGGCACCGGCTACAACGGCACGACGCTCACCAACAAGTACGACACCCCGGACTTCGACTCCGGTGACTACCACCACGCCGGTGACGGTTACTGCAACGACGAGGACGGGACGATCGACGACTGGAACAACCTGGCCGAGGTGCAGAACTGCGAACTGCTCGGCCTGCCCGACCTGAAGACGGGTGACGACTCGGTCCGGTCGAAGATCGCGGGCTACCTGAACAAGCTGCTCGCGGCCGGTGTCGACGGCTTCCGCGTGGACGCCGCCAAGCACATCGCCGAGGGCGACATGGCGGCGATCGAGGCCAAGCTGGACAACACGTCCTCGGGGGCGGACCCGTACGTCTTCCAGGAGGTGTACCCCGGCACGACCCCGCAGCCGGCGGACTACTACGCCTCCGGTGACGTCCTGGACTTCACCTACGCGAGCAGGCTGAAGTCGGCGTTCCAGGGCAACGTCTCCGACCTGTCGTCCCTCGGTTCCAGCGGCATCCTGCCGGCCGCGAACGCGGTCGCCTTCGTCACCAACCACGACACCGAGCGCAACGGGCTGCACCTGTCCTACAAGGACGGTGACGCCTACCGGCTGGCCAACCTGTTCCAACTGGCGTGGAAGGGCGCCACGCCGACGGTGTACGCGAGCTGGAAGTGGAACGTCTCCGACGAGGCCCCGCCGAACTCGGGCGGCTTCGTCACCGACACGGACTGCTCGGGCGGCAGCTGGTACTGCCTGGACCGCGACGCCGCGGTCCTCGGCATGGTCGCCTTCCACAACGCCACGGACACGGCGGCCGTCTCGAACTGGCAGAGCAAGTCGTCGAACGTGATCGGCTTCGGCCGCTCGGGCAAGGGCTTCTTCGCCCTCAACAACGGGTCCTCATCGGCGAGTTACACGTTCACGACCGGCATGGCCGACGGCACGTACACCAACGTGATCGACGGCGGCACGACGAAAGTCACGGTATCGGGCGGCAGTGCGTCGCTGACGATCCCGGCGAAGGGAGCCGTCGCGTTCTACGACGGCTCGTACACCTGCCCGACGACGAGCTGCGACGGCGGCGGGGACGACGGGGGCGACGGCGGCTCCGGGACGACGGTCACGGCGACGTTCAACGAATACGCCCCCACGACATCCGGCACGAACGTCTACGTCGTCGGCTCGACGGACAGCCTGGGCGCCTGGGACACGACGAAGGCGGTGAAGTTGTCGTCGACGGGCTACCCCATCTGGTCGGCCCAGGCGGCAGTCCCCACGAACACAACCTTCACATACAAGTACATCAAGAAGGACTCCTCGGGGAACGTCACCTGGGAGTCCAACGCGAACCGCTCGACGACGACGGCGACTTCGGCCCTGACCCTGAACAACACCTGGAACGTGGCGAGCACGGACGCCACGGACGTCACGTTCAACGTCGACGCGACAACGACGTCCGGCACGAACGTCTACGTCGTCGGCTCCCTCCCGTCCCTCGGCTCCTGGAACCCGACGGACGCGATCCCGCTGTCCTCCGCGTCGTACCCGACCTGGAGCAAGCTGGTCATCGTCCCCAAGAGCACGGCCTTCACGTACAAGTACCTGAAGAAGGACACGTCCGGGAACGTGACCTGGGAATCCGGCACGAACCGCTCGTACTCGACGGGGGCGTCGAGCGGGTACATGGCGAGTGACACCTGGAAGTAAACGACGGCGGGAACCCCACGACGACCGGCCCGGCCCACCGAACAAGCGGCGGACCGGGCCGTGCCGGCACGCTGTCGGCTCAGAGGATGGACGCCAGCCCGGCCAGGACAGCCCGTCGTGCACTTCACTTCATGGGAGTTCTCCACTTGACTTCGCAGGAGGAAGGGGACGGACCACGGGCCGACAACAACCTCGATGTTGGCCGAGCGTATGGCAACGATGCACGGTGTCAGCACGGTGACCGGTGCAACCCCACTGCCTCAGAGGTCAGTTGTCGACCACAGCCTGCGTCTGGCGCGGGTCGGATCCCATTGACATCGCTGTCTACATAAGGGACCAATACATTACAAGCTGCTACGACCCTGCCACTAAACGTTCCGCACATCACATCCCGAAGTCGAGCTTGGATCCCCATTGTCCGTTTCCTTCCCGTTGACCTTCCCTTCCTGGATGACGTTAGTTACTCGGTGACTGTGACGACATTGTGGATGGGGTATGACGGGGATGTGGACCCGAAGACGGGGCAGAGGCACGTGCGTTGGGGCGCTGTTAGGTACAGCGCTGACGATCGGGTTGGTTCCTGGAACCGCCGTGGCAGCAGCGGCAGAGGGCGCCCCGTCGCAGGGGACGAGTTCGTCGCAGAGCGCAGGAGCCGCAGGCACCGATGTCCTGTCGGAGGCCGAGGCGCTGGCGAAGGCGAAACGAACCGGCGAGCCGGTCGAGATGGCCGGGCTGCGTGGGGAAAGCAGCGAGGTGTTCGCCACGCCGGACGGCGACTTGGAGGCCCGCGAATACCTACGTCCAGTCTGGACCCGTGCCGGTGGTTCTTGGCAGCGCATCGACACGGACTTGGTCGCAGATGACGAGGGACTGGTCACCCCCAAGGCCTCAACGGTAGGCCTGGAGTTCTCCGGCGGCGGCAGCAAGGCACCCTTGGTGCGCATGCAGCGTGCGGGCCGTGAACTCGACCTGTCGTGGCCCAACTCTTTGCCGAAGCCCGACATCTCCGGGGCTGTGGCAACCTACCCGTCGGTTCTCCCAGACGTCGACCTGCGGATGACCGCCCAAGAGGACGGGTTCTCCCAGCTACTGGTGGTGAAGACGGCTGAAGCCGCATCGAATCCGGAGCTGGCAAAGCTACGGCTGAATCTGTCGTCCCAAGGGCTGAATGTCCAGGAAACGGATCAAGGTGGCCTGCAGGCGCTGGATAAGGGTGCTGACGGCGCCGTCTTCGAGGCACCGAAGCCCATGATGTGGGACTCCAGTCCGGGTGGGGCGCCTTCGGACATGCCGACATCCCCGGCCGCCAAGGCAACAACTGTCGAAGTAGCTGACGTGGATGAGCCAGGGGCAGCGGAATCCGGAAAGCTGGCACCGGTGGACGTGGAGGTATCGGCCGACCGCGATGCCCTGGTGCTGACCCCGGACGCTGATGTACTGAAAGGCGAGGACACCACCTATCCGGTGTTCATAGATCCTCAGTGGTACTCGCCGCGGGCATCGGCGTGGACGATGGCGTCGAAGTACTGGGCGTCGTCACCGCAGTGGAAATTCAACGGGGCCTCGGACGCCGGAATGGGTTATTGCAATTGGACGTACTGCAAACCGAACGACACCAAACGCCTTTTCTACCGCATTCCGGTGTCCAAGTTCGCGGGCAAATCGATCCTGTCCGCGGAGTTCGTGGTGCGCAATACCTGGTCGGCTTCGTGCTCGGCCCGCACCGTAGAGCTATGGCAGACCAAGGGCATCTCCTCATCAACGACATGGAACACGCAGAACGCGCCAGGATTCTGGGTCAAGCACCTGAAGTCGGAGTCTTTTGCCTACGGTTACACCGGATGTGCGGCCAAGGACGCGGAGTTCGATGTGAAGTCGGCGGTGCAATCTGCGGCCGACGACAGGGACTCGACGATGACGTTCGGACTGCAGTCGCCCGATGAGACGGACGCCAAAGGCTGGAAGAGGTTTTCGGACAAGGCCTACCTGAGGGTGAAGTACAACCGTCCCCCTTCGCAGATCAAGATGTCGCAGCTGACCATGGAATACGGCGGTGCCTGCAAGAAACCCGCGAACGCGGCGCGCGTGCGCACACTGGGCGAGATCTACGCGAACAACGTGACCGACCCTGACGGTGACAAGGTCGCGGTGCAGTTCCAGGCCAAGTGGGACTCGGGGGACGGCAAGGGGTTGATCACCCGATGGAAGCCATCACTCACCTCCTCCAAGAAATCCGGCTCCGATTTTGCGGTCAGCCTGCCGTCCGTGCCGGCGAACAAGCAGGTGAACTGGTACGTACGCGCTTACGATGGGGCACAGTATTCGCCGTGGTCTTACGCGGGTGACCCGACCGCCTGCTACTTCACGTACGACACGAGTGTGCCGAAAGCCCCTTCGGTGTCGTCCGGGGAGTACCCGGCCTCTGACCCGGAGGATCCCGACGACCAGTGGTTCGACGGGGTGGGAAAGTACGGGTCGTTCGTGATCAAGGGCGCCGACAGTGACGTGGCCAAGTACTGGTTCGGCATCAACGGTGATCCCACGTCGAAGAACGCGGTCACCACATCCACAGGTGCCGCCAAGAGCGTGAACGTGCTTCCGGCCAAGCCCGGGCTCAATTTCTTCACCGCCAAGGCGTTCGATCAAGCCGGCAACGCCAGCGAGACCCGTACCTACCAGTTCAGGGTCGCCGCCGGCCAGCCCGAGCAGGCGATGTGGGAACTGGACGAAGGCCCGGATTCGGACGCCGCCGGGGGAACATCACCACAGCGCACTGCCGAACTGAGGGGCGGAGCGACACCGGGTGTGGCCGGCGCCAAGGCAACCGCGGTGTCCTTCGACGGCGTCGACGACTACGCCGTCACGGACATTCCCACCGTCAATACTTCGGGTGGGTTTTCCGTCTCGGCATGGGCCAAGTTGGCGTCGCTCCCCGACCATGCGGCGATCATCGCGGCACAGCCGGGCAACCACGCGCCGGGCTTCGAGTTGTATTACTCGCAGGCCTACGACCGGTGGGCGTTCAACCAGTACAAGTCCGATACCGCGGATGCGGGCATCGCTCGGGCCATGCAGGCCTCGGCAGGCGGAGCGAAAGCCGGTGAGTGGACCCACCTCGTCGGGACCTACAGCTCTACCGATGACGAGCTCAAACTGTATGTGAACGGTGAGCTGGCGGGAACGACGGCATACGACTCGCCATGGGATGCCCGGCGGGGACTGCAGATCGGTGCCGGCTCGTACAACGGGGAGCCGGGAGCCTTCTTCCCGGGAGCCATTGACGAACTGCAGATCTTCGACAAGCCGCTGTCCGTGAATGAAGTGTCCCGGCTCTACGGCAAAGAGTCCCTGAACGCCGGGCGGCCGGCGCGTGCCGTGTTCTCATTGGACGAGCCCGCTGACGCCACACAGCTCACCGGTGCCGCCGAGGTACCGTCGGCCTCCTTCTCCGGAGGCCCGATCCCCGGCGGGGCGGGCGTCGACGGCAAGGCACTCACCCTGGACGGTGTCGACGACTACGCCACGACCGGCCGTCCCCTGTTGAACAACCAGCGCAGCTTCACCGTCTCCGCCTGGGCGAAGCTGCCCAAGGACAAGCCCGATCACGCCGCGGTCATCGTCGCTCAGGCAGGCACGCACAAACCCGGTTTGGATCTGTACTACTCCAAGGCATACGACCGCTGGGCATTCAACGAGTACTCGGCCGACGCATCCGACGCAACACCGGTGCGCGCCATGCAGGCCGACGGCAAGACCGCCTACGGCGACACCTGGACCCACCTCGTCGGTGTCCACGACACCATCGCCAACAAGCTCATCCTGTACGTCAACGGCGTCGAGGCCGGCTCCACGGAGCTGCACGCCAACTGGTACGCGGGTGGCGCACTGCAGATCGGGGCCGACTCCGCCGAAGGACAGCCCGGCTCGTTCTTCTCCGGACAGATCGACGACGTACGCCTCTTCGACCGGCCTGTCTCAGCGACGGAAGTGGCTCAGCTGTACCAGCAGCGTTCCCTGGTTACAAGCCGCTGGACGTTCGAGTCGACCAGCGACAGCGCTCCGGTCACCGTGCCGGACGCCGCCGGCACGGGCAACGCGCTCACCATGAGCGGTGGTGCCGCCAAGTCCGACTCCGGATGGATCGATTACGGCGCCATGCAACTGGACGGCGTCGATGACTATGCGTCGACGAACACCATGCCCGTGGACACTTCCGGCAGCTTCACCATGACCGCCTGGGCGCAAGCCGCGGGAATGCCCGACGGGGCCGTGGCCCTGGCCAGCGCCGAAGGCAGCAGCCACAGCGCGTTCACAGTTGAGTTCGTGCCGGATGCCACCGACCCCGAGACCAGTCCCGGGCGATGGGAGTTGGCCGTGGCTGACACGGACGCGTCCGATGCGAACGTGGTTCAAGTAGACAACGGCGAGTTCTACGACGCCCGCGACTGGAACCACCTGGCCGTGGTCTACGACGGGTTCGCCAAACAAGCCCGTCTCTATGTCAACGGCGGTTTGGCCGAGGTGGCCTGCACGGATGCCGACGGCGACGGATCCAACGACAGCGACACCTGCGCCGACCTGGTGCCCTGGGCAGAGAACGTCCTGGCCTTCGAAGCCACGTCACTGCAGATCGGCCGCAGCGGCACCGGTGGTAGGGCGGGCTCCTATTTCCCGGGGCTAGTGGACGACGTGTGGACCTTCCAGGGCGCGCTCAGCGAAAACCAGATCGAGCAACTCGCCGGCTCCTGGTTCGACGTCCCCACCGAAGTACCCGGCGACTGATCCGCCCGGGGCGCCGGCTCACACCGGCGCTCCGGCCCTCCCACTTGTCATACTCCGCGCTCACACTGCTCCGGCTGAGCGCCTGTCGAAGAGGATCGGATTCAGCATGTACGGCATATCGCGATCACGCGGTGCTGTCGACCGGCGGCGAAGAGTCGCACTCGGGGTGTCGACGGTTCTGGTCGCCGCACTGTTGCAGGCGGTGGCGCTCACACCGACGGCGGAGGCTGCGGGCAAGGGACTGCCCACCGTGTCGGACCCCGACAAACCGGTACCGGTCGGCGCCCCCATCAAGGTGAAGCCGCGCACCACCATGAAGGGGCCCCGGACCCCCGCAAAGAAGCCGAAGGCAGCCTGGCCCGAGGCAGGGTCTGCTCTGGTCGACCTCAAGGAGCCGACGGCGAAGGCCGGCAGCCCGGTGCCGGCCAAGGGGCTACCGCTCAAGTTGAGCACCCCCGCGAAGCACGTGAAGTCCGCCACCGGAGGGCGGGTCCAGGCCCGTGTGCTCGGCAACGACACCGCGCAGAAGGCGGGCATCGACGGACTGCTGGTCAGCCTCGAAGCCCAGGACAAGAACGCCTCGGGCACCGTCGGCGCAACCGTCGACTACTCGTCGTTCGCTCAGGCGTTCGGCGGCTCCTACGCTTCCCGTCTGACACTCGTCGAATTGCCCGCATGCGCGCTGACCACGCCTGCAAAGAAGGCATGCCGGACGAGCACCCCGCTTGCCACCACCAACGACACCGAGAGCCAGACACTCACCGCTTCCAAGGTGTCCGTCCAGTCCGGCGCCCCGACCGTACTCGCCGCCGTTGCCGACGACAGTGGTAAGACCGGGGACTTCAAGGCCACATCGCTTTCCCCTTCGTCGACCTGGAGCACCAATCTCAGTACCGGGGACTTCAGTTGGTCGTACAACATCCCTGTCCCTGCCGTACCCGGTGGCATGACTCCCGGCGTGGGTCTGTCGTACTCCTCGGGGAGCATCGACGGGCGCACCAGCAACACCAATAACCAGTCCTCCTGGGTCGGTGACGGATTCGACCTGTGGCCCGGATCCATAGAGCGCCGCTACAAACCGTGCGCCGACGACGGGCAGAAGGCCGATGACGGCGTCAACAAGCCTGCCGACATGTGCTGGGGTTATGACAACGCCTACATTTCCCTCAACGGCAAGGGCGGCGAGCTCGTACCCGTAGGGGACGATGCATGGCGGCTGAAGAAGGACGACGGCACCCGCATCGTCCGGCTGAAGTCGACCAACCGGGCCAACTCCGATGCCGACGGCGAGTACTGGCGGGTCACCGATCCGAAGGGGAACCGCTACTACTTCGGCTACAACCGGCTGCCGGGCTGGGAAGACGGCAAGGAGACCACCGACTCCACCTGGAGCGTGCCCGTCTACGGCGACGACTCCGGTGAGCCCTGCCACAAGGACACCTTCGCCGACTCCTGGTGCCAACAGGCCTGGCGCTGGAACCTCGACTACGCCGTCGACACCCACGGCAATGCCGTCGCGTACTACTACAACAAGGAAGAAAACTCCTACGGCCGCAACCTGAAGGCTGCCGACGACACTCGCTACACACGGGGTGGCTACCTCGACCGCATCGAGTACGGACTCAAGTCCTCCTCCATGTACTCGGCCAAGGCTCTGGCCAAGGTCGACTTCGCCAGCGCCGAGCGGTGCATCCCCAGCAGTGCCACGGACTGCTCCTCGATTTCCAAGGACGCCTTCTACTGGTACGACACACCGTGGGACATGAACTGCGACGCGGGCACGGACTGCGACACCAGTTACTCGCCGACGTTCTGGACCCGCAAGCGGCTCACCGGAATCACCACCCAGGTCCTCAAGGGTGACGACTACAGCACCGTGGACTCCTGGGCCCTGACCCATCGATGGGGTCAGGCCGACATCGACTACCAACTGCTACTCGACTCGATCCAGCACACCGGTCACACCGACACCACACCGATCACCCTGCCGAAGACCACCTTCGCCTACACCCAGCTCGAGAACCGTCTAGACAAGATCGGCGACGGATACGCCCCGTACATCAAGGCCCGACTGTCCACCATCGCCGACGAGTACGGCGGACAGACCGACGTCGACTACTCGGCGCCCGCCTGCGACACGACGGACCTGCCGACCCCGCAGACCAACACCACCCGATGCTTCCCTCAGTTGGTGGGAGGCTCGGACAAGGAAGACCCCGAGCTGCAGTGGTTCAACAAGTATGTCGCCACCTCGGTGACTGCCACCGATCGCACCGGCGGCGCACCGGACGCCGTCACCACCTACGAGTACCTCGACGGTGCGGCCTGGCACTACGACGATGACGACGGCCTGACCAAGGAGAAGAACAAGACCTGGTCGCAATGGCGCGGCTACGGCCACGTCCGGGTCAAGACCGGTGGACAGGGCGGCGGCACCGCACTCAAGTCCCAGGCGGACAGCTACTTCCTACGGGGCATGGACGGCGACCGCAAGGCTCCCTCCGGCGGCACCAAGTCCGTCACCGTCACGCTCGGCGCGGACGAAGGCGACCCGATCACCGACCACGAGTCGGCGGCCGGTTTCGCCTACAAGACGGAGACGTACTCCGCTCCTGGTGGCAAGATCCTTGAAAAGGCCATCCAGCGCCCCTGGCACCACGAGACCGGCAAACGGGAGCGCTCCTGGGGCACGGTGACCTCCAACTTCACCGGCACGGCACACATCCGCACGATGACCTCGCTCGACGACGGCGCCGGATCGAGCTGGCGCACCTCCGAGCAGGCCATGACCTACGACACCGTCGCCGGCCGGCTCACCTCCGTCGACGACCACGGTCAGCTCACGGTCGCAGACAACACCTGCACCCGTAGCACCTACGCCACCAATTCGGATGACAACATCCTGACTTTCCCGTCCCGGCAGGAGACTGTCAGCGGCGACTGTTCCGACACGCCTGATCGCGCGAAGGACGTCCTCTCCGACGTCCGCATCGCCTATGACGGTGGAGACTACGGGGCCGCGCCCACCAAGGGTGACGTGACGGCGACGGCCAAGCTCAAACAGCACGACGGCACCACAGCCACCTATCTGGAAGGCGGCAGCACCTACGACTCCTACGGCCGCCGGGTCACCTCCACGGATCTCACGGCCGACGTCACCGCAGCCGAGGGCGGTACGCCCATGCGGACCGCTCGTCAGGACGGCCTGACCAGTACCACTGCCTACAGCCCGGCCACCGGCTTCCCCACGACTATCACCACCACCACTCCCCCGGCCAAAGCCTCCGACCCGACGACCGCACAGCGCAACGTCACCACGCTCGAGACGTTGCGCGGCCAGCCCATTTCGGACAAGGACACCAACGGAAACGTCACGACCTACACCTACGACGCACTAGGGCGCAGCGACAAGGTCTGGCTCGCCGACCGCAGGACGACCCAGACGCCGTCCTACGACTTCGACTACTTCGTCGAGGAGAACAAGCCGGTCGCGGTCCGCACGCTGACTCTTGACAACGGAGGGGCGCAGCTCCCCTCTTACGCCCTCTACGACGGTTTGCTGAGAGCCCGTCAGACCCAGGACGTCGGCCCTGACGGTGGCAGCCTCCTCACCGACAACTTCTACGACGAGCGCGGCCAGGTCGCCAGGACCTTCGACACCTACTACACCACCAAAGCCCCGAGCCGCGAGCTGTCCAAGCCCGCGGACGCCCTCAGCGTCGAGACACAAGCCTGGCACGTATACGACGGCCTCGGTCGTGAAACGGAGGCCAGAGAGGTTGCCGGAAACGGCGACGGCGGCAAAGTCCTGGACATCACCCGGACCCTCTACGGCGGCGACCGCACCACAGTCATTCCGCCCGAAGGCGGCACCGCTGTCACCACACTGACCGACGTCCGCGGGCAGACCACGGAATTGCGCCAGCACCACGCACGTAGTGCCGACGCGGCCTACGACACGACGGCATACACGTACACACCGGCTGGAAAGCTCGCCAAGGTCACCGACCCGGCCGGCAACGAATGGAGATACACCTACGACCAACTCGGGCGGCAGACGAAGTCCGTCGACCCCGACAAGGGAGCTACCGGCACCTGGTACGACGACCGCGACCAGGTCGTCACCACGACCGATGCCCGCGGAAAGATCCTTCACCACAGCTACGACCAGCTCGGACGCCAGACTGAGCTACGGGACGACAGCGCCACCGGCACCCTGCGGGCCTCCTGGCTCTACGACACGGTCAGCGGCGCCAAGGGGCAGCTGACCTCCTCCACCCGCTATGTGGACGGCGCCGAGTACACAAGCAAGGTCAACATGTACGACCGGCTGTACCGGCCCATACGCACCGCCATCACCATTCCAGACACCACAGAGAACAAGGGCCTGTCCGGCACCTACCAAGTCGGCACGAGCTACAAACCCTCCGGTCTGACGGCAGGCGTCTCCTACTCAGCGGCCGGCTCACTACCCGGCGGCTCCTACTCCTACAGCTATGACGACACGCTCCGCCCGACCTCGATTCTCGGCAACGGCTTCAAGGCCGACACCAGCTACTCGCTGACCGGCAAACCTCTCACCTATCTCTACGCCTCCACCGCGAGCGGCGCGAAGCCCGCGCGGGTCTCCAACACCTACGAGTGGGGAACTCAGCGCCTCGCGACCTCCCGCGTAGACCGTCAGGACGTCGCCGGTGTCGACCGCTTCGACACCTACCATTACGACGAAGCGGGCAACGTCCTGTCCGTCTCCGACGTCTCCCGGGCGGGTACCGACAATCAGTGCTTCACCTACGACTATCTGAGCCGACTTACCGAGGCGTGGACCGAGGCTGACACCACCTGCGAGACCACCGCTTCGGCGAGTGCGGTCGGAGGAGTCGCGCCGTACTGGCAGTCGTACACCTACGACAAGGTCGGTAACCGCAGGACGGAAACGCTTCACGACATCGCCGGTGCCTCCGGCAAGGACATTCAGCGCACCTACACCTACCCGGCAGCCGGTGCCGCACAGCCGCACACCCTGACGGAGGTGAACCAGACCGGTCCCAGTGGCACAGCGAAGACCAGCTATGCCTACGACGCGACGGGCAACACCATCGGTCGGACGATCTCCGGTGACACCCAGAAGCTGGAGTGGGACCCCGAAGGCCACCTCGCCAAGGTGACCCAGCCCGTGGCCGACAAGCCCGACGAGGTCACGTCCTACCTCTACGACGCGGACGGCAACCGTCTCATCGCCCGCGGGCCGAACGAGACCACCGTCTACCTCGGCGGCACCGAACTGGTCCTAGCCAAGGGAGCCACAGCGCCCAAGGCCACCCGCTACATCGACCTCGGAGGCGGAAGCCAGGCCGTCCAGTCGGACGACGGCAAGGTCAGCATCACCGTCGCCGACCATCTCGGCACCGGCCAACTGGCCATCAGCATCGACGACCTCGGTCTCTCCCAGCGCCGCACACTGCCCTTCGGCGGGAAACGAGGCGAGAGCACCGGTACCTGGCCCGGCACCAAGGGTTACGTCGGCGGCACCGACGATACCGAGACGACGGGCTTCATCCATCTGGGCGCACGTGAGTACGACTCGACTACCGGCCGTTTCATCTCTGTTGACCCGGTTTTCGATCTGGCTGACTCGCAGCAGATGAACGGTTACGCATATAGCAATAACAACCCTGTCACACTCAGCGACCCCGCAGGCCTCTGCGCTGACATCGACTGTCCGACCCGCCCTGGCCCCGGCTATGAGAACACCACCCCGGGGCACGAGCCCGGGGGTCCAAAAAGATCTCAGAACACTGCCTTCGCCAGCAACCACGTTAGCTGGTCAGCGCCCAACACGGATACAAGCCCGGCTGAGAACCTCATTCGAACTCCAGCGAAAAAAGCCGAGGCAATTCCCGCAGCTTTGGCGGGCGACCTCTACGCCATCCTAATGTGGTACATCAAGGACTACCGCGAGAAAGCAGCCGCAAAGACCACCGCAGGCCTGAGTAATAGCAATTACACACTGGTCGTCTCGCAAGTAGACGTAGATGAGAAACTCGGAGAGCAGGGAACGAGTTCTCGTTACATCGTCTTCTCTAGCGCCGGAATCCCAAAGGATCTAGAAGCAGAACTGGAAAAGATGGGCGTGGCTGTCATAAAAGCGGAAAAACAAGGGGTGCATGCCGAAATCGTTGCCGGCAAGTATAAGGCGGACGTCAATATGCAAAAGCAAGATTTGGGCGGGAAAATCGTCAAGGTGCACAACGCTTACGTAACCACCCGCATCTGCGGAGCCGAGTGCTCCAAAAGTTTTTCAAAGTTTCTCGGCGTACCGGAAACCGAAGCATACGCTCACACGAATGGAGTGCTGTACGATCGCACGGTCAACAAGTCCTACCTGAACGAATTGAGGGAGACCCCTGGGCGCGGGAGGGCCATGCCGGTTGTCACCAGAGCCATGGCCAAAGGGGCCCTTCCCGGACAATGGGACTTCTCGGTGAGATCAGGTCGAAGCAAACGCTGAAGCAGGAGCAACCATGGGACGACTAGTAGAGCGAAAACTCGTCACACTACACACAGAGGTTGGGCGCTCGCCCGTGCCTTTGCTGGGCGTCGAACAAAACGGAGAGCCACTTCTCGTAACTTCGCTCTGGGATGGGTCGCAGGTGCGCCGATGGGACCTGAACACTGGGCATTCGCTCTGGTGTTGGGACGAGGGTCTACCGGGATGCAACGACCAAGTGCTTGTACGAGGTCCCGACGATGACGTGTGGCTAGTCATCGCTACAGAGGATGGCATCGAATGGTGGGATGCCCGAACCGGCCGTCATCGTCCAGATATGACGTGGGAGGGGTGGACCATCTGGGATCTGGCCACAGGATGCCTACCTGACGGTCGAACGGCACTCTTCGGGGCTGGCCAAAACGGCGTAATTTATCAGTGGGATATCGCCGACGGCGCGATGGTCTGGAGTTCTCAAGAGACGGAGCACCCAGGCAGCATGATGGCGGTGGAGATGGTGCCATCAGGGGGCGGCGCTGCAGTGATCGTATCGGGTGATGACGCCGGCCGAATCTGGCGCTGGGATGCCATGACCGGAGAACAGTTGGGCGATGCCGTTGCGGCACACACTTCTCCGGTGCGCATTCTTGAGGCGTCTGCCTCATGGGAAAAAGCGGTGTTCTTCTCCACTGACCAGGACGGCCTGATCTGCGGTTGGAACGCTCTCACAGGCGTAGCGGTGGGACCGACAATCAACACAGGCGCCCAGGTGTTCTCGCTCGCTACTGCGACAGTGGGAGACACGGAAGTTCTGTTCGCAGCCGGCGTTGATGCGACCGTTCGGGCCTGGCAGGCGAGCACCGGCGACCCAATCGACCTTTCTCTCAGCGGTAGCGTCGTAAGTACCCTCAGCCGGCCGGAAGGAACAGTGCTCCTCGCCACCAGCACCGCCACAGACGGCGTCACAGTCCACGAGTGTGCTTTCCCCATTTCTGCTCGTCCTCCGGTTCCGGGATGACCAAGGCGACGCCGGGCCCGGCCCGGCCTGGTTCGAAAGCGACGGGCCGGGGCCACTCATCCGCGCCCTGCTCGGCAGCCCGGGAGGACCGCATCTGGCGTTTCCCACGCTCGCGGGAACGACCGACGCGATCGGCGCCCTCGCTGAGCCGGTGCCCATCCCATGGGACTGTGCTGACTGCCTGCCGACCCGGCTACTAGTAGTGCTTCGTTACGTTGGGTGATCTCGCCTGGTGTTGGGCATCTTCTCGGTATGAGGTTGGGGGAGGTGGAACGGCTCCGGGGTGAGTTGGCG
>NZ_JOHS01000017.1 GCF_000725625.1 Streptomyces sp. NRRL F-6676
CCGCCAACTCACCCCGGAGCCGTTCCACCTCCCCCAACCTCATACCGAGAAGATGCCCAACACCAGGCGAGATCACCCAACGTAACGAAGCACTACTAGAGCAGCCCCGCCTCGTTCTCGGCCGCCGTCAGCCGGCGCAGCACCGCGCCGCAGCGGCGGGCGTAGGCGTGTTGCAGGCCCCGTACCGCCGGGCCGCCCGCCCGCGCGTACCACTTCGCCGGCCGGCTGAACGCCGTCACCGTCAGCCACACCGTGCCGTCCCCGGTGCGGTCGAGCACGAACGACTCCTCGCCCTGCTCCGGATGCCCTTGCAGCGTGCCGTACGCCCAGCCCCGGCGGCGCGGCTCGTCCAGCGTCCACACCACCCGGCACGGGGCCTTGATCAGCCCGCCCAGTACGACGGTGACGTCGACACCCGGTGCCGCCGCCGGTGTTCCGTCGCTGATGCCGACGCCCACCGCGCGGTGCATCTCCCAGCCGAACAGCGCCTCGGTGGCGCGGCGGAACACCCCCTCGCCCTCGCCGACGCGCGAGCGCACGTGCAGGCGGTGGTACCCGGGCGGGCAGTGCTCGGGCTCCCGCGTCGCGCCGACATCCTCGTACGTGAACGACATGGGGCCCAAGGGTAGAGCCGCCCCCGGCGCACGTCGCGCCGGGGGCGGCCCACCTGGACGAGTGTCGCCACTAGTTCACGTTGACGCCACTCCAAGCCGCCGCCACCGCGTTGTACTCGGTGCTGCCCGAGCCGTACAGGGCCGACGCCGCGCTCAGCGTCGCCGTGCGGGCGCCGGAGTACTTGGTGGTCGACGTCATGTACGTCGTCAGCGCCTTGTACCAGATCTGAAGCGCCTTGGCGCGGCCGATGCCGGTGACCGTGGAGCCGTTGGACGTCGGCGAGTTGTAGCTGACGCCGTTGATCGTCTTCGCGCCGCTGCCCTCGGACAGCAGGTAGAAGAAGTGGTTGGCGACGCCGGACGAGTAGTGCACGTCCTTGTTGCCCACGGAGGAGGACCAGTAGTCGGCGGAGCCGCCGTCCTTGCTGGGCTTGTCCATGTAGCGCAGCGGCGAGCCGTCGCCGTTGATGTCGATCTCCTCGCCGATGAGGTAGTCGCCCTTGTCGGAGGAGTTGTTCGCGTAGAACTCCACGCCGGTGCCGAAGATGTCCGAGGTGGCCTCGTTCAGGCCGCCGGACTCACCGCTGTAGTTGAGGCCCGCCGTGGCCGAGGTGACGCCGTGGCTCATCTCGTGGCCGGCGACGTCCAGCGCGGTCAGCGGGTGGTTGTTCCCGGAGCCGTCGCCGTACGTCATGCAGAAGCAGCTGTCGTCCCAGAACGCGTTGACGTAGTTGCTGCCGTAGTGGACCCGGGAGTACGCGCCCACGCCGTTGTTCTTGATGCCGTTGCGGTTGAACGTGCTCTTGTAGAAGTCCCAGGTCTCCTGCGCGCCGTAGGCCGCGTCGGCGGCGGCCGTCTGGTCGGTCGAGGAGCTGGAGGCCGCGCCGGTGCCCCACACGTCGTCCGCGTCGGTGAACAGCGTGCCGGTGCCGGAGGTGCGGTGGGCCAGGTTGTACGTCTTGTGGCCGCCGCGCGTGGTGTCGTACAGCTGGTACGTCGAGCCGGACTTGGTGGTGCTCAGGGTGACGGTCCCCGAGTACAGGGTCTTGCCGGTGCCGGTCTCGATGCCCTGGTACTCGTAGAGCTTCTTGCCGGTGGCGGCGTCCGTGATGACGTGCAGCTCGTTGGGGGTGCCGTCGTCCTGGAGGCCGCCGACGACCGTCTCGTACGCCAGCACGGGGGTGCCGCTCGCCGCCCAGATCACCTTGCGGGGGGCGCGGTCGGCGTCGGTCTGCGCGGAGCCGGCGTCCTTCGCGGCGGTCAGGGCCTGCTTCTCGGCCTTGGACGCGGCGACCTTCGGGGTCACCGAGGCGACCTTGATGGTGGCCTTCGTCGCCCTGGTCACGCTCTTCGTCGCGCCGGAGGCGGACTCGTGCACGACCAGGTCGCCGCCGAGCACCGGCAGGCCGGCGTAGGTGCGCTCGTAGCGGGTGTGGACGGCGCCGTCGGCGTCCTTGACGACGTCTCTGACGACCAGCTTCTCCTTGGCACCGAGACCTATCTGCCGCGCCGTGTCGGGCGCGGCGGCCTCGGCCTGCCGGACGAGGCTCGTGCGTGCGCTCGCCGACAGCTTCAGCGGTGCCGCGGCGAGGGTGGAACCGCCCTGGTCGGCGGGGGTCTGTGCGGCTGCCCCGGTGGTCAGACCGGTGGTCAGCAGGGCTCCGGCCGCGACGGCGGTGGCGATGGCCAGAGTGGTGCGCTTGTGACGCGCGTAGAGGGGAGTCACGCAAGCTCCTTGTGTGGGGGTGCCCGTGAGGCGTGGGGGACCTCGCGGACGAGTGAAGTTGCGGTGCGGTGAGCCGTGCGCTGGAAGAGTGACATTGAAGACGTGTGCATGTCAGGACCCTGTCGAGACGTTGGCCGAAAATCGTCCGGCAAGTGAAGATCGGTGTACGCAATGCGGAACGGATCTTCTGTCGGGCTGCGGGGACCGCCGGCCGGCGGCGGGCGGAGTGGCGCCGGCGGGCGTGTGGCGGCCGGTAGCGCGAAGGACGGCCTGCGTGCAAGGACTTGACCGTGCGTCAGTCCCGGACGCCGGTTGTCCTCACCGGCGCTCAGCCGGCGCGCCCCGGCCGTGCGCCGGCTGCCTCTCCCGCACCCTCCGCCCGTTCCGTCACACCGGCCGAATCGGCCCCGCTGGCCGAAACCTTTCCCTCGCCGTGCCAGGAGCGCCACAGCGCCGCATACGCACCGCCTTCCTCCGACGGCGGTTCCCCGGCAGTCGCCCGGCGGTTCCTACGCCAGGCTCTCCCGCCATGCCCGGTGCAGGTCCGCGAAGCGGCCCGTGCCGGTGATCAGGGTGGACGGGGTGCCGTCCTCCACCACGCGGCCGTGTTCCATCACCAGGACCCGGTCCGCGATCTCCACCGTCGACAGGCGGTGGGCGATGACCACCGCCGTACGGCCCCGCAGCACCGTCTCCATCGCCCGCTGCACCGCCCGCTCGCCCGGTACGTCCAGGGAGCTGGTCGCCTCGTCGAGGATCAGCACCCCGGGGTCGGCGAGCAACGCGCGGGCGAACGCGACCAGTTGGCGCTGGCCCGCCGAGATGCGGCCGCCCCGTTTGCGGACGTCCGTGTCGTAGCCGTCGGGCAGCGCGGCGATGAAGTCGTGCGCGCCGATCGCCTTCGCGGCCCGCTCGATCTCCTCCCGGGTCGCGTCCGGGCGCCCGAGCGCGATGTTCTCCGCGACCGAGCCGGAGAACAGGAACGCCTCCTGCGTCACCATCACCACGCCCCGCCGCAGCTCCGCCGTGCTCAGCGCGCGCAGATCGACGCCGTCGAGCAGTACCCGGCCCTCGGTCGGGTCGTAGAAGCGGGCCAGCAGCTTCGCCAGCGTCGACTTGCCCGCACCCGTGGAACCGACCACCGCCACCGTCTGCCCGGCCGGCAGCGTCAGTGAGAAGCGGGGCAGCACCTCGCCGCCCGTGCGGTACGCGAACCGCACGCCGTCGAACACCACCTCGCGCCCCGGCAGTTCCGACGGGGCCGGCGGCAGCGGCAGCGGTTCGGCGGGCTCCGGCACCGAGGGGCGCTGCGCCAGCAGCCCCGCGATCTTCTCCAGCGAGGCCGCCGCCGAGTGATAGGAGTTGAGGAACATGCCGAGCCGGTCGATCGGGTCGTACAGCCGCCGCAGATACAGCACGGCCGCCGCCAGCACACCCAGCGCCAGCGTGCCGTCCGCCACCCGGTGGGCGCCCCACAGCACCATCCCGGCCACCGCCGTGTTCGCCACCAGCCGGGAGCCGATCACATAGCGGGCCATCTCC
This sequence comes from Streptomyces sp. NRRL F-6676, assembly GCF_000725625.1. Lineage (GTDB taxonomy): Bacteria > Actinomycetota > Actinomycetes > Streptomycetales > Streptomycetaceae > Streptomyces. The sequence goes on from NZ_JOHS01000017.1 coordinate 3,883, forward strand.
AGCATGCCGTCGCCGTTGGCGCGGGCGTGGCGCTGGTTCAGTACGCGGAAGTCGGCGTCGTTGACGGCCTCGCGGCGGAACGCGCGGACCGGGCGGATGCCGTTCATCGTCTCCGCGAACTTCACGATCACCGCCGCGATCGCCGTCGACCGCAGCCGGAACACCCGGCCCACCCGGCGCCGGTACATCCGGACCAGCCCGTACAGCGGCACGAACGAGGCCACCGCGACCGCGCCCAGGCCGAGGTCCAGCCAGAGCAGCATCGCCGAGATGTAGACGAAGGAGAGGATCACCATGACCAGCTCCTGCAACCCCTCGTTGAGGAGCTCGCGCAGGGACTCGACGTCGGTCGTGGAGCGGGAGATCAGCCGTCCCGAGGTGTAGCGCTCGTGGAAGTCGATGCTCAGCGCCTGGGCGTGCCGGAAGATCCGGCCGCGCAGATCGAGCAGCACGTCCTGGCTGACCCGGGCGGAGGAGGCGATGAAGGCGTACTGCAACGCGCCGGAGGCGGCCGCCGCGACCAGATAGCCGACGGCCACCGCGATCAGCGGCCCGTGCCGGCCGTCCCGGAACGCGGGTACGGCGCGGTCGATGGCGTACGCCACGAGCAGCGGACCGACCTGCGCGGCCGCCTGCTGGACCAGGAGCAGGGCGACGGTGAGCACCACGCGGGGGCGCATCGGTGCGAGCAGGGAGCGCAGGAGGGTGCCGGTCGCGCCGGGCGGGGCGGGGAGGGCGTCCCGGTCGAACGGGTCGCCGGAGCCCGCCGGCCCGGACGGGGCGTCGGGGGTCACGGCGGCCCCGCCCGCCGCGGCCTCCTCGTCGTTCGGTCCGGCGGCGGTCGTGGGCGCGGTCATCGGCGGACCTCCGGTTCCGTTGCCGGGGCGGCGGGTGCGGCAGGTGCGGCAGGTGTCGCGGACGGGGCGGCGTCGGCAGGGGCCGGCGCCGGCCCCTGCCCCGGCTCCGCCTCCGCGCCCGACATCAGATGGGCGTACTCCGCGTTGTCGCGGAGGAGTTCGTGGTGGGTGCCGACGGCGGTGATACGGCCGGCGGAGAGCAGCGCGACCCGGTCGGCGAGGAGGACCGTGGAGGGGCGGTGGGCCACGACCAGTGCCGTCGTGCCGGCCAGTACCCGGCGCAGCGCCGCCTCGACCGCGGCCTCCGTGTGGACGTCCAGCGCGGACAGCGGGTCGTCCAGGACGAGGAAGCGGGGCCGGCCGACGACCGCGCGGGCCAGCGCCAGCCGCTGGCGCTGACCGCCGGACAGGCTCAGGCCCTGCTCGCCCACCTGTGTCCCGGTGCCCTGCGGCAACGCGTGCACGAAGTCCGCCTGCGCCACCGCGAGCGCCCGCTCCAGCTCGGGTTCGCCCGCCGTGTCCGGGGCGCCCATCAGGACGTTCTCGCCCGCGGACGCCGAGAACAGCGTGGGCTCCTCGAACGCCATGGCCACCAGCGTGCGCAGCTCCTGTCTCGGCATCGCGGTGATGTCCCGCCCGTCGAGCGTGATCCGCCCCTCCGTCGCCTCGTGCAGCCGGGGGACGAGCGCCGTCAGCGTGGTCTTGCCGCTGCCCGTCGCCCCGACCAGGGCCATCGTCTCGCCGGGCCGGATGTGCAGGTCGATGCGGTCCAGGACGGGCGGCGAGTCGGCCGGGGCGTCCGGATACCGGAACCGCACCCCGTCGAACAGCACGCCGTCGGGCGGGTCGGGAACCCCCACGGCCCCGTCCGCCCGTCCGGCCGCGTCGTCCGCCCCGCTCTCCTCGTCCTCCGCCATCACCTCGAAGTACCGTGCTGTCGCCGTCGCCGCCTCCTGGCTCATCGCCAGCAGGAAGCCGATGGAGTCCACCGGCCAGCGCAGCGCCAGCGCCGTCGACAGGAAGGCGACCAGCGTGCCCGCGGACAGGGTGCCGTCCGCCACCCGCACCGTCCCGAGGACGAGCGCCGCGCCGATCGCCAGTTCGGGCAGGGTGACCATCACCGCGAAGATCGACGCCAGCAGCCGCGCCTTCGCCAGTTCCGTCCCGCGCAGCGTCCCCGACAGCTCGCGGAAGGCGCGCGCCTGGCTGCGGTGCCGGCCGAAGCCCTTGACGATGCGGATGCCGAGCACGCTCTCCTCGACCACGGTGGTCAGATCGCCCACCTGGTCCTGCGCCCGCCGCGCCACCAGCGAGTACCGCCGCTCGAACATCGCGCACACGATCATCACCGGCACCGCCGGCCCCAGGATCACCAGCCCCAGCGCCCAGTCCTGGGCCAGCATGATGACCACGCCCACCAGGATCGTCACGCCGTTGACCAGCAGGAACGTCAGCGGGAAGGCGAGGAACTGGCGCAGCAGCATCAGGTCCGTCGTCCCCCGGGACAGCAGCTGTCCGGACGCCCACCGGTCGTGGAAGGCCACCGGCAGCCGCTGGAGGTGCCGGTACAGGTCGGCCCGCAGCTCCGCCTCCACCTGCGACAGCGGGCGGGCCACCAGCCACCGCCGCAGCCCGAACAGCAGCGCCTCGGCGACCCCGAGCAGCAGCAGATACAGCGCGCCCAGCCACACCCCCCGCGAATCCCGGTCCGCGACCGGGCCGTCCACCATCCACTTCAGGACCAGCGGGATCACCAGCCCCACGCACGAGGCGACTATCGCGACGAACGCGGCCGTGAACAGCCGCACCCGCACCGGCCGCACGTACGGCCACAGGCGCAGCAGGGTGCGGACGGCGGAGCGGTCGGTGGAGCGGTCGGTGGGGGTGGCACGGGTCTCGGACATCAGGAGCGACTGTACGGATCGCCACTGACAGTGCCCACCGAGTTTCGGCCGGACCGCCCTGGTCCGAAGGACCTACGCCCCCCCAGGCCCGCGCCCCGGCGGGGCCCCCGTGGCACGGGCTCGCGGGGCCCCCGCCGGCCCCCGTCGCACGGCGCGTGGGGCCCCCGCCGGCCCTCGTCGCACGGATCGCGCGGGGCCCCCGGCCGCCCCGTCCGGTCGTACCCCCGCATCAACCGATCGGACGATGCCGGCCCGAGCGGGACGGGCGATGTGCCGGCACCCCGCCCGCCGCCACCCTGGAGTCATGCCCGCCACCCCGGTCTCCGCCTTCACCTCCGCCTCCACCTCCACCGAGCCCGTCATCGAAGTCAGCGGCCTGCGCAAGTCCTACGGCGGCCGGAACGTCGTCGACGGCGTCTCCTTCACCGTCGAGGAGGGCGAGATCTTCGGCGTCCTCGGCCCGAACGGCGCCGGCAAGACCACCACCGTCGAGTGCGTCGAGGGCCTGCGGGTGCCCGACGCCGGCCGGGTCCGGGTCGCCGGGCTCGACCCCGTCGCCGACCACGAGCAGGTCACCCGGGTCCTCGGCGTCCAGCTCCAGCAATCCGAGCTCCAGGCCAAACTCACCGTCCGCGAGGCCCTGGAGCTGTACGCCTCCTTCGCCCCGCGCCCCGCGAACTGGCGCCCCCTGGCCGAACGCCTGGGCCTGGACGCCAAGCTCACCACCCGGTTCGCGAAGCTGTCCGGCGGCCAGAAGCAGCGGCTGTTCATCGCGCTCGCCCTGATCGGCGACCCCCGTGTCGTCGTCCTGGACGAGCTGACCACCGGACTTGACCCGCGCGCCCGGCGCGACACCTGGCAGCTCATCGAGGACGTCCGCGCGGGCGGCGTCACCGTCCTGCTCGTCACCCACTTCATGGAGGAGGCGCAGCGGCTCTGCGACCGGATCGCCGTCCTCGACAAGGGCCGGATCGCCGCCCTGGACACCCCGCAGGGCCTGATCCGGCGCTCGGCGGGCGCCACCGTCATCAGCTTCACCCCGTCCGCGCCCCTGGACGAGGAACTGCTCGCCGCGCTCCCCGAGCTCGCCTCGGTCGCGCACAAGGACGGCCGGCTCACCCTGTCCGGCACCGACGCCACCGTCGACGCCGTCCTCACCCTCCTGGCCCGCCACCGCATCACCGCCCACCAGCTCCGCGTCACCGACGCCACGCTCGACGACGCGTTCCTCGACCTCACGGAGGACGTGGCATGAACACCGCGCTGCTCAACCCCGCCGTCCTGCGCACCGAGATACGCCTGTTCCGCCGCGAACCCGGCGCCCTCTTCTGGATCGTCTGCTTCCCCGCCCTCCTGCTGGCGATCCTCGGCTCCGTCCCCTCCTTCCGGCAGCACGACGACTCCCTCGGCGGGCTCCGCCTCGTCGACACCTATGTGCCCGTCACCGTGCTGCTCGGCATGATCCTCGGCGGGTTGCAGGGCATGCCGCAGGTCCTCACCGGCTACCGCGAGCGCGGCATCCTGCGCCGGATGTCCACCACCCCGGTCCGGCCCGCCGCGCTGCTCCTCGCGCACATGGTGGTCTTCGCGGGCGCGGCCCTCGCCTCCGCGCTGCTCGCGCTCCTCGTCGGCCGGCTCGCCTTCGACGTGCGGCTGCCCGCGCAGGGCTTCGGGTACGCGCTCGCGCTGCTGCTCGGCGTCGCGGTCGCGCTGGCGCTCGGCTCGCTGGTCTCCGCGCTGTCCCGCACCACGAAGATCGCCGGGGCGGTGGGCAGCGCGGTGCTGTTCCCGATGATGTTCTGCGCGGGCCTGTGGGTGCCGGTGCAGAACATGCCGGACGTGCTGGCCCGGATCGTCGGGTGGACGCCGTTCGGCGCCGCCGCCCAGGCCCTGAACGAGGCCGCCGCAGGGGACTGGCCCGGCTGGTCCCACCTGGGCGTGCTCGCCGCCTGGACGGTGCTGCTCACCGCCGGGGCCGCGCGCTGGTTCCGCTGGGAATGAGCGGCGGGGTGGGCGGGACCGTGCCGGACACTGGGTCCATGACGAGCGCCACGCACCCGCAGTACCGGGCCTCCTTCGACGTCTGGGGGCCCTGGGTGCTGCTGGCCGCGGGCGTCGTCGCGGCCGCCCTCTCCGCGGCGCCCATCGGAATGAGCCGGTCCGCGACGCTCCTGTGCGCCGTCCTCGTGCCCCTGGGCGTCGCGCTACAGCTCTATTGGGGACGGGCCAGGCGGAGGCACCCGGGCCCGAGTCGGACCGGTGTCCTCCTCTACTTCCTGCGCTGGGCCCTCGCCTTCGTACTGACCTGGGCCAACCCGTTCTTCGCCTTCTACGCCGTGATCGGCTACTACACCGCGGCCCGGGAGCTGCCGCGCCGGCTGGTGATGCCCGGGCTCGTCCTCACCGCCGTCACCATGGCAGGCAGCGAGATCGGCGGCTGGCCGCCGCACGGACTGGTCCTCTGGCTCGGCTTCTTCCTCGTCCTGGGCGTCAACGTCTGCATGGTCAGCGTGTTCACCCGGTACGCCGAGCAGGAGCAGACCCGCGCCGCCACCCAGGCCGAGACCATCGGCGCCCTCGAACGCGCCAACACCGCGCTGCAACAGGCCCTCGACGAGAACGCGGCGCTCCACGCCCAGCTGCTCCTCCAGGCCCGCGAGGCGGGCATCGCCGACGAACGCCGCCGGCTCGCCGCCGAGATCCACGACACCCTCGCCCAGGGCCTGACCGGCATCATCGCCCAGCTCCAGGTGGTCGCCGGCACTCCCGACCCGGCCACCGCCCGCACCCATGTGGAGCGCGCCGCCGCGCTGGCCCGGCACAGCCTCGGCGAGGCCCGCCGCTCCGTGCACAACCTCGCCCCCGTCGCCCTCGCCGCCGACGGGCTGCCCGAGGCCCTGCGCAAGACGGTCGCCGAATGGGGCGAGCGCAACGGGGCGCGCGCCGACTTCACCGTCACCGGCACCGCCGAGCACCTCCACGACGAGGTCTCCGCGACCCTGCTCCGCATCGCCGAGGAGGCCCTCTCCAACGCCGCCCGGCACGCCCGCGCCGGCCGGGTCGGCGTCACCCTGTCCTTCATGGGCGACGAGGTCAGCCTCGACATCCGCGACGACGGCACCGGGTTCGACCCGGCCGCCGTCCCCGCCCGCACCCGCGGCGGCGGCTTCGGCCTCGACGGCATGCGGGCCCGCGCCGAGCGGATCGCGGGCTCCGTCGCCGTCGAGTCCGAGCCGGGGCAGGGCACGGCGGTGTCGGCTCGCGTACCGTTGGTACGCCATGAGCGATGACCCGGCCTCCGACACGCCCATTTCCCTGCTCGTCGTCGACGACCACCCCGTCGTACGGGACGGGCTGCGCGGCATGTTCGAGTCCGCGCCCGGGTTCACGGTGCTGGGGGAGGCGTCGGGCGGTCTCGAGGCGGTCGAGCGGGCCGTCGCGCTCGATCCGGACGTGGTGCTGATGGACCTGCGGATGCCGGGCGGGTCGGGGGTGGACGCGATCCGGGAGCTGGGGCGGCGGGGGGTGCGGGCGAAGGTGCTCGTGCTGACGACGTACGACACGGATTCCGACACGTTGCCGGCGATCGAGGCCGGGGCCACGGGCTATCTGCTCAAGGACGCGCCCCGGGAGGAACTGTTCACGGCGGTACGGGCCGCCGCGCGCGGGCGGACGGTGCTGTCGCCGGCGGTGGCGACGCGGTTGGTGTCGGCGGTGCGGGCGCCGGGGCCCGGGGGTGAGCCGTTGTCCTCCCGCGAGCGGGAGGTCCTGGCGCTCGTCGCCAAGGGCACGTCGAACCGGGAGATCGCGCGGGCGCTGTTCATCAGTGAGGCGACGGTGAAGACGCACCTGACGCACCTGTACGCCAAGCTGGGCGTGAAGGACCGCGCGGCGGCGGTAGCCGCGGCGTACGACCGCGGAATCCTGGGGTAACCCCCGGAAGAGCGCGCGGGAGAGCGCGGGTGGGTGGGTTCGTCGGCGGGTGCGGGTCGTGGTCGGTTGCCCGCGCAGTTCCCCGCGCCCCTGATAGGGGCGCGGGGAACTGCGCGAGAAGCCCCACCCACCCGCGCGTTCGGGGTCCAAGGGGCGGAGCCCCTTGAAGGGATGGGACGGGTAGGGGCGGCGGGGGCGAGGAAAGAGCGCCTACGCCACCACCCGCAGCAGCAGCACCGTCCGCCCCGGCACCGTCACCGCCGTACCCCCCGCGTACACCTCCCCGGGAGCCGCATCCTGCGGCTCCCGCCCCGTGTCGACGACCACCTCGTACCGCTCCCCCCACGGCACCCCCGGCAACACGAACGACACCCCCTCACCCCCCGCGTGCAGCACCGCGAGAAAGCTGTCGTCCACCACCGGCTCCCCCCGCGCGTCCCGCCCCGGAATGTCCCGCCCCGACAGATACATCCCCAGCGTCGCCGCCGGCGCGTACCAGTCCGGCTCCGTCATCTCCTCCCCCCGCGCCGTGAACCACGCCAGATCCCGCAGCCCGTCGGCCGAGTGCGCCCGCCCGGAGAAGAACGCCCGGCGCCGGAGCACCGGGTGCGCGTGCCGCAGCGCGATCAGACGCGCGGTCAGATCGGACAGCGCCCGCCACCCGGGCTCGTCCAGCAGGCTCCAGTCGACCCACCCGGTCTCGTTGTCCTGGCAGTACGCGTTGTTGTTGCCGCCCTGCGTCCGCCCCATCTCGTCGCCCGCGACGAGCATCGGCACACCCGTGGACAGCAGCAGCGTGGTCAGCAGGTTGCGCAGCTGCCGGCGCCGCAGCGCCCGTACCCCCTCGTCGTCCGTCTCGCCCTCGGCCCCGCAGTTCCAGGAGCGGTTGTCGTCGTTGCCGTCCCGGTTGCCCTCCCCGTTGGCCTCGTTGTGCTTGCGCTCGTAGGAGACGAGGTCCCGCAGCGTGAAACCGTCGTGCGCGGTGACGAAGTTGACGGAGGCGTACGGGCGGCGCCCGCCCCACGCGTACAGGTCGCTGGAGCCGGAGAGCCGGTAGCCCATCTCCCGCACGTCCGGCAGCGCGTGCCGCCAGAAGTCGCGCACGGCGTCCCGGTAGCGGTCGTTCCACTCCGTCCACAGCGGCGGGAACGCGCCCACCTGGTAGCCGCCCGAGCCGACGTCCCACGGCTCGGCGATCAGCTTCACCCGGCGCAGCACCGGGTCCTGGGCGATCACCGCGAGGAACGGGGAGAGCATGTCGACGTCGTGCATCGAGCGGGCCAGTGCCGCCGCGAGGTCGAAGCGGAAGCCGTCGACGCCCATCTCCGTCACCCAGTAGCGCAGCGAGTCGGTGATCAGGCGCAGCACATGCGGCTGGACGACGTGCAGGGTGTTGCCGCAGCCGGTGTAGTCGGCGTAGCGCCGCACGTCCGGCTGGAGGCGGTAGTAGCCGCGGTTGTCGATGCCCTTGAGGGAGAGCGTCGGGCCCAGCTCGCCCGCCTCGGCGGTGTGGTTGTAGACCACGTCGAGGATGACCTCGATCCCCGCCGCGTGCAGCGCGCGCACCATCCGCTTGAACTCGCCGACCTGCTGCCCCGCCGTCCCCGAGGCCGCGTACGCCGCATGCGGGGCGAAGTAGCCGATGGAGTTGTAGCCCCAGTGGTTGCGCAGGCCCCGGCGCAGCAGATGGTCCTCGTGCGCGAACTGGTGCACGGGCAGCAGCTCCACCGCCGTCACGCCGAGCCGCGTGAGGTGCGCGAGGGCCGCCGGGTGCGCCAGCCCCGCGTACGTGCCGCGCAGCTCGGGCGGGATCTCCGGGTGCAGCTTGGTGAAGCCGCGTACGTGCAGCTCGTACAGGACGGTGTCCGCCCAGGGGGTCTTGGGCCGGTGGTCGTCGGCCCAGTCGTCGCCGTCGTGGACGACGACGCCCTTGGGGACGTACGGCGCGGAGTCCCGCTCGTCGCGCACGGTGTCGGCGACATGCTGCTCGGGCCAGTCCCGTACGTGCCCGTAGACCTCCGGCGGCAGCGCGAACTCCCCGTCCACCGCGCGGGCGTAGGGGTCGAGGAGCAGCTTGGCCGGGTTCCAGCGGGCGCCGGTCCACGGGTCCCAGCGGCCGTGCACCCGGTAGCCGTAGCGCTGCCCGGGGCGGACGCCGGGCACGAACCCGTGCCAGATCTCGTGCGTCAGCTCGGCCAGCGGAACCCGGGTCTCCCCGCCCCGTTCATCGAACAGGCACAGCTCGACCGCCTCCGCCCCGCCCGCCCACAGCGCGAAGTTGGTGCCCACGGCGCCGTCCGGGCCGGTGCGGAACCGCGCGCCGAGCGGGGTCGGCGCCCCCGGCCACACCGGTGGCGCGGGCGCCTCGCGCGGGGCGCCGTTCAGCACGGCGTCCCGGCGGCGCGCGTGCCCCGCCGCTCTCTGTACTGCCTCCTGCTCGGCTGCGCTCGACACCGGTAGGCCTCCCGCGGCTCCGTGGGGCGGCGCGGAAAAGGGCGCACGGCGTCCCGGCCGCGGCACCTCGTCGCGTCGTCCTCCCCAAGGTTCTGCCCAGAGCGTGGCACGCACTCACGTTTCCCGGGGTGGCCGAAGCGGAGACATGACAGGTGGGGGCACCCGCGGGGCCGGAACCCCGCGCGCACCCCGGCGGACCGGCGTTCGGCGCGAATTGGGACTGAACAGTGACAATCGCGGGGGCCCGGCGGGCCCGGCCGTGTGATTCATTTGCGCAGTACGCGCGTATGACGCGCTGGAGTGCGGGCCTCGACAGGCCGTGCGAGGGGAGAACGACAAGTGAACAGACGACCGATCCAGGGGGCGTCGGTTGGCGCACGGATACGCGGCGGCAGGGGGACGGTCCGGGCGGCGCTGCTCGGCTCACTGCTGCTCGCGGTGACCGCGTGCGGCGGGGGCGGCGGGTCCGACGCGGACTCGGCGAGCGGCGGCAAGGACGCGGGCAGCGCGAAGAGCGCCTCCCCGCAGGCCGTCGTGACGATCGCGCCGAAGAACGGCGCCGACGGCGTGGCCACCACCGGCGCGCTGAAGGTCACCGCGGCCAAGGGCACACTGACGAAGGTGAGCGTCGAGGACGCCAAGGGCCGGGAGGTCGACGGAAAGATAACCGGCGGGGGCGCCACCTGGACGCCCTCGGGCCACCTGGCCACGCACACCCGCTACACCGTCAGCGCGGTCGCCAAGGACTCCGGCGGCCGCAGCACCACCCAGAAGTCCAGCTTCACCACGCTGACCCCGAAGGCCACCTTCACCGGCGCCTTCACTCCGGAGGACGGCAGCAAGGTCGGCGTCGGGATGCCGTTCTCGGTCAACTTCACCCGGGGCATCACGCACCCGGAGGACGTCGAGAAGGCGATCACCATCAAGACCGAGCCGGCCGTCGAGGTCCGCGGCCACTGGTTCGGCAACGACCGGCTCGACTTCCGGCCCAAGGAGTACTGGAAGCCCGGCACCAAGGTCAGCGTCACGCTGAACCTCGACGGCGTCGAGGGCCGGCCCGGCGTCTACGGCAAGCAGGCCAAGACGGTCGACTTCACGATCGGGCGCAGCCAGATCTCCACGGTCGACGTCAAGACCCAGAAGATGACCGTCCGCCGCGACGGCAAGGTCATCAAGACCATCCCGGTCACCACCGGCAAGCCCGGCTACGACACGTGGAACGGCCAGATGGTCATCACCGAGCGCCTCACGGTGACCCGGATGAACGGCGAGACGGTCGGTTACGGCGGCGAGTACGACATCAAGGACGTCCCGCACGCCATGCGCCTGACCACCTCCGGCACGTTCATCCACGGCAACTACTGGGGCGGCGGCACCTTCGGCAACTACGCCTCCAGCCACGGCTGCATCGGCCTGCGCGACGTCAAGGGCGGCTACGACAGCGGCGTCTCGGCGGCGTGGTTCTTCAACCGCTCGATGACCGGTGACGTGGTGGTGGTCAAGCACTCCCACGACAAGACGGTGTCCCCGGACAACGGCCTGAACGGCTGGAACATGTCCTGGGAGGACTGGACGGCGTGAGCCGTCCTTGAGGGGCGCGGGGCTGTGCCGATATGCGGCTCCGCCGCGTGGGCGCACAACGGAGCGAGGCTCCGTAGGGGGGCCGGGGGCGCAGCCCCCGGAGGACGGGAAGGGCAGGGGCGGTGGGGGCGAAAAAAGCCTCCCCGCCCCCACCCCCTCCGCACCCTCAGACGAACTTCGCCTTCCCCGGCCCCTCCTCCACGAAGCTCCGCATCCCACGCTCGCGGTCCTCCGTGGCGAACAACCCCGCGAACCAGCCCCGCTCGACGGCCAGCCCCGTCTCGATGTCGGTCTCAAGACCCGCGTCGACCGACTCCTTGGCCGCCCGCAGCGCGAGCGCCGGCCCCCGCGCCAACCGCGCCGCCCACGCATGCGCCGCCTCGTACACCTCCCCGGCCGGAACGACCCGGTCCACGAGCCCCAGCGCCAAGGCCTCGTCCGCCTTGACCTGACGCCCCGTGAAGATCAGGTCCTTCGCCCGGGACGGCCCGATCAGCCGGGACAGCCGCTGGGTGCCACCCGCACCCGGGATCAGCCCGAGCAGGATCTCCGGCTGGCCCAGCTTCGCGTTGTCCGCGGCGATGCGATGGTCCGCGCAGAGCGCCAACTCGCAGCCCCCGCCCAGCGCGTACCCCGTCACGGCGGCCACGACCGGCTTGGGGATGCGGGCCACGGCGGTGAAGGACTCCTGGAGGGCGCGGGCGCGCAGGACCATCGCGGCGTGGTCCATGGCCCGCATCTCCTTGATGTCCGCGCCGGCCGCGAACACCTTCTCCCCGCCGTAGAGGATCACCGCCCGTACGTCGGCGCGGTCCCCCGCCTCCTCCGCGAGCTCCTTGATCCGGTCCTGCGTGGCCACGTCCAACGCGTTCATCGGCGGCCGGTCCAGCCGGATCGTACCGATGCCTTCGGCGACTTCGAGATGTACGGTCATGCACGCAGGTTAACGCGCGCTAACGACGACGCCACCGTCCCCCGGCCACCCGTCCCCGCCCCACCGTGTCCCGCTCGTTATGCCGCCCCTCTTGCAGTTGACACGGCGTCTCATCCGGCGTCGTGCGGGTGGATTCCGTGTGAACCGGCCCGTAGCTTCCGCCGGACGGTCATGATGAGGGTATGGCGGGGCTGGAGGGCATCGATCAGCCGCGGGGGCAAGGGCGTGCGACCGCCGCGCGCTGGACGCCCGCGGTCGAGGACGAACGGGCGCTGAAGGCGCTGGACCTGTTCGGCGACCCCACGGAGGCGGAGGTTCCGCTGCCGTCGCTGCCGGAGTCCGCCGCCACCGCCCGCCGGCTCGCCCAGGTCGTCCTGCTGCGCCACTGGGGGCTCGGCCCCAAGCTGACGGAGGACGCCGTCCTGCTCGTCTCGGAGCTCGTGGGCAACGCCGTACGGCACACCGGCGCCCGCGCCTTCGGGCTGCGGATGCGGCGCCGCCGCGGCCGGATCCGGGTGGAGGTGCGGGACCCCTCCCGAGGTCTGCCCTGCCTCATGCCGGTACAGGAACTCGACGTCAGTGGCCGCGGGCTCTTCCTCGTCAACGAGCTTTCCGACCGCTGGGGCGTGGACCTCCTCCCGCGCGGCAAGACGACATGGTTCGAGATGCGCGCGCCGTGACGGCGTACCGCCGGTCCGGCAGGTGGCCGCGGCCGCGACCCACCCCCATCCGCCGGACGGGCGAATAGGCAGGTTTTAGGACGAGAAGTCCTTAAATGGTGCGGGTGAACACCCCGTCCCCCGCCCGCCGCCAGGCCCTCCGCACCGGCGCCGGACTCGCCGCGGCCGCCGCCCTCACCGGCACGGGCGCCGCCTGCTCGGCCACCGGCCCCTCCGCCACGACGGCCGCCGCCGCGTCCCCGCCGACCGGTACCACCCGCCCCCCGACCGGCACCCCCGCCCCCACGGCGGCTCCCGCGGCCCCCCGCGCCTACCCGGCCCTCCCCGCCCAGATCACCCACGGCCCCCGCACCCGCCCCCGTGTCGCCCTCACCTTCCACGGGCAGGGCGACCCCGCCCTCGCCGAGGCCCTCCTGCGCACCGCCGAGCAGGCCGGCGCCCGTGTCACCGTCCTCGCCGTCGGCGACTGGCTCGACGCGCACCCCGCGCTCGCCCGCCGCATCCTCGACGGCGGCCACGACCTGGGCAACCACACCCAGCGCCACCTCGCCGTGAACGCCCTGTCCGAGGCGGACGCCGCCGCCGAGATCGAGGAGTGCGCCCGGCGCCTGCGCCGGCTCACCGGCTCCATCGGCACCTGGTTCCGCCCCTCGCGCGCCCCCACCGCCTCCCCGCTCGTCGTGCGCCTGGCCTGCCGTGCGGGCTACCCGCACGTGCTGTCGTACGACGTCGACTCCCTCGACCACACCGACCCGGGCGCCGACGCCGTCACCCGCACGGTGCTCGACGAGGTCCGCCCCGGTTCCGTGGTGAGCCTGCACCTCGGCCACCCGGACACCGTCGCCGCCCTTCCCGCCCTCCTGACCGGACTCGACCACCGCGGCCTGCACGCGGTGACCACCACGGAGCTGCTGAGCCGATGACCCCCGCCACCCGCGCCACCCCGACCACCCCGACCACCCCCGCCACTCGCACCCCGGCCCCTCGCACTCCCGTCACCCGCACCCCGGCCCCTCGCACCCGCGTCCTCCTCGCCACCGCCCTCCTCCTCGCCCTCGCGCCCCTCGCCGGCTGCGGCGACGACACCGCCGGCACCGCGGCCCGCCGGGCCGCCGCACCGAGCGCCTCCCCGAGGGCCGCCGCCCACGCGAAGGCCGCCCCCGACGGCCTCCCCGGCATGCCGCCGCTCCTCGACCCCAAGGACGTCTACGCCGCCGACCGCCCCGGGATGCTCTCCCCGGTCGTCAAGGACTTCCCCTCCCGCGTCTACGTCCCCAACACCGAGTCGGACACCGTCACCGTCATCGACCCGAAGACGTACAAGGTGACCGACACGATCCCGGTCGGCCGGCAGCCGCAGCACGTCGTGCCGTCCTGGGACCTGAAGACGCTGTGGGTCAACAACGACAAGGGCAACACCCTCACCCCCATCGACCCCAAGACCGGAAGGGCGGGCGCCCCGGTCGACGTCCACGACCCCTACAACCTCTACTTCACGCCGAACGGCAGGTACGCCGTCGTCATGGCCTCCCTCGACCGCGAACTGGTCTTCCGGGACGCCCACACCATGAAGACCGTCCACACCGAGCCGGTGAGCTGCTACGGCGTCAACCACGCCGACTTCTCGCCCGACGGCCGCTACTTCATCGTCTCCTGCGAGTTCAGCGGCGAACTCCTCAAGGTCGACACGGAGAAGATGAAGGTCGTCGCCGAGCAGAAGCTGCCGTTCGACGGAGCCATGCCGCAGGACGTCAAGATCGCGCCCGACGGCAGCCGCTTCTACATCGCCGACATGAAGGCGAACGGCATGTGGGTCCTGGACGGCGACACCTTCGCGCGGCCCACCTTCCTGCCCACGGGCAAGGGCTGCCACGGCCTGTACGTCAGCCGTGACTCCCGCGAGATGTACATCTCCAACCGCGGCGAGGGCACGGTCTCCGTCTTCGACTTCGAGAAGGGCGAGCTGACCGAGAAGTGGCACCTGCCCGACGGCGGCAGCCCCGACATGGGCGGCGTCTCCGCCGACGGCAAGGTCCTGTGGCTCTCCGGCCGCTACGACGCCGAGGTCTACGCGATCGACACCCGCACCGGGAAGCAGCTCGCCCGCGTCAAGGTCGGCAAGGGCCCGCACGGCCTCGCCGTCTACCCCCAGCCGGGCCGCTACTCCCTCGGCCACACCGGAGTCTTCCGCTGACCTCCGCCCGCCCCCTCGGCGGGTTCGGCGAGGACCGCACTTGAGTCTCCGGTCACCGGAAGGTCCAGACTCGCCGATGTGACCGAGAACAGCACCGCACCGCTCACCATCGGCGAGCTGGCCCGGGCCACCGGACTGCCGGTGCGCACCATCCGCCACTGGTCGGACGAGGGCGTCCTGCCGCCCGTGGCCCGCTCCGCCGGCGGCTACCGGCTCTACGACGCCGCGAGCGTCGCCCGGCTGGAGCTGATCCGCACCCTGCGCGAGCTGGGCCTCGGCCTGGCCGACGTGCGCCGGGTGCTGTCCGGCGAGAGCAGCGTCGCCGAGCTGGCGGCCGCCCACGTCGCCGCGCTGGACGCCCGGATCCGGACGCTGCGGGTGACCCGTGCCGTGCTGTCGACCGTGGCGAAACGCGGTTCCACCGCGGAGGAGACGACCCTGATGAACAGACTGGCCCGGCTGTCCGCCGCCGAACGCGGCAGGATCCTCAAGGAGTTCGTGGACGAGACGTTCCACGGACTGGACACCGCGGACCCGGCGATCCGGGAGCGCATGAGCCACCTGACCGCCGACCTGCCCGACGACCCCACCCCCGCCCAGGTGGACGCCTGGGTGGAGCTGGCCGAACTGCTCCAGGACCCCGGCTTCCGGGCCGAGATGCGCACGGCGGCCGAGCTCCAGGCCGCCGACCACGGCGCGGACACCCCCGCCGGACAGTCCATGTGGTTCGCCCGGCGGCTGGTCCAGCAGGGTGCCGAGGCCCTCCGGCGCGGCATCGACCCGGCCTCGCCCGAGGCCGACGCCGTCCTCGGCGAACTGATCGGCGACGCCGACCCGGCAGCCGTGCTCGAACGGCTGGAGCTGATGACGGCCGGCCGGGTCGCCCGCTACCGCGAGCTGCTGGTCACGGTGCGGACCGGCACCCCCGCCGCCGCCCGCCGCGAGGAGTTCGCCTGGGTGGTCGCCGCACTGCGCGCCCGCGCGGGCGGTTAACCTGGCCTGCGTCAACAGGACACGCCCGTACGGCGGCACCGCCGGTGCCGGGCGGCGGACAAGGCACCACAGAAGGGGGCCGATCGGTGGCGGACATCGAGGCAGCGCGCAAGGAGTTCCAGCGGATCGACACGGACGGCGACGGGCTCATCACCGCCGCGGAGTTCAAGTCCGCCCTGGCGCAGGGAGGGGACTGGAACGTCACCGAGTCGGTGGCCGAGTCCATCATCGCCAGCCGCGACCTCAACGGCGACAAGGTGCTGTCGTTCGACGAGTTCTGGACGTATCTCAACAAGTGACGTCATGCGCGAGGGGCACCCGCCGCCTGCCGGCCGGGTGCCCCGCACGCGTACGACGGGTCAGCCGCGGCGCGACCGCGCCACCCGCACGCTCCAGCGGCCCTCCCGTCGGTCCAGCGCGAGCGGCAGGTCGAAGCACTTGCTCACCAAATCGTCGGTGAGCACCTCCGCCACCGGGCCGCGCGCCAGCGACCCGCCCTCGCGCAGCAGCAGCGCGTGGTCCGTGCCCGGCGGCAGCTCCTCCAGGTGGTGGGTGACCAGGACCGTCGCCAGCCGGGGGTGCTCCTCCCGCAGCGTGTCCAGCGCCTCGATCAGCTGCTCCCGGCCCGGCAGGTCGAGCCCGGTGGCCGGTTCGTCGAGCAGCAGCAGCCGCGGCTCGGGCATCAGCGCGCGGGCGATCAGCACCCGGCCGCGCTCGCCCTGCGACAGCGTCGTCCAGCGGGCCTCCCGCCGGTCCGCCAGCCCCAGCGTGCCGGTCAGCCGGTCCGCCCGCTCCTCCTGCTCCGCCGTCGGCGCCCACCGCGGCTGCGGCTCCACCGAGTTGGTCAGCCCGGTCAGGACGACGTCCCGCACCCGCAGCGCCGAACGCAGCGGATGCCGGGGATTGACGTGCCCGACCAGGGACCGCAGCTCCCGCAGGTCCACCGTGCCCAGCCGGCGGCCCAGCACCTCCACCGTGCCGTGCGTGGGGTGGACCAGCGCGCCCAGCAGGCTCAGCAGGGTCGTCTTGCCTGCCCCGTTGGCACCGAGCAGCGCCCAGTGCTCGCCGGTGCGCACGGTGAGCGAGACGTCCCGCAGCAGCGGCCGCCCGTCCCGTACGACATGGACGTCCCGGGCGTCCAGCACCACCGTGTCCGTGCCGTCGCCGCCCCTCACGCTCCCGCCCATCACGCCCCCGCCCGGTTGACCGCCGACAGCACCGCGTGCACGGACGCCGCCAGCACCGAGGTGTCCCGGCCCGCGCCCCACGCGGTGACACCGTCCACCCGGCACTCGGCGTAGGCGACCGCCTCGCCGTCCGCGCCGGGGCCCGCCGCGTGCTCGGCGAAGTCCCGCACCTCCACCGCGATGCCGGCCCCGGCCAGCGCGTCGGCGAACGCCGACAGCGGACCGTTGCCGGTGCCCTCGTGGTCGCCGGTCCGGCCGTCGCGCTCCAGCGCGCACACGAACCGGTGCGCCCCGGACGGCTCCTGCGTCGCCGACCAGGCGGCCAGCCGTACCGCGCCCTCCCGGCCCGGCGCCAGGTACGCCGCCTCGAACAGCGCGTACAGCTCCGCCGCCGTCGCCTCCCGGCCGCTGTCGTCGGTGGCCCGCTGCACCACCGCCGAGAAGTCCGGCCGCATCCGGGCCGGCAGGTCCACACCGTGCCCGGTCCGCAGCAGATACGCCATCCCGCCCTTGCCGGACTGCGAGTTGACGCGGATCACCGCCTCGTACGAGCGCCCCAGGTCCGCCGGGTCGACCGGCAGGTACGGCACCGCCCACGGGGCCTCGCGCTCCGGCACCCCCAGCTCGGCGGCGCGCTTGGCGTGCGCGGCGAACCCCTTGTCGATGGCGTCCTGATGGGTGCCGGAGAACGCCGTGTGGACCAGCTCACCGGCGTACGGATGGCGCGGGTGCACCGGCAGCCGGTTGCAGTGCTCCACCGTCGCCCGCACCGCGTCGATGTCGCTCAGGTCGACCATGGGGTCGACGCCCTGCGCGAACAGGTTGAGCGCCAGCGTCACCAGATCGACGTTGCCGGTGCGCTCCCCGTTGCCGAACAGACAGCCCTCCACGCGCTGCGCCCCGGCCAGCACCGCGAGTTCGGCGCAGGCGACGCCCGTACCGCGGTCGTTGTGCGGATGGACGGAGAGGATGACGGAGTCCCGGCGGGCCAGCCGGCGGTGGACGTACTCGATCTGGTCGGCGTAGACGTTGGGCGTGGCGATCTCCACCGTGGCGGGGAGGTTGTGGGTGACCGGGCGGTCGGGGCTCGCGTCCCAGAACTCGGTCAGTTCGTCGCAGAGTTCCAGCACATAGTCGGGCTCGGTCAGGTTGAAGGTCTCCGGCGAGAACTGGAAGCGCACCTGCCCGCGCAGCCCGTCCGCGCGGCGGGCCATGCGCTCGGCCGCCTCCCGCACGGTCCGCCGCACCCCGTCCCGGTCCCGCCCGAGCACGACCTCCCGCCACACCGGCGAGGTGGCGATGTACAGATGGACGACGGCCCGGTCCATCCCCTCGATCGCGTCGAAGGTGGTGTCGATCAGCTCCGGCCGGGCGGGCGTGAACACGACGGGCGTGACGTCGTCGGGCACGGCCCCGTCCGCCACCAGGTGCCGCACGAAGTCGAAGTCGGTACGGCTCGCGGAGGGATAGCCGACCTCGATCTCCTTGAAGCCCATGCCGGTCAGCAGGTCGAAGAAGCGTCGCTTGCGCGGGGTGTCCATCGGCTCGGCGAGCGCCTGGTTGCCGTCGCGCAGATCGACCGGCACCCACAGCGGGGCGCGCGCGAACCGGGCGGCGGGCCACCGCCGCTCCTCGACGGGGACGCGCACCCGCTCCTCGAACGGGCGATAGCGGTGGTACGGCATGGGGCTGGGCCGCTGCGAATTCCAGGGCTCCTGGGCGGGCGGACGGCCCTCGTAGGTGCTGCTCATGCTGGTCTGCGACTGCCTTCGGCTCGGTCGGACGGCGACCGGCGGCACGGCCGAACCCCGCGGCGGGGTGCCGGTCGTGGTCAAACCCCGCCGCGGCAGCCGAGAAGAAGCAGACCGCGGTACGCCATGCCGGTACGCTACCCACACCTCAGCTCCTCAGACAAGTTACCGCCGCGAGCCGCCCCCGCCTCCTCCCCTCGTCCGTCCACGTAAGGTGCCCCCATGCCGCTAGACGCCGTCCGCCCCAGCCCGCTCGTCGAACAGGCCGCGGACCGGCTGCGCGCACAGATCACCGGCGGACAGTGGCCGGTCGGCACCAAGCTCCCCGGGGAGACCACGCTGGCCAAGGAGCTCGGCGTCGGCCGCTCCACGGTCCGCGAGGCGCTGCGCGCCCTCGCCGGCGCCGGACTGGTTCGGGCCCGGCAGGGCGCCGGTGTCTTCGTCACCGCCACCGAGCCCGCCGAGGACTGGCCCGCCCGGCTGCGCCGCGCCGCCGTCACCGACGTCTACGAGGTCCGCCTCGGCGTCGAGGTCCACGCCGCCGCCCTCGCCGCCGCCCGCCGCACCCCCGAGGACACCGCCGCGCTCCGGACCGCCCTGGCGGGCCGCCGCACGGCCGCCGCCGGGGACGACGCGGCCTTCGTCGACGCCGACATCGCCCTGCACGCGGCCGTCGTCACCGCCGCGCACAACCCCGTACTCGCCGACCTCTTCACCGAGTTCACCCCCACCCTCCGCCGCGGCCTGATCGAGATGCTCGACCTGGTGGGCCTGCGCACGGCGGACCCCAACACGGGCGACGACACCCACGAGGCCCTGGTCGAGGCGATCACGCGCGGCGACGCCGAGGCGGCGTCGACGGTCCTGCGCGAGGAACTGGAAGGGACGCTCGCGCTGCTGCGGGGCAGGGCGTAACGGTCCGGCGGACGCGAGCCGGCCCGGAGGCGTCGGGCCCCGGCGGACGGACGTCCGCCGCACGCGCATGTCCGGCAACCCGCCGTCGACTAACCGTAATTGACGGCACGTCATACCGGTCCACGGGATTGGCCGTCGACCGCGCGGGGCATTGTACGGCTCCGGGGGGACCCGTGGGGGAGCGCGCGACGGGAACGGCGAACATGCCCCGTTGTGCGCCAGTTGGCGTAGACGCTGCTCGCGACAGGTCCTATTCAGTATGCGAGGGGCGAGCGTTGCCCCGGGCACAGGAGGTCGTTCATGGTGGCGCCGGACCCGATCAACCACTGGATCGTTCTGCTCGACATCGAGGACTTCAGCCTGCGTCCCGAGACCTATCAGGCGACCTTGAGCGACGAGATGTACCAGGTGGTCGAGTTCGCGCTGGCCCGGGCGGGGCTGGACCTCGACCAGTGCTCCGTGCAGGACCGGGGCGACGGCGTGCTGATCCTGCTCCCGGCCGCGACCAGCCCGACCACCCTGCTGCGCGAACTCGTGCGCGGGCTGGAGGACGCCCTGGCGGACCACCACGGCAAGTACAACGAGGACCACCGCATGCGACTGCGGGTGGGTGCCAACCAGGGCCTGGTCATCCGGCGGGGCGAGCGGTGGGCGGGCACCGCCATCAACGACCTGGCCCGGCTGGTCGACGCCGGGCCGGTCAAGGCGACGCTCGCCCGGGCGCGCCGCGCCCACCTGGTGTTCGTGGTCTCCGACCACATGTACACGTCGGTGGTGGCGCAGCGCTACCCGGGCATCGACCCGGCGGCCTACGCGGCCGTCGACTTCGTCACCAAACACGGCGAGCCGCGCCGCGGCTGGGTCACCGTACCCGGCTATCCGGCGCCGCCCGTACCTCCCGCGGACTCGGGGGAGCCGCCACGCGCCGCAGGACACGACGGGGAGTCCTCCGGCACGGGCGACGCCGCGGGAACGGGCGGCGGGGCCGACCGGGGGAGCCCGGTCCCGCCGCCCGCACTCCGCTTCGGCGACCTGGCGCACAGCCAGGTCGCCGTCGGCGAGGGCGCGATCGCGATCAACGGCGACTACGTGAACGGCGACAAGATCGTCCACGACCGCACCGCCACGTCGCCGTCGGCCGCTCCCGCCGCGCCGGGGCGGCCCGGCGGACCGGCCGATCCGCACGGCGTGGACGGCCGCGCCACCGCCGTGGACGGATCATGAGCACTCCTCCGGCTGCCGGTCCCGCCCCGGCCCCCGCCCCGCCGCCCGCCGCCCCGCCCGGCCGCCCGGCCCCGCCGCCGGGCGCCGGTCCCGCGCCCGGCGGTGGCCAGGCACCGCCCGCGGACGCCGGCGGGCAAGCGGCACCGCCCACTGCCCCGCCGACGCCGGCGGCGGAGGGCGACAACGTCGGGACGGGCACCAGCGCCAGCCGGGCCACCGCCCGCACCGGCCAGGGCAGCCTGCGCGCGGGCCTGCTGCGCGAGGCGTGGACACACATCGGCGGCGACCGGGTACAGGGCGACAAGATCGTCGTCCAGGCCGCGGGAGAACGCGGCGTCGTGCTGCGCACCCTGGACGCCGGCACGGTGGAGGCCGTACGCCACGCCTTCCAGCCGCCGCCCCGCTGGGAGGAGATCCAGGCCGACGCCTGGCAGCGCCGCTCCGTGGTGCTGCGCGGCCCCGCGGGCGCGGGCAAGACCGCGGCGGCCGTGCGACTGCTGCTGTCCGCCGGCGTCAGCACCTGGTACCTGCTGGACTCGGTGGCCGAACTGTCCCGCCTGACCGGCCCGCTCCGGCTCGGCACCGGCGTGGGCCTGCTGCTCGACCGCCCCGGCGACCTGGGCGAACTCACCGGCTCCCTGCTCGCGGGCCTGGAGGACCTGCTGAGGCGGGCCGACGCCCGCCTGGTGCTGATCGCCGGCCCCGGGAGCGGACCGGGTGCCGGCGCCGCCGAGTACGTGCAGCGCGTCGCCCGCCCCGGCACCCTGCGCCCCGTTCTCGCCGCCCACCTCGCCCACCGGCTCGGCGAGGAGGACGCCGAGCGGGTCCTCGCCCGGGACGGCGTCGCCGAACTCGTCGCGGACCTCCTGGACGACTCCGCCGCCTGCCGCGACGCCGCCCGGCTCGCCGACGTGCTCGCGCACGAGCACCACGGCGGCGACCTCGACCCCGACCGGGTCCGCGCCCGCATGGACCACACCGGCGGCGAAGGACCGGAGGACTGGTTCGAAGGGCTCGGCGACACGGCGCTGCGCACCCAGGCCATCGCGCTCGCCGTCCTCGGCGGCCTGCCCCAGGAGGACGTGGCCCACGCCGCCACCACCCTGCTGGACCGGTTCCGCAGTGATCGCGGCGTCCTCACCGCCAGCCTCCAGCACGGTCCCGTACCGCTGCGCCGCGACCCGTTCGCCCAGCCCCGCCGCCTGTTCGCGGAGCAACTGCGCGCCCGCACCGTCTCCGCGGTCACCGAGGGCACCTACGGCCGGCTGCCGTGCACGGTCGCCGAGTACCGCGACCCCGACTACCCGGCCCGCGTCATCCGGCACGTCTGGTCCGAGTACGGCATCCAGCGCGAACTCGTGGACTGGCTGGCCGGACTGGTCGACTCGCCCTCCCAGCAGGTGCGCGGTTTCGCCGGAACCGCGCTCGGCGTCATCGCCACCGAGGCCTTCGACCACATGGCCACCCAGGTGTTCCCCCGGTGGATCCAGGACGAGACGGCCGGCTCCCTGCGCCGGGAGGCCATCGCCTACGCGCTGCGGGTGTGCGCCCGCGACCCGGTACTGCGGCCCGGCGTGCACGCCCTCGTCCAGAGCTGGTACCTCGACGGCGGATGGCCCTTCCAGGCCGCGGCGGCCCGCGCCTTCGGCCTGTGCCTGGGCGGGGGCGACCTCGCCGGCGCCGTACAGGCCCTCACCCGGCTCGGCACCGTCGACCGCATGCCGGTGGCGATCGCGATCGGTGACGCCTTCGCCGATCTGGTGGAGGAGGACGTGGCCGCGCACGCACCGACGGTGCTGCGCGCCGTCGCCGAGATGGTGCACGAGCCGCGCAGCCGCGCCTGCGGTCACCTGGTCTTCCTCATCCTCGCCGACTCCCTGGTCACCAAGGGGACGGACGGCGCCGACGCCCCGGCACGCGACCGGCCGACCCTGCTGCGGCTCGCCGCCGAGGCCCCGCCGGGCGGCGAAGTGCGCCGGCTGCTCGGCTATCTGTGGTCGGAGACGATCGGCGGCGAACTCTTCGCCGACGAGGCGGCGACCGTGCTCGAGGGGTGGGCCGCCCGGGCCGAGTCCGACCCGCTGCTCCTCGACGACCTGGTCCGCCTCCTCGTCGACGACGTGGCCGCCCGCTCGCCGCGCGTCGGGCTGCTGCTGGGGCGCTACGCCCGCGGCTGGACCGAGCGCGACCGCTTCCGGCCACTGCCCCGCTCCGCGGCGGTCCTCGGCGGCGCCCTGCGCCCGGAGCCGCGGCCTCCGGGCCGTTCCGGCACCCGGCCGACGCCCCGCCCGACAGCACAGCCCGTTCCGCCAGCCCAGCCAGGGGGTGCCCGGTGACCGAACCGGTCTCTTTGACAGTCAGCCAGTCACCGGTGCCGCGCATGGCACTGGGACCCACCAGAGCGACCCAGCCGCACCTCGCGGTCGTCTACGCCGACGCGTTCGGCGACGTCGAGTGCTTCGAGGGCCGCCCGATGAAGCCCTCGCAGCAGGTGTTCTCCCGCTACCGCACCCGGTACGAGGTCGACCTGCGCGCCCACACCCGCACCGCCGTCCTCGGACGTAATCCGCTGGTCTCCCGGGACGGCGTCCACACCTTCGAGGTGACGGTCTCCTTCACCTTCGGCATCGACGGCTGGGACGGCGCCAAGAACTGGGTGCGGGCCGGTCTGGAAGACGCCCTGACGCCGGTGCACCAACACCTGATCACCCTCTTCCACGGGGCCGGCCGGCGCTTCGACATCCGCGACGCCTCCGGCCTGGAGCACCACCTCAATCAGCTGTGCGCCCGGCCGACGGCCCTCCCGGCCGGGCTGCGCCTCCACGGCTGCCGGGTGTGGGTCTCCGCCGCGGAGGCGGCCCGCACCCACGAGGAGACCCTCATCCGGGCCGCCTGGCGGGAGGAACAGGGGGCCGCCGAGCACACGCCGGACCTCGGCGAGACACGGCGCCAGGGCGAGATCGACGCCCTGAAGCAGGCCCAGGAGCTCGCGGCCACCGCCCGGCAGGCCCGCGCCCTGGCCGGGATGCTGGTGACCGCCGAGGACCTGATCAAGCAGTACCTGGTGACCCACCCGCACGACGCGGCCGGTGCCTTCGCCATGCTGCGCCAGATGGAGGACTCCCGGGCCGCCACCGCCGAGTTGCAGAACCAGCGCGCCCTCGGCCTGTTCGAGGTGATGGCCGACAAGGGGCTGATCCAGTCCGGCGACCTGGACCTGATGCGCCGGCAGCTCACCGGCACGGTGGGCCGCGCCACCGGCGGCGACGGAGCCCTGCCGCCCGTCGCCGCGCCCCTGCCGGCGCTCGGCACCCGGCCCTGGGACGCGCCCCCGGCCCGGCTCACGGCGGCCGCGCCTGCGCCGGTCCCGGGCAGCCTGGTCCCGGGCGCCTCGGCCCCCGGGTCCCCGACTCCCGGCACGCCGACTTCCGGCACGCCGGCGCCCGGCATCCCGGCCCCCGGCCCGGGGACGCGTCCGGCCGCCGGGTCCGCCTTTCCGGCGGCCGGGGAGCCCGCCCCCACCCTGGTCGAGCCGTCCGGCGCGGACACCCTCCGGACTCCGTCCGCCGCCTTCGCCGGTGCCGCGCTGATCTATCTGGTGCTGGACGAGTCCCTCGACCGCGCGTCCGTGGACGAACTCAACCGCGGCCTGGCCGCCCTGCACTCCGCGCTCTCCGCCGCGCCGCGGGTCTCCGCCGCACTGCGCCTGTGCGTCCTCGGCATGGCCGCCACCACCGAACCCCGGCTGCACCTGGAGCAGGTGGTGCCCGGCACCCGCACGCCGATCCTCGTCGAGCGGCCGGGACTGTCGTACACCCACGCCTTCCGCACCCTGAAGTCGCTGATCGGGCAGGACGTCACCGTCGTCAGGGCGGAGGGCGTACAGGTGCTCAGGCCCGTCGTGTACTTCCTCACCGGCGGCGTGCCCGAGGACGCCACAGGTTGGGAGGCCGCCCACCGGGAGCTGACCGACGCCGCCACCCACCCCGCGGCACCGCATCTGATCGCCCTGGGCATCGGCCGGGCCGAACCCCGGGCGGTGCGCACCCTGGCGACCAGGCCGGAGTTCGGCTTCACGGCGGCCCCGCACCAGGACACCGCCTCCGCCGCACACAGCTGCGCCGCCCTGCTGCGCGACGGGGTCGTCGGCTACGGGGAGCGTCTCGCCGCCGGCGACCCCCAGTTCTCGGTCACCGCACCGGACGGTTTCCGGCCCGCACAGGACGCACTCTGACGTATTCTCCCGCCATCTGACGGCCCGTCATACGGCGCCGGAAGGGGGACCGGGAAGCACCACCACCCATGTGACACCAACGGGACGAGAACGACGGAGACGGAACGACAATGAGGGAAAGCAATCGGGGGCACTTGCTCCCCATCTACGTTCTGGCCGACGAGTCGGGCTCGATGAGCGAGCACATCGACGATCTCAACGACGGCCTCAGATCACTGCACCAGGCCCTGCTCGGCGAACCGATGGCCGCGGCCAAGGTGCGCTTCTCGGTGCTGGGCTTCTCGGACGACGTGGTGGAACGGGTCCACCTGGTGGACCTGCGCAGCGCGAACGAGTTCCCGCGCCTGTGGACGCGCGGCATGACCAGCTACCGTGCCGCCTTCGAGGACCTCATCGCCCGCATTCCCGGCGACGTCGGCTCCCTCAAGTCCGAGGGCTACCTGGTGCACCGGCCCGCCGTGTTCTTCCTCAGCGACGGCCTGCCCAACCACGGGGAGGACTGGCAGGACGCGCACCGCCGGCTCACCGACCACGCCACCACCCTGGGCGCGCCGAACATCATCGCCTGCGGCATCGTGGACGCCGACGCGCCGACCATCAACCAGGTCGCCACCCGCCCCGAGTTCGGGTTCGTCGCCAACAAGGGCGTCGACGTCGGCGCGGCGATCGCCAAGTTCTGCACCTCGCTCACCAAGAGCGTGATCGCCTCGGGGCGGTCACTGACGTCCCAGTCGCCGCAACTGGTGGTGGACAAGCCGGAAGGCTTCACCGTCGCCATCGACGTGATCTGACGTGGGCAAGCACCGCCAGAGCCCCGAGGAGCAGTGGGGTCCGGACCGGCCCGTCCCGCCCCCGCCCCGTCCGGCGCCGGCCCTGTACGTGCCGGAACCGCAGGAGCCCCTGGAGCCCCTGGAGCCGCTGGGCCAGGGCGGAGGGCAGGAGCCCGGCCCCGGCGAGGTGTACGACTGGCAGCGGGAGGACTGGTCGGAAACGGGTGCGCCCGCCCCGTCGGCCCACCGCACACCCGGCGCTCTCGTCCAGGCGTCCGGCCACGCCGCCGGCGGCGAGGCATCACCCGGTGACCGCTGGCGCCCGCTCGTCGTGGGCACGCCCGGTCCGCTGTTCGCCCCCCGACCGCCGACCGGGGGGCTGTCGTACCGCCCCGACACGGTGTGCGACGGCTGGTCCACCGACGCCCTCGACCTGCGGCTCGCCTCCGTTCGCGGTCACCAGCACCGCTACGACGGCCGTCCGCGCGAGGACGACGCGGCAGCGGGCTGGGACCCGGCGACCGGTGCGGTGGTGTTCGCCGTCGCGGACGGCGTGTCCGACGCGCGGCAGCCGCACATCGGTTCGCAACTGGCCTGCCGCAGCGCGGTCGACGAACTCCTCGCCCAGGTCCGGGCGGGCGCCGGCCGGGCCACCGACTGGCGGAAACTGCTGTCCACGGTCCACTGGCAACTGCTGGAGCAGGCCCGTCGCCTCCTGCGCGCCCCGGACACGGGCGTCGAGGCCACGGCCGACCTGCTGGCCACCACCCTGGTCGCCGGCGTGGCCACTCCGGGCCCGGGCGGGGTGCGGGTGGAGCTGGTGTGGGTGGGCGACTCGGGGGTCTGGGCGATCAAGCACGGAGAGCTCTACCCGCTGGCCGGCGGCAAGCGGACGGGAGCCGACGGGCTGCTCTCCTCGGCGGTCCGGCCACTGCCGTACCTCCCCGCCGAGATCCGCCCGTTCGCCTTCGAACTGGACCCGGGCACCGTCCTGCTGATCGGCACCGACGGCTTCGGGGACCCCGTCGGCGACGGCCGGGGCGCCGTCGCCCGGCTCTTCGCCGACGCGCTGGTGGGCCCCGTGCCGCCGTTGGGCTTCGCGCACCTGCTCGACTTTTCGCGGGAGACGTTCGACGACGACCGGACCCTGCTGGCCCTGTGGCCCCGGAGCGAGGTGCGCGAGTGCCGCGGCTGACGAAGGCGGCCGGATGCCGCGCTTGAGAGAGGTGGCCGGATGCCGGAGATAAAGGTGCGCTGGGTCCGCCCCGACCAGCTGGGTGAGTACCGGTCGAACCGGCTGGGCGACGGCGGTCAGGGCGTCGTCTACGCCGTGCCCGACCCGCCGGACCGGCTGGACGGGAGCTCCTGGGTCTACAAGGAGTACCGGGAGCCCGTGAACGCCGACGTGCTGCACGACATGTGCTGTTTCCTCGAGCCGCTCGCACTCCGCGAGCGCTCCTTCCTCCGGGCCCGGCTGGCCTGGCCGGCCGTCATGGTCTACGACGGCCGGCCGCCCACCGCCCCGTTGCCGTCGGCGAACCCGGGCACCCGTGTGCGCGGCTTCCTGATGCCGCGGGTGCCCGGCGAGTTCGAGCTGTACAGCAGCCAACTGGGACAGACCAAGGCGCAGGGTCTGGAGTTCCTGCTCAACGAGGACGCCTACACGGCGAAGATCGGACTGCACGTCGACGACCGACAGCGGCTGCGACTGCTGATCGACCTGGCCAGAACCCTGGTACGGCTGCACGAGCAGCATGTGGTGGTGGGCGACCTCTCTCCCAAGAACGTCATGTTCACGCTGGCCGGGCAGGGCAGATGCCTGCTGATCGACTGCGACTCGATGCGGTACCGGGGCAGGGACGTGACGCCCCAGCTGGAGACCCCGGGCTGGACGGTGCCGGAACCGGAGAAGGCCACGGTCGCCTCCGACTCCCTGAAGTTCGGGCTGCTCGCCGCGCGGGTCTTCAACCGCAGCCAGGACGACACGGATGTCGGACCGCTGCGGGGAATATCGACGCAGTTGGCCAATCTGGCCACACGCAGCCGAAGCGGCGAGCCGCACCGCCGGCCGTCGCCCGGCGACTGGCTGACCGATCTGGAGATGGCGGACAACCGGCTGAAGAGCCGCCCCGCCGCCGGCCGCCCCTCCCACCCCACCGCTCCGACGCCGCAGCCCGCCCCGGAACCGCGGCCGGCCGCGGCCCCGGGGCCCAAGCCGCCTTTGGCCCGTACGACACCCTCACCCGCCGCCGGCACCCTGCCGCGACCGGTGCCGCCCCGGGCCACGTCGTCGTCGTGGGTGAGGCAGGCGCTCACCGTGCTGGTGCTGGTCCTGGTGGTGCTCGGCGCCGCGGTCGGCTACTCCCTCATGGAGCACGGGCACGACTCCGAGGGCTCCGGCGGCTCCGGCGGCTCCCCGGCGGCGACGTCCGGCGGCTCGTCCGGCACCACCCTCGACCGCGCCGACGACTCCGCCGCCCCCGGCTCGGGCGGGAAGTCCGCCCCGGCCCGCGCCCGCGCCTTCGGCACCGCCGTCGACTACTCACGGGTCGCCGACGAACCGGAGGCCGAGAAGGTGGCCGACATGTTCGCCGGCTTCTACGGCGCCATCAACGCCGGGAAGTACGACACCGCGCTGCGCCACTACGACCCCGCGACCACCGCCGTCGACCTCGGCTCCGCCCGAGGCCGCCGGGAGTGGAAGCGCCTCATGTCCACCACGAAGGACAGCCGCCTGGTGCTGCGCTCCCTGGACACCTCGGGCGACTACACGCTTGCCACGCTGAGCTTCCGCAGCCACCAGTCCGCGGGCCTCGGCCCGGGTGACGCCCCGGACTCCACCTGCGAGGACTGGCGGGTGACCTACCAGCTGACCCACACCGACGGCTACCGCATCTACAAGGCACCGCAAGGCGGCGTGAGCCATGCGGCCTGCTGACTCGGGGGACTCGACCGCCTGCTGGTTCCTCCTGCTGCACGTGGCGGGTATCGGCGAGCGCGCCGAGACCGCTCAGGCGTTCCTGCGCGACGTCCTGGAGAAATGCACCCGCCAGGCGCTCACCGAGGCGCGGGTGCGACCCCAGGAATTCCGGATGCAGGCCCGGGACGCCGGCCTCGGCGTCCGCGTCTCCATGGATGTCAGGGGGGCCGGGCTGCTGCGGGACTTCGTGCGTTCCCTCGACGACCACCTGGCCGGGCACAACGACCGCTGCCGTGGCGACCACAGGCTGTCCGTGCGCCTGGGCCTGCACATGGGCACGATCGCGCCGGGCGCGGAGCACTGGTCGACCCGGGCGGTCTCCCACCTGGTCCGGCTGATGGAACTCACGCCCACGGGACCGGCGTCCGACCCTCCCACGCTGGTGCTCGTGCTGTCGGACGTGTTCCACAAGCTCGTCGTCATGGCCGCGGACCCGGGCATCCGGCCGACCGACTACGCGCCCTTCGAGGTGCCGGCCGGAGCCGACGGCGGGCCGTGCGAGAGCTGGGTGTCCGTCGCCGGACGGGCCGGGCCCCCGTCGTGGGCCCCCGCCGCTCCCGTGGACACGCCGGAGGCGGAGTGGCCGCGCACCGGCGCCGCCGGGCCGGCCGGCGAACCCGGCGCACAGGCGGTGCCCGGCATCTCCGGGCCGCTTCTGCATCCGAACCTCCGGCTGGGAGAAGGCGGCCAGGCCACGGTGTACCCGGTGGTGCGCGACGTCCCCGGACTGAGCGGTCCGCTCGCCTACAAGGAGTACCGCCCGGGTGTGCTGCGCGATCCGGAGGTGTTGCAGAACATGGTCGGGTTCTTCCGGGCCCTCGCCCGCGACAGTCCGGACGAACACGCCTTCCTGGACTCCCGGCTGGCATGGCCGCTGATGGTGGGGCGGCGACTGGGGGTGCCGAGCGGCGTCCTGATGCGGCAGGCCTCCGCGGACTACGTCCTGCGGAGTCCGGCCCTGCACGACCGGCCACGCAGCCTCGACCTCCTGCTGAATCCGGACGCGTACCTCCGCCGGATCGGGCTGGAGGTCGGCGACGAGCTGCGTCTGCTGCTGCTGAAGGACCTGGTTGGGATCGTGGCCACGCTCCACCGGCACGGCATCACGGTGGGGGACTTGTCCCCGAAGAACATCCTGTTCCGGGTGGACGTGTGGCCCAGCTGCCTGCTCATCGACTGCGACTCGATGCGGCTGCGGGGCCGTGACGCGCTGGATCAGGTGGAGACGCCGGGGTGGGCGGCGCCGGAACCGCGCAAGGCGACACGGGCGTCGGACGTGTACAAGCTGGGGCTGATGGCGTTGCGGTTGTTCAATCGGGACCAGGAAAGTACGGACAGCGGTCCGCTGAGCGGCCGTTCGGCCGAGCTGGCGTGGATGGCCGAGCGCAGTCTCGCGGACCGGCCGCGGCACCGGCCGCCCCTGTCCGAATGGCTGCCCAAACTGGAGCGGGCCGCCGGGGAGGGCAAGTCGGACACCACCTGGATCGACGTCGACGAGGTCTGACCCTCCGGCCGGGCGGCTCTCCGGCCGGGCGGCCCCGCGTCCCGATGGTCCGGGCCCGTGATCCGTGCCCCGGTCAGTCGCCGAAGGCCTGCCGTTTCAACTGGTCGGCGGAGCGGACAAGCAGGTACTGGCGGCCCGTCACGACCCAGCCGTCCGTGCGCCACCGTGTCAGGACCCGGCTCACCGTACGGCGGGAGGTGAGCAGCAGACCGGCCAGATCGTCCTGGGAGAGCGGGAGGGCGATGCGGTGGCCGGTGCCGTCGGGCTCGGGGCGGCCGCATCGTTCGACGAGGTCGAGGAGGAGGGCGGCGAGCCGGGCGGGCACCGGCTCGGTGATGCCGGCGCGTTGCAGGTCGGCCTCGCGCAGCCGCTGGGACAGGGTCTGCTGAAGCGCCGCGCCGATGCCGGGGCGGGTCCGGGCCAGGGCGTGGAAGCGGGCGCCGGGCACCCGCAGCAGCTGGGCCGGGCCGGCCGTGAGGAGGGACGCCGAGCGGCGACGCCGTTCCACCCCGGCCTGCTCGCCGAGGAGTTCACCGGGACCGCGCAGCGCCAGCAGCGCCCGGTAGCCGGCGGGGGACTCGGCGACGACCTTGACCCAGCCGCGCAACACGACGATCAGGTGGTCGGAGTCCTCGCCCTGGGCCAGGAACATCTCGCCCGGGGGCAGCCGTACGGCGGTCGCGACCCCGCGCAGCGCGGCGCGGTCGCCGTCCTCCAGCGCGTCCCAGAAGGGTGCCGGACGGTGATCCACGCCGGTCAGCCCAGCAGCCACGCGAGTGCGATGGCCGCCACCCCGGTGACGGCCAGCAGCAGTGACTGCTGTACCCGCTGGTGCTTGGTCCAGGCGATCCTGCTCATGGAGACGATCTGCCGTGACAGCGACTCCAGCGGGGAGGTGTCGGCCAGCTTCTCGGCAAGGTGCTCGGGAGCCCAGTGGCGCAGGTCGCCGAAGTAGACGAAGTGCTCCCGCCAGTCGTGCCCGGCCGGGGTCCGCAACCGTGGACCGACCACCGACACGGACGCGAGGGCGGCGAGTGCGAGAAGGCCGGCTCCCAGCCAGAGGAGGATCACGGGCAGCGTGCCGTCGAGTTCCGGCCGGTGCCGGGAGCCGGAGACCGCGATGACGGCTCCGAGGACCGCGGACTCCAGAGTGAGCGCGAAACCGGCTTTCGCGTCCACCTTGCCGGTCCAGTCGGCGAGCGCCGCGTGGATCCGCCAGGCGGTGTCCACGGGATCCGTCTGCGCCATGTTCGTCAACCCCCGTCGTCGACCGCATCGGGACGGGGTCAGTGTGGCCCCGTGGACGAGCGGTGAAACCTCTGGGCGGACCGTGTTTCTCAGGCGTCGTCCGCCCACTTCTTCAGCGCGGCCTTGCTGCCGAAGTCGGCGACGTCCTTGTCGTGCGGGTCGGACGTGTACTGGTGGAAGCGCCACTTGGCCTTGATACGGGGTTCGCCGGCCGTCACGTAGTCGGCGATCCAGAGACCGTCGCCCGCGTAGGAGGTGGTGTCGACGTTGAGCCAGAAATGCCGGTTGCAGTAGAGGAGGACCCGGTGGTTCGGCCGCAGTGCCTTCACCTTGCGGATGAAGCTGTCCTTCTCCGCGTTGCTCGCGTGGGTGCCCTCGCCGGTGGTCTCCCAGTCGACGGCGAGGAGGTCGCTGCCCTTCTCGGGGGCGTGTTCGACGAAGTACTCGGCCTGGGCGGTGAGGTTGCCCGGCCAGAGGAAGTGGTAGAAGCCGACGACGAGTCCGGCGTCGCGGGCGTGCTTGGTCTGGGCGGACAGCCGGGGGTTGACGTACGAGCGGCCCTCGGTCGCCTTGATGAAGGCGAAGGAGAGACCGTCCGTGCCGAAGGAAGAGGACTGGTAGGCGCTGACGTCGATGCCTCGCAGCATGGGGGGACTCCTCGAAGTGTGCGGTGGGGTACGGGAGTTGCCGCCCGTCCACCCTGACACGAGGGTGGTGCCCCGTGTACGCGGAACCCTCACACGCCGAGGTGGCCGTACTAACACTCGATGATGTTGACAGCGAGCCCGCCCCGGGCCGTCTCCTTGTGTGTGACGGGCCTCTGCCCACCTCGGTGGTCGCACTGCTGGTCCCCGAGGCGCGCGACAGGACGGAGCACCCGCCGCGGGTCATCGACCCGGCATCCGCTACTGCCCGGCGGTGTCCGGTCCGGCCGCGCGGGCCGGGGTGTCGTGCACGCCCAGGCGCAGGTGCTCGACGTGATAGAGCGCCTGGTCGAGAAGTTCGGCGACGTGGTTGTCGTAGAGGGCGTAGACGATCGACCGACCGTGACGTTCGCCGGTGACGAGGCCCAGGTTGCGCAGCAGGCGCAGCTGGTGGGAGCAGGCGGAGGACTCCATCCCGACCGCTTCGGCCAGGTCGCTCACCGAGCAGGGGCCTTCCTGGAGGCGGGCCAGGATGTAGAGCCGGGACGGGGTGGCGAGGGCCTGGAGGGTGGCGGCGACGTCGGCGGTGCCGACCGCGTCGAGGCGCTCGCGGGTGGTGGCGCTGCTGGCGGTGCCGGTTCCGTGACCCATGCACGTCATCATAACGATTACACCTGAAGACTTGTTCACATGTTCCTGTATGGTGGTGCCGTCACCCGGATCGCCCGTGAAGGGTTGTTTTGTCATGTCTTCTGTCCTGGATCAGCGGCCCGCGCCGCCCGCCGGCGTCCGGCGCTCGGTGGCTCCGCGCCGCCGCACGCGGCTGCTGGCACTGCCCGAGGCCCGCTGGGCACTCGCGGCCCTGGTGCTGTTCCTCCTCGCCCTGCCCGTGTACCTGCTGGGCGGCCCGGCGTGGCTGTGGGGCACGCTGTTCGCCGCGACCTACGTCACAGGCGGGTGGGAGCCCGGCTGGGAGGGGCTGAAGGCCCTCAAGGACAAGACCTTGGACGTGGATCTGCTGATGGTCGTCGCGGCGCTCGGCGCGGCGGCGATCGGCCAGGTCCTCGACGGGGCGCTGCTGATCGTCATCTTCGCCACCTCCGGCGCCCTGGAAGCGATCGCGACCGCGCGGACCGCCGACTCGGTGCGCGGGCTGCTCGACCTCGCCCCCGCCACCGCGACCCGCCTGCTGCCCGACGGGTCCGGAGAGAGTGTGGACGCGGCATCGCTCGGTATCGGCGACACCATCCTGGTCCGGCCCGGTGAGCGGGTCGGCGCCGACGGCCAGGTCCTCGACGGCACCAGCGACGTCGACCAGGCCACCATCACCGGCGAACCCCTCCCGGTCGCCAAGCAGGTGGGGGACGAGGTCTTCGCCGGCACCGTCAACGGCACCGGCGCCCTGCGCGTACGGGTGGAGCGGGACCCGTCGGACTCGGTGATCGCCCGGATCGTGAAGATGGTCGAGGAGGCCTCCGAGACCAAAGCCCCGACCCAGTTGTTCATCGAGAAGATCGAGCAGCGCTACTCCCTCGGCATGGTCCTCGCGACCCTCGCCGTCTTCCTCGTCCCGTTCGCCCTCGGTGACGGACTGCGCTCGGCGCTGCTGCGCGCCATGACCTTCATGATCGTCGCTTCCCCGTGCGCGGTGGTGCTCTCCACCATGCCGCCGCTGCTGTCGGCCATCGCGAACGCCGGACGGCGCGGCGTGCTCGCCAAGTCCGCCGTCGTCATGGAACGCCTCGGCCAGATCGACCTCGTGGCCCTGGACAAGACCGGCACCCTCACCGAGGGCACCCCCCGCGTCACCGACGTCCGCCCCCTTTCCGGGACCGGACCGGACGGGCACACGCTGCTCAGCGTGGCGGCAGCCGCCGAGCACCCCAGCGAGCATCCCCTGGCGCGGGCGGTCGTCGACGCCGCCCGCGAGGCAGGTCTCACCCTGCCTGAGGCCACGGACTTCTCCTCCGTGCCCGGCCAGGGCGTCACCGCCACCATCGACGGCCACGTGATCCAGGTCGGCTCCCCCTCCCGGCTGCCCGCCGACATCCCCGCGGGGCTTCACGAGGCGGTGGCCGAGTTGGAGGACGCCGGGCGCACCGCGGTCGCCGTCCTGCGGGACGGCCAGGTGCTGGGCGTCCTCGGGATCGCCGACCGGCTGCGGCCGGACGCCGCGGCGACGGTGGCCGCGCTCACCGAGCTGACCGGCCGCACCCCCGTCCTGCTGACCGGTGACAACGAGCGCGCGGCGGTGCGTCTGGCCGCCGAGGTCGGTATCACCGACGTCCGCGCCGGGCTGCTGCCGCAGGACAAGGCCGCCGCGGTCAAGGCGTGGGAAACGGAAGGGCGCCGGGTGCTGGTGGTCGGCGACGGCGTCAACGACGCCCCCGCCCTGGCCGCCGCGCACTCCGGGATCGCGATGGGCAAGGCCGGCTCCGACCTCGCCCTGGAGACCGCCGACGCCGTCGTGGTACGCGACGAACTCGCCACCATCCCCTCCCTCGTGCGGCTCTCGCGCACCGCTCGCCGCCTGGTCGTCCAGAACCTGGTCATCGCCGGGGCGTTCATCACGGTGCTCGTCGCCTGGGACCTGATCGGGAATCTGCCGCTGCCGCTCGGTGTCGCCGGGCACGAGGGGTCCACCGTCATCGTCGGCCTCAACGGCCTGCGCCTGCTGCGCGAAGCCGCTTGGCGGCGCCTGACGGCGGACACCGAGTGAGCAGGCGCCCCCGCCGTGCCGCCTCCGCCTCCGCCCCTGGGCCGGGGCCGGGGCCGGAGGCGGCATGGCCCACCGTCACCGCCTGAAGCCGTAGCCCCTCGCGTCCGCCCTGCCGTTCGGCGGTCGTAGGAGGCCGGAAACGGTTGACTTCAAAGCATCGACGTACGATGTCTCCGGGTGACGTTTCGGCCGAGGTGCAGGAGAGACATGGCGCGCTGGGAACCTGGAGCGGCCGGGCGGCTCCGGGAGGCCGCGGTCGAGCTGTTCGCCCGCCAGGGGTACGACCAGACGACGGCGGCGGAGATCGCGGCAGCCGCGGGGCTGACCCGGCGCACGTTCTTCCGGTATTTCCCTGACAAGCGTGACGTGTTGTTCGCCGGGGAGGCGGCCTTGGAGCGGGCGCTGGCCGACGCCGTCGATGAGGCGCCGGAAGGGCTTTCGCTGCTGTCGCTGATCGGGTTGGCCCTGGATCGGGCGAGTGACGTCTTCGCGGATATGCCGCGGGACCGGGTGCGGGCGCGTCAGGCGATCATCGACTCGGACGCGACATTGCTCGAGCGCCAGCGTGAAAAATACGCTGCCCTGGCCCGCGCGATGGGCGCGGCCTTGCGGCGCAGAGGGATCGGCGAGCCCGCGGCGACCTTGGCGGCCGAATGCGGCTCGGTCGTCTTCACCCTCGCGCTCGCGCAGTGGTTGGCGGACGGCGAGTCGCGACCGTTGTCGGTCATCGCCGCGGAGGTGCTCGCGGAGCTGCGTGCGCTGGATGTTCGTCGCTGAGCTTGCCGGTGCCGGTGCCGGCGTCTGTGCGCCGTGACGTGATCAGCTCTCCGTATACCCCCGTCGCGGCGGGCCGGTCGGCCATTTCGCGATGAGGCGGCCGCTTCCTCGCGGCGAGGCTCCGTTCGCACCCCTCCCGTCGTGGGAAGCGCTCTTCGGCCGAGTCCCGGCCAGAAGGACGGTCTGTGCGTTGCCTCTCCCCTCTCCCTCAGCCCTCCCTCAGCACCCAAGGGATGGCACTGAGAGACATCACCCGCTAGTGTGATGGCTCTCAGGGACATCACGGCGTGGAGGATTTGATGAGGCGCATTCAGTACCACCGGTACGGCGGCCCCGAAGTGCTGCGACTGGAGGAAGTGCAGCCGGCGCGGCCGGGGCCCGGGGAGGTTCTGGTCCGCGTAGGGGCGGCAGGGGTGAACCCGATGGACATCGGGATACACCTCGGCCGGGTGAAATCCCTGACGGGCCGGAAGTTCCCGCGCGGGCTGGGACACGATTTCTCGGGCGTGGTCGAGGCGGCCGGCGACGGCGTCACCCGGCTGCGTCCCGGCGACGAGGTGCTGGGGGTGACGAGCCTCAAAGCGGCCGGAGCGTTCGCCGACATGGTGGTCGCCAAAGAGACGGACGTCGTGCACAAGCCGGCGAACGTGTCCTGGGAGCACGCCGCCACGCTCGGTATCGCGGGCGGAACTGCCTATCAGGGCCTGAAGAGGGCCAAGCTGCGATCGGGGCAGGCGGTCTTCGTCACCGGCGTGCTCGGTGCGGTCGGCCGGTCGGTGGCGCAGATCGCCATGGCCGCCGGTGCCACCGTGAGCGGCAGCTGCCGTGAGAGTGCGTGGCAGGACGCGTATGACCTCGGTGTCTCGCCGGTCGTCGGCTTCGACTTCGACTTCGATGCGCAGGAACTACGCGGACGATTCGACATCGTCTTCGACACGTCCGGCAAGCTACCGATCGCGACGTCCCGCACGTTGTTGAAGTCCGGCGGCCGGATCATCGACATCGTGCCGGCGCCCGCGAAATTCGTCCGCAGTGCTCTGAGCCGCTCGTACCAGGTGGTGATGGGCAAGTCCAACCAGCAGGACACCGAAGAGATCGCGCGGCTCGCCGGGGAGGGCGTGCTGCGTCCGCTGATCAGCCAGACGGTACCGCTCGACGAGGCGATACCGGCACTGACGGAACTCGAACGCAACCGCAAGCCCGGAACCGGAAAACTCGTCTTCACCATGATGTCGTGACTCATGACGGCTCCCATGGCGTCTTCCTCGGCGAGGGCGCCGGGCTTTCCGCCGCGTGAGCGGGGAAGGCCCTGACCGCGCGGAAAGAGACGTACGCGCTGGTCGGGGCCCGTTTCCCTAGCACTCGATGATGTTCACCGCGAGCCCGCCCCGGGCCGTCTCCTTGTACTTGACGGACATGTCCGCGCCCGTTTCCTTCATCGTCTTGATGACCTTGTCCAGGGAGACCTTGTGGGAGCCGTCGCCCCGCATCGCCATGCGGGCGGCGGTGACCGCCTTCACCGCGGCCATGCCGTTGCGCTCGATGCACGGGATCTGGACGAGACCGCCGACCGGGTCGCAGGTGAGGCCCAGGTTGTGTTCCATGCCGATCTCGGCGGCGTTCTCCACCTGCTCCGGGGAGCCGCCGAGCACCTCGGCGAGGGCGCCGGCCGCCATCGAGCAGGCGGAGCCGACCTCGCCCTGGCAGCCGACCTCGGCGCCGGAGATCGAGGCGTTCTCCTTGAAGAGCATGCCGATCGCGCCGGCCGCGAGCAGGAAGCGGACGACGCCCTCCTCGTCGGCGCCCGGCACGAAGTCCATGTAGTAGTGGAGCACCGCCGGGATGATGCCGGCCGCGCCGTTGGTCGGGGCGGTCACCACCCGGCCGCCGGCCGCGTTCTCCTCGTTGACGGCCATCGCGTAGAGGGTGATCCACTCCATCGCCAGGGTCGCCGGGTCGCCCTCCGAGCGCAGCTTGCGCGCGGTGTTCGCGGCGCGGCGGCGCACCTTCAGACCGCCGGGCAGGATGCCCTCGCGGGACATGCCGCGCGCCACGCACGCCTTCATCACCCGCCAGATCTCAAGGAGCCCGGCGCGGATCTCCTCCTCGGTGCGCCAGGACAGCTCGTTCTCCAGCATCAGCGCGGAGATGGACAGACCCGTCTCCTTCGTCAGGCGCAGCAGCTCGTCGCCCGTGCGGAAGGGGTACTTCAGGACGGTGTCGTCGAGCTTGATGCGGTCGGCGCCCACCGCCTCCTCGTCGACGACGAAGCCGCCGCCCACCGAGTAGTACGTCCTGCTCAGCAGCTCGGCCCCCGAGGCGTCGTACGCCCACAGGGTCATGCCGTTGGCGTGGTAGGGGAGGGCCTTGCGGCGGTGCAGGACGAGGTCGTCGTCGTAGGAGAAGGGGATCTCGTGGTCGCCCAGGAGGTTCAGGCGTCCGGACTCCTTGATCGCCTCGACCCGGTCGTCGGCGCGCTCCACGTCCACCGTGCGTGGGGAGGCGCCCTCCAGACCGAGCAGTACCGCCTTGGGGGTGCCGTGGCCGTGGCCGGTGGCGCCGAGGGAGCCGTACAGCTCGGCGCGGACCGAGGCGGCGGGGTCCAGCAGGCCCTCGTTGCGCAGCCGGCGCGCGAACATACGGGCCGCGCGCATCGGGCCGACCGTGTGGGAGCTGGACGGGCCGATGCCGATCGAGAACAGGTCGAAGACCGAGATGGCCACGGGCGGACTCCTCTGGGCGGGGGTGGTGCGAGGTGGGGCCGCCGCTCCCGCGCGGTGTGGGCGCGGGCACGGCGGCCGGGATCCGGGGCGCGCGGGTTGCGGCGCGCCCCGGGGGTGGGGGCGTACGGCGGCGCGTGCGCCCCCGCAGGGCGTACGACGGCGCGTGCGCCCTCGGACGTACTACGTGCGCACGCCCGGGTACAGCGGGTGCGTCGCCACGAGTGCCGCGACGCGCGCCTTCAACGCCTCCGCGTCGAACGACGGCTTCAGCGCCTCGGCGATGACGTCCGCGACCTCCGCGAAGTCCCGCGCCTCGAACCCGCGCGTGGCGAGCGCGGGCGTGCCGATGCGCAGCCCGGAGGTGACCATCGGCGGACGCGGGTCGTTGGGGACGGCGTTGCGGTTGACCGTGATGCCGATCTCGTGCAGCCGGTCCTCCGCCTGCTGCCCGTCCAGCGCGGAGTCGCGCAGGTCGACCAGGACCAGGTGGACGTCGGTCCCGCCGGACAGCACGGACACACCGTGCTCCCGGACGTCGTCCCGCACCAGCCGTTCGGCCAGGACGCGGGCGCCCTCCAGCGTACGACGCTGGCGGTCGGCGAACTCCTCCGAAGCCGCGACCTTGAACGCGACGGCCTTCGCGGCGATCACATGCTCCAGCGGACCACCCTGCTGACCGGGGAAGACAGCCGAGTTGATCTTCTTGGCCAGCTCGGCCGTGGAGAGGATCACACCGCCGCGCGGGCCGCCCAGCGTCTTGTGCGTGGTCGTGGTGACGACATGGGCGTGCGGGACGGGGCTGGGGTGCAGCCCGGCCGCGACAAGCCCGGCGAAGTGCGCCATGTCGACCATCAGATACGCGCCGACCTCGTCCGCGATCCGGCGGAACGCGGCGAAGTCCAGCTGCCGGGGGTACGCCGACCAGCCGGCCACGATCAGCTTCGGCCGGGACTCCTTGGCGAGCCGCTCGACCTCGGCCATGTCGACCTGCCCGGTCTCGCCGTCGACGTGGTACGCGACCACGTCGTAGAGCTTGCCGGAGAAGTTGATCCGCATGCCGTGGGTCAGGTGCCCGCCGTGCGCGAGGTCGAGGCCCATGATCGTGTCGCCGGGCTTGAGCAGCGCGAACATCGCGGCGGCGTTGGCCTGTGCGCCGGAGTGCGGCTGCACATTGGCGTGCTCGGCGCCGAACAGCGCCTTCACCCGGTCGATCGCGATCTGCTCGACGACGTCGACGTGCTCGCAGCCGCCGTAGTAGCGGCGGCCCGGGTAGCCCTCGGCGTACTTGTTGGTGAGGACCGAGCCCTGGGCCTCCATGACCGCGACCGGGGCGAAGTTCTCCGAGGCGATCATCTCGAGGGTGGACTGCTGGCGGTCCAGCTCGGCGTCGACCGCGGCGGCCACGTCGGGGTCCAGCTCGTGCAGCGGGACGTTGAGCAGGGACGCCGAAGACTGGGGGAACTGGGGGGACAAGGGTGACATGGGTGGAATCCTCAGCCGGCGATGAAGACGGTGTACTCGTCCGCGGAGAGCAGGTCGTCCGGGGTGCCGGTGATCCGCACCTTGAACAGCCAGCCGCCCTCGAAGGGCGCGGAGTTCACCAGCGACGGGTCGCCGACCACGTCGTCGTTGACCTCGGTGACCTCACCGGTGACCGGGGAGTACAGGTCGCTGACCGACTTGGTGGACTCCAGTTCGCCGCAGGTCTCGCCCGCGGTGACGGTGGCGCCGACGTCGGGGAGCTGGACGAAGACGACGTCGCCGAGCGCGTTGGCCGCGTGCTCGGTGATGCCGACCGTCGAGACGCCGTCCACGGCGTCCGACAGCCACTCGTGCTCCTTGCTGTAGCGCAGCTGCTGGGGGTTGTCGCTCATGGCTGGATTCTCCTGTACGCGGGGAATGGGGTGGGAAAGGGGGGTGTGGGGCGGACGTGCGGTGAGGGTACGGGGGTGGGGGCGCCCGGACGTGCGCCCAGTCTCCATGTCCCGGGCGCCCGGCGCGCGCAGAATCGTGCGCCGGGCCGTTCCGGGGCGTTTCGGTTGGTTTCGGTCCGTGCCGGGGTGCCGGGTGTCCTCGGGGCGCTCCCGGCGGCCCTGCCGCCGGGCCGCGTCGTTACTTGCGGCGCTTGTAGAAGGGCAGCGCCACGACCTCGAACGGCTCGTGGCTGCCGCGGATGTCCACCGCGACACCGGGGGCGCCCGGCGCGGCGTGCGCGGCGTCGACGTAGGCCATGGCGATCGGCTTGCCCAGTGTGGGGGAGGGCGCGCCGGAGGTGACCTCGCCGACCACCGTGCCGTCCGCGACGACCGGGTAGCCGGCGCGCGGCACCCGGCGGCCCTCGGCGACCAGCCCGACGAGCACCCGCGGCGGGTTCTGTCCGGCCCGCTCGGCGGCGGCGGCCAGCGCCTCGCGGCCGACGAAGTCGCCCTCCTTGCCGAACTTCACCACCCGGCCGAGTCCGGCGTCGAAGGGGGTGAGCCCGGTGGTCAGCTCGTGCCCGTACAGCGGCATGCCGGCCTCCAGGCGCAGCGTGTCCCGGCAGGACAGCCCGCACGGGACGAGCCCCGCGGACGCGCCGGCCTCGGTCAGCGCCTGCCACAGCTTCTCGGCGTCGGCGGGGTCGACGAACAGCTCGAAGCCGTCCTCGCCGGTGTAGCCGGTGCGGGCGATCAGCGCGGGCACGCCGGCGACGGTGCCGGGGAGGCCGGCGTAGTACTTCAGTCCGTCCAGGTCCGCGTCGGTCACGGCGGCGAGGATGCCGGGGGAGGCGGGGCCCTGGACGGCGAGGAGCGCGTAGGCGTCCCGGTCGTCGCGCACCTCGGCGTCGAAGCCGGCCGCCCGCTCGGTGAGCGCGTCGAGGACGGTCCGGGCGTTGGAGGCGTTGGCGACGACCAGGTACTCCGTGTCGGCGAGCCGGTAGACGATCAGGTCGTCGAGGATGCCGCCGTCCGCGCGGCAGATCATGGTGTAGCGGGCACGGCCGACGGCGACCGAGCGGAGGTCGCCGACCAGCGCGTGGTTCAGGACGGCGGCGGCCTCCGGGCCGGTGACGGCGATCTCGCCCATGTGGGAGAGGTCGAACAGACCGGCGCGGGTGCGGACGGCGAGATGCTCCTCGCGTTCCGAGCCGTAGCGCAGGGGCATGTCCCAGCCGGCGAAGTCGGTCATGGTGGCGCCGAGGGAGCGGTGCAGGGAGTCCAGGGCGGTGCGGCGGGGGGTGGCGTCCGGGGTGGTGCCGGGGGTGGTGCTGCTCATCGGTCGTTCTCCCGGGTGGAGGGGTGGCGAGACGGGTGCGGACGGGCATCGCGGAGTGCGCGTGCGATTCCCTGTCCTCCCCCTCTGTCATCGGAACCTGAGAGCTTCGCCGTGACCCGGTGACGGGGTCGTGGCTTGCACCTTGGGTGGGACCGCCGTGGTCGTGTCGTCGGCGGTCCGCTTTTCAGATGTGCCTCGCCCGCGCGGTAACTGGGCCTGAGAGATTCAAGGGAGTGCTTGCTCCTTCGGCGCCCCGGTCACAGCCCTAGGGCCGGGGACTCTCCCGCGCGGATTCAAACGGCCGGTATGCGGTTGGGCCGCCATCATCGCATGCCTCCGCGCCCCCACCGCCCCTGCCCTTCCCCTCCCTCACCCGGGGCCTCCGCCCCGGGGCCCCCGGGGGGGGGAGCGGGGCTGGGTGGGAGAGGGGCGCGGGGAGAACTCGGGTGGGTGCGGCGCGTGGGCGGGTGCGGCTGGGTCCGTGGCCGCTCGCGCAGTTCCCCGCGCCCCTGAGACGGGGCTGCGCCCCAGGAAAGCTCGCCGCGCCCCACCCCCGCTCTGTAGCAGCCCTGTTGCACGAGGCGGACCTGTTGGAGAGACACCGTGCATTACCTTTTCTTTACGCTCGGCGGGGAAGGGACTCGCATGTCCCGGAGGGAGACGATCAGGGTGGACAGGTCCACGGCGTACGGCACGACACCGGCCCTCGCACTGCCCGACCGGACAACGGTCGCGCTGCCACCACAACCGACCGCCCCCGTCGTCCGCGACCTCCGCGACCGCGCCGGCCGCACCCCCCA
Source organism: Streptomyces sp. NRRL F-6676 (assembly GCF_000725625.1). Taxonomy (GTDB): domain Bacteria; phylum Actinomycetota; class Actinomycetes; order Streptomycetales; family Streptomycetaceae; genus Streptomyces. Next base: position 46,144 of record NZ_JOHS01000017.1, read on the forward strand.
CGGCCTGACCTTCGCCGCCCACGACGTCGTCGTCGTCACCGGCCTCCCCGGCAGCGGCAAGTCCACGCTGATGCACCGCGCCGTACGCGGCCCCCGCGTCGACTCGCAGGACACCCGCGACCGCTGGGACGCCCGCACCCCCCGCCTCCTCCCGTACGCCGTCTACCGCCCCCTCGTCCGGCTAGCCCACTACGCCGGACTGCGGCGCGCGGTCCGCGCCGGCGGCGGCGTGGTCGTGCACGACTGCGGCACGCAGGGCTGGGTGCGCGGCTGGCTCGCCCGCGAGGCCCGCCGCCGCGGCGGCGCCCTGCACCTGCTGATCCTCGACGTCGGCGCCGACCGGGCCCGTGCGGGCCAGCGCGAGCGCGGCCGGGGCGTCTCGCCGTACGCCTTCCTCCGGCATCGCAGGGCCACGCGACGGCTGTTGCGCGCGGTCGAGCGCGGCACCCTCCCCGAGGGCTGCGCCTCCGCCACGCTCCTGGACCGTCCCGCCGCGGACGCCCTGCGCAGGATCGAATTCGGGGGCGACCGGTAGCGCACCGGGCGATAAAGTCTCGTGCCGGAACGGCACACACCGGCAGGGCAGGGCGGTAGAGACACATGGACATCCCGGCACAGGCGCACCCGCAACCCCACCCCCACGGCGGCTGGCCCGGCAACGAGCTGGAGGAGGTGCTCTCCGCCTCCCTCGGTGTCCCCTCCGCCGGCGCCCGCATCGTCGAGGTGCTCACCCGCAGCTTCCTCTGGGTCCCGCTCCCGGGCGGCCGCGGCGCGCACGGCGGTCCGCTCGACCTGCCCACCCTGGAACTGGACGGCCAGGTCTACGTCCCCGTCTTCAGCTCCGAGGAACAGTTCCGCCAGGTCGCCGGCGCGCACATGGGGTTCACCATCGCTCCGGCCGTGGAGTTCGCGCGCGGACTGCCCCCGCAGGTGGGCCTCGCCGTCAACCCGGACGGCGTGCTCGGCATCCCGCTGCCGCCCGACGCCGTGGCCGAACTGTGCCGGGGCGGCCGTACGCCGCTGGACGGCCCCGCCTCCGGCGGTCGCGTCCGGCTGTTCGAACCGGACTGGCAGGACGACCCGGTGGACCTCCTCGCCGCCGCCTCCGCCGAGTTCGCCGCGACCGGCCTCGTGCTCTCCGCCCGCCGCTGCCTCGCCGCGATCGAGACGGCCGACCCCGTCATGTTCGTCGGCGTCGAACTCGCCTCCCGCGACCCCGAGGCGCACACGGTCCCCCTGGACGCCCTCGGTCGCGCCCTGGCCAAGGCCCCCCTCGCCACCCCCGTCAACATGGTCTTCCTGGACGCCGCCCAGGACCCCGTCTGCGACTGGCTGCGGGAGAACGTCCGCCCCTTCTACCAACTCGGGTACTGACGGCGACCCCCGGGAAGGGCCACGCTCCCCGGCCCACCCCCCGGCCGTCGGCAGACCTTAAGCTGTCCCCAGCCAATGTCTCGCGAAGGGGCGGTAGAAGGTGAGCGCGTCGGGCACGGCCGCGGCCGGGCAGGTCGAGCACATGCTGCGCCAAGTCACGCCCGGGCGTTACGACGCCTACGAGGCGCTGCTCCGTGCGCTCGCGTCGCCCTCTTCCGGCCCCCTCTGGATGCTGCTCTGGCAGGGCCGCACCGGTTCGCCCGACGCCCAGTACGGCACGATGGAGGTCGGCGGCTTCCCGTACGCCCCCTGTGTGACCTCCGCGCAGGAGCTGTCGGCCAGCGGCTGGAACCGGTCCTACGAGGTGGTCGACGGCCTCGAGGCGGCCCGCGCCCTCTACCCCGACCACTACGGCCTGTGGCTCAATCCGCACGCCCCCGGCGGCGGCGTCGGCATCCCCTGGCTGGATCTGCGCCGCATCGCCACGGGTCTGGACCGACAGCCGGCCGGACCGCTGCGGATGAGTGAACCGGCCATCGAGATCCCGCAGTTCTACGCCCTGCTCACGCAGAACGCGCACCGCACCCCCGCGGTGCGCGCGCTGCGCCGCGCCTGGGTGCAGCCGGCGCTCGGCGCGCCGTACCTCGCCATCGGCCTGGACGTCTACGAGGCCTCGCCGCCCGCCGTGGACGCGGTACGCACGATGATGCGGCAGTCGGTCGTCGCCGTGCCGGACGGACTGCCCGTCTCCACCGTCGCGCTCTCCGACCCGCACGACCCGGTCGCGATGTGGCTGCGGGCCCGCACCAGGCCGTTCTACGACCGCGAGGCCCACGCCCCGGCCGCCGCGCCCGCCACCGGCTACGGCTACCCGCACACGCCCGGATACTGAGACACGCGTACGCTGCCGCGTGAAGGCTGCTCATCGTACCTTCACGTTAACTCCGTGTTTCTTCGCGCGTAGATGGCAACGGAAGGATCGGTTCCGTTCGGCTATCGGGCCCCATGCCCCAATTGCCCCTCGTCCGGCTCCCGTTACCCACTGTCCGCATAACGGAACACCTCAAAGAGCATCACGGTTGCGCATCCATTCACCGTCAAGTCTGGCAACAGATCGCCGGAGCGTTGAAGACTCCCGCACCAGGGGAGCGTTCGCTCCCGTGTACGACGGACTGATCACGCCGCTACGAGCGGCAAGTGCGGGCCGGCTACCGCCGGTTGAGAGGGGTCCCTGCCAGATGACGGCACCATTGCACGAGCCGACCGCGGAAGCGGCTCCGAGTGCGGCCGAGGAAGCGGCGGTTCAAGGCGCCGGTACGAAGGCCGTACAGGGGCGTTCCCTGGGCCGGATCGCCTGGGAGCGCCTGAAGCGGGACAAGCTCGCCCTGACGGGCGGCATCGTCGTACTCCTGCTGATCCTGGTCGCGATCCTCGCTCCGCTCCTGGCCGGGCAGGACCCCGACGCCTACCACGAGAACCTGATCGACCCGCTGTTCGGCACCCCCACCGGGTCCCTGGGCGGCGTCAGCGGCGACCATCTCCTCGGCGTCGAGCCCGTCAACGGCCGCGACATCTTCGCCCGCATCATCTACGGCTCCCGGATCTCGCTCCTGGTCGGCTTCCTGTCGGCCCTGGTGGCCGTGGTCCTCGGCACCGTCCTCGGCATCCTCGCCGGCTTCTTCGGCGGCTGGGTCGACGCCGTCGTCAGCCGCGTCATGGACGGTCTGCTCGCCTTCCCGCAGCTGCTGTTCATCATCGCCCTGGTCTCGGTGATGCCGAACAACATGCTGGGCCTGTCCGGCACCGGCGTGCGCGTCTTCGTGATGATCCTCGTCATCGGCTTCTTCGGCTGGCCGTACATCGGCCGTGTGGTGCGCGGCCAGACGCTGTCCATGCGCGAGCGCGAGTACGTCGAGGCGGCCCGCTCGCTGGGCGCCGGCCGCTTCTACATCCTGTTCAAGGAGCTGCTGCCCAACCTGGTCGCGCCCATCATCGTGTACACGACGATGATGATCCCGACCAACATCCTCACCGAGGCGGCGCTGAGCTTCCTGGGCGTGGGCGTCAAGCCGCCCACCTCCTCCTGGGGGCAGATGCTCTCCACCGCGATCGACTACTACGAGTCGGACCCCATGTTCATGGTGGTCCCCGGCGTGGCGATCTTCATCACCGTTCTGGCCTTCAACCTCTTCGGCGACGGCGTGCGTGACGCGCTCGACCCGAAGGGCTCCCGCTGAACTGCCGTACCCCCTACTGAGGTTCGCGAATTGTCCGCGGACCGATTGACATCCGGAGGATCCGAGATCGTGACTACCCAACGCACCACAGGGCGGCGCAAGCAGGCGGCGGCCGCCGCGATCGCGGTCGCCGCGCTGCTGAGCACGGCGGCGTGCGGCGGCAACGACGACAGCGACGGCGGTTCGAAGAGCGGCGCGGCCGGTTTCAACGCGGCCAACAACAAGGTCGCCCAGGCCTCGCTGGCCAAGAAGGGTGGCGAGCTCAAGTTCGCCAGCGTCCAGGACGCCGACTCGTGGGACACCACCCGTGGCTACTACGGCTTCATGTGGAACTTCTCCCGCTACTACAGCCGTCAGCTGCTGACGTACAAGACGGAGCCGGGCACCACGGGCGCCGAGCTGACCCCGGACCTCGCCGCCGACATGGGCAAGGTCTCGGACGACGGCAAGACCTACACCTTCACCCTCCGTGACGGCGTCACGTGGGAGGACGGCAAGGCCATCACCGCCCAGGACGTCAAGTACGGCATCGAGCGCCAGTGGGCGCAGGACGTGCTGTCCGGCGGTCCGGTCTACATGAAGGACGTCCTCGACCCCAAGGGCGAGTACAAGGGCCCCTACAAGGACAGCTCCAAGGACCACCTGGGTCTGAAGGCGATCGACACGCCGGACGAGAAGACCATCGTCTTCCACCTGCCGAAGGCCAACTCGGACTTCCTCCAGATGCTGGCGCTGACCTCGTCCTCGCCGGTCCGCCAGGACAAGGACACCAAGTCCAAGTACGGTCTGCACCCGTTCTCCTCGGGCCCGTACAAGTTCCAGTCCTACGCCCCCGGCAAGAACCTGATGCTGGTGCGCAACAGCAACTGGAAGGCCGCCTCGGACCCGGTCCGCAAGGCCTACCCGGACAAGGTCAGCATCAAGTTCTTCACCAACGCCAACGACCTGGACTCGCGTCTGATCAACGGCGACTACGACATCGACCTGGCCCAGACCGGTCTGTCCCCGCAGGGCCGCTCCACCGCCCTGAAGCAGCACAAGGCCAACGTGGACAACCCGGTCTCCGGGTACATCCGTTACGCGGTCTTCCCGCAGAGCGTGAAGCCGTTCGACAACGAGCACTGCCGCAAGGCCGTGATCTACGGTGCCGACCACGTCTCCCTCCAGACCGCGCGTGGCGGCCCGCAGGCCGGCGGTGACATCGGCACCAACATGCTCCCGCCGTCGGTGCCGGGCGCCGAGGGCCAGAAGTACGACCCGTACAAGCTGGCCACGGACAACAAGAACGGCAACGTCGAGAAGGCCAAGGAAGAGCTGAAGGCCTGCGGCAAGCCGAACGGCTTCAAGACCACCATCGCGGTCCGCAACAACAAGCCGGTCGAGGTGGCCACCGCCACGTCGATGCAGGCCTCGCTGAAGAAGGTCGGCATCACCGTCGACATCGACCAGTACGACGGCTCGCAGACCACCGGCATCATCGGCAGCCCCTCGAACGTGAAGAAGAAGGGCTACGGCATCATCATCATGGGCTGGGGCCCGGACTTCCCGTCCGTCCAGGGCTTCGGTCTGCCCCTGTGGGACAGCAGCTACATCCTCGACAGCGGTAACAACAACTACGCGCTGATCAAGGACAAGGCGATCGACGGCCTCTTCGACGACTACAACAACACGCTCGAGGACTCCAAGAAGGCCGAGATCGCCAAGGAGATCAACCACAAGGTCATGGAGGGCGGCTACTACCTGCCCTTCGTCTTCGAGAAGTTCATCAACTGGCGCGGTTCCAACGTGGCCAACGTGTACACGACGGGCGCGTACAGCGGTATGTACGACTTCGTCAACATGGGCCTGAAGTCCACGAAGTAAATCCCGGCACACCCGCCGAACGGCACGAAAGGCAGGTGAAGGCCGGCGCGGCGTGACCGCGGGCCGCCGGAAGACCTCCGGCGGCCCGCGGTCCGCGGCGGGCCGTAAGCTGTGCTCGCTTACCTCATCAGGCGGCTGCTCGCCGCCGCAGTGATGCTGGTGGTCATCATCGTGGTGGTCTTCAGCATCTTCTTCCTCGTCCCCAAATGGGCGGGCGTCGACATCGCCACGAGCTTCGTGGGCAAGCAGGCGGACCCCGCCGCGGTCGAGGCCGTACGGGAGAAGCTCGGCCTGGCCGACCCGATCTACTCCCAGGTCTGGGAGTTCTTCAAGGGCATCTTCGTCGGCCGCACCTACTCGGGCGGTGGCGACGTCACGAACTGCGCCGCCCCCTGCTTCGGCTACTCGTTCCGCAGCGAGCAGTCCGTCTGGCCGGTGCTGACCGACCGCTTCCCGGTGACCCTGGGCCTGGCGCTCGGTGCCGCCGTGCTGTGGCTGGTCTTCGGTGTCGCGGCGGGTGTCCTCTCCGCGCTCAAGCGCGGCAGCATCTGGGACCGCGGCGCGATGGTCGTCGCGCTCAGTGGTGTCTCGCTCCCCATCTACTTCACCGGTCTGCTCTCGCTCGCCATCTTCAGCTACGGACTGGGCTGGATCGACGGGCAGTACGTGCCCCTCAAGGACGGCTTCGGCGGCTGGCTCGGCGGCATGATCCTGCCCTGGATCACCCTCGCCTTCCTCTACGCGGCGATGTACGCCCGGATCACCCGCGCCACCATGCTGGAGATCCTCGGCGAGGACTACATCCGCACCGCCCGCGCCAAGGGCCTGCGCGAGACCGTCGTCATCCGCAAGCACGCCATGCGCTCCACGATGACGCCCATCCTCACCATGCTCGGCATGGACCTCGGCGCCCTCATCGGCGGCGCGATCCTCACCGAGACCACGTTCAGCCTGCCCGGCCTCGGGCAGAAGGTGCTCGACGCGATCAAGAACCAGGACCTGCCCTTCATCCTGGGCGTCACCCTGATCACCTCGCTCGCGGTGCTCGTCGCCAACCTCGTCGTGGACATCCTGTACGCCGTCATCGACCCCCGAGTGAGGCTGGCATGACCGACATCGGCAAGAGCGGAGCGGCGGTCGGCGAGCCGCGGGCCGTCAAGGACTCGCCGGCGCCCTCCGCCTTCCTGGAAGTGCGCGACCTGAAGGTGCACTTCCCGACCGACGACGGCCTGGTCAAGTCCGTCGACGGGCTCAGCTTCCAGCTGGAGAAGGGCAAGACCCTCGGCATCGTGGGCGAGTCCGGTTCCGGCAAGTCGGTGACCTCGCTCGGCATCATGGGCCTGCACACCGCCGGCCAGTACGGCAAGCGCAAGGCCCAGATCTCCGGCGAGATCTGGCTGGACGGCACCGAGCTGCTGTCCGCCGACCCCGACCACGTGCGCAAGCTGCGCGGCCGGCAGATGTCGATGATCTTCCAGGACCCGCTGTCCGCGATGCACCCGTACTACACGATCGGGCAGCAGATCGTGGAGGCGTACCGGGTCCACCACGACGTCGACAAGAAGACCGCCAAGCGGCGCGCGGTGGAGATGCTCGACCGGGTCGGCATCCCGCAGCCCGACAAGCGCGTCGACAGCTACCCGCACGAGTTCTCCGGCGGCATGCGCCAGCGCGCGATGATCGCGATGTCGCTGGTCAACAACCCCGAGCTGCTCATCGCGGACGAGCCGACGACCGCCCTGGACGTCACCGTCCAGGCGCAGATCCTCGACCTCATCCGCGACCTCCAGACGGAGTTCGGCTCCGCGGTCATCATCATCACCCACGACCTGGGCGTCGTCGCCGAGCTCGCCGACGACCTGCTGGTGATGTACGCGGGCCGCTGCGTGGAGCGCGGACCGGCCGAGAAGGTGTTCTACGAGCCCCGCCACCCCTACACCTGGGGCCTGCTCGGCTCGATGCCGCGGCTCGACCGCGAACAGCAGGAACGCCTCATCCCGGTCAAGGGCTCCCCGCCCTCCCTGATCAACGTGCCGTCCGGCTGCGCCTTCAACCCGCGCTGCCCGTACGCGGACGTCCCCAAGGACGATCTGACCCGCACGGTCCGCCCCGAGCTGGCCGAGGTGGGCAGCCGGCACTGGGCCGCCTGCCACATGAGCACGGAGCAGCGGGAGCGCATCTGGACCGAAGAGATCGCCCCGAAGCTGTGAGCGAGGACAAAGCTGTGACCACTCCCGCCAAGAGCGAAGGCGCGACCCTCACCAAGGACGCCGCCAGTGGCGAGACGCTGCTGAAGGTGACCGGTCTGCAAAAGCACTTCCCGATCCGCAAGGGCCTGCTCCAGCGGCAGGTCGGCGCGGTCCGGGCGGTCGACGGACTCGACTTCGAGGTGCGCCGGGGCGAGACCCTGGGCGTCGTCGGCGAGTCCGGCTGCGGCAAGTCCACGATGGGCCGGCTCATCACCCGGCTGCTCGAACCGACCGCCGGAAAGGTCGAGTTCGAGGGCAAGGACATCACGCACCTCGGTGTCGGCGGCATGCGCCCGCTCCGCCGCGACGTGCAGATGATCTTCCAGGACCCGTACTCGTCGCTGAACCCGCGCCACACCATCGGCACGATCGTCGGCGCTCCCTTCAAGCTCCAGGGCGTCTCGCCCGAGGGCGGCATCAAGAAGGAAGTGCAGCGGCTGCTGTCGGTCGTGGGGCTCAGCCCCGAGCACTACAACCGCTACCCGCACGAGTTCTCCGGCGGCCAGCGGCAGCGCATCGGCATCGCCCGCGCCCTCGCGCTCAGCCCCAAGCTGGTCGTGGCGGACGAGCCGGTCTCCGCCCTCGACGTGTCGATCCAGGCCCAGGTCGTCAACCTGCTCGACGACCTCCAGCAGGAGCTGGGCCTGACGTACGTGATCATCGCGCACGACCTGTCCGTCGTCCGGCACGTCTCCGACCGCATCGCCGTGATGTACCTCGGCAAGATCGTGGAGCTGGCCGACCGCGACCTGCTCTACAAGACGCCGATGCACCCGTACACCAAGGCGCTGATGTCGGCGGTGCCGATCCCGGACCCGTCGCGCAAGTCGGCCAAGAGCGAGCGCATCCTGCTCCAGGGCGACGTGCCCTCGCCGATCGCGCCGCCGAGCGGCTGCCGGTTCCACACCCGGTGCTGGAAGGCGACGGAGATCTGCCGCACCACCGAGCCGCCGCTGCTCCAGCTGCGGCCGGGCCAGCAGGTGGCCTGTCACCACCCGGAGAACTTCGCCGACCAGGCGCCGCAGGACACCGTGCTGCTGCGGGACGCGAAGAAGGCGGCCGAGACGGTCTCCGACGAGGCGCTCGCGGAGTCCGCGGCCACGTCGGCGGCGGTGGCGGCCGAGGTGGGCGAGACGGACGGGGGACTGGTGCCGGTGTCGAAGGACGCGCCGGTCTCCGAGAAGTCGGCCCCCGGCAAGGAACTCTCACCCGCCCTGGACAACGTCCGCGCGGAGGAGGTCGCCGACACGGAGGACGCCTCCGGCACCGCGGCCGCCGACGGTGACGCGGCCGCCGACGGTGACGCCGAGGGCGAGGCCGGTGCCGAGGGTCAGGAGTCAACTCCGAAGTAACGCATGACGAGTTGGCAAAGTCATGTACATGCCTGAACGGGAGAGCGCAGAGTCGTCCCGCACGCCCGATCGAACGATCGATCGGCCCACGCGCGAAAGGGACGACCCATGGCACTCTCCCGTTCGGCACGTCTGCTGACCCTCGCCACCGCGGCGGCCTCCTTCCTCGTCGTCGCCGCCGGTTCGCACCCCGCCCCCGGCGCCCCCGGCATCGGCGACAGCTACTTCCCCCGGCTCGGCAACGGCGGCTTCGACGCCCGCCACTACGACCTGAGCGTCGCCTACGACCCGGACACCGACCGCCTCGACGGACGGACCACCCTCACGGCCCGGGCCACCCAGAACCTCTCCTCCTTCGACCTCGACCTGCAAAAGCTCGAGGTCACCCGCGTCGACGTCGACGGCAGACGCGCGACGTTCACCCGCGAAGGGGACGAGCTCCGCATCACCCCGCGCTCCCCCCTCTCCCGGGGCCGCACCTTCACCGTCTCCGTCACCTACGGCGGCATACCCGAGCCGCTGGGCGGGCCCATCGTCTTCGGCTCCTCCTACGGGTGGATGAAGACCGACGACGGCGTCTTCGTGGCCTGCGAGCCCAACGCCGCCTCCACCTGGTTCCCCTCCAGCGACCACCCCTCCGACAAGGCCACCTACGACATCCGCATCAAGGCGCCGCGCGGCCTGACCGGTGTCTCCAACGGACGGCTGGTCTCCACCCGGGACCGCGGCGACTCCACCTACACGCACTGGCGCGAGAGCCGGCCCATGGCCTCCTACCTGGCCACCGCCACCATCGGGAAGTTCGACGTCAGGACGGGCCGCACCCCCGGCGGCACCCCGATCTACGTCGCCGTCGACCCGGTGCTGAAGGACAGCAACAACGTGGACGTGTACGCCGTCACCGCCGAGGCGACGGACTACTGGTCCCAGATCTTCGGCCCGTACCCCTTCGAGGAGACCGGCGCGATCGTCGACGACATGCCCCAGGCCGGCTTCTCGCTGGAGGTGCAGTCCAAGCCCGCCTACTCCGCCGTCCGCAGCGCGTCGACCATCGTGCACGAGCTGGCCCACCAGTGGTTCGGCGACTCCGTCTCCGTGAAGCACTGGAAGGACATCTGGCTCAACGAGGGCTTCGCCACCTACGCCCAGTGGCTGTGGGCCGAGCACCAGGGCACCCGCTCGGCGCACGACTCGTTCCTCGCCGACTACGACTCCCGCCCGGCGGACAGCGCGTTCTGGCAGGTGAAGGTGGCCGACCCGCAGCGCGACACCATGTTCGCCTCCGCCGTCTACGACCGGGGCGCGATGACCCTCCAGGTGCTGCGCGAGCGCATCGGCGACCGGGCCTTCTTCCGGCTGCTGCCCGCCTGGACCCGGCTGCACCGCTACGGCAACGCGGACACGGCCGACTTCGTCCGCCTCGCGGAGAAGATCTCCGGGCAGCGGCTCGGCGACCTCTTCGACACCTGGCTCTACTCCACGGGCAGGCCCGAACTCCCCTAGACGCCCACTATGTAAGACGATTCCAGCCGTGGGCCTTGTTTTGGAAGGCCCACGGCTGGGGGCGAGTAAGAATGGAAGGGTGCTCCAGCAACTGTTCAGCCCGTCCGTCCAGCACACGCTGGACCTCGTCGGCATCTTCGTCTTCGCGATCTCCGGTGCGCTGCTGGCCGTGCGCAAGAACTTCGACGTCTTCGGCATCGCCGTGCTCGCGGAGGTCACCGCGCTCGGCGGCGGCCTCTTCCGTGACCTGATCATCGGTGCCGTGCCGCCGGCCGCCTTCACCGACAAGGGGTACTTCGTCACCCCGCTCTGCGCCGCGCTGCTCGTGTTCTTCCTCCATCCGCAGGTGGAGCGGATCCAGGGCGCGGTCAACGTCTTCGACGCGGCCGGCCTCGGTCTGTTCTGCGTCGCCGGCACGACGAAGGCGTACGCGTACGGGCTGAACCTCACCGCCTCGGCCGCGCTCGGGCTGGCCACCGCGGTGGGCGGGGGAGTGCTGCGGGACGTCCTCGCCAACGAGGTGCCCTCGCTGCTGCGCTGGGACCGCGATCTGTACGCGGTGCCGGCGATCGTCGGCGCGTGCATGGTCGCCGTCTTCCTCCACTATGACGTGCTGACCGCGTTCACCACGGCGTTCGCGGTGGCCACGGCCTTCGTCCTGCGGCTGCTCGCCCTGCGCTTCCACTGGCGGGCCCCGCGGGCGTGGAACCGGCGCTCGACGGTGCGGGAGGTGCCGGACGAGGTCGCCGAACCGGAAAAAGCTACCGCTTAGTATTTGCCTGTTGTACGGTTCTCCCATGTCAGACGCACCCACCGCACCGCCCCTCGCCCCCGCCGCCCGGGCCACGATCGGCGACAGCGAGTTCGACCGGGACACCCGGGTCACCCGACGCGACCCCGACGTCCCCGGTGTCTACGACATCGACCTCTCCGCCGGCTGGACCATCCTGAACGCGGTCAACGGCGGCTATCTCCTCGCGGTCCTCGGCCGCGCCCTCGCGGACACGCTGCCGCACGCCGACCCGTTCACCGTCTCCGCGCACTACCTCACCGCCTCCCGCCCCGGCCCCGCGGTGGTCCGCACGGACGTGGTCCGCACCGGCCGCACCCTCTCCACCGGCCAGGCCTCCCTCTTCCAGTACGACGACGAGGGCCGGGAGGTCGAGCGGATCCGCGTCCTCGCCTCCTACGGCGACCTGGACGCCCTCCCCGACGACGTCCGCACCTCCGCCGAGCCCCCCGCCATCCCGCCGCCGGACCAGTGCTTCGGCTCGGGCGACTCGCCCACCCCGGTCCTCGGCGGCTCGACGTTCACCGAGCGGGTGACGGCCCGGGTGGACCCCGCGACCCTGGGCTGGGCGCTGGGCTCCCCGTCCGGCAAGGGCGAGATGCGGGCCTGGTTCGGCCTGGCCGACGGCCGCGACGCCGACCCGCTCTCGCTGCTGCTGGCGGTCGACGCGCTGCCCCCGACCGCCTTCGAACTCGGCCTGTCCGGCTGGGTCCCCACCGTCGAACTCACCGTCCACGTCCGCGCCCGCCCGGCCCCCGGCCCGCTGCGGGTCTCGATCACCACCCGCAACCTGGCCGGCGGCTTCCTGGAGGAGGACGCGGAGGTCTGGGACACCTCCGACCGCCTGGTCGCCCAGTCCCGCCAGCTGGCCCGGGTACGGCTCCCCGAGGGCGGCGGGCGTTCCTGAGGGAGGCGTGCCCCGCAGCGAGCGAGGCACATCCCCCGCACAGCGAAAACCGCCGTCGGGTGCCCCGTCCGGCGGCCCCGGCGGAGGCGGCCTGGGCGGCGGTGCCGGTGGCCGCGGCGGCCCGGACCAGGGAGCCGGGCAGGGCGTTCCGGCGCAGGGCGCTCCGGCACAGGGCTGACGGCGGCCGGGGCGGCGGCCCGCGCAGAGGCCCGGCGCCACCGTACGACGCGGACGGCCCCCCTCAGCCGTCCAGCCAGTGGCGCCGGCCGATGCTGATGAGACGCAGCTGACGGGCGGCGAGCCGGGCCACGCGGTCCCGCTCCCGCCCGACCGCCTCGGCGCCCGGGGCCGCCCCCTCGGTCCCCGTCGCCTCCGGTACCTCGCGGGCCTCCAGGAACAGGGAGGCCGTCACCAGCATCTGGTCGACGTAGAGCTCCGCGAGCATCAGCAGGTCGTCGTCGCTCCAGCCCGCGGACTCCGGTTGCCCGGCGAGTTCGCCGCGCACCTCCTCGGCGAACCGGGCCAGTTCCCGGCGTATCGCCTCGCGCACCGGCGCCACCCCGCCGTGCCGCTCGCGGGCGACGAAGCGCACGTGCGCGGGGTGCGCCGCCACGTGCCGGGAGATCAACTCGACGGCGCGGGCGATGCGTTCCTCGCTGTCGCCGGGGACGGACACCGTCGCGCCGATCATCGGGTGCAGTGAGCCGAGCGCCTCCTCGACGAGTGCGACGCCGAGATCGGCCGTCGAGCGGAAGTGCCGGTAGAAGGCGGTCGGCGCGACCCCCACCGCCCGCGTGACCTCCCGCAGCCCCAGGCTGCTCAGGCTCTGCTCCTCCAGCAGCCCGAGCGCGGCGTCCAGGAGCGCCCGGCGGGTCTTCTGCTTCTGGGCCTGGCGGACGCCGGAAGTGTGACTCATGCCATGCAGTTAACAACTGTTCTCCGTACTTGCAAAGTCATGAGGCGCACTAGACTGGGAAGTCAGTGAACAACTGTAATCCGCAACGGTTCACCGAAGGGGGTCCCGTCCCATGCTGCTCCTCGTCGCCGCACTCCTGCTGCTGGGCACCGTGCTCGGCACCGTCGCCCACGCCCCGCTCCCCGTCACCCTCGTCGCCGCGGGCGTCATCGCGCTCTGGCTCGCGGTCTTCGCCGTCCGCGAGCGGTACGGGCGCCGGCGCCACACCTCGGCGCACTGACGTCCGCCGTCCACCCTCCGATCGTCTGGAGCCGACGCATCATGGAACTCACCGCCACACCGACCCGGCACACCGGCAAGCGGGACACCGACGGCATGGCCGTGGCGTCCTTCGTGCTCGGCCTGCTCGGCCTGCTGGTCCTCAACCTCTTCCTCGGTCCCATCGCCATCGTCCTGGCCTCGGTCGCGCTGTGGCGAGGCACCAAGCGCCCGGGCCGAGCGATCCTCGGCCTCACCCTGGGCGTGGCCGACCTGATCGTCCTGGTCGCCTTCATGCAGGCGGACAACACGGTCTCCTGGAACTTCTGACAGTGCCGTCATGGCTGCGGTGGTCCTTTCGGGGCCTGTCCGAAACCGGTACCTGACGCTCCCGGCCGGCCCCGCCACCACCCACCGCCCGCCGGAGCCGGCGCGGCGCCCCCGTAGAATTCGCCTCACCATGGCATACCTCGACCACGCCGCCACCACGCCCATGCTCCCGGAGGCCGCGGCGGCCCTGACCGCCCAGCTCGGGATCACCGGCAACGCGTCCTCCCTCCACGCATCCGGCCGCAGGGCCCGCCGCACGGTCGAGGAGTCCCGCGAATCCCTCGCCGAGGCGCTCGGCGCCCGCCCCAGCGAGGTCGTGTTCACCTCCGGCGGCACCGAGGCCGACAACCTCGCCGTCAAGGGCCTGTACTGGTCCCGCCGTGCCGCCGACCCCCGCCGTACCCGCGTCCTCGCCAGCCCCGTCGAGCACCACGCCGTCCTGGACGCCGTCCACTGGCTCGGCGAACACGAGGGCGCCACCGTCGAGTACCTCCCCGTCGACGCATACGGCAGGGTGCACCCCGAGGCGCTGCGCGAGGCCCTCGCCCGCGACCCGCAGGACGTGGCGCTGGCCACCGTCATGTGGGCCAACAACGAGATCGGCACCCTCTTCCCGGTCGCCGAACTCGCCGAGGTGGCCCGGGAGTTCGACGTCCCCCTGCATGCCGACGCCGTCCAGGCCTTCGGCCAGGTCCCGGTGGACTTCGCCGCCTCCGGCCTCGCCGCGATGACCGTCTCCGGTCACAAGATCGGCGGCCCGTACGGCATCGGCGCGCTGGTCCTCGGCCGTGACCAGGACCCCGTTCCCGTGCTGCACGGCGGCGGCCAGGAGCGGCACGTGCGCTCCGGCACGCTCGACGTGCCCGCCGTCGCCTCCTTCGCCGTCGCGGGCCGGCTCGCCGCCGAGCGGCGCGAGGAGTTCGCCCGCGAGGTCGGCGCCCTGCGCGACGCGCTCGTCGACGCCGTCCGTACCGCCGTCCCCGACGCGCTCCTCGGCGGCGACCCCGCCCCGGGGGGCCGGCTGCCCGCCAACGCGCACTTCACCTTCCCCGGCTGCGAGGGCGACTCCCTGCTGCTCCTGCTGGACGCCCAGGGCATCGAGTGCTCCACCGGCTCCGCCTGCACGGCGGGCGTCGCCCAGCCCAGCCACGTCCTCCTCGCCACCGGCACCGACCCGGACCTCGCCCGCGGCACCCTGCGCTTCTCCCTCGGCCACACCTCCACCGAGGCCGACGTGGAGGCCGTCGCCAAGGCGATCGGCCCGGCCGTGGAACGCGCCCGCACAGCGGGCCTCACATAGGACCACGCAAAGCCCGGCCGGCTAAGCCGCGGCGGCCGTCCGCGCCCTGCGCACCAGCTTCATGTACCGGTCCCAGTCCCAGTACCGCCCGGGATCGGTGTGGTCCGTGCCCGGCACCTCCACATGGCCGATGATGTGCGTGCGGTCGACGGGTATGGCGTACCGCGCGCAGATCGCGGCCGTCAGCCGCGCCGACGCCTCGTACATCGCGTCCGTGAACGAGGACGCCTTCTCCACGAAGCCCTCGTGCTCTATGCCGACGCTCCGCTCGTTGTACTTCCGGTTGCCCGCGTGGAACGCCACGTCCAACTCGCGGATCATCTGCGCGACATGGCCGTCCTTGCGTATGACGTAGTGCGCCGCCGCCTTGTGCGAGGGGTCCTGGAAGACGTTGACCGCGCTGCTGTAACTGCCCTGCGTGACATGGATGATCACACGGTCGATGGGGTAGTCGTCGGGCCGGTCCGCCCGCCGCAGATTGGCGGAGGCGGCGGCTATCCACTGGGCGCCCCGGTAGTCGACCGCGCCGCCCGCGCGCGGCCGTTCCACGCCCGGCAGCCGCCACCACAGGTGCGACAGCTCGTCCCGGGCCAGTACGACCGTGCCCAGCGCGGCCGCCGCGCCGCCGACGAGCAGCGCCCGCCGCCCGAGCCGCCGGTCGCCGTCGTCCTCCGCGGACGTCTGCGGGCGCTGGGTCTTCTCCTCCGTCTGTTCTGCCCCCATGTACTGGAGAACGGATATCCGGGGGTTCCGGTTCCCTCCGCCCCGTACCCTGGAGGGGCTATGACTGACGACATCCCGCAGCGCACCCGTCCCCTTCGCGTCCTCGCCGCCATGTCCGGCGGGGTCGATTCCGCCGTCGCCGCCGCCCGCGCCGCGGAAGCGGGCCACGACGTCACCGGCGTCCACCTCGCGCTCTCCGCGAACCCCCAGTCGTTCCGTACGGGCGCCCGGGGCTGTTGCACCATCGAGGACTCGCGGGACGCCCGCCGCGCCGCGGACGTCATCGGCATCCCGTTCTACGTCTGGGACCTCGCCGAGCGGTTCCGCGAGGACGTGGTGGAGGACTTCGTCGCCGAGTACGAGGCCGGCCGCACCCCCAACCCCTGTCTGCGCTGCAACGAGAAGATCAAGTTCGCCGCGCTGCTCGACAAGGCGCTCGCGCTCGGCTTCGACGCGGTCTGCACCGGCCACTACGCCCAGGTGATCCGCCGCGAGGACGGCACCCGTGAACTGCACCGCGCCTCCGACATGGCCAAGGACCAGTCGTACGTCCTCGGCGTGCTGGACGACAGGCAGCTCGCCCACGCCATGTTCCCGCTCGGCGACACGGTGACCACGAAGGACGAGATCCGCGCGGAGGCCGAGCGCCGGGGCCTGGCCGTCGCCAGGAAGCCCGACTCGCACGACATCTGCTTCATCGCCGACGGCGACACCCAGGGCTTCCTGGCGAACCGCCTGGGCCGGGCGGAGGGCGACATCGTCGACGAGTCCGGCGCCAAGGTGGGCAGCCACGAGGGCGCGTACGGCTTCACCATCGGCCAGCGCAAGGGCCTGCGCCTGGGCACCCCGGCCGCCGACGGCAAGCCGCGCTACGTCCTGGACATCTCCCCGGTGACGAACACGGTCACGGTCGGCCCGGCCGCCGCCCTGGACGTCGACGCGCTCACCGCCGTCAAGCCCCGCTGGTGCGGCACGGCCCCCTCGGGCCCCGGCACCTACACGGCCCAGCTCCGCGCCCACGGCGGCGAGACGGAGGTGACGGCCGCACTGGTGGACGGCTCCCTGGAGGTCACCTTCGCCGCTCCCGTCCGCGGCGTCGCCCCCGGCCAGGCCATCGTCCTGTACGACGGCACGCGGGTCGTCGGCTCCGCCACGATCGCCTCGACGCGGCGGGCGACGGCGGCGGTGGGCTGAGCCGGGCCCACGCTCCCGGGAGCACGGGACGCGGCCGCCCGCACACGGTGCGCGGGCGGCCGTACGGCGGGGGTCACACGGTGATGGTGAACGCCTGGATCCACTCATTGTTGTCGTGGGTTCCGGCGTAGGTGAATGCCAGGCCGGCGTTGGGCTGGTCGCACTCCATGCCGAGCCAGTCGCCGTCGTGGATATAGGTGGTGTGGCAGACGTTGCCCTTGCCGCCGTCGACGCTGATGGAGAAGCCCAGCATGTGCGGGGCGTTCTTCTTGGTGCTGCCGACGTAGTTGTCGATGCCGTCGGCGGCGGTCGCGAACGGATCGAAGTACTTCCCCTCGCCGTTGGTCGAGCCGGGGTCGTAGACATAGGCGCGGTTGGTGACGCCCTTGGTGCCGGCGACGGCGATGTTGACGCCCGTGATCGTCCCCTCGCCCGGGGTGCCGGCCGTCTGGCCGTCGCACACCGCGTCCGTCCAGCCGTCGCCCGTCACGAACGCCCGGTAGCAGACGTGCCGTCCGCTCGGGTCCTGCGCGGCGAGCTGCTTGACGGCGGTCGCCGCGGTCGTCTCGGGGGCCTTGGTCTTCTTGTCCGCGGAGCCGCCGTCCCCGCCGCCACCGCCCCCGTCCGCCCCGCCGCCCGAGGCCTGGGCGGGAGCGGTGTCCTGCGCGGCGGGACTCTCGGGCGCCTTGAGGGAGGGCGGGGCGGAGGGCGGCAGCGTGCCGACGCCGGCCGCCGCGACCTTCTCGGTGGCCGCGGTGCGGACCTGCGGCTTGTAGGAGATCCACAGCATGACGAAGGCGATCGCCAGGGCCATGAAGATACCGAGGAAGGTGGCCAGCCAGCGCGGCAGGAACCCCCGCTGGACGTAGGTGCCCTCCGTCTTCAGCGGCGTCACACCGGACCGCTGCACGCTCAGCGCGTACGGCCGGGACTCCTTCGCGCCGAACCAGATGATCTGCCGCGGCTTCAGCACCGTCTTCACGAACGCCGCACGGCCCGGCTCGATCTGCACATTGCTCGGACGGATCTCGTACGACAGCTGGTCGCCGTTGTCGCTGCCGCTCAACGAGGCCGTCAGCTTGGTGTTGCCCAGGTTGTCCACGGCCAGCTTCGGACGCCCCCGGAAGCGGCCCTTCACCGTCGGCGGCACCAGTTCCGCCCGTACCTCCGTGAACGGAGTGACCGTGACGTTCCCCTCCGGGACGGTCGTCGCCTCCGGGTGCTCCGTCGGCGTGATCCGCACCCCGTACGGATGGGGGCCCGCCGTCGCGTCCGGTGTGCGCGGCGGAGCGAACGTCAGCTCCACCGACCCCGTCGTCCCCGGATACAGCCGGAGCGTCTGCGGTTCCACCACGGTCCAGGGCGCGAGGGAACCGACCGCCTCGAAGCGGTACTCGTCCACCACGTCACCGGTGTTGCGCAGCCGCAGCCGTACCGTCGTACTGCCACCCGGGTCCACGGTCGCGGAGGCGGGTTCCAGGGAAGTCCAAAGGCTCACTCCCGGACGTTAAACGCGACGCCGGTGCCTGGTCAGGAAGCCCAGGGGCACGGAAGGTGCCCGAAGAGGCGGGAGTCGTTGCCCCGCCTCCCGTTCCGTCCCGCGGGACCGTGCGGTCAGGGCTTGCGGCCGACGCCGCACCACATCGGGAGCGGGTCCGTGTCCGTGACCGTCTCGGCGTCCGGGCGCCACTGGGGCAGTCCGACGACCCCGGGCTCCAGGAGCTCGGTGCCCCGGAAGAAACGGGTGACGCGCTCGTGGGTGCGCGGAGTGGCGCCCGCGTGTTCGCCCGCGCGCTCGTTGTAGACCCGCATCGACTTCGCGACCTCCTCGGAGGCGATGTCCGAGGCCGGGTGGGAGACGACGAGGTGGCTGCCGGCGGGCAGGGCGTCCAGGAGGGCCGCGGTCAGCGCGAACGGGTCGTCGGCGTCCGGGATGTACTGCAACACGGCGACGAGCATGAGGCCGACCGGCTGCGAGAAGTCCAGCGTCCCGGCGGCCCGTTCCAGGATGTGGTCCACCTCGCGCAGATCGGCCTGGACGTAGTCCGTCGCCCCGTCGCGGGTGCTGACCAGCAGCGCCTCGGCGTGGGCCAGGACGACCGGGTCGTTGTCCACGTAGACGACCCGGGCGCCGGGGTCGGCCCGCTGCGCCACCTCGTGCGTGTTGTCGGCCGCGGGTATGCCGGTGCCGATGTCGAGGAACTGCCGGATCCCCGCCGTGGCCGACAGCTCGCGCACGGCACGGCCGAGGAAGGCCCGGTTGGCGCGGACCGCCTGGATGATGCGCGGGTTGGCCGCGGCGGCCAGCTCGGCCGCCTCCTGGTCGACGCGGTAGTTGTCCTTGCCCCCCAGCCACGCGTTGTAGACCCGGGCGGGGTGCGCCATGGCGGAGTTGATCGGCACCGTGCCGCGTGCCGGCCGTTCGTTCACAGCGCTGGACCCCCTTGTCACCGGCGGACGTGTCGCCGTCGCACTTGTGTGCCGTCGCACTCGTCTGCCGTCGAACGTGTCATCGGTGAACCGTGCGGCACACCCTAACCCACGGAAATGGGCAACATACCGGCAGACACGGTCAGTTGACGACGCCCTCCGGGCCCCGGCCGCCGGTCACCGGGCCCCCACCTCGGACACCAGGCGCGCGGCCGTCGGCACCGCGATCCCGTGCCGCCCGGCGGCGCGGAGCACGGCCCCGCCGATCGCGTCCAGCTCCAGCGCGCGGCCCGCCTCCGCGTCCCGCTGCATCGACGACTTCATGTCCGCCGGGCACGCGTCGAACATCGCCACGCTGCGGGCCGCGTCGAGCGGCGCCCCCTCCGCACGGCCGACGGCGGTGGTCTCGTCGATCAGGGCGAGCAGCTCCTCCCGGTGCTCCGTGCGCACCGGGCCCGCGCCCGTGCCGTACCGCGTGGTGAGCAGGGCGAACGGGGCGAGGAAGGCCAGCTTCGCCCAGAGGATCGCGGTCTCCGACTCCGCGACGCGGGCCCGGAGCCCGGCGGCCTCCAGGACGGCGGCCACCTCGGTGAGCGGGCGCGCGGTGCGGCCCGCGAGATCGATGTCGGCGAACGGGCTGCCGTGCTCGATCACACCGGGCGCGACCCGGGTCGACTCCACGCGGATGACCCCGGCCGCGACCCGCTCCGCGCCGTAGCGCCGGCGCAGCGCCTCCGGGTGCTCGACGCCGTTGAGGAGCGGCAGGACCAGCGCGTCCGGGCCCAGTACGGCCGGCGGGACCCGGTCCAGGGCCGCCTCCAGGCTGGTGTGCTTGACGGCCACCACGCACAGGTCGATTGGTTCGCGCAGCCCGGTGCCGGCCTCCACCTCGGCGGTGAAGTCCCCGAACCGCCCGCTGCGCACCCGGATCCCGTCCTCGCGCAGCGTCTTCGCGGTCGTCTCGCCGGCCAGACAGATCACCCGGTGCCCGGCCCGGGACAGCAGCGCGGCGAGCAGTCCGCCGACGCCGCCGGGGCCGAGGACGGCCACGGTCCACGGGCGGTGGACGTCGGCGGCGGTTTCCGTGCGGTCCGGTGCGGTGCTGCTGGGCATGCGGCGGTGTCCCTCCGGTCGGGGGCCCGGCCCCGGTGGCCGGAAACGCTTCCCCGCTGGACCGCAACACGGCCCGCCCGCCCCGCATTTCCGCCACCGGCCGGAGCGCTCCGACTCAGGCCCCGAGGAACTCCGCCAGCACGGGGGCGAGGGCCTCCGGGTCGACCATGTGGTTCTGCCCCTCGAGGCAGCGGTACGCGCCGTCGGGGACCGCGTCCGCCACCGCCCGCGCCGCCTCGCGCAGCCAGGCCGGGCTCGCCCCGCCGGCCACGGCGAGCACCGGCACCCCGATCCGCGCCAGCCGGTCGCGGGGGACGCGGCCGCCGTCGCCCATCACGGCGTCGTCGTACGCGAGCGTCGGCGCGACCGCCTCCATGCCGGGCCACATGGGGGAGGTGCGGGCGTTCGCGATCATCTCGGGGGCGAGGCCGGTGAGCGCCAGGAACAGCTCCACCGCGTCCCCGCGCCTGCCCTGCTCCAGCGCCTCGGTGAGCCGTGCGGTGTACCGGGCGCGCTCGTCCGCCCCGTCGTCCGACAGTGCGAACGGCGGCTCGTACACGGCGACCCGCGTCACGCCCGGCAGCCCGCTCGCCGCCGCCTGAAGGGCGAGCGCGCCGCCCGACGAGATGCCGTACAGGGCGGCGCTGCCGCCCACCGCGCCGATCAGCGCCCCGAGGTCCTCCACCTCGCGGGCGACCGCGTACGGCGCGGTGTCCCCGCTGCCGCCGCGGCCCCGGCGGTCGTAGGCGACCACCTCGAAACGGTCCGCCAGCCGCGCGGCCAGCGGCGCCGTCGTCGCGCCCGTCGACATCGCCCCGCTCACCAGGACGACTGCCGGGCCCCGACCGGTGCGCGTGTACGCGAGACAGGTGCCGTCGCTGGAGGTGACCTTCTTGTCCATGGCTGCCATGTCTCAGGAGACTGCCACGGGTGCGGCGTTCCGGCCCGCGACACGGCGGGAACTCAGGAGCCCGCCGTACCGGCGACCTCCACCTCGTAGAAGCACAGGTGGTCCTTGATCGCGGCCACGTCCGGCTTGGGCTCCGGGTACGCCCAGACCAGGTCGGCGGCGTCCGGCAGCGACCAGTAGGAGGCCGTCCCCTTGAACGGGCAGACCGTGTGCGTCTCCGACGGCGTCAGCAGGTCGAGCCGTACGTCCTCGGGGGGCAGGTAGTAGCGCGGGGGACAGCCGGTCTCGCGCAGCACGAGGGGGCGGTCGCTCTCGGCGAGCACCTGGCCGCCGTGGACCACGCGCACGCGCTCGGCACTCTGTTCGACGGTGATGATGTGTCCTTGGCTCATGCCGGTTCAGCACGGCCGCGTGCCCCGTTCTTCCCGCCCGGGGGCGGGCTTTTTTCCCGCGTACCGTGGTCGCCATGCGAATCTGCGTCTTCCTCTCCGCCGCCGACCTCGACGACCGCTACACCCGCCCCGCCCGCGAGTTCGCCGAACTGCTCGGCAAGGGCGGCCACACCCTGGTCTGGGGCGGCTCCGACGCCGGCCTGATGAAGGTGGTCGCCGACGGCGTCCAGGAGGCGGGCGGACGGCTGTGCGGGGTCTCCGTCGACTTCCTCTCGCACAAGGTGCGCCCCGGCGTCGACGACATGGTCGTCGCCCGGGACCTCGCCGAACGCAAGCGGCTGCTGCTGGAGAAGGGCGACGCCGTCGTCATCATGGTGGGCGGCACGGGAACGCTCGACGAGGCGACCGAGATCCTGGAACTGAAGAAGCACGGCCACACCGACAAGCCGGTGGTCCTGCTCAACACGGCCGGCTTCTACGACGGCCTGAAGCAGCAGTTCCACCGCATGGACGCGGAGGGCTTCCTCCCCGTCCCCCTGGCCGACCTGGTCTTCTTCGCGGAGGAGCCGGTGGGGGCGCTGGCGTATCTGGAGGAGACGCAGGGCATCGAGTGAGGGCGGTCGGGGGACAACGGGCGGGGCTGCGCCGAGTGCGGCGCCGCCGCGTGGGCGCGATCTCTCGGCGGGGGCCCGGGGCGCGGCCCCGGGGACGGGAAGGGCAGGGGCGGCGGGGGCGAGGAGAAATGCGAGCATGACGGCATGGCTACACATGTGATCACCGGCGCCGGCTCCGGCATCGGCGCCGCCGTCGCCCGGCGGCTGCACGCCCGCGGCGACGACCTCGTCCTGCACGCCCGCGACGCCGCCCGGGCGAAGGAACTCGCCGCCGAGTTCCCCGGCGCCCACACCCTCGTCGGCGACCTCGCCGACCCCGCCCGGCTGTCCTGGGCCTTCTCCCACCAGTCGCTCCCCGACCGCGTCGACTCCCTCCTCCACATCGCCGGCGTCATCGAACTCGGCACGGTCGGCGAGCTCACCCCCAAGGCCTGGCGCCACCAGCTGGACGTCAACCTGCTGGCCCCCGCCGAGCTGACCCGCCACTTCCTGCCGCAGTTGCGCACCGCCCGCGGCCACGTCGTGTTCGTCAACTCCGGCTCCGGCCTGAACGCGCACGCCGGCTGGTCCGGGTACGCCGCCTCCAAGCACGCCCTGAAGGCCCTCGCGGACGCGCTCCGCGAGGAGGAGCACGCGGCCGGCGTCCGCGTCACCTCCGTCTACCCGGGCCGCACCGCCAGCCCCATGCAGGCCAAGGTGCACCAGCAGGAGGGCAGAAGTTACGACCCGGAGCGCTGGATCGACCCCGAGTCGGTCGCCACCACCGTCCTGATGGCACTCGACCTGCCCCGCGACGCCGAGGTCAACGACCTGACGGTACGTCCGGGACGGTGACCCCGCCGAGCTCGTCGGGCTCGTCGGGCCCGCCGGCCCCTTCCGCCCCGTCGGCCTCCTCGGCCGCGGCGGACGCCGCGTAGTCCGTGGGCGTCCGCCCGTACCGGCCGCGGAAGACGCGGGCGAAGTGGCCGCTGTCGGCGAACTGCCAGCGGGCGGCGATGTCCGCGACGGTCATCCGCCGGTGCGGGACGGTGAGGAGCGCGCGGCGCGCCTCCTCCAGCCGGCGGTCCCTGATGTAGTCGCTCAGTGACCGTCCCTCGCCCGCGAAGGCCCGTTGCAGGGTGCGCACGGAGACGTTCAGTTCCCGGGCGACGGCCGTGGGGGACAGGCCGGGGTCGGTGAGCCGCCCGTCGGCCAGCTCCCGCGCGGCCTGCGCCAGCGCCGGCGACAGCCGGGGCTCCACGTCGTCGACGCCGCCCAGGACCACGGCCCGGGCCAGCTCGGCCAGGGTGTCGCGGGCGGCGTCGAGCCCGGCGGGGCCGAGGCGGTCCAGCATCCGGCCCACCGCGGCGGCGTGCGCGGTCAGCAGCCGTACCTCGGCGGTGCCGCCCGGACCGGAGGACGTCCGGCCCCGCCCGTGCCGGATCTCCGCGGCGGGCAGCACGAGCATCCGGACGGCGGTGCGCGGCGCCGCCGCGAAGTGGGACAGCCGCCCCGTCTGCACCAGCACGCGGCCGGCCGGCGCCGTGCGCTCCGTCCCTCCCGGCTCCCCGAGCCACCAGGTGCCCCGGTGCACGATCCACAGCCGTACGTGGTCGTCGGAGCCCACTCCCGAACCCACCGTCCGCAGGGCGGCCGCGTTCTCGAAGTGGTTGAACATCGCGTTCCGCAGCCGGAACCCCCGGGACCGCGCCCCGAAACCGGCGACGGTCGCCCGGCTGAAGGGCGCCAGCGGGAACGTCTCGCCCATCCGGGACCGCCACGCGCGGGCGAAGTCGCCGAAGGCGTGGGCGCCGCTCAGGTCCACCGAGAACGTGCCGTTCATCGTCTCCTCGTTGTCGCGCATCTCCGGTGTCGCGCATCTCCGGTTCGGGCTGTCGTGCGGGTCCGAGCCTCCGGGGCCGGGGTGTTCCTATGGTGTGGAGGTGCCGGCGGCAAGGTGTGCCGGCCGCATGCCCATGAGAGTAATGAGTCAACGAGGTGGCGAGTTGAGCACGATCGTGATCGTCGGCGCGGGCCCGCAGCTGGGCCGGGCGATCGGCCGGCGGTTCGGCGCCGAGGGGTTCGACGTGGCGCTGATCGCCCGCAACCGCACGACCCTGGAGGAAGTGGCCGGCGACCTGGCCGGCGCGGGCGTCCGGGCCGAGGTGTTCCCCGCCGACATCACCGACCGTCCCGCCCTGCTCGCGGCGCTGACCGCCGCCGAGGAGCGGCTGGGGCCGATCGACGTCCTCGAGTACTCGCCCGCGCCGAGCCCGGCCGACCTGCGCCGGGCGCCGCTCGTCGGAGCCACAGAGGTCACCGTCGACTCGGTCCTGGCCCAGCTCGACCTCTATCTGCTCGGCGGCGTCGCCGCGGTGCGGCACGTGCTGCCCGGAATGATGGCGCGCGGCACGGGGACGGTCCTGGTCACCAGCGGCGCCGGCTCCGGGCCGATCGTCGCCCCGCACGTGGCGAACGTGCAGATCGCCACCGGCGGGATGCGCAACTGGATCCTCAATCTGCACGCCGCGCTCGCCGGCACCGGGGTCTACGCCGCCCACGTGGCGATCGCCGCCTTCATCGGCCAGGGCGGCCACGACTCCCAGCCGGAGACCATCGCCGACGCCTTCTGGCGCCTGCACACGGAGCGGGCCGAGGCCGAACTGCTCGTGCAGGACCTGCCGGACGACTATCTGGAGCGGGGCCTGGCGGACAAGTTCCTGGAGTCCTGAACCCGGCCCGCCACCGACGGACGACGGCCGCCACCGTCGTCCGTCACCCACGGACGACGGTCGGCCACCGGCGTCCGCCACCGCCGTCCGCCACCGACGGACGACGGTCCGCCGCCCGGGTGGACGACGGGGCTCGCGCCGCAGGCTCTAGGCTTCCGGCGTGAGTGAAAACAGCCAGTTCAGGTTCGGGCCCGCCACCGGTGTCGGCTCCCTGCCGGGCGGGGACGCGCGGGAGGCCGCGAAGACCGCCACCGGGTCCTTCGAGGACTTCCCCTTCCTCCCCGAACTGCCGGCCCGCGGCCCCGGCGCGGACATGATCGGCCGCACCGCCGGGATGCTCGTCGAGCTCTACGCGCGCGTGGAGCCCAGCGGCTGGCGGATCGGGGACCGCCCCGGGCGGGACACCCGACGG
Source organism: Streptomyces sp. NRRL F-6676 (assembly GCF_000725625.1). Classification (GTDB taxonomy): domain Bacteria; phylum Actinomycetota; class Actinomycetes; order Streptomycetales; family Streptomycetaceae; genus Streptomyces. The sequence continues at coordinate 71,722 of NZ_JOHS01000017.1, forward strand.
GCCCGCTCCTGGCTGCGCGAGGACCTCGATGCCCTGGAGGAGTTCACCCAGGGCCACGAGGGCCCCCTGAAGGTGCAGGCCGTGGGCCCCTGGACGCTCGCCGCCGCCCTGGAGCTGCGCAACGGCGAGGCCGCCCTCTCCGACGCCGGCGCCTGCCGCGACCTGGCCGGCTCGCTCGCCGAGGGACTGCGGGCGCATCTCGCGGAGGTGCGCCGCCGGGTGCCGGGCGCGCGGCTCGTGCTCCAGCTCGACGAGCCGTCCCTCACCGCCGTCCTGCGCGGCCAGGTCCGCACCGCCAGCGGCTACCGCACCCACCGCGCCCCCGACCGGCAGGTCGTCGAGGCCACCCTGCGCGAGGTCCTCGGCGTCCACGACGCCGGTCCCGTCGTCGTGCACTCCTGCGCCCCCGACGTGCCCTTCGCGCTGCTGCGCCGGGCCGGTGCGACGGCCGTCTCCTTCGACTTCTCCCTGCTCACCGAGCGTGACGACGACGTGCTCGGGGAAGCCGTGGAGGCGGGGACCCGGCTCTTCGCCGGTGTCGTGCCCGGCACGGACGCCCCGTTGTCAGACCCTGCCGGTAGCGTCATGGGTGTCAGGACGCTGTGGCGCAGGCTGGGGCTGTCTCCGGGGCTTCTCGCGGAGACGGTCACGGTCACTCCGGCGTGCGGACTCGCGGGCGCGTCCCCCGAGTACGCGCGCCGGGCGCTGGCCCACTGCGCCCGGGCGGCGAGGTCCCTCGCGGACGACCCAGAGTAACGGGAGGACAAGACGGTGGCCGGCGACAAGCAAGCCCAGACCACGGCGGTGCCCGCGCAGGCACGGGAGCAGCACGTCCGGCTCGCCGAGCAGATCGAGGAGCACCGCTTCCGGTACTACGTGAAGGACGCTCCGGTCGTCAGCGACGCGGAGTTCGACCGGCTGCTGCGCGAGCTGGGGGACCTGGAGGAGCAGTACCCCGAGCTGCGGACGCCCGACTCGCCCACGCAGAAGGTCGCGGGCGCGTACGAGACGGAGTTCACCTCGGTCCGGCACCGCGAGCGCATGCTGTCGCTGGACAACACGTTCAACGACGAGGACCTCGCCGCCTGGACCGAACGCATCGCCAGGGAACTCGGCAGCCAGGAGTACCACTTCCTGTGCGAGCTCAAGGTCGACGGCCTCGCCGTCAACCTCACCTACGAGCACGGCCGCCTCACCCGCGCCGCCACCCGCGGGGACGGCCGCACCGGCGAGGACATCACCCCGAACGTGCGCACGATCGCCGAGATCCCCGACCGGCTGCACGGCGAGCAGGTGCCGGACGTCGTGGAGATCCGCGGCGAGGTCTACTTCCCGATGGAGAAGTTCCAGGAGCTCAACGCCCGCCTCGTCGAGGCCGGCGACAAGCCCTTCGCCAACCCGCGCAACGCGGCGGCCGGTTCACTGCGCCAGAAGGACCCCCGGGTCACCGCCGGCCGTCCCCTGCACATGGTGGTGCACGGCATCGGCGCCCTTCAGGGCTTCGACGGCATGACACGCCTCTCCCAGGCGTACGAGCTGCTGAAGACCTGGGGGCTGCCCACCTCCCCGCACAACCGGGTGGTCGACGACCTCGCGGGCGTACGGGAGTTCATCGCGTACTACGGCGAGAACCGGCACTCCGTGGCGCACGAGATCGACGGTGCCGTCGTCAAGCTCGACGAGATCCCCCTCCAGGGCCGCCTCGGCTCCACCTCCCGTGCCCCGCGCTGGGCCATCGCGTACAAGTACGCGCCCGAGGAGGTCAACACCAAGCTCGTCAACATCCGCGTCGGCGTCGGCCGAACGGGACGGGTGACGCCGTACGCCCAGGTCGAACCGGTGACGGTGGCCGGGAGCGAGGTCGAGTTCGCCACGCTGCACAACCAGGACGTGGTCAGGGCCAAGGGCGTCCTCATCGGCGACACGGTGGTGCTGCGCAAGGCCGGTGACGTCATCCCCGAGATCCTCGGCCCCGTCGCCGACCTGCGCGACGGCAGCGAGCGGGAGTTCGTGATGCCCGCCGACTGCCCCGAGTGCGGTACCCCGCTGCGGCCCATGAAGGAGGGCGACGTCGATCTGCGCTGCCCCAACTCCCGGGCCTGCCCCGCCCAGTTGCGCGAGCGGCTGTTCTACCTCGCGGGCCGCAAGTCGCTGGACATCGAGCACTTCGGCTATGTCGCCGCCGCGGCCCTGACCAGACCGCTGGAGCCCGCCGAGCCGCCGCTCACCGACGAGGGCGACCTGTTCGACCTCACCATGGAGCAGCTGCTGCCCATCAAGGCGTACGTCCTCGACCAGGACAGCGGGCTGCCCAAGCGCGACCCGAAGAGCGGCGAGGAGAAGATCGCCACGGTCTTCGCCAACCAGCAGGGCGAGCCGCGCAAGAACGCGGTCGCCATGCTGGAGAACATCGCCGCCGCGAAGGAACGCCCGCTGGCGCGCGTGCTCACCGGGCTGTCCATCCGCCACGTCGGCCCCGTCGCCGCCGAGGCACTGGCCCGCGAGTTCCGCTCGGTGGACCGCATCGAGGCGGCGAGCGAGGAGGAGCTGGCGGCCACGGAGGGCGTCGGCCCGATCATCGCCGCCTCCCTCAAGCAGTGGTTCGCCGAGGACTGGCACCGCGAGATCCTGCGCAAGTGGAAGGCCGCCGGGGTCCGCATGGAGGAGGAGCACACCGGCGAGGACGAGGGGCCGCGGCCGCTGGAGGGGCTCACCGTCGTCGTCACCGGCACGCTCGAACACCACACGCGGGACGGGGCGAAGGAGGCCCTGCAAAGCAGAGGCGCCAAGGTCACGGGGTCGGTCTCCAAGAAGACGTCGTTCGTCGTCGTCGGCGACAGCCCCGGATCGAAGTACGACAAGGCGATGCAGCTGAAGGTGCCGGTGCTGAACGAGGACGGATTCGCCGTCCTGCTGGAGCGCGGACCGGAAGCCGCGGCCGAAGTCGCGCTTCCGACCGAGGAGTAGCGGTTGAAGGCCACCCGTTCGGCGCATACCAGATGCATACGGGTGGCCGGGTCGCATTCGGGCAACCGTGGCCGACCGCTGCCCGTGGAAGCCTTACGCGGCCTACTGTTGAGAGGTACGCCTGCCGTGCCCCGCTGCGTGGTGGGTTTTTGGACGTGGTGCCGTCGGCAGTCGTCGCCGGCACCGGGCCGCGAACGCGTGGGCACCGCCGGCTGTGAGAGGGACGGGAATGGAACCGAGCGAGAGCGCCGCCCCGGACGCGCGGCCGCGCGTCCGCCGGATCTCCGGCGCGTGGCGCCGAGCCACCCGGACGGCGTCGCGCTCGCGCGACGCCGGGGCGATACGGGACCCGGGCGCCGAAGGCGCCCCGGGCACCGCCGAGGACGCCGCTGCGGGCGCCCTGGGCACGCAGGGCGGGGCGGCTGCCCCGGGCACCGCCGGCGCGTTCGGCGCCGCGGGTCCGGCGAGCCCGCCGGGTGCCGGGGGCGCGTCGGGTTTCCCGGCCGGTGGGCCGGGGGCTTCGGGTGCGATGGGTTTTCCGGCCGGTGGGCCGGGCGCTGCGGGTGCGATGGGCGCCTCGGGTTCGCCGGGGGCCGGAGGCACGGCGAGTGCGTCGGGTTTCCCGGGCGGTGGGCCGGGTGCTGCGGGCGCGATGGGCGCTGCGGGTGCGCGGGGTGCGTTGGGCGCCTCGGGTTCGCCGGGTGCCGGGGGCGCGGCGAGTGCGGCGGGCTTCCCGGGCGGGTCGGGTGGCGCCGGTGCGCCGGGCGCCGGAAGGGCGTCGGGTCTCCCGGGTAGGCCGGGCGCGGCGGGTAGGCCGCGCGCCGCGGGTGCACCGGGTGCGGCGGGTAGGCCGGGTGCCGGGGGTGCAGCGGGCGCCCCGGGCGCGACGGCGGTGTCCGGTACTTCGGGTGCGCCGGGTGCGCCGGGTGCGCCGGGTGCGCGGGGTGACGCCCGGGCGCAGCGGGTCGCGCGTGCGTGGGGGATTGCGGGTGGGCCCGGGGGCATCGGTGCTTCGGGTGCTTCCGGGAGCGGGGCCGTGCCGGGGCAGGGCGGATCCGGGCTGGGCCGGATGGCGCGGTGGGGGCAGGGCGCGTCCGGGGCCGGTGGGGCGCCGCGGCCGGGCGGAGCCGGACCGGGTGGCGCGCATCCGTTGGAGCGCGGTGAGCGAGGACCCTCGTGGCCGACGCTGCCGGGGGCTGTCGTCGGGGTCGCCGCCGTTGTGCTCGGCGCCGGGTTCTACCGGGCGTTCGACGGGCACCACGCCCTCTTCCCGTCCGGCACCGTCGGCTGGTCGCTCGCCCTGCTGACCGGTGTCATCGTCGGCCACCTCGTGGCGCTCGGCCAGTCCCGCTGGTCCGGCGGCACCGGTTCCGGCGCCGCCCTCACCCTCGCCGTCCTGCTGCTCTACGGCTGGGTCGCCGCCGGCATGATCAGCCTCACCACCGTCGTCCTGGTCGGCGTCGCCCGGCCGGGCCGCTGGCGGCAGGGCGTCCTGCACGGCGCGGTGGACATCCTCGGCATCGGCACCGGCGCCCTGCTGCTGGCCGCCTGCGGCCGCGTCCCGTCCGTCGAACACCCCTGGAACCCCGGTACCTGGACGCTCGCCACCGCACCCCAGGTCGCCCTGGTGGCCTGTGCCTACCTCGTCGTCACCCGCGCCCTGCTGTGGTTCCTGCACGGTCCGCGCGGCGGCCATCTGCCCACCGTCGCCCGCACCGCGCTGGTCAGACAGGGGCTGCTCGCCGTCGCCCTGCTGGGCATCACCCCGCTGATCTGCGTCGTCGCCGAGGCCCGGCCGCTGCTGCTGCCGCTCTTCGCCATCCCCCTCATCGCGCTCGACTCCACCCTGTGGATCGCCCGCGTCCGCGCCGAGGAACAACTGCGCGACCCGCTGACCGGACTGCCCAACCGCCAGTGGCTCCTGGAGCGCACCTGGAGCGCGCTCGACGACGCCGAACGCATCGGAGCGCGTTCCGCGCTCATGCTGATCGACCTCGACCGCTTCCGTTCGGTCAACGACACCCTCGGTCACCTCGCGGGCGACCGGCTGCTCCTCCAGATCGCCGAGCGGCTGCGCCTCGCGCTGCCCCGCGGCGCCGAGGCCGCACGGCTCGGCGGCGACGAGTTCGCCGTGTTACTGCCGATCGCGGACTCCACGACGTCCGCCTCCCGCGTCGCCCGCAACCTCGTCGTCGCCCTCAGCTCCCCGCTCGACCTCGACGGGCTCACCCTCGTCCTGGAGGCCAGCGCCGGGCTCGCGGTCTTCCCCGACCACTCCACCGACGCCGAGGGGCTGCTGCGCCGCGCCGACGTGGCGATGTACCAGGCGAAACGTGACCGCACCGGCGTCGAGGTGTACGAGTCCAAGCGGGACTCCAACACCCCCGACCGGCTCGGTCTGCTGGGCGATCTGCGGCGCGCGCTCGACGCGCACGAGGTGCAGCTGCACTACCAGCCCAAGGTCCGCTTCGACGGCGAGGTCGCCGGGCTCGAGGCGCTGGTGCGCTGGGTGCACCCCGAGCGCGGGAGGGTGCCCCCGGACGAGTTCATCGCCATCGCCGAGTCCTCCGGACTGATGCCGCACCTGACCGAGTACGTCCTGGAGACCGCGCTCGAACAGGTGGCCGCGTGGCGGGAGCAGGGGCTGCTGGTGCCGGTCGCGGTGAACGTCTCGCCGCGTGACGTGCACACCCCCGGTTTCGCCGGGTCCGTCGCCGCGCGGCTGGCCCGGCACGGGGTGCCGGCGGGGGCGTTGCAGCTGGAGATCACCGAGCATGTGCTGCTCGAGGATCCGCAGCGGGCGGCGGACACGCTGGCGGCGCTCGCCGGGCACGGGGTGAAGATGTCGCTGGACGACTTCGGGACCGGGTACTCGTCGCTGGTGCATCTGCGGCGGCTGCCGGTGAGTGAGCTGAAGATCGACCGGTCGTTCGTGGCGCGGCTGGCGATCGACACGGAGGACGCGGAGATCGTGCGATGCACGATCGATCTCGCGCATTCCCTCGGGCTGCTGGTCGTGGCGGAGGGTGTCGAGGACGACGAGACGTGGGAGCGGCTGCGGGATCTGCGGTGCGACGCGGTGCAGGGGTGGCTGGTTTCCGCGGCGATGCCGCCGGAGGAGACGACGGCGTGGCTGCGGGCGCGGGGCGCTCCGCGGCGGGCGCCCGCCGCGCCGGCGCTGCCTGCGGCCGCCGGTGACGAATAGCCTGCGGCTCGCCGGGGTGGGTGGGGGTTCGCCCGGGGTTCTTCGCCCCCGCCGCCCCTACCCTTCCCATCCCTTCAAGGGGCTCCGCCCCTTGGACCCCGTTGGGTGCGTTGTCGGCCGACCGCCGGTGGCAACTTCCCGCGCCCACCGCGGCGAAGCCGCGCGGAGAACACAGCCCCCTGAGCTCCGTCGCGGCCCCCGCCGACAAACCGATGCACCCCCACCCCGCCCCGCCCCATAGGATTGGGGCCAAACCGCACGCACTCACTCAGAGGAACGCTGCATGCCTGGCATCACGCGCGAGGAGGTCGCCCACCTCGCCCGGCTGGCGCGTCTGGAGCTGAAGCCCGAAGAGCTCGACCACTTCGCGGGACAGCTGGACGACATCATCGGCGCGGTCGCCCGCGTCGCCGAGGTCGCCGACCAAGACGTACCGCCGACCTCCCACCCGCTGCCGCTGACGAACGTCATGCGCGCGGACGAGGTCCGTCCGTCGCTCACCCCCGAGCAGGCGCTCTCCGGCGCCCCCGCCCAGGAGCAGCAGCGTTTCAAGGTGCCGCAGATCCTGGGGGAGGAGTAACCGCCATGAGCGACATCATCAAGCTCACCGCCGCCGAGACGGCCGCCAAGATCGCCTCCGGCGAACTCACCGCCGTCGAGGTCACCGAGGCCCACCTCGCCCGGATCGAGGCCGTCGACGAGAAGGTGCACGCCTTCCTGCACGTCGACCGCGAGGGCGCCCTCGCCCAGGCCCGCGCCGTGGACGAGAAGCGGGCCAGGGGCGAGCAGCTCGGCCCGCTGGCCGGTGTGCCCCTCGCGCTGAAGGACATCTTCACCACCGAGGGCATCCCGACCACCGTCGGCTCCAAGATCCTCGAGGGCTGGATCCCGCCGTACGACGCGACGCTCACCAAGCGCCTCAAGGACGCCGACGTCGTCATCCTCGGCAAGACCAACATGGACGAGTTCGCCATGGGGTCCTCCACCGAGAACAGCGCCTACGGGCCGACCGGCAACCCCTGGGACCTCACCCGGATCCCCGGCGGCTCCGGCGGCGGGTCCTCCGCCGCGCTCGCCGCCCACATGGCCCCGCTCGCCATCGGCACCGACACCGGCGGCTCCATCCGCCAGCCGGCCGCCGTCACCGGCACGGTCGGCGTCAAGCCGACGTACGGCGCGGTCTCCCGGTACGGCATGGTGGCGTTCTCCTCCTCCCTCGACCAGGGCGGCCCCTGCGCCCGTACGGTCCTGGACGCGGCCCTGCTGCACGAGGTGATCGCCGGGCACGACCCGCTGGACTCCACGTCGATCGACGCCCCGGTCCCGCCGGTCGTCGAGGCCGCCCGCAACGGCAGCGTCGACGGCATGCGCGTCGGCGTCGTCAAGCAGTTCCGCGGCGAGGGCTACCAGGCCGGTGTCGTCCAGCGGTTCGACGAGTCCGTCGCGCTGCTGAAGGAGCTGGGCGCCGAGATCGTCGAGCTGGACTGCCCGTCCTTCGACCTCGCCCTGTCGGCGTACTACCTGATCGCGCCCTCCGAGTGCTCCTCCAACCTCGCCCGCTTCGACGGCCTGCGCTACGGCGCGCGCGTCGGCGACGACGGCACGCACTCGGCCGAGGAGGTCACCTCGCTCACCCGCGAGGCCGGCTTCGGCGCCGAGGTCAAGCGCCGCATCATGCTCGGCACGTACGCCCTGTCCAGCGGCTACTACGACGCCTACTACGGCAGCGCCCAGAGGGTCCGTACGCTCATCACGCGGGACTTCGAGAAGGCGTTCGAGCAGGTCGACGTGATCGTCTCCCCGACGACCCCGACCACCGCCTTCCCGATCGGCGAGCGCGCCGACGACCCGATGGCGATGTACCTGGCCGACCTGTGCACCATCCCGGCCAACCTCGCGGGCAACGCCGCGATGTCGCTGCCCTGCGGCCTCGCCCCCGAGGACAACCTGCCGGTCGGGCTCCAGATCATCGCCCCGGCCCTGAAGGACGACCGCCTGTACAAGGTGGGTGCCGCCGTCGAGGCCGCCTTCGTGGAAAGGTGGGGTCACCCGCTGATCGAGGAGGCACCGTCGCTGTGAGCAACGCACTGTCCAAGGCCAAGGGTTTCAAGAAGTCCCGGACCGGTCTGTACGTCTCGATGGCCACGTCGGCGTTCGGCGCCCTCGGTGCCTACAAGCAGATCAAGAAGGCCCGCGACGACCACGACACGCTGCGACTGATCGACGCCGTTGTGACCGGCGCCGCGGTCGTCACCAACCTCGCCATCCTCTACCGCGAGCTGAAGCGGCTGGGCGACGACGACGTCCTGCTGGGCTGAGAGGGAAGTTTCACCGTGACCACCACGACCGACCTGGTGTCGTACGAGGACGCTCTCGCGTCGTACGACCCCGTCATGGGCCTTGAGGTCCATGTCGAACTCGGCACCAAGACGAAGATGTTCTGCGGGTGCTCCACCGAGCTGGGCGCCGAGCCCAACTCGCAGACCTGCCCCACCTGCCTCGGCATGCCCGGCGCGCTCCCGGTCGTCAACGCGACCGGGGTCGAGTCGGCCATCCGGATCGGCCTCGCGCTCAACTGCCAGATCGCCGAGTGGTGCCGCTTCGCCCGGAAGAACTACTTCTATCCGGACATGCCGAAGAACTTCCAGACCTCCCAGTACGACGAGCCGATCGCCTTCGACGGCTACCTCGACGTACAGCTGGAGGACGGCGAGGTCTTCCGGGTGCAGATCGAGCGCGCCCACATGGAGGAGGACACCGGCAAGTCGCTGCACGTGGGCGGCGCCACCGGCCGTATCCACGGCGCGTCCCACTCCCTGCTGGACTACAACCGCGCCGGCATCCCGCTCATCGAGATCGTCACCAAGCCGATCGAGGGCGCGGGCGAGCGGGCCCCCGAGGTCGCGCGGGCGTACGTCGCCGAGCTGCGCGAGCTCATCAAGGCGCTCGGCGTCTCCGACGCCCGCATGGAGATGGGCCAGATGCGCTGTGACGTCAACCTGTCGCTGCGCCCGCACGGCCGGGAGAAGTTCGGCACCCGCAGCGAGACGAAGAACGTCAACTCGCTGCGGTCCGTCGAGCGCGCGGCCCGCTTCGAGATCCAGCGGCACGCGGCGGTGCTCTCCTCGGGCGGCACGATCATCCAGGAGACCCGGCACTTCCACGAGGACACCGGGTCCACGACCTCCGGCCGCGTGAAGGAGGAGGCCGAGGACTACCGGTACTTCCCGGAGCCCGACCTGGTGCCGGTCGCCCCGTCCCGCGAGTGGGTCGAGGAGATCCGCGCCTCGCTGCCCGAGCTGCCGCTGGTGCGGCGCAACCGGCTGCGCGAGGAGTGGGGGATCTCCGGCACCGACATGCAGGCGATCCTCAACGCCGGCGCGCTGGAGCCGATCGTCGCCACGATCGACGCCGGCGCCGACGCCGCCTCCGCCCGCAAGTGGTGGATGGGCGAGCTGGCCCGCAGCGCCAATGAGTCCCAGAAGGCGCTGGACGAGCTGGCCATCACGCCGGAGCAGGTCGCCCGGGTCACCGAGCTGGTTACCAAGGGCGACCTCAATGACAAGCTGGCCCGCCAGGTCATCGAGGGCGTGCTGGCCGGCGAGGGCACGCCGGACGAGGTCGTCGACAAGCGCGGTCTGAAGGTCGTCTCCGACGAGGGTGCCCTGGGCACCGCCGTCGACGAGGCGATCGCCGGCAACCCGGGCATCGCCGACAAGATCCGCGGCGGCAAGGTGGCCGCGGCCGGCGCGCTGGTCGGCGCGGTCATGAAGGCCACCCGCGGCCAGGCCGACGCGGCCCGTGTCAAGGAACTCATCCTCGAGAAGCTGGGCGTCACCGAGGGCTGAGCGAGGCGTATCCGTACGTCGGCGGAGGGGGCGCACCGAGTCCGGTGCGCCCCCTCCGGCATGCGGCGGCCCCGCTCGGACGGCGGCCATCAATGCCCTGTGAATCGTTCCGTATGCCTGTGAGGAACGCCACGATCGCGACAAACGATCATTTCCTGCTGCAACAGTGAACGAGCAGTGTTCAAGCGTTCTTTGCGGGCCGTTCGTTTTATTCCCGGCTGACTTCGGGCAAAGATCCACAATTCCCCCAGGGGGTACGTCCGTGGCAGCCCTCGCACGCTGGTGTGTCAGGCGGCGCCTTGCCGCCGTTCTGCTGTGGTTGACCGCGTTCGCGGGCGTCTTCACCGCGGCGGCCGTCGCGGGAACCGCCTACTCCAACGACTACGGAGTCTCCGGCACCGAGTCCAGCCAGGCCGGCCGACTGCTCCACGAGGGCTTCCCCGGCACCGACGGCGACAGCGACACCGTCGTCTGGCACACCACCGGCACCACCGTGCGCGCCGCCGACGTCGAACAGACGATGACCCGCACCCTGGACCGGCTCGCCGACCTCCCCGGCATCGCCTCCGTGACCGGCCCCTACGAGGACGGCCGGAACGGGCAGATCAGCCGCGACGGCCGCACCGCCTACGCCACCGTCACCTTCGAGGACCCCTCGCAGGACATCACCGAGGGCGCGGCACGGGCCGTCGTCGACACCGCGAAGTCCGCCGAGACCGACGGACTCCAGGTGGAACTGGGCGGCAGCGCCGTCACCCTCACCGAGTCCGCCGGCGGGCACCTCGCCGAGATCGTCGGCGTGCTCGTCGCCGCCGCGGTGCTCCTCGTCGCGTTCGGCTCGCCCGCCGCCGCACTGCTCCCCATCGCCACCGCGCTCGTCGGCGTTGGTACCGCCTACGCCGGCATCGGACTGCTCGGCCACGCCATGACCGTCGCCGACTTCGCCCCCATGCTCGGCATGCTGATCGGGCTCGGCGTCGGCATCGACTACGCGCTGTTCATCGTCACCCGGCACCGCAGGGGCCTCAAACGCGGGCTGTCCGTGGCCGACGCGGCCCAGGAGGCCGTCGCCACCACCGGGCGCGCGGTGGTGTTCGCGGGTGCGACCGTGTGCATCGCGCTGCTCGGCATGCTCATCCTCCGGTTGGGCTTCCTCAACGGTGTCGCGATCGCCGCCGCGCTGACCGTCGTCCTCACCGTCGCCGCCTCCGTGACCCTGCTGCCCGCCCTGCTGTCGTACACCGGCATGCGGGCGCTCAGCCGCCGCGAACGCCGGCACCTGGCCGAGCACGGGCCCGAACCGGAGGTGCCCACCGGGTTCGCCGCCCGTTGGTCCGCCTTCGTCGAACGGCACCCCAAGCTCCTCGGCGCCCTCGCCCTCGTCGTCATGGCCGTCCTCGCGCTGCCCACCCTCTCGCTCCACCTGGGCACCTCCGACGCCGGCAGCGACCCGAAGGCGACCACCACCCGGCAGGCGTACGACCTCCTCGCCGACGGCTTCGGCCCCGGCGTCAACGGCCCCCTCACCCTCGTCACCCACGTCGACGACGCCGAGGACCGGCTGATTCTGGACAACCTCGCCGCCACCCTGCGCACCACCCCCGACGTCGCCTCGGTCTCCCCGGCCACCTACAACCCCGGCGGGAACACCGCCTACCTCACCGTGGTCCCGGAGTCCGCCCCGCAGTCGGCACGCACCAGCGACCTCGTGGACCGGCTGCGCACCGAGGTGCTGCCGCGCGCCGAGTCCGGCACCGGACTCGACGTGAAGGTCGGCGGGGTCACCGCCGGGTACGACGACTTCGCGAGCGTCATCATCGGCAAACTCCCGCTCTTCGTCGGCGTGGTGATCGGGCTGGGCTGCGTCCTGCTGCTGCTCGCCTTCCGGTCCCTGGCCATCCCGCTCAAGGCCGCCGCGATGAACGTCGCCGCCGTCGCCGCCGCGTTCGGCGTCGTCGTCGCCGTCTTCCAGTGGGGCTGGGGCAGCGAACTCCTCGGCCTCGGCCGGGCCGGGCCGATCGAGCCCTTCCTGCCCGTGATCATGGTGTCGGTGCTGTTCGGACTCTCCATGGACTACCAGGTCTTCCTGGTCAGCCGGATGTACGAGGAGTGGCTGGAGACCGGCGACAACCGGCGCGCGGTACGCGTCGGCCTCGCCGAGACCGGCCGCGTCATCAACTCCGCCGCCGTCATCATGATCTCCGTCTTCCTCGCCTTCGTCCTCAGCGGCGACCGGACGATCGCCATGTTCGGCATCGCGCTCGCCGCCGCCGTCGCCCTCGACGCGTTCGTGCTGCGCACGCTGCTCGTGCCCGCCCTGATGCATCTGCTCGGCGGCGCCAACTGGTGGCTGCCGCGCGGCCTCGACGCCCGCCTGCCCCGCCTCAGCATCGAGCCGCCGCAGTGCCGTGCGAGACTGCTCGCGGTCCCCGGGCTCGGCACGGACGACGCCGCGCTCGCGGAGGAAGTGGACGCGCTGGTGAAGGAGCGGCAGGACGATGTACGCGACATCCCTGGGTGACGACGGGGCCGAACTGCGCCCTCTGGAGCCGTGGCACGCCGAGGAGTTCCTCGCCCACCTCGACCGCGGGCGCGAGTTCATCGGGCAGCACATCGCCTTCGGCGAGCAGCAGACGGACGCCGACTCCGCGCGGGAGCTGCTGACGATGTACGCCCACCGGCGCGCCGACGACGCCGGCAGCCTGCACGGCATCTGGCTGGACGGGAAGCTGGTGGGCGGTGTGCTGTTCCGCACGTTCGACGCGGCACGGGGCTTCGCCGAGGCCGGCTGCTGGCTGGAACCGGCGGCGGCCGGGCGGGGACTGGTCACCCGGGCCGCGCGCGTGCTCCTCGGCTGGGCGTTTGACGCGCGCGGCATCCACCGTGTGGAGTGGCTGGTGTCGTCCGCCAACACACCCAGCATCAATGTGGCGCGACGGCTGGGCATGCGCCGCGACGGCGTACTGCGCGGGAGACATCTCCACCGGGGCGTACGGCAGGACATCGAGGTGTGGTCCCTGCTCGCCCCCGAATGGCGGCAGGCCCGCGCGGCCGGCGCCGCCGAGGACCATGGGGACCCCCGTTAAGGGACCTCTCAGAGAGCGTACGTACGGTGCGGAGTTATGGGATCCAAGACAGTTGACGAGGCCGGGGCGACCGTGACCGGCGCCGAGGCGAAGACCGAGGCCGAGGCGGCGGACACGACGGCGCCGGCCGAGGCGGCGGAACCGGCCGCGGAGCCGGAGCGGACGGCCGCCGCGGAGCCGGAGCGGACGGCCGCCGCGGAGCCCGGTGCGGGCGCTGCGCAGGAGGACGCGCCGGACGGCGACCCGAAGGACACCGGCCCCTCCGGGGTCGGCCAGGGCGCCGGCGCGATCGTCTCCGCGGCGCTCGGTGTGGTCTCGCTCACCGGCAGCTGGGTCGGCACGGTGGCCTCCGCCCGCGAGACGCTCGTCGGGCAGCTGCACACCTCGTCCTCGGCGAGCGTCGGCAAGCAGATCAAGGAGGTCTACGGCGACGCCTGGCACGCCACCGCGCTGTGGGGCGGCCTCTTCGCCCTGCTCGCGCTGGTCGTGGGCGTCGTCGTCCTCGCCCGCCCCGCCTTCGGCACCCCGGGCCGCCCGCAGGCCCCCTGGATCAAGTCGGCCGCCTGGGGCGGCGTCGCCCTCGGCGTCCTCGGCCTGCTCCTCGCGGTGGCCAAGTACACGGACCTCATCCTCGGCCTGCCGTCGACGAGCTGAGGCGGGGGAAGGGGCCCGCCCTGGCGGGCCCTACCCGACCTCCAGCTCCAGGATCCGGTCGTCGCCCTTCTTCGGGGTGCCGCGGCCGTCCGTGTTGCTCGTCGTGAGCCAGAGCCTGTCGCCGCCCGCGGCGGCCACCGTGCGCAGGCGGCCGTACTTCCCCTCCAGGAACGACTGCGGGTCCGCCGAGGCCTTCGTGCCGTTCAGGGGGATGCGCCACAGGCGCTCGCCCTTCAGGCCGGCCATCCAGATCGAGCCCTCGGCGTACGCGATGCCGCTGGGGGAGGCCTCGTCGGTGTGCCACTGGGCGAGCGGGTCGTGGAACTCCGTGTCGTCCGACGTGCCCTCCGCGTCCGGCCAGCCGTAGTTCGCGCCGGGCTCGATCGCGTTCAGCTCGTCCCACGTGTCCTGGCCGAACTCCGAGGCGAACAGGCGCTGCTCGTCGTCCCAGGCCAGGCCCTGGACGTTGCGGTGGCCGTACGTGTACACGACCGAGTCGTCGAACGGGTTGCCCGGGGCGGGCTCGCCGTCCGGGGTCATGCGCAGGATCTTGCCGCCGAGCGACTTCCTGTCCTGGGCGAGACCCCGCTCGCCGGACTCGCCGGTGCCCGCGTACAGCATCTTGTCGGGGCCGAACGCGATCCGGCCGCCGTTGTGGATGTAGCCCTTCGGGATGCCCTTGAACACCGTGTCCGGGGCGCCGAGCTGCTCCCCGGCCGGCTTCTTCGGGTCGTACAGCATGCGGGCGACGCGGTTGTCGGAGTCGGTCGTGAAGTAGGCGTACACCAGATGGTCGGAGGCGTACGCGGGGGAGAGGGCGATGCCGAGGAGGCCGCCCTCGCCGTCCGCGGAGACGCCGGGCACGGAGCCCAGCGTCGTCTTCCTGCCCGTCTTGTCGTCGACCCGGGTGAGCGTGCCCTTGTCCCGGGAGGAGACGAGCAGTCCGCCGCCGGGCAGCGGGGCGAGGCCCCACGGGGTGTCCAGGCCGTCGGCGACCGTGCGCAGCACCTTCACCGAGCCCTTGGCGGGCGGCGTGCGCGTCGCCGTCGCGGAGGGACCGGCGGTGCGGCCGGCGGAGGCGCTCGTCCGGCCGCCGTCCGGCCCGTTGGAGCCGCCGCCGGAGCAGCCCGCCGTCAGCAGGAGGGCGGCGACCGCCAGCGCGGCCGCGGTGGGTCGAGAGCGCACGATCGGGTCCCTTCGCCGGGGTCGCGCGGCACGGCCGCGCCGTGAAGGGAAGCGTACGTCGCCGGGGGCGGCGCCCGTCGCGGGTCGGGTGCGTACGGTCACGGGGACCGGGGGGTTCCCGCACGGGGGCGAGGGGGTTCCGTACGACGGGACCGAGGAGGTTCCCGCACGGCGGGGCCGAGGAGGTTCTCGTACGACGGGACCGAGGGGCTTCCCGTACGACGTGACCGAGGAGGCTCCCGTACGACCGGCGCGCCCTCAGTCCCACGAGCCCTGCGCCGGCGGCAGGCCCGCCACCTCCGCCAGGTCCTCCTCCGTCAGCCGCACCCCGGCCGCCGCCGCGTTCTCGGCCGCCCAGCCGGGCCGCTTCGTGCCCGGCACCGGGACCACGTGCGGGCCCTGGGCCAGCGTCCAGGCCAGGGCCACCTGCGCGGCGCTCACCCCGTCCCCGTGCCGGCGCGCGATCCGCCGCAGCCCCGCCACGATCGGCTGGTTCGCCGCCATCATCTCGGCCGTGAAGCGCGGATGCCGGGCCCGCAGATCGTCCGGCTCGAACCCCTCGCCCGGCCGCAGCGTGCCCGTCAGGAACCCGTTGCCCAGCGGCATCGCCGCCAGGAAGCCCACCCCGCGCGCCGCACACCAGGGCAGCAGCGTGCGCAACGCCTCCGGCGACCACACCGACAGCTCGGCCTGGACCGCGCTCACCGGGAACACCTGCTGCACCCGCTCCAGTTGCCGCACCGTCCCGTCGTACAGCCCCGCCCGCGACCGCCGGCCGCCCCGCACGTCCATCGCGCACAGCCCCAGCGCCCGCACCTTCCCGGCCCGCACCAGGTCCGCCATCGCGCCCCATGTCTCCTCCACGGGCACCTCGGGGTCCGCGCGGTGCAGCTGGTACAGGTCGATGACGTCCGTGTGCAGCCGCCGCAGCGACGCGTCGCAGGCCCGCCGGACGTAGCCCGGGCGGCCGTTGGCCACGATGTGCTGCTCGCCGGCCAGCAGCCCCACCTTGGTCGACACGAAGGCGTCCGCCCGCCGCTCCTTGAGCACCCGGCCGATCAGCAGCTCGTTGGTGAACGGCCCGTACATGTCCGCCGTGTCCAGCAGCGTCACACCGGCGTCCAGCGCCCGGTGGACCGTCCGCAGCGACTCCTCGCCCCGCCGCCGCGACGCGGTGTACGCCCAGCTCATCGGCATGCACCCGAGCCCCACGGCCCCCACCTCGAGCCCCGCCGCGCCCAACGTCCTGCGCTCCACCTGGCCGTATCCTCCCCTGTCCCGGCCACCAACCTAACCGTTGCCGCGTACAGGAGTTCGCATAGCCTCCTGGCATGACCGACGACGTGTGGCTGCCCATTCCGCCCGAGGAGATCGACCGGCTCCCCGAGGGGTTCCGCTATCTCTTCTGGGACGGGGGCGAGGACGGCGAGCAGGAGTTCCCCGGCGATCCCGCCGACTGCGCGGTGTACGTGGTGCCGTACATGAAGCCGCAGGCCGTGCGCGTCAGACCGCTTCAGGCGCTGCGGAACGTGCGCGTGGTGCAGACGCTGACCGCCGGTGTCGACGACGTGACGGGCCGGCTGTCCGCCCTGCCGCCCGGCGTACGGCTGTGCAACGCGCGCGGGGTGCACGAGGCGAGCACCGCCGAGCTCGCGCTCACTCTGATCCTCGCCTCGCTGCGCGGCGTCCCCGGCTTCGTCCGCGCCCAGGACGAGGGGCGCTGGACGAGCGGCTTCCACCCCGCGCTCGCCGACCGGTCCGTGCTGATCGTCGGCTACGGAGCCATCGGCAGCGCCATCGAGGACCGGCTCGAACCGTTCGAGGTGGCGCGGGTCGCACGCGTCGCGCGCTCCGCGCGCACGACGGCGCGCGGCCCCGTGCACCCGATCGCCGCCCTGCCCGAACTCCTGCCGGAGGCGGACGTGGTGGTGCTGGTGACCCCGCTCACCGAACAGACCAGGGGACTGGCCGACGCCGAGTTCCTGGCCCGGATGAAGGACGGCGCGCTGCTGGTCAACGTGGGGCGCGGCGGCGTCGTCGACACGAAGGCGCTGCTCACCGAGGTGGAGACCGGCCGGATCACCGCCGCACTCGACGTCACCGACCCCGAACCGCTGCCCCCGGGGCACCCGTTGTGGTCCGCGCCCGGCGTGCTGATCAGCCCGCACGTCGGCGGCCCCACCTCGGCCTTCCTGCCCCGCGCCAAGCGGCTCCTGGCCGATCAGCTCACCCGGTTGGTGAACCGGGAACCGCTGCGCAACGTGGTCCTCACCACGGGTGACTGAACGCACCGGACGCCCCGGGCGGGCGGTCGTCCGCCCGGGGGCGCACGACCAGCGCGTACGGCAGCCGCGCCGCGCGCCGAACCCGCTCCGTGCACGCTCCGCAGCCCCCCGGAAGCGGTCCGTGCGCGCATCCTCGCTGGTCGTCACGGAGAGTAGAGAGACTATGTCCCTGAGTGACGATCCTGGTGTATCGTCCCGGGAAGGGGC
This sequence comes from Streptomyces sp. NRRL F-6676, assembly GCF_000725625.1. Classification (GTDB taxonomy): domain Bacteria; phylum Actinomycetota; class Actinomycetes; order Streptomycetales; family Streptomycetaceae; genus Streptomyces. The sequence goes on from NZ_JOHS01000017.1 coordinate 89,159, forward strand.
TGCGCCGTGCTCGATTCGGCGCGGGGGACGAGGGAACGACCAGCGACTGGGACTGCGAGGGGGGCGACGGACGATGCACGGCCTGACCACCATCACCGATCCGACGCGACAGGGCGCGCGCCGACGAACCGTGCGCGCGGCGCCACCCGGAGGCACCCGCGGCGGCCCGCACCACCACGGGCCCGCCCCCCGCAGGCGCCACGCACACCGGCGGAACCGCGGTGCCGCCCCCACCCGGACCGGGTGGGACCGGTGAGCTCGCCCGGGGCCCTGCCGGTCCGCCGCCGGGCGCCGCACGGCCGCCCGAGCCCGGTCCCGCAGCTGCTCCTCGCCCTGCTCTGCGGGGGATACGCCGTCGGTGCCGCGCTCGGCTGGGGCTCACAGCGGCTCGCGCTCTTCATGGGCGACTTCGGGCTGAGCATCGCGGCGGGCGCCGCCGCCGTCTCCTGCCTGCTCCGCGCGCGCTCCCGCCGCAGCCGCTTTCGACCCGCCTGGCTGCTGTTCTCCGTCTCCTCCACCATGGCCGCCCTCGGCAACGGTGTCTGGGGCTGGTACGAGGTCGTCCTCCAACGCCCGGTACCCAGCCCCAGTTGGGCGGACCTGTTCTTCCTGTGCTTCGCGCCGCCCGCCATCGTGGGCCTGCTGGTGCTCGCCAAACGGCCCGTGACCAGGGCCGGCTGGCTCTGCCTCGCGCTGGACGCGTGGCTGATCGGCGGCTCGCTGCTCACCCTGTCGTGGAGCCTCGCGCTCGCCCAGGCCGCCCGGTTCGACGGGCCGAGCGTCGCCCACACCGCGCTCTCGCTCGCCTACCCGCTGCTGGACATCGCCCTGGTGAGCATGGTCCTCGCGCTGCACTTCCGGCGCTCCGCGGTCAACCGCTCCGCCGTCAACACCGCGATCGGCGCGCTCGGCCTGACGGTCGCGTGCGACGCCCTGTTCACCTCGCCGCTCCTGCACAACGCCTACCACTCCGGCCAACTGCTCGACGCGGGCTGGTTCTCCGGCTCCCTGCTGCTCGCCTACGCCCCCTGGGTCGGCACCCGCACCGACGAGGGGTACGGCGAGGCGCACACCCGGGTGGTGCACGCCCATGTGCCGGGCGCCGGCGCACCGGCCCACGAACACACCAGGACGGGGCCGGCGCAGGAGCACACCAGGACCGATGCCGTCCAGACCCACCCCGTCGGACAGACCCACGCCGCCGGACAGACCCATCCCGTCGGGCAGGTTCGCCCCGCCGGGCAGGCGCACCCGTATCCGCACCCGCATTCCCAGCCGTACCCGTATCCGGTGGAACCGGGCCACGGCCGGTATCCGGTCACCCGCCCCCTCACCGGCTCGATCGCCGCGCTCACGCCCTACCTGGCCGCCGCCGTCTGCACCCTGGGGATCCTCTACAACCTCCTCGACGGCCGCAGCGTCGACCGCGTCGTGCTGCTCACCGCCGGCGCCGTCGTGCTCGCCCTCCTGGCCCGCCAGGGCATCATGCTGCGCGACAACATCACGCTCACCCACGAACTGGCCCAGAAGGAGAACCACTTCCGCTCCCTGGTGCAGGGCTCCAGCGACGTCATCATGATCGCCGCACCCAGCGGCGTCCTGCGCTACGTCTCCCCGGCCGCCGCAGGGGTCTACGGCCGGCCCGCGGAGGAGCTGGTCGGCACCGAACTCGCGGGGCTCATCCACCCCGAGGACCTCGGCTGCGTGGTGCACGAGGTGCGCCGCTTCCTCGCCGCCAGCCCGCTGGAGGAGCCCACCACCCGCATCGAGTGCCGCTTCCGCTCCGGCGACGGCGGCTGGCTCAACGTGGAGTCCACCGTCAACCGCCACCACGGCGGCCTCATCTTCAACAGCCGGGACGTCACCGAACGGGTGCGCCTCCAGGCCCAGTTGCAGCACAACGCCGAGCACGACCCGCTCACCGACCTGCCCAACCGCGCCCTGTTCACCCGGCGCGTGCGGCAGGCGCTCTCCGGCCGCCGCGCCTCGGACCGGGGCCCCGCGCTGCGCGGCACGGCGGTGCTCTTCATCGACCTCGACGGCTTCAAGGCCGTCAACGACACCATCGGCCACCAGGCGGGGGACGAACTGCTCGTCCAGGCCGCCCGCCGGCTCCAGGACTCCCTGAGACAGGGCGACACCGCCGCCCGGCTCGGCGGGGACGAGTTCGCCGCCCTCATCACCGGGGACGGCACCCGCGACCGCGCCGCCAGGGAACGCCACATAGGAGAACTGGCCGACCGCCTCCGTGCCGGACTCTCGCAGCCGTACACCATCGACGGCAACGATGTCCGCGTCGCCGCCTCCATCGGCGTCGCCTTCGCCGAACCCGGCCTCGGCGCGGGCGAACTGCTGCGCAACGCCGACCTCGCCATGTACCGCGCCAAGGCGGCCGGCAAGAACCGCGTCGAGCTGTACGCCCCCCAGATGCAACAGGACGTCGTCCGCAAGGCCGAACTGGCCGGCCGGCTGCGGACCGCGCTGCACGACGGCGAATTCCTGCTGCTGCACCAGCCCGTCGTGGCCCTCGCCGACGGCCGGATCTCGTCGGTCGCCGCCCAGGCCCGCTGGCGCTCCGCCCAGGGCGTGCTGTTCACCCCCGGCGAGTTCCTGCGCGTCGCCGAGGACGGCGAGCGGTCCGCCGAGCTGTGCCGCGGCCTGCTCGAACGGGCCGTCACCCAGGCCGCCGAGCGCACCGCCTCCGGGATCGCCGCGCCCGTCACCGTCCGCCTGGCCGCCCGCCGGCTCCTGGACCGCACCCTGCCGCCCGGCTCCGTGGAGAACCTGCTCACCCGGCACGGACTCGCCTCCGGCGCCCTCATCCTGGAACTGGCCGACATCGACGCCCGGGTGCCCCTGGAGGAGCTGGAGCGCCGGCTCGGCGCCCTGCGCCGGCTCGGCGTACGCATCGCGCTGGACGGCGTCGGCAGCGGGCAGACGACGATCGCCGCGCTGCGCCGGCTCCCCGTCGACATCCTCCGGCTCGACCGGGGGCTGGTCGAGGGGGTCGTCGAGTCGGCCCGGCTGCACAAGATCACCAGCGGACTGCTCCGGATCGCCACCGACCTGGGCTTGCAGTCCGTGGCCGACGGGGTGGACCTGCCCGAGCAGGTCGTCACCCTGCGCGCCATGGGCTGCACCCACGGCCAGGGCCTGGTCTTCTCCGGCCCGCTGGACGAGTACCGGCTGCGCCGGGCGCTCACCCGCGGCCACTACCCGGTGCCGCACGGACCGGCCGAGCCCGTCCTCGCGGGCAGGGGCGCGGGCGTCTACGCGCACGGCCTCCCGGCGGTGCTCGGCGGCACCGTCACCGGGGCGCTCGGGGGCACGACGTCCGGGCTCGGCGGCGCGACATCCGGGCTCGGCGGCGCGACATCCGGGCTCGGCGGCGCGACGGCCGGGCTCGGCGGTACGGCCGTCCTGGGTGGCGGTACCGCCCTTCGCCCACATGATGAGACTCCCGTCCCACCCACTTGACAGTCGGTGCGCCCCAGGGAGAGGGTCAGTTCCATGCGCACCCGAATTCTCGTACTTGGACAGCGCGTCGGCTGAAGCTGGGCCCGACCGGACCACCCGGAATCCCCAGCGACCGCACCCGGCGCGCTCCCCTCGCTTGCCTCCTGGCACGAGGGGTTTTTTGTTGCACAGGCACCAGCCGTACCGCAGTCGCCACAGTTGACGTATCGCACGAACCACGCAAAAACCCTCAGCATCGAGAAGAGAATGCCGATGACCGAGCAGGCCTCCGGGGCCCACCATCCGCAGCCGCGGCCCCGTTCCTCCGGACAGCAGCCGTCCGTCCCCGAGCAGGTGACGGGCGCGCAGTCCCTCATCCGCTCGCTCGAGGAGGTCGGCGCCGACACGGTATTCGGCATTCCCGGCGGCACGATCCTTCCGGCGTACGACCCGATGATGGACTCCACCAAGGTCCGCCACGTCCTCGTCCGCCACGAGCAGGGCGCCGGCCACGCGGCCACCGGCTACGCGCAGGCCACCGGCAAGGTCGGCGTCTGCATGGCCACCTCGGGCCCCGGTGCCACCAACCTGGTCACCCCGCTGGCCGACGCCAATCTGGACTCCGTCCCGCTGGTCGCGATCACCGGCCAGGTGGCGTCCTCCGCGATCGGCACGGACGCCTTCCAGGAGGCGGACATCGTCGGCATCAGCATGCCGATCACCAAGCACAGCTGGCTGGTCACCAACGCCGACGACATCCCGCGGATGATCGCCCAGGCGTTCCACGTCGCCTCCACCGGCCGCCCCGGCCCGGTCCTGGTCGACATCCCCAAGGACATCCTCCAGGCCAAGACCACGTTCTCCTGGCCGCCGGTCATGGACCTGCCCGGCTACCGCCCGGTCACCAAGCCGCACGCCAAGCAGATCCGCGAGGCGGCCAAGCTGATCACCGCCGCCCGGCGGCCCGTCCTCTACGTCGGCGGCGGCGTCATCAAGGCGAAGGCCACCGCCGAGCTGAAGGTCCTCGCCGAGCTCACCGGAGCCCCCGTCACCACCACCCTGATGGGGCTCGGCGCGTTCCCCGACAGCCACCCGCTGCACGTGGGAATGCCCGGCATGCACGGCAGCGTCACCGCCGTCACCGCGTTGCAGAAGGCCGACCTGATCGTCGCCCTCGGCGCCCGTTTCGACGACCGCGTCACCGGCAAGCTGGACAGCTTCGCCCCGCACGCCAAGGTCGTCCACGCCGACATCGACCCCGCCGAGATCGGCAAGAACCGCGTCGCCGACGTGCCGATCGTCGGCGACGCCCGCGAGGTCCTCGCCGACCTGATCCAGGCCGTCCAGAAGGAGCACGCCGACGGCCACCGGGGCGACTACGAAGCCTGGTGGAAGGACCTCAACCGCTGGCGCGAGACCTACCCGCTCGGCTACGACCAGCCCGCGGACGGCTCGCTCTCCCCGCAGGCGGTCATCGAGCGCATCGGACAGCTCGCCCCCGAGGACACGATCTTCACGGCGGGCGTCGGCCAGCACCAGATGTGGTCCGCGCACTTCATCAAGTACGAACAACCCGCCACCTGGCTCAACTCCGGCGGCGCCGGAACCATGGGCTACGCGGTCCCGGCCGCGATGGGCGCCAAGGCCGGACAGCCCGACCGCACGGTCTGGGCGATCGACGGCGACGGCTGCTTCCAGATGACCAACCAGGAACTCACCACCTGCGCCCTGAACAACATCCCGATCAAGGTCGCCATCATCAACAACGGCGCCCTGGGGATGGTCCGCCAGTGGCAGACCCTGTTCTACAACCAGCGGTACTCCAACACGGTCCTGCACTCGGGCCCGGACGACGTCAACCCGGAGGCCAGGGGCACCCGCGTCCCCGACTTCGTCAAGCTGTCGGAGGCCATGGGCTGCTACGCCATCCGCTGCGAGCGCCCCGAGGACCTGGACAAGGTCATCGAGGAGGCCAACTCGGTCAACGACCGCCCCGTGGTCGTGGACTTCATCGTCCACGAGGACGCCATGGTGTGGCCGATGGTCGCCGCCGGCACCTCCAACGACGAGATCATGGCCGCTCGGGACGTCCGCCCCGACTTCGGCGACAACGAGGACGACTGAGAGCCCCGGAGAGCTTCGGGTCACCCGCGCGCCACCCGCGCGCACCCGCGAACTCAGAGGACTTCAGGGACTTCAGGAAGGTACGCCCGTCATGTCCACCAAGCACACGCTCTCGGTCCTGGTCGAGAACACCCCCGGCATCCTGGCCCGGATCGCCGCGCTCTTCTCCCGCCGCGGCTTCAACATCGACTCCCTCGCCGTCGGTGTCACCGAGCACCCCGACATCTCCCGCATCACCATTGTGGTGAGCGTCGAGGACCTGCCGCTAGAACAGGTGACCAAGCAGCTCAACAAGCTCGTCAACGTGCTCAAGATCGTCGAGCTGGAGCCGGCCCAGGCCGTCCAGCGCGAACTGGTCCTCGTCAAGGTGCGCGCCGACAACGAGACGCGCTCCCAGATCACCGAGATCGTCCAGCTCTTCCGCGCCAAGACCGTCGACGTCTCCCCGGAGGCCGTCACCATCGAGGCCACCGGCTCCAGCGACAAGCTGACCGCCATGCTCCGGATGCTGGAGCAGTACGGCATCAAGGAACTGGTCCAGTCCGGCACCATCGCCATCGGCCGCGGCGCCCGCTCCATCACCGACCGCTCGCTGCGCGCGCTCGACCGCTCGGCCTGACACACCGCCAGACCCGCGCCCCGGGCGGCCGGAACGACCGGCCGCCCGCCCCGGCGGTACCCGCGGCCGGTGGACCGGTACCACTTGCCCGGCGCGCCGCCCGCATTACGAGACCCCCCGGCTTCCCGCCCCCTCACCGGCATACGGTGGGACGCAACACCCGCACACCAAGGAGTGAACCGAAAGTGGCCGAGCTGTTCTACGACGCTGACGCCGACCTGTCCATCATCCAGGGCCGCAAGGTCGCGGTCATCGGTTACGGCAGCCAGGGCCACGCCCACGCGCTGTCGCTGCGTGACTCGGGTGTCGACGTCCGTGTCGGTCTGCACGAGGGTTCGAAGTCCAAGGCGAAGGCCGAGGAGCAGGGCCTGCGCGTGGTGAGCCCCGCCGAGGCGGCCGCCGAGGCCGACGTCATCATGATCCTCGTGCCGGACCCGATCCAGGCCCAGGTCTACGAGGAGCACATCGCCCCGAACCTGAACGACGGCGACGCGCTGTTCTTCGGCCACGGCCTGAACATCCGCTACGGCTTCATCAAGCCCCCGGCCGGCGTCGACGTGTGCATGGTCGCCCCCAAGGGCCCGGGTCACCTGGTGCGCCGCCAGTACGAGGAGGGCCGCGGCGTTCCGTGCATCGTGGCCGTCGAGCAGGACGCCTCCGGCAACGGCTTCGCGCTGGCCCTGTCGTACGCCAAGGGCATCGGCGGCACCCGCGCCGGCGTCATCAAGACGACCTTCACCGAGGAGACCGAGACCGACCTCTTCGGCGAGCAGGCCGTGCTCTGCGGCGGCACCGCGGCCCTGGTCAAGGCGGGCTTCGAGACGCTGACCGAGGCGGGCTACCAGCCGGAGATCGCCTACTTCGAGTGCATGCACGAGCTGAAGCTCATCGTCGACCTCATGTACGAGGGCGGCCTGGAGAAGATGCGCTGGTCCATCTCCGAGACCGCCGAGTGGGGCGACTACATCACCGGCCCGCGGATCATCACCGACGCCACCAAGGCCGAGATGAAGAAGGTCCTCGCCGAGATCCAGGACGGCTCGTTCGCCAAGAACTGGATGGACGAGTACCACGGCGGTCTGAAGAAGTACAACGAGTACAAGAAGCAGGACTCCGAGCACCTGCTCGAGACCACCGGCAAGGAGCTGCGCAAGCTCATGAGCTGGGTCAACGAGGAGGCGTAAGCCCTCGGGGAGCGGCCGGGGCGGGGCGGCACCGCCCGGCCCCGGCCCGCTCCGGCCGGCGCCGTCCGCACGGCGTCGGCCCGCCCGTCCTCCCACGGACGGGTGATCCTCGTGATGAGGCGCACGACGCCCTCGCCGCGCCACTAGACTGCACCACTAATACGCGTCAGGCCCACAGCGTCGTGCGTCTTCCACGCGGCCCAGCGACACCGGGGAAGCGCGAGCCCGCCCTTTCCCGACGCCGCTTCCCTCCCACCGCCTGCGGCCGTCGGGACGGCCGTCCGCATTGGACATGTGAGGACCCACGTGAGCTCGAAACCTGTCGTACTCATCGCCGAAGAGCTGTCGCCCGCCACCGTGGACGCGCTGGGCCCGGACTTCGAGATCCGGCACTGCAACGGGGCGGACCGGGCCGAACTGCTCCCGGCCCTCGCCGACGTCGACGCCATCCTGATCCGCTCCGCGACGAAGGTCGACGCCGAGGCCGTCGCCGCCGCCCACAAGCTCAAGGTCGTCGCCCGCGCCGGCGTCGGCCTGGACAACGTGGACGTCTCCGCCGCCACCAAGGCCGGCGTGATGGTCGTGAACGCGCCGACCTCCAACATCGTCACCGCCGCCGAGCTCGCCTGCGGTCTGATCGTCTCCACCGCGCGCAACATTCCGCAGGCCAACGCCGCGCTCAAGAACGGCGAGTGGAAGCGCAGCAAGTACACCGGCGTCGAGCTCGCCGAGAAGACCCTCGGTGTCGTCGGCCTCGGCCGCATCGGGGCGCTCGTCGCGCAGCGCATGTCCGCGTTCGGCATGAAGGTCGTCGCCTACGACCCCTACGTGCAGCCCGCCCGCGCCGCCCAGATGGGCGTCAAGGTCGTGACCCTCGACGAGCTGCTCGAGGTCTCCGACTTCATCACCGTCCACCTGCCCAAGACCCCCGAGACGCTCGGCCTCATCGGCGACGAGGCGCTGCGCAAGGTCAAGCCCAGCGTGCGCATCGTCAACGCCGCGCGCGGCGGCATCGTCGACGAGGAGGCGCTGTACGCGGCGCTGAAGGAGGGCCGGGTCGCCGGCGCCGGCCTCGACGTGTACGCCAAGGAGCCCTGCACGGACTCCCCGCTGTTCGAGCTCGACCAGGTCGTCTGCACCCCGCACCTGGGCGCCTCCACGGACGAGGCGCAGGAGAAGGCGGGCATCGCGGTCGCCAAGTCGGTGCGGCTCGCCCTCGCCGGTGAGCTCGTGCCCGACGCGGTCAACGTCCAGGGCGGTGTGATCGCCCAGGACGTCAAGCCGGGGCTGCCGCTCGCGGAGAAGCTCGGCCGCATCTTCACCGCCCTCGCGGGCGAGGTCGCGGTGCGGCTCGACGTCGAGGTGTACGGCGAGATCACCCAGCACGACGTGAAGGTGCTCGAACTCTCCGCGCTCAAGGGCGTGTTCGAGGACGTCGTCGACGAGACGGTGTCCTACGTCAACGCGCCGCTGTTCGCCCAGGAGCGCGGGGTCGAGGTGCGTCTGACCACGAGCTCCGAGGCCACCGACCACCGCAACGTCGTTGTCGTGCGGGGCACGCTCGCGGACGGCGAGGAGGTGTCGGTGTCCGGCACGCTGGCCGGGCCGAAGCACCACCAGAAGATCGTGGCGGTCGGGGAGTACGACGTGGACCTCGCACTCGCCGACCACATGGTCGTGCTGCGGTACGCCGACCGGCCGGGGGTCGTGGGCACGCTCGGGCGCGTCCTCGGTGAGGCCGGCATCAACATCGCCGGCATGCAGGTCTCCCGCGCGGTCGCCGGGGGCGAGGCGCTGGCGGTCCTGACGGTCGACGACACGGTCCCGCCGAACGTGGTCACGGAACTCGCCGCCGAAATCGGCGCGACCTCCGCCCGCTCGATCAACCTCGCCTGACACCGGCCCACCCCCGCGCCCCGCAGGGGGCGCGGGGGTGCGTACGTTGCGCGGCTCCGCCGCGCGGGCGCGAGAAACGATGCGCCCCGTAAAGGGGCGCGGGGAACTGCGCGAGAAGTCCCCACCGGCGGTCGGCCGACAACGCACCCCACGGGGTCCAAGGGGCGGAGCCCCTTGAAGGGAAGGGTAGGGGCGGCGGGGGCGAAAACACTTTTCTTCGCCCCCGCCGCCCCTACCCATTCCCGACCCCGGGGGCTGTTGCCCCCGGACCCCCGCTGGGCGGGTTTGTTGGCTGCGGGGGCGTTGTGGCTGGTCGCGCAGTTCCTCGCGCCCCTTTGGGGGGCGGGGGGTTGGTGGGGCTGTCGCCCCCCCGGGTCCTGTTGGGTGGGTTTGTTGGCTGCGGGGGCGTTGTGGCTGGGCGCGCAGTTCCTCGCGCCCCTTTTTTGGGGGGGCGGGGGGTTGGTGGGGCTGCCGCCCCCCGGGGTCCTGCTTAGGCGGGTTCGTTGGCTGCGGGGGCGGCGTGGCTGGGTGCGCGGTTCCCCGCGACCCTGGTGGGGGCCGGCTGGGCGTGCTCGTGCGGGGGAGCCGTGAGGGCGTGTGGGCGCGCGGAGCCCAGGGCGCGGAGGGCCAGGACCGCCGCGGCCAGTAGCAGGACCGCCCCCGTCACCGCCGCCCCCCGCATCCCGTCCACGAACGCCCCCCGCGCCACAGCCACCAGCACGGCCCCCGCATCCCCCGGCATCCCCTCCGCCACCGCCAACGCCCCACCCAACGTCTGCCGCGCCGCCTCCGGCGCCTCCGGGCCCACCCCGTGCCGGTACACCGCCGTCCCGATCGCCCCGAGCACCGCCATCCCCAGCGCACCCCCGAACTCCGACGCCGTCTCCATCAGCGAGGACGCCGTCCCGGCCCGCTCCACCGGCGCCGCCCCCAGCGCCAGATCGGTCACCTGCGACATCACCGTGACGATCCCCGAGGCCAGCACCCCCGCCCCGGCCAGCACCAGCCACAGCGACTGCGTCCCGGCGAGCGCCAGCAACCCGTAGCCGCCCGCCGCCACCACGAACCCGCCGGCCACGACGTACGCCCTGTCCACCCCACGCCGCACAAGGACCGCCGCCACCGGCGCGGCCACCCCGATCAGCACCGACGGCAGCAGCGCCCACAACGCCGCCTCCAGCGCGCTCCTGCCCAGCACGGATTGCAGATACTGCGTCGTGAAGAACGCCGAGCCCAGCATCGCGAACGAGGACAGCAGGTTCAGCGCCAGCGCGGGCGAGAAGCCGCGGGCCCGCAGCAGCGCCGGCGGGATCATCGGCGCGGCGGCCGTACGCTGCCGGTGCACGAACAGCGCCGCGAACAGCAGCCCCACGGTCACCGACACCACGTACCGCACGTTCCACCCCTCGGTGGGGATCTCCTTCAGCCCGTAGACCACCGGCAGCACCGCCGCCAGCGACAACGGCACGCTCACGAGGTCGAACCGGCCGGGCTCCGGGCTGCGCGACTCCGGCAGCAGCAGCGGGCCGAGCACCAGCAGCATGGCCATCGCCGGCAGGTTGACCAGGAACACCGAGCCCCACCAGAAGTACTGCACCAGCACCCCGCTCAGCACCGAGCCGAGCGCGATCCCGCCGGTCATGACCCCGGACCACAGTCCGACGGCCTTGGCCCGCTGCCCCGGGTCGGTGAACATCGTGCGCAGCAGCGCCATCGTCGACGGCATCAGCGTCGCCCCGCCGAGCCCGAGCACCGCGCGCGCCGCGATCAGCGTCTCGGCGCTGTTCGCGTACGCGGCCACCAGCGAGGCCGCCCCGAAGGCCGCCGCGCCTGCCAGCAGCAGCCGTCGGCGCCCGAACCGGTCGCCGAGGGCGCCCATCGTCATCAGCAGTCCGGCCAGGACGAAGGCGTAGATGTCGAAGATCCACAGCTGCTGGGTGCCGCTCGGCTCCAGGTCCGCGGTGATCGCGGGGATCGCGAAGTAGAGGACGGAGACGTCCATGGAGACCAGCAGCAGCGGAAGCATCAGCACGCCCAGGGCGGCCCATTCGCGCCGCCCGGCCAGGGCGCCGGCGGTGGGCGCGGGGTCAGGGGTCGGGTTCGTCGGTGTCATGGCAGGGAATGTACGGGCGTCTTATACGCTTGTCTAGTACGAGTGTTCAGTACGCTTGTTTAAGGCGTGGGCATAGACGTGCGTCTTACACAATCGTTCTACGCGGCGGTTCTACACAGCCGTTCTACACGCTCGTTCTAGACGGGCGTCCGGGCGCGGATTAGGGTGACCGCATGGGACACCGAGAGGACTTGCTCGAAGGCGCCAAGCGCTGCCTGCTGGAGAAGGGGTTCGCGCGCACGACGGCGCGGGACATCGTCAAGGAGTCGGGCACCAACCTGGCGTCCATCGGCTACCACTACGGCTCCAAGGACACGCTGCTCGCGCAGGCGTACGTGGCGCTGATCGGAGAGGTCTCCGACGCCTTCGACGGCAGCGAGCGGCTGCTCGCGGACACCGCTCCCGGCTCCCTGGAGCGGTTCGAGGCGGTGTGGTCGAACATCATCGGGACCATGCGGGAGCCCGGCTCGATGTGGCGCCTGAGCATCGAGATCGTGGCCATGGGCGACCGTCTGCCCGCGGTCCGCGACCACCTGGCAGGGGCCCAGCGGGAGGCGATGCGCGCCCTCGTGCCGCTCTTCATGGGCGGACGGGAGGAGGACGTCCCCGAGGAGACCGTCGACTCCCTCGGCGGCTTCTACTACACGGTGATGATGGGGCTCATCGCCCACTACAACTTCGACGTCGAGAGCGCCCCCGATGCGAAGACCCTGACCGAGGGCCTGCGGCAGGTGCTCGCCGGGGTGACGGGTACGGCGGGGCCGGGGGAGCGGGGCGGCGAGGGGGAGGGCTGAGCACCGGCCCCGCCCGCGGCTCTCACAGCCGACGGGACTTCAGGGCCATGTGCAGCAGCAGACGGTCCTCGCCGTCGTCCAGATCCAGGCCGGTCAGCCGCTCCACCCGCGACAGCCGGTAGTACAGCGTCTGCCGGTGGATCCCCAGCTCCGCCGCCGCCCGTCCCGCCTGGCCGGCGAGGTCGAGGAACACTTCAGCGGTACGGGCCAGTTCGCGGTGCGCGGGGGAGAGCAGCTCGCGGACGGCGGGGTCGCGCGCCGCCTCGGGGGGCAGTGCGGTGAGCAGCCGGTACGGGCCGATGGACGACCAGAGGGCGACGGGCCCGAGCCGCGGCTCCGCCCACGCGGCCCGCGCCGCCGCGACGGCCTCGCTCCACGCGGCCCCGAGCTCGCCGAGCCCGTGCCGGGGAACGGCGACACCGGCGACGGCGACGGACGCGACACCCCGGCCCGCCGCCGGCGCGGCACCCCGGCCCGCCGCCGGCGCCCCGCCGCGCGCCGGGGACGTGGCGCCTTGGCTCGCCGCCCGCTGGGCGGTACCCGTCGTGGGGCCGGTCTGTGCCGCGCGTTCCAGGAGCCGGGCCGCCGCCGACCGGGCCGGGGCCGGGGCGTCGGGGGAGCGCAGGCGGACCAGGAGGGCCAGGCTCTGGCCGGTCGTGCCCCACGGCACCGTGCACCGCGCCACCGCGCCCGGCACCGTACGCACCGAAGGGGCGTCGTCCGGGTCGGCCGACGGCCACGGGGCCACGCACACCACCGTGTGCACCGCCTCCGCCCGCTCGCCCAGCCCCGTCCGCAGCTCCGCGATCGCCATGTCCCGCTGCCAGCCGTCCGCCGCGGTCAGCACCGCCCGCAGCTCGCGCGTCAGGTCCGCGCGGTGCTGCACCTCGTCGACGAGCAGCGCGCCGATCCGGCCGGTCACCTCCATCGCCGCGGCGAGCTGCCGCTCGGTCGGGCCGGGGTCGCCGTCCAGCAGCCACACATAGCCGAGGACGACACTCCGATGGCGTACCGGCAGACAGATTCTTCCCCGGTACACCCCCGCCTCCGGGGTCGGCGGGATGCGGACGGGGCCGGTCGCCCGGGTGATGCCGAACCCCTCGAACCAGGCACGCACGGCCGCGGTGGAGCGGCGCGTGAGGATCGAGCGGGTGCGGACCGGGTCCAGCGCGGAGGCGTCCAGCTCCTCGTCGCTGTCGTACGCGCCGAAGGCGATCAGCTCGAAGTCCCGGTTCTCCAGCGTGGCGGGGGCGCCGAGCAGGCCGGAGATCTCGTCCACGAGGTCCTGGTAGTCCCCCCGGTGGTCACCTCGGTGGTCACCTCGGTTGTCGCCCGTGCGTTCGCTTCTGTGGTCCGCCGTCACCCCCTCATTCTCCCGCAGCCCCGGCCGCCCTTCATACATCTGTCTGAGATCCGGGGCACGGATGCGTGACAGCTGTCGATGGCCGGAAAACGCGGGAATCCCTAGGTTTCACGGTGGTTCCCCGTGCCGTACCCGGACCCTCGGGCACGGCTCCTGGCGTGTGTGTTCTTGTGGAGGTGCCCCGTGCTGGGTCCCGTGATTCTCGCCGCGTCGCGCAGCGACCGGCTGCGCCGGCTGGTCTCCGCCGCCCCGGTGACCCGGCCGGTCGTCGACCGGTTCATCCCCGGGGAGACCGTCGACGACATCGTGCCGGTCATCCGCGACCTCACCGGCAAGGGCCTCGCGCTCACCATGGACGTCGTCGGCGAGGACATCACCACCCCCGAGCAGGCCGCCGCCGCGCGCGACGCGTACCTGGAGCTGATCGGCCGCCTGGAGCCGCTGGAGCTCGGCGCGCGCGCCGAGATGTCCGTCAAGCTGTCGATGTTCGGCCAGGCGCTGCCCGGCGGACACGAGCTGGCGCTGGCGAACGTCCGCCCGGTCGTCGAGGCCGCCGCCGCCATCGGCACCACCGTCACGCTGGACGCCGAGGACCACACCACCCTCGACTCGATGTTCGCCGTCCACGAGGAACTGCGACGGGACTTCCCGCAGACGGGCTGCGTCATCCAGGCGTACCTGTTCCGCACCGAGGCCGACGCCCGCCGGCTCGCCGCGAGCGGCAGCCGGGTGCGGCTGGTCAAGGGCGCGTACAAGGAGCCGGCCTCGGTCGCGTACCAGGACCGGCACGAGACCGACAAGGCGTACGTCCGCGTGCTGCGGACGCTGATGGAGGGCGAGGGCTACCCGATGGTCGGGTCGCACGACCCGCGCCTCATCTCCATCGCCCAGGAACTGGCCCGGCGCGCCGGACGCAAGCTCGACGAGTACGAGTTCCAGATGCTGTACGGCATCCGCGGCGAGGAACACCTGCGACTGGCCGCTGAGGGCCACCGCATGCGGGTGTACACGGCGTACGGGACGGACTGGTACGGGTACTTCATGCGGAGGCTGGCCGAGAAGCCGGCCAATCTGCGGTTCTTCGTCAGGAGCATGGTCGGCCATGGCTGACCGTGCGGGGCTGTGCCCCGGTACCGGCCGGGGGTCCGGGGGTTGTCCCCCGGGAAGGCACAGCATGCGCAGGCTGGCCGAGAAGCCGGCCGACCTGCGGTTCTTCGTACGGTCGACGGCCGGCAGGGGCTGAGTACGTCCCCTCCGCACACACTCGTTTCCCCACCGCTCACACAAGGAGTTACGGACACCATGGACGCTGTGACCCGGGTCCCCGCCCCCGTCAACGAGCCGGTGCACGGCTACGCCCCCGGTTCGCCCGAGCGGGCGCGGCTGGAGGCCAGGCTGAAGGAGCTCGCCGAGAACCCGACGGAGCTGCCCTGCACCATCGGCGGGGAGAAGCGGATGGGCGGCGGCGAGCCCTTCGACGTCGTCCAGCCGCACCGCCACAAGGCCGTGCTCGGCACGTTCCGGCACGCCACGCGGCAGGACGCGCAGGACGCCGTCGACGCGGCGCTGGCCGCCGCGCCGGGCTGGCGCGCGCTCTCCTTCGACGACCGCGCCGCCATCTTCCTGCGCGCCGCCGAGCTGCTGGCCGGCCCCTGGCGCGAGAAGCTCGCCGCCGCGACGATGCTCGGGCAGTCCAAGACCGCCCAGCAGGCCGAGATCGACAGCCCCTGCGAGCTCGTCGACTTCTGGCGCTTCAACGTGCACTACGCGCGCGGCATCCTGGCCGAGCAGCCGCCGGCCAACTCCCCGGGCGTGTGGAACCGCATGGACCACCGTCCGCTGGAGGGCTTCGTCTACGCGATCACCCCGTTCAACTTCACCGCGATCGCCGGCAACCTGCCGACCGCGCCCGCGCTGATGGGCAACGTGGTGGTGTGGAAGCCGTCGCCGACGCAGACCCTGGCCGCCGTGCTGCTCATGGAGCTGCTGGAGGAGGCGGGGCTGCCGGCGGGCGTCATCAACCTGCTCACCGGTGACGGCGTCGAGGTCTCCGAGGTCGCCCTGCACCACCGTGACCTGGCCGGGATCCACTTCACCGGGTCGACCCCGACGTTCCAGTACCTGTGGAAGACGGTCGGCAACAACATCGACAAGTACCGGACGTATCCGCGGCTCGTCGGTGAGACCGGCGGCAAGGACTTCGTGGTCGCGCACCCGTCGGCGGACCGTGCGGTGCTCAAGACCGCGCTGACGCGCGGGGCCTTCGAGTACCAGGGCCAGAAGTGCAGCGCGACCTCGCGCGCGTACATCCCGGCGTCGATCTGGAACGGCGGCTTCAAGGAGGAGTTCGCGGCCGAGGTCGACTACCTGACCATGGGCGACGTCACCGATCTCGCCAACTTCGTCGGCGCGGTCATCGACGAGCGGTCGTTCGCGAAGAACAAGGCGGCGATCGACCGGGCGAAGGAGGACCCGACCTGCACGATCGTGGCGGGCGGGACCTACGACGACTCGGTCGGGTACTTCGTGCGGCCGACCGTCATCGAGTGCACCGACCCGGAGAACGAGGTGTTCCGGACGGAGTACTTCGGCCCCGTGCTCGCGGTGCACGTCTACGAGGACGAGGCGTACGACGAGATGCTGACGCAGATGGAGTCCGTGTCGGACTACGCGCTGACCGGGTCGGTCATCGCGAACGACCGCGCGGCGGCGGCGTACACGATGGAGAAGCTGCGGTACGCGGCCGGCAACTTCTACATCAACGACAAGTCGACGGGCGCGGTCGTCGGGCAGCAGCCGTTCGGGGGCGGGCGGGCCTCCGGCACGAACGACAAGGCGGGGGCGCCGCAGAACCTGATGCGGTGGACGTCGACGCGGGCCATCAAGGAGACCCTGGTCCCGCCGACGGACTACGCGTACCCGCACATGGGCTGACGCCCGTCCCTGCCCTGGGGCGCTCCCCTTCTCGGGGGGCGCCCCTTGGCGCGTGCGGCGAGAAAACGTCCCGCGTTCGGCCAGGTCAGCGCCACGCCGTCTCAGATAGTAGGAAGCCCAAGTAATTGTGCAGACACACCGCTTCCTCTCGCCTACTTTTGTAGAAGCCGAACGTCTCGCTCGACCAAGCGAAGGGCGGTCGCGAGCGGTGCCCCACGCAGGAGACCCCTGCGGCACCGGCTCCCCGCCCCCTTTGGCGCCTCGTCGTTTTCCATCCGCTGGCTGAGGAGTCGATTCCCCATGGCCGAGACGACCACCCGCCGCCGCATCCGTCACCCCCGCACGACGGACACCGACCGCAAGAACGCCGCCGCCGCCCTCCAGCGCGCCCTCGACCGCCGGGACAACGGCGGCCAGACGGGCCACTGAGCCCCGTTCACCCCACCCCCGTCACCCACCCCCGTTCACCCACCCCCGCGCCGCACGGTGAAGTGGTCGATGCGCCTGCCGTTCTGGGCGAGCGCGGAGACCGTCAGCCGGGGGCGCGGCCCCGGGTCGGCCCGTACGGACAGGAACGAGAAGCCGGTGTAGCGGACCCTCGACCACTCGACCGTGTCCGCGTGCCGCTCACGCGCCTTGGTCCAGTGGAAGGTCCCCACGGCCTCCCGGTCGGCGACGGCGTTCTCGTAGCTGTCCGGCACGCCCGTCGGGAAGGAGTACAGGTCCTTCCCGCCGCCGCCCGCCGTGACGTACACGATCCCGTCCCGGGTCGGGTCCGTGTCCCCGCCGACCGGGACGACCCGGCCGACCTCGCCGTCCCGGATCGCGTCCGTGCGCTCGTAGACGTGGTTGTGCCCGTTGATCACCAGGTCCACCCGGTGCCTGGTGAACAGCGGGAGCCACGCGGCACGCACCCCGCCGTCGGACGCGTGCGT
Organism: Streptomyces sp. NRRL F-6676; assembly: GCF_000725625.1. Lineage (GTDB taxonomy): Bacteria > Actinomycetota > Actinomycetes > Streptomycetales > Streptomycetaceae > Streptomyces. Next base: position 106,577 of record NZ_JOHS01000017.1, read on the forward strand.
CGACGTCGAGTACGCGCAGTGGTGGAAGAAGACGACGACGAAGTCCACCGCCGGGTTCGCGCGCAACTCGCCCAGCCTGCGCTCCAGCCACCGGGTCTGCCGGCCCTCCGTGTAGCCGAGGTTGGCCGGGATCTCGTACGACACGTCGTTGGCGTCCAGCGCGACGACGCCCACGTTGCCGTACACGAACGAGTACACCCCGGGGGCCCGGCGCGGGTCGAAGCCGCTGTCCGGCAGCGACCAGCGCGCCGCCTGGCCGCCGTTGCCGTCGGGGGAGTACCACGCCTCCATGTCGTGGTTGCCCGACGTCACCATCCAGGGAACGGACTTCGCCACCGACTCGGTCTGCGCGAGGAAGGTGTCCCAGAGCCGGGGGTCGTAGAGGTCCGTCTCCTTGCCGTGGCCCGTCGTGTCGGCGTAGCAGAGGTCGCCCGCGTGGAGATGGAAGGCGGGGTCCCGGCGCAGCAGCAGCCGGTCGTTGAGCGCCGCGTGCTCGCCCACGCCCTGGTCCCCGAACGCGGTGAACGTGAACGCCTCCGGCCGCGCGGGCGCCGTACGGAAGGTGCCGAGGGTGGCGCGGCGGTCCGCCGCGGCCGGGTCGAAGCCGTCGTGCCCGACGCCGTAGTGGTACGTCGTGCCGGGCGTCAGCCCGTCCAGGGCCGCGTGCACGTAGTACTGGTCCACCGCCGCCCGTTCCCCGGGCACCCCCGGCGTGTGCAGCGCCCGCACCTCGGCCTCGATCCGGTGGCTCAGCTCGTCGGGCCGCAGCCCGATCCGCACGAACGGCTCGCGCACGGCCAACGGCACCTGCCACGAGATCCGCATACGGGTCCTGGGATCGCTCCCGAACGCCAGATGCCGGCCGAACGGCGCGACCACGGACCCGTGCACCGACGGCGAGGCCACCGGCGCCCTGTCCGTACTCACGGTCCCCGAACACCCGGCCAGCGCCCCACCGGCCACGGCCCCGGCACTCACCAGCACCCGCCGCCGGGACAACCGCGCCCGCAGAAACTCGTACTGCTCGGCCATGCTCAGCTCCATGACCGGTACCTTTCCCGCCGGACATCGACGACAGCCCGTCACCCGGGTGAACGGCACATGACACGCTGCGGGAGCGCAGCCCCCAGGGGCGCCGAGCTCTCCCGCGAGAATCCCGGGGCCGAGGCTCCCCGTCCACACTGCGGACACCCCATGTCACCCCCTAAGACATGGCGTACCGTGACGCCATGTCTCGCAGCCTCAATCTCGCAGTCATCCCCGGCGACGGCATCGGCCAGGAGGTCGTGGCCGAAGGCCTCAGAGTGCTCTCCGCCGTGCTTCCGCAGGATGTGAAGCTGGAGACGAAGGAGTACGACTTCGGCGCCCGGCGCTACCACGCCACCGGTGAGACGCTCACCGACGCCGACCTCGAGCAGCTCCAGACGCACGACGCGATCCTGCTGGGCGCGATCGGCGACCCGTCGGTGCCGTCCGGTGTCCTGGAGCGCGGTTTCCTGCTCAAGCTCCGCTTCGCCTTCGACCACCACGTCAACCTGCGGCCCTCCACGCTGCTCCCGGGTGTGCAGACCCCGCTCGCCGGCCAGCCGGAGATCGACTTCGTCGTCGTCCGCGAGGGCACCGAGGGCCCGTACACGGGCAACGGCGGCACGATTCGCAAGGGCACCCCCCAGGAGGTCGCCACCGAGGTCTCCGTCAACACGGCCTTCGGTGTCGAGCGGGTCGTGCGCGACGCCTTCGCCCGGGCGCAGGCCCGCCCGCGCAAGAAGCTCGCGCTCGTCCACAAGAACAACGTGCTCACCTTCGCGGGGCACCTGTGGACGAACATCTTCAACAAGGTGGCCGAGGAGTTCCCCGACGTCACCACCGAGTACATGCACGTGGACGCGGCGACGATCTACCTCGTCACGCAGCCCGAGCGCTTCGACGTGATCGTCACCGACAACCTCTTCGGCGACATCATCACCGACCTGGCCGCCGCCATCTCCGGCGGCATCGGGGTCGCCGCCTCCGGCAACATCAACCCGAGCGGCGCCTACCCCTCCATGTTCGAGCCGGTGCACGGCTCGGCGCCCGACATCGCGGGCCAGGGCAAGGCCGACCCGTCGGCCACCGTCCTCTCCGTCGCCCTCCTGCTGCGCCACCTCGGGTACGAGGCCGAGGCCGTGCGCATCGAGGAGGCTGTCTCCGCCGACCTCGCGGAGCGCGTCGGCGGGCCCGCCCGCTCCACCACCGAGATCGGCGACGCCCTCGTCGCCCGAGTAGCCGGCTGACCCGCCGCCCTGCTCAACCTCCCCTGGAACAGGGGTGAGAAGGCCGCCGGGTCGCATCCGCACCCGGCGGCTTTTCCATGACCTCGCCGGGTGCCACCATCTATCCACCCTGGGCACGCCCAAGGGCCGCATTCACATCGTTTCGTCCATTTCAGCCACGGTCCTGCTCTTGCGATAATCGAACGCGGAGCCGCGGCATGAGGGAATGCTCGGACGTCCTACCACCCCTCACGGGCGGTGCGGGCGTGAGCGCGGCCCGTCACACACGACCGGTGAAGGACAGACCACTCATGACGACGCCCACGATCGAGCTCAAGCCCTCCGCCCACCCGCTCTCCGCCGCCGAGCGGGAGGCGGCCATGGCCAACCCCGGGTTCGGCCGCCACTTCACCGATCACATGGTGACGATCCGGTGGACCGAGGGCCGCGGCTGGCACGACGCCCAGCTCGTCCCGTACGGGCCGATCTCCCTCGACCCCTCCAGCCATGTGCTCCACTACGGCCAGGAGATCTTCGAGGGGCTCAAGGCCTACCGGCAGCCCGACGGCTCCGTCGCGCTCTTCCGCCCCGAGGCCAACGCCCGCCGCTTCCGCACCTCCGCCCGCCGCATGGCCATGGCCGAGCTGCCCGAGGAGCTGTTCCTCGCCGCCCTGGACGCGCTGCTCTCCCAGGACGCCGCCTGGGTCCCGCCGCACGGCGGTGAGGAGTCGCTCTACCTGCGGCCGTTCATGTTCGCCTCCGAGACCGGACTCGGCGTCCACCCGGCCAACGAGTACCTGTTCATGCTGATCGCCTCGCCGTCCGGCGCCTACTTCGCCGGCGGCGTCAAGCCGGTCACCATCTGGGTCTCCGAGGACCACGTCCGTGCCGTCCCCGGCGGCACCGGCGACGCCAAGACCGGCGGCAACTACGCCGCCTCCCTGCTGCCCCAGGCCGAGGCCGCCGCGCACGGCTGCGACCAGGTCGTCTACCTCGACGCGGTGACCCGCACCAAGGTCGAGGAGTCCGGCAGCATGAACATCGCCTTCGTCTACGGCGACCGCATCATCACCCCCGCGCTGACCGGCTCCATCCTGGAGGGCATCACCCGCGACTCCCTGCTCACCGTCGCCCGGGACCTCGGCTACACCGCCGAGGAGGGCGTGATCACCCTGGAGCAGTGGCGCGCGGACGCCGCCTCCGGCGCCCTCACCGAGGTCTTCGCCTGCGGCACCGCCGCCGTCGTCACCCCGATCGGCACCGTCCGCACCAAGAGCGGCGAGTGGACCCACGGCGACGGCACCCCCGGCACCGTCACCGCCCGGCTCCGCGAGGCCCTGCTCAGCCTCCAGCGCGGCGTCAGCGAGGACACCCACGGCTGGATGCGCCGCATCGGCTGACCCGGCCGGTCACCGACGGATCCCGCCGCCCCACCGGCGGGATCCGGCCACGCCCGCGCCCGCATCCTGAGACGGCGGTGGGTTACAGGTACGGGGTGTGCCAAAATGCCCCCGTGCTCTCGTTCGCCATGATTATTGGCAGCAGGCGCGCCGGTCCGCAGTGACCGTCTCGTACGACCAGGTACGGGCGGACACCGTCGTCCTCGACCCGCGCGCAGACCTCTCGCACCCGCGAGGGGTTTTTCGTTTTTCCCGGCCCACCACCCGCCGGGGACAGAGCGCGAGGGACCATGGAGAGCGGCGGAGCCGGTCATTCCGGAACAGACCGAGATCCCTACAGGAGCCTTGACACCATGACGACGGAACCCAGCGAACTCGACGACTCCTTCCACGTCTTCGACACCACCCTGCGCGACGGCGCGCAGCGCGAGGGCATCAGCCTCACCGTCGCGGACAAGCTGGCCATCGCACGGCACCTGGACGACTTCGGCGTCGGCTTCATCGAGGGCGGCTGGCCCGGCGCCAACCCCCGGGACACCGAGTTCTTCGCCCGCGCCCGGCAGGAGATCGACTTCCGGCACGCCCGGCTCGTCGCCTTCGGCGCCACCCGCAGGGCCGGCACCAAAGCCGCCGAGGACCCGCAGGTCAAGGCGCTCCTCGACTCCGGCGCCGACGTCGTGACGCTGGTCGCCAAGTCCCACGACCGGCACGTCGAACTCGCCCTGCGCACCACCCTGGACGAGAACCTCGCCATGGTGAGCGACACCGTCTCCTTCCTCCGCTCCCAGGGCCGCCGCGTCTTCGTCGACTGCGAGCACTTCTTCGACGGCTACCGCGCCAACCCCGAGTACGCCAAGGCCGTCGTACGGGCCGCCGCCGAGGCCGGTGCCGACGTCGTCATCCTGTGCGACACCAACGGCGGCATGCTCCCCGCGCAGATCCAGGCCGTGGTCGCCACCGTCCTCGCCGACACCGGGGCCCGCCTCGGCATCCACGCCCAGGACGACACCGGGTGCGCGGTCGCCAACACCCTCGCCGCCGTCGACGCGGGCGCCACCCATGTGCAGTGCACGGCCAACGGCTACGGCGAGCGCGTCGGCAACGCCAACCTGTTCCCCGTCGTCGCCGCGCTGGAACTCAAGTACGGCAAGAAGGTCCTGCCCGACGGCAAGCTCCGCGAGACCACCCGGATCTCCCACGCCATCGCCGAGGTCGTCAACCTCACGCCCTCCACGCACCAGCCCTACGTGGGTGTCTCCGCCTTCGCCCACAAGGCCGGACTGCACGCCTCCGCGATCAAGGTCGACCCGGACCTGTACCAGCACATCGACCCCGAACTGGTCGGCAACACCATGCGGATGCTGGTCTCCGACATGGCCGGCCGCGCCTCGATCGAGCTCAAGGGCAAGGAGCTCGGCATCGACCTCGGCGGTGACCGCGAGCTGGTCGGCCGCGTCGTCGAGCGGGTCAAGGAGCGTGAGCTCAAGGGCTACACCTACGAGGCCGCCGACGCCTCCTTCGAGCTGCTGCTGCGCGAGGAGGTGGCCGGCAAGCCGCTGACGTACTTCCGCACGGAGTCCTGGCGCGCCATCGTCGAGGACCGCCCCGACGGCACCCACGCCAACGAGGCGACGGTGAAGCTGTGGGCCAAGAGCGAGCGCATCGTCGCCACGGCGGAGGGCAACGGCCCGGTCAACGCGCTGGACCGGGCGCTGCGGGTCGCCCTGGAGCGGTTCTACCCCCAGCTCGCCGCCCTCGAGCTGGTCGACTACAAGGTCCGCATCCTGGAGGGCAAGCACGGCACCAGCTCCACGACCCGCGTCCTGATCTCCACGTCCGACGGCACGGGCGAGTGGTCGACGGTCGGCGTGGCCGACAACGTCATCGCCGCGTCCTGGCAGGCCCTGGAGGACGCGTACGCCTACGGCCTGCTGCGGGCGGGCGTGACCCCGGCGGAGTAGGGGTCGGCACCTCTCGCGCAGTTCCCCGCCCCCTGCTTTTCAGGGGCGCGGGGAACTGCGCGATCTTTTACGGGGGTCCGGGGGCGGAGCCCCCGGGGGCGGGAAGGGCAGGGGCGGCGGGGGCGAGGAAGACTACCCCCGCAACCCCCACTTCTGGTTGGCCGCCCCCGTGCAGGACCAGATCTGCGCCCGCGCCCCGTTCGCGGACGAGTTGTCCGTCACGTCGAGACACTTGTCCGCCGCCACGTTCACCACGTCACCCGTCGCCGCGTTGTACGACCACCCCTGCGCCCCCGTCCCGTTGCACCCGTACAACTGCACCTTCGCCCCGTCACTCGTGGCCCCCGAGACCACGTCCAGGCACTTCCCCAGCGCCCGCACCGTCCCGTCCGCCCCCACCGTCCACCGCTGCGCGGCGGACCCGTTGCAGTCGTACAGCTGCACCGCCGTCCCGTCGGCGGACGAACCCCCCGCCACGTCCAGGCACTTGCCCGCGAGCCCCACGAACGCCCCCGACAGGTCCCCGCCGCCCGCCTGCGTCCCGGACCACGTGAACGTCGCCGATGTCCGCCCCGGCAGGGAGTAAGTGGCGTGCTGAGCGCCCCAGTTGATCGTCACCGTCTTCGCGGCCGCTCCCTCGTTGTAGGCGAGCAGCGCCTTGGACCCGTCCGGGTTCCGCCACGCCACGTTCGGCACGGCGGAGGACGCCGTCGAGGCGATCCGCTGCGCGCCGGGCCGGACGAACTTCGTCAGGTGCCCCATGTCGTAGTACTCGACGGTGTAGTCGACCTGCCCCGAGCGCCCGTCCCCGTCGTGCACGGTGATCAGCCCCGTGCAGGTCCCGCACCCCCCGTTGTGCGGCCCCATGTCCTGGTCCACCGCCAGCGACCACTTGGTCACCGACTTCGCCCAGTTCCGGGTGTAGTCCACGATGTTGCGCATGTCCTCGCGCTGCTGGTCGGCGATCCACGTGCCGCCGGAGTGCTCGGTGCCGAAGGCGTCCAGCGAGGGGTACCGGTCGTGGACGGACGTCTGCTCGCCGACGTCGCCGCCGTAGCCGTGCCAGGCGATCCCGCCGAAGTTGGGATGGGAGCGGACCGCCGCGTCGTCCACGGTCTGGGCGGCGTACCCGTCGTAGACGTCCCAGTTCCAGTCGTGCGCGAGCACCTTCGTCGACAGACCGGCCGCCGCCAGCTTCGGCAGCAGTTCGTTCTTGGTGAAGTAGGCCAGCCCGGAGGCGTTCCAGCTCATCGATGGATAACCGGAGCAGCACGTCGGCTCGTTCTGCGCCGTCACGTACTTCACCGGCACGCCCTGGTCCTGGTACGCCTGGAGGTACTTCACGAAGTACGAGGCGTAGGCCCCGTAGTCCTCCGCCTTCAGCCAGCCCCCGTTGAGCTGTCCGCTGTCCTTCATCCAGGCGGGCGCGGTCCACGGCGAGGCCATCACGGTCAGCGCCGGATTCAGTTGCAGCGCCTGCCTGGTCAGCGGCACCACATCGGCGAGGTCGTGCGCGATCGAGAACTCGGACAGGTCCGGGTCGCTCTGTCCGGCCGGCACGTCGTCGTAGGTGTAGCCGAAGCGCGCCAGGTCCGAGGCGCCCATCGGATTGCGCAGGAACGACAGCCCGATCCCGTCCGTCGGCGAGAACAGCTTCCGCATGGTCGCGTCCCGGGTGGACCGGCTCAGCGCCCCGCTGCTGTTCATCAGCCAGGCCGCGGTGTCCGTGAAGGAGGCGCCGCCGCCGGTGAAGGTCTGATAGCGGGTGTTCTCGTCGACGGTGATGTTCTCCCCACCGCCGCCGGTGCCGGACTGGAAGGCGAACGGCGTCTGCGGCTCCAGGCCCCGTACGACGTGCCGTCCGCCGTCGTCGTCCGTCGTGGTCAGCCAGGCCGTCACCGACTCGCCCGCCGCGTGCGCGGCCGGGGCCGCGGCGGTCAGCGAGGCGGTGGTCAGCCCGGCGGTGGTGAGCAGTCCGGCCAGCAGCAGCCGGGCCGCGCGCAGCGGTCTCCTCATGGTCGCCGCCCTTCTGGGAGTGGGGGGAAGAAGGCGTGCGAGCCGTGAGTAAATGACGACGGAGGGTCCACGTCAAGGGGTAGCGCGTTCACCACTTGAACCCACAACTCGTCCGCCCCGGCCATGAGGTGACTGTGCACCAGTTGTGGTCCGCCATCTTGACGCTCTCCCGGTGCCCCAGTTAACTCACGCCGTGATCTAAGTCTTGAGAGCACACGAGGGACCCCAGGGCTCACGGGAGGATCCGGGAGCCGCGCGGCCCTCCGAGAGCCAAGGGGAAGGTCCATTGCGAAGAACCGCCCTGCTCGCCTCCGCGACCCTGCTCACCGCCCTCCTCCCACTCGGCGCCGCCGGAACGGCCTCCGGCGCCGATGACCCCGCCCCCGTCCCCGTCGACCGCTTCGAGGGCGAGGTCCCCTTCGCCGCCCAGCCGGCCGAGGGAATCTTCACCTGGGGCGGCGACAGCGACGACCCGCCCACGCTCGCGCTGACCGCCCGCGAGGACGCGCCCGAGGGCGACAAGGTCCTCACCGGCAGCTACGACATCTCCGGCTACGGCGGCTTCACCCACGACTTCGCGGCCGACCGGCCCGCCCACGACTGGTCCGCCCACAAGGGCCTGCGCCTGTGGTGGGAGGGCCGGAACACCGGCAAGAAGATCCCGTTCGAGATCAAGGACGGCGGCGCGAACGGCGAGGCCTCCGAACTCTGGACGACCTCCTTCACCGACGACTTCACCGGCTGGAAACAGATCGAACTGCCGTTCACCGACTTCACCTATCGAACGGACTACCAGCCCGTCGGCGGTATCGACCAGGTCCTGGACCTCACCGCGATGTGGGGCTACGCCCTCACCCTCCCCGTCGGCCTCAAGGGCGACTTCGCCATGGACGACGTCGAGCTGTACGGGAAGGTCGACCAGTCGCTGCGCGCCTCCGTCACCACGGACGCCGCCGTGTACCCGGTGAAGGAGGGCCGCACGGCCGCCGTGCGGATCACGGTCGCCACCACCGGCTCCGCACCCCTCGACGAGCCCGTGACCGTCGCATACACCACGGACCCCGCGGGCACCGCGACCGCCGGCAAGGACTACGCCCCGGCCACCGGACAGCTCACCTTCCCGGCCGGCACCGCCTCGGGCACCACTCGCACCGTCCACGTCCGCACCCTGAAGGACCGCTCCGCCGAGTCCGCGGAAACGATCCCCCTCACGCTCACGGTCAACGGCGCCAAACCGCCCACGGACACCCCGCAGGTGGTGGTGGACGCCCACGGCCTCCCGTACCTGAACACGCATCTGTCGATCAGGAAGCGCGTCGCGGACCTCGTCTCCCGCATGTCCCTGGCGGAGAAGGCCGGCCAGATGACCCAGGCCGAGCGCGGCGCGATGACCGCCCCCGGCGACATCGCCACCTACGCCCTCGGCTCCCTGCTCTCCGGCGGCGGCTCCACCCCCACGCCCAACACCCCCGCGGCATGGGCGAAGATGATCGACGGCTTCCAGCTCCGCGCGCAGGCCACCCGCTTCCAGATCCCGCTGATCTACGGCGTCGACGCGGTGCACGGCCACAACAACCTCACCGGCGCGACGATCATGCCGCACAACATCGGCCTCGGCGCCACCCGCGACCCCGCGCTCGCGGAGCGGACCGCCGGCGTGACGGCCGCCGAGGTCCGCGCCACCGGCGTCCCCTGGGACTTCGCCCCCTGCCTCTGCGTCACCCGTGACGAACGCTGGGGCCGCTCCTACGAGTCCTTCGGCGAGGACCCCGCCCTGGTGAAGTCCATGGAGACGGTGATCCAGGGCCTCCAGGGCCGCGCCGACGGCCGTGACCTCGACCGCGACGACAAGGTGCTGGCCACCGCCAAGCACTTCGTCGGCGACGGCGGCACCGCCTACGGCTCCTCCACCACCGGCACGTACACCATCGACCAGGGCGTCACCAAGGTCACCCGCTCCGAGCTGGAGGCGGTCCACCTCTCGCCGTACAAGACGGCCGTCGACCGGGGCATCGGCACCGTCATGCCGTCCTACTCCTCGCTCGACATCGTCGGCGACGGCCAGGGCCCGGTGAAGATGCACGCCCGCGCCGACATGCTCACCGGCGTGCTCAAGGGCCGGATGGGCTTCGACGGCTTCGTCATCAGCGACTGGAACGGCATCGACCAGCTCCCCGGCGACAACGCGGCCCACGTCCGCGCCTCCGTCAACGCGGGCGTGGACATGGCGATGGTCCCGTACACCTACAAGGAGTTCACGGGCACGCTCATCGACGAGGTGAAGGCCGGCCGCGTCACCCAGCGCCGCATCGACGACGCGGTGTCCCGCATCCTCACCCAGAAGTTCAAGCTGGGCCTCTTCGAACACCCCTACGCCGACACGAGCGGAGCCTCCCGCATCGGCTCCGCGGCCCACCGCGCGGTGGCCCGCCAGGCGGCGGCGGAGTCCCAGGTGCTGCTGAAGAACGCGCACGACGTCCTGCCGCTCTCCCGCCGGCAGAAGGTCTACGTGGCCGGCTCCAACGCCGACGACCTCGGCAACCAGACCGGAGGCTGGACCATCACCTGGCAGGGCTCCTCCGGCGACATCACCGAGGGCACCACGATCCTCCAGGGCATGCGGAACGCCGGCGGGCACGTCACGTACTCCAAGGACGCGTCGGCGTCCCTGTCCGGGTACGACGTCGGGGTGGTCGTCGTCGGCGAGACCCCGTACGCCGAGGGCGTGGGCGACGTCGGCAACGGCAACGACCTGGAGCTGACGGCGGCCGACACGGCGGCGGTGCACAAGGTGTGCGCCGCGATGAAGTGCGTCGTGCTCGTCGTCTCCGGACGTCCCCAGCTCGTGGGGGACATCCTCGGGGAGACCGACGCGCTGGTCGCCTCCTGGCTGCCGGGGACGGAGGGCGACGGGGTGGCCGACGTCCTCTACGGACGCCGGCCGTTCACCGGGCAGCTGCCCGTGACCTGGCCGAAGTCCGAGGCGCAGCTGCCGATCAACGTCGGTGACGCGGCGTACGACCCGCAGTTCCCGTACGGGTGGGGGCTGACCACGGGGACGAAGGTGTCGCGGGGTGGGCTCGGCACGCTGCGGGCGCTCGGGGCCGCCGCGACCGCCGCCGACCGGAGGGGCTCCGACCGGCTGGGCCGGGAGGCGGTGACCGCGGCCCGCCTCCTCGTGCAGCAGCGGATCGGGGCGGGGCTGGACGAGGCGGTGGCGAAGCCGTTCGCTGCGGCGGATCACGCGTTGCTCAGTGGGCGGTACGGGGAGGCGGTGAGCGAGCTCACGCGGGCGTACCGGGCTGCGGGCCGGTAGGCCCGCGGTCTCCCGCCGGGCGGGGGCGGCGGGGTTTTCTCGCCCCCGCCGCCCCTACCCTTCCCGTCCCCCAGGGGCTCCGCCCCTTCGACCCCGGGGGAGGGGCGCTTGAGAGCTCGAGTGGGTGGGGTTCGTGGGCGGGTGCGGGTGCGATGTGGCTGGTCGCGCAGTTCCCCGCGCCCCTTTTAGGGGCGCGGCAGAGCCGCGCAGAAAACACATCCCCGCCCCCCAGCCGCAAATTCCCCCACCAGGTACTGCCCGCAGGCGCCGTGTGACCGGAGTGGGCCGTGGGGGTGCGTCGCAGTCCGTCGCGTAGCTCGTCGCAGCAGACGCGCACCCGTCCCGGGATACGGCCGT
>NZ_JOHS01000018.1 GCF_000725625.1 Streptomyces sp. NRRL F-6676
GGCCAGGGCCTCACCCTCGGCCCCGACCGCACCTGCGACCTGCTCGCCGCCTACGGCATCCATGTGCACCGCGCCCTGCCCCCCCCCACCCCCACCACCCCCCGCCTCATCCCCGCCTACCCCGCCGCCGAGCGAGCCGTCCGCGCGCTCGCGGAAGCCGTGCGGTACGCGCAGTGGCGGCGCGAGTCGGCCGAGCCGGGCAAGGTGCCCGAGTACGACGACATCGACGAGAAGGGCGCCGCCCGCCTCATCGACCGATGGCTCACCGGCGGCCAGGGCCTCACCCTCGGCCCCGACCGCACCTGCGACCTGCTCGCCGCCTACGGCATCCATGTGCACCGCGCCCTGCCCGCCCCCACCCCCGACACCGCCGCCGAGGCCGCCCGGACGCTCGGCTACCCCGTCGCCCTCAAGGCCACCGCCCCCCACCTGCGCCACCGCGCCGACCTCGGCGGCGTCCGCCTCGACCTCGCCGACGAGAGCCAGCTGCGCCGCGCCTACGCGGAGCTGACCGAACTGTTCGGCGGCCCCGAGGAGCTGCGCCCCGTGGTGCAGGGCATGGCACCGCGCGGCGTCGACACCGTCGTACGGGCGGTGATCGACCCCGCCGCCGGCGCCGTCCTGTCGTTCGGGCTCGCCGGGGCCGCCTCGCAGCTGCTCGGCGACACCGCGCACCGTCTGGTCCCGGTCACGGATCGGGACGCCTCCTCGCTCGTCCGTGCGATCCGCACCGCCCCGCTGCTGTTCGGCTGGCGCGGCTCGGCCCCGGTGGACACCCCGGCGCTGGAGGAGCTGATGCTGCGCCTGTCCCGCCTGGTCGACGACCACCCGGAGGTCGTCGCCGTCACCCTGGAACCGGTCGTCGTCGCCCCGCACGGCGCCGCCGTCCTCGGCGCCACCGTCCGGCTCGCGCCCCCGCCCGCTCGCGACGACCTGGGCCCCCGCACCCTGCCGGTGTACTGACCGGTACGCCGGGGGCCCGGCGCCCGTCGAAGGGGTGGCGACGAGCGGTGCCTGGGCAGTCGGTGGGCCCCCGTAGGATGGACATCATGGCCAAGACCAGTACGACGACCCAGGGGCTGCGAGCGGCGATCGAGCGCAGCGGCTACTACCCGGCCCTCGTGGCCGAGGCGGTGGAGGCCGCCGTGGGCGGCGAGCCCATCCGGTCGTACCTGGTCCACCAGGAGACGACGTTCGACCAGAACGAGGTCCGCCGGCACGTCACGGTGCTCGTCCTCACCGGCAACCGCTTCATCGTCAGCCACACCGACGAGCAGGCCGCCGACGACACCTCCCCGACGCCGTACGCCACCACCTCGACGGAGTCCGTGAAGATCGGCCGGATCTCGTCCGTCGTGCTCAGCCGCGTCGTCGCCAACCCCGAGTCGTACAAGCCGGGCACCCCGCCCCGCGAGGTCGTGCTCACCATCGGCTGGGGCGCGGTCTCCCGGATCGACCTGGAGCCCGCCGCCTGCGGCGACCCCAACTGCGAGGCCGACCACGGCTACACCGGCAGCTCGACCGCCGACGACCTCAGCCTGCGGGTGAGCGAGGCCGGGGACGGCCCGGAGACGGTGGCCCAGACGCTCGCCTTCGCGCAGTCCCTCTCCGAGGCGACCGCGGACCCGGCCCACTGATGGCACTGCCCGCCTGGGACGACCCCGAACCGCTCGCCCTGGAGTCCGCGCCCGTCCCCGAGTACGGCACGGGCTCGCTCGCCGACCTGCTGCCCACCCTCGCCGCCGGCATGGGCGTACCCGGCACCGCCGCCACGATCCCCGAGCTGGCCCCGGCCGACCGCGCCTGCGTCCTCCTCGTCGACGGCCTCGGCTGGGAGCAGCTCAAGGCCCACCCCGACGAGGCCCCGTTCCTCGCCTCGCTGCTCGGCACCTCCCGGGGCGGCACCGGACGCCCGCTCACCGCCGGCTACCCGGCCACCACCGCCACCTCGCTCGCCTCCGTCGGCACCGGCCTGCCCCCGGGCGCCCACGGACTGCCCGGGTACACGGTGCGCAATCCGGACACCGGCGAACTGATGAACCAGCTCCGCTGGCAGCCCTGGGCCCCGCCCGCGCCCTGGCAGCCGTACCCCACGGTCTTCCAGCTCGCCCACGCGGCGGGTGTGCACGCCGCCCAGGTCTCCGCTCCGCACTTCGAGAACACCCCGCTGACCAAGGTCGCGCTCAGCGGCGGCACCTTCCTCGGCCGGCCCTCCGGCGAGGAGCGCATGGACCTGGCCGCCGAGCAGCTCGCCGCGGCCGACCGCGCGCTCGTCTACACGTACTACTCCGAGGTGGACGGCGCCGGCCACCGCTTCGGCATCGACTCCGACGCCTGGCGCGGCCGGCTGATGCACGTCGACGGCCTGGCCCGGCGCCTGGCCGAGCAACTGCCCCCGCGCACCGCGCTGTACATCACGGCCGACCACGGCATGGTCGACATCCCGTTCGACGAGGAACACCGCATCGACTTCGACGAGGACTGGGAGCTGCGGGCCGGCGTCGCCCTGCTCGGCGGCGAGGGCCGCGCCCGGCACGTCTACGCGGTGCCCGGCGCCCAGGAGGACGTCCTGGCCTGCTGGCGCGAGGTGCTCGGCGAGCAGTTCTGGGTGGCCTCGCGCGAGGAGGCGATCGCGGCCGGCTGGTTCGGCCCCGAGGTGGAGGACCGGGTCCGCCCGCGCCTCGGCGACGTCGTCGCCGCCGCCCGCGACGACGTGCTGCTCATCGCCTCCGAACGGGAACCGAAGGAGTCGGCGATGACCGGCAACCACGGCTCGATGACCCCGGCCGAACAGTGGGTCCCCCTGCTCGAAGTACGCTCCTGAACACCCGTCCGGTACGCTCACCGCACCTCCCACCGAAAGGCGCCCGTCCCGCCATGCCCGAGCTGGTGTTCTTCTCCGGAACGATGGACTGCGGGAAATCGACGCTGGCCCTCCAGATCGAGCACAACCGTTCGGCGCGCGGACTCCAGGGCGTGATCTTCACCCGGGACGACCGCGCGGGCGAGGGCAAGCTGTCCTCGCGGCTCGGACTGGTCACGGACGCGGTCGAGGTCGAGGACGGCCAGGACCTGTACGGATACCTCGTCGAACACCTCTCCCAGGGCGGCCGCGCCGACTACGTCATCGCCGACGAGGCCCAGTTCCTCGCCCCCGAACAGATCGACCAGCTCGCCCGCGTGGTCGACGACCTCGACATCGACGTCTACGCCTTCGGCATCACCACGGACTTCCGTTCCAAGCTCTTCCCCGGCTCCCAGCGGCTGGTCGAACTCGCCGACCGGGTCGAGGTCCTCCAGGTCGAGGCCCTGTGCTGGTGCGGCGCCCGCGCCACGCACAACGCGCGCACGGTCGGCGGCGTCATGGTCGTCGAGGGCGCCCAGGTCGTCGTCGGCGACGTCGCCCAGTCCCCCGACGAGATCGGCTACGAGGTCCTCTGCCGCCGCCACCACCGCCGCCGCATGACAGCCGCGTCCTCCCGCGCGGGCGCCCTCTCACCGGACGTGCTGCCGGTGCCCCCCGCCTGACGACTACCCCCACCACGACGGCCCTCCCGGCGCGCGCGCTGCCGGGAGTGCACGCACTTCCGGCAGGGGGCGCGCGCACTTCCGTCAGGGGGCCTTGGGGGCGATGGTGCCGACGTCAGCGCGGTCGCTGAAGCAGTGCGAAGAGCGCGCCCTCCGGGTCGGTGACCGTGGTGGTGCGGCCGTGGGGGCCGTCGTGCGCCGGTTCGACGACTCGGCCGCCGAGGGCCGTCACCCGCCGGGTCGCCTCGTCGGCGTCGGGTACCTCGAAGTACGTCAGCCAGTGTGCGCCCCGGTCGCGGGGGAGGGCTTGGCCCATGCCGTGTACGGCGGCGACCGGGCGGCCGTGGCGGCGCAGGACGACGCGGTCGACCTGTTCGGCGGGGGTGGCTTCGGCGGACTCGGGGGGCTCCTCCTCGTAGCCGAAGACGTTGCGGTAGAACTTCGTGACGCCCGTGGAGTCGTAGGTCAGCAGTTCGTTCCAGGCGGGGGTACCGGGTGCCCCCGTCAGCTCCGTGCCGGCGTGGGCGGCCGGCTGCCAGATGCCGAAGACCGCGCCCGACGGGTCGACGGCGACGGCCAGCCGGCCGGCCGCGCCCGCGTCCAGCGGGCCGACGCCCACCGTGCCGCCGCAGTGCCGCACGGTCTCCGCCGTCGCGTCCACGTCGTCCGAGGCGAAGTACGGCGTCCAGGCCACCGGCAGCTCCCGGTCGGGCGGCAGCTGTCCGATGCCGGCCACCTCACGGCCGTCGAGGAGTGCCCGTACATACGGGCCGAGTTGCTCGGGGCCGGGCCGGAACTCCCAGCCGAAGAGTTCCCCGTAGAACTCCTGGGTCGCGGCCGTGCCGTGCACCATCAGGCTCACCCAGCAGGGCGTGCCGGGTGCGGGGCGGGCGTGCGCGGTGCCGTTCGGGTCGGCCGGCCGGCTTGCCTCGGTCATGGTCACTCTCTTCTCGGCCCCTTGGCGGTGGCCGGTCCGCTTCGCCTGCGTGCGGTCTGTCGCGGTCGCGCCGGCGCACGCTTCGTGCCGATGGTCGCACCGCGGGCGGCGCGTCCCGTGCCGGGCCGCGCCGTCGTCGGTGCGTCACCGCGGGGGACGTTCCGGGGTGCGGTGTCCCGTCCGTTGCCGGGCGATGCCCGCGCGGTGACGATCAGCGGTACGGATGGTGTCCGTTCCCGTACGCCGGGTGATCGGAACCGTCCGGCGGGAAGGGTAGCCGGATCGGGACGACGTGGCCAGCCCGTGCGGGAGGATGGGGG
This sequence comes from Streptomyces sp. NRRL F-6676, assembly GCF_000725625.1. Lineage (GTDB taxonomy): Bacteria > Actinomycetota > Actinomycetes > Streptomycetales > Streptomycetaceae > Streptomyces. The sequence continues at coordinate 4,786 of NZ_JOHS01000018.1, forward strand.
CCATGAACCCCCTCATCTCCGTATCCGAGCTGGCCGATCTGCTGATCGAGCAGCCCGCCGGTCGCCCGGCGGGCCGGCCGGCGGACCAGCGGGCGGGCTCCGCCGCGCCGCCCGTGCTGCTCGACGTCCGCTGGCAGTTGAGCACCGCCAGGGCGTCGGGGCAGGCCCCGTTCGACGGCCGCGCCGCCCACGCGGCGGGACATGTGCCGGGCGCCGTCTACGTCGACCTGGACGCGGACCTGGCCGGGCCGCCGGGACCGGCCGGCCGGCATCCGCTGCCCGACGTCGAGCACTTCGGCGCGGCCATGCGCGCCGCCGGTGTCTGTGCCGGTCGCCCCGTCGTCGTCTACGACGGCGGCCAGGGCTGGGCGGCGGCGCGCGCCTGGTGGCTGCTGCGCTGGGCGGGACACCCGGACGTGCGGGTGCTGGACGGCGGGATCGCCGCCTGGGACGGGCCGCTGGAGACCGGCACCGGGACACCGGAACCCGGCGACTTCCGGCCGCGGCCGGGCGCGATGCCGCTGCTCGACGCGGACGGGGCGGCGGCGCTGGCACGCACCGGACTGCTGCTCGACGCGCGGGCGGGGGAGCGGTACCGGGGCGAGGTGGAGCCGATCGACCCGGTCGGCGGCCACATCCCGGGCGCGGTGTCGGCGCCGACCACCGAGAACACGACGGCGTCCGGCACGCTGCTGCCCGCCGCCGAACTCGCCGACCGCTTCAAGGCGTTGGGCGTGACGGAGGGCACGGAGGTCGGCGTGTACTGCGGCTCCGGCGTCTCCGCCGCGCACCAGGTGCTGGCGCTCGCCGCGGCGGGCGTCCCGGCCGCGCTGTACGTCGGCTCGTGGTCGGAGTGGAGCTCCGACTCGGGCCGCCCGGTGGCGGTGGGCCCGGACCCGCAGTAGGTGCAGCACAGTACGAAGGCATGAGCAGGGCCCGTACCGGAAGTGGTACGGGCCCTGCCCGCGCTTGACGATCCGTCAGGTGCGGGGTGAGGGGCGGTCAGCCGGAAATCGACCCGCACACGAACGTGGCTGCCGATGGGTGCGGTTGACTCACTGTCGGTGACGTCGGTGACGGCCCCCGCCGGTGATCGGTGTCGCCCCCGGAAGGCCCGGGGCCGAGCCCGAGAAGGCCCGGGGCCGGCACCGGAACGCCCGGCGCCGACCCGGCGCCGCTCCGGTTCATTCCTGCTTCTTGCGCCGCGTGCCGAACACGATCTCGTCCCAGCTCGGCACGGCCGCCCTACGGCCCGGACGGACGCCGTCCGCCTCGGCCTGCCGGTCGGTGGAGCCGATCAGCCGGTCGCGATGGCTGGTCACCGAGCGCGGCATCAGCACGTCCGCGTAGGCCGAACCGGCCGAGGCCGCGGGCGCCGGGGGCTCCTCCGCGGCGGGTTCGTCGGCGGGTTCGTCCTCCGTCTCGGCGGGCGGCTCCGGGACCACCAGGTCGCCCCGGAAGCTCGGCACCGCCTCCAGCAGGCTGGTCAGCGAGTCCCGCTCGCCCGCGCTCTCCCCGTCGGGCTCGGAGATCTGCGCGGGCAGCACGGGCCGGTCCAGGGCGCGGTCCAGCGGACGGTCCCGCGGCAGCCGGGCGATCCGCGGCACGAACGGGAAACTCGGCTCGGGCGCGGCGAGGTCGTCGGACTCGCCGATCAGCGAGCGCGCCTCGTCGTCCACGGCCTGGACGAGCCGGCGCGGCGGGTCGTAGGTCCAGCTCGCGGAGTGCGGTTCGCCCGCGACCCGGTAGACCAGCAGGACCTCCCAGGTGCCGTCGTCCCGGCGCCAGGAGTCCCACTGGATGGTGTCCTTCTCCGCGCCGCGCAGCAGCAGCCGCTCCTGCACGGCCTCGCCGAGCAGCGGACCGGCGTTCTCGCCGGGGCGGCGGACCGGGGTCTTGCGGGCCCGCTCGGCCATGAAGGCGCGCTCGGCCAGCACCGGGCCCTCGAACCGGCGGACGCGGTCGACGGGGATCCCGGCGAGCTGGGCGACCTCCTCCGCGGAGGCGCCGGCCCTTATACGGGCCTGGATGTCACGGGGGCGGAGGTGGCTCTCCACCTCGATCTCGATCTGGCCGAGGCGGGGACGGTCGCCGCGCACGGCGGCGCGGAGCCGTTCGTCAATCGGAAGCGTGTACTCCGTGCTGTCCGCAGCCTTCAGCACCAGCCGTGTGCCGTCATTGGAGACGGCCACGACACGCAGTTCGGGCATGGGGACCTCCCGGGTGGTGCCTGCCGACGTCACGTGCGTCGCTGCTTCCGCTAGTCGAGTGTGGCCTGCCCGGGTGCAGCCTGCCACAACCTTGCCGAGTTGCCCGGCGTGTCGGGCGCGGGCCCTGGAACGCCGTTATGGCACGGTTACCTGATCGCAACGCTGAGTGACGAGCTCAGTCACTCTGTGCAACGCACTCTCCCTCCCGGCGGTCCAGCACGGTCCCGGACACCCTGATGGGACCCGGGACCCAGGGCTCGCAACAGTACTCCATTCGGACCACCTTCGTGGATCACCACGCCGTCGGACTTCTCGGAAACCGTGTGCCGCAACGGTGTGCTTCCACGGCATGCTCCGAGTCCGGCGGCCGGGTGGTCCGGCGGTCCGGCGGCCGGGGGTCCGGCAGCCAGGTGTCTATCTCCCCAACACTCGCCGCAAGTAGTCGTTCTGAAACCGCCGGTCCGGGTCGAGCCGGTCCCGCAGCGCGGTGAACTCGCCGAAGCGCGGGTAGGCGGCCGCGAGGTACTCGGCGTCGCGCGTGTGGATCTTTCCCCAGTGCGGGCGCCCCTCGTGCGCCGTGAAGATCCGCTCGGCGGCGGTGAAGTACGCCTGGTAGGGCGTGCCGCGGAACATGTGCACGGCGATGTAGGCGCTGTCCCGGCCGGAGGCGGTGGACAGCGCGATGTCGTCGGCGGGGCAGGTGCGGACCTCCACGGGGAAGCTGACCCGCAGCGGCGAGCGGTCCACCATCGCCTTCAGCTCCCGCAGCGTGTCGGCGAGGGCGGCGCGCGGAACGGCGTACTCCATCTCCATGAAGCGCACCCGGCGCGGGGAGGTGAAGACCTTGTAGGGGAGGTCGGTGTACGTCCGCGCGGACAGCGCCCGGCTGCTGATCCCGGCGATGACGGGGATCGTCGCGGGGACCGCGCGCCCGAGGTGGTTGACGGCGTGGAAGAGGTGGTTGGAAAGGAACTCGTCCTCGAACCAGCCCTTGACCGCGGGCACCGGCCGGCGCGGGCCGGCGCTGCGGTTGTTGCGCTTGGTGTTGGTGTTGCCGGTGTGCGGGAACCAGTAGAACTCGAAGTGCTCGTTCTCCGCCCAGAGCTGGTCGAATTCGGACAGAACCCGGTCCAGTGGCATCGGTTCCTCGCGCGCGGTGAGCAGGAAGACCGGCTCCACGGCGAAGGTGACCGCGGTGATGATGCCGAGGGCGCCGAGCCCGATGCGGGCGGCGGCGAACACGTCCGGGTTCTCGTCCGCGGAACAAGTCAGCACCGAGCCGTCGGCCGTCACCATTTCGAGTGCCCTGATCTGGGCGGCGATCGACCCGGACTCGCGGCCGGTGCCGTGGGTGCCGGTGCTGGTCGCGCCGGAGACCGTCTGCTCCATGATGTCGCCCATGTTGGTGAGCGAGAGCCCCTCGCGCGCGAGGGCCTCGTTCAGGCGCTTGAGCGGGGTGCCGGCCTCGACGGTGACCGTGCCGGCCGCGCGGTCGATCTCCCGTATCCCGGTCAGCAGCTGCGGGCGCACCAGGACGCCGTCGGTGGCGGCCACCGAGGTGAAGGAGTGACCGGTGCCCACCGCCTTGACGCGCAGCCCGTCCTCGGCCGCGCGGCGCACCGCGGCGGAGAGCTCCTCGACCGAGGCCGGGGCGACCTCGCGGGCGGGCCGGGCGGTGACGTTGCCCGCCCAGTTACGCCACGGGCCGGTCCTCCCCGTCCCGGTGCCGACCGGGCCGGCCTTCCTCGGGCCGTTCCCCGTGCCGCCGCTCCCCGTGCCGTTCTTCCCGCTCGCTGTGGTGCTCATGGGGCCCCTCCCGCCGCGTGACCGGCCTCGACAGCCGGCGGTACCCGAGGAGACCGACCGCCACCGCGACGGCCCCGGAGACCACCGGGACCCCGTACCCGGCACGGGCCCCGGAGGCGTCGATCACCCACCCGGACACCGAGGAGCCGAGCGCGACGCCGACCGCGAGCCCGGTGCTCACCCAGGTCATGCCCTCGGTCAGTTTCGCGCGGGGTACGTGCTGCTCGATCAGGGCCATCGTCGTGATCATCGTGGGTGCGACGGACAGGCCCGCAACGAACAGCGCCACGGCCAGAGACGGCAGGTTTCCGACCAGTAGGAATGGGATCATACTCACGGCCATGGCGCAGATGCCCAGGAACCAGCGGCGTTCCGGCGCCCCGGCGAAGCGGATCAGTCCGAACAGGAGTCCGGCGGCACAGGAGCCTGCCGCATAGACGGCGAGGACGACGCTCGCGGCCCCCTTGTGCCCCCGCTCGTCGGCGAAGGCGACGGTGACCACGTCGACCGCGCCGAAGATCGCCCCGGTCGCCGCGAACGTGCCGACCAGCACCTGAAGGCCCGGCGCGCGCAGGGCCGTGCCGCCGCCGTGGTGCGCGCGCGGATGCGGCGCCGGTTCGGTGGCGCGCTGGGAGGTCAGCCAGAGGACGCCGGCCGCGAGGAAGCACGCGGCCAGCAGCGGCCCCGCCTCGGGGAACCACCGGGTGGACAGGCCGATCGAGAGGATCGGACCGAAGATGAAGCACACCTCGTCGATGACCGACTCGAACGAGTACGCGGTGTGCAGTTGGGGAGTGCCCCGGTAGAGCGCCGCCCAGCGCGCCCTGATCATCGCGCCCAGGCTCGGCACGGCGCCGATCCCGGCCGCGCACACGAACAGCACCCAGTCCGGCCACCCGTGGTGCGCGGCCAGCAGCAGCCCGGTCGCGGCGGCCAGCGCGACCAGGGTCGCCGGGCGCAGGACCCGGCGCTGTCCGTGCCGGTCGACGAGGCGCGAGATCTGCGGTCCGAGCAGCGCGGCGGACAGCGCGAGGGTGGCCGACAGCGCCCCGGCGAGCCCGTAGCGGCCGGTGAGCTGGGAGATCATCGTCACGATGCCGATGCCCATCATCGACAGCGGCATCCGCCCGACCAGCCCGGCGGCGGAGAACGCGGCGGAGCCGGGGGCGGCGAACAGGGCGCGGTAGGGGCTGGGCACGGGCTCTCCGGAAATGCGGTAAGGCGCGAAGCGCGGAACACGCCTTACGACCAAGGTCTCCCCAATGTACGCGTGTCACCGGCCTGCGGTAACCCCGATTTCCGGGGCTCCGGCAGGGGGCCGGGGGACGCTGCCCCCACGGGCCCGCGCGATCCCCCCGTGGGAGGATCGAGGGCATGCCCGACGTACTCGATCCCACCCCCTACGACGCCCTGCTGCTCCTGTCGTTCGGCGGCCCCGAAGGCCCGGACGACGTCGTCCCGTTCCTGGAGAACGTGACCCGTGGCCGCGGCATCCCCACGGAGCGCCTCAAGGAGGTGGGGCAGCACTACTTCCTGTTCGGTGGCGTGAGCCCCATCAACGCCCAGAACCGCGCCCTCCTCGACGCCCTCCGCGAGGACTTCGCCGGGCACGGGCTCGACCTGCCCGTCTACTGGGGCAACCGCAACTGGGCGCCCTATCTGACGGACACCCTGCGCGAGATGGTCGCCGACGGCCGCCGCCGCATCCTGGTCCTCGCCACCAGCGCCTACGCCTCGTACTCCGGCTGCCGCCAGTACCGCGAGAACCTCGCCGACGCGCTGGCCACGCTGGAGGGGGAGGGGCTCGAACTGCCGAGGGTCGACAAGCTGCGGCACTACTTCAACCACCCCGGCTTCGTCGAACCCATGATCGAGGGCGTCCTGGAGTCGCTGGCAGACCTCCCCGAGGACGTGCGCGATGGTGCCCACCTCGCGTTCTGCACGCACTCCATCCCCGTCACGGCCGCCGACACCTCGGGCCCCGCCGAGCGGCACGGGGAGGGCGGCGCGTACGTGCGCCAGCACCTGGACGTCGCCCAGTTGATCGCCGACGCCGTACGGAAGCGGACCGGCGTCGACCACCCGTGGCGGCTGGTCTACCAGTCGCGTTCCGGCGCCCCGCACATCCCGTGGCTGGAGCCCGACATCTGCGACCACCTGGAGGAACTGCACGGCAAGGGCGTGCCCGCCGTCGTGATGGCGCCCATCGGGTTCGTGTCGGACCACATGGAGGTCCTCTACGACCTCGACACCGAGGCCACGGCCAAGGCGGCGGAGCTGGGCCTGCCGGTGCGCCGGTCCGCCACCGTCGGCGCCGACCCGCGCTTCGCCGCCGCCGTGCGGGACCTGGTGACGGAGCGTGCCGCCGCCGAGCGCGGGCAGAAGGTCTCCCCGTGCGCCCTCGGCGCGCTCGGCGCGAGCCACGACGTCTGCCCGGTGGGCTGCTGCCCCGCCCGTGCCCCCAAGCCCGCCGCCGCGGGCGCCGACAGCCCCTACGCGTGAGGAGCGGTGTGAACCAGCCGGAACAAGGTGCGCTCAAGACCGAACTGCTGCGGATCGCGCTCGACGCGGCCGACCGCGCGGGCACCTTCCTGCGGGACGGCCGGCCCGACGACCTCGGGGTGGCCGCGACCAAGTCCAGCGCGGTCGACGTCGTCACCGAGATGGACATCGCCTCCGAGAAACTGATCACCGGGCTGCTGGCCGAGGCCCGGCCCGACGACGGCGTGCTCGGCGAGGAGGGCGCCAGCGTCGAGGGCACCAGCGGGGTGCGGTGGGTGATCGATCCCCTCGACGGCACCGTCAACTACCTGTACGGGCTGCCCAGCTGGGCGGTGTCCATCGCCGCCCGGGTGGACGGCGAGACCGTGGTGGGCGTCGTGTTCGCGCCGATGCGCGGCGAGACGTACCGCGCGGTCCTGGGGGAGGGCGCGTACGTCAATGACCGCCCCGCGCGCGTGCGGCCCGCCCCGGTGTTCGGGCAGGCGCTCGTCGGGACCGGGTTCGGCTACCTCGCCGAGCGCCGCGCCCGGCAGGCCGAGGTGATCCGGCACCTGGTGCCCGAGGTGCGGGACATCCGGCGCGGGGGCTCGGCCGCGATCGACCTGTGCGACGTGGCGGTGGGTCGGCTCGACGCGTACTACGAGCGCGGGCTGCACCCCTGGGACTACGCGGCGGGCGACCTGATCGCCCGGGAGGCGGGCGCGCTGGCCGGTGGACGCCCGGGAGAGCCCGTCTCGCCCGAGCTGACGCTCGCGGCACCCCCCGGCCTCTTCGAGCCGCTCCAGGCCCGCCTGGAGGCCCTGGGCGCCTGGCACGACTAGGGCCTGTCGTTTGGATCAGCCCGCAGACGCGGGGTCTGGCACGCACATCTGCCGCGTTGTCGTCGGTCGCCGATTCCCCCAAGCTCTCAACTTCGTTGGCTTCTGACAGATCCTCGCGGCGGCATCCCGCCGAGGGAAGAGACATGCGACGGGGCCCCGGTCTGGATCCACCGGGGCCCCGCTTCTCATGACGTACGCAAGATGATGAGACGGCGTACGAGCGCCGCGGGCATGCCGTCCGCACGCCGAACGCGTCGGTCAGCCGCGGGTCACGCGCTGACCTCGACGCCGTGCTCGGCGGCCAGACGACGCAGATCGTCGAGTTCCGACTCCTCGACCTCCGCGAGGAAGTCGTCGCCGGTCTCGCGCGCCCGCGTCAGGTCGGACTCGGTCGTCCTTATGCGCTGCAGAAGTCCTGCGGTGAATGCGTCCATGCTTGCGCCCCCTCGTCCTGGGTCGTGGGTCGGTGGCACGGGGGTGTGCCATTCGGAAGGGACGATCACGGCTCCTGCGGATGCCCGGCGCTGACCGCCGGGCGGCGACGGTGCCGGACACCCGCGTCCGCTCTGCGCAAAGCGGTCGCCGGCCCGCCACACGGGGGTGGCGTGCCCAAGCAGAGCGTGATCGCGGGGTGTAAAGCCGTCCTCCCCATGCCGCGTCGCGCGGAAACCTCGGTGGGAGAAGAAATTCCGTGGGCCCCGGGATCCACGGGAGGTCCTCCCGTGCGCACGGGGTGCGCCCCGCACGGTCCGCTCAGCCGCCTTACAGCCGACTTATGGCCGAAAAGGGCAGGATGGAGACCTCACTCCACGACAGACCCCTGCCCGCGTGCGCCCTCCCGGGGTGCCGCGCGGACCGGACGAAGGAAGGACAAGCGACGTGCGCGTACTCGTCGTCGAGGACGAGCAGCTGCTCGCCGATGCGGTGGCCACCGGACTGCGCCGGGAGGCCATGGCCGTCGACGTCGTGTACGACGGTGCGGCCGCCCTGGAGCGCATCGGCGTCAACGACTACGACGTGGTCGTCCTCGACCGTGACCTCCCGCTGGTCCACGGCGACGACGTCTGCCGCCGGATCGTCGAGCTCGGCATGCCCACGCGTGTGCTGATGCTCACGGCCTCCGGCGACGTCAGCGACCGCGTCGAGGGTTTGGAGATCGGCGCCGACGACTATCTGCCCAAGCCGTTCGCGTTCAGCGAGCTCATCGCGCGCGTGCGTGCGCTCGGCCGGCGCACCAGCGTGCCGCTGCCGCCCGTCCTGGAGCGCGCCGGTATCAAGCTCGACCCCAACCGCCGCGAGGTCTTCCGGGACGGCCGGGAGGTGCAGCTCGCCCCCAAGGAGTTCGCGGTCCTGGAGGTGCTGATGCGCAGCGAGGGCGCCGTCGTCTCCGCCGAGCAGCTCCTGGAGAAGGCCTGGGACGAGAACACCGACCCCTTCACCAACGTCGTCCGGGTGACCGTCATGACCCTGCGCCGCAAGCTCGGCGAGCCCCCGGTGATCGTCACCGTGCCCGGCTCCGGCTACCGGATCTGATCCCCGTGGCCGCGACACCGGCGCCCCCCTCGGCGCCCCCGAAGCCCACCTGGGACCCGCGCAGACCGGAACCGCCCTTCCCCTGGCTGCGCCCGACCATCCGCATACGGCTCACGCTGCTCTACGGCGGCATGTTCCTGATCGCCGGCATCCTGTTGTTGTCGATCATCTACCTGCTCGCCGCGCAGGCGCTGCGCACCGGCAGCGAACCGCTGTTCAAGATCGTCGAGTTCAACGACCTCAAGGTCACGAGCAACGACTGCCCCGGCGTCAACAACAAGCTCTCGCTGACCGAGTTCAACGACGCGATCAGCGCGTGCACCGACCACCAGCGCCAGGTGGCCCTGGACCACCTGCTCAGCCGCTCGCTGCTCGCCCTGCTCGGCCTCGCCGTGATCGCGTTCGCGTTCGGCTACGCGATGGCGGGCCGCGTGCTGTCGCCGCTCGGCCGGATCACGCGCACCGCGCGCGCGGTGGCCGGTTCGGACCTCTCCCGGCGTATCGAGCTGGACGGCCCGGACGACGAGCTCAAGGAGCTGGCCGACACCTTCGACGACATGCTGGAACGGCTGCAACGGGCCTTCACCGCCCAGCAGCGCTTCGTCGGCAACGCCTCGCACGAGCTGAGAACACCCCTGGCGATCAACCGCACGCTCCTGGAGGTCCACCTCTCGGACCCGGGCGCCCCGGTGGAGCTCCAGCAGCTCGGCAAGACCCTGCTGGCCACCAACGAGCGCAGCGAGCAGCTCGTGGAGGGCCTGCTGCTGCTCGCCCGCAGCGACAACCAGATCGTCGAACGCAAACCCGTCGACCTCGCCGAGGTCGCCGCCCAGGCCATCGACCAGGTGCACGCCGAGGCCGAGGCCAAGGGCGTGGAGATCCGCAGCACCTGCGCGCCCGCGGTGGTCCAGGGCAACGGCGTCCTGCTGGAGCGGATCGCCCTGAACCTGGTCCAGAACGCCGCGCGCTACAACGTGCCCGAAGGAGGCTGGGTGGAGGTCACCACCGAGGTGCAGCACGGGCAGGCGGTCCTGGTGGTCGCCAACACGGGCCCCGTGGTGCCGGCCTACGAGATCGACAACCTCTTCGAGCCCTTCAGACGGCTGCGTACCGAACGCACGGGCAGCGACAAGGGGGTGGGGCTCGGGCTGTCCATCGTGCGCTCGGTGGCCAGAGCGCACGGCGGGCACATCTCCGCCCGGCCCCGGGAGGGCGGTGGTCTCGTGATGCGCGTCACCCTGCCGATCTGACATCATGTCGCCGCTCGCACGGCCGGACCGGAAAATGTTCGCTTTGGGCGTAATTTCCGAACCGGTCATCCGGTGGTCACATGTGTGATCGATCACAGGAGAACTTTTCCGGCCGTCTACGCTGCGTGATCATTTGGGCGCCGACAAAGCCGGAAAATCCGGGTTTTCCGGTGCCCGGATCACGGGAAGTACACGGTGAGACGCCTTTGAGCGGCACCGCGTGGACCGTGTACGGTCCGGTTCGCCATCCAACCCGATCACTCTTGAGGACTCCGGTTGGGTGTCGATTGAGTAACAGACCTTGATGTGAGGCAAAATCTCCGCCTCGAGGCGGGCACAAGTCCGGCCTCTCACGCGTTACGTGCGCTGGAGACACCCGCAGACACCCAGAGGGGGAGAGCGAAATGGCAACCGACTACGACACCCCACGCAAGACCGACGACGATGTCGATTCCGACAGCCTGGAGGAGCTCAAGGCACGGCGGAACGACAAGTCGACCTCGGCGGTCGACGTCGACGAGTTCGAGGCCGCCGAAGGCCTGGAACTGCCCGGAGCGGACCTCTCCAATGAGGAGCTGGCCGTCCGGGTACTGCCCAAGCAGCAGGACGAGTTCACTTGCATGAGCTGCTTCCTGGTGCACCACCGCAGTCAGCTGGCCCGTGAGAAGAACGGCCAGCCGATCTGCCGCGACTGCGACTGAGGCGGGGTCGGCCGTGACCGGCTCGACCCCTCCCTGGAAGCGCCGCTTCCGCAGGAAGGCGGAGGCGGACTCGGGGCCGTACGACGGCCCTCACGGCGTGCGTGACGATGAGCGGGGTCCCTCGGGGCCCGGAGTACCGGAACACCCGGGAGAACCCGGGGAGACCGGCACCCCGGGCGACAGGGGGGCCTCGCTCGCGTCGGACGGCACGTCCTTGGATCTTCCGGCGCCCGGGGATTCCGGGGCGCCCGCGGAATTCGCGGCGCCTGCCGAGCGTGCGGATTCCGCGGATTCGGCTTCTGCCGCGGATTCGGAATCGAATTCGGCTCCGGCCTCGGCGGGGCCCACCGGCTTCGCGGCGCCCACGGGGTCCGCGCCGCTCGACGCCGCGTACGCGGCCGGTGCGCTGCCCGTGCCCGCAGCCGAGGCGCCGCACGCCGCGAGGAGGCGCGGGGCCGCCGCCGTGCGGTACGTGCGTACCGGCGTCCGGGAGGGCTTCCGCAGGGGCGACAACCGGGTCCGGCTGGGACTGACCTTCCTGGCGGACCGGATCATCGACCTCGCCCCGCGCGTGCCCGTGCGCGACCTCGCCACCCTGCGCGGACAGTTCCCGGGGCTCGGCCCCGAGGAAATCGCCGACAGACTCGTCGCCGGCGCGGCGGCCGCGACCGCGACGGTAGGTGCCGGGGTGGGTGCCGCCGCGATGATGCCGGTGCCGCCGGCCATGCCGACCGAACTGGCCGCGGAGATCACCGGCGTCGCCGCCGTCGAACTGAAGCTGATCGCCGAACTGCACGAGGTGTACGGCGTACGGCCGCCGGGGACGCTCGCGCAGCGCAGCGCGATGTACCTGCGGTCCTGGTCCGGTGAGCGGGGGATCGACGTCGCGAAGCCGGCGTCGTTGAACGCGGCGCTCGGGGGCCAGATGAAGCGGGAGTTGCGGCAGCAGATCACCAAGAGACTGGTGCGCGATCTGCCGAATCTCATTCCGTTCCTGGTGGGGGCGGCGGTGGGGGCCGCGCTCAACCGGCGCGAGACGAAGCGGCTCGCGGAGCGGGTGCGGAAGGACCTGCGGCGGGTGCGGGTTTCCTGGGACGCGCTGGAGGGGTGACCGGGGAGTTCTCGCCCCCGCCCCGGACGTGCGGGCGGGTGGGGGTTGCTCGCGCGGTTCCCCGCCCCCCTTGGACCCGCGCCCCGTTCAGGGGCGCTCTTGTGTGCGCGTGGCCTTGAGGGTTGCCGCCAGGCGTTCCGGTTCCCTTGTGGACAGGTAGAGGTACGGGGTGGGGTCCTCGGGGTCTGTCACCTGGACGCGCAGGGCCGTGCGGATGTAGGCGCGCAGGAGCATGAAGGCGCGGGTGTCGGCCTTGTGGGTGCGCCAGGCCTGGGCCTCCTCCTGGTCCAGCACCTCCGCCTCGCCCAGCGCCGCAACCGGGATCCGTGCCTCGCCGGCGATCAGAGCGTCGCCGACCACGCGGATGCGCGGGGAGCCGTACGCACTCACCACCACCGCCGAGACCGCCGTACCGCCCACCAGGCCGCCCAGCATCGGCAGCGTGCCGAAGGGGAGCAGGACCAGGGCCACCGCGATGCCCATCAGGAGGCACATCAGCCACCAGGAGCGGGGCGCGGTGAGACGTTCTTCGTACGCGGGCGCGGAGTGCTGCATGGAGCCAAGCTTGGCACGGTGTCGGACCGGGGCCGACGCGCGGGTAAGGTCTGCGCCTGTGACTGGTACTACCCCAGGTTCCCGGCCCCCGGCCGACGCGAGCGGCACCCCCCGGCAGGGACTCGAGGTGCTCGTCCGGCGCGTCGATCCCGACGTACCGCTTCCGGCGTACGCGCACCCCGGCGACGCGGGAGCCGACCTCCGCACCACCGAGGCGTGCGAGCTCGCACCCGGCGAACGGGCCGTCCTGCCCACCGGGGTGTCTGTGGCGCTCCCAGAGGGGTACGCGGCCTTCGTGCACCCGCGATCCGGTCTCGCCGCCCGCTGCGGTGTCGCCCTCGTGAATGCCCCGGGGACGGTTGATGCCGGGTACCGTGGGGAGATCAAGGTGATCGTGGTGAATCTCGACCCGCGCGAGAGCGTGCGGTTCGAGCGCTTCGACCGGATTGCCCAATTGGTCGTCCAGCAGGTCGAGAGGGTCCGCTTCCACGAGGTCGCGGAGCTTCCCGGCTCGGCGCGGGCCGAGGGGGGCTTCGGGTCCACCGGCGGTCATGCCGCCGTGGGCGGCACAACGGGTGGGAATCGATACGCTTCGGTCGTATCCGACCGGGAAGGACAGTGACGTGTTCGGACGTCGCAAGAAGAAGGGGTCCGCCGACGACGTGGCGGACGCGACGGGCGAGGCCGAGCAGGTCGTCGACGACGTCGACACCGAGGCGGACGACGAGCAGGCAGAGGGCGGGCGCCAACGCGTACGGCTCGCGCCCGGACCGCGGCCCGACGGCCCCTGGGACGACTCCGAGGTGAGCGACCCCGCCGAGGGCCGGGTCGACCTCGGCGGTCTGTTCGTGCCCGGTGTCGACGGCATGGAACTGCGGGTCGAGGTCGCCGGTGACGCGATCGTCGCCGCCACCGTCGTACTGCGTGACAGCGCCGTCCAGTTGCAGGCCTTCGCCGCCCCCAAGCGCGAGGGCATCTGGGGCGAGGTCCGCGAGGAGATCGCCACCGGGATCACGCAGCAGGGCGGCATCGTCGACGAGGTCGAGGGTCCGCTCGGCTGGGAGCTGCGGGCCCAGGTGCCCGTGCAGCTGCCGGACGGCACCGGCGGCTTCCAGGTGGTGCGGTTCGTCGGTGTGGACGGTCCCCGCTGGTTCCTGCGCGGAGTGATCTCCGGGCAGGGCGCGGTGCAGCCGCAGGCGGCCGGACTGCTCGAGCAGATCTTCCGGGACACGGTCGTGGTCCGCGGCGAGGGCCCGATGGCGCCCCGCGACCCGATCGTCCTCAAGCTGCCCAACGACGCCCAGATGGTGCCCGAGGGCGTCCAGCAGGAGGAGGGCTCGCGTTTCTCCGGCGGCATGGGCCAGCTCCAGCGCGGACCGGAGATCACCGAGGTCCGCTGACGCGTTCGGTTCGGACGACGTACGGGGCCGCATCCCGGGTGGGATGCGGCCCTTCCGCCCGTCCGGACCCGGGTGCGGTGCGGCGCTCGCGCCCTCCGTACCCGTCCGGGGGAAATCCGGCGAACCGGGAACCGCGGCCTTCTCCCGGCCGTTCGACCGGGCGAGCGCGGGTGGGAATCCGGTGAGAATGCCGGGCACGCCGGCACAGGGGGAAAGCGGGGGAGGGCTCATGAGCGTGGTCGTCACCGGGGCCGAGAAGGACACCGGGACGGAGACGATGGTGCGCGTCGAGCAGGTGCACAAGTCGTACGGCACCGGCGCCGCCGCCGTGCACGCGCTGCGCGGCGTCTCCTTCGACGTGCCCAGGGGCGAACTCGTCGCCCTCAAGGGCCGCTCCGGATCCGGCAAGACCACCCTGCTCAATCTCATCGGCGGACTCGACGAGCCGGACGCGGGGCGCGTCACCGTCGCCGGGCTCGGCCTCGGTGACCTCGGCGAGGAGGGGCTGCTCGCCCTGCGGCGGGACCGGATCGGCTTCGTCTTCCAGACCTTCGGCCTGATCCCCATCCTCACCGCCGCCGAGAACGTCGGCGTGCCGCTGCGGCTGCGCCGGGCCGGCCGGCGGGAGCGGGAGGAGCGGGTGGCGCTGCTGCTGTCGCTCGTCGGGCTCGCCGACCACGCCGAGCAGCGGCCCGGGGAGCTGTCCGGAGGGCAGCAGCAGCGGGTGGCCATCGCGCGGGCGCTGGCCAACAGCCCGTCGCTGCTCATAGCCGACGAGCCGACGGGACAGCTCGACGCCGAGACGGGGCTCGCGGTGATGGAGCTGCTGCGGGCGGTGGTGCGCAGCGAGGGCGTCACGGCCGTGGTGGCCACGCACGACGCGACGCTGCTGGGGCTGGCCGACCGGGTGCTGGAGCTGAGCGACGGCGAGCTGACCGAGAGCTGAGCGCTCCGCGGGGAACCCGAGGGGCGTGACGCCGCCGTCAGGGTTGCGTCAAGGACGTCGCCAACCGTGCCCACCACCCGTTTTGCCGGAATCACGAGCCGTAGGGTCGACGCTGCGCACGCGGTGGCACATGGCGGCGCGGTGCGGCACAGAAGGACGATGAGGCCATGGGACGCGGCACACTACGGATCTACCTCGGGGCGGCACCCGGCGTCGGCAAGACCTACGCCATGCTCTGCGAGGCCGGCCGCCGGGTCGAACGCGGCACCGACTGCGTCGTCGGCTACGTCGAACACCACGGCCGCCCGCGCACCGAGGCGCTGCTGCGCGGCCTGGAGGAGGTGCCGCGCCGGGAGCTGGAGTACCGCGGCGGCGTCTTCACCGAGATGGACGTCGACGCCGTGCTGCGCCGCGCCCCCGCCGTCGCCATGGTCGACGAGCTCGCGCACACCAACGTCCCCGGCTCGCGCAACGCCAAGCGCTGGCAGGACGTGGAGGAACTGCTGGCCGCCGGGATCGACGTCGTCTCCACCGTCAACATCCAGCACCTGGAATCACTCGGCGACGTCGTCGAGTCGATCACCGGGGTGCGGCAGCGGGAGACCGTCCCCGACGAGTTCGTGCGCCGCGCCGACCAGGTCGAACTGGTCGACATGTCGCCCCAGGCGCTGCGCCGCCGCATGGCGCACGGCAACATCTACCAGCCGGACAAGGTCGACGCCGCCCTCTCGCACCACTTCCGCCCCGGCAACCTCACCGCTCTGCGCGAGCTGGCCCTGCTGTGGGTCGCCGACCGGGTCGACGAGTACCTGACCCAGTACCGCAGCGAGCACCGGGTCTCGACGATATGGGGCTCCCGGGAGCGGATCGTCGTCGGGCTGACCGGCGGACCCGAGGGCCGCACCCTGATCCGCCGGGCTGCGCGGCTCGCCGAGAAGGGGGCCGGCGGCGAGGTGCTCGCCGTCTACGTCGCCCGCAGCGACGGGCTGACCTCCGCCTCGCCCAAGGAACTCGCGGTCCAGCGCACCCTCGTCGAGGACCTCGGCGGCACCTTCCACCACGTGGTGGGCGACGACATCCCCGCCGCCCTGCTCGACTTCGCGCGCGGCGCCAACGCCACGCAGATCGTGCTCGGCTCCTCGCGCCGCAAGACCTGGCAGTACGTCCTCGGCCCCGGCGTGGGCACCACGGTGGCCCGCGACTGCGGGCCCGACCTGGACGTGCACATCGTCACCCACGACGAGGTCGCCAAGGGGCGCGGACTGCCGGCCGCCCGCGGCGCCCGGCTCGGCCGTACCCGGATCATCGCGGGCTGGGCCACCGGCGTCGCCGGCCCGGTCGTCCTCGCGCTGCTGCTCAACACCGTCGACCTCGGCCTCGCCAACGACATGCTGCTCTTCCTGGCGCTGACCGTGGCCGCCGCCCTGCTCGGCGGGCTGCTCCCGGCGCTCGCCTCCGCCGCGCTCGGCTCGGTGCTCCTCAACTACTTCTACACACCCCCGCTGCACCGCTTCACCATCGCCGATCCCAAGAACATCGTCGCCATCCTGATCTTCGTCGGGGTCGCCGTCGCGGTCGCCTCCGTCGTCGACCTCGCCGCCCGGCGCACCCATCAGGCGGCCCGGCTGCGCGCCGAGTCGGAAATACTCTCCTTCCTCGCGGGCAGCGTGCTGCGCGGGGAGACCAGCCTGGAGGCGCTCCTGGAGCGGGTCCGGGAGACCTTCGCCATGGAGTCGGCGGCGCTGCTGGAACGCGCCGGGGGCGTGGCCCCGTGGACCTGCGCGGGCGCGGTGGGCCCCGGCACGCGCGTGGCGCGGCCCGAGGACGCCGACGTGGACGTGCCCGTAGGCGACCACATGGCGCTCGCCCTGTCCGGACGGGTGCTGCCCGCCTCCGACCGCCGGGTGCTGGCCGCGTTCGCCGCGCAGGCCGCGGTCGTCCTGGACCGGCAGCGACTGCGGCAGGCCGCCGAGCAGGCCCGGACGCTCGCCGAGGGCAACCGCATCCGCACCGCGCTGCTCGCAGCCGTCAGCCACGACCTGCGCACCCCGCTCGCCGGCATCAAGGCGGCGGTCAGCTCGCTGCGCTCGGACGACGTGGCCTGGTCGGAGGAGGACCGCGCGGAACTCCTCGAAGGCATCGAGGAGGGCGCCGACCGGCTCGACCACCTGGTGGGCAACCTGCTCGACATGTCCCGGTTGCAGACCCGCACCGTCACCCCGCTGATCCGCGAGATCGACGTGGACGAGGTGGTGCCGATGGCGCTCGGCGGGGTCCCCGAGGACAGCGTGGAGCTCGACGTCCCCGAGACGCTGCCCATGGTCGCCGTCGACCCCGGGCTCCTGGAGCGGTCGGTGGCCAACCTCGTCGAGAACGCGGTCAAGTACGGCCCGCCCGGCACACCGGTCCTCGTCGCCGCGAGCGCGCTGGCCGACCGGGTGGAGGTCCGCGTCGTCGACCGCGGGCCCGGGGTGCCGGACGAGGCGAAGGAACGCATATTCGAGCCCTTCCAGCGCTATGGGGACGCCCCGCGCGGCTCCGGCGTCGGGCTCGGCCTCGCGGTGGCGCGCGGCTTCGCCGAGGCGATGGGCGGCACGCTGACCGCCGAGGACACCCCCGGCGGGGGACTGACCATGGTGCTGACCCTGCGCGCGGCCGGGCACCCGGCGCAGCCTCCCGAGGCCGAGGGCCCCGCCGCCACCGGACCCGCCACCGGTCCCGCCCGGCCCGCCGGGACCGGTCCGATCGCCCTACCGGAGAGGCAGGCCTCATGACGCGTGTGCTCGTGGTCGACGACGAGCCCGGGATCGTACGCGCCCTCGTGATCAATCTGAAGGCGCGCGCCTACGAGGTGGACGCGGCGCACGACGGCGCGACCGCCCTGCGGCTGGCCGCCGCGCGCCGCCCCGACGTGATCGTCCTCGACCTGGGACTGCCCGACATGGACGGCGTCGAGGTCATCAAGGGGCTGCGCGGCTGGACGAGGGTGCCGATCCTGGTGCTGTCCGCCCGCCACTCCTCCGACGAGAAGGTCGGCGCGCTCGACGCCGGCGCCGACGACTACGTCACCAAGCCGTTCGGCATGGACGAACTGCTGGCCCGGCTGCGCGCCGCCGTACGCCGCGCGGAGCCGACCGGGGCCGGCGAGGACGACGTCGTCGTGGAGACCGAGGGGTTCACCGTCGACCTCGCCGCGAAGAAGGTCAACCGCGGCGGCCGGGACGTACGCCTCACGCCCACGGAGTGGCACCTGCTGGAGGTGCTGGTGCGCAGCCCCGGCCGCCTGGTCGGCCAGAAGCAGCTGCTGCGGGAGGTGTGGGGACCGTCGTACGGCACCGAGACGAACTACCTGCGCGTGTACATGGCCCAGCTGCGCCGCAAACTGGAGGCCGACCCCTCGCATCCGCGGCACTTCATCACCGAACCGGGGATGGGATACCGGTTCGAGAAGTAGCCCCTGCGTGGCTGTCGGCGGCCCCCGGTACGCTTTCGGTATGAGTGCTGTTCCCCGTTCCGAGAAGCCGGTGGGCCGGTTCCGGCGCATGCTCGACCGGCTCTCCTCGTCCCAGGAGGACCTGGAGTCGGAGGAGCTGCGGGAGGACGCCGAGACCGCGGGCTGCACCCGCATCGGTGACTGCCAGGACCGACAGCTGGTCACCGTTACTGGTACCTTGCGCACGGTCACGCTGCGCCCGCGGGCCGGCGTACCGGCCCTGGAGGCCGAGCTGTTCGACGGCTCCGCCGCGCTGGACGTGGTGTGGCTCGGCAGACGCTCCATCGTCGGGATCGAACCGGGGCGCAGACTGATCGCCTCGGGGCGGGTCTCGATGAGCCGGGGCCGCAGAGTGCTGTTCAACCCGAAATACGAACTGAGACCGCTCGGACGGGAGTAGCCGGTGACCTCACTCGAGAAGCCGACCGAAGACGACACCGCGCACGATTCGCGCGCGGTCACCGAGGCCGCGCTCTTCGAGGCGTTCGGCGGTGTCCGGGGCATGGTCGAGACGGTGCTGCCGGGGCTGCTCTTCGTCAGCATCTTCACGATCAACAAGAACCTGCACGTGTCGGCGATCGCCGCGCTCGTGGTGTCGCTGCTGCTGGTCGTGGTGCGACTGGTCCGCCGGGACACGGTCAAGCACGCGTTCAGCGGGGTCTTCGGCGTCGCCTTCGGTGTCGTGTTCGCGATGATGACGGGCAACGCGAAGGACTTCTATCTGCCGGGCATGCTCTACACGCTCGGCCTGGCCCTCGCGTACATCGTGACGACGCTCGCGGGCGTGCCCTTGATCGGCCTGATGCTCGGGCCGGTCTTCAAGGAGAACCTGTCCTGGCGCACGCGCAACCCCGGCCGCAAGAAGGCGTACGCGAAGGCCAGCTGGGCGTGGGGCCTGATCCTGCTCGCCAAGTGCGCGATCCTCTTCCCGCTGTACTGGTGGGCGGACACGACGCAGCTCGGCTGGGTCCTGATCGCCCTGAAGATCCCCCCGTTCCTGCTCGCGGTCTGGCTCACCTGGGTCTTCCTGGCGAAGGCGCCCGCGCCGATCGACGTCTTCGCGGAGATGGAGGCGGAGGAGAAGGCCGCCGAGGAGAAGGCGCGGGAGGAGAGCGCCTCATAACCCGGGGGCGCGGCGGAGGCCGCCGTCCGCGCGGTGCTCGCCGAACCGTAGACCGCGGCCGCCGCCCCCGGCGGTTGGCGGGTGCGTTGTGGCCGCTCGCGCCCGCGCGGCGGGGCCGCAAGCGACCCGCCCGCGTGGCGGGGCCGTAAGCGACACAGCCGCAGAGCGACACAGCCCCGCACCCCCCGAGGGGCGCGGGAAACTGCGTCGGCGACCCCCCGCCCGCGCTCAGCCGACCGCGTCCTCCCGCCGCACCGACAGCAGATCCTCCAACTGCTCCTCCCGCGCCTGTGCCGCGACGAACAGCAGCTCGTCACCCACCTCCAGCGCATCCTCCGGCGACGGCGTCAACACCCGCGTCCCCCGGATGATCGTCACCAGCGACGTGTCCTCGGGCCACCGCACCTCGCCCACCTGCGTCCCCGCCAGCGCCGACTCCGGCGGCAGCGTCAGCTCCACCAGGTTCGCGTCACCGTGGCTGAAGCGCAGCAGCCGTACGAGATCCCCGACGCTCACCGCCTCCTCCACCAGCGCCGACATCAGCCGCGGCGTGGACACGGCGACGTCGACACCCCATGCCTCGTTGAACAGCCACTCGTTCTTCGGGTTGTTCACCCGGGCGACGACCCGCGGCACCCCGTACTCCGTCTTCGCCAGCAGCGAGACGACGAGGTTGACCTTGTCGTCGCCCGTCGCCGCGATGACGACGTTGCAGCGCTGCAACGCGGCCTCGTCCAGCGACGTGATCTCGCACGCGTCGGCCAGCAGCCACTCCGCCTGCGGCACCCGCTCCACCGAGATCGCGGTCGGCGCCTTGTCGATCAGCAGTACCTCGTGGCCGTTCTCCAGCAGTTCGCCCGCGATCGAGCGGCCCACCGCACCGGCCCCGGCAATGGCGACCCTCATCAGTGACCGGCCTCCTTCTCAGGGCCCTCGGCGAACGTCGCCTCGACCTTCTCGACGTCGTCCGTGCGCATCATCACGTGCACCAGGTCGCCCTCCTGCAACACCGTCTGGGAGGAGGGCAGCATCGCCTCGCCCAGCCGGGTGAGGAACGCCACCCGGACCCCGGTCTCCTCCTGGAGCCGGCTGATCTTCTCGCCCACCCAGGACGGGGAGGCGTGCACCTCGGCGAGCTGCACCCCGCCGGTGGGGTCCCGCCACAGCGGCTCGGCGCCCGAGGGCAGCAGCCGGCGCAGCATCTGGTCGGCGGTCCAGCGCACGGTCGCCACGGTCGGGATGCCGAGCCGCTGGTAGACCTCGGCGCGCCGCGGATCGTAGATCCGCGCCGCCACGTTCTCGATGCCGAACATCTCGCGGGCCACCCGGGCGGCGATGATGTTGGAGTTGTCGCCGCTGGAGACCGCGGCGAACGCGCCGGCCTCCTCGATGCCCGCCTCGCGCAGGGTGTCCTGGTCGAAGCCGACCCCGGTGACGCGCCGGCCACCGAACCCGGAGCCGAGCCGGCGGAAGGCGGTGGGGTCCTGGTCGATCACGGCGACCGTGTGCCCCTGCTGCTCCAGGGTCTGGGCGAGAGCGGAACCCACTCTGCCGCAGCCCATGATCACGATGTGCACGGCCCTACACCACACTCCCCGCGGACCTCGCGGTCCGCGTACGCGTCCTGCTCATGGCTCTCTTTCGGCTCGCCGGGCAACAGTGGCGGCCCGGTGCGCGGGCCGCGGTGCACCATCATGCCGGGGGAACGCCGCGGCGGACTCCCCCGGGGAGCGGTCCGTCGCCCCGCGTCCAACGTAGCGGCAGCCCCGAGCCCGCCGCGCGCCACCACCCGCCCGTGCCGCGCGCGGTTCCGTCACCGGGGCCGCGCACGGCTCCGGTGACGCTCCCGACAGCGTCGCCGTCCCCCCGTCCCCGGACCGTCCCCGACCCAGCACCCGCACCGCCCCACCCCGCACTGACCCCACCCCGACCCGACCCGACACCGACCCGAGAAGAGGCACGCGTGACCGGAGACACCCCGTTCGGATCCACCGGACCCGAGTCCGAGCACGAGTCCGGCCCCGAACCCGAGCCCACGTCCGGCCCCGAGCCCGAATCCGAGCCCGGCCCCTCGCTCACCGCCGAACTGCTGCGCGAGTTCCTCGCCGCCGGCACCGACGCGCTGGCCCGGCTGACCTCCGACGACGGCGCCGTCGACGACTTCGGCTTCGACCCCGACCTCACCGACGAGCTGATCCTGCCCCTGCTCCGGCCGCTGTACGAGAAGTACTTCCGGGTCGACGTCGAGGGCCTGGAGCACGTCCCGGCAGAGGGCGGCGCGCTCGTCGTCGCCAACCACTCCGGCACGCTGCCGCTGGACGCGCTGATGCTCCAGGTCGCCCTGCGCGACCATCACCCCGCCCACCGCCGGCTGCGGCTGCTCGCCGCCGACCTCGCCTTCGAACTGCCGCTCGTCCGCGACATCGTCCGCAAGGCCGGCCACGTCCGCGCCTGCCGGGCCAACGCGCTGCGCTTGCTCGGCGCGGGCGACCTGGTCGGCGTCATGCCCGAGGGGTACAAGGGCCTCGGCAAGCCGTACGAGGAGCGCTACCGGCTGCGCCGCTTCGGCCGGGGCGGCTTCGCCGCAGTGGCGCTGCGCTCGGGCCGCCCCATGGTGCCGTGCGCGATCGTCGGCGCCGAGGAGACGTACCCGATGATCGGCGAGTCCCGCACCCTCGCACGGATGCTGAACCTGCCGTACTTCCCGATCACGCCCACGTTCCCGCTGCTCGGCGTGCTCGGCCTGGTCCCGCTGCCGAGCAAGTGGACCATCCGCTTCGGCGCGCCGATCACCGTGGACGGCTTCCCGGCGGACGCCGCCGACGATCCGCGCACGGTGGAGAAGCTCGCCCGCGAGGTGAAGGACACCATCCAGCACTCCCTGAACGAGCTGCGCGCGGACCGGCAGTCGCCCTTCGGCTGAGGCACGGGCGGCGGCCGGCCGACGGACACCGACCGGCCCACCGGCCCACCGGGCCCCCGGCCCACCGGCTCACGGGCCCCCCGGCCCGGGGGCCGCCCGCCTTCTTCCCGACCGCCGCCCCTCTTCTTCCCGTCCCCGCGGCAAGATTCCGTTAAGAATTCGGAACCGGCCGTGCCGGGTCCGGGCCCGTCTTCCTGCGGGAAACGGTGATCCGCCGCCCCCACCGCGCCGGGGGTGGCGGGTGGGCGCCCCCGTGTTCGAACCCTTAACATCCCCTGTTGTGTCCAAACTGACCGACGTGCCCAAACGCATCCTCATCGGGCGCGCACTGCGCAGCGACCGGCTCGGAGAGACGCTCCTGCCGAAACGCATCGCACTCCCCGTCTTCGCCTCCGACCCGCTCTCCTCCGTCGCCTATGCGCCGGGGGAGGTGCTGCTGGTCCTCTCCATCGCGGGCGTGTCGTCGTACCACTTCAGCCCCTGGATCGCGGTCGCGGTCGTCGTACTGATGTTCACCGTGGTCGCCTCGTACCGGCAGAACGTGCACGCGTACCCCAGCGGCGGCGGCGACTACGAGGTGGCCACCACCAACCTCGGCCCCAAGGCCGGACTGACCGTCGCCAGCGCCCTGCTCGTCGACTACGTCCTCACGGTCGCCGTGTCGATCGCCTCCGGCATCGAGAACCTCGGCTCCGCGATCCCGTTCGTCGTCGAGCACAAGGTGATCTGCGCCGTCGCGGTGGTGATCCTGCTGACGCTGATGAACCTGCGCGGGGTGAAGGAGTCGGGCAAGCTCTTCGCGATCCCGACGTACGTCTTCGTCGGCGGCGTCTTCATCATGATCGTGTGGGGCGCGTTCCGGGGACTGGTCATGGGCGACACCATGCGGGCACCGACGGCCGGTTTCCACATCAAGGCCGAGCACCAGGGGCTTTCCGGGTTCGCCCTGGTCTTCCTGCTGCTGCGGGCCTTCTCCTCCGGCTGTGCCGCGCTCACCGGCGTCGAGGCCATCTCCAACGGCGTGCCCGCCTTCCGCAAGCCCAAGTCGAAGAACGCCGCGACGACGCTCGCGGCGATGGGTCTCCTCGCGGTCACCATGTTCTGCGGCATCATCGCGCTCGCCATGGTCACCAAGGTGCGCATGGCCGAGAACCCCGCCGCCGACCTGATCCGGGGCGGCTCGCCGGTCGGCTCCTCCTTCGTGCAGGACCCGGTGATCTCGCAGGTCGCCGAGGCCGTCTTCGGCAACGGCAGCTTCCTCTTCGTCATCCTGGCGGCGGCCACCGCGCTGGTGCTGTTCCTCGCCGCGAACACCGCGTACAACGGCTTCCCGCTGCTCGGCTCGATCCTCGCGCAGGACCGTTACCTCCCGCGCCAGCTGCACACCCGCGGCGACCGGCTCGCCTTCTCCAACGGCATCGTGCTGCTCGCGGGCGCGGCGTCGCTGCTGCTGATCATCTACGGGGCCGACTCCACCCGGCTGATCCAGCTCTACATCGTCGGCGTCTTCGTCTCCTTCACGCTCAGCCAGACCGGCATGGTCCGGCACTGGAACCGGCACCTGCGCACCGAGAAGGACCCGGCCAAGCGGCGCCACATGATCCGCTCCCGCGCGATCAACACCTTCGGCGCGTTCTTCACCGGCCTGGTGCTCGTCGTCGTCCTGGCCACCAAGTTCAGCCACGGCGCCTGGGTCGCGCTGCTCGGCATGTGCATCTTCTACGCGACGATGACGGCGATCCGTAAGCACTACGACCGGGTCGCCGACGAGATCGCCGCCCCCGAGGACGAGGTGCCGAGCGACGACATGGTGCGGCCCTCGCGCGTCCACTCCGTCGTCCTCATCTCCAAGATCCACCGGCCCACGCTGCGCGCCCTGGCCTACGCCAAGCTGCTGCGCGCCGACAGCCTGGAGGCGCTCAGCGTCAACGTCGACGCGGCGGAGACCAAGGCGCTGCGCGCGGAGTGGGAGCGGCGCGGGATCGACGTGCCCCTGAAGGTCCTCGACTCGCCGTACCGCGAGGTCACCCGGCCGGTCATCGACTACGTCAAGAGCCTGCGCAAGGAGTCCCCGCGCGACGCGGTGTCGGTGATCATCCCGGAGTACGTGGTCGGTCACTGGTACGAGCATCTGCTGCACAACCAGAGCGCGCTGCGGCTGAAGGGCCGGCTGCTGTTCACCCCGGGCGTCATGGTGACCTCGGTGCCGTACCAGCTCCAGTCCTCCGAGGCGGCGAAGCTGCGGGCGCGCAGGCGCCAGGAGTGGAGCGCGCCGGGCGCGGTCCGCCGCGGCCCCGCGGAGCACCGGGACCATCATCACCACCACCGGGACGCGAACGCGAAGGGCTGAGGAGCTGAGGGGCGGGGGCGGCGGGCGCCACCGCACGGAGTGGAGCGCCACCGCACGCCGGAACGGCGGGCGCCACCGCACGGAGTGGAGCGCCACCGCACGCCGGAACGAGCGCTGCCGCGCGGCACGTAGACTGGTGGGCTGTTGCCCACCGCGCTCGCGTGGCGTCCCGCCCCGCCGCACCCCCTCTTGATCATCTGGAGTACTCCCCCCATGCAGGCAGAACCGAGGAAGTCGCTGGTGGGACAGGAGTACGAGGTCGAGGTCGGCCCCGTCGCCCACGGCGGCCACTGCATCGCACGCACGTCCGAGGGCCAGGTCCTCTTCGTGCGGCACACGCTCCCCGGCGAGCGGGTGGTGGCCCGGGTGACCGAGGGCGAGGAGGGCGCCCGCTTCCTGCGCGCGGACGCGGTGCGCGTGCTCGAGGCGTCCAAGGACCGCATCGACGCCCCCTGCCCGTACGCCGGCCCCGGCCGCTGCGGCGGCTGCGACTGGCAGCACGCCAAGCCGGGCGCCCAGCGTCGGCTCAAGGCCGACGTCATCGCCGAACAGCTCCAGCGGCTGGCCGGGCTCACCCCCGAGGAGGCCGGCTGGGACGGCACGGTGCTGCCCGCCGAGGGCGACAAGCTCCCCGCGGGCGAGGTCCCGGCCTGGCGCACCCGCGTGAGCTACGCGGTGGACCCCTCCGGCCGCGCGGGCCTGCGCCGGCACCGCTCGCACGAGGTCGAGCCGATCGAGCACTGTCTGATCGCGGCGCCGGGCGTGAGCGAACTGGGCATCGAGCGCCGGCAGTGGCCCGGCATGGACTCCGTCGAGGCGATCGCGGCGACCGGCTCCCAGGACCGCCAGGTCGTGCTCACCCCGAAGCCGGGCGCGCGGCTGCCCCTGGTGGAGCTGGACCGTCCGGTCTCCGTCCTCCGGGTCGACGAGCGCTCCGGGGGCGTGCACCGGGTCCACGGCCGCCCCTTCGTGCGCGAACGCGCCGACGACCGCACCCACCGGGTCGGCGCCGGCGGCTTCTGGCAGGTCCACCCCAAGGCCGCCGACACGCTCGTCGCGGCGGTGATGCAGGGCCTCCTCCCGCGCAAGGGCGACACCGCGCTCGACCTGTACTGCGGGGTCGGCCTCTTCGCGGGCGCGCTGGCCGACCGGGTCGGCGAGAAGGGCGCGGTCCTCGGCATCGAGTCCGGCAAGCGCGCGGTGGAGGACGCCCGGCACAACCTCGCCGAGTTCGACCGCGTCCGCATCGAGATGGGCAAGGTCGAGGCCGCGCTGCCGCGCACCGGCATCACCGAGGCCGACCTGATCGTCCTCGACCCGCCCCGCGCCGGCGCCGGCCGCAAGACCGTGCAGCACCTGTCCTCGCTGGGCGCCCGCCGCATCGCCTACGTCGCCTGCGACCCGGCCGCCCTGGCCCGCGACCTCGCGTACTTCCGCGAGGGCGGCTACCGGGTGCGCTCACTGCGGGCGTTCGATCTGTTTCCTATGACCCATCATGTGGAGTGCGTCGCCATCCTCGAACCGGTCGCTAAGGGTTCCTGACCTGCGACGATGACACTCCGGTTCCTCGGCGACCTCGACGCGGAGCCGGAGGCGCGGTGCCCTCGCTGCGCCGGCACAGGCCACCCGGGGCGAGAAGGATCAGCCGCTGAAGACGGCCACCGCGTGTGCCGTGTCGATGTACTCCCTGGCCGCAACGACCTTGTCGTCCTCGATCTCGAAGAGGAAGTGGTAGACCTGGTTGAGGACGTTGCCGTTGCTCAGCGTGCCCGTCGATTCGGCCTCCACGGCCACCCGGCCGCCCTCCGCCGTCACCCCGGTGACGATCATCCGGAGTCCGCCGGGGGTCGATTTCCGGAACTCCGTCATGTGCGTGACGAACTGCTCCTTCGGCATGCCACCGGAAAGACGGAACGATGCGGGGTGCGCCATCACGGTCCACACGGCGTCCTCCCGGAGCAGGGCGAAGGTCGTGTCGATGTCGCCGTCCGCGGAGAAGCCCTCCACCAGCCGGTGGGCGATCTCCTTGTTCCGCTCGGTGCTCATGAGGGTCTCCTGCTGCGTCGTGGACGGGCGCGGTGCCCCGCCGTGTTCCGTGGTGTGCCGACCGGTCCCGGCAGCGGCGGCTGCCGTGCCGCCGGTCCGCGGACCGGCGGGAGGACGTGTCGTGATCAGCGACCATTTCGTCGCTCACGGCCTCCATCCTGTGCCCGACCGCTCGTACTTTGAATATTTGACAGTCCGTTTTCCTTTTGCGAGCGTGCGGACATGCCCGGTGACCAGCTGTCCGAGTTTCTCGATGTCGTCGAAATCCGAGGGCTGGTGTCGGGCGGCTTCACCGCGCGAGGGCCATGGGTGGCGCGTTCCGCCCTCGCCGATCCGCTGAACTTCGTCGCGATGGCGCGCGGCCGGGCCCGGCTGGCCACTGACGGCGCCGGTGAGCCGCTCGACCTGAAGCCGGGGGACATCGCGATCCTGAACAACCGCTCAGAGCTGGAGCTCCGGGGCGGCACGGGTGAGGGGACGCCCCGCGAGATCGAGATGCCGGTCGGCTACTCCTCTTTCCATGAGGACGCCGCCGACCTGGCCAGGGCCGACGACATCGTCCTCGCCGGACATATCGACCTCAACCCGGCAGGAGCGGCCCTGCTGCTGGAGGCGCTTCCACCGGTCGGGCACGTCCGGGGGTCGGCCGCGGCGGCACCCCGTCTGTGCAGCAGCCTCGACCGGATCCTCGACGAGGTGGCCGGCAACCTCATGGGCTCCGCGTACGCCGTCCGACAGCACGGTCAGCTCTTGCTGCTCGACATGCTCCGCGCCTACATCGATCAGGCCGAACTGCCCCCGGGGCGCCTGCGGCTGCTGGCCGACGAACGGCTGCGTCCAGCGCTCGACCTCATGCACGCCGAACCCGGGCGACCCTGGCGGCTGGAGGAACTGGCGCGCGCCGCGTCGATGTCCCGGACGACCTTCGCCTCGCGTTTCCGGACCGTGGCGGGAATGCCACCGCTCACCTACCTCAGCCGCTGGCGGATGCTGCTGGCGCAACGCGCCCTGCGCGAGGGGGACGACCGCATCGCCTCCCTCGCCTCTGTCCTGGGATATGCGTCGGAAAGTACGTTCAGCACAGCGTTCAAGCGGGAGGTCGGGGAGTCGCCGCAGCGTTACCGGTACCGGATGCGCGACGAGGCGAGGACGGACATCCGATCGGCCGTGACCCCGACCGGCAGCTGACCCCCCGGTGGGCCGCGCCAGGCCCTGGCGCACCGATGGGCCGGCGCTCCCGCGCCCGTCACGGTGCCGAACGTATCCGCTGCACCAACCAGGTACCCCCCGTCACCGCCGTCGTGATCAATAAGCCCACCATCAGCGACATCCTGAGCTCCTCCATCCTGCTGTCGTCGTCCGCCATGACCACCGACAGCGTCGTCATGACGACCGTGATCACCAGCCCAACGGTCATGTTCTTGCGTACCAGCGATTTCGGCATTTTCTCCTCTTTCTCGAAGGTGTGGTGCCGCATCGTCCCGAAGGGCTGTCGGGAGTCGCGCACCGTTCCGTGGTCTCAGCCGGTCAGAGCGGTCAGGAGTTCGGCGGTCCGGGTCTGTTCCTCGGGTGATCCCAGAAGCGCCGCCACGACATCGGTGGCGCCCGCGTCGAACAGGCGCCGGATCTCTTGTTCGACGCGTGTCTCGTCGCCGAGGACAACCGCGTCCTGGGGGCCCGAGGCGCCGCCGCGGTCGAGGATGGCGCGGTAACTGGGAAAGTCGGCGACCGCGGCGAGGTTCTCGGCGGCCCAGGCCCGCCATCGGTCTTCGTGGGCAGTGAGACAGACGGGCACCGAGGCGACCACACGGGGGGTACGTCCCCCCGCCGCCTTGGTGATCCCGGGCACGATGTGATCGGCGATGGCCGTCGGGGTGGCCCACGTGGTGATGGTCCCGTCAGCCAGTTCGCCGGCCACCCGGAGCATCGCCGGGCCGAGCGCACCGACGAGCACGGAGGGTGGCGTGCTGCTCGTCGGCACCTGAATCTCACCGACCGCCGTCAGCGTCTCGTCCCGGTAGGAGACGCGTTCGCCGCGCAGCGCGGGCATCAGCGCGGACAGGTATCCACGGAGGTGGTGGGCGGGACGGTCGAAGGAGTAGCCGTACTGCCCTTCGACGACGGCCCGGTGGCTGACGCCGACGCCCAGCACCAGGCGGCCGCCCACGGCCTCCTGCACGGTCAACGCCTGTGCGGCGAGTGCCAGTGGGTGTCTGGGGTAGGTGGGGACCACCGCCGTGCCGAACTCGATGTCAGGCACCTCCCGCCCCGCGATCGCCAGTGTGGTCAGTGCGTCCCGGCTCGTCCGCTGGCTCATCCAGACCCCGTCGAAACCGGCTGTGGCAGCGGCCCGGGTCCGGTCGAGGACCGCCGCCAAGGACGGTCCTGCCTCGTCCACAACAAGTCCGATGCGCATCTTGTCTCCTCAGTGGTGTCGACGGCCTGCGGTCGCGCATCCAGGGATGGCAACGGGGTTCGGCACGGCAAGGGGCGACTCGTCCGCGCGGCGCTCCGTCCGGTCGGCACGTCGGACGTTCTTCGGCGCCCGTCGGCGGCGAGCCTGTTCCGTGCGGGCCCACTCGCGGAGGCGAAGACGGCCGGCACCGCACGGCTTCACGCTGAACGGTCCTGCCAGTGCACGTCGACCTGTAGATAGTCGGACGGGCCGCATTCCAGCCTGTCGATGGCGTGTGCTGTTCCGGTCGGTATGACGACGGCCATGACGGCGGCCGCGGCGACTGGAAGGGCGAGACGCAGTTTCCTGGATTGCATTCTCTGACTCCTTTTTTCGGGGGTGCCGGTCGGCCGACCGGTGCGCGCGTTCTCCCGGTCGCTTTCTTCTCGGTTTCTCCGGTCACCTGCCACTGCGCCCTCCGTGGACGCAGCCCTGTCTCCGGCCCCGAAGGGCTCCTTAACGCCGTTCAAGTGCTGTCATCTTTATAGCATGAACTTAGTTCAGGTCGAGGGATTCTCCGCCGCTGAGCGGGCGCTCCCGAGGGCAAGAGCGTCCGCCGACAGGCATCCTGGGCGGGCCGGTGTCAGACCTTCAGCCGGGCGGCGAGCCCGTCGAGGACGATGCCGAGGTGGCGCTCGAAGCGCTGGTCACCGTGGTCGTGGAGGTGGCCGGCCCGCTTGACCAGGGGCGCGTCCCCGCCCAGCCACGCATCGCGTTCGGCGAGGGAATAGCGCGTGGGGTCGGTCTCCGCGGACTGGCGGTGTTCCTGTTCCTCGATCACGAAGCCGACGACGAAGGCGGTCACCAGATCGACGGCGTCGTCCGCGTCGGGGAGTTCGACCCCGGAGGCGGTCCAGCGGACGAACCAGGACTCCTTCGTCTGGACCACCTTCGGGTCGGCGATGCGCGTGCCGCTGAAGATGCGTGCTCCGTCGCGGTGGAGCAGGAACTCCGCGCGCAGCACACTCGCGAACGCCACGAGATCATCACGCCAGCCGTCACCCGGGTCGAGCCGCGACAAGGCGGAGCCGACCCGGCGCATGACGGTGGTGGCCATCTCGTCGAGCAGTTCCCGCTTGTTCCGAACGTGCCAGTACAAGGCGGACGGGCGTACGCCGAGCCGGGTCGCCAGCGCACGCACGGTCAGGCCCTCCATGCCTTCCTCGTTGAGAAGGTCAAGCGCCGCTGTCACGATCCCGTCCCGGGTGAGGCCTTTGTTCACGCTTTGCACCTTAACGCCGTTCAGGGTCGCTGAGCGGGCCGCCCCGCCACCGTTATTGATCAGAGACCCCGCTGCCCGCCGCGCCGCTGCCCGCCGCCCGGCTGCCCGCCGCGCCTTCCGGCGGTCATGCGGGATCGGTGACGGTGGGCGGGACGGGGCCGGTGACGGCGGGGGAGTCGGGGCCGGGGCCGGGGGCGGGTTGGGGGATCGTGGGTGCGGGGGCGTACTGGGCGGCCTGGGCGGCGAACATCGCGGCGTAGCGGCCCTGTGCGGCCATGAGTTCGTCGTGGCTGCCCTGTTCGACGAGCCGTCCGTGGTGCAGGACGTGGATGCGGTCGGCGTGGCGGACGCCGGACATGCGGTGGGTGACCAGGACGACGGCCCGGTTCGGGGCGGCCAGCCGGCGGATGCGGTCGAACGCGGCGATCTCGGCCTCCGGGTCGAGGGCGGAGGTCGGCTCGTCCACGATGAGCACCCCGTCGGCGTCCGAGGTGGAGCTGCGCCAGTGGGTGCGGGCGAGCCCGAGCTTCTGCCACTCGCCGCCGGACAGCTCGCTCGCGCCGCGGAACACCCGGGCCAGCAGGGTGCCCAGGCCGTCGGGGAGCTTCGCGATGACGGGTCCGGCGCCCGCGTACTCCACGGACGGCCGGAGGTCCTCCGGCCCGGCCGCCCTCGCGGGCCGGCCGATCCGGATGTTCAACGCGGCCGTCACGGGCCAGCGCTGGAAGTCCTGGGTGAGCAGCGAGACGCGCTCGAAGACGTCGGAGCGGTCCAGGGAGGCGAGGTCGCGCGTCCCCCACCGCACGGTCCCGCTCTGCGGCAGCAGCAGCCCCGACAGCACCTTCATCAGGGTGCTCTTGCCGGAACCGTTCTCGCCGACCACGGCGGTGACCGAGCCCATGGGCAGTGCGAGGGACACGTCCTCCAGCGCGGGGGTCTCCCGGTCCGGGTAGCGGTAGCCGACCCGGTCGAGGACGACCTGCTTCACCCGCACCGGAACGCGATCGCCCCCACCGGGGATCGTGCGGCGTGCCGCCTCGTCCAGGAACCGGGAGTGGTCGCGGACGTACAGGGACTCCTCGTGCAACTGGTTGACGTTCATCACCAGCGCCCCCAGGCTCGCCGAGCCGGACCGGACGGCGATGACGGCGGTCCCGGCCACGGCCAGACCCATGCGCCCGGTCATGATCAGCGCGAACATGGCCGCGTACGTCGCCGCCATGGCGAGGCCGGACAGCGCGGCGGCCACCCACTCGGTGACGGCCTTGCCGGTGGCCAGGCGCTCCTGCTCCGCCTCGGCACTCTCGGCCATCCGCTCGTAGCGGCTGAGCAGGAACGGCCCGACGGCGTGCAGGCGCACCTCCTGGGCCGCGGTGCGCTCGGTGAGCAGGCTGCCGATGAGGCGGCCGGCCCGCACGTGCTCCACCCAACTCAACATGGACACGTACCGTTCCTGCGCCACCCGCATCGCACCCCAGCCGCGCGGGGCCGCGATCAGGAACAGCATCGGCAGCAGGACGGGGTGGAGGAGGGTCAGCACGCCGGCGGTGGAGATCAGGGAGATGGTCCCGTTCAGCGCGGCCACGCAGGCACCGATCATGCGACGGGCGGAAGTGGCACCGTACTGGGCGACATCGATGAGCCGCCGGAACTCCGGGTCCTTGATGGCCTCCAGCTCGACCGACGCGGCGGCGGCCAGGTACTGGGTGGTGGCGATCCGCTCCACCAGGGGCTCCAGCCGGCCCGCCCGCGAGGTGGACCATCCCGCCAGGCCCGAGTTGACCACGGCGGCCCCGGCGGCGACGAGCAGTCCGGGCAGGACGGCGTGCAGCCGGTGCCCGGGGGTTCCGGAGCCGAGCAGCGCGTGCATGACGGCGTTGACCGCGAGCAGCCCGACCGCCGCGGCGAGCCCCTGCCCGATCTCGCTGAGGGCGACCGTGAGCAGGGCGCGGCGGTCCGCCTGCCACGCCATCCGCAGGGCCGCGCCCACCAGCCTCGGCATGGAACGCAGGGCCGACAGCATCGTCAGATCGAGCCCGGCACGCTCGTGTTCGGACCAGCCCATGTCGTAGCGCAGCGGGCCGCCGAAGAGCTCGCGCTCGGCGTCGGAGACCTCCGGCTCGGCCATCCGTACGCGTCCGAAGAGCTTCTTCACCGTGCGCCTCCCGCTGCGGGCCTGCGGTGCGGTGAGCGGGGAGAGGGCGCCTGCGGGGGCGGCGCCGCTGTGTGTGGAGTCGCGTGTGCGGGTGTCCTGGCCGAAGTCAACGTGTCCCCCTTGACGGCGGTGCGGCTGCTCCAGCGGTTCAACGAGCCGAAGAGGCTTTCGAACACATGTGTTTCGGCCGTGTCGCCGACCCCGCGGTCGCGCGCGCGTCGGAAGCTGCGGGGTGCATCGACCCTTGCGGGCCCTGGGGCACGGAGCGGGGCGGGGGTGGCCGAAACGCCGCGCCCGAACGTCACGGGCTGCGGTGGGGCAGCAACGCGCGCCGCCCCACCGGTAGTTCAGACGCGCGAGTCCGCCGCCGACGTCGTGAACGCCGACCAGGCGTCGCGGGACACGGCCAGCGCGGGCCTGTCCGTGTCCTTCGAGTCCCGGACGAGAACGGCCTCGGTGCGTACGGCGACCTCGATGCAGTTGTCGCCGCCGCCGCCGCTGTAGCTGCTCTTGAACCAGGTCGGCTCGCTGGTGTTCATAGGGCTCCTCGCATCTGCTCCAGCAGGCTCACCGTGGATTGATGGCTCAGAGCCTGCGCCCGCATCTTCCCATAGCGCTGGAGCATGTGACTTGCCGATTTGGGGTCACTGAGGAGCATGCTTGTGCCGTGACCCTCAACGTAGCCGACCCATCGGTGATCGGCGGTCTCGGCCAGATACATCTCGCCCTCGAAGCCGGAGTGTTCCTCCTGGAGCAGGGGCATGACCTGGAGTTCCACGTTGCGGTACTGGCCGACCGCGATCAGGTGATCAAGTAGAGCCCTCGTCACGGCGGCACCTCCCATACGGCGCTCCAGCAGTGCCTGCTCGAAGACGAAGCTGAACGTCGTGTTGGGGCGCTCGACGAGTAGTTGCTGTCTGGCCAACCGTGCTGTCACTTGCCGTTCGGACTGCTCCTCGGTGAGCGGTGGAAGGTACCGGTCGAAGAGGACTCGAATGTAGGGCTCAGGTTGCAACAGGCCCGGCACTACTCGGCTTTCGTACGCGCACAGCGAGATCGCCTCCTCCTCGATCCCCGCCCACTGCCGGAACCAGGACGCCAGCCCCGCCTTCCGCGTCAGGCTCTTCGCCGCCGCTCCCAGTACCCGCCCCGCGACCGCCCCCAGTACCTCCTCCGACCGGTCCAGCAGGTCCCGCGGCGGGAACCGTTTGCCCTGTTCGATCTTGGCGATGTACGCGACGGAGTACCGCACCAGCGGCGCGAACTGCTCCTGGGTCAGGCGGGCTTCCTCCCGCAGGACCTTGAGGACCGCGCCGAACGTCCTCAGACTGTCGGAGAGCTCCGGCTCGCAACTGCCGCCCCCGCCGACCCCGTTCTGCCCGGCGTTGCCGCCCGTACCGCCGCCGTTGCCCGTCGCCATCGCAGCCGCCTTCCCCTGTGCCGCCGGGCCGTACGTGTGCCGGGCCCGGACGCCTGCCGTACCGTCTGCCGTCCGCGCTGCGCCACGCTCGGCACGCGTATCGTCACGTACAGCGACCGTCCCAGTCCAGTGGGGCGACCAGTACAACCCGATCTGTATCGGCTCCGGACCTGCTGACCGGCGTGTGCGTCCCGACAGGGTGGGCCGCATGCCGATCCCTCACGCCCAGAGCGCCACCCCCCTGCGTACCTTCAGCCAGCGCTTCTCCGCCACCCGGCGGGGTGCTCGCCTGGCCCGGCTGCTCGCCGCGCACCAGCTCACCGAGTGGGGTCACCCGCGCGGTACCGGGACGCACGACACCGTCGTCCTGGTCGTCGCCGAACTCGCCGCGAACGCGGTCCTCCACGGGCGGGTCCCGGGGCGGGACTTCGCCCTGTCCCTGTTCCACGACGAGAGCCGGGGCGTCCTCCGGATCGAGGTCGCCGACACCCACCCCGCCCTGCCGGCGCGCAAGGCCCCCGCCCCCGACGAGGACGGGGGCCGCGGCCTGCTGCTCGTCGAGGCGGTCGCCGTCACCTGGGGGGTGTGCGACCGTCCCGGACCCGGCAAGACGGTCTGGGCCGAGTGCGCGGCGGCTCCCTGAGCCGGGGGGCGGCGCGGGCCGCGCGGTCCTGCCGTCAGGCGTGGTCGGGAAGGAGGACGATGCCGTCGTCGTCGGCGTGGAGGGTGTCGCCGGGGCGGAAGGTGAGGCCGCCGAAGGTGACGGGGATGTCGACGGCGCCGAAGGCGGCCTTGGCGCTCTTGCGCGGGATGGTCCCCAGTGCCTTGATGCCGAGGCGCAGTTCGGAGAGGGCGACGCTGTCGCGGACGGCGCCGTGCAGGATCAGGCCGGCCCAGCCGTTGTCCTGGGCGGCACCGGCGAGAAGGTCGCCGACCAGGGCCGTGCGCAGGGAACCGCCCCCGTCGACGACCAGGACGGCGCCCTCGCCCGGGGCGTGGACCAGGTCGCGGAGCAGGCCGTTGTCCTCGTGGCAGGACACGGTGCGCACCCGGCCGGCGAAGCCGCGGTGCGCGCCGAACTGGCGGAATTGCAGGTCGCAGACGCGTAGCGCGGTGCCGTACCGGTCGACCAGGTCGGCGGTGGGAACCGGGGTGACCGTCCGCGTCATGCGGGTGCTCCTTCGGTGTTCGTTGTCGGGGCTGCCGCGCCCGCTCTCGTCCGGCCGTCAGTGTGCGGGCTCGTCCGGCCGTCAGTGTGCGCCGGGGGTGCGGAACCCCCGGAAGGTGACCTGGCCGTGGGTCTTGAACCCGAGCCGTTCGTACAGTGCGATCGCGCCGGTGTTGCGTTCGGCCACGTGCAGGAAGGGGCGGTCGCCGCGGGCCAGGATGCCGGCGGCGAGCGTGGTGACGAGGCGGGCGGCGTGGCCGCGGCCGCGGGCCTCGGGGGCGGTGCAGACGGCGCTGATCTCCGTCCAGCCCGGCGGGCGCAGGCGCTCGCCGGCCATCGCCACCAGGGTGCCGTCCACGCGGACGCCCAGGTAGGTGCCGAGTTCGTGGGTGCGGGGCCAGAAGGGGCCCGGTTCGGTCCGCGAGACCACGGCGAGCATCTCGGGGACGCTCTCCGGGCCCAGTTCGACCACGTCGGTGCCGGGGGCCGGGTCGGGGAGGTCGAGGTGGTCGCCGCCGTGCCAGAGCAGCCGGCGGCCGTCGAGGCGGAAGACCGGCTCCCAGTCGGACGGCGGGAGGGCCGGGCAGTTGAACATGTCGGCGAAGGCGCCCGGGCCGAGCAGCTCGGCGAGGTCGGCCCAGTCCTCCGGGCCCGGGTCGGCGGACACGGAGGAGAAGGTCGCCACGTCCGGGGTGTAGGTGGCGGCCCGGCCGCGCCGGCGGGCGAGGTGCGCGTGCGGCCCGTCGAGCGAACGGCCCACGGGGTCGCCGAGCACCGGGTCGTCGTCCGTCATCGTGCGGTTCCCCTCCCGGTGGGTGCGACGACCGGATTGCCGGGGTCGGTTCCCCCCTCCCCGCATCCGCGGGCAACGGCCGTGGGTACCCGCCCAGTCTCACATCCGCGCTGCCGTCCGCGATCGGCGGCCCTGCCCGTGTGCCGGACGTCGCGAGGGGGGCCGAAGCCCGCACCGCCGGCTTCGGCCCCCGCCGCGACGCCCGACGCCGTGACGCCGTGCCCCGCGTCAGTCTTCGCCGACCGCCATCTCGCCGAGCAGCGACCAGTCGTCCTGGGGCACGTTGGCGTTGACGATCCTGGGAGTCGCCGCGAGGTGGGGCGGCAGAGTCCGCCGTGCCGCCTCGAAATGCGCCGAGCCCACGTGAGCCGCACCGGCCTCGTCGTCCCGGAAGGCTTCCACCAGGACGTATTCCGCCGGGTCCTCGGTGCTGCGGGACCAGTCGAACCACAGGCATCCCGGCTCGGCGCGCGTGGCGCGGGTGAACTCCTCCACCACCTGGGGCCATCGGTCGGCGTGCTCGGGGAGGACACGGAACTTCGCGGTGATGAAAATCAACGGGCTGCTTCCTTGTTCGTTGTTCGGGTGCGGGTTACGGGGTGAGGATCGCGCGGCCCCGGATCCGGCCGCTTCCGAGGTCGTCCAGGGCGTCCTGGAAACGGTCGAGAGGGTATTTCGCGGTGTGCAGGTGTACGCGGCCCCGCGCGGCGAGGACCATCAGCTCGCACAGGTCGTTGTAGGAACCGACGAGGTTGCCGACGAAGTTGATCTCGGCGGAGATGATGTCGATGGTTGGGACGTCGATGTTCTCGCCGTAACCGACCACGTGGTAGTCGCCGGCCTGGCGGAGCATGCCGACGCCGTCCCTGGTGGAGCCGCCCTCACCGACGAAGTCGATCACCGCCTCCGCCCCGTGCCCGCCGGTCAGCTCGCGCACCCGGTCCACCTGGCCGCCGTCGGCGAGGACACCGTGGTCGGCTCCGACGGAGACGGCCAGGTCGACCGCGTCGGGGTTGCGGTCGACGACGACGATCTCGGCGGCGGTGAGGGCCCCCAGCACCTGCACCCCGATGTGCCCGAGGCCGCCCGCCCCGATCACCACGCAGCGGTCGCCCGGCCGCAGCTTCCGGGCGGCCTTGGCCGCCGCGTGGTACGCCGTGAGGCCGGCGTCGGCGAGGGCCGCGACATCCGCCGGTTCGAGGGAGTCGTCGAGCCGCACGACACTGCGCGCGGACGTCTTCAGGTACTCGGCATAACCGCCGGCCGTGTCGATACCGGGGAAGAGGCTGTTCTCGCAGTGCACGTCGTCACCGGCCCGGCACGCCCGGCACAGCCCGCAGGTGACCAGCGGATGCACGATGACCTTGTCGCCCTCGCCCACGTTGGTGACCGCGCTGCCGACCGCGTGGACCCAGCCGGCGTTCTCGTGGCCGATCGTGTAGGGCAGCTCCACCCCGGACTTCTGGGCCCACTGGCCCTCCAGGATGTGGATGTCGGTACGGCACACGCCGGCACCGCCGATCCTGACGATCACGTCGTACGGGCCGGTGACCTCCGGAACCGGGACCTCGGCCATTTCGAGGTTCTTGCCGTAGCCCACCACCTGGACTGCTTTCACGAGACGTTCTCCTTCGGTGGAGCGGTGAGGTGGAAGAGGTCCCCGGCCCGTACGGGTTCCCGGGCCTGCACGGATTCTCGGGCCCGCACGGGTTCCCCCACCGCGGGGAATTCCCCCGCCGCGGGAAATTCCTCCGCCGCGGGGAATTCCGGCGCGCGGGGAGACTGGTCGGCCGCGGACCGCGGATACCGGGTGCGCAGCAGGCCCCGGCAGAAGTGCGCGTTGCCGTCGATCGAGATGCGCACGGAGCGGGCGAACCGCAGACGGAGCGGAATCTCCCCGGGCGGGAAGGGCCGGCCCCCGTCGTCCACGAGGGCCGGGTCGGTGGAGGCCGTGCCGAGCCCGAGGGCGGCACGGCGGCGCAGCAGCGCCCGGGTGGCGGCGGTGTCGGGCAGGTCGCCGAGGACGACGTCGCCGAGCCGTTCCTCGGACAGGCCGGGCCGCGCGCGCAGCAGTGCGGTGAGCGCCCGCTCCATCGCGGCGGTGTGCGCCTTGCGCCGGAAGACGCTCCGCAGCTCCTCCAGGTCCTGCTCCGCCTCGTTTCCGAAGGTGCCGCGGTAACCGGCGTCGGCGGCCAGGCCCCGGTTGATCAGGTCGGAGTCGTGGTGGTCGTCGAGCAGGACCGTGACCTCACGCGCGCCGGGCAGCGCGCTCAGCGCGTCCTTGGCGTCGGAGGCCATGAGGTAGGCGAAGTTCGGCGAGCAGAACGAGGTCGGCAGCCGCAGGTGCACGGTGATGCGACCGTCCTCGGCGGTCAGCGAGCGGACGAAGCCGAGGTCGGTGATGGGCTCGTCCAGCTCCGGGTCGTACACGGTGTCGAGCGCGGCGCGCGCCGCCGCCGCGAGTTGCGTCGCCCGCATGTCAGGCCGCCGCCGGTTCGTCGACGCCCAGCCCGGCCGGGACCGGGATGTCGTACATGGCGGCCGCGTTGAGACCGAG
The DNA here is from genome assembly GCF_000725625.1 of Streptomyces sp. NRRL F-6676. GTDB lineage: Bacteria > Actinomycetota > Actinomycetes > Streptomycetales > Streptomycetaceae > Streptomyces. The sequence continues at coordinate 43,326 of NZ_JOHS01000018.1, forward strand.
GATCTTCTTCTTCTGGGCGACGGTGAGCTGCGGGTACTCGGCCGTCATGTCCTCGGGGATCTCGAAGTCGACGAACTGCTCGATCAGCCACTTCGGCGTCCACAGCGCGTAGTCGCTGGAGAACTGGATGCGGTCCTCGTCCAGCCAGTACAGCAGTTCGCCGATGATCTGGGCGAAGTAGCGGGGCCGGGTGTGCATGAACGGGATCGCGACGGCGAGCCCCGCGTGCACGTTGGGTTCCTGGGTGGCGATCCAGCAGAAGTCCTCCAGCCGGGGCAGGCCGCAGTGTTCGACCACGAAGTTGAGGTCGGTGAAGTCGCTGGCGGCCGCGTCGACGTCCGCCACGTCGAAGGCGTCCCGGTCCAGGGGGCGGATGGTGGGGCCCTTGTGGATGTGGATGTTCCTGATGCCCAGCTCCCGGCAGGCCTCCAGGTAGCGGTAGGTCCACGGGTCGCTGAGCTTGTAGCCGCGGGAGTCGCCCTTCCACTCGGCGGTGTAGAGCTTGACGCCCTTCAGGCCGAAGCGGGCGGCGTCCTCGCGCAGCTGCTTCAGGCCCGCCTCCTCGAAGCGCGGGTCGAAGTAGTGGTTGTAGGTGAGCTTGCCGGGGTGCTCGCGGGTGAGCGCGAAGGCCTCCTCGGCCTGCCCGAAACCGTTGTTGTAGAAGGCGCCCAGCCGGGCCGGCTGGAAGATCGCGTGGTCGACGTACCCGTCGGTGAACAGGTCCTTCATCAGCCGCTCGCCGCCCTGGTACAGGAACTCCTCGTACGGCCAGTGCTCCGATTCCGGGCCCAGGTTGCGGTGGTAGTCGTAGAAGCAGTCGATGAACTGCTTGCCGTGGATGTTGCGCTGGTTCTCCGGGCGTGCGTCCCAGAGCGCGACGTGCGCGTCCACGATGAAGTAGTTCTCGCCGTCCTTGGAATACATCTGTCTCTCCTCGGTGCACGGTGGTGGGCGCCCGCGCGCCGGCCGAGTGGCACGCGACGCCCGGAGCCGGGGGAACGGGTCAGGAGAACTGGATGCCGCCGTCGATCATGACCGACTGGCCGGTCATGTAGTCCGAGTCCCGCGAGGCCAGGTAGGAGACGAAGGACGCGACGTCCGCGGGCTCCTCGACCCGGCCGAGCGCGATCGCCTCGGCGTGCTTCGCGATGGCCTGGCCCTTCCCGATACCGGCCTCCTCGGCCAGCCGCTCGTCGATCAGGTCCCACATGTCGGTGCCGACGATGCCCGGGCAGTACGCGTTGACGGTGATGCCGTACCGCGCCCACTCCATCGCCGCGGCCTGGGTCAGCCCGCGCACGCCCCACTTCGACGCCGAGTAGGTGCCGAGCAGCGCGAAGGGGCGGTACGCGACGATCGAGGCGGCGCCGATGATCTTGCCGCCGCCGCCCTGGGCGATCATCTGCCGTGCGGCGGCCTGGTAGGAGAGGAAGACACCCCGCAGGTTCACCGCCATGACCTGCTCGAACTCGTCGATACCGGTGTCCAGCAGCGGGGTCACCCGGGCGATGCCGGCGTTGGCCACGTAGACGTCGATCCGGCCGAAGCGGCCCGCCGCCTCTTCGACGAGCGCGTCGGTCTCCTCCTTGCTCGTCACGTCGGCGTGCACGGCCAGGGCCCGGCGGCCCGTCTTCTCGATGCCGGCCGCCACCGCGCTCAACTCCTCGCCCATGCCGGGGAGATCGGCGACGACCACGTCAAGTCCGTCCTCGGCCAGCCGCTCCGCGATGCCGCGGCCGATACCCCGGGCCGCTCCGGTGACGACGGCGATACGGGTGGTGCTGTCGGCGGAAGTCATAGGTCTCTCTCCTGTGCTCGACGGTGAGCGTCCGCACCCTCGTGCGGGACTGCTCAACAGAGTGCGGGCGGGGAGCGCCGTCGAGTTTTTCAATGTGGAACACACCCGCGCCGCCCTCTGATCAGGACATGGCCCACAGCCGGAAAAGCCCTGCCGAACCACCCGTTGACAGGTGCAAACGCGTTCGTAATATGGCGGAAACACGCTCATCGGAGGCGCCATGCTCAGCGACAGCACAGCGCGCGACCGGACCATCGCGCGAGCACGCCTGAGGTTCCTGGAGAACGCCGAGCTGCCTGCGGAGATCGTGCCCGAGGGCATCCTCAACTCCTGGCAGCGTTCCAAGTACCTGGGGATCGGCACGGACGAGGTGGTCGTTCCCTACCAGCCGGACTACGACCGGGAGAGCCGCCTGGTACGCGCCGCCACGCCGGTCCTGGACCGGCTGGAACAGGCACTGACGGGTTCGGACGCCTGTGTGATCGTCACGGACCGCAACGGCTGGGTGCGCGACCGCCGGGTCGGGGAGGAGCGCCTCTCGGCACACCTGGACCGCGTCCATCTGGCGCCCGGCTTCAACTACGCCGAGCAGTTCGTCGGCACGAACGGCATCGGAGTCGCGCTGGAGGAGCGCCGGCCCAATGTGGTGCTGGGCACCGAGCACTTCAACGAACGCTTGCAGGGCGTCTCCTGCGCGGCCGCACCGATCCGCAACCCGGTCACCGGACGGGTCGAGGGGGCCATGAACCTGACCTGCTGGAACGGTCCGGCGCGCCCCCTCATGGCAGCCCTGGTCCAGGAAGCCGTCGACGACATCGAGCGCGTGATGTACGAGTTCAGCAGCGCCCACCAGCGCGCCCTGCTCGAGGCGTTCCAGCAGGTCACCCACTACGGTGACCGGCCGGTGCTCTGTCTCGGCCAGGACCTCGTGCTCGCCAACACCGCCGCCTCGGCGAGGCTCACCGGCGACGACCACCGGCTGCTGCACGAGGCCGCCGCCGAGTTCGGGCACGCGCCCCGCACCCGGAGGCAGGTGCGGCTGACCGGCGGGGCGAGCGTCATGATGCGCTGCCGCCGGGTCGACAGCTCCGCCGGCGCGGCCGGATACCTGCTGGAACTGGCCTTCACGGACCGCCCCTTGGCCCAGGACCGTGCCGGGGCCGGCCCCCGCTCCCGCGAGGAGCGGGACGCGACCCGGCCGTGGCCGCTGCCGGGCCTGGCCGGCACGGACCCGGCGTGGAACGCCGTCTCCCGTACGGTGTCGCGCTGCGCGCGCGAACGGACGCCGCTCCTGCTCCACGGCGAGACCGGGACGGGGAAGTCCGCGCTGGTCCGTGCCGCGCACGCGCTGACCGGGGCGGCCTCGGCACCCGTTGTCGTGGACGCCGCGGATCCCGGGGCGGTCGGGGCCGGGGACGATCTCGGGGCCGGGGACGACCTGTCGGCCGCCCTGCGCGCGGCGCCCGCCGGACCGGGCCGCGCCCTGGTCCTGCGCAACGTCGACGCGGTGGCCCCCGAGCAGGCGCCCGCCGTCGCCCGGGCGCTGGACGCCGCGGCGGCACAGGGCACCTGGGTCGTGGGCACGCTCCACGGCGCACCGGGCGTACCGGAGTCGCTGAGGCGCTGCTTCCTCGAAGCGGCGGCGGTACCCGCCCTGCGGCACCGTCTCACGGACCTTCCGGCCCTGATCGACTGTCTGCTGCGACGTGTCGGCGCGGGCGTGGAATGCGCCCCGGAGGTCCTGCCGCTACTGCGCCGGCACGACTGGCCCGGCAACGTCCGTCAACTGGGCCTCGTTCTGAGCAAGGCCGCCGCGGGCCGCCGTACGTCCCGGATCGAGCTCCACGACCTGCCGCCCTCCCTGCACAGCACGGGCGGCCGGGCCCTGAGCGCCTGGGAGGCGTCCGAGCGCGACACCCTGGTCCAGGCCCTGCTGGAGGCGGACGGCAACAAACTGCTCGCGGCCCGGCGGCTCGGCATCTCCCGTACGACGATCTACCGCAAGATGAGGACCTACGGCATCACGCTCCCTGCACGCCGTTGAGACGGGCGCCGTTGAGACGGGCGCCGTTGGGACGGGCGCCGTTGGGACGGGCCGGGAAGGCACGCCGTCGAGCCGGGCCGGGAACAACCGGGCGTCGGGCCCGGGGGCCGACCGTACCCGTTCCCACCCCGACCGGCGCCGCGATGACGACGGCGATCCATACGCTCCGGGGCCGGGTGTCGGGCCTTCACCGCGGAACTCGACCGGATCATCGCGGCGAACCGTGTCCAGCCGGTTCGGCAGGGAGATGTCCCAGTAGTCGCCGGTGAAGCCCCTCGGCCAAACCCGCCAGGACCGTCGACCGGTACAACCTGTTCCCCCGCAAGACGCTTGCCGCGCTGGGCGTCACCGACCGGCGTCAGGTCAACGCCATCGCCAACATGGCCTACGTGACGTGGCCGGCGGGCGAGCAGTCCCAGACCGACGCGCCGCACGACTACTGGCCGCGCATCACGGACGCGATGGACCCGGAGGTGCTCCAGCGGCAGGTTGGCCGGCACGCGCTCCCGGTCGGCTGGGAACAGCTCGACTACTCCACCTTCCTGGAGCGGCGGCGCCAGCTCATCGCCAAGGCCGTGCGGGAGGCGTTCGAGACCCTGTCCGGGTCGGCAACGGCACCAAGCAGCTCCACGGCGACGACCTCGTGCGCTACGAGGGGGAGCACTGGGGATGAACGGCCCTGCGGCCGGCCCGTCGGCCGCAGGGCCGGTCCAGGGCCGGCTCGGCAGTCCGTACCGCCGCGGGAGGCGCGGCCGCCCCGCCCGCGCCTCGGGTGCGGTCGGGGGAGGAGCGCGATGCCGTCGTCGTCGGCGTGCGGGGTGTCGCCGGGGTGGGAGAGCGGGTGCGGGGCTCCGGGGGTCCTTCGCACCGGGCGTACGGGCGTCACGGCACCCGGTACTCCTGTTCCGGCCGCCCCGTCGTCCCGTAGCGCAGGCTCATGCGGAGCAGGTGCGCGGAGACGAGGGAGGCGAGGTAGCGCTGGGCGGTGGCGCGGGAGACGCCGATCAGTTCGCCGACCTGGCCCGCGGAGAGCGGGGTGGGGGAGTCGCGTACGGCCGCGAGGACCGCGTCGCCCGTCACCGTGCGCACGGTGGGGCGGCGGGGCGCGGTCTCCCGCAGGGCGGCGTACGCGCTCTCGACGGCGTCCTGGTCCAGGGACTCGGCCTCCGTCAGCCGCCGGAAGCGGGCGTAGCCGCGCAGCTTCTCCGCGAGCAGTTCCGGCGGGAACGGTTTGACGAGGTACGCCAGCGCCCCCGCCGACAGCGCGCGGCGCACCGCCGGGCCCTCGGCGGCCGCGCTGAGCACGAACGTGTCGCAGTTCAGGTCGCGCAGCAGGTCCAGACCGGAGCCGTCGGGCAGATAGACGTCGACCAGCGCGAGGTCGACGGGCGCCGCGGCCTCCCTCGCCGCGGCGGCGGTGTGCGCCGTACCGGCCACGACGAAGCCGGGCACGCCCGCGACGAGGCTCGCGTGCACACCGGCGACACGGAAGTCGTCGTCGACGACGAGCACGCTGAACGCCGAACGGTCACTCACGAACGCACCTCCATGACCCCGGGCAACCGGGCGACGAACACGGCCCCGCCGCGGACGACGGCCTCCGCGGGAGGCGCGGCGCCGCCCCCGGCCGCCTCCGGGGCGCCGTCCGACTGTGCCGGCGGCGGCACGCCCGGTCGTCCCACCGGGGGGCCGCTCGGCTGTCCCGTCGGAGGCCCGGCCTGCTGTGCTGCCGGGGGACCGTCCGGCCGTGCCGCCGGGGGGCCGTCCGGCTGTCCGGCGGCGGGGACGTGCGGCTGTGCGGCCGGTTGCCCGGCGGGGGTCTCGGCCGGGGGGCCGCTCGGCTGTCCCGCCGGGAGCCCGTCCGGCTGTGCTGCCGGGGGCCCGGCCGGCCGTGCCGCTGGGGAGCCGTCCGGCTGTTCGGCGGGAGGGACGTGCGGCTGTGCGGCCGGTTGCCCGGCGGGGGCCTCGCCTGGGAGGTCGCTCGGCTGTCCCGCCGGAGGCCCGGCCGGCCGTGCTGCCGGGGGGCCGGCCGGCTGTCCGGCGGCAGGGGCGTGCGGCTGTGCGGCCGGTTGCCTGGTGCGTGTTCCGTTCGGCCGGGCGGCCGACTGGGCGTTCGGCTGTGGCGTTCCGGGTGCGGTCGGCGTGTCGCCCGGTGGGCTGCCCGGCTCCGCGAGGTGGATCTCTCCGCCCCGCGCCCGGGCGATCTGGCGGGACAGGGCCAGGCCGATGCCCCGCCCGCCGGGGAACGGGGTGTGGTCCTTGGTGGAAACGCCCTCGCGGAAGGCGTCCTCCGGTGGGGAGAGGGCGACGCCGTCGCCCGTGTCGGCGACGGTGATGAGCAGGGTGGTGTCCTCCGTCATCAGTTCCACCTCGACCAGGGCCGCCGTGCGCCGCCCGTGGCGGGCGGCGTCGATCGCGTTGTCGACGAGGTTGCCGCACACGGTGGTGACGTCGACGGGAGCGGCCAGGGTGCCCTCGACCCAGGTGCCGCCCCCGATCACCAGGGTCACCCCGCTCTCCCGCGCCTGCGCGGCCTTCGCCGACAGGAAGGCGCGCAGATACGAGTCGCGGACCGCGTCGAGGCCCGGCAGGGCCTCGCCCAGCCCGCCCGTGCCGAGGATCGTGTCGATGTACTCGGTGGTCTCCGCGAGGTGCCCGCCGCGGGCCAGCGCGGAGACCACGTGCAGCCGGTTGGCGAACTCGTGCCGCTGCGCCCGCAGCGCCGAGCCCATCGCCTGCACCGCGTCGAGCTGACGGGTCAGGGACTCCACGTCGGTGCGGTCCTTGACCGTCAGCAGCGTGCCCAGCTCGCGCCCGTCCCGGCGCACCCGGCGGCAGGACAGCACCAGCACCCGCTCGCCGACGGCCGCCATCACCGGCCCCAACGCGGGGCTGCGCACCGCCTCGGCGACCCGTGGGGTCAGCCCCAGGTCGTCCAGATGCGTACCGGGGGCGATGCCGGGCGCGAGCAGCCGGCGCGCCTCGTCGTTGACCACCGCGACCCGCCCCCCGGTGTCCAGCGCGAGGACCCCCTCGCCGATGCCGTGCAGCACCGCCTCCTGCTCCTGGACCAGTCCGGCCAGTTCCTCCGGCTCCAGGCCGAGGGTGAGCCGCTTCCACCGGCGGGCCAGCAGCGCGGACGCGGCGACACCGAGCAGCAGGGCGACCGTCAGCCAGCCCAGGCCGCCCAGCAGGACGCGCAGGAACTGCGCCCGCACGGCGGACACCGCGAGCCCCGCGTTCGCCTCGCCGACCACCCTCGTCGTCGAGCCCGGCGCGTACACGGGCACCTTCGCGACCACCTCGTCGCCGAGGTGGGCCCGGTGCCGGGCCAGCACCTCGTGCCCGGAGAGCGCGGAGGACGGATCGGTGCTCACCTCCCGGCCGAGCTGCGCCCGCTCGGGGTGGGCCAGCCGGATGCCCCGGTCGTCCGTGACGACGACGAACAGGAACCCCGTCCTGACCCGCACCGCCTCGGCCACGTCCTGCACCGGACCGGCGGCCAGCGTGGCCCGCGCGGTGTGCGCCGCGCCGCCGCCCGGCCGGTCGTTGGCCGCGGAGTACGCGGCGGCACCGCCGCGCACCGACGGCTCGGAGGCCACCGTCCGCGCCACCGCCAGCGCGCGGTGCTGGTACTCGCGGTCGAGCCGGTGCTCGTTGGAGTAGGCGAAGGCGGCGAACGCGGCGGCGAGCGTGACCGCGACCACCGCGCACTGCAACAGCAGCACCTGGGTGCGCAGCCGCACCCTGCCGAACCGGCCCCGGCCGGCCCGTCCACCACCCGGCGATTCGACCATCCTCACCCGGCCGACAGTAACCCGACGGACGGCCGGCCAGGCCGTGCACAGAATGCGCGAAACGCGCGGAACAGCGGTTTCACGGGTTACGCGCACAATCTGGAGCCGTGCCGCGCCCGGCCGATAGCTTCCCGCCGGTACAGAGCGAGCCGCCTACCAGGAGTTCTTCAATGACGAGAACACTCACCCCCGCACCCCTGCCCACGGGCACCCACGGCCGGCCGGGCGGCGCGCTGTGACGGGGCACACGTGGTCCCTGCTGATCATCCTGGCCGCGGCCATCGCCGCACTGATCGTGCTGATCAACTCGCGGCTCCGGTTCCACCCCTTCATCGCCCTGATGACCGTCTCCGTCGGCGTCGCCCTGGCGGCGGGACAGCCGGTGGAGAAGATCGCCGAGTCCCTCGAGGAGGGCGCCGGCGGCATCCTCGGCGACGTCGGCGTCACCCTCGCGTTCGGCGCCATGCTCGGCCGGCTGCTGTCCGCGTCCGGCGCCACCGACCGGATCGCCCGGGCGATCGTCGACCGCGCGAGCCCCCGCGCGCTGCCCTGGTACGTGACGGGCGCGGCCTTCGTCATCGGCATCCCGATGTTCTTCGAGATCGGCCTCATCGTGCTGCTCCCGCTGATCTTCAGCGTGGCCCGGCGCCTGGAGCGCACGCACGGGTACGACGGGTCCCCGTACGTGTACCTGGCCGCGCCCGCGATCGGCGCGCTGGCCACCCTGCACGGCATGGTGGCCCCGCACCCCGGCCCGCTGGTCGCGGTGGAGGGACTGCACGCCAACCTCGGCCTGAGCATCGGCGTCGGCCTGGTCTGCGCGATACCCACCATCATCGTCGCGGGGCCGGTGTACGGCCGGTGGATCGCCCCGCGCCTGGACGTACGGCCCGATCCCGAGCTGATCGCCAAGTTCGCCGGCAGCGACGACGACGCCGATGCTGACGGCCATGGCGACGGCGGCGGCGCGAAGGGCGCCGCCCCGGAGCCCGCGGCGCGGGAGAACAAGGTCCGTACCGGCTGGGCCCTCGCCGCCGTGCTCGTGCCCGTCGTCCTGATGCTCCTGCGCACGGTCGCGGAGCTCGTGTTCGACGAGTCCAGCCAGGTGCGCCACGCCCTGGTCTTCACCGGCGAGCCGGTGATCGCCATGCTGGCGGGCTTCCTCTTCGCCCTGTTCGCGCTCGGCTACCGCAGCGGTCTGCCCACCGAGGAGATCCGCTCCGCGCTCACCGACAGCCTGAAGGCCGTCGCGGGCATCCTGCTGATCATCGCGGGCGGCGGCGCGTTCAACCAGGTCCTGAAGGACTCCGGGATCGGCGAGGCCATCGAGTCCGCCGCCTCCGGCCTGCACATCAATCTGATCGTGCTCGGCTGGCTGCTGGCGCTGCTGCTGTCCTTCTCCACCGGCTCCGCCACCGTGGGCATCGTCGCGGCGACGGGCATCCTCGCCCCGCTCGCGCAGGACGGCGGCAGCCTGCACACCTCGCTGCTCGTCGTGGCCATCGGTGCCGGCTCGATCGGCCTCAACTACGTGAACCACGCCGGGTTCTGGCTGGTCAAGGAGTCCTTCGGGATGACGCTTGGGCAGGCGACGAAGTCGCACACCACCATTCAGACCATCGTGAGCGTGTGCGGGCTGCTGATGGCGCTGCTGCTGTCGGTGTTCGCCTGACACCTCGGCTTGACGACGTCAACGGCTGCGCGGAAACGGGGGGTTGGGGCATGCTTGCCCCATGCGCCTGTTGCCTCCGTCCCTGCGCCCCTGGCTCGGAGCGACCGCCGGGCTCGCCGCGCTCGTGGTGCTCGTGCTCGGGGTGCGGTACGCGGGGGAGGGTGGGCCGGGGCGGGTGGACAGGTGGGTCGTTCCGCCGACCGCGGACAGTGTGCGGGGGGTCTGGCGGGGGGTCGCGCTGGGGGTGGACTTCCTGGGGGAGCCGGTCGGGTCGGTGGGGGTCGTCGGGGTGCTCGTGGCGGGGTGTCTGTGGCGGCGGGGGGTGCGGGCGGCGGTGTTCGCGGTGGTCGCGCCCGGGGTGACCGTGGTGGTGACGACGGTGCTCAAGCATGTGGTGGGGCGGACGATCCACGGTGACGGCAATCTGTCCTATCCGAGCGGGCACACCGCCTTCGCCACGACGGTCACCGTCGCGGCGGGGGTGCTCGCCGTCGGCCGGCTCGGCCTCGGCCGTGTCGCCGGCACGCTCCTCGTGCTGGCCGCGTCCCTGACCGCCGGTTCGGTCATGGGCTGGGCGGAGGTGGCCCTGGGGGCGCATTACGCGACGGACGCGGTGGGTGGGTGGTGTACGGCGCTGGCGTTGACGCCGGTGACGGCGTGGCTGATCGATGCGTCGGCCGGCCGACTGGATGACTCGCCCCCGCCGCCCCTACCCGTCCCGTCCTCACAAGGGGCTCCGCCCCTTTGACCCCGGAGAGCTCGGGTGGGTGGGGTCGAGTGGGGACTGCGGGTGGGTGGGGACTTCTCGCGCAGTTCCCCGCGCCCCTAAAAGCAAGGGGGCTGCGCCCCCTGCTTTTCCAGGGGCGCGGGGAACTGCGCGAGCAACCACGACGCACCGCACCCGCCGGCGAACCCACCTACCCGAGCTCTCCCGCGTCTCCCCGCCCGGAGGGCGCCGGGGTCCAAGGGGCGGAGCCCCTTGTGAGGACGGGACGGGTAGGGGCGGCGGGGGCGGAGAAAATGCCCTACCCCCCGCCCCGTACCTTCCGCAGCGCCGCCAGGAACGCCTCCGTCGTCTCCCTGTCCCGTACCGCCACGCGCAGCCAGCAGTCGCCCTCCAGCCCCGGGAACGTGTCCCCCCTCCGCACCGCGAACCCCAGTTCGCGCAGCCCGCGGCGGACCTCCGGCGCGGCCGGTACGCGGACGAGGACGAAGGGGGCCTGCGGGGGATCCACCACCGCCGCCAGGCCCCCGTCCCGCAGCCCGGCGACCAGGAACGCGCGGTCCGCCGCCACCCCCCGCGCCACCCGCTCCGCCTCCACCGCCGCCGCGGGCGACACACACGCCTCCGCCGCCACCAACGCCGGCGTGGACACCGGCCACAACGGCTGCACCCGCCCCAGCGCACGGACCACGTCCGGCGCCGCCAGCACGTACCCGATCCGCAACCCCGCCAGCCCCCACGTCTTCGTCAGGCTGCGCAGGACGACGAGTCCCGGAACGTCCGTCCGCCCCGCCAGCGCCTCGCGCTCACCCGGCACCGCGTCCATGAACGCCTCGTCCACGACCACCGTCCGCCCGGGACGCGCGAGTCCGGCGATCACGGCCGCCGGGTGCAGCACCGACGTCGGATTGGTCGGGTTGCCGATCACCACCAGGTCCGCGTCCTCCGGCACGGCGCCCGGGCGCAGCCGGAACCCGTCCGACTCCCGCAGCAGCACCCGCCCCACCTCGTGCCCCGCGTCCCGCAGCGCCGCCTCCGGCTCCGTGAACTGCGGGTGCACGACCACGGGGCGGCGCACCCGGAGCCCCCGCGCCAGCAGCACGAACGCCTCTGCCGCGCCCGCCGTCAGCAGCACCCGCTCCACCGGCAGACCGTGCCGCGCCGCCACCGCCGCCCGCGCGGCCCGGCCGTCGGGGTAGGCGGCCAGACCGGTCAGCGACGCGGCGATGCGCTCGCGCAGCCACGCCGGGGGCGTGTCCGCGCGGACGTTCACCGCGAGGTCCACCAGCGCCCCGCCGCCGTCCCGCACCTCGGCGTCCCCGTGGTGCCGCAGCAGGTCGGACACGTCCGGACCCGGGGCTCCGTCAGTGCGCATGGGAGTGCGTGTGCCCATGCCCGTGGTGATGCCCGTGCCCGTGCCCGTGCCCCTCGTCGTCCGGGTGGAAGTGCGGCTGCTGCGGCAGCCCCACCTTGTCCTCGAACCCCGGCAGCGCGATCCGGTACACGCACGCGTCGCAGTTCATCCGCACGCCCCCCTTCGCCGCCTCCTCGTACCGCTCCCACACCAGGTCGAGCAGCTCCGGCTCCGGGCCGATCACGTCCGCCGACCGCACCCCCACCTCCGGGTGCGCCGCCGCCCACGTCTCCGTCTGCTCCCGCACCCGGTCCGGCAGGATGCCGGTGAACAGGAAGTAGGGGAGGACGACCGTCCGGCGCGCGCCCAGCTTCGCGCAGCGGTCCAGGCCGGCCGGCACGTCCGGCGCCGCCAGCGACACGAACGCCGGTTCCACGCCCGCGTACCCGCGCCCCTCCCACAGCAGCCGGGCCGCCTTGTGCACCTCGGCGTTGGCGTCCGGGTCGGTCGAACCGCGCCCCACCAGCAGCACCGTCACCTCGGACGGGTCCCAGTCCGTGCCCTCCAGGGCCTGGCCGAGGCGCCGCTCCAGCACCGCCAGGAGCGACGGGTGCGGGCCCAGCGGGCGGCCGTAGGTGTACGAGATCCCCGGGTGCCGTTCCTTCTCGCGGGCCAGCGCCGCCGGGATGTCGCCCTTGGCGTGCCCCGCGGAGACCAGCATCAGCGGGACGGCGGCGAACCGGCGCACCCCCCGCTCCACCAGCTCGCCCACCGCGTCCCCCAGCGGCGGCGGGGACAGCTCGATGAAGCCGCCCGCGACGGGCAGTTCGGGGTGCCGGCGCCCCAACTCCCGTACGAACGAGCGGAATGCCTCGGCCCCGGCCTCGTCCCGGGTGCCGTGTCCGGCGATGAGCAGGGCGGGGGGCGTCGGGGCGGTCACAGGGTCTCCTCATGGTGTGAAACGGGGTGCGGAACGGGGTGGTACAGCAGGGCGTTCAGCGCGGCCGCGGCCACCGCCGAACCGCCCTTCTCGGACACGTTGCTCACGGCGGGCAGCCCGCTCGCGCGCAGCGCGGCCTTGGACTCGGCCGCGCCGACGAAGCCGACGGGCAGACCGATGACGAGCGCGGGGGAGGCGTCCAGCGTCAGCAGTTCCTCCAGCGCGGTGGGCGCGCAGCCGATCACCCACAGCGCGCCGGGGCCGACCTCCTCGTACGCCAGCCGCACCGCGTGCGCGGAACGGGTCAGGCCGGGGCCGGACCTGGCCTCCCGGAGGCGGCAGACGGTGTCGCGGCGCGTGATGCCCGCCGCGACCATCTCCACGTCCACCACCACCGGCGCCCCCGCGTGCAGCGCGGCGTGCGCGGGCACCAACTCGGCCTCGTCCAGGACGAGATCGTCGGCGTAGTCGAGATCGGCGGCGGAGTGGATCACCCGCTCCACCACCGCCCGGGTCAGCGGCGGGAAGTGCGAGGTGTCGAGGCGGGCGCGCAGCCGCCGGAAGGACTCCTGCTCGATCGGGTGGATCACGCGGTTCACTTGGCCTCCTCCTGCCAGCGGTAGCCGCGCGGGGTCACCATGCGGCCGGCGATCTCGCGGGTCGCGGTGTTGCCCACCGTCACGACGGTCATCATGTCGACGGTCGCCGGGTCCAGCGCGGCCAGCGTCGTCACCCGGCTCGACTCGTCCGGGCGCGAGGCGTTGCGGACGACGCCCACCGGCGTGCCCGGTTCCCGGTGCCCGGCGAGGATCGCCAGCGCCTTCGGCAACTGCCAGTCGCGGCCCCGGCTGCGCGGGTTGTAGAACGTCACGACGAGGTCCGCCTCCGCCGCCGCCCGCACCCGGCGCTCGATGACCTCCCACGGCGTGTGCAGGTCGGACAGGCTGATCGACACGTGGTCGTGGCCCAGCGGCGCGCCCAGGAGCGCCCCGGCCGCCAGCGCCGCCGTCACCCCCGGCACCCCGACCACGTCGATGTCGTCGGAGGCCTCCGCCAGCGCGGGCGAGGCCATCGCGTACACCCCGGCGTCCCCGCTGCCGATCAGCGCGACCGCGTGCCCGCGCCGCGCCTCGGCCACCGCCGTCCGCGCCCGCTCCTCCTCCGCGCCGAGCCCCGACTCCAGCACCCGGGTGCCCGGCCGCAGCAGATCGCGGATCTGGTCGACGTACTGGTCGAGCCCGACGAGCACCGACGCCCGGCGCAACTCCGCCTTCGCACGCGGGGTCAGCAGATCGCGCGCGCCCGGGCCGAGCCCGACCACCGCGAGCCGCCCGCGCCCCGGACGCCGTACGACCGCACAGGTCGCCATGGCCGGCCGCGCCGCCGACTTCCGCTTGGGCACGAGGAGTTCACCCCCGCGCACCAGCGCTGCCGCCTCCGCCACCGACGGGGTGCCGACGGCGGCGAGCGGGGCCTCGGACGGGTTCGGCACGTCCACGTCCGCCAGCTCCCCGGCGGAGTACGTCACCAACGGCACGCCAAGGCGCGCGGCCGCCTCCACAAGACCCGGCTCCGCCGCCTTCGCGTCCACGGTGGCCAGCTCGGCGACGGACGCGGGGGACAGGCCCGCCTCGCGCAGGGCGTCCCCGACCAGCCCGAGCACCTCCGCCACGGGCGCGCCCTTCGAGGCGCCCACGCCCACCACCAGGGTCGGCGGCCGGAGCACCACCTCCCGGTCGCCCGGCTCCACGACCCGGTCCGTGACCCGGACCGTGTACGCCCCCTCGGCCACCAACGGCAGCGGCGGCAGCGGCCACGCCACCTCCGCCCGCAGCGCCACCGGCTCCCCGTCGAGCAGGGCCCGCGACACGGCGGCCACCGGGCCCTCGGCCGGCAGGCCGAGCGTGTCGAGGCCGGGCAGATCCGTCGCGTCCGTCGCCGTCGTCACCACGGGCGCGGCACCCAGCACCTCGCCCACCGCGCGCGCCAGCTCGTTGGCCCCGCCGCCGTGGCCGCCCACCAGCGACACCGCGAACCGTCCGCCCTCGTCGACGCAGACCACGCCCGGGTCGGTGTGCTTGTCGCCGAGCAGCGGCGCGAGCAGACGTACCGTCGCGCCCGTCGCCAGGAAGCACACGAGCCGCTCGCACTCCGCGAACGCCCGCCGTACGGCGTCCCCGACGGGACCCTTGTACACCCGCGTACGGTCCGGCCACGCCGCGGCCAGCCGGTCACGCGCGGCCGCGCCCGCCGCCGTGGCGGAAATGAGGCCGATCACAGGGCAACTCCTTCAGCAGTCGCCGGGGGCCGTACGCCCCACAGCAGGAAAACGGGATTGGCCGCCGCCAGCCGGGTCACGTCCCCGGGCAGCGGCGCGAGCCGGGAGGACTGCAACAGCACGCCGTCCACGCCGAGACCGGCTCCGGCGAGCGCCGCGCGGGCCGCCGGGACCCGGTCGAGCGCGGCCAGCGCCACCACGACCGTCCGCCGGGCCCGCCGCGCACACACGGCGACCACGTCCGGCAGATCCGCGCCGCCCCCGCCGACGAACACGGCGTCGGGGTCGTCGGTGAGGCCCGCCAGCGCCTCGGGCGCAACACCGTGCACCACGCGCACGTCGACCCCGTGCGCGGCGGCGTTGGCGCGGATCCGTCCGACGCCGTCCGCCGTCTTCTCGACGGCCACGACCGCCGCGCCGAACCGCGCGCACTCCACGGCCACCGAGCCGGAGCCCGCGCCCACGTCCCACACCAGCTCGCCGAGCCGGGGCCCGAGCCGGGCCAGCGCCAGCGCCCGCACCTCCGCCTTGGTGATCATCGAGTCGCGGTGGGCGAAGGCGTCCTCGGGCAGCGCCCAGCCCCCGGCGGGCCCGGCCGGCGGACCGGCCACCGTGCGGACGGGGCCCAGCACGCGGGCCGGGTCCAGACAGAGGACGACGTTCACCGCCTCGCCCCAGTCACGGGCGGCCGCCTCGGCCGGGGACACCTGTTCGATGCGTTCGTCGGCGCCCAGGGACCGCGCCACCACCAGGACCCGGCCGTCCGGCCCGTCCGCCAGCGCCGCGCCCAGCTCGGCCGGGCCCGCGCCGGGGCCGGTCAGCACCGCCACCTTGGGATGCGCACGGCAGACGTTCACGGCCGTGCGCAGGGCGCGTCCGTGCGCGCTCACCACCACCGCGTCGTCCCACGGCAGCCCGGCCCGCGCGCACGCCGCCGCCACCGACGACACGCCCGGCCGTACGTCGAGCCGGGCACCGCCGAACCGTTCCGCCAGCGCCCGCACGATCCCGAAGAACCCGGGATCGCCGGAGGCGAGCACGACCACCGGGCCCGCCCCGCCCTTCTCCAGATGCCGGGCGATCGCCTCCAGCGCCGGCGCCAGCGGCCCGAGCGTCACCCGTTCGGCGGTGTCCGGCACCGGCGCCGCCGCCAGATGCCGCCGCCCGCCCACGACCAGCCCGGCCCCGGCCACCGCCGCCCGCGCCTCCTCGTCCAGCGGGGCGCCGGTGCCCGTGCCGACGACGGTGATCCTCACCGTCCCGTTCATGGTCTCGCTCATGGCGTCGTGTTCCGGGCGCGCAGGGCCCGGCGGGCCTCCGGGTCGGCCTTGCGGAAGCCGTGGAAGTGGCCCGGGTGGTACAGGTGCGAGCGGGTGCCGTGCGCGTCCAGGGCCGGGCCGACCAGGAACAACGTGTGCTTCCAGAGCTTGTGCTCCTTGACCGTCTCCTCCAGCGTGCCGATCGTGCAGCGCACGATCAGCTCCTCCGGCCACGTCGCCTGGTACGCCACCACGACCGGCGTCGCCGTCGGATAGCCGCCCTCCAGCAGCTCCCGCACCAGCTGGCCGCTGCGGGCCGCCGACAGGAACAGCGCCATCGTGGTGCCGTGCCGGGCGAACTCACGGACCTCCTCACCCGGCGGCATCGGCGTCTTGCCGCCGCCGAGCCGGGTCAGGATCACCGACTGCGCCACCTCCGGGATGGTCAGCTCGCGCTGCGCCAGCGCGGCCACGGCCGAGAAGGACGAGACGCCCGGCACGATCTCCGTCTCGACGCCGAGAGCCGTACACCGGTCCAGCTGCTCCTGCGTGCCGCCCCACAGCGCCGGGTCCCCGGAGTGGATCCGCGCCACCTTCAGCCCCTCGGCGCGCGCCCGCTCGTACACGGCGACGACGTCCTCCAGCGACATCGTCGCCGAGTCCAGGACCTCCGCGTCCTCGCGCGCGTGTTCGAGGACCTCGGCCTGGACGAGGCTGGCCGCCCAGATCACCACGTCCGCCTCCGCGATCGCGCGCGCGGCACGGAACGTCAGCAGATCGGCGGCGCCGGGGCCGGCACCGACGAAGGTCACCTTGCCGGTGGGGGCATCGGCCATGGGGTCGGGTCCTCTCGTACGGGAGGTCGCCCGCGGGACGGCGGACGACGAGGTCGTGACGGATGTGGTGGGAGACGCGGAGGCGGAAGCGGTGGTCGATGTGGTGCGGAATGTCATGGTGTGCGGGGGCGGCGAGGGGCCCGGATGTGCGCGAACAGGGGTTGATCGGATAGCAAGGGCCCATGGCGGTACTCGTCGCGCTCGGCGCGTTCCTGATGACGCTGGCCGGCGGCTGGACGGCACAGCATGTGACCGACCGCCGCCACCTGGTCCTGGGCCTGGCCGGCGGCCTGATGCTCGGCGTGGTCGGCCTCGACCTGCTCCCCGAGGCACTTGAGGCGGCCGGCGGGGACGTCTTCGGCGTCCCCGAGGCCCTGCTGCTGTTCGTCGGCGGCTTCCTCCTGGCCCACCTGGTCGAACGGCTGCTCGCCGCCCGCCGTGCCTCCCACGGCGCCGACGAGCACAACCACCGGGCGCCCGAGGTGGGCCTGACGGCCGCCGCGGCGATGGTCGGGCACAGCGCGATGGACGGCGTCGCGATCGGCGCCGCCTTCCAGGTCGGCGGCGGCATGGGCGCGGCCGTCGCCCTCGCCGTCGTCGCCCACGACTTCGCCGACGGCTTCAACACGTACACGCTCACCAGCCTGTACGGGAACGCCCGCCGCAAGGCGCTGACCATGCTGTTCGCGGACGCCGTCGCCCCGATGGTCGGCGCGGCCTCCACCCTGTTCCTCACCATCCCGGAGCAGGTGCTCGGCGCCTATCTCGGCCTCTTCGGCGGCGTACTGCTCTACCTGGCCGCCGCCGAGATCCTGCCCGAGGCACACCACGTGCACCCCGCCCGCTCGACGCTGCTGTGCACGGTCGCGGGCGTGGGCTTCATCTGGGTGGTGGTGGGCCTGGCGGGCTGAGCGCCGCCCCACCAGGACGGTCACAGCTTGCCGCCCCGGGTGCCGTCGCGGCGGGCGGGCGCGATCAGGGTCGACAGGTAGGGGAGCGGACCGTCCCCGTCCAGTTCGGCGGCCGGACGGATCGACTCCTCCGGCAGCCCCAACGCCGAGCCCCACACCGCGTCCGCCAGCCGTCCCGTCTCGCGCAGCGCCCCGGCGACCTCGCCGGCCTGCCGCCCGAACTTGTAGGCGACGACCGTGCCGGGACCGTTCAGCGCCTCCTTCAGCACCGCCGCCCCGGCGGTCACCGGGACCAGCGTCAGCGGCTCGGTGCCCTCGGTCAGCACCGCACCGGAGCGGGCCGCCAGGTCCTGCATGGCGGTGATCCCCGGCACGGTCTCCACCACCGTCCCCGGCACCAGTCCCGTGACGGTGTGCGCGAGGTAGGTGAACGTCGAGTACACGTTCGGGTCACCGATGGTCGCGAACGCGACGGAACCCTCCGGGTGCGCGCGCAGCAGCGCGGCGACCCGCTCACCGGCCGCGTCCCACGCCGCCTCGCGCCGCGCCCGGTCCGTCCGCTCGTTCAGCGCGAACACCACCCGTACGACCTTCTCCGCGGGCACGTAGTGCAGCACCGTCGCCTCGGCGCGCCCCCGCTCGCCGCTGTCCATGACGGGGACGACGACCACGTCGGCGGCGCGCAGCGCGCCCACGCCCTTGACGGTCACCAGCTCGGGGTCGCCGGGGCCCACCCCGATCCCGATCAGCCTGCTGCTCATGACGTCCGGCACCTCTCGACGAACCTGTGGGCGACACCGGGCGTGGCGGCCCAGTGCGTGTGCAGATAGCTGGCGTGCACACCGCGCCGTACGAAACCCTCGAGGCGGCGTTCGGCGCCGCGGACGCCCCAGGCGGGGGACTCCCCGGCGTGCGGTTCCACCACCGTGCGGTGGAACTCGTGGCCGCGCATGCGGGTGCCGGCGAGGGCGAGGGAACTGTCGGTGACGGCCACCGCGTCCCGGTAGCCGAGGGTGAGCCGCTCGGACATGCGTGCGGTCGCGTCGAGCACGCCGCACATCGGCAGTCCGTCCAGCTCCCGGCACAGGTACAGCAGCCCCGCGCACTCGGCGGCGACGGGGCCCCCGGCCCGCGCGAGCTCGCCCACGGCCTTGCGGAGCGGCTCGTTGGCGGACAGCTCGGCGGCGTACACCTCGGGGAAACCACCGCCGACGACGATGCCGGCGGTGCGGTCGGGGAGCCGTTCGTCCCGGAGCGGGTCGAACGGCACGACGTCCGCGCCGGCGGCGCGCAGCAGTTCGGCGTGCTCGGCGTAGGAGAACGTGAACGCGGGTCCGGCGGCGAGGGCGACGACGGGTGGGGTGGAGGAGGGGGGTGTTGTCGCCCCCGCCGCCCCGTCCCTTCCCGACCTCCAGGGGCTCTGCCCCTTCGACCCCGGTCGGGTGCCTTCCAGCTCGGGGGGTTCTGGTGCGTTGGCGGGTGCGGGTGGTTCATGGTCGCTCGCGCAGTTCCCCGCGCCCCTGAAGACGGGGCCGCGCCCCGTAAGGGGCGCGGGGAACTGCGCGCTCAGCCCAGACGCACCGTCAGATGACAATGCACCCCGGGGGGCATGGGGGGCGGAGCCCCCCGGGGTCGGGACGGGAAGGGGCGGCGGGGGCGAGGAAACCAGCGCCTCAGCCGCATCCCAAGCCGCACCCGACACAGGCCCCGCCGAGCGCGCCAGCGCGACAACCGCCTCAAGATCACACCCGGCAGCCACCTGCGCCCCCATCGCGGCAACAGCTTCCACCGCTGAAGCCCGCCGCTCGGCAACCGGCACCAACCCCAGATGCCGCGACGGCACATCCACCTGCGGAGCCCGCCGCAGCACCCCCAGCACCGGCACCCCGACGGAGTCCAACGCCTCCCGCAGCAACACCTCGTGCCGCTCCGAGCCGACCTTGTTGAGGATCACGCCGCCGATCCGCACCTCCGGATCCCACGTCACGAACCCGTGCACCAGCGCCGCCACCGACCGCGACTGCGCCGACGCGTCGACCACCAGCACCACCGGTGCCCCCAACACCTTCGCCACCTGCGCGGTCGACGCCAGCTCACCCTCCCCCGCCGCCCCGTCGAACAGCCCCATCACGCCCTCGACGACCGCGAGGTCGCACCCCCGCGCCCCGTGCAGGAACAGCGGAGCCACCAGCTCGGGACCGCACAGATACGCGTCGAGGTTCCGCCCCACCCGCCCCGTGGCGAGCGCGTGGTACCCGGGGTCGATGTAGTCGGGCCCGACCTTGTGCGGCGACACGGCCAGCCCCCGCGCGGTGAGCGCGGCCATGAGCCCCGTCGCCACGGTGGTCTTGCCGCTGCCGGAGGCCGGCGCGGCGACGACCAGCCGGGGCAGCACGGTGGACGACGTCACCACTCGATGCCCCTCTGGCCCTTCTGGCCGGCGTCCATCGGGTGCTTGACCTTGGACATGTCGGTGACGAGGTCGGCACACTCGACCAGCGCGGCGGGCGCGTTCCGCCCGGTGATCACGACGTGCTGCGTCCCGGGCCGCTCACGCAGCACGGACACCACCTCGTCGGTGTCGACCCACCCCCAGTGCATCGGATAGGCGAACTCGTCCAGGACGTAGAGCTTGTACGTCTCGGCCGCCAGGTCCCGCTTGACCTGCTCCCAGCCCTCCCGCGCCTTCTCCTCGTTGTCCAGTTGGGCGTCCCGCTGGACCCACGACCAGCCCTCGCCCATCTTGTGCCAGGCCACGGAGCCGCCCTCGCCGGACGCCCCCAGCACCCGCAGCGCGTTCTCCTCGCCGACCTTCCACTTCGCCGACTTGACGAACTGGAACACCCCGATCGGCCACCCCTGGTTCCAGGCGCGCAGCGCCAGCCCGAACGCGGCGGTCGACTTGCCCTTCCCGACGCCCGTGTGCACGACCACCAGCGGACGGTTGCGCCGCTGACGGGTCGTCAGACCGTCGTCCGGTACGACACTCGGCTGTCCCTGCGGCATTACGCGGCCCTCCTGCTGCCCTGAACATCCTTGACCAGCCCGGCGATGGAGTCCGCCCGCAGCTCGTCCAGCGTCACCGCCGTACCGCCCAGCTCGCTCGCCAACTGCCCCGCGAGCCCGAGCCGCACGGGCCCCGCCTCGCAGTCCACCACCACACAGGCGGTGCCCTCGGCCGCGAACAACCGCGCCGCCCGCCCCGCCAGCGCGACCGGCTCCGGGCCACCGGTGGCCCGCCCGTCCGTCACCACCACGACCAGCGCCCGCCGTGCCGGGTCCCGCAGCCGCTCCACCCGCAGCACCTCGTGGGCGCGCAGCAGCCCGGCCGCGAGCGGGGTGCGCCCGCCCGTCGGCAGCGACTCCAGCCGGGCCGCCGCCGCGTCCACGGAGGAGGTCGGCGGGAGGGCGACCTGGGCCTCCTTGCCGCGGAAGGTCACCAGCCCCACCTTGTCCCGCCGCTGATAGGCGTCGAGGAGCAGCGAGACCACCGCACCCTTCACGGCACTCATCCGCTGCCGCGCCGCCATCGACCCGGAGGCGTCGACGACGAACAGCACGAGGTTGCCCTCACGCCCCTCGCGCGTCGCCTGCCGCAGATCGTCCCGGCGCACCACGAGCCCCGGCCCGCTGCGGCCCCGCGCCCGCTGGTGCGGGGCGGCGGCCTGCACCGTCGCCGCCAGGTGCAGCTTGGTCAGCGCACCTCGCGGTCGGCGGGCGCCCGTGGTCCGCCCGTGCTCGGTCCGCGCCCGCGAACGCCGCCCGGCGGCACCCTCGCCGAGGCCGGGGACGCTGAGCACCTTCGTACGGAACGGTTCGGCGGCCCGCACCGGCTGCTGTTCACCGGCGCCCGCACCGGACGGCTGCGGCTCGCCACCCTCGCCCGCCTCGGGCCGCGCGGCGGTCTCCCCGTCGCCCTGCGGCGCGTCATCGGGTTCGGGCTGCCCGCCGGGACCGCCGCCGGGACCGCCGCCGGGACCGCCGCCGGGGCCGGGGTCGGGATCGTCGTCCCCGTCCTCGCCCTGCTCGTCCGACCCGCCGAACTCCTCCAGCGTCTCGTCGAGCTTGTCCTCGTCGAGCCCGGGCGCGTCGAACGGGTTGCGGCGGCGCCGGTGGGGGAGGGCCAGCAGCGCGGCCTGCCGTACGTCCTCGGCGAGTACGTCGGTCCGCCCGGCCCAGGCCGCCAGCGCGGTCGCCGTCCGGGCCATCACGATGTCGGCCCGCATGCCGTCCACCTCGAACGCCGCGCACGTCGCCGCGATCTGCCGCAGCGCCCCGTCGCCGAGCCGCACCGAGGACAGCAACTTCCGTGCGGCGACGATCCGTTGCCGTACGGCGGCCTCCTCGTCCGCCCACCGCACGGCGAACCCCTCGGGGTCGTCGTCGTACGCGAGCCGCCGCCGTACGACCTCCACCCGCTGATCGGGCTCGCGCGAGGCGGCGACCTCGACCGTCAGCCCGAACCGGTCGAGCAACTGCGGCCGCAGCTCGCCCTCTTCGGGATTCATCGTCCCGACGAGCAGGAACCGTGCGGCATGCCGTACGGAGACGCCCTCGCGCTCGACGTACGAGGCGCCCATCGCGGCGGCGTCGAGCAGGAGGTCCACGAGGTGGTCGTGGAGGAGGTTGACCTCGTCGACGTAGAGGATCCCCCGGTGGGCGTCGGCGAGCAGCCCCGGCTCGAAGGCCTTCACGCCCTCCGCGAGCGCCCGCTCGATGTCGAGTGCGCCCACCAGCCGGTCCTCGGAGGCCCCCACGGGCAGCTCGACCATGCGGGCCGCGCGGGACTCGAAGGCCCCGCCCTCGTGCGGTCCGTCCGGGCACGCGGGATCCGGCGCGGCGGGATCGCACGAGAACCGGCACCCGGAGACGACGTCCACGCCCGGCAGCAGCGCCGAGAGAGCCCGCACGGCGGTGCTCTTGGCGGTGCCCTTCTCGCCGCGCACCAGCACGCCGCCGACCGCCGGGGACACCGCGTTCAGCAGCAGCGCGAGCCGCAGGTCGTCCTGGCCGACAACGGCCGTGAACGGAAAGGGGGTACTCACTTCTCGTCGCCCTCCAGATCGCCTTCGAGTTCCAGATACGTGGCGCGCAGCCGCTCCAGCGTCTCCGCGTCCGGCTCCGCCCACAGCCCGCGGTCCGCCGCCTCCAGCAGGCGCTCGGTGATGCCGCGCAGCGCCCACGGGTTGGACTTCCGCATGAAGTCCTGGTTCTCCGCGTCGAACACGTACTCGGCCGACAACTTCTCGTACATCCAGTCGTCCACGACGCCGGCCGTGGCGTCGTACCCGAACAGGTAGTCCACCGTCGCGGCCATCTCGAACGCGCCCTTGTAGCCGTGGCGCCGCATGGCCGCCATCCAGCGCGGGTTGACCACCCGCGCCCGGAACACCCGGTGCGTCTCCTCGCCCAGCGTGCGGGTCTTCACCTGGTCCGGCGTAGCCGAGTCACCCACGTACGCCTCGGGGCTCTCGCCCGTCAGATGGCGGACCATCGCCACCATGCCGCCGTGGTATTGGAAGTAGTCGTCGGCGTCGACGAGATCGTGTTCCCTCGTGTCCACGTTCTTCGCCGCCACCGCGATCCGCCGGAACGCCGTCTCCATGTCCCCGCGCGCCGCCCGCCCGTCGAGCCCGCGGCCGTACGCGTAGCCGCCCCACACCGCGTACACCTCGGCGAGGTCCGCGTCGGAGCGCCAGTTGCGGGCGTCGATCAGCGGCAGCAGGCCCGCACCGTACGCGCCCGGCTTGGAGCCGAAGATGCGGGAGGTGGCCCGGCGCCGGTCGCCGTGCCCGGCGGTGTCCTCGTCGGCGTGCGCCTTCACGAAGTTGGACTCGGCCGGCTCGTCCAGCTCCGCCACCGCCCGTACCGCGTCGTCGATCAGGCCCACCACGTGCGGGAACGCGTCCCGGAAGAAGCCGGAGATGCGGACCGTGACGTCGATGCGCGGCCGGCCCAGCTCCTCCAGGCCGACCACCTCGAAGCCGGTCACCCGGCGCGAGGCGTCGTCCCAGACCGGACGGCAGCCCAGCAGCGCGAGGATCTCGGCGATGTCGTCGCCCTGCGTGCGCATCGCGGACGTGCCCCACACCGTCAGACCGACGGACTTCGGGTACTCGCCGGTGTCGGTGAGGTACCGCTGCACCAGCGAGTCCGCCAGCGACTGCCCGACCTCCCAGCTCAGCCGGGACGGGATCGCCTTGGGGTCCACGGAGTAGAAGTTCCGGCCGGTCGGCAGGACGTTGACCAGTCCGCGTGTCGGCGAGCCGGAAGGGCCCGCCGGGACGTAACCGCCGTCCAGGGCACGCAGGATGTGCCCGATCTCGTCCGTCGTACGGGCCAGCCGGGGCACGACCTCCTCGCTCGCGAACCGCAGCACGGCCACCGCGTCCGGGAGCGGGGTGCCCAGCACCTCGCGGACCAGGTCCTCCCCGGCCTCCACCGCCCAGTCGCGCGCCTCCATGCCCTCGGCGAGGCGGCGGCAGAGCTGCTCCAGCAGGTCGATCGCGTCGGACGCGGTACGGGCCGGGCCGTCGACCAGGTCGGTGAGTTCCACCGGCACCTTCACCCCGGCGCCCGGCTCGGCCAGCAATTCCTTCTCCACCAGCCCGAAGTGGGCGGCGAGCGAGGCCCGCAGCCCCGGCAGCGCGTTGGCCCGCCCGCCCCACACCTGCGAGGCGCGCAGCACGGCGAGCACGAGGTTCACGCGGGGTTCGCCGACCGGGCCGCCGCCGAGGATGTGCAGGCCGTCGCGGATCTGCACGTCCTTGATCTCGCACAGATAGCCGTCGATGTGCATGACGAACGAGTCGAACTCCTCGTCGTCCGGCTGGTCGTCCACATGCAGGTCGTGATGGAGCTCGGCGGCCTTGACCAAGGTCCAGATCTGCGCCCGCACGGCCGGGGCCTTCGTCGGGTCGAGATCGCTCACCAGCGCGTACTCGTCGAGGAGTTGCTCCAGCTTGGCGAGGTCGCCGTAGGTGTCGGCCCGGGCCATCGGCGGCACCAGGTGATCGACCACCGTCGCGTGCCCGCGCCGTTTGGCCTGGGTGCCCTCGCCGGGGTCGTTGACGATGAACGGGTAGACCAGCGGCAGGTCGCCCAGGACCGCGTCCGGCGCGCAGCCCGCGCTCAGCCCGAGGCCCTTGCCCGGCAGCCACTCCATCGTGCCGTGCTTGCCCATGTGCACGATGGCGTCGGCACCGAAGCTGTTGTCCAGCCAGCGGTAGGCGGCCAGGTAGTGGTGGGAGGGCGGCATGTCGGGGTCGTGGTAGATCGCGATGGGGTTCTCGCCGAAGCCGCGCGGCGGCTGGATCATCACCACGACGTTCCCGAACCGCAGCGACGCGAGCACGATGTCGTCGCCGTCGACGTACAGCGAGCCCGGCGGCTCGCCCCACGCCTCCAGCATGCCGTCGCGCAGCTCGGGGTCGAGCGTGTCGAACCACTCCCGGTAGTCGGCGAGCGGCACGCGCGCGGGGGCGGCGGCGAGCTGGTCCTCCGTCAGCCACTCCACGTCGTGGCCGCCGGCCTCGATGAGCCGGTGGATCAGCTCGTCGCCGCCGGACGGGTATCCGTGCACCCCGTACCCGGCGTCGCGCAGCGCGTCCAGCACCCGTACGGCCGAGGCGGGCGTGTCCAGGCCGACGGCGTTGCCGACCCGGGAGTGCTTGGTGGGGTAGGCGGTGAAGACGAGCGCGATCCGCTTCTCCGCGTTCGGCTTGTGCCCGAGCGCCGCGTGCCGCACGGCGATCCCGGCGACCCGCGCGGCCCGCTCGGGGTCGGCGACGTACACCGGCACGTCGTCGGGTCCCTGTTCCTTGAAGGAGAAGGGAACGGTGACGAGCCGGCCGTCGAACTCGGGGATGGCGACCTGCATCGCCGCGTCCATGGGGGCCAGCGCGGCGTCGGACGCCTCCCACTGGGCGCGCGAGGAGGTCAGGCAAAGACCTTGCAGCACGGGGACGTTCAGGTCGGCGAGGGCTCCCACGTCCCACGCCTCCTCCGCGCCGCCCGCCGACGCCTGCGAGGCGTGGGTGCCGCCGGCGGCGAGCACGGTGGCGACGAGCGCGTCGGCCCCCGCCAGCAGCTCGTACAGCCCGGGGCCCGCGCCGCGCAGCGAACCGCAGTACACCGGGAGCGCGTTGGCGCCGCGCGCCTCGATCGCGTCGCACAGGGTGTCGACGAAGCCGGTGTTGCCGCTGAGTTCGTGGGCGCGGTAGAAGAGCACGCCGACGGTCGGGCGGCCGTCCACGCGGGCGCGTGCGCCGTGCACGCCGTACTCGGGCATCTTCCGCGGCTCGTCGAAGCCCTCGCCGGTCAGCAGCACGGTGTCCGACAGGAACCGGGCGAGCTGGGTGAGGTTGTCGGGGCCGCCCTCGACCAGGTAGCGCAGCGCCTCGGCCACCACGCCCGCCGGCACCGACGACTCGGCCATCAACTCGGCGTCCGGCACGCTCTCCCCGCCGAGCAGCACGGTCGGCACACCGGACGCCTTCAGCGCGGCGAGCCCGTCCTCCCAGGCCCGCTTGCCGCCCAGCAGCCGTACGACGGCGAGGCCGGCGCCGTCGAGCAGCGCGGGCAGCTCCTCGGCGACGTCCACGCGGGTGGGGTTGCCGATCCGGTACGAGGCACCGGAGGCGGCCCGGGCCGCCAGCAGGTCCGTGTCGGCGGTCGACAACAACAACACTGTGCTCATGCGGGCGCTCCCGGTGGGATGAAGGGCAGTCCTTGCGGCGCGCCGGACTCGATGAGCCGCCACAGCGCGTCCGTGTCCGCGTGCTGTTCGATCAGGTCGCCGAGCCGGTCGAGCTGCTCCTCGCGCAGCGCGGCGAACGACGTGTCCGGTGCGGGGACGAAGCGGCGGCCCGCGGCGGCGGCCACCTCGCGCAGGAAGGCGCGCCGGAAACCGTCCGACTCCAGCGAGCCGTGCCAGTGCGTGCCCCAGGTCGCGCCGACCCGGCAGCCGTCCAAGAAGGGCTCCCCGCCGGTGACGTGGGCGACCCCGTGGTGGATCTCGTACCCCTCGACGGGCTCGCCGAGGGCCTCGCCGACGGGCCGGGCGAGGGTCTTCCCGGGGGCGAACCGGACCCGTACGGGCAGCACCCCGAGGCCGTCCACCCGCCCGGCGCGCGACTCGACCTCGTCCTCGATGCGTTCGCCGAGGATCTGGAAGCCGCCGCAGATGCCGAGCACCGGCCGTCCCTCGGCCGCCCTGCGCCGCAGCGCGCCGGCGAGCCCCCGCTCCCGCAGCCACTCCAGCGCCCGGACCGTCCCCCGGGTTCCCGGAACCACGACGAGATCGGCGTCGGCCAGCTCCTCCGGCCGGTCCACGAACCGCACGACGACGCCCGGTTCGGCGGCGAGCGCGTCCACGTCCGTGAAGTTGGACATCAGCGGGACCGCGCACACGGCGACCCGCAGCACGTCCTCGCCGACCGGCGGCGCGGTGTTCGACTCCCGTACGGTGCCGCGCAGCGAGACCCTGAGTCCGTCCTCCTCGTCGATGCCGAGCCCGTGCCGGAACGGCAGGACGCCGTACGTGGAGCGGCCGGTGAGGCCGTGCAGCATGTCGAGGCCGGGTTCGAGCAGCGAGACGTCGCCCCGGAACTTGTTGACGAGGAACCCGGCCACCAGCTCCTGGTCCGCGCGGGAGAGCAGGGCGACGGTGCCGAAGAAGGAGGCGAAGACGCCGCCCCGGTCGATGTCCCCGACGACGACCACGGGGAGCTTCGCGTTGCGCGCGATCCCCATGTTGACGATGTCGGTGCGGCGCAGATTGATCTCGGCGGGGCTGCCCGCGCCCTCGCAGATCACCGCGTCGTACGTGCTCCGCAGCTCGGCCAGGGCGTCGAGCACGGTGCCGAGCAACTGCCGCTGCCGGCCGCCGTGGTAGCCGCGGGCGCTCATCTCACCGACGGGCCGGCCGAGCAGCACGACCTGGCTGCTGCGCTCGCCGCCCGGCTTGAGCAGCACCGGGTTCATCAGCGCGGTCGGCTCGATCCGGCACGCCTGGGCCTGCATGGCCTGCGCGCGCCCGATCTCGGCGCCCTCGCGGGTGACGAACGAGTTGAGGGACATGTTCTGCGCCTTGAACGGCGCGACCTTGACGCCCTGCCGCGCCAGCCACCGGCAGATCCCGGCGGTGACGACGCTCTTCCCGGCGTCGGAGGTGGTCCCGGCGACGAGCAGCCCGCCACCGGTCCGGGCCCCGCCGCTCATGAGGCACGCCCCTTCGTGTTCGCTTTCGTGTGGGTCCGGTGGTGCCCGTAGCGCCCGTAGGCGAGCCGCACGCCCGCGCACACGCCCAGCGCCAGCCAGCCCACGCGCCGGGAGAGCCGCGCCGCGCGCTCGATGTCGCCCGTCCGCACGGCGCGCCCGGCGCCATTGAGGACCGGACGGTGCTCCACGCGCCCCCCGTACGACAACGTGCCGCCGAGCCGCACCCCGAGCGCCCCCGCGAAGGACGCCTCCACGGGACCGGCGTTGGGGCTCGGATGCCGCCCGGCGTCCGCCCGCCAGGTCCGGACCGCACCCCGGAGGTCCGGAC
Source organism: Streptomyces sp. NRRL F-6676 (assembly GCF_000725625.1). GTDB lineage: Bacteria > Actinomycetota > Actinomycetes > Streptomycetales > Streptomycetaceae > Streptomyces. The sequence continues at coordinate 71,488 of NZ_JOHS01000018.1, forward strand.
CGGCGACGGCCGCGAGGACGGCGGTGAGCCGCGCCCCCGGCGCACCGGCGAGGTCGTCCAGGCGTGCGGAGGCCCAGCCGTAGCGCAGATGACGCGGGGAGCGGTGCCCCACCATGGCGTCCAGCGTGTTGACGGCCCGGAAGCCGAGCAGCCCCGGCACACCGGCGACGGCGCCCCACACCAGGGCGCCGACGACCGCGTCGGAGGTGTTCTCGGCGACGGACTCGACGACCGCCCGCGCGATCCCGTCAGCGTCCAGCGCCTGCGGGTCGCGCCCGCACAGATGCGGCAGCCGCGCCCGGGCGGCGTCCACGTCACCGGCCTCCAGCGCCCGCCCGACGGCCCGCGCCTCGCGGACGAGCGAGGTGCCGCCGACGACGGCCCAGGTGGCGGCCGCGGTCAGGGCGACGGAGGCGGTGGGGGAGCGGCGTACGGCGCGCGCGGCGACGGCTCCGAGCGCCGTGGCGCCACCGGCGCACACGACGGTGTGCAGCGCGCCCCAGCCGCGGTGGTCGCGCCAGAGCCCTCGCTCCACGGCGGCCGCGGCACGGCCGAACACGGCGACCGGATGCCCGCGGCGCGGATCGCCGAGGAGCAGGTCGCCGAGGAGGCCGGCGGTGGCGCCGTACGCGAAGCGTTCGGCACCCACGGGGTCAGCCGGCCGTGGGATCGGTCAGGGTGTCGCTGGTGAACCTCGGTCGGCAGCCGCGCATGGCGATATGTCCTCACTCAGGGTGTCCACGCCCTGGTTCGACGAGACCGGCGGTGAGAGTTCCTGGCTCCCGGGATTCCTACCCCGGTGACAGTGGCGGGACCGCGCCGGATTTCCACCGGCTTCCTCTCCTGCCGCCGTATTGGCCCCGGCAGTCCACCACGCCCCCGCACAACAGGTCAACCTGCCCCTGACCTGCTGTGCGAAGTCCCACACCCCGACAACGAACCCCGCGTCCCCTGTGGGACGCGGGGTTCGTTGTCGGGGTGTGGCGTCTGTGCCGCACTGCGACTACGGCTCCGGCTCCGACTACGCCACGATCAGATGAATCCCGTACGCCACGGCCGCCGCACACCCGGCGAAGCACACGTACGCCCCCGTCGTGGCGAGCACGGCCCCTCCGCCCCGGCCGGACTCCCTCTTCGTGAGCCCGACGATCCCGAGCGTGAACAGCCCCACCAGTCCCACGGTCACCACGAGCGAGACCCCGAACACGGAACCCAGCGCAACCCAGTCGATCTTCATGCCGTCCGCTCCTTACACCGTGGCCGCACGGTTGGGTTCCGCGGCCGGCCCCGCATCCGCGGCCGGCGCGGGAATGGTCGTCTGCAACCCCGCCCCCACGGGCGGCACCCCCACCGGCGGCGGCGCCACCGCGGCGATCGCCGCGGTCACCACCCCCGGCGACTCGACGACACCGGATCCGGCTTCGGCCGCGTCGAGTTCATTGACGTTGTCCACAGTCACCGGCGTCCGCCGCGACAGCACCCAGATCGTCCCGGCCCCCGCCACCAACAGCGCGCCCGTGACAACCGTCCCCCACGTCCCCTGCTTCGTGAGGAACTCCGCCCCCGCCCCGACCAGCCCCGCCGCCGGCAGCGTCAGACACCAGGCGACGAACATCCGGGTCGCGGTGGACCAGCGGACCACGCCGCCCCGCCGCCCGAGCCCGGAGCCCATCACGGCACCGGAACAGACCTGGGTGGTGGAGAGGGAGAAACCGATGTGCGAGGAGGCGAGGATCGCCGTCGCCGCACTGGTCTGCGCGGCGAACCCCTGCGGCGGCGCCAGATCCGTCAGCCCCTTGCCGAGGGTCCGGATGATCCGCCAGCCGCCCAGATACGTGCCGAGCGCTATCGCCGTGCCGGCCGAGAAGATGACCCACAGCGGCGGGTTGGAGCCGGGCGCGAGGACGCCCCCGGTGACCAGGGCGAGGGTGATGATGCCCATGGTCTTCTGCGCGTCGTTGGTGCCGTGCGCGAGCGAGACCAGCCCGGCAGAGGCGATCTGCCCGGCCCGGTACCCCTTCGAGGTGGCCTTCTCGTCGGCCCGGTTGCCGATCGCGTACGTCAGCCGGGTCGCGAGCATCGCGGCCAGCCCGGCCACGACGGGCGCGGCGACCGCCGGGATGAGGACCTTGGTGACGACGGTCGAGCCGTTCACCGACGACCAGCCGGCCGACATGACCGCCGCGCCGATCAGACCGCCGAACAGTGCGTGGGAGGAACTGGAGGGCAGACCCAGCAGCCAGGTCAGCAGGTTCCACAGGATCGCGCCGACGAGGGCGGCGAAGATCACTTCGGTCCGCAGACCCTCTTCGTTGATGATGCCGCCGGAGATCGTCTTGGCGACCTCCACGGAGAGGAACGCGCCGACGAGGTTCAGCACGGCGGACATGGCCACCGCCGTCTTGGGCCTCAGGGCGCCGGTCGAGATGGTGGTGGCCATCGCGTTGGCTGTGTCGTGGAAACCGTTCGTGAAATCGAACACGAGTGCGGTGACAATCACGATACCCAGGAGGAGCGTGATGTGTTCCATTTACCCAGGCTTCTGTTGGACGTCAGTGTCACCTGGACCGTAAGCAACCTGGGTGAACGGCAGATGAACGAGGGCGGGCGGTGCGGTGACCCGAACGGGGTGCCGCGATTCCGCTTTCCGGCGGTGTCCGTGCCCCCGCCGCCCTCCCCGTCACCCCCGCGCGAGCCGTTTCAACCCGGCGAGGGAGCCGTTGAAGCGGTTCTGGTCGCCGGGCAGGGTGCCGGCGGTGGCGTACTGCCAGAACGTCCAGGCGCTCCAGCCGCCCGGCAGCGCGCCCGCGCCGGAGGCACCGTGCCGGGCGATCCACAGCGCGTGGTCCGCGGCGAAGGCGGTGCTGTCGCCGGTGCACAGCCGCCACCAGTTGGCCGTGGTGTACAGCACGGGCCGGCGCCCGGTCAGCCGCAGCACCTCGTCGCTGAACGCCCTGATCCAGCGCACCATGGCGGCCTTGCCCAGCCCGTAGCACTTGTGCGAGCCGTAGGGGTTGTACTCCATGTCCAGCGCGGGCGGCAGGGTCCGGCCGTCCGCGCGCCAGGCGCCGCCGTTGCGCACGAAGTACGCCGCCTGCGTGGTGCCGGAGGACCGGTCCGGCACGGCGAAGTGGTACGCGCCGCGCAGGATCCCGGCGGCGCGCGCCCCGTCGTACTGCTTCGTGAAGGTGGGGCTGCGGTAGTCGGTGGACTCGGTCGCCTTGACGTAGACGAACGCCGCCCCGTCCGCCCTGGCCTTCGCCCAGTCGACGCCGCCCTGGTGCGAGGAGACGTCGTGCCCCTTCGGCTTGCCCGCGGCGACGGCCCGGGCGGGCGCCGCCGCGCCCGTGGCGAGCAGCGCGCCACAGAGCGCGAGCGTCAGGGTGCGGGCGGCGTGACGTGAGGTCATGGATCCCCCCGGGGGACGGTGGACACGTGGGCGCGGGAACCGCCGCGCACGGACGGTCCCGCAGGAGCCCCAGAGAGTAGTAGAAGACCGGAGGAAAACTGCCAATCATCATCCAATCGGCTCATATGGGCGCGTTCGCGGGCTTATGCGCCGGTGCGAGCGCCGGGCGCGCACGGCGTACCTGGCATGATCGCGCCATGGCTGAGCAGCGGCAGAACCCGGAACGGGAGCGACAGCGGCAGCGGGCGCGGGAGCGGGAGACGGCCGGGGACGGGGTGGCCGGCGCCTGGGAGGCGCTCGTCGCCACCGCCCGCCGGACGGTCGCCGACGGACTGGTCGTCGGCACCTCCGGCAACGTGTCGGTACGGGTCGGGGACACGGTGCTGGTCACCCCCACCGGAGTGCCGTACGACAGGCTGAGCCCCGACGACGTGGTCGGCGTCGCCCTCGACGGCCGCCAGGTGCTCGGCACGCTGCGGCCGACCAGCGAACTACCCATGCACCTCGCGGTGTACCGCGCCACCGGCGCACGCGCGGTCGTGCACACCCACGCGGTGCACTCGACGGCGGTCTCCACGCTCGTCCGGGAGCTCCCGCTGATCCACTACATGGCCGCGGCCATGGGCGGCCCCGTCCGGGTCGCCCCCTACGCCACGTACGGCACACCCGAACTGGCCGACAACGTGCTCCACGCCCTCACCGACCGCACCGCCTGCCTCCTCCAGAACCACGGCACCCTCGCCTACGGCACCACCCTCGACCAGGCCTACGACCACACCGCCCAACTCGAATGGATGTGCCACGTCTGGCTCACAGCGACATCGACGTCGGCAGGCCCACCCACCCTCCTGACACCCGACCAACTGAACGAGGTGCGGACCCAATTGAGGGCATACGGCCAGCGAAGCGCTAGGTAGGGGCGCGGGGCTGAGTCGGGTGCGCGGCTCCGCCGCCGGGGCGCGAGTACTCTCCGTGCCCCGGAAGGGGCGCGGGGAACTGCGCGAGAAGCCCCACCGGCGGTCGGCCGACGACGCACCCCACGGGGTTCAAGGGGCGGAGCCCCTTGAAAGGGAGGGGAAGGGCAGGGGCGGCGGGGGCGAGACAAACCACAGCACCCCACCCCAATCAGGAGGCCCGCTGGCCGAAGCCCCCCGCACCCACGACACTGGACCGGTGCGTACCGTCAGGCCGACCCCCACCACCGTCACCACAGCCCTGGCCCTCGCCGCCGGCCTCGCCGGCGCCACCGGCCTGGCCGCCGGCCGCCTCGCCGCCGACGCCGCCCTCAAGGCGCCCCCCGGCCGCCCCCTCCCCACCGAACCCCGCCTCACCGTCCACGCCACGGCCGCCGGCCGCATCACCCTCACCCGCGCCCTCGCCTCCCGGCGCCCCGGCACCTACGGTCTCGCCGGCCACGGCTCCCACGCGGTCGTCGGCCAGGTCCTCACCGGAACCCCGCACTCCGCCGACACGGTCGTCCGCCGGCTCGAACGTGTCACCCACGGCACCCTGGAGACCGGCGACAGGGTCTGGCTCACCCCCAGCCTCCACATCGGCGACCCGGGCACCGCCCTCGGCCTCGACTACACCGACGTGGACGTGCCCGGCGAACTCGGCCCGCTGCCGGCGTGGTTCGTGCCGGGCGTGCGCGACATGTGGGTGATCGCCGTGCACGGGCTCGGCGCGACCCGCGAGCACGCGATGAACCTGATGCGGTTCTGGAACCGCAACCACCTCACCGTGCTCGCCCTCTCCCACCGGGGCGACGCCGGCGCGCCCCGTTCGCCGGACGGCCTCAACCACCTCGGGGACACCGAGTGGCGGGACGTGGACGCGGCGATCCAGTACGCCGTGCGCCATGGTGCCCGGCAGGTGGTGCTGCACGGCTGGTCGACCGGCGCGACCATGGCGCTGACCGCCGCGGTCCGCTCCGAGCTGCGGGATCGTGTCGTGGGGCTGGTGCTCGACTCGCCGGTGCTCGACCGGGAGGCGACGGTGCGGGCGCTGGCGGCGGCGCGGCACACACCGGGGGTGTTGCTGCCGTTGGCGGTGCGGGCGGCGCAGGGGAAGGCGCGGTGGGACGCGGAGCGGTTGCGGCGGGTGGTGGATCCAGGGCGGCTCACGAAGCCGACGCTGATCTTTCATGGGCCGCGGGACGCCGTCGCGCCGTGGGGGGCGTCGCGGCGCTTGGCGGAGGCGAAAGAGGGTTTGGTGGCGTTGCACGAGGTGCGGGAGGGGGTGCACGGGGCGATGTGGAACGCGGACCCCGAGGGGTACGAGGAGGCACTGGGGCGCTTCTTGACGCCGCTGGTGTGACCTGGGGGTTCTCTCGCCCCCGCCGCCCCTGTCCTCCCGTCCTTCACCTGGGGGCTCTGCTCCCAGGCCCCCCCGGGCGCGGGAGAGCTCGGGGGCAGGCGGGGCCAGGGGGCGGTTGCGGGGCGGGTGGGGGAACTTCTCGCGCTCGCGTGGCGCTCACCGCGGATTCGCACGGTCCCACGCCCCCGAGCGGGCGCGGTCGCCCACGCCCGCGCGGCGGAGCCGCGGATCCAGTACGGCCCCGTGCCCCTTACGGGGCGCGGGTTCGTTCCGGTTCGTGGCGTGGTGAGTGGCGGTTGCGCTGCCCCCGCCGTATCGAGAGGGCCCGGCGTCCGCATTCCGTTTGGGTTTTCGGACCGTCAACCGGAAGACTGCACCTGTGACGTCCCGTACCCCGCGCGACTCCAGGCTCCGACTCGTCCGCCCGCGGCCCCTGGCCGCCGCTCCCCGGGCGGTGAACCAGCACCGCACGCGCCGCCCCGCGCCCCGGCCGCCGGAGGGCACCCCGCCACCGGCGGAACTGGCCCGCATGGCCCGCGCCCGGCTGGCCGGGGCCGCCACGATCGCCCGGTGGGCCGACACCGCACTGCGCCCGGGCCGTGACGGCGCGGGCTCCGACGGCGGAGGCACCCTGTCCGACCGGACCGCCGAACACGCGGCGGACGAACTGCGGCTGACCGTCGCTCAGGTGCGCGCCGACTGGGACACCGCCCGGCTCGCCGGCCTCGTCGAGGTGCACGGCAACAGCGCCCGCTCCGGCTGGCGGCTGCGCGCCTGGGACCGTGACGACAGCGCCGTCCTGCGCGGCTGGGTCGCCCTGTTCGACGCCTGGTCGCTCGCCTCACCGGAGCCGTCGGACCGGGAGCACGCCGACGTCGCCGAGGTCGTCTCCGCGATGCCCCAGCTCCTCTCCTTCCTCCAGCTCTCCGCCGGCCCCGTGCCCGTGGAACAGCTCCTGGACCTGCTGCGCCAGCGCGTCACCGAGCTGCGCACCGAACGCTGCGAGGTCCCCTACGGCCCCGCGCCCGAGCCCCTCGCCCCGTCGAACGGCGGCTCCCAGGGCGGCCTGAGGGCCGTCGAACCTCCTTCCCCCGTCGTTCCTCCCGCCCCTCCCGAACCCGCCGACGCCGGCACCCTCGCCCCCCTCCTCGACTGGGCGCTGCGGGCGCTCGCCTCCGTCGGGGCGCTGACCTACGGCGACGGCCAGGCCACCCTCACCCCGCTCGGCAACTGGGCGGTGTGGGTCAAGCTGGAGCAGATCTGCGTGGCCGCGCAGAGCCCCGCCGGCAACATCGAGGTCGCCGCCGAGGACATGCTCCGCGGCTGCGCCCAGCTCCGCCCCAACGCCGCCCGCGCCGAGTACCGCGCCTGGCTCGCCGCCCGCCCCGTCGGCGCCGCCGTCACCGAACTCCTCGAGGCCGCCCGCGGCGAGGACGCCCTGCTGCGCGGCCTGGCCTTCGAGGCGCTGCGCGTCGTCGGCGCCCCCGCCGAACCCGAGGTGCGCAGCGCCGCCGAGGAGGCCGGACTGCGCCCCTACGCCCTGCTCTGGCTCGCCGAGCAGGAGGGCGTCGACCCCGAGGACGCCCACGAGGTGCTCACCCGCGAGGAGGCCACCTGGCTGTGGGTCGACACCGCCGCCGCCGTCGCCGACCACGGGGAGGCGCCGCTCCTCGTACGCCACCTGGAGTCCGCCGTGCAGCCCACCGTGCCCGCGCTCCTGGACGAGGTGCGCGCCGTCGGCCATCCGCGCACGGTGCAGGTGCTCGTCGCCCTCGCCGCCGCGCACCCCGACCCGGCGCTGGCCAGAGCCGTCCGCAGAGCCGCCTTCCAGGTCCACACCGGCGGCTGACCCCACGAGCCATCCCCCGGCCCGGCCGCCCGGCCCGGCGACCGGGCCCCGGTCAGGTACTGGTCCCGGTACTGGTCCCCGCTCAGGAACCGGTCTCCGGCGCGTACGTCCCGAAGCTCCAGATGTTGCCCTCCACGTCCCGGGCCATGTAGTCCCGCGAGCCGTAGTCCTGGTCCGTCGGGGGCATGAGGATCTCCGCGCCGTGCTCCACGGCTCTGCGGTGGTGCGCGTCGACGTCGTCCACCACCACGTAGACGCCCGACGGGCCCCCGCCCTTCATCGCCTCGTCGAACCGGCCGCCCCGGCCCTTGGAGCCGAGCATCACCGCGCCGTTGCCCTGCACCAGTTCGGCGTGGACCACCTTGCCGTCCTCGCCCTCGTACACCGCGCGTTCCGAGAAGCCGAACGCCGCGGTCAGCTGGCGGAACGCCGCCGACGCGTCCGCGTACAACAGCGTCGGGAAGACGCTCGGACGTCCGCCGCCCGTGCCTGCCATGCCGATCACGCTCCCTTCACGGCCTTCGCATCCCGCGCCCTCCACGGCCGGAATGTGGCCTGCTTCACAGTCTTGCACCCCCCACTGACAACGCGGCCGGAACCGGCAGGGCCCTACCCAGGAGGAGTACGCCGGCGGCGCGCACGGGACGCGGTGGGAAGCGCGCCCGCAGGGCTTCGCACGGGGCAAAACCGCTTGCGCACCCCCGTTAGACTTGGCCCATGGCCATTCTCCTCGCGCATTAGACAGCGGGAACGCCCCCAGCCGCCCGTCCCGCCCTCTCCCGCTTACTGGAGTCTGTCCGTGATTTCCGCTTCCGGCATCGAGCTGCGCGCCGGTGCCCGCATCCTCATCGAGTCCGCCACCTTCCGCGTCGCCAAGGGCGACCGCATCGGGCTGGTCGGGCGCAACGGCGCCGGCAAGACCACCCTCACCAAGGTCCTGGCCGGCGAGGGCATCCCCGCCGCCGGCACGGTCACCCGCTCCGGCGAGGTCGGCTACCTCCCGCAGGACCCCCGTACCGGCGACCTCGACGTGCTCGCCCGCGACCGCGTCCTCTCCGCGCGCGGCCTCGACGTACTGCTGCGCAAGATGCGCGAGAACGAGCAGCGCATCGCCAACGGCCAGGGCGCCACCCGGGAGAAGGCGCTGAAGCAGTACGAGCGCCAGGAGACCGAGTTCCTCACCAAGGGCGGGTACGCCGCCGAGGCCGAGGCCGCCACCATCGCCGCCGCGCTCAACCTGCCCGACCGCGTGCTCGGCCAGCCCCTGCACACGCTCTCCGGCGGTCAGCGCCGCCGTATCGAGCTGGCCCGCATCCTGTTCTCCGACGCGGACACCCTGCTGCTCGACGAGCCCACCAACCACCTCGACGCCGACTCGATCATCTGGCTGCGCGACTACCTCAGGACCTACCGCGGCGGCTTCATCGTCATCTCCCACGATGTGGACCTGGTCGAGACGGTCGTCAACAAGGTGTTCTATCTGGACGCCAACCGCTCCCAGATCGACGTCTACAACATGGGCTGGAAGCTGTACCAGCAGCAGCGCGAGGCGGACGAGAAGCGCCGCAAGCGGGAGCGGCAGAACGCCGAGAAGAAGGCCGCCGCGCTCCACTCGCAGGCCGACAAGATGCGCGCCAAGGCCACCAAGACGGTCGCCGCGCAGAACATGGCCCGCCGCGCCGACAAGCTGCTCGCCGGTCTGGAGGCGGTCCGTCAGTCCGACAAGGTCGCCAAGCTCCGCTTCCCCGAGCCGGCCCCCTGCGGCAAGACCCCGCTCATGGCCGAGGGACTGTCGAAGTCGTACGGCTCCCTGGAGATCTTCACCGACGTCGACCTGGCCGTCGACAAGGGCTCCCGGGTCGTCATCCTCGGCCTCAACGGCGCCGGCAAGACCACGCTGCTGCGGCTGCTCGGCGGCGTCGAGCAGCCCGACACCGGCGCGGTCGTCCCCGGCCACGGCCTCAAGCTCGGCTACTACGCGCAGGAGCACGAGACCCTCGACGCCGACCGCACTGTGCTGGAGAACATGCGTTCGGCCGCGCCCGACATGGACCTCGTCGAGGTCCGCAAGGTGCTCGGCTCGTTCCTCTTCTCCGGCGACGACGTCGACAAGCCCGCCGGGGTCCTCTCCGGCGGTGAGAAGACCCGGCTCGCGCTGGCCACCCTCGTCGTCTCCTCCGCCAACGTGCTGCTCCTGGACGAGCCCACCAACAACCTCGACCCGGCCAGCCGCGAGGAGATCCTCGGCGCCCTGCGCACGTACAAGGGCGCGGTCGTCCTGGTCACCCACGACGAGGGCGCGGTGGAGGCGTTGCAGCCGGAGCGGATCATCCTGCTCCCGGACGGCGTCGAGGACCTGTGGGGTTCCGACTACGCGGACCTCGTCGCCCTCGCCTGAGCCGGTCCCGGCACCCGGGTCGGCGTGGAGACCGACCCCGGGTCGACAGGGAAACCGGCGTCGATGCCGACGCCGGTCCGAGGCGATGATCCATTACTCATGGATCATTCGGCCCATCAGTGATCCACCATCTGTGTGAGATCTCCTCGTACCGCGGTGCGTCGCACGCCGCTCTTCCGGCCGGGCCCCCCTTCCGCGGGGGCCCGGCCGTCGCACGTCCGTGACCTGCTGCTTCGCGGAAGCACTCGTTCGGACGTACGGAACGCCACCGATCGGAATACATCCTTCCGCTTGTGGGGACCCGCTCCTGTCGTCAAAACCGTCTCTCATCGACCTTGCCGAATGGGTGGCCAACCCGCCCCGGAGGGGTGATCATGAGAGGACCAGAGCGCACTTCCCATGAGGAGGCACGGGTGGCCGAGACTCTGAAGAAGGGCAGCCGGGTGACCGGCGCCGCGCGCGACAAGCTCGCGGCAGACCTGAAGAAGAAGTACGACTCCGGTGCGAGCATCCGGGCGCTGGCCGAGGAGACCGGCCGCTCGTATGGCTTCGTGCACCGGATGCTCAGCGAGTCGGGCGTCACGCTGCGTGGACGCGGCGGAGCGACCCGGGGAAAGAAGTCCACCTCCGCCTGAGGCCCTCGAGCCCTGGGCGGCCATCGGTTCTCCGATGGTGACCACCCGGGCGGTCGGGTGACCGACCGGGTGGTTACTGTGCAGTCACTTGGGATGCCGGCGTACGGCGTCCCCGACGACCGCACCCCTCGGAGGTACCCCATGGCTTCGCTCGGACTGGACCTCGAACCGGTATTCGACAAGGACGGCGTACGTCTCACCGTGGACGACGCGGTCGCCACGGTGACGCTGACCAACCCCGCCAAGCGCAACCCCCAGGGCCCCGCTCTGTGGCGCGCGCTGATCGAGGTCGGCCGGCTGCTGCCGGGTTCGGTGCGGGTGGTCGTGCTGCGCGGCGAGGGCAAGTCCTTCTCGGCGGGGCTCGACCAGCAGATGCTCACGCCCGAGGGAATCCCCGGCGAGCCCTCGTTCCTCGGTCTCGCGCGCAGCGACGACGCCGAGCTGGACGCGACGATCGCCGCGTACCAGGAGGCGTTCACCTGGTGGCGGCGGAACGACCTCGTGTCGATCGCCACCGTTCAGGGCCATGCCATCGGTGCCGGATTCCAGCTGGCGCTCGCCTGTGACCTGCGCGTCGTCGCGGACGACGTGCGGTTCGCCATGCGTGAGACCAGCCTCGGCCTGGTGCCGGACCTCACGGGTACGTACCCGCTCGTCGGCCTGGTCGGCTACGCCCGCGCCCTGGAGATCTGCGCGACGGGCCGCTTCGTCCACGCGGAGGAGGCGGTGAGCACCGGTCTGGCCAACGCGGCGGTGCCCGGCGCGCAGCTCGACGACGCGGTGCGGGACCTCGTGGACGCGCTGCTTGCGGCCCCGAGGGACGCCGTCGTCGAGACGAAGGCGCTGCTGCGGGGGGCGGCCGACCGCACGTACGACGCGCAGCGCGCGGCCGAACGCGCCGCCCAGGCCCGCCGCCTCCGCGACCTGGCGGGCCTGTCCGACTGACTCGGCCCTCCGGGGCGGGGAGCCTCACAGCTCGGGAGTGCGTGTCGTCGGGCGACTGCGGGTGGGTTCATGGCTGCTCGCGCAGTTCCCCGCGCCCCTTCGAGGGGCGCGGGGAACTGCGCATCTTCAGGGGGCCCGCCGGCGCAGCCCCTCAGAACCCCCGCAGCGCGCCCCCGTCCACCGGCAGCATCACACCCGTCAGATACGACGCCCCCGGCGACAGCACGAACGCCGCCACCCGCCCGAACTCCTCGGGCAACCCGTACCGCCGCAACGGAATCCGCGACTCCTGCGCCCGCCGCGTCGCCTCCGGATCCGCGGACAACGCGTCCAGCTCCCGCACCCGGTCCGTATCGATCCGTACCGGCAACAACCCCACCACGCGGATCCCCCGCGGCCCCAACTCGTCCGCCAGCGACTTCGCGAACCCCGCCAGCCCCGGCCGCAGCCCGTTCGAAATCGTGAGCCCCGGCACCGGCTCGTACACCGACCCCGACAGCACGAACCCGATCACCCCGCCCTCCGCCAGCTCCGCCGCGGCCGCCCGCGCCATCCGCACCGCCCCCAGGAACACGGATTCGAACGCGGCCCCCCACTGCTCGTCCGTGGTGTCGGCGACGAACCCCGGCGGCGGCCCGCCCACACTCACCAGCACCCCGTGGAAGCCGCCGAAGTGCTCACGCGCGGCGGCGATCAGCCGGGCCGGCGTCTCCGGGTCGGCATTGTCCGCGGCCACCCCCACCGCGTTCGGCCCGAGCTCCGCCGCGGCCTCGGCCACGGCCTTCTCGTCCCGGCCGGTGAGCACCACCTTGGCCCCGTCGGCCACCAGCTCCCGCGCGGCGGCGTTGCCCAGCCCCCGGGTCGCCCCGGTGACCACGTACACACGGTCCTTCAGTCCAAGATCCATACGCCTATCCTGCCCTCACTGCTGCGGGAACGCGGGGCTGGCCCCCTTGCCGCCGTACAGGCACAGCGCCGTGTTGACCAGGCCCAGATGGCTGAACGCCTGCGGGAAGTTGCCGAGCTGACGGCCGTCGACCGGGTCGTACTCCTCGGCGAGCAGCCCGACGTCGTTGGCGAGGGCGACGATCCGTTCGAACAGTTCCCTGGCCTCCTCCGTGCGGCCCGTCAGATGCAGCGCCTCCGCGAGCCAGAAGGAGCAGACCAGGAACGTCCCCTCGTCGCCGGGCAGCCCGTCGACGTTGGGGCCGGCCGTGCTGTAGCGGCGTACGAAGCCCTCGTGGCCCAGCTCCGCGCGGACCGCGTCGACCGTGCCGACCACCCGGGGATCCTCCGGCGGCAGGAAGCCGACCCGGGGGATGAGCAGCAGCGAGGCGTCCAGCTCCTGCGAGCCGTAGAACTGGGTGAACGTGTTCCGCTTCGGGTCGTACCCCCGTTCGCACACCTCCCGGTGCACCTCGTCCCGCATCGCCCGCCAGCCGTCGAGATCGCCGTCGAGCTCGGGATTCTCCTCCAGCGCGCGCACCGCGCGGTCGGCGGCCACCCACGCCATCACCTTGGAGTAGACGAAGTGCCGGCGGCCGCCGCGCACCTCCCACAGCCCCTCGTCGGGCTGCTTCCAGGCGGTGCGCAGGAAGTCCATCAGGGCCCGCTGCACCTGCCACATGTGCGGCTTGGCGGGCAGCCCGGCGCTGAGCCCGAGCGAGAGGGAGTCGATGACCTCGCCGTACACGTCCAGCTGGAGCTGGGTCACCGCGTCGTTGCCGATCCGTACGGGGGAGGAGCCGGCGTAGCCGGAGAGCCAGGGCAGCTCCACCTCGCGCAGCCGCCGCTCGCCCGAGAGGCCGTACATGATCTGGAGGTCGGCGGGGTCGCCGGCGACCGCGCGCAGCAGCCAGTCCCGCCACGCCTCGGCCTCGTCCAGATAGCCGGCGCCGAGCAGCGCGTTCAGGGTGAGCGTGGAGTCGCGCAGCCAGGAGTAGCGGTAGTCCCAGTTGCGGACCCCGCCCAGCTGTTCGGGCAGTGAGGTGGTCGGCGCGGCGACGATGCCGCCGGTCGGCCGGTACGTGAGCGCCTTGAGGGTGATCAGGGAGCGCACGACGGCGTCCCGGTGCGGCCCGTCGTAGCGGCACTTGGCCGCCCAGTCCTGCCAGTCCGCGAGGCTGGTGCGCAGGGCGGTGTACGGGTCGACGAGCGGGGGGCGCGGTTCGTGCGAGGGGTGCCAGGTGAGGACGAAGGCGACCTTCTCGCCCTCCCGCACGGTGAACTCCGAGTGTGTGCAGAAGTCCTCGCCCCAGGTGCGCACATGCGGCTCGCTGCGCAGCCAGACGGCGTCGGGCCCCGCGACCGCCACGCGGTGGCCGTCGGTGCGCCGCATCCAGGGGACGATCGAGCCGTAGTCGAAACGCAGCCGGAGCGCGCCGCGCATGGTGACGGCACCGGACAGCCCTTCGACGATGCGGACGACGTCGGGGGCGCGGTCGCGCTGCGGCATCAGGTCGGTGACGCGGACCGATCCCTCCGGGGTGTCCCACTCGGTGTCCAGGATCAGGGAGTCGGGCCGGTAGGCCCGCCGGGCGCAGGTCTCGGCCCCCTTGGGCGCGAGGCGCCAGTGGCCGTTCTGTCTGTCGCCGAGGAGTGCGGCGAAGCAGGCCCCGGAATCGAAGCGGGGCAGACAGAGCCAGTCGAGGGAACCGGCTCTGCTGACCAGCGCGGCGGTCTGTTCGTCACCGATGAGGGCGTAGTCCTCGATGCGCAACTCCATGCGGCTGCGGGTTCCCGGAACGGGACCGGCGCAATCACGCAGGCCCGGGGCGCACGGAGGCATCGAAAGCCCCCCGGGACGGGCCTTACGCCGTGGCGGGTTCCCGCGACTCCGCCGTGTCGCCGTTCCCGTCGTTCTCGCCGTTCTCGCGCTCCGCGCCCGCCCGGTCGCGGGCCTCCCGCCGGGCCAGGACGACCCAGCCCACCGGAACGCCTGCCGAGAACAGCCACCACTGGACGGCGTACGCCATGTGGGGGCCGATGTCGCTGTGGTTGGGGTCCGGGATCAGCTCCGGGCTGCCGCCCTTCGGCTCCGGCGCCGTCAGCTCCACATAGCCGCCGAGGACCTGCTTGCCGAGCCGGTCGGCCTCCTCCTTGCTGTTGATCAGCATGACCTGGCGGTCGGGGAGGCCCTTGACGTTCTTGATGCCGCTGTCGGCGGTCGTCTGGTCCGGCATCAGCCGCCCGGTGACGGTGATCTCACCGTGCGCGGGCGCCGGGATCTTCGGGAACTCGGTCTGCGCGCCGTCCGCCGGGACCCAGCCCCGGTTGACCAGCAGTACCTTGCCGTCGTCCAGGACGAACGGGGTCAGCACGTGATAGCCGACCTCGCCGTCGGTGTTCGTACGGCGCCGGACGACGACCTCGTGCGCGGTGTCGAAGCGGCCCTCCGCGGTCACCCTGCGGTACAGGTCGACGTGTTTGACCTGGCCGCCCGGGGAGGTGAGCGACTCGGCGGGCACCGGCTTCGCGGCCAGCGAGTCGCCTATCACCTTGTTCAGCGCCACCTTGTGCTCGTGCCGGTGCAGCTGCCAGAAGCCCAGCTCGATCATCGTCGGGATGAGCACGAGTGCGATGAGGGTGAGGATCACCCACTGCCGGGACAACAGGAAGCGGTACACCCGATGACGGTACCTCCTGCGCGCGGGCGCCCGACGCGTAGGGGTCCCCCGGCGTCAGACCCGGTCCGTGATGCCCACCCTCCCCTCCGCGCGGGCGCAGTGCGCCCCGCAGTACCAGTGGCCGTCCACATCGACGCCCTGGCCGATGATCTGCACGCGGCAGTGCTCGCAGATCGGGGCCATCCGGTGGATCGCGCAGGAGAAGCAGTCGAAGACGTGCACCGCACCCTGGGCGTGCACCTCGAACGTCATGCCGTAGTCGTTTCCGCAGACCTCGCAACGTGCCATGGGGGACAGGGTGCGGTGCCGCCCCGCGCCGGGCGAGCGACCGCCGGGCGCGTCGCCGCACCGTCACCCGTACGTCCGGTATGCGTTCCAAGTCTGTCTGTTTCCTCTTGTGGTCATTTGCGGCTGCTTGCGCCCTTCGCTTCGCCCGTCGCCGTCGCCGGTGCCACGTTCTGGAGGAGCTGGCCGAAGGCCGCCTCGTCGACCACCGGCGTGCCGAACTGCCGGGCCTTGACCACCTTGGAGGTGCCCGAGTCGGGATCGTTGGTGACGAGCAGGCTGGTGAGCCGGGACAGGCTCGTCGCCACGTGCAGCCCGGCGTCGACCGCGCGGTCCTCCAGCAGTTCGCGGTCGACCGAGGTGTCCCCGGAGAACGCCACCCGCATCCCCTGCTTCAGCGGCCGGCCCTCCTCGTACCTGCCGGGGTTGGGGTAGGGGCACGGCGGCAGCTTGCGGGACTGGCGCCAACTCCCGGGCCGGTAGCCCCCGGCGGGCGTGGCCTGGCGGCCGATGCGCGGCGTGGCGGACCACTCGGTGAGCGGCAGGCACTCCAGGAGCGGCAGCCGGACGTTGTCCCGCGCCGCCGCGTGCAGGCTCGGCCGGAACGCCTCGGCCAGCACGCGCGCGTCGTCCAGCGCGTGGTGCGCCCGCTGCTGGACGACGCCGAAGTGGGCGGCCAGCGTCTCCAGCTTGTGGTTGGGCAGCGGCAGCGCGAGCGCCTTGGAGAGCGCGATGGTGCACAGCCGCTGACGGACCGGCGGCTCGTGGCCCACGCGCGCGTACTCCCGGGCGATCATCGACCAGTCGAAGACCGCGTTGTGCGCGACGAGCACCCGGCCCGCCAGCCGGGCCGCGAACTCCTCGGCCACCTCCTGGAACAGGGGCGCCCCCTCGAGCGCCTCGCTCGTCAGACCGTGTATCCACACGGGGCCGGGATCGCGCTCCGGGTTGACCGTCGTGTACCAGTGGTCCTCGACCTCACCGCGCGCGTCCAGCCGGTAGACGGCCGCCGAGATGATGCGGTCGTCCCGGGCCAGACCTGTGGTCTCCACGTCGACGACCGCGTACCCCTGCGGATACGCGGCCGGCCAGGATGCCGGGGGCGCTGCGATCGTAGGGTCTTCGAGCATGGTCAATGAGAATACGGCCTCCTACTGACAGCGCCGACGGCCCCGTCCGGACCTGGCCCCACGAGGGCTGACGCCCCCTCACCGCCACCGGGCCGCGTCGGCGCCCCACGCCCCCGGCGGCCGCTCCCAGGTCACCGGGGAGTCCGCGAAGCGGACCGGCGACAGGGCGTACCGCAGCCGGCCCGCCCCGCTGCCCGTCTCCGCCAGCCAGGGCGAGGCGTCCTCGTACGGCGCCCCCGGCGCCGACGGGGCCGTCCCGGTACCCGGCGTCCCCGCCTCCGTCAGCCCCGCCTCCGTCAGCCCCGCCCCCGTCAGCCACGCCGCCGTCCGCGCCAGGGCGAGCCGTACGACGCGGGAGCCGCCCCGTTCCGTCTGCTCGGTGAGGGACCGCAGGACCGCCGCCGCCAGCAGATAGCCCGTGCCGTGGTCCAGGGCCTGCGCCGGCAGCACCCCAGGCCGGCCCGCCGCCCCCTCGGTCACCGCGATGCCGGTGGCGACCTGCACCAGGCTGTCGAAGCCTCGGCGCCCGCCCCAGGGGCCGTACGCGCCCCACGCCGACAACTGCGCCACGACCAGCCCCGGCCGCCGCTCGGCGAGCGCCCGGGCGGAGAGCCCGAAGCGGTCCAGCGCGCCGGGCCGGTACCCCGTCACGACCACGTCGGCGCCGGTCAGCAGCTCCTCGAACGCCTTGCGGTCGCCCGGCGCCATCAGGTCGAGCGCCGTGGACCGCTTGCCGAAGTCCATGTCGAGGTGCTGGTCCGGGAGTTCGGGGAGCCCGGGGCTGTCGATCCGCAGCACGTCGGCGCCGAGCAGGGCGAGCGTGCGGGTGGCCACGGGTCCGGCGACGACCCGGGTGAGGTCCAGGACCCGCAGCCCCGCCATCGGGAGCAGGGGCGCACCCGTGAGCGGCACGGGCGTGCGCGCCGGCGCGTCGTCCAGGCGCTCGCGCTCCACCAGGGGGTGCGTGACGAGCGCCCTGCCCTGCGCGTGCGCCGCCCACTCCTCGGGCGTGCGCATCGCCACCGCGAGCCCCCCGGCCGCGTACACCGCCTCCTCCACCTCGGCGGCGGACCGTTCGGCGAGTACCGCCTCGACCGTCTCCGCGGTGGCGTCGGCCGTCAGTTCCAGCGCGCCGAGCAAGCGTGCCCGGTGGTGCGGGTAGTTGGCGTGCGTGCGCACCCAGCCGTCCGTGGTGCGCCAGAAGCGCGACAGCGGCGCGAACGTCTCCGGCGCGCGCCCCTCGACCCGCAGCTGCCGTTCGCTGTGGAAGGCGGTCGCGACGGCCCCGTCGTCCACCCGCACCTCGGGCACCTGTACGAGCCCGGCCCGCCGCGCTTGCCACTCGGCGCCGGCCAGCGCGCACGCCCCCACGCACGCCCGCGCCAGCTCCCGCACGGGCAGCCGAGCCGCGAGCGCCCCCTCCCGTACGACGGCCGAGACCCGGGGGACCAGCGACGCGTCCCCGCCCAGCGCCGCCCACGCCATGTCGATGTCGGTCATGACCGCAGTATGCGCGGGCGCGCGGCGCACGAGAGGGCCGGGTGCGCCACAGGCGCGCCCGGCCCCTCACCTGCCGAACGGGACTACCGCGTGACCGCCTTGAGCGCGTTCACGGTGCCCCACCCGTAGAACCCGTTGCGGTTCTTCGAGCCCTCGCACACCGCGTCGACCTTGCCGTCCGAGTCGATGTCGTACGGCTTGGTGCACGGCGTGGCGTCGGCCTCGGCGTACAGCAGGGCCTTCACCAGCGCGGCGGAAGCGTGCGGGTGCGTCGACTTGATGAGCGCGGCCACACCGGCGACGTGCGGGCTCGCCATCGACGTACCGGCCATGTAGCCCCAGCCGCCGCCCGGCAGTGGGCCGAGGATCAGGCCACTGTTGGCGGGCGGGGCCGGGGTCTGGTAGGCCGTCGAGTCACCGCCGGGCGCGGCGACGTCGATCTGGCCGAGGCCGTAGTTGGAGAACGACGACTTGATGCCCTTGGCGCCGGTCGCGGCGACGGTGACGACACCCGGCAGCTGGGTCGGGATGTCGTAGCACTTGGAGGTGTCGATCACCCGGTCCCCGGGGGTGGTGTCGTTGGGGGAGGAGGGGTCGGTGATCTCGTCCGCGGCCAGGTCGTAGCTCTCGTTGCCGGCGGCGGCGACGTTGACCGTGCCCTTGTGCTCCGCGTACCGGGTGGCCCGGGTCAGGGCCGTGACGAGCGCCTTCTGGTCCGGGTCGTCGGTGCAGTTGAAGTACCAGGGGTCGGTGTAATAGCTGTTGTTGGTGACGTCGACGCCGTGGTCGGCGGCCCACATGAAGCCGCACACCACCGCCTCGGTGTAGAAGAAGCCGGCCGTCGTGGCGACCTTGATGCCGGCCACCTTCACGCCCGGCGCGACACCGGTGATGCCGACGCCGTTCTTGGCGCCCGCGATCTCGCCCGCCACGTGCGTGCCGTGCGGGCTCTCCTCGGCGGTGGGCCGCCAGGCGCCGTCGGCCGTGTTCGCCTTGCCGGAGACGCAGTTGGCGGAGGCCTGGCGGTCGAAGTTGGGCGCGATGTCCGGGTGGGTGTCGTCGACGCCGGTGTCGATGACGGCGACCGTCACCTTGCGGCTGCCGAGCGTCTTCTCGTGCGCCTTGTCCGCTTTGATGGCGGGCAGGTCCCACTGCAACGGCTCCAGCGGGTCCTGGCCGTCGACGGCCTGGGCGCCCGCCACCTCCTGCGCCGAGAGCGCCTTGGGGGTGCCGACGTCGGTGGTGGACTGCGCGGGCAGCGGGGCGGTACGGGTCGCACCGGCCGACTGGACGCCGGGCACCCGGCGGACGGTTCTCGCGAAGTCGGCGTTCGAGGAGTGGACGACGATGACGCCTATCTTGTCGTACGAGGTGACGACCGTGCCGCCGGCCCTGCTGATGGCCCGCTGCACCCGGGCCGAACTGCCGTGCCCCGGGGTGACGTTGACGACGTAGCTGAGCGGGGTGCCGTCGGCCGTGGCGGCCCCCGGCGTCCCCTCGGCGGCGAAGGCGCCGGTGTTCGGCAGGAAGGCGAGGGCGGAGGCCATGGCCATTCCGAGCGGAAGGGCTATGACGCGGCGCGAGCGCAGACGAGGCATGGGATCTCCACATCATCCGTAAGCGTGAAAGCCCGGGACGCGGGTGGACGGCCCGGGCAGGTACATGACGGGTGGTGCAGGGTGACGCTATCCCGCGTCCTCGCTGGTCAGCAATGAGTTCGCAAAATCACCCGGATTGATGATGTCTCGGCGGAGCGCCGAAGCGGGTGCCGAAGCGGGTACGGAAGACGTCCCCGGAAAGCCGCCGCGGATGTTGAACCGGTCGGCGGGCCGGTCCGTGACCTTGTGCAGGGAACGGGAGAGTGACCGGGAACACACCCTCCTCGTTCACCGTCGTCACCACCCGTACGCACCAGCAACGCGAGGAGACTTCGTGGCCACCGACGCACCTCCCCCTTCGAAGGCCGAACCCCGGCTCCCGTCGACCGAGGAGTTCACCGCGGTGCAGCAGAGCGCCGAGTTCGGTGAACTGCGCCGCGCCCACCGGTCGTTCGCCTTCCCGCTGACCATCGCCTTCGCCGCCTGGTACCTGCTCTACGTCCTGCTGTCCAACTACGCGGGCGACTTCATGGGCACCAAGCTCTTCGGCAACATCAACGTCGCCCTGGTGCTCGGCCTCGCCCAGTTCCTCACCACGTTCCTCATCGCCTGGTGGTACTCGCGGCACGCCGCCGCCAAGCTCGACCCCAAGGCGGACGCCATCAAGGCCCGGATGGAGGGCGGCGCATGAGCCCCGCACACCCCGCAGCACACACCACCCTGCTCGCCGCCGGAGAGGCCGGCGAGCACCGCACGCTGATCATCACCCTGTTCGCGGTGTTCGTCGCCGCCACGCTCGTCATCACCGTCTGGGCGGGCCGGCAGACCAAGGACGCCGCCGACTTCTACGCCGGCGGCCGCCAGTTCAGCGGCTTCCAGAACGGCCTCGCAGTCTCCGGCGACTACATGTCCGCCGCCTCCTTCCTCGGCATCGCCGGCGCCATCGCCCTGGCCGGCTACGACGGCTTCCTGTACTCCATCGGCTTCCTGGTCGCCTGGCTCGTCGCCCTCCTCCTGGTCGCCGAACCCCTGCGCAACTCCGGCCGTTACACCATGGGCGACGTGCTGGCGTACCGCATGCGGCAGCGCCCGGTGCGCACCGCCGCGGGTACCTCCACGATCGTCGTGTCGATCTTCTACCTGCTGGCGCAGATGGCCGGCGCCGGCGTCCTCGTCTCGCTGCTGCTCGGCATCACCAGCGACGGCGGCAAGATCGCGATCGTCGCCCTGGTCGGCCTCCTGATGATCGTGTACGTCACCATCGGCGGCATGAAGGGCACCACCTGGGTGCAGATGGTCAAGGCCGTGCTGCTGATCATCGGCGCCATCCTGCTGACCTTCCTGGTGCTGCTGAAGTTCGACTTCAACATCTCCGACCTGCTCGGCAAGGCCGCCGAGAACAGCGGCAAGGGCTCCGCCTTCCTCGAACCCGGACTGAAGTACGGTGCCACCGGCACCACCAAGCTGGACTTCATCTCCCTGGGCGTCGCCCTGGTCCTCGGCACCGCCGGACTGCCGCACATCCTGATCCGCTTCTACACGGTGCCCACCGCCAAGACCGCCCGGAAGTCCGTCAACTGGGCCATCGGCCTCATCGGCGGCTTCTACCTGATGACCCTCGCCCTCGGCTTCGGCGCCGCCGCGCTGATCAAACCGGACGAGATCATCGCCTCCAACAAGGCGGGCAACACCGCGGCCCCGCTGCTCGCCCTTCATCTGGGCGGCGTGGATTCCACCTGGGGTGCGGTCCTGCTCGCCTCCATCTCCGCGGTCGCCTTCGCCACGATCCTCGCGGTCGTCGCGGGGCTCACCCTGGCCTCCTCCTCGTCGTTCGCGCACGACATCTACGCCAACGTCATCAAGAAGGGGAAGGCGGGCGAGAAGGAGGAGCTGCGCGCGGCCCGCTGGGCGACCGTCGGCATCGGCGCCGTCTCCATCGTGCTGGGCGCCCTCGCCCGTGACCTCAACGTGGCCGGCCTCGTCGCGCTCGCCTTCGCGGTCGCCGCCTCCGCCAACCTGCCGACCATCCTCTACAGCCTGTTCTGGAAGCGGTTCACCACCTCCGGGGCGCTGTGGTCGATCTACGGCGGCCTGGTCACCGCGGTCGGACTCGTGCTGTTCTCGCCGGTGGTCTCCGGCAAGCCGTCGTCGATGTTCCCGGACGTCGACTTCCACTGGTTCCCGCTGGAGAACCCGGGGCTCATCTCCATCCCGGTCGGCTTCCTGCTGGGCGTGATCGGCACGCTGCTGTCGAAGGAGAAGCCGGACGAGGGCAAGTACGCGGAGCTGGAGGTGCGGTCCCTGACCGGCACGGGAGCGCACTGAGCACCTGATCGACCCCCGCCGGGGCCGCGTCGTGCACCGCACGGCGCGGCCCCGGTGTGTGCGGGGGCGCTGGGGGACGTACAGGATTCGCGGATTCGCGGCAGAGACGCCTCGGCCGTTGTCGGTGGCGTCACGTAGGCTCGCAGTTGTCGGGAAGAATTACGCAGTGACCCGAGGGAGGGGGCCCACGTGCTCATCGACACCTACGGCCGGGTGGCCACCGACCTGCGCGTCTCGCTGACCGACCGCTGCAATCTGCGGTGCACCTACTGCATGCCCGAGGAGGGCTTGCAGTGGCTGGCCAAGCCGGACCTGCTCACGGACGACGAGATCGTCCGCCTCATCGACATCGCGACCGGCACCCTCGGCATCACCGAGGTCCGCTTCACCGGCGGCGAGCCCCTGCTGCGCCCCGGGCTCGTCGGCATCGTCGAACGGGTCGCGGCCCTCGAATCGCGCCCCCGGATGTCCCTCACCACCAACGGCATCGGCCTCAAGCGCACCGCGACGGCCCTGAAGGCGGCGGGCCTGGACCGGGTCAACGTCTCGCTGGACACGCTGCGCCCCGAGGTCTTCAAGACCCTCACCCGCCGGGACCGCCACAAGGACGTCCTCGAAGGTCTCGACGCCGCCCGCACCGCCGGACTGACCCCCGTCAAGGTCAACACCGTGCTGATGCCCGGCCTCAACGAGGACGAGGCCCCCGACCTCCTCGCCTGGGCCGTGGAGCACGACTACGAGCTGCGCTTCATCGAACAGATGCCGCTCGACGCCCAGCACGGCTGGAAGCGCGAGGGCATGGTCACCGCCGGGGACATCCTCACCGCGCTGCGCACCCGCTTCACACTGACCCCGGAGGGCGCGGAGGAACGCGGCGCCGCCCCCGCCGAGCGGTGGATCGTGGACGGCGGCCCGCACCGCGTGGGCGTGATCGCCTCCGTCACCCGCCCGTTCTGCGCCGCCTGCGACCGTACGCGGCTGACGGCCGACGGGCAGATACGGACGTGTCTGTTCGCGCGGGAGGAGACGGATCTGCGCGAGGCGCTGCGCTCGGGCGCGCCCGACGAGGAGATCGCCCGCATCTGGCGCGTGGCGATGTGGGGAAAGAAGGCCGGATCCGGTCTGGACGACCCCACGTTCCTCCAGCCGGACCGCCCGATGTCAGCGATCGGCGGCTGAACCGTCACCCTGCCCGGCGGCCGGTCCGCCGGGGTGCGGGGCGTCGCCGCCGGGGTGCGGGGTTTCGTCGGCCGGTTCCCATTCCTCCAGCCGTACGACGTCCTTCAGGAACCCCCGCACGCCCAGGAACTGGGAAAGATGCTCCCGGTGTTCGCCGCAGGCCAGCCAGGTCTTGCGGCGCTCGGGGGTGTGCAGCTTGGGGTTGTTCCAGGCCAGGACCCATACGGCGGCGGCACGGCAGCCCTTGGCGGAGCAGATCGGGGTGGCGGGATCATCGGGGACCATCACACCGCGACAATACCGGCCGGTCACAAGGCGACGCCGAGCAGCCACGGGGGGAGCTGCCCGGCGTCGGTCTGTCGCTCCGACGGGGGATGCGGAGCGCGTACGAAGTATGTCACGGGTAGCCCGTCGCCCGGCACCGGAACAGCACGATTGATCTGAGGATTCTTCGGCTCCCCCGCGGGGGCTGCGCAAGGGGTGGTTCCGGTTCCGCGGATCCGCCGTGGTCAGGCCCGTTCGCGCGACTCGCCGCGCGGTCCCGCGGCCGCCCCGGGCAGCGGATCGTCGGCGCCCGAACCCGTGGCACGGTCGGCGGCCGGCGGCGGGATCATCGGACGCGTGGGCATCCGCACGAACGTGGACGGCAGCCCCGGAGCGTTCTCCCGGCCCGCGTTGGCGATCACCACGGCGACGTAGGGCAGCACCGCACCGAGCACCAGGGCGACAATCGCGACGTACCGCTCCACGTTCCACAGAGAGGCGGCGAGGATCACCGCGACGGTGCGCAGCCCCATGGAGATGACGTACCGCCGCTGCCGCCCGCGCACATCGTCGGCAAGACCCTGCCGGGCGCCGGTGATCCGGAACACCTGGGCATTGCCGCCGCCGTTCCGCTTCGCCATCACTTCCACCGCCCACCTGCCCCACTGCCCGCCCGGCCCGTACCGGTGCGAACCCGGTCGGGCCCCGCTCCGAACATCTCAACGGTACGCCCCGTCCGCCCAGGCCACGAGAGGGGGTCGGCGCAGGCCGGGCGGAACGGGGGAGTGCCGTCGCGAAGCCGTCACACGGTCGGCCCCGTCCCGCGTGCACCGTCCGGGGGACCACCTCAACCTGGTCGTACTGCTCGGGGCGGGCCGTACAAGGAGGACATCATGGGCTGGTTGTGGGCGATCATCGTCGGATTCGTGCTCGGACTGCTCGCCAAGCTGATCCTTCCGGGCAAGCAGCACAGCCCGCTCTGGCTGACGACCGTCATGGGCATCATCGGCGGCATCGTCGGCAACGCGATCGCCCGGGGCATCGGCATCGGCTCGACCCGCGGCATCGACTGGGGCCGCCACTTCCTCCAGCTCGCCGCGGCGGTCGTCCTCGTCTTCTTCGGCGAGATGCTCTACATGGCCATGCGGGGCAGGCGCAGGCAGCGCGAGCGGATCTGACTCCGCCCACGCCGCCCCTGCCGCTCACGCCGCCCCTGCCGGCCCGCGGCCGCGGCCTACGGGGGCATCGGGCCCCGGCCGTGCACTCCGCCGCCGTCAGACTCCGGCCGTGAACTCTACCGCCGCCAGGTTGCGCTTCCCGCGCCGCAGCACCAGCCACCGGCCGTGCAGCAGGTCCTCCGTGGCGGGGACCGCGTCCTCCGCCGTGACCTTGGCGTTGTTCACGTACGCGCCGCCCTCCTTCACCGTGCGTCGCGCGGCGGACTTGCTGGCGACAAGGCCGACCTCCGCGAACAGGTCCACGACCGGGGCGAGTTCGGCGACCTTCACATGCGGCAGCTCGGAGAGGGCCGCCGCCAGCGTGGCCTCGTCGAGACCGTCCAGCTCGCCCTGCCCGAACAGCGCCTTCGACGCGGCGATCACCGCGGCCGCCTGCTCCGGGCCGTGCACCAGCGCCGTCAGCTCCTCGGCCAGCGCCCGCTGCGCCGCCCGCGCCTGCGGCCGCTCCGCGGTCTGCCGCTCCAGCTCCTCCAGTTCCTCGCGGGACTTGAAGGACAGGATCCGCATGTAGCCCGAGATGTCCCGGTCGTCCACGTTCAGCCAGAACTGGTAGAACGCGTACGGCGTCGTCATCTCCGGGTCCAGCCAGACCGCGCCGCCCTCGGTCTTGCCGAACTTGGTGCCGTCCGCCTTGGTCATCAGCGGCGTGGCGTAGGCGTGCACGCCGGCGTCCGGCTCCAGCCGGTGCAGCAGGTCGAGGCCGGCCGTGAGGTTGCCCCACTGGTCGCTGCCGCCCTGCTGCATCGTGCAGCCGTAGCGCCGGTACAGCTCCAGGAAGTCCATCGCCTGGAGGAGCTGGTAGCTGAACTCGGTGTAGCTGATGCCCTCGGAGGACTCCAGGCGCCGGGCGACGGAGTCCTTGGTCAGCATTTTGTTGACGCGGAAGTGCTTGCCGATGTCCCGCAGGAACTCGATCGCGGACAGCCCCGCGGTCCAGTCCAGGTTGTTGACCATGACGGCCGCGTTCTCGCCCTCGAAGGACAGGAACGGCTCGATCTGGCCACGCAGCCGCTCGACCCAGCCCGCGACGGTCTCCGGCGGGTTCAGCGTGCGCTCCGCCGTCGGCCGCGGGTCGCCGATCTGGCCCGTGGCCCCGCCGACCAGCGCCAGCGGCCGGTGCCCCGCCTGCTGGAGCCGGCGCACGGTGAGCACCTGGACCAGGTGCCCCACGTGCAGGGACGGGGCGGTCGGGTCGAAGCCGCAATAGAACGTGACGGGACCGTCCGCGAGCGCCTTGCGCAAAGCGTCCTCGTCAGTGGACTGGGCGAACAGCCCACGCCACTTCAGCTCGTCGACGATGTCCGTCACGGTTCTCGCGTCTCCTTGGTGATGCGGTGGTGCTCATGGGTGAGGTCGGCTACGAGGTTATACGCCCTGACTGACAGAGCTCATATTGAAGTCCGGCACCCGCAGCGGAGGCATCGCGGCCCTGGTGAACCAGTCGCTCCACTCCCGCGGCAGGGTCTTCTCCGTGCGCCCCGCCTCGGTCGCCCGGCCCAGCAGGTCCACCGGCGACTCGTTGAAGCGGAAGTTGTTGACCTCGCCGGTGACCTGGCCGTTCTCGACCAGGTAGACGCCGTCCCGGGTCAGCCCGGTCAGCAGCAGCGTCGCCGGGTCGACCTCGCGGATGTACCACAGGCAGGTCAGCAGAAGCCCTCGCTCCGTGTCCGCGACCATCTCCTCCAGGGAACGGTCGGTGCCCCCGTCCAGGATCAGGTTCCCGATCGCCGGGGCGACCGGCAGCCCGGTCAGCCCGGCGCTGTGCCGGGTGGTCGTCAGGTGTTTCAGCGCGCCGTCGGAGAGCCACTCGGTGGCGGTCAGCGGCAGCCCGTTGTCGAACACCGAGCGGTCGTCCCCCGAGGAGTGGGCGAGGACGAACGGGGCGCACTCCAGGCCCGGCTCGTGCGGGTCGCTGCGCAGCGTCAGCGGCAGTTCCGCGAGCTTCTCGCCGACACGGGTGCCGCCGCCGGTCCGGCTGAAGACCGTACGGCCCTCGGCGGCGTCCCGGGCCGCCGCCGACCACAGCTGGTAGATCAGCAGGTCCGCCACGGCCGTCGGGGGCAGCAGCGTCTCGTAGCGGCCCGCGGGCAGCTCCACCCGTCGCTCCGCCCAGCCCAGGCGTACGGCGAGTTCGGCGTCGAGTGCCGCCGGGTCCACGTCGGTGAAGTCCCGGGTGGCGCGGCCGGCCCACGCCGAGCGCGTGCGGTCCGGTGACTTGGCGTTGAGCTCCAGGGTGCCCGTGGGCTGGTCGTGCCGCAGCCGCAGCCCGGTCGAGCTGCCCAGGTAGCTGGAGACCAGTTCGTGGTTGGCGAAACCGTACAGCTCCCGGCCGCCGGCCCGGGCGCGGGCGAACGCGTCGCCCAGGGCCGGCGCGAAGCCGTCGAAGACGGCCGAGGAGGTCTCGGCGGGCACCTCGGTGAAGTCGGGCGAGACCGGCACGTCCGCGACCAGCGGCTGCGCGTCCTCGGCCGGTCCGGCGCCGCGCGCGGCGTCCTCGGCGGCCCGCACCAGCGGCTCCAGCTCGTCCGCGGTCACCGCCGAGCGGGAGACCACGCCGGACGCCGTGCCCTCCTTGCCGTCGACGACGGCGACGACGGTGACCGTGCGCCCGCGCGTGACGCCGTTGGTGGTCAGCGCGTTGCCCGCCCAGCGCAGATTGGCGGTCGAGTGCTCGTCCGCGACGACGACGCAGCCGTCCGCCCGGGACAGCTCCAGGGCCCGCTCGACGATCTCGTGCGGCTTGTTGGTGCGGGCGCTCATCGACCGGCCTCCTGAGTGGTGTTCAAGATGTTGACTCCCCTGAAGAGGGCGGACGGGCAGCCGTGCGACACCGAGGCGACCTGGCCGGGCTGGGCCTTGCCGCAGTTGAACGCGCCGCCGAGCACATAGGTGGACGGGCCGCCGACAGCCGCCATGGAGCCCCAGAAGTCGGTGGTCGTCGCCTGGTAGGCGACGTCCCGCAGCTGCCCGGTGATCCGCCCGTTCTCGATCCGGAAGAAGCGCTGTCCGGTGAACTGGAAGTTGTACCGCTGCATGTCGATCGACCAGGACCGGTCGCCGACCACGTAGATCCCCCGGTCCACGCCCCCGATCAGGTCCTCCGTCGACATCCCGGCGGGGTCCGGCCGCAGCGACACGTTGGCCATGCGCTGCACGGGCACATGGCCGGGGGAGTCGGCGTACGCGCATCCGTTCGACCGCTCGAAGCCGGTCAGCCTCGCGATCCGCCGGTCGAGCTGGTAGCCGACCAGGGTGCCGTCCTTCACCAGGTCCCAGGACTGCGCCTCGACGCCCTCGTCGTCGTACCCGATCGTGGCGAGCCCGTGCTCGGCGGTGCGGTCGCCGGTGACGTTCATCAGCTCCGAGCCGTACCTGAGCTTGCCGAGCTGGTCGAAGGTGGCGAAGGAGGTGCCGGCGTAGGCGGCCTCGTAGCCCAGCGCGCGGTCGAGTTCGGTGGCGTGCCCGATCGACTCGTGGATGGTCAGCCACAGGTTCGACGGGTCGACGACGAGGTCGTACACCCCGCCCTCGACGCTCGGCGCCCGCATCTTCTCGGCGAGCAGCTCCGGAATCCCGGCCAGCTCGCTCTCCCAGTCCCAGCCGGTGCCCGTCAGATACTCCCAGCCGCGTCCCACCGGGGGCGCGAGGGTGCGCATCGAGTCGAACTCCCCGGTCGACTCGTCGACGGCGACGGCGGTGAACTGCGGGTGCAGCCGCACCCGCTGCTGGGTGGTCACGGTCCCCGCGGTGTCGGCGTAGAACTTGTTCTCGTGCACCGTGAGCAGCGAGGCGTCCACGTGGCTGACACCGTCGGCCGCCAGCAGCCGCGCGCTCCACTCGGCGAGCAGCCCGGCCTTCTCCTCGTCGGGCACGGAGAAGGGATCGATCCCGTACGACGACACCCACGTCCGCTCGGCGTGCACGGGCTCGTCGGCGAGCTCCACCCTCTCGTCCGACCCCGCGGCCGCGCTCACCCGCGCCGACAGCTTCGCCATGGCGACGGCCTGCGAGGCGACCTTCGCGGCGGCGTCCATGGTCAGGTCCACCCCGGAGGCGAACCCCCAGGTCCCGCCGTGCACCACCCGGACCGCGTACCCGAGGTCGGTGGTGTCCGAGGCCCCGGCGGGCCGTGCGTCCCGCAGCCGCCAGGCCGCGTTGCGCACCCGTTCGAACCGGAAGTCCGCGTGCTCGGCCCCGAGCGCCCGCGCCCGGGCGAGCGCGGCGTCGGCGAGCGCGCGCAACGGCAGCGCCAGGAATGACTGATCGACCTCGTGGGCCACGAGCGGCCTCCCCTTGTCACCATCGCGAGATGTGCTCATTCGTGAGCAGTGAACCATGCAGTGTCCCGGGGGCGTGACGGGCCGCGGGGGGTGACTGTTGACCAAATGTTATACGTTCCGTAACTGATCGCGTACGGAGATCCCGTACGGTCGGACGCGCCGGTCCGGACGACCACCGGACCGCCCGACCCAAGGAGTGCGTATGCGTATGCGTCGTGTGGCCGCCCTGGCGGCCGCGACCGCTGGTCTCCTCACGGCCCTGTCCGCCCCCGCCGCGATGGCCTCCGGGCCCATCACCAGCGGCGGGCTGTCGGCCTGCAACCACCGCGCGCAGGCCATCGACGTGGAGTTCCCGCGGCGGGGCGGCTTCACCACCTTCATCATCAACCCCGGCACCTGCCTGAGCACGAGCCTGGACAACGGCCAGGCCAACGAGGAGGCCGTGGTGTACGCCTACTACGACGGTGGGCACTGGCTCGCCGTGGACCACTTCTTCTTCGACAGCCGGTCCTGGTACCCCCGCGACGTGTACTGAGCCGAGCGGTGAGGCGGGCGGGTACGGGAGCGACTCCCGTGCCCGCCCGTCGGCGTCGGTCGCCCCGTGCGCCGCGTCGACTGTAGGGACCCGACAGGACGTGCCCCGCGCCACTGTCGGTGCCCGATTCCTCGCGTACGAGGGCGGACCGATAGGTTTCCGGGTGAAGGCGCCTGTCTCGCAGGGGCTCCAGACCGCTATCGAAAGGGTGATCCGTTGAGCCGCTCGGTTCTCGTCACCGGAGGCAACCGGGGCATCGGCCTCGCCATCGCCCGCGCTTTCGCCGACGCCGGCGACAAGGTCGCGATCACATACCGCTCGGGTGAGCCGCCCCAGGGGTTCCTGGCCGTCAAGTGCGACATCACCGACCCCGAGCAGGTGGAGCAGGCCTACAAGGAGATCGAGGAGACGCACGGTCCCGTCGAGGTCCTGATCGCCAACGCCGGCGTCAACAAGGACCAGCTGCTGATGCGGATGTCGGAGGAGGACTTCACGTCCGTCGTCGACACCAACCTCACCGGTACCTTCCGGGTCGTCAAGCGCGCCAACCGCGGCATGCTGCGGGCCAAGAAGGGGCGGGTCGTCCTGATCTCCTCCGTCGTCGGCCTGCTCGGCTCCGCGGGGCAGGCGAACTACGCCGCCTCCAAGGCCGCGATGGTCGGCTTCGCGCGCTCCCTCGCCCGTGAGCTGGGCTCGCGCAACATCACCTTCAACGTCGTCGCGCCCGGTTTCGTCGACACCGACATGACCCGGGAGCTCACCGAGGACCAGCAGGCGAAGATCCTCGCGCAGGTGCCGCTCGGCCGGTACGCGCGGACGGAGGAGATCGCCGCGACGGTGCGCTTCCTCGCCTCGGACGACGCCTCGTACATCACTGGAGCCGTCATCCCCGTTGACGGCGGACTGGGAATGGGTCACTGATCACCATGAGCGGAATTCTCGAGGGCAAGCGCGTCCTGATCACCGGTGTGCTGATGGAGTCCTCCATCGCCTTCCACGCCGCCAAGCTGGCCCAGGAGCAGGGTGCGGAGATCATCCTGACCGCCTTCCCGCGCCCCACGCTGACCGAGCGCATCGCCAAGAAGCTGCCGAAGCCCACCAAGGTGGTCGAGCTCGACGTCACCAACGACGAGCACCTGGGGCGGCTCGCCGACATCGTCGGCGAGGAGCTGGGCGGCCTCGACGGCGTCGTGCACTCCATCGGATTCGCCCCGCAGGACGCCCTCGGCGGCAACTTCCTCAACACCCCGTTCGAGTCCGTCGCCACCGCCATGCACGTCTCGGCGTACTCCCTGAAGTCGCTGACCATGGCCTGCCTGCCGCTGATGCAGAACGGCGGCTCCGTCGTCGGCCTCACCTTCGACGCGCAGTACGCCTGGCCGCAGTACGACTGGATGGGCCCGGCCAAGGCCGCCCTGGAGGCCACCAGCCGCTACCTGGCGCGCGACCTGGGCAAGCAGAACATCCGCTGCAACCTGGTCTCCGCCGGCCCGATCGGCTCCATGGCCGCCAAGTCCATCCCGGGCTTCAGCGACCTGGCCGCCGTCTGGGACAGCCGCTCCCCGCTGGAGTGGGACCTCAAGGACCCGGAGCCGGCCGGCAAGGGCATCGTCGCCCTGCTGAGCGACTGGTTCCCGAAGACCACCGGCGAGATCGTCCACGTCGACGGCGGGCTGCACGCGATCGGCGCCTGACCGCCCGCTCCGCACGCCGCACGGATGTCCCGCCCCCTGCTCGCTCCGGGGGCGGGACATCCGCGCGTGCGGAGGGTGTCAGCCGGCGGACGGCAGCGTGGCCCGCCCCGGGCGGCACATCACCGGGTAGCTCGCGGCAGCGGCCGCCGCGGCCGCCGCGTCCCCGTCCCGCAGCGCGTCGAGCAGCGTGTCGTGGTC
Source organism: Streptomyces sp. NRRL F-6676 (assembly GCF_000725625.1). Taxonomy (GTDB): domain Bacteria; phylum Actinomycetota; class Actinomycetes; order Streptomycetales; family Streptomycetaceae; genus Streptomyces. The sequence continues at coordinate 102,892 of NZ_JOHS01000018.1, forward strand.
CATGTACGTCTCCGGCGTGAGCTCCGTGCCCACGTCGCCGCGCAGCCAGTCCCGCAGCACCTCGCTGAGGTCCGCGTACATCGCCGTCATGACCTCGTTGCCGGACGCGGCCACGACCCCCAGGTGGAACGTCGCGTCGGCCGCCACGAACGCCTCCGGGTCCCCGGACCGCCACGCCTCCTCCCGGCGCACCAGCAGCGTCTCCAGCTGCTTCAGATCGCGTTCCGTGCGCCGCTCGGCGGCCAGCCGGGCCGCCGCCGACTCCAGCGCCGAGCGCAGCTCCGCGATGTGACCGGCGTCCGCACCGGCGAACCGGCGGTGCATCACCCCCGCCAGCTCGCTGGTGGCCACGACGTACGTGCCCGAGCCCTGGCGGATGTCCAGCAGTCCGTTGTGCGCGAGCGCGCGCACGGCCTCCCGCACCGTGTTGCGCGCGACGCCGAGCTGCTCGACCAGCTCCGGTTCGGCCGGGATGCGGGAGCCCACCGGCCACTCGCCCGAGGTGATCTGCGCCCGCAGCGCCGCGATGACCTGCTCGGAGAGCGCCGAACGGCGGGGATGACTCAGTGGCATGGGGGACCTCCGGGCGGGCGCCTGGTCACCCCGGGGGCCCGGGACAAGAGTGGACAACCAATCATCCCATGATTCTATGATGGGGGACATGGCCAGCGACAACTCCCGCACGACGACACCCCGCCCCATATCCGGCACGGAGACCGGCTCCGTGGCCGGCAGCGGCGCGACCGCGGCGGCCGACGGGACCCCGGCCGGCCCGAAATCGTCCTCCACGCGCGCGTGGGCGATGCGGCTCCTCCCTATAGGCATCGTCCTGGCCGCCCTCAACCTCCGCCCCGCCGTCACCAGCCTCGGCGCCCTCCTGGAGGAGGTCCGCGACGGCCTCGGCATGAGCGGCAGCGTCGCGGGACTGCTGACCTCCGTGCCCTCCCTGTGCTTCGCCGTCTTCGGCGTCATGGCACCCCGGCTGGCCCGCCGCTTCGGGCTCTCCGCCGTGGTCTGCACCGGCATGGTCGCGATCACCGCGGGACTGCTCGTCCGGCCCTACGCCGGGAACACGGTGGGCTTCCTGGCCGCCACCGCCCTCGCCCTCATGGGCATCGCCGTCAGCAACGTCCTGATGCCGGTCATCGTCAAGCGCTGGTTCCCCGACCGGGTCGGCCCCATGACCGGCCTGTACTCGATGGCCCTCGCGCTCGGCACCTCCCTGGCCGCCGCCGTCACCGTCCCCGTGACCGACGCCCTGGGCGGCGACTGGCACTCCGGGCTCGCCGTGTGGGCGGGGCTCGCCGCGGTCGCCGTCCTGCCCTGGCTGGCGCTGCTGCGCGCCCGCGGCGCCGAACCGTCCGAGCCCGCCCCCGCCGCGCCCCGCATCGGGGGGAGCGGCCTGCGCATCACCCGCAGCCGCATCGCCTGGGCGCTGGCCGTCTTCTTCGGGCTCCAGTCGACCGCCGCGTACATCACGATGGGGTGGATGGCGCAGATCTACCGCGACGCCGGCCTCTCCGCCGGCACGGCGGGACTGCTGCTCGCCCTCACCATGGTGATGGGCGTCCCCCTCGCCTTCGTCATCCCCCGGGTGGCCACCCGGCTGCCCCACCAGGGGCCCATCGCCGTCGTCCTCGGCATCTGCGGCCTCGCCGGGTACGCGGGGCTCTACCTCGCCCCCGCGGGCGGCGCCTGGGCCTGGGCGTTCCTGCTCGGCATCTCCAACTGCGCGTTCCCGCTCGCGCTGACCATGGTCGGCATGCGGGCCCGCACCGGCGCGGGCGTGGCCCAGCTGTCCGCCTTCGCGCAGAGCACCGGGTACCTCATCTCGATCCCCGGGCCGCTCCTGGTCGGCGTCCTCTACCAGCACTCCGGCGGCTGGGGGCAGCCGCTGGCGCTGATGGCCGTCCTGATGGTCCCGCAGATCCTCGTCGGCATCCTGGCGGGCCGCGACCGCACCGTGGAGGACGAAGCGGCGGCGCGCTGACGCGCCCCCCCCGCACGGGGGCGGGTACGGCACTGCCGGCGCGGCCCCCGCGCGAGGGCGGGTACGGGGCACGGCCGGCGCCCCGGCGCGAGGACGGGCACGACTGACGCCCCCGCACGAGGGCGGGCGCGGGGGAAGTGCGAGACTTGTCCCCATGCCCGTCCTCGAACCGAACCCGCAGAACGGCCAGAAGAAGATGCTGCTCGTCTTCGGCGCGTTCCTCGCCATCCTCGTGGTCATCGCCGTCATCGCGACCATCGCCGCGCCCTGACCCCACCCTGCGTGGTGGGGCTGTCCCCCCTGTCCCCTAGGGGGCGAGTGTCAGGGTCAAGTGGGTGGATCACCGGATGGGCCCGGCCCCTCCGACTCCGTACCTTCGAATCGTGACCGCACACCGCGGCCACGACGGCACGGAGACCCTGGAGGCGTCATGCCGGCCCGCGCGCACACCCCGCCCCGCCCGGCGTCCACGGGTGGCATCGACATCCGGCTCCCCTGGTGGGCGCTGGCCCTGCCGGTGCTCGCCTTCCTCACGCTGCTGACCCTCATACTCAACCCCGCCCACGCGGGCACGGCCGGTGCGGACACGGGTCTCACCCACGTCGTCGAACACGCGGCGCAGCTGATCCACCACTCGTAGGCGGCTCGGCCAACTCCCTGAGCCCACTGGCCTGTTTCGTGCGAAGCTGGGACACATGAGCGTCGCAGAACCCCGCAGGATCGTCCTCCTCCGCCATGCGAAGGCCGACTGGCCCCCGGTCGCCGACCACGAGCGCCCGCTCGCCGACCGGGGACGCAAGGACGCCCCCGTCGCCGGCCGCCGGCTGGCCGACTCGGGCATCGCCTTCGACCTGGCCCTCTGCTCCACCTCGACCCGGACCCGGGAGACCTGGAAGCTCGCCGTCCACGAGCTGCCGCACCGGCCGAAAACCGTCTACGAGGAGCGGGTCTACGATGCCTCGCCCGGCGAACTGATCGCCGTGCTCAACGAAACCCCCGACGACGTCCGCAACCTCGTCCTCATCGGCCACAACCCCGGGGTCCAGGGCGCCGCCGAGGTGCTCTCGGGCCGGTCCGACCCCGAGGCCCGCGACCGCATGACCCGCCGTGGCTTCCCCGCCGCCGCGTTCGCCGTCCTCACCTTCGACGGCCCCTGGAAGACCCTGGAGCCCGGCGCGGCTGTGCTCGACGACTACTGGGCCCCCACCGAGTAACGGCCCCCGCTGTCCCGTCCCTGGTCCTCCGCGGGAGGGGCCATGGCCCACCCCCGGTCCATGGCCCTGCCCGGTGGCCGGCGCCCGCGGTTACAGGGAGTCGTCCTGCGTGTCCGCCGCCTCGACCTCTTCCCGGGTGACCCCCAGCAGATACAGCACCGTGTCCAGGAAGGGAAAGTTCACCGCCGTGTGCGCGGCCTCCCGCACCACCGGCTTCGCGTTGAACGCCACGCCCAGGCCCGCCGCGTTCAACATGTCCAGATCATTCGCCCCGTCGCCGATCGCCACCGTCTGTGCCAGCGGCACCCCCGCCTCCGCCGCGAACCGGCGCAGCAGCCGCGCCTTGCCCGCCCGGTCGACTATCTCCCCGGTGACCCGCCCGGTCAGTCTGCCGTCGACGATCTCCAGGGTGTTGGCCTGGGCGAAGTCCAGCCCGAGCCGCTCCCGCAGATCGTCGGTGACCTGGGTGAAGCCGCCGGAGACGACCCCGACCTGGTAGCCGAGCCGCTTCAGCGTACGGATCAGCGTGCGCGCCCCCGGGGTGAGCCGCACCTCGCTGCGCACCTTGTCCACCACGGACGCGTCGAGCCCCTTCAGCAGCGCGACCCGCGCGTGCAGCGACTGCGCGAAGTCGAGCTCGCCCCGCATCGCGGCGGCGGTGACCTCGGCGACCTCCGCCTCGCACCCCGCGTGCGCGGCGAAGAGCTCGATGACCTCGTCCTGGATGAGCGTGGAGTCCACGTCCATGACCACCAGCCGCTGCGCCCGCCGGTGCAGCCCGGCCGAGACGACGGCGACGTCGACACCGAGTGCCGCGGCTCCGGTCGCCAGCGCGGTCCGCAGGGGCTCGGTCTCGACACCGGAGACGGCGAACTCCACCGCCGTCACCGGGTACTTGGCGAGCCGGAAGATACGGTCGATGTTGCCGCCCGTGCCGGAGATCCACGCGGCGATCGCCGCCGTGGCCTCCGCGGTGAGCGGATGGCCGAGCACCGTGACCAGGGAGCGCCCCGAGCCGCGCGGACGGTTGTCGCCGGTGCCGGAGATGATCTCCGCCTGCATCTTCATCGACTCCGCCCAGCTGTGGACGGTGGCCCGCAGGTCACCCTCCGTCCCGGCGGTGGGCTGCGTCACGAGCGCGCAGAGCACCATGCGGCCACGGGTGACGACCTGCTCGATGTCGACCACGTCGACGGAGTAGGCGGCGAGGGTGTCGAACAGCCCGGCCGTCATGCCGGGGCGGTCCTTGCCGAAGATCTTGACAAGGAGAGTGGGCGTGTCGGTGGTGTGCGATGCGCTCATGGTGTTTCCACCGTATCCGGCACGCAGTGCCCCGCGCCCGCGCGGTCCGCCTGACGGACACGGAACAGTACGCGACGGCCGGCTGAACCGGCCGTTGACCAGAGGCGAACACTCTCACCCCCGCTCGGTCCGCCGTCCGCGGGGCGGTTCCGGGGGTGGCTCGGGCGGTGCCCCCGGAGGACGTCCCGGCGGTGGCCCGGGTGGTGCCTCCGGAGGACGTCCCGGCGGTGGCGGGGGTGCGACGGGCCGGGGCGGCACCGTCGGCCGCGGGGGCACCCCCGGCCCCGGTGAGCGGGCCGGGGAAGGGGGCGGCAGGGGTCCCACGACCGTGGGTGCCCCGTGCACACCCGGTGCCGGCTCCTCGAACCCGGGCGGCCGCGCGTCCTCCGGTTCCCACGCACCGCCCGCGCCGTCCGGCTTTCGCGCATACGGACCGGTGCCGGGGGCCGGTGCCCGAGGGGACACGGCCGGCCGGTGGGGGCCGGCGGCCCCGCCCAGCGGTACGGTCCCGCCCGGCGGCACTGCCCCGCCAGGCGGCGCCCCCTCCCCGGACAGCGCGGCCCCCGGCGGCGCACCCCCGGGCACAGCCCCCCGCCCCGCCGCCCCGAACCCCCACGCCAGCAGCGCACCCGCCGCCCCGGCTCCCGCGCCCCACGCGGCGCCCAGCAGCAGTGCCGTACCGAGGTGTCCGTGCAGCACTATGCCCGCCCCGAAGGCGTCGAAGCCGAGCACCGACAGCGAGGCGTCCACCGACACGTCCGTCAGCCGGGCCAGCAAGGGCAGTGCAAGCGCCGTCACGACCCCCAGCCGCAGTGCGCAGCGCCCCGCGAAGCCGAACGGACCCTGCTCCCGTACGACCGAACCACCCCTCCCCGGGCCACGCCCGGCAGCGCCCCCTCCCACAGCCGCCGTACCCGCCATCCCGGCCGACGGCACGGTGTACGCCGTCGAAGGTGGCGTCCGTACCGCCGTCAACACCCCGGCCAGCAGCATCATCAGGGCCGCCGCCACCCCCAACAGCCACACCCGCCCGTCCAGTTCGGCCAGCCGCCGCAGGGTGACGGGCTCGTCGGACCCCGTGCTCAGCAGGCGGTTCACGGGGTCGGGCAGGAGCCGCGCGAGCGCCCCCGTCGCCCTGCCGTCCCACGGGACGAACAGGCCGATCGGCACACCCATCCACACCCCGTTGGGCGCGCCCAGCAGTGCCGCGCCCGCGATCCGCCTCGGGTGCGGGTCGCCGACCGCCGCGTACGCCGCCGCCGCGAGGCCCGCCGCCACCGCCGTCAGCGACACCGTCACCAGCGCGGACACGGCCGGCCGCACCACCCGGTGCACGACGTCCCAGCCGCGCGGCAGTGGGGTCCGGCGGGAGGCGAGCAGCGCGATCAGCAGCACCCCGGCCGCCCACACGGCACCGCCCAGCAGCGTGGGCCCGGTGTCGACGGTGAAGCCGACCGCGGCCCTGGCGCGCACGAGGTCGCCGATCCGGTCCGGCAGCGACCCGCCGAGATCCCCCAGGTCCCCGAGATCCCCCAGGCCGCTCCACCCAGGTATCTCCAGCCCACCGTCCCCCGGACCCCCTGACCCCGTCCCCGAACCCCCCGCCCCCATGCCCGGCAGCGCATCGAGCCCCAGCGCACCCCCGTCCATCGTGATGACGTCGTGTCCCGCCCAGGCCAGCCCGCCCAGCACCGCCACGAACAGCGCGACGACCGCCCCGGCCCGCGCGAGGAGTTCACCCGGCGCCGGCACAACTCCCGCCGCGCGCAGGGACCGCAGGAAGAACCAGGACAGCAGCAGCGCACCGACCAGCCCGACACCCAGCGGCGTGATCTGCAATGCGGTCGTCGCCTCGGTCCCCTTCAGCCCGAACACCGAGACGTCACCGGCGGGTTCGACCGATCCACCCGCGCCGAGCGCCACCACCGCCGCGGTCATCGGCCCCAGCGAGGCCGTCGAGTCCGCCTCCAGCAGATGCAGTCCGAGCGCGGCCGTGCCCGCCATCCCGACGACCGCCCAGCCGACGCACGCGAGCGCGGCGAGCAGCACATCCCGCCACGGCACCCGCCGGCCACGCACCCCGGCCCCCGGGCCACCCGTACCGCTTCCCGGGCCACCCGTACCGCCCCCGGGGCCACGCGCCCCGGCCCCCGCTCCGTCCCCGGCCCGTTCGGCCGGCCCAGCACCCATGGCAGATCCCCCGATCCGCGTCCTTCGCGTCGCGGCGCACCCGCCGTCACGTGCCCCGGTACGGGCCGGCCCGGCGGATGTCCCCCTCGCGTGGTTTACCACTTTCCGGCCCGGTTCCAACCCCCGGCGGCGGCAAAGACACCCGCACGTGCGAAGCCGCCGCCGTACGCCGCCCTACGCCGTCGTACACGGTCTTCACAAGGCCCGACTTTCGGTCAGGGGTGCCCGCCTGAAATAGTTCCCCACGATGTTCGACATCCCTAGACTCCCCGCGACGGGGGTAATTCGGGGGACAACTCAGTGGGGCATGGAGTGCCAGAACTCGTACTGGAAACAAATGGACGGACCTGGACGCTCGACCCGTCCAGGTCATACACCCTCGGCCGTGATCCGCAGGGGGACATCGTGTTCGACGACGCCAGGGTCTCCTGGCGGCACGGCACGATCGCCTTCGACGGCCGCAGTTGGGTGCTGGAGGACCACGGCAGCACCAACGGCACGTTCGCGCAGGGGCAACGGGTGGACCGCGTGGAGCTCGCCTCCGGCACGGCCGTCAACCTGGGCAACGCGACCGACGGGCCGCGGCTGACCCTGTCCGCCGCCGAGGCCGCCGTCGCCGCCCCGCAGGCGGGGCCCCAGCAGCAGCCGTACGCCGCCCAGGGCGCGGGCCCCGGCTGGGGACAACAGGCGCCCGGCGGCCACGCGCAGCAGGCCGCCCCGCCCGTCCCGCCGCAATCGCAGCAGCCACAGATTCCGCAGCAGCAGAACCACGGCCCCGCCGGGAGCCCCGCGCAGCCGGGCCCGGGCGACGGCGCGGGGGCGGCGTCGCACTACGGCGACCGCAGCCCGACCACGTTCCACCAGTTCTCGATAGGCCGTGTGATGCGCATCGGCCGTGCCCTGGAGAACGACCTGGTCGTCTCCGACCTCCAGGTCTCCCGCAACCACGCCGAGTTCCACGCCACGCCCGACGGCCGCCTGGAGATCCGCGACCTCGGCTCGCACAACGGCACGTTCGTCAACGGCCATCCGGTCCCCAAGGGCGGCTCGGTCCAGCTCGGCCCGGCCGACATCGTCGGCGTCGGCCACTCGACGTTCCGGATCGTCGGCGACCGGCTCGAGGAGTTCGTCGACACCGGTGAGGTCTCCTTCTCCGCCCGGCACCTGACCGTCACGGTCGACGGCGGCAAGCAGATCCTGCGGGACGTCTCCTTCGGCGTTCCCGAGAAGTCGCTGATCGCGGTGATCGGCCCCTCCGGTTCCGGCAAGTCGACGCTGCTCAAGGCGCTGACCGGCTACCGCCCCGCCAACCAGGGCGACGTCCTCTACGACAACCGGAACCTCTACAAGCAGTTCGCCGAGCTGCGCCAGCGCATCGGACTCGTGCCGCAGGACGACATCCTGCACAAGGAGCTGTCCGTCAAGCGGGCCCTGAAGTACGCGGCCAAGCTGCGCTTCCCCGCCGACACCACGCGCGCCGAGCGCCAGGCCCGCATCGACGAGGTGCTGCGCGAGCTCAAGCTCGACATCCACAAGGACAAGAAGGTCAGCTCCCTCTCCGGCGGCCAGCGCAAGCGCGTCTCCGTCGCCCTGGAGCTGCTCACCAAGCCGTCGCTGATCTTCCTGGACGAGCCGACCTCCGGCCTCGACCCGGGCATGGACCGCGACGTCATGCAGCTGCTGCGCGGCCTCGCCGACGACGGCCGCACGGTCCTCGTCGTCACCCACTCGGTGGCCGAGCTGGCGATCTGCGACAAGCTCCTGGTGATGGCGCCCGGCGGCTCGGTCGCCTACTTCGGGCCGCCCGAGGAGGCGCTGAACTTCTTCGGCTACGACTCCTGGGCCGACGTCTTCTCCGCCTTCGAGAACTACCGCGACTACGACTGGGCGGGCCGCTGGAAGGGCTCGCAGCACTACCAGATGTACGCGGCCGACATCGACGCGGTGGCGCCGCAGTCGGTGCACATGCCGCCTCCGCAGGCGATCAGGCCGCCCAAGCCGCAGGGCTGGATGTCCCAGCTCGTCACCCTGATCCGGCGCTATGTCTCGGTCATCGCCTCCGACAAGGGCTTCCTCGCGCTGACGGTGATCCTGCCCGCGGTGCTCGGCGCGGTCAGCCTGCTGATCGACGCGGACAAGGGGCTGCTGGTCAACCGGGTCAATCCGCAGACCGGCGTGCCCTTCCCGAACGGCACGGCGACCACGGTCCTGCTGATCCTCGCCGTCGGCGCCTGTTTCGCGGGCGCCGCCAACTCCGTCCGCGAGCTGATCAAGGAACGGGTCATCTACGAGCGGGAACGCGCGACGGGGCTGTCCCGGTCGGCGTACCTGATGTCCAAGGTGGTCGTCCTCGGCGCCGTCACGGTGTTGCAGGGCCTGCTGGTCGGCCTGATCGGCTTCTCCAGCCGTGAGATCCCCGGGCAGGGCCTCGTCCTCAAGAGCAACACCCTGTTCGAGCTGTGCCTGCCGATCATGGCGCTCGGCTTCGCCTCCATGATGTTCGGCCTGGTCATCTCCTCCCTGGTGAAGACGGCCGAGAAGACCATGCCGCTGCTGGTCATGTTCGCCATCGTCCAGGTGGTGTTCACCGGCTGCCTGTTCACCCTGCACGGCACGGTCGGCGTCAACGAGTTCTCGTACCTGATGCCGTCCCGCTGGGCGGTGGCCGCCGCCGGCACGACGCTGGACTTCAACAACATCGCGCCCAACAGCGACGACCCGACCAGCACCGACCCGCTGTGGAACCACGACGTCTCCGCCTGGGGCATGGACATGGCCGCGCTGATCGTCCTCGGCGTGATCTGCGGCTTCTTCGTGGCCCGCTTCCTGCGCCGCCACGAGCCGGAGGTCATGCGCAAGTAGCGTCCGCTCCGGCGCGCACGCCCGCGCGTCCGGCACGTACGCCCGTTCACGCGCGTACGGCGAAGGGCGGCACCCCCGTCGGTGGGGTGCCGCCCTTCGCCCTGTCTCCTCGCGGAGCCGGGGTCGGCCTCAGTACGCGCTGTCGACGTTGTCCATCGAGCCGTAGCGGTGCGCCGCGTAGTTGCAGGCGGCCGTGATGTTGGCGACCGGGTCGTAGATGTTCCACGACGTGCCGGCCACGTGGTACGCCTCGAAGGTCGGCGGGATGACCTGGAGCAGCCCCTTGGAGGGGATGCCGTTGATGGCGTTGATGTCCCAGTCGTTGATGGCGTGCGGGTTGCCCGAGGACTCCCGCATGATGTTGCGGTGCAGACCGCTGTAGGAACCCGGGATGCCGTGCTTGTGCATGATGTCCAGCGACTGGCGGATCCAGCCGTCCAGGTTGTTCGCGTACGACTTCCCGGCGGGGGCCGAGGGGCGGTGCGCGGAACGGCTCGCCGAGTCGTCGCCGCCGCGGCTCCGCGCGGCCTTGGCCGCCGCCTGCTCCCCGGCCTTGCGGGCCGCGTCCTGCCGGGCCTCGGCCGCGTCCCGCTTCTTGGCGGCCGCGTCGTCGTCGGCCTGCTTCCTCGCCTCGATGGCCTCGGCCTTCAGCCGCTGGCCCGCCAGCTGGTCGGTGACGCGGACCTTGACGTCCTCGATCCGGTGGGTGCTGTAGCTCACCGGGGCGGAGGTGGCGGCCTCGTCGGTCGTGGTGGTGGTCTGCGCGCTGCTCGGGGCGGCGGAGATCGCGAGGGCGGCTGCACCGAGCGCGGCGACACCGGCGATGCCGGCGCGATGGGACGTGGCCAGGGCGCGGCCGCGAAGCAAGGCGGTGTACTTGGGCATGGGTGGATGGACCTCTTCGAATAGCGCGGAGGTCGCTCCCGGGCCGGGGACGGACAAGGGATGTTTCCGGTCCGGACGCCGTGGGTAGAACGGGCGGCGCCGAGCGACGGGAGCAATTCTTAGCTGCCGCAAAAACGCCAGGCAAAGGTGTGACGTACGATCCCGGGTAGTGGACACAGGAACGGCAAAGCGGGGTAGATCGCCCGATCCGCCCCGCTCAAGAGCCCTTTCCGTTCCTCCTAATCCGCTTCGTACGTGATGTGTGCCCTATGTGCGGGCTCACACGGGCTCCACCCTTCTCTCACAGTTGGTTGCGAGAGCAATGCGCTCCGTGAGGGTCGGGACCCGCCCTTTTCGTGCGGACCGGGATCCGCCCTTTCCGCGAGGACCGGGACCCGCCCCTCCGCTACCTCAGCAGGAGGTGGGTGTCCCCGAACTCGTGCCACAGGTAGCGGCCCGCCAGGGCCGCCTCGTACCCCCGCTCGACCGCTTCCCGGCCCGCGACCGCCTCCAGCATCAGCAGGTGCGAGGCCTCCGGCTCGTGCAGCCCGGTCAGCAGCCCGTCCACCACCCGCACCCCCCGCCCGGGCGTCACCACCAGGTCCGTCCACCCGGCACGCGCGCGCACGACCCCGTCCACGCCGGCGGCGGACTCCACCGCCCGCACCGCGGTCGTCCCCACCGCCACCACCCGGCCGCCCCCCGCCCGGGCCGCGTTGATCAGCCGCGCCGAGGCCTCCGGCACCGCGAACCGCTCCGGGTACGGCGGCTCGTGCGCCTCCTGCGACGCCACCCCGGTGTGCAGCGTGAGCGGCGCGAACTGCACGCCCCGGCTCACCAGCTCCGCCACCACCCCCGGCGTGAAGGGCCGCGCCGCGCTCGGCATCTCCGCGCTGCCCGCCCCGTCGGCGTACGGCAGCGCGAACACCGTCTGGTACGCCGAGAGCGGCTGATCCCGCTCGGTGTACGCGTACCGGATGGGACGGCCGTGCCGGCGCAGCAGCGCGGGGAGGTCGGGGGCGCCCGGGGGGCGCACGCCGTGGACCTTCGTGGTGGGCGCGTCCCCTCCGACCGGCCGCGCCCACCACAGCCGCTCGCTCCCGCCCGGCAGCGGCTCCTCCAGGACAAGCCGCACCCCGTCGGGCAGCTCCACCCGCGCACCCGCGGGCCCTCCCGCACGCGCGCGCGTGGTGCCCCGTCCGTCCGGTTCCCGCAACTCCACCGCCCAGCGTCCGTCGTCGCCCCGCGTGGAGAAGTGCACCACCACGCGCGCGTGCCCGACGTCCCCGTCCACCGCGGCGGCCAGCGTGGGGGAGGTGTTCACGAGCAGCAGGTCCCCGGCGCGCAGCAGCCCCGGCAGCTCCCGGAAGGCGTGGTGCGCCACCTCCGTACCGCGCGACACCAGCAGCCGTACGGCGTCCCGGCCCCGCCCAGGACCGCGCTGCTCCACCGGCACCCGGGCCGACAGCTCCTCGGGCACCGTCCACGCGCGCCCGCGCGCGTGGACGGTCATCGCCCCTCCACCAGGGCCGGCGCACGGTAGCGGCCACTCGGCGGCCGTTCGTCCAGGAGCCGCAGGAACGCGGGCACCACGCTCTCCGGGGCCGGCCGCGGAGCGTCGTCGTCCGGTACGGCCGCCGCGTACAGGGCGGTCGCCATGTCCCCGGGGTCCACCGCCCACACCCGCAGCCCCGGCTCCTCCACGCCCAGCACCGCCGCCAGGTGGTCGAGCGCCGCCTTGGAGGCCCCGTAGCCGCCCCACGTCTCGTACGCCTCCACCGCCGCGTCCGAGCTGACGGCGACCACCGCGCCCGCCGGCGACTCCCGCAGCAGCGGCAGCGCCTCCCGCACCAGGCCGTGCGCCGCCACCACGTTCACCTCCAGGGCCCGGCGCAGCCCCTCCGGCGCCAGTTCGGCCAGCGGTACCAGCGGCTCGGCGCCCAGCGCGCTCGCGTTGTGCACCACCAGATCGACGCCGCCGCCCAGCTCCCGGGCGCGCGCCACCAGCTCCGTGCGGTGCCCGGCGTCCGTGACGTCCCCCGGCACCGCCGCCACCCGCGTCCCGTACGCCGCCAGACCGCCCGCCGCCCCGGCCAGCGGCCCCGGATCCCTCGCGTCCAGGACCAGGTCCCAGCCGCGTGCGGCAAGCGCCGCGCCGAGCGCCCGGCCCAGCCCCTTGGAAGCCCCCGTGATGATCGCCACCGGCATGCCCGTCCCCTTCGTCCAGCGCCGCCGACCACCGGCGACGCCCCCAACGTAGGAACACGCCCGCTCCCGCCGCCTCGGACAGGAGATCCAGCCCGGCGGGGTCCTTCGGCCTACGTCCGCGGGCCCTCCGCCCTACGCCCGTGGCCCCGGTCCGCACCCGCCGCCGGACCGATCCCCGCTGTCGGTGCCTCCCGGTACCGTGAGGTCATGAGTTCCGGACCCACGTCGGGCCTGGCCGCGGTGAGCTCCGCGCTGCTGGCCATGAGCAGGCACCTGGAGGTGCGCGACGTCCTGAAGACGATCGTCGCCTCCGCCCGCGAGCTGCTCGACGCCGAGTACGCGGCCCTGGGTGTCCCCGACGACCACGGGGGCTTCGCCCAGTTCGTCGTCGACGGCGTCAGCGACGCCCAGTGGAAGGCCATCGGCCCGCTCCCGCGCCAGCACGGCATCCTCGCCGCCATGCTCAGCGAGGCCACCCCGCAGCGCCTCGCCGACGTCCGCACGGACCCCCGCTTCGAGGGCTGGCCCGCCGCCCACCCCGAGATGTCCGACTTCCTCGGCCTGCCCGTCCGCGACGGCGACGAGGTCATCGCCGCCCTCTTCCTCGCCAACAAGAGGTGCCCCGGACCCGCCGGCGGCTGCGGCTTCACCGAGGACGACGAACAACTGCTCGGCATCCTCGCCCAGCACGCCGCCATCGCCCTCACCAACGCCCGCCTCTACGAGCGCAGCCGCGAACTGACCATCGCCGAGGAACGCTCCCGCCTCGCCCACGAACTGCACGACGCCGTCAGCCAGAAACTGTTCTCCCTGCGCCTGACCGCCCAGGCCGCCGCCGCCCTCGTCGGCCGCGACCCCGCCCGGGCCCGGGGCGAGATGCGGCAGGTCGCCGCGCTCGCCGCCGAGGCCGCCGACGAACTGCGCGCCGCCGTCGTCGAACTGCGCCCCGCCGCCCTGGACGAGGACGGCCTCGTCGCCACCCTGCGCACCCAGATACAGGTCCTCGACCGCGCCCACACCGCACGCGTGACGTTCACCGGCAAGGGGGTGCGCGCCCTGCCCGCCGCCCAGGAGGAGGCACTCCTGCGCGTCGCCCAGGAGGCCCTGCACAACGCACTGCGGCACTCCGGCGCCGCCCGCGTGGACGTCACCCTCGAACGCCGCGGCCCCGGCGCCGTCCTGCGCGTCACGGACGACGGCACCGGCTTCGACCCCCGGACGGTGCGCCGCGCCGGACGCCACCTCGGACTGGTCTCCATGCGCGACCGGGCGGGCGGCGTCGGCGGCACCCTGACCGTGGAATCCGCGCCCGGCAAGGGCACCACGATCGAGATGGAGGTCCCCGGTGGCTGAAGCGATCAGAGTGCTGCTCGTCGACGACCACCAGGTCGTCCGCCGGGGCCTGCGCACCTTCCTGGAGGTGCAGGACGACATCGAGGTCGTCGGCGAGGCGTCCGACGGCGCCGAGGGCGTCGACCGGGCCGGGGAACTGCGGCCCGACGTCATCCTCATGGACGTCAAGATGCCGGGCGTCGACGGCATCGACGCGCTGCGCAGACTCCGCGAACTCGACCACCCCGCGCGCGTGCTCGTCGTCACCAGCTTCACCGAACAGCGCACGGTCGTCCCCGCCCTGCGCGCGGGCGCCGCCGGATACGTCTACAAGGACATCGACCCCGACGCCCTGGCCGGCGCCATCCGCTCCGTGCACGCCGGGCACATCCTGCTCCAGCCCGAGGTCGCGGGCGCGCTCCTCGCCCAGGAGGACACCGGCCCGGCCCAGGGGCGGGCCGGCACGCTCACCGAACGGGAACGCGAGGTGCTCGGGCTGATCGCGGACGGCCGCTCCAACCGCGAGATCGCCCGCGCACTCGTCCTCTCCGAGAAGACGGTCAAGACGCACGTCTCGAACATCCTGATGAAGCTCGACCTCTCCGACCGCACCCAGGCCGCCCTGTGGGCGGTACGCCACGGGGTGGCCGGGACGTAGCCGCAGACACCCGGTGGCGCTACCGCACCCCCCGCTCCCGCTCCTCCACCACCGAGTTGTACGCCGCGACCCGCGCCCGCCGTGCCGTCCGCTCCACCGGCCGCAACGCCTCCCCCCGCGCGGCCATCTCGGACGCCGTCACCGCACCGCCGTGCCCGCTGTCGTACGCCACCGACACCAGCAGCCCCACCCGCCCCGCGAGCTCCAGCACCCGCACCGCCCGCGGCGGATACCCCGGCGCCAGCACCTCGCGGTCGCCGCCCTCCACCCGCGCCCGGTACGCGTCCACCGCCGCCTCCGCCACCGGCCCGGACCCGGCGACGTCCAGCCGCGACAGCACCTCCGTCGCCTCCCGCAGCGCCTGAGCCAGCTCCCGCTCGGCCTCCCCGAGCGAGGGCACGTCGGCCGGCGGCGCCTCCCGCACCGGCAGACAGTGCCAGACCACCTCGACGTGCACATCACCCGCGGGCCCGGCCTCGCGCACCTCCGGCACCAGGCCCAAGGCCGCCCCGTGGCACACCACGGCCTCCTCCGCCTCCAGCGCCCGCGCGTTGAACTCCGGCGGCCCGCTCAGCCCCAGCGGATGCCCCGGCACCGGCAGCGCCACCCGCAGCCCGGTCACCCCGAGCGCGCGCAGCCGTCCCAGCGCCAGCGACAGCCCGACGGGCCCGGACTCACCCGGCAGCCCCTCGACCCGGTGCACGGCGTCCTCCCCGACCACCGCCGACACCGCGTCGTCCGGCGACGCATTCCCGGCAAGAAGGGCATTTCCCCATGCGGCCAACCGTCCTGAGCGTGGTTCCGTGAGCATGCCCCCACCCTAAGGACCGGACCGATGGAACAGCCCGGCCGACCAGTGGCGTAGATTTCTTGAAGGACTGCGCCCACAGGCGCGGCGGGCCGCGCCGACCGGTGCGCGCCCGGCGTGGGCGACAGCCGGGACCGGCCGACACTGCTGCAAATGGGGAGACAACGCGCTCATGAGCGATGTTCTGGAACTTCAGGACGTATCCGTGGTCCGCGAGGGCCGGGCCCTCGTGGACCAGGTCTCCTGGTCGGTCAAGGAGGGCGAGCGCTGGGTCATCCTCGGCCCCAACGGCGCCGGCAAGACCACCCTCCTCAACGTCGCCTCCAGCTACCTCTACCCCAGCAAGGGCACCGTCAGCATCCTCGGCGAGACCCTCGGCCGCCCCGGCACCGACGTCTTCGAACTCCGCCCCCGCATCGGCGTGGCCGGCATCGCCCTCGCCGAGAAGCTCCCCAAGCGCCAGACCGTCCTGCAAACCGTGCTGACCGCCGCCTACGGCATGACGGCCGGCTGGCAGGAGGAGTACGAGGACATCGACGAGCAGCGCGCCCGCGCCTTCCTCGACCGCCTCGGCATGAGCGACTACCTCGAACGCCGCTTCGGCACCCTCTCCGAGGGCGAGCGCAAGCGCACCCTCATCGCCCGCGCCCTGATGACCGACCCCGAGCTGCTCCTTCTCGACGAGCCCGCCGCCGGCCTCGACCTCGGCGGCCGCGAGGACCTCGTCCGCCGCCTCGGCCGGCTCGCCCGCGACCCGATCGCCCCCTCCATGATCATGGTCACCCACCACGTCGAGGAGATCGCTCCCGGCTTCACCCACGTCCTGATGATCCGTCAGGGCAGGGTGCTCGCCGCCGGCCCCCTGGAGCTCGAACTCACCTCCCGCAACCTCTCCCACTGCTTCGGTCTCCCGCTCGTCGTCGAGCAGTCCGGCGACCGCTGGACCGCCCGCGGCCTGCCCATGAGCTGACGCCCACTCGGGTTCCGCGCCGAACCACCCCGCACGAGCCCCGCGGTGGACCGAACTGCGCCCTGTCCGACTCCCGGGCGCGGTCCTACCATTGACCATGTGAACGACATCGACGCATGGGTGTGGTGGCTCGTCGGCGCGGCCGCGCTCGGAATCCCCCTCGTCGTCACCGCGATGCCCGAATTCGGCATGCTCGCCGTCGGCGCGGTCGCCGCCGCGGTCACGGCCGGCCTCGGCGGCGGCGTCGTGGCCCAGGTGCTGGTCTTCGTCATCGTCTCGGTGGCCCTCATCGCCGTGGTCCGGCCCCTCGCCAACCGGCACGCCGGGCAACGGCCCCAGCACGCCACCGGAATCGACGCCCTCAAGGGCAGACAGGCCGTCGTCCTCGAACGGGTCGACGGCGAGGGCGGCCGGATCAAACTCGCCGGCGAGGTCTGGTCCGCCCGCGCACTCGACTCCGGACTGGCCTACGACGTGGGCCAGTCCGTGGACGTCGTCGACATCGAGGGAGCGACGGCGATCATCATGTGACCTCGGACGACGCAACTCGGCGGAACGCCTCCCAGCGCGGACGACGGTCTGTCAGACTCGACCAGCAAGATCTTCGACAACCATAAGATCTGCCGTAAGAGCCGAGGCGGAGAAGGGTACGGGGAACGACGATGGAACCGGTCATCATCGTCCTGATCATTCTGGTGGTGTTGGTCTTCATCGCCCTGATCAAGACGATTCAGGTCATCCCGCAGGCGAGCGCGGCCATCGTCGAGCGTTTCGGCCGCTACACACGCACACTGAACGCCGGCCTCAACATCGTGGTCCCGTTCATCGACTCCATCCGCAACCGCATCGACCTGCGCGAACAGGTCGTGCCGTTCCCGCCGCAGCCGGTGATCACCCAGGACAACCTGGTCGTCAACATCGACACCGTCATCTACTACCAGGTGACCGACGCCCGCGCCGCGACGTACGAGGTCGCCAGCTACATCCAGGCGATCGAACAGCTCACCGTCACCACGCTGCGCAACATCATCGGCGGCATGGACCTGGAGCGGACCCTCACCTCTCGCGAGGAGATCAACGCGGCCCTGCGCGGTGTCCTCGACGAGGCCACCGGCAAGTGGGGCATCCGCGTCAACCGCGTCGAGCTCAAGGCCATCGAGCCGCCGACCTCCATCCAGGACTCGATGGAGAAGCAGATGCGCGCCGACCGTGACAAGCGCGCCGCGATCCTCACCGCGGAAGGCATCCGCCAGTCCCAGATCCTCACCGCGGAGGGCGAGAAGCAGTCCGCCATCCTGCGCGCCGAGGGCGAGGCGAAGGCGGCCGCCCTGCGCGCCGAGGGCGAGGCCCAGGCCATCCGTACGGTCTTCGAGTCCATCCACGCCGGAGACCCCGACCAGAAGCTGCTCTCCTACCAGTACCTGCAAATGCTCCCGAAGCTCGCCGAGGGAGACGCCAACAAGCTCTGGATCGTCCCCAGCGAAATCGGCGACGCCCTCAAGGGCCTCTCCGGCGCCATCGGCAACTTCGGCCCGATGCCCGGCGGCTCCAACGGCGGAACCACTCCACCCGCCCCCCGCACCCCCAACGACGACCGCCGCGAACGCCCGCCGATCGACTAGGGCCGACAGCCCCGCGCCCGTGCGCGCGGGGCGGGGCGGGGGCGATCGGCGGCTCCGCCGCGCGGGCGCGAGCAACCACCGTGCCCCGTCAGGGGCGCGGGGCGGTGTCGATGTGCGGCTCCGCCGCGCGGGCGCACAACAGCCCCCGGGCGCCTCCCCAGGTGAACAGCCACTGTCACGCCGCGGTCGGCGACAGCCACTCCGGCAGGGAATCGAAGTCGTCCTGCCCCAGAGCCAACAACATCGCATCCGCCGGCGTCGGCTCGAACGGCGCCGTCAGCAACGGCATCCCCGCCTGCTCCGGTGTCCGGTCCGCCTTGCGGTGATTGTCCTCCGCACACGAGGCCACGGTGTTGAGCCACGTGTCTCCACCACCCCGCGACCGCGGCACCACGTGGTCCACGGTCGTCGCGCGCCCCCCGCAGTACGCGCACCGGTGCCGGTCCCGGACCAGCACCCCCCTCCGCGACCACGGCGCTTGTCTTCGGAACGGCACCCGTACATACCTGCACAACCGGATCACCCGCGGCGCCGGTATGTCCACCAGCGAGCCCCGCATGCGCAGTCCGGGGTGGGCCTGCTCGACGACGGCCTTGGCCTGCAGCACCAGGACGACGGCCCGGTTCAGGGTCACCGTCGACAACGGCTCGAAGCTCGCGTTGAGTACCAGCGTGTCACGCATCCCAGCCCACCTCCTGTGCGCTCCGGCCCACCCCCCTGGCGGGCTGGATCAACTCTGGCCGGGCACGCCGGGATGGACAACGCAATAAAAAGTGCCCGCCCCTGATCAATTCCAAGACCAGGGGCGGGCAAACGTTCCATGAACGACGGACGGAACCACGGGCGGTACGCGGACGGGACAGCGGGCGGCCTCAGCCCTCGCCCGGCACCTCGTACTCACCCACCAACTGCGCACGCCCCACCGTGTGGAACCGCAGGTTGAACCCGACGACGGCGGGCGAAGCCTCCGAGTCCGGGCCCAGTTTCTCCTGGTCCACGGCGTACACCGTGAACACATACCGGTGCGGCCCGTCCCCCGGCGGCGGCGCGGCCCCGCCGAAGTCCTTCGTCCCGTAGTCGTTGCGCGCGTGGACCGCGCCCTCGGGCAGCCCCTCGAAGGAGCCACCGCCCGCGCCCACCGGCAACTCGGTCACCGAGGCGGGGATGTCGAACAGCACCCAGTGCCAGAACCCGCTCCCCGTCGGGGCGTCCGGGTCGTAGCACGTCACGGCGAAGCTCTTGGTCTCCGGTGGGAAACCCTCCCAGCGCAGATGCGGAGAGGTGTTCCCGGCGGCCTGCACCTGAGCATCCTTCAACGCCGCACCGTGCGCGACATCCTCACTCGTCACCGTGAACGACGGCACGGGCGGATGGAAGTCGTGCGGAAGCGGCGGCCTCTTGCCCTCGGTCACCTCGGCACCTCCAGGTCGATCGGTATCGGCCCGCAGGCCGCGCGCCCCGGGCGCACGACCGCGGAATGTCACCCTCCGACCCTAGATCCCTAGAACCAGTTGCGCTTGCTGCCGACCTCGGACACCCACTGGTGGAGGTACGCCGACCAGTCGGTGGCGTGGAAGTCGTGCAGCCCCACCTTGAACGCGCGGTAGGTGTCGCTGCCCTCGCTGAACAGCCCCGGCTTCTTGTCCATCTCCAGCACGACGTCCATCTCGTGGTCGTCCGCGACGAAGCTCAACTCGACCTGGTTCAGCCCCCGGTACTGCTGCGGCGGGTAGAACTCGATCTCCTGGTAGAACGGCAGCCGCTGCCGCGTACCGCGGATGTGCCCCCGCTCCATGTCCGCGTCCTTGAAGCGGAAGCCCAGCTGGATGAACGCGTCCAGGATCGCCTTCTGCGCCGGCAGCGGGTGCACATTGACCGGGTCCAGGTCACTGGAGTCGACGGCCCGGGCGATCTGCAACTCGGTGCTCACCCCGATGTGCATGCCGCGCAGCGACTGCCCGTCGATCATCGTGACCGGCGTCTCCCAGGGGATCTCGAGCCCGAACGGCACCGCGTGCACCGCGCCCGCCTTCAGCTCGAAGGCACCGCCCAGCCGCTGCTGGGCGAACTCGATGTTCTGCTTGTACTCCTCGTCGCCGCTCTCCACCTCGACCTTGGCCTGGAGACCGACCGACAGTCCCTCGATCTGCTGGTCGACGGACCCGCCCTGGATCCGTATCTCGCCCTGGACGACGCCGCCCGGAACCACGTTCTCCTCGGTCAGCACGGTCTCGACCGAAGCACCGCCGGCCCCCAGGCTCGCGAGCAGCTTCTTGAACGCCATGTCTCTCCCTCTCCAGGCCGCCCTTCGCGGCGGCTCCCGCCTTCGTACATACGCGATCCGACCACGGCCGGTTCCGCGCCCCCACCCTTCCAAGCCGCGGCATGCTTGACCAGCCCTTGACGCCGGCCCCACCCTGCCCGCGCCTCCGGCCGCCTGGACTACGCTCGTACGACATGATCGCGACGCCCGACCGTACGCCCCTGCCCAGGCCGTTCTTCGACCGGCCCGTACTGGAGGTCGCCCCCGACCTCCTCGGCCGCGTCATCGTCCGCAGCACTCCCGACGGTCCGATCGCCCTGCGCCTGACGGAGGTCGAGGCGTACGACGGCCCGAACGACCCCGGCTCGCACGCCTACCGCGGCCGCTCGGCCCGCAACGGCGTGATGTTCGGTCCCCCCGGCCATGTGTACGTCTACTTCACCTACGGCATGTGGCACTGCATGAACCTGGTCTGCGGCCCCGAGGGCCGGGCGGCCGGGGTGCTCCTGCGGGCCGGCGAGATCGTGGAGGGCGCCGAACTCGCCCGCAAGCGCCGTGCCTCGGCCCGCAACGACCGCGAGCTGGCCAAGGGCCCCGCCCGCCTGGCCACCGCCCTCGACGTGGACCGCGCCCTCGACGGCGCCGACGCCTGCGCGACGGGGGACCAGCCGCTGACGGCACTGACGGGCACCCCCGTCGAGGCCGACCGCGTACGCAACGGACCGCGCACCGGAGTCGCCGGCGACGGCGCCGTCCACCCCTGGCGATTCTGGATCGCCGACGACCCGACGGTGAGCCCCTACCGGGCCCATGCGCCCAGGCGCCGCCGAAGTTGACTCGCGGACCGGGGATGCGTAACGTAGCCCAAGCCGCTTGAACCGGGTACGGCGTTCAGCCAGCAGCCGGAAGCGGCCAAACCACCACTTACTACCTGCCTCCAAGAGGGCGGATCTGGCGTGTCCGCATGCCCGAATTCGTTTTCGCGGAGCTCGATTATGAGTTGCGCAGGGAATCGGCTAACGTGGTGAATGTCGAAAGGGCGCGGCGAAAGCCGAGTTCGGGAGACAATCAGAATCCCGCCGACCGGGAATCGGACAGCGAAAACGTCTGATAGAGTCGGAAACGCAAGACCGAAGGGAAGCGCCCGGAGGAAAGCCTGAGAGAGTCTCTCGGGTGAGTACGAAGGAAGCGTCCGTTCCTTGAGAACTCAACAGCGTGCCAAAAGTCAACGCCAGATATGTTGATACCCCGTCTCCAGCATCTGCTGGGGCGAGGTTCCTT
>NZ_JOHS01000019.1 GCF_000725625.1 Streptomyces sp. NRRL F-6676
CGATCCACGGCCGAGTACTCACACCATCACGAACGGCCGAATCTTCACACCGGTCACGGCCAACCAGCACGTTTCACCAAGATCGTGTTACGAGCTCTTGGCGTCGGATGGAATGGTACGGGGATACTGGGCAGTGCGTGAGCCGCTTCGCCGAATTCGGGCCCGGCCGCGTGCCACCGTCTGTACCGAGATCGGACATGCTTGTGCCGTGACCGTCGGTCGCGGCACAAGGTGCATTTTCGCAGTCGGGGAGATGGTCACTGCTGTTTAGCGGCATGGTCATACAAGGCGGTGATCGCTGCGTGAGTCACAGAGGCCGAGCCGGCCCCCCGGGGGTAGACAATTTCCTTGGCGTACTGGCCGATGCAGTTGGTGGCCGCATGAGCAGCGCACTGCGTGATGACCACACTGAAATCGCAGTTACGGGCCGTCTCCTTCAGACGCTTGGATGCGACCTTTTCTGCCGAGAGAATCACCTTCACGCCCGGGAACTGGCGGGTGATGCGGTCGTGGACTCGCTGGAGCACGCCCTCGTCCAGACCGTAGACCAGGATCTGCGCGGCGTCGACAACCGGCTCGCTCTCCTCAGCCCGGTCGGTGGTTCGCTCAGGCCAGTCCAGCCCGAGCGCGAGCTCCTTGCTGAGCGACCGCGCAGTGGACAGGTATGCCCCGTCGAGCCGGAGCATGTGGACATGCAACGGATAGAGCAGGAGTTGGGCTGTCTGCACGCGGGCTTCGGGCGCTGGCGCGGCCCATGCCACCAGGCGGTCGACGAAGTCGAGGGCCTGCCCAGCAGTCTCGGGTGCAACCCATTCGTCGAACCGCAGGCTCAGCTGTTCCAGGAACTCTTCGTACTCTGCTGCCTGTGGGGCAGAGCGAAGGAACAGTTCCAGGAGCAGGTCCAGGACGGCGAGGTTCGCCGGGTCGCAGCGCTGGTTGACAATGCTCCGCATGATTGTGGTCAGCGTGTGCGGGAAAGTGAGGTCTGAGCGGGTGAGTTCCTGCAGGAACGGCCCAAGCGCGTACTGCCATACGACCTCGTACTCGGCATCGGTGAGGCTGCCGAACACCTCGGCCATTTCACCGTCGGATACCGAATCAGGCGGCACCGAGGTGCCGCCTCGCTGGATGTCCATCCTGCGACAGAGGTCGAAGGCAGCCTTGTCGCCCTGGGCGACAGCCTCGACCACCTCTGCCCACGTGCTCAGGGCCGTGTCAGCCGGCACCTTTTCGCCCTCGGGCTTTGCCGCAGATGTCGCATCCGACTGCGCCCAGTCCGGTTCCTTGGCGCGGACTGCAGGGGCTTGGCGGCGGTAGAACGCGAGTGCCTCGGGCACGGCGCCCCCGCAGCCTTCGGCATCGACGAGAGCGATGCTGCGCGAGAGTTCCTCCTCTTCGCCCCGCGCGTGCATGCCAACCAGCAGCACCGTGACGGCCTGCTCGCTCAGGGCCAGCAGGTTTGCGTCCGCCAGCAGCGAGAGATGGCTGTCCGGCGCCTTCAATGCGTCTACGGCGCGGGCCAGGTCACCTTCAGCAAGCGCGGGTTCGATGCGCGCTGTGAACAGAGCCGACAGCACCATGTCCTTGACCAAGACCGGTGGGTCCTGAAGCAGTACTTCGCGCAGCCCGCGCAGTGCCAGTACCTCGCTCGCCCTTCCCTGCGCGGCCCACAGCCTGATCTCCAGGTGTTTGACGTTGGCCGGCGAGAGACCGCCCTGGCGGTCGATCTGCTGAAGAAGAGCCTGAGCCGTCTGTGGCGCACCGCTGAGGAGGGCTGCCTCGAAATCGGCCAGCAGACGCCCCAGTGGTTTGGGTGCAGACCAGGACCGCGCGGGGGCCCGCTCCACCACCTCCACCATGCGTTCCAGCGCAGTCCTCAGGCGCCTCCTCTCGTCCGTGTCTGCGGTCGCCTGGACGACGAAGGTGCTCCCTGCCCCGTAGCGCTGAAGGATCGCAGCCTCATGCGGTTTGTCGAGCGCGGCAGGCGCGTCGTAGCCGTACTTCGCAAAAGAGGGGCCGACAAACGCCACCAGGAGGTCGCGAACAGCAGTGAGCTCCTCGCGCCGGCGAGGGATCACGTAGTAGGCCATGCGCTGTGTCTTCTCGTTCAACCACGGCAGCACCATCGGGGACGTGCGGTACTTGACGGCCGCATCCCGAAGCAGCGTGATGCCGCTTGGGTACTTACCAGCATCGTTGCGGTCCCGATGAAGGAAGTGATCCACGAACTGCTGCGTACCTGCCGTCTGTTGTCCTGCCTCTTCCTCAGACGCCACGTGCCGTCCATTCATGTTGGTATTCCACTATTGCCTGCGCCGCATCCGATTCATCCAACGAATAGGTGATCTTTTCCTTGTTCCGGGCAAGACCGTTGCGCGTGAAGTTCATAGAACCCTCGAACATCCAGCCCGGGCCCACCAGACTCTTCTCGTGAATCACCTCGTCCAGGAACACCTCCAGATCCGTACCCTCGTCACGGCCCAAGGCGAGACGTTCCAGGAAGAGTGCGTTCGCAGGAGCGTCCTGGGTCACCACGCGCACGGCGGTACCGCTGTTCGCCAGCAACAGCAGCAGGTCGGACAGCCGGCACTGCAGTGGGGGATTTCCGCCCAGAAGGTAGTCGAAGGAGCCGTCAGCGTTGTCGACCAGATCCACATCACTGACCCAGGCAGACACCAGCCAGACCTCACCGCCAGGCGCCGACAGTTGAGCCAGCAGCGCCGTCCGGATCAGTGAGTCCGCGCGCAGGGCGCTGCGCGCATTGGTGCGCAGTGTACGAGAAGGGACAGTCACTGCTCGGACTCCTTGATGACGGCCTTCACGACGACCTCGCGGCTGTCCCGGTATACCTGGGTCACCTCGCCGTACAGCCTGAGACTTCCACGGTCCACGTGCAGGGCAGGGATGTTCAGCAGCACATGGCGCAGCAGTTCGGGTCGGTCCAGGGGAACGACCACTTCGACGGCAGGATGCGACGTGAGCACCTGGGCATACCCGGCAGGCCAATCCGGCGATGTGGCATTAAGGCGTGGCCTTACCTGCGAGTGCGCGGCGGCTGCCAGAAGCCGATCCAGGATCTGCGGGTTGTCTATCGCACGGTAGGGCTGGTAGGAGTCCAGATGGTAGTTTCGTGCTTGGTCGCCTCGGGGCCACAGGATGCTGAACGCCTGGTCCGGGCTGACCTTGTGAGGCAACTGGATCTTGGACGCGCCCACGGCGTAGGCGATGATCCGGGAGTCCACCTCGATCCCGGTTGCTTCCTCCAACTGATCCCATGCCTGCACCAGGGCAAGGGCCGTCGCGTCGGTCAGGCTGTCGGAGCCGCGGCGAAGCAAACGCATCGCGAGCGATGCGACATCACCGTGCCGCGGCGCACCATCGAGTTCGCTCCAGGCGGACCGGATGCGCTGCAGTGCGTCCTTGCTGTTCTGAGCCGACGCAGCAGTGCGCATCTCGCTCATTGCCTGGGCCAACTCGCCATAAGGTTCGACCTCCACCACATGACGGAGCAGATTCGTCAGCCGTACATCGGTCTGCTCGAAGCTGTTGGGACGCAGAGCCGTGCTCACCAGGCTCCAGAAGCGGGCAGGATCTCGCCCGTAGGTCTCCGCCAACTTCTCCACCACGCCGAGTCCGCCCTCGGACGTCTCGCTGATCCAGATGTGATCCGGTGTCGAACCGGTACCCGGCACCACGTCGAGCGTCAGGTCCTGATCACGTGCGTCGAGACAGGCCCGGGTCACGGCCTCCAGGACCGCGGCGGCCAAGGTGTCCCGGTAGGCGCGGCGGGCCAGGTCAGCTGTGCGGATATGGAGGTTCTCGCCGAACAGCAGTGAGCCGGCATCGTCCAGCACGGCCACGACATCAGGGTTGTGGCTGAGTTCCTGCAGATCGCTGATGACACGGTCGGCAGGACTGCCGATGTCCGCAGACGAGGCAGAGGGATCCTGCCTGTACAGCAGTGGGATGACC
This sequence comes from Streptomyces sp. NRRL F-6676, assembly GCF_000725625.1. Lineage (GTDB taxonomy): Bacteria > Actinomycetota > Actinomycetes > Streptomycetales > Streptomycetaceae > Streptomyces. Next base: position 3,973 of record NZ_JOHS01000019.1, read on the forward strand.
TCTTTGATGCTGTCACGCCAGGCGCCCTGCGACAGTCCCGCGTGAATCGCCTTGGGCTTGGTGCCCTCCAGTCCCTCGAGCGCGAATGCGGAGAGGTAGACCAGGGTCAACCATCCACGCTGGAACGAGTTGGCGGCCGCAGCGATCCGCTGGTCCTCCAGGACGGTGTTCACAAACGCCTTTGAACGCCACTGGGGAGAGTTCAAATGCTCCACCACGCCCGGCGCAGAGGGATCCAAGGGCTTGATCTGAATCCGTATGGCGTCGACGGACGAGGTGAAGCCCATGGCTGCCCTCGCTCCCTCGAGGACGTAGCTGACCTGTACCTTGTGTCGCTTGCCCGGCTTGCCCTTGATCACTTCGGCCACAGCGCCATAGGTCATCCGGCGCACCTCGGTAGGGTTGCTGGAGGCGTGAGTGGCGAACCCGATGGACAGCACCTGATCCCGCCACTCGGGCACCTTGGGTACGTCCGCTGCAACCGGTGGACCCGCAGGGTTGTCCACGAATTGGGTGGCCCACAAGGGGATGCCCTGCGAGGAAGTCCCGATCTCGTCGTCCGGCTGCGCAAGCCTAATCCGCCGAGGGCGAGTGACCTCGACCGTTTGCACATCCGTGCGGCCGGTGTTCCAACGGCCCTGCCGCTCCGGCGCGTCGAGAATGTTCCCTAGATCGATCACGGCGTCTTCGACCTCGGTGGGAACCTCCAGCCACGTGCGGTGACGGTCATCGCGATACCCGAAGCGGCGGCTGACACGGCCGGGCACCGCTTCCCGCAGCGCGCGACCTACGGGCAGTCGGTCCTCGTCGTCGGACGTGGCGAAGGGGAGATCAAAGCTCACCTCCGGAAGATTCAGCGGAGCAAACAGCGAGGCCGTGACGAACTCGGGCAGAAAAGCCTTCCGGTCGACCGTGCCAGGATCCTGATGGATCGGCGATGCGCCGGCCATAAGACGTCGCAAGAGGGTCGGAGCGACTGCCAGCAGCAAAGACCGGGGCTGCTGCCACAACAGGGCCTGCACTTCGTCGGCGCTCAGGCGCAGCGCGCCTCGCAGATGGCTTGTCAGAGAGCGCAGGAGGGTGTCGTCCCCGTCGAGGAGTCTCTGAAGATCCTCAATGATCGCCCTTCGGGCGGCGGGCAACTGCTTATTTTTGGAGTCGGGGTAGGTGTTTCCTGTTGCCAGCGTTCGGGCGCTGACCCACAGGCTGCGGTTACGCAACCGGCTGCCGAGCCAGTCGATGAAGGCCTGAGCGCCTTGGATCTTGATGATGTGGCGGTTTTGCACCGGCAGAGTGCGAGGAGTTACCTCGGGAGCGAACAGGGACACGTAGTCCTGGTAGGCCAGCCGGTCTCGGCCGAAGTCGGACAGGGCGACGATCGTGAGCGGGCGCGTGCCCCTTTCACGTCCGGCCCGGCCCCGGCGCTGCAGGAAGGAAGCCGGATCGCGAGGCGCCTTGTGCTGGACCACCAGTCCGACGTCGGGATCGTTGAAACCGACCTCGAGAGAGGCTGTCGCGACGACAAGATCGGCGTCCGTATCGACGCCCGCATCCTGGGAGGAGGTCCGGCCGATCCTCAACGGACGCTGGCTCAGGTCGGCACTGAGGTTGTGCCCGATCCTCTCCGGAAGGTTCCAGGACTGGCCCGCGAGGTAACGCTCCTCTTCGGCTGGCAGGTCCGTGGAACGCAGGGCTGCCAGTACTGCAGCCCCCCACCGGCGGCGGTTTTTTCCGTACTGCCCGCCCTCTGCGTCCCGCAGGTCGTCATAGAGGCGGTTGGTGACATCCAGGTCGTCGGTGAAGAGGAATCCCTTGGTCCCGTGCAGTGTCGTGCCTGCCTGCCGATTCCTGTCGAGCAGGCGTCCGTGGAGCATCGCTGTCTGGATAGTGGTGGACAAAAGGCTCGTGCCTGACAAGGGGTCGCCGCGCAGCGCGAGGTGATACTCGCGGCCCTCCGACTCCATGTCCCTGCTGTGTGGCTCGATCAGGGTGACGCTTTGCGCAGAGAGCCCGACGAGTTCCGCCATGAAGCGGTCAGCCTGACGCAGGGTGGCGCTCAGCCCGACGAAGGTGACGGGGCCGCGGCGTGCGTGACGCCAGCGCCGCAGCAGCAGGGCTGTTTGGGCACCTGTGGAATCGGAGTAGGTGTGCACTTCGTCGAGCAGGACGGCACGGGGACCGTACCCCGTCCAGCCGAGAGTCCTGCTCAACTTTGACCCAGCGCTGCTGCGGTTGAGCATCTCCGTCGTGGTGAAGAGCAGCTTGGGCGGAACTCTGTTGATCGACTCCCGGGTGAGGGCCATGATCCCGTCAGGTATCTCCCCCTTCTTGCACAAGGAGCACCGCAGCACTTCAACGTTGCGGACTCTGTCCTGGTCAGACCAGAGCATGGCGCCGCCGTCCCCGGTCGGACACGTCAGATAGGGACAGACACGGGCCCCTCCCTGTTCGGCCCACTCATAGGTTCCGTGCGTCACGTCTTCGCTGTAGGGCGGTGTACGCCCGTAGAGCACGCCGATCGTGGGACTGGGCAGACCTCGCTGCCGCAGTTCAAGGGCATTCTTGACTGCTTCACGCAACTGGTCACGCAGCAGTTCGACGCGTGGATACAGGGCGAGGGTGTGCACCCCCGTACCCTTGTGGTTGGCCATCGCCGCGAAGGCCGGAAGGTAGAACGCGAGGGTCTTGCCGCTACCCGTGCCGGCGCCGACCACGACGCCACGCGAGTCCCTGCTAGACAGGGAGTTGGTGACGGCTTTGGTGGCGTCGACCTGGAAACGCGAGAGGGCATACGAGCCGATAAGCACCCCGGCGACCGTGGAATGCATCCCGGTCCACCCTGTCGTCACCTCCATCTCGGCGATCGCCTGCGCGGGCGAAACTTCACGCTTGGGGTAGTGGCGCTCGGAGACGTGCAGACGATAGTCGGCGACGAGAGGCTTGCCTCTCTCCCACCAGTCAGCCTGCAGCGGATGACCAGGCCAGGGGCCGAAGATCTGCCGCAGAGAGGCAGTCAGCCGAACCCCTTCGGCGAACCGTGTCCGATACCGCTCGGCTCCACCGAAGGGGACGTAGAAGAGGAGTTGCTGATTGATCAGCGCCGTCTTCAACTGGTCGGAGTCAGAGAACAGCGACGCGGCGTCCTCGTCCTTATCGAGTACCGACCACAGAGCATCCTCCACCTCTTCCCCGGAGAGCGCGCCATCGGTGACGCCCCATTCAAGAAGGGGCAACTCCCGCTCCTCCAGAGCAGTGAGTGCCTTCCCCAAAACGGCGCGGCGCAGTGTCGTTGATGCCACAGGTTGTCAGTTCGCCTTCCGAGTGACGGTGTACCAGCTGTCCTGGTCATACTCTCGCATTAGCGCGATGTCCGTGTCCGAGAGTTCTCGAAGAGTCACCCCGCCTGCATCCAGTCGGTTGATGAGTTCGAGGAGCCCCTGCGGTGCATCGGCCGGCGCATGCTGAAGGAGCGCCTGAAGCGTGTCACGATCGCTGCAGAACGTCAGGATGCTGGCGCTGTCGACCTTGGGGCGGTTCGCCTTGGCCTTCATCGACTCATAGAGCTCAGACGCCTCCAGTCGCTCTTCAGGGCCCAGGGTGACAAACTGGGCGGGGGAGGCCTCTTGGATCCGTGCGGTGGCCCACGTCTTCCAAAGCTGCTTGAGAGAGGAACTCAACTCGCTGGTGAATGCCTCCAAGGCGCGCTTGGCATCAACGAAAGCCCGGTCGCTGGGCAGACCGCCGCGCGACTTCGATGCGAGTTTGGCCCGTGCAGTGTCGAACCCGGACACGTCCAGGGCCTGGCCGGTGCGCTCGCGCAGCAGCACCGCGATCTGCTGTTGCACCATCGCTGCCCGCAACGCTGTACGCACCTCATCGATACGGCGGAGCACCCGCTCCTGGTCGTCTCGCTCCTTTTGGCTTTCAGAGATGCTGCGGGCCGTGTTTTGCAGCTCCTGCGCCTTCTCCAGAACCGTCACGCTGCTCACTTGCCTGCCTCCGCCGGGGGTGTGGCGTCATCTACGGCCTGCTGCCACTCCACGAGCAGACCTTCCAACTGGTCCGCGGCATCGCTGACCGCGTTCTGGGTCTGCATCCGCGCTGCCGCCAGAGCCGTGTCAAGCAAGTCGTCGGCGGTCTTCAGATAGGCGCGCATCGCCTGCAGATGCGGTGACCGTGGCGCGGCCGCCACGGCCAGGATGTTCTCGGCCGACTGGTCCTGGTTCTCGGTGATGCGGGACAGTTCTTTCTCCAACAGGGACACCGTGTTCCAGTCGGCTTCCGCGACAGATGCCGCCCGCATCTCCAACTCAGGCCCCTGGGGGCCTGTAATGCCTTCGGCATTGGCCATCTGCAGGGCCGTCGACACCTGCTGGACCAGACGATCACCAGGGCCGCTCGACTTGGGGAAGCGCTCACGGATCTCGTGGACGAGGGTGGTCAACTCTTGCAGTTGACCACGCACCGCAAGATCCCACCCGGCGCGAAGGGGGTGCGCCGCCTCCTTCGCCCACTTCGGCAATTCACTGCTCGACAAGTCCCACTTTTGCGCGGCCTCCGTCACGAGGGCAACAGCACGTGCCGCGTCAATGACGTGGACGGCACCCGCACCCTGGCCAAGTCCCAGAGAGCTCAGCAGTGCCTCCACAAGAGCGGCGCGATGCTGCAGGTGTGCCTCAAGCCGCTTCACCCACGTCTCGGTGCGCGACGAGATATCTGGCCGAGCCCACGCCTGCCCCTTGTCGAAGGCGGCAGCGTAGAGGGCATCGATCGGCATACCCGGGACCACCTGCCCGGCGAGGGCAGCCCCGAGCAGAGATACGCGCAGTCCGGCGACCAAGTCCCTGTCGGAGTGTTCAGTATTGAGCGCGACCCGTTCACGCAAGGCCGCTCGGTATGTCTCGGCGGTACTGGCGAGTCTGACGACATCTTGAGGCCGCATCCCGTCGGCATCCTGTGCGTGAACCCTGACCAGGCTCTTGAAGAACTCACCGTTGCGAGGATTGCGCTCCAGGGTGATTGCTGCACTCTTGTTGAGCGCCTCGGCACTGGCGTCCTCGATCGAGATGGTGCTGGCTTTGACGTTCCATCCAGCCCCCTCCGCGTCGCCGACTCCGATCGGCTTCAGGGGAGGCGTCAGCCAGTCTTCCCTGTAGTGAACCGATCGGGAGACCATGGTGCGGACGATGTGCGCCACCTCGGTGGTGAGGCGTGAACCGCTGGCTGCCCAGTCTTCCACCACGTCGAGTTTGCGCTGGAGAGCGGGAGTAGCCCGCGGCGTCTGTGGTGCATCGACGAGAGTGATGGCCTGCTGGGAGGTTCCTCCCGTTGGTAGGGAGCGGACGGGAGCGGCACTTTGCCCGTCGACATCCAACTCCGGCAGGGAGAATGCCTCGCCGATGCCTTGCGGCAGGTTCACCAACTGGGCGGGAGCATCAGCCCAGACCTCCAGCGCCTTGCGCCGGCGCTTGGCGTGCAGGGGGTCGCGTGCCTCGACGTCTTCGCTGACACTGTTGGGCAGCGTCTTATCGACCCCCCTGACGGCCTTGTAATTTTCCTGGAAGAAGGCGCTCGGAAACTCACCCTTTCTGATCGACCCGTAGGCGTCGTTCAGGATCGGAATGATTCCGCTGCCCAGAACGGTCCGCGGGATGAATGCGTAGGGGTTCTCCTGGGGAGCCACACTGTGAACGACGCGAGTTAGAGCCGCACGATTGAAGGGGTAGAGGCCGAACCCGTCGACGGAAGCACCGAAAGAATCGTGACACAGGCTCTTTATGGTGCAGTCGTCGCACTTGTTGGGGACCGAGTCGCCCTCAGCGCGCTCCAGGGCATCACGCCCCACTCGCGCGGCGTTGAGGTACTTTGCCACAAACGTGGCGATGTCCTCTGCCCCCGTCTTGCTTTCTCCCAGAACGATGTCCAGGTTGTAGACGAAGCCTCCGGTAGACGTGCTGATCCTGGTGGCTGCTGTCTCTGGAAGATCGTGGAAATATCCGCTCGTGATCGCCATGAGGGTCCGCATGGGCGCGAGTGCCGTCTTCCCGTCCCGCTGCGATGTCTCGGTGATCGCGTCGAGCAGGTCTCCCTGGACACCTTGAATGAGAGCGAAGTCCTCCACCAGGAGAATGATCTCCTTGCCCTGGCGGGCGTAGATCTCGCGCACCTTCTTCATCGCCCCCAGGAGACGGCCGCCTCCAAGCGACGACAGTTCCTGGACGGCCTTGTCCCAGTACGCGTTGAGCAGTTCAACAGCCAGCACCTGCAGTTCGGGCTTGGACATCAACATGCCGACGAAATGCCGCGTAGGAGCCGCCATGTCGCTGGAGATGGCGTCCGGGCTCAAGGGGAGGTCGTCCAGAGAAAAGCGTTGAGGGCGTTCCTCGCCGGTCTCGCGGTCACTGAGGAATTGCTCGGCGAACTTGGGAATGAAGCTTTCAGGCTCCAGCATCTGCTCCTGGAGAAGTGGATCCTGCAGGAGCAGGGAGACGCCGCGTGGCCCGACGAGTTGGCGCTTCTTCCCCGTGACCGCATCCTTGCCGAGGTCGGCAAGAGTGACGCTCAACTGAGTGATGAGACGACGCGCCAACGAGGTCGCAGTGAAGGTCCCGGTGACATGCCGAATGTCCTTGCGGATCTGTTCGATCTCTTCGTCCTCAACCCCGTCGAGGAGAGAATCGATCACATGTCGGAGACTCGTCTTAGATTTCTCAAGGTATATGATCTTTCGGTCGTCGGAGTCCTTGATCTTCTCTTTGACCCAGCGCACCAGATGAGATTTGCCAGATCCTGACTCACCGACCACCGGCAGGAGCAGTGTCCCGGTGTTTGGGCGCCGGTTGAGGAAGTCGTCCTGAACATCCTCTTCTGTGACACTCTCACCCGTGCTGCTGAACGACCGGCCATTGATCCGGCAACGCTGAATGCTCAACCGCGTGTGCGTGGAAAGGAAGACAGCAGCCGAGGCGACGACTGCTTCCGTCTGGATCGTGGACGTCACGTTCTCCACGTCCCAGCAGACGGAACGATGGAAGTCAGACATGGGCGACCTCCTGTCGGGCGATGGACGAGCAAAGGCGCAGGGACGACTGCTCGGGGTCCTGCACCTTGATCGGCTGCTTTGCGTCGGAGTCGCTGCTCAAGACGAGCCACTTCTCGTACTCGCCCCGCATCAAGGCGAAGGAAAGCGCCGCGCCGGCAGTCCGGCCGTCCGCGATCCCATAGCCCAAACTGTTGGACAGGGCCCCGCCCGGAAGGACGGGAAGGTGTTCGCGCAGCAGGCGCAGGATATCCAGAGCATCCGCGGGAGTGTCAGGTGGCAGGTGCTCTTGCAACACCTGTTGCACGGCGCGCGTGCAGTCCGGAATGTAGCGTTGGGCGATATGTGGTGCCGGGGCGCCCAAACCGATACATGTCGCCCACGCCGTGAACGGTGACCATCGTGTGTCGTTCACGAAGACCAACTCTCCATCAGGCGCGTCTCTCTGGTGACGACTGTCCACCACGACCCAATTGAAGGACTCCGAGAACGGATCGCGGGTCAGGCTCCACACGAGAGCTCGCCGCAGGTCGTCGGCGGTCTCGGCCGGTTGGTGCCCGCGCAGGCCCAGCACGGCGGAGCGCAGGGCACGCTGGAAGGCGGCATAGTCGTGCCAAGAGAGGGTCGCGAGGTCACCCGACAAAGCCCAGTCCTGACCGTCGCTGCCTTCCTCGGCGAGCCCCAATGACCGCAGAGCAGAGAGGGCGTAATGGACCGTCGTGAGCTTCTTTGATTCGCGGCTGTGCGGTTCAAGGAAGGCACGGAGCGTGTCGTAGGCCACTGGACCGGATCGCGAGGCCAGGAAGCGCGCGACCACCCAGATCTCGCCGGGATACGGTACGGGCGTGTTGAGCAATGCCATTACCTGAACTCGCTTCTCGCGTGCTGGATGTTCAACGACGGGTGGGTGGTCACGAAGGGAACCCCGGGCCTGGTTGGGTCCTCTACCTGCCGGGGAAGCAGGAGATATAGAGGGTCCCCATCCTCAAGCCGGTATTGGAGTTCCTCATCGAGGCGCGATGTCGCCTCATCGGCAACCCAGGCGATGGTGGCTGGGGTGCCACTGCCCACCAGGCTGCTGTCGTGATCGACGAGCACTGGATGCCCCGGTGCCTGCTCCTGTATCTGGCGGGCCAGTTCTGTGTCAAGGCCGGGGCCGGCGAAGTGGCATACACCCGAGCGCGCCATCTTCACCAGCACAGGCAGCAAGTTCTCTCTGCGCTCCGCAGAGTCCTGCCAGTAGATGCTGAGGTGCGAAGTCCGGGGGTGCAAGTGGGCCAGAGGAGGGTCGGACAAGGGCCACTCAACAGCGGTCGGATCCGGCGAGAGCGGCTTGCGATAGTGGGACGCCGCCTCTTCAGACGGAAGTCCCTGACGCCGACAGAAAGGACAACCACGGCAGGCTGTCATGGTGTAGTGACGCCCACCCCTGCCGCCTGCGATCGAGTAATACTCGGCCAGGGTGTCAGCAATGCACCGCTCGTGACGCAAGACGGTCAACATCACGCGCAGAGAGTTCCGCTGGGCATCCTTGACACTTGAGCGGATGCCCTCGTAAGCGGCGCGGAAGTGCTCTGGATTGTTGGTCTGCCCCTCCACCAGTTCGATCTCGATCCGGTCTCGGACAGTGTCGTAGAACTCGGTGATCCGCGCCTGCCAGTTCGCAGCATCTTCGCCGGACTCACGAATCGGGGGTGTAGGAGGGAAGGCCCGGATCAGTCCGATGCGATCCATCATGTTGAGCAGGCGAACGTTCCAGTCCCTGTGCGTGGCATACCCAACGGACATCCGCGGTGGCCGCACGGTCAAGTCGAGCAAGTAGCGGTTACCGTGAAGGTGATGCCCCTTGGTGAACATCGCCCGCCACCGTCCCCACGCAGTGTCCGCCATGAGGATCTTCTGCTCGTTCAGCGACTGGGCCGTGGCATGGTCGCCCGGTGCCGACGCCAGGTAGGCAATCGAGGGACTGCCGTCGCGGCCGCCGCGTCCGACTTCCTGGTAGTAGCGGTCCACGGTCTCGGGCACGCAAGCGTGTACGACACTGCGTACATCATCGAGGTCGACCCCCAGCCCAAAAGCGGAGGTGCCGACGACAACATCGTATTCGGTTGCAACAGCACCATGATCCGTGCGGCCCGACCAGCCCTCAAGCGCGCGACGACGCCCAGCGTCGTTGACGTCCCCGTGCACGACGGCGACGCGCTGCATTCCTGCAGTGCGCAGAGCCTCAACCCACTCGGCGGCGTGCTTCTTCTGAGTCGCATACAGCACCATCGGCTTCGGCAGGCGCACAACAGCCCTCAGAACTGCTGCAGACCGCTCCTCATCCGAGTTGAACGCGTCGAAGAAGTAAGCAGGTTCGCTGCGAAGTTCGGAGGCCCATACCACTTCGGTGCGTTCACCGGAACCGAACAGGTCCCGTAGAGTCGTTACCTGCTGCTCGGTGAGCGTGGCACTCATTGCGACTGTCCTGGGCGCACGCCCCTTGGGAGCGATCTCTCTCCACGCCCGGTGGGGGGCAGCCAGGCTCTGAAACTCCGAGCGGAACTCGTTGCCCCACTGCTCGACGAGGTGCGCCTCGTCCAGGACCACGTAGTTCAGGTGCCCGTCCTGGGCGGCATCGCGAAGGGCTTTACTGAGCCCGGCGACCACAGCTTCCGGAGAAGCGATGACAAGTGCCTGTCGCCCCGCGGAGATGTCCGATCGCATCTGCTCCTTGTCGGCCTCGTTCAACTCCCCGAAATACGCATACCGCTTGTGCAGAGCGCCAGGATCACGCCTGCTCAACAACTCACGAACACGTCGCTCCATGTCGATGGCCAGGACCACAGTGGGAACGATCATCAAGGAAACGCCACTGCTTCGGCCGGCCAGCACGGCACCGGCCAGTGCCACCGGCGTCTTACCGTGGCCGGTAGGCAGGCAGACCAGAAGTGTCTCGTCTGCCGGCATCAGGACGACCGAGCGTGCCGCTTGACGTTGCCCCTTGGAAAGATAGTGACCGTATCCGAGGACATCCTTCCAAAACGGATCGGCCGGCACTGCTTCCAGGACCCGGCACAGGACGGAGTCCTTTCCCAAGACTGCTTCACGGACCTGTGCAAGCCCTGCTTTGTGAGCCGGTCCGTCACCCTCAACCGGAGCCCATTCCTGACCTCGCAGAAGTACACGGCTCCCGTCGACCACCACGTCGTAACCGCCCTGCCGCCACTGATCAACGGTGGGCAGGCCCTCTCGCAGCGGCACGGACAACTGGCCCGTCCGCCCCAGCGCCTGGTGGTGCAGAAGGAGTTGCCGAGTCAGCGAGACAATGTCCAGCCAGCCGCTAGCACCCTTCTGCAGCCCGGCCAGGGCATCCCTCAAACGGCGAAGAACGCCCTTGGCCAGCACGTCCGGCTTCACCTCAGGCCACTCGTGGAACAGGCGCTGAGCGCTCACCCATGCATCTTCAGACATCAGTAGGCCCGTTCCAATCCGCGGCGCACCAGGCAGGCAGTCGCGACGACCCGGACAACGGGCTGCGACAACCCCTCAGCGAGGGAGGTCAGCACCTCCGCGTCGGTAACCAGGCTTTCGGTGTCGCGAAGAAGTCGGCCCGCCGCTTGCCGCGCGTGGGCCTGCGAGTGCAGCACCGCGGAAACCTCCAGCGCTTTGTGCTGGGCGTCCTGACAGATTGCCGCGAGATCCGTGTGCGCGTGTAGAAACTTCAACGCCGCTTGCTGCGCGTCACGCACGTACGTGGCCGCGTGCTCCTGGCCTCCGAACACCTCGAACAACTCCGAGGCACGCTGACTGTTGTAGTTGCAGTCACCCTTGCTCTTGTCGTATGGACGATTCAGGAAGGCCAACTGGGCGTCCGTCGTTATGGGCTGGTTCGTACCCGATTCGATCCAAACGCGCCTGATGACAGGAGGGAAGATCCGATCCGCCTGGCGGCGTAGGGCCCTTGCGGCGTCCGCGCTGTCTTTGACGTGTTCCAGTGCGGCAGAGGTGTCAGCCTCGATGAGGAAATCGAAGCCGAAGTACGGCTGCGGTTCTTGCTCTAGCGACATGCCGCGGTCGATTCGCCTGAAGGCAGCACTCTGGCCGAGACTGTCGCTGAGGACGGCTTCGGACAGCATGTCCACCAGAGGATTGCCCACGCGGAACAGTCGTGCGTCGCGACTGCGAAGTGCCCGCGACCGATTGAACATCGCGTGAGCGATCTCATCGTCGGGGATGCGATCCTTGACCCGCTTCCAGTGACGGGGCGCGAGAAGCGGACGGGCCGAGCCGTCGTTGATCAGAAAGCGCCGAGCCGGGGCTCCCTGGATGGAACGATCGAGGGAAGGCAGCCTGATACCCCCTGAGGTGCCGTCCGTGTAGGCCAGGAGCGCCTTTTCCGTCTCTGACCAATGAAGCTCGACTTCCGTCAGCGCGGCCGGAATGCTGCGCAAGCGCTGAGACGACACGTGGATGGACTCCAAAAGGTCCATCTTGCGGATTTCGTTGCGTTCCTTGCCAAGCTGGGCACCCACAGTCTCCTGCTGCGCCACAAGCCCTTCTGGCCCGCCCTCCACTGCACCGGTCCACACACGGGTGACGGACTGGGCGATGGCGTCCTGCAGGGTGGAAACGGAACGATCGAAGACCCTGTAACCATCCCCAAGAAGAGCGGCCCACGCCTCCGCGAACGAACTGTCCGGGCCGTTTTCCTCGGCCAGCCGGAATTGAAGCGCGGGAACCCTCGCACCGGGCAGAGCCGGCCCCGGATAGCGGTCAATGCGGCCCAGACGCTGCTCCAGTTGGTTGGGCGACCAGGGAAGCCTCAGATGGATGACACAGTCGGCTGCCTGCAGGTTCAGGCCGTCTTCGGCCGTATCGTCAACGACGAGTACTGCCTGCCCGGGCGTGTGATCTGTCCAACGACAGACTTCGGTTGCCGCCTGAGCCGCGCCCAGAGCACGCGTGTGCTCGGCGACCACTACTTTCGGGAAGTCGGAGCGCAACTGACCTGCCAGCACACCAGCCAACTGGCCAGGCCCACAGAAAACGACGGTGCGCCTTGCCTTCCGCATCACAGGAAGCACCGCCCGAATGATGTCCTTCAGGTCCTCCTTGCTCGGCTCACCCGCCGCAGGCCAGTCCCTCTCGGCCTCGGCCAGCACAAACGACTCGCAGGCCAGCACCGGCACACCGGAAAGCAGATCCTGCTCCCGCGGTGAGAGCCCGGCACGCTCGCCGGCATCGGCGTCAGCCCCCACCCGCCACCGCAGCGCATCGATGGCGTCATACGGAAGTGCCAATGCCCGCGAGGTGAGAACCGCCAAGGGCATGGCGTACTGCGAGAGGTGATCGCTCAGCCCCTCGTTCTCCAGGTGATCCAGTACCGAGTTCCACCAGCGCATCACGACTGCGCCCCCGGCCTCCATGACCGTCGAGGGCGAGTAGATGGGTTCAGGGCGCTGGCGGCCACGCACCTCATAGGGAAGTGCCTCGGCGTCGGGGCCACTGCCTTCTTGCAGCACCGCCTCACGCCGGTTGCGAATCACTCGACGGTGGATCCGGTACGTCTCACTGATGTGTGCACGCAACTCAGTGACCCGACGGGTGAACTCAACTTGCTCATCGGGACTCTTCAACTCGTCTTCCTCGTCGAGCATGTCGAGGGCTTCGTCCGCGAGTTGAGCCAAACGGACATCGGTGGAGGGAACCTGCGCTCGAATCTGGTCGATGCTGTCCCTGATGACGTAGGTGTATTCGGGGTCCAAGGAGTAGACCGAGTTGGCCAACTTTTCACGCATGCGGTAACGGTCCTCGAAGTCCTGGCGCCGCTCCCACGAGTAGAGTTCCGGGTCGAGCAGGTGAAGCAGACCAAGGTTCGTCAGGTAGCCCGACGTCACGGGGGTGGCAGACAGCAGCAGCAACCGCTCGGCCGCGTGTACAAGCTCGCACAACTCCCTATAAGGCGTCTCATCCGGACCTACCTGCACCAGTGCGTGGGCCTCGTCCACGACGACGAGGTCGGCATGGCTGTATCCAGTCCACTTCTCGGGGGTCTCGTGGCTGGTGACGACGATCCCTGCTTCAGGGAAGTCCCCGATGTGGAACTTGTCCGTGAGTTCGGACAGCCACTGGCGGCGAAGAGCGGCGGGCGAGACCACCACCACGCACGCCTCGGGATTGTCGATGAGGACCTGCCGCACGACATACCCGGCCTCGATCGTTTTCCCGAGGCCGACCTCATCAGCCAGGAGATAGCGCTGGACAGGGTCGGAGAGGACCGTGAGTGCGGCGTTCACCTGGTGTGGAAAAATCTCCACCGTCGACGAAAGGAACGTGCTCATGTCAGCGCAGGCGCCACGCTGCCGGACGATGTCTTTAAGGACGGGGAGTCTCGCGTCCCGGTACGGCGTCGTACTGCCACCGCGGACGGTCAGATCCGCAGCGGGGTCCACCACGGGACGATCCCAGCGAACGTGAAGATGTTCCTCAGGAACGGGCAGGTCGTAGTCCATGTTGGGGAATCTGACGATGTAGGAACGCCGAGCGGGCTCTGCCTGTATGACGCGACCTGCGTTCCACAATCCGTCCGGACTCCTCCACCAGATGCGCTCCTCGCGCTCCAGAACGACCCGTTGGCCCAGGTGGTCCGCCACCCATTGCGACTGTGCGATCATGGCGGACGGCGACTCGAAGTAGTCAACGCGGATGTGCCCCGCGTCTACCTCCCCGACTTTGCCGATCCCCGGGCCCCCAGGCACGCGCACAAAGGTACCGAGTTGTCTTGCGCTGATCATGTGGCCCTGCTTCACGGTCTTGCCCCCGACTGTTGTGCAAGTCGCCCTCCCCAGGGCGCAGCGCCCCCCGGCGCCGTAGCTGCATATCCTTCACCATTTGATCACAAGTGCTCTAGGTTGTTGAACCCTTGAGGATGTGTCGTCTGCGGGGGTGGATGCGGCGCCACCTCATAGATGCAACGTGCAACGGATGATAAGGGACGCCTATCTCTTTTGTCGTGGTTTCAGCAGGTCGGATGCCAAAGTGGGCACTCCCCTCCACCGTCAGGTGGTGCAGCCTGCATGCACTCCAGCCAGTCATCCCTGACTGCGCTCGCTCTGCATCCAAGAATCTCTGTCGGCAACGGCCGAATGGCGGGCCGAGGGCTCCGGTTGAAAAGTGGGCCACGTGACGTCAGTTGGTGTTCATTCCCCTGCGCGGGCGGTGGCCACCCGTCCGAGGTCCCGTCCGCGCATGCGGTGGCTGTCTCCGTTCAGCGAGATGACTTGGCATGGTGGATGAGACGGTCGATCATCGCGGCGGCAACGGTGTCGTCTTCGAAGACTTCTCCCCAGCGCCCGAAGGGCTTGTTGCTGGTCACGATCACCGACGCCCGTTCGTAGCGGCCCGAGATGAACTGGAAGAACAGGTTGGCGGCCGCGGGCTCGAAGGGGATGTATCCGACCTCGTCGCCGGTGATCAACGTGGCCGAGGCGGACGAGTTGGTCGTCGAGGCGGCCCACCTCGTTCGCCTACGCAAGGCGGGTCACCCACTGGGCCGCGGTCGCGAAGGCGACGCGATGGCCAGCCTGACAGGCCCAGATCCCGACCCCTGTCGCCAGATGCGTCTTACCCGTCCCGGGCGGGCCGAGGAAGACGATGTTCTCCTTGCCCGTGACGAAGTCGAGGGTTCGCAGGTGGGCCTCAGCGGACCTGATCGCCGGGCACTGGCAGTTGCTGGCCCAGATGAGCGGTGTCGTCAAAGCTCTGGTCTGGGACAACGGGGGTGCGGTCGACTCGTGGCGGGGCGGCCGCGGCCGATGGAGGACTTCGCGGCCTTTTCGCCGGGCTGCAGGGCATCAGGATCATCCAGTGCCGGCCCGGGAGCCCAGAGGCGAAAGGGCTCGTCGAGCGGGCGAACGGATATCTGGAGACCTCGTTCCTGCCGGGACGGGTACTCGCTTCACTCAGTGATTTCAACGTCCCGCTGCAGGACTGGCTGCGGCGGGCCCACCGGCGCATCCACCGCACGTTGCAGGCTCGCCCCTCCGACGACGTCGACACCGACCGGGCAGGGATGCTGCCGCTGCCGCCGGGCTGGTGGCGGACCTCGCTGCGGCTGCCCCGGGATTATTACGTCCGCATCGACACCTGCGACTACTCCGTCCATCCACGCGCGGTCGGCCGTCTGATCGAGGTCAAAGCTGGTCTGGAGGAGGCACGGCGCCGGCCTGCCCACTCCGTGGACCCGCTCGAGGCCGAACAGCGGTCCTTGGAAACCTACGACCGCATCTTCGGTGTCATCGAGGGCGGGCCTGGGCCAGCGCGGGGGAGGGGATCGCATGACCACCATGGAGGCGGCCGGCAGCAGCCGCGATGTTACATCCGAACTCGCTTATCTAACACGCGTGTTGAAGGCCCCGGCGTTGCGGGAGGCGGCCACCCGACTCGCGCAATGGGCTCAGGCGGAGGGCTGGAGCCACGAGGAATATCTGGCGGCCTGCCTCCAGCCCGAGGTCGCCGTCCGCGACTCCCACGGCGCCGAAAGCCGCATCCGGGCGGCCCGGTTTCCGGCCCGCAAGTCGTTGGAGGACTTCGACTTCGACCACCAGCGGTCGGTGAAACGCGAGACCATCGCCCAGCCCGGCAGCATCCTCGCCGTGATCCACCGCAAGTAACCGCTGACCATCATCAACACCGACGGGCTCCCGGTCTGACCGAAGCCAGCGGAATCTCCGCAGGCGGGAACCACAGACACTCAGCTCAGCGGACGCGTCTGCCACCGCGTCAGCGGCGAGGCCTCGGCGACATCGCTCCCGAGGCGGTTGGCGTTGCTTCCACCGTTCCGGTGGAGCGGCCGGGCCGGTCCGTGGCTGGTGACACCTCCGGCGGATGGGCGCGCATGCGCACCCCCTATGTGTCGCCGACCGACGCGGCGTCCGTCTGCCGCGAGGTGGCCGAACTTGTACCCGACGTACCGGCCCTGTCTCCGTTCCGGCCGCGCGTCCTTACCTCTTCTGTCCCCTCTCCGATCGCAGTGACCGAACCGCGTCCGGTGACCGGCTGACTCGTCCACCTCAACGGCCGGCGTGACCGACTCGCGTCAAGTCCTTACCCCCGCCATGCCCGAAACCGACGGAGAGGACGTGGTCAGGGTGGCCGAGCACTCCTCGTCCGCACCCGCGGGTGGGAGCCGAACTGAGCCGCTTGAAGCGGCACGGCCGGCGCGTCCTGCATTCCGTCCTCTTGGCCGACAAGGCGGACGTGGACCATTTGTTGATCGGGCCCGGTGGCGTGTTCAGCATCAATGCGAAGCACCACCACAAAAGGGTCGTATGGGTCGGCGACGACTCTGTGAAGGTCGATCACGGAAAGCCGGTGTCCTATGCGCGCAAGAGCCGAGCTGAGGCCAAGCGGGTAGCTCGAGTGCTTGAGCGCTATGGCGGCTCTCCCGTACCGGTGGAGCCGGTACTCGTCTTCGCCGGCGTGACCGATTTGAAGGTGCCCGTCGCTCAACTCAGCGTGCGCGTGTACAGGGAGCGCGAGGTGGCAGCACTAGCACCGCTCCCAGGGGTGCTGACAGTCGAGCAGGTGTACGGCGTCGCACGCTATCGTCAGGCTTGAGGCCAGGTCCTGCCGGCGTCGACATGACCTTGCTCGTGTTTGAGGCCTGTGGCGTGATGCCCAAAGGCCTCGTCGTTTTCCTGGCCCGTCAAGCAGGCCGGGTCGCCCGGGCCTGTTCGGAGGAGAGCAGGCGTTCAAGGTTCCTTCGCTCGCCATCGAGCGCGGCGAGCATCCGTGTGCAGGTGCGTTCGAAGTCGGGCTCGACCTCGACACCGAGGTCATGGCGCAGAGTGACCCGCAGTAGATACACCCCGTCGGACATTGGACCGCTGAACCAAGCTTTGGCACGGCTGTACGACTCGTCTGGGTCAGGACTGTTCGGCAACTGCTTGACCACGGAATACCCGACTCCGAGCGCCCTGTTGAGGGTCGAAACAATCTCGTGGACATACTTCGGCAGCGCCATCTGCGCCGAAGAGTATTGCTCCAACCAAGCGTCCCTGGCGGTGTCAAGGGCTGCTGGCTCGACGGTTTCACCACGCTCGGCTGCTCGGACGGTGTCTCGGGCAGCGACCCGGTAAGCGCGGGCTGTGGTGTTCAGGCGGGCGTAGAGATCCCTTCTAGCTTCCTGCGCTCGGTCGTGACGGTCCTCTGCTCGTTCACGATCCGCGCGCTGGTTCTGCTCCCGGGTTGCGCGCTGGCTGAGCAGCGCTCCGCCCAGAGTTCCGCCGAGCGTTCCTCCGACACCGATGAGCGCAACTGCAAGCGTGGTCACGTCCACGAGATCCCCCACCTCGTCCGATCAGCTGTCCGCCGCCCGTGTCGGTCGAAGACAGCGCGGCAGCGCCGAGCAACGCTCAAGCTTCCCATCCTCGGCGTCATCCAATACCGGTACGACGATAATGAGGGGCGCAGTTGCTCGGCTTCGATGCGCGGCGTCACCTGCGGGAATGCCTCAAGAATCCGTCCACGCCTCGTCCACAGACCCCGACATAGAGCCGCTCCGGACCGCACACGCCTGGTCATACGCGAAGACCCCGACCTCAGCGTTTCCGCTGGTGACGGGGTCTTTGGGCACCTGATCCAAGGTGCCCCCGGCAGGATTCGAACCTGCGCACACGGCTCCGGAGGCCGTTGCTCTATCCCCTGAGCTACGGGGGCGTGTCGGCCGCGGTTGGTGGTGCTTGCGGCGACGGGTAGAACACTACCAGCTCCTTCGGCGTGGTCATGAACGGGTTTTGGGGCCGGACGTGTCGGGTGCGGGGTGGTCCCCTAGCAGGGGCGGCAGCCTTCTGCACACCGCAACGGTGGGGTCCGCGGAGGCAGGCGCATCGCTACCCCGGACGCGGTGGGAGGGCGCCCCTCGTGCACGGGCACCAACATGCCCCCACCTCCCTGCACGCCCACCAACATGCCCCCACCTCCCTGCACGCCCACCAACATGCCCCCGCTCCTCCCGCACGCCTACAAACAACGCCCCCCACCCCCCGCACGCCCACAAACACGCCCCCACTCCCCCCGCACGGGTCGGAAGTGGGCAAAACCCGGACGCCGTGCCCCGGCTCGACCTACTCTCGAGTTGTGTCAGGCGCGTCCGGCCGGGTGCTTGTTGTGGACGACAACAAGGTCATCCGGCAGCTGATCAGGGTCAATCTCGAGCTGGAGGGCATCGAGGTCGTGACCGCGGCCGATGGTGTCGAGTGTCTGGATGTCGTGCATCGGGTGCGGCCCGATGTCGTCACCCTCGACGTCGTCATGCCCCGGCTCGACGGGTTGCGGACCGCCGCCCGGCTGCGGGCCGATCCTCGGACCCGGCATCTTCCGCTCGCCGTCGTCAGCGCCTGTACGCAGTACGAGGTCGAGAGCGGGCTCGACGTCGGCGTCGATGCCTTTCTGGCCAAGCCGTTCGACCCTGCCGAGCTCGTGCGGGTCGTGCGGGAGCTGCTGGAGCGTGGTGGCGGTGAGGGCGAGTCCTCGCCGGATTCCGGGCCCGGAACCGGGCATGTCGGGCGGGCCGGGGCGCAACCCGCTCCCTGACCATCCCGTGATCGTCCCGTACTCCCGCCGCCCCCATCCACATCCCGATAACCCCGGCCCCGTCCGCACCCCGAAAACCCCGGCCCCGTCCACATCCCGAAAACCCCGGCCCCGTCCACATCCCGAAAACCCCAGCCCCGTCCGCACCCCGATAACCCCGCCCCCGTCCGCACCCCGATAACCCGGCCCCGTCCGCACCCCGATAACCCGGCCCCCGTCCACATCCCGAAAACCCCAGCCCCGTCCACATCCCGATACCCCGCCCTTATCCGCTCGCCTTCCCACCCCCCTCCTCCCCTACCCTTGTCTCGTGACCCCCGTCGAGTTCTCCCGTACCGTGCTGCGCGCGGTGCGGTCCGCTGTCGATGACGGGGAGCTGAGCGTGGCCGTTCCCGTGCGTGCCGTTGTCACGCCGCCGGGGCCCGGAGGCTCCGGGGACTACGCCACCAACATCGCCCTCCAGCTCGCCCGGGATGCCGGGCGGTCGCCGCGCCAGGTCGCCGACATCCTGCGGCCGCGGCTCCGCGACGCCGACGGCGTCGCCGACGTCGTCGTCAGTGGGCCCGGGTTTCTCAACATCCGGCTCGACGGGGAGCTCGCCGCCTCCGCTCTTGTGCGGCAGATCGACCAAGAGGGAAGTCGGTACGGGTTCTCCGACGAGCTCGCCGGCGAGCCCGTCGCGCTCCGCATCCCCTACGACATCCGCGCCGAAGTCGTCGCCGACTCGCTCGTGCGGATCATCGCCAGCCAGGGCGGGCGTGCCGAGGTCGCGCACGGGAAGCCCGTCACGCTGCGGCCCGTGCCCGCCGGTGAGGACCCCGCGCCGCTCGGCGGGGACGCCTCCCGCTGGGCGCTGCTGCATCCCGCCGCGCACGACCGGCCCCGGATCACCGCCGACCACCTCGTGCAGCGCGAGAGCAACCCGCTGTTCCGGGTGCGCTACGCGCACGCCCGGGCGTGCGCCCTCGCGCGCGGTGCGGCCCGGCTCCACCTCACGCCCGAGCCCGGGGCCGTGGACGTACCCGGCGCCCAGCCCCTGCTGCACGCGCTCGCCGAGTACCCGCACGCCCTCTCGCGCGCCGCGCACCACCGCGCGCCCGACCGGCTCGCCCGGCACCTCGTCACCACCGCCGACGCCTTCCTCGCCGTCCAGCACACCGTGCTGCCCCTCGGCGACGAGAAACCCTCGGCCGCCCACCGCGCCCGGCTCGCCCTCGCCGAAGCCGCCGGGACGGTGCTGGCCGGCGGCCTGTCCCTGCTCGGCATCAGCGCACCCGTCCACCTCTGAGGTCAGAGGCTCAGAAGCTGGAGAGAAACCCATGAGTCGTTCCGCACATCCCGCCGGGCCCCGGCACGCCGACGTCCTTCCCGAAGGGCGCTCCGTAGCAAGCGCAGCTCCGCCCGCCGACCCCAACGCCCTCGACCCCAAGGTGTGGGCCCAGACCGTCGCCCGGAACGCGGACGGTGTCGTGACCGTCGGCGGGGTCGACGTCAACGCGCTCGCCGCGCAGGTCGGGACGCCGGCGTACGTCCTCGACGAGGCCGACTTCCGCGCCCGGGCGCGCGCCTGGCGCACCGCCTTCGGGCACGACGCCGACGTGTTCTACGCCGGCAAGGCCTTCCTCTCCCGCGCCGTCGTGCGCTGGCTGGACGAGGAGGGGCTCAACCTCGACGTGTGCTCGGGAGGCGAGCTCGCCACCGCCCTCTCCGCGGGGCTCTCCCCGGACCGCATCGCCTTCCACGGCAACAACAAGACCCCGGCCGAGATCCGCCGGGCCGTCGAGGCCGGGGTCGGGCGGATCGTGCTCGACTCCTTCCAGGAGATCGTGCGCGTCGCCCACATCGCCCGTGAGCTGGACAAGCGGCAGCGGGTGCAGATCCGGGTGACCGTGGGGGTCGAGGCGCACACCCACGAGTTCATCGCCACCGCCCACGAGGACCAGAAGTTCGGCATCCCGCTGGCCGACGGGCAGGCCGCCGAGGCCGTGCGGCGGGCGTTGCAGCTCGACTCGCTGGACGTCATCGGCATCCACTCCCACATCGGGTCGCAGATCTTCGACATGTCCGGGTTCGAGGTCGCCGCCCACCGGGTGGTGGGGCTGCTCAAGGACATCCGTGACGAGCACGGGGTGGAACTCCCCGAGATCGACCTCGGGGGCGGCCTCGGCATCGCCTACACCAGCGAGGACGACCCCCGCGAGCCGCACGAGATCGCCAAGGCGCTCACCGAGATCGTCACTCGCGAGTGCGAGTCCGCCCGGCTGCGCACGCCGCGCATCTCCGTCGAGCCGGGCCGCGCCATCGTCGGCCCCACCACCTTCACGCTGTACGAGGTCGGCACCGTCAAGCCGCTGGAAGGACTGCGGACGTACGTCTCCGTCGACGGCGGCATGTCCGACAACATCCGTACCGCGCTGTACGACGCCGAGTACAGCGTCGCCCTCGCCTCCCGTACGAGCGACGCCGAGCCGATGCTCGTCCGCGTCGTCGGCAAGCACTGCGAGAGCGGCGACATCGTGGTCAAGGACGCGTTCCTGCCGGCCGACCTCGCGCCCGGCGACCTCATCGCCGTCCCCGCCACCGGCGCCTACTGCCGCTCCATGGCCAGCAACTACAACCACGCGCTGCGGCCGCCGGTCGTCGCCGTGCGCGACGGCGAGGCGCGGGTCATCGTGCGCCGGGAGAGCGAGGAGGACCTGCTGCGGCTCGACGTCGGCTGAACCCCTCGTCAACCGCTCCACGGCGGCGGAAGATCTCCCGCCTTCCGCCGCCGCGACAATGAAATGCATGTCTCACAATCCGGACCAAGGGCAGGAATTCCGGTCCGGTGCGTGAGACTGGTCGAACCTAGACGGTATGAGGAAACGAGGTCGGATGATGCGTACGCGTCCGCTGAAAGTGGCGCTGCTGGGCTGCGGGGTCGTCGGCTCAGAGGTGGCGCGCATCATGACGACGCACGCGGAGGACCTCGCCGCCCGGATCGGCGCCCCCCTCGAACTCGCCGGAGTGGCCGTACGCCGGCCCGCCAAGGTCCGCGAGGGCATCGACCCCGCCCTGGTCACCACCGACGCCACCGCCCTCGTCAAACGCGGCGACATCGACGTCGTGGTGGAGGTCATCGGGGGGATCGAGCCCGCCCGCACCCTCATCACCACCGCCTTCGAGCACGGCGCCTCCGTCGTCTCGGCCAACAAGGCGCTCCTCGCCCAGGACGGCGCCGCGCTGCACGCCGCCGCCACCGAGCACGGCCGGGACCTCTACTACGAGGCCGCCGTCGCCGGTGCCATCCCGCTGATCCGGCCGCTGCGCGAGTCCCTCGCCGGCGACAAGGTCGACCGGGTCCTCGGCATCGTCAACGGCACCACCAACTTCATCCTCGACAAGATGGACTCCACGGGCGCCGGCTACCAGGAGGCCCTCGACGAGGCCACCGCGCTCGGGTACGCCGAGGCCGACCCGACCGCCGACGTCGAGGGCTTCGACGCCGCTGCCAAGGCCGCCATCCTCGCCGGGATCGCCTTCCACACCCGCGTGCGCCTGGACGACGTCTACCGCGAGGGCATGACCGAGGTCACCGCCGCCGACTTCGCCTCCGCCAAGGAGATGGGCTGCACCATCAAGCTGCTCGCCATCTGCGAGCGCGCGGCCGACGGCGGCTCGGTCACCGCGCGCGTGCACCCCGCGATGATCCCGCTCAGCCATCCGCTGGCCTCCGTGCGCGGCGCCTACAACGCCGTCTTCGTCGAGTCCGAGGCCGCCGGGCAGCTGATGTTCTACGGCCCCGGCGCGGGCGGCGCGCCCACCGCCTCGGCGGTCCTCGGCGACCTCGTCGCCGTCTGCCGCAACCGGCTGCACGGCACCACCGGGCCCGGCGAGTCCGCGTACACCCGGCTGCCGGTCTCGCCGATGGGCGAGGTGGTCACGCGGTACCACATCAGCCTGGACGTCGCCGACAAACCGGGCGTCCTCGCCCAGGTGGCCACCGTGTTCGCCGAGCACGGCGTCTCGATCGACACCGTCCGCCAGCAGAGCCGGCCGGACGGGGACGGCGAGGCCTCCCTCGTCGTCGTCACCCATCGCGCGTCCGACGCCGCCCTCACCGGTGTCGTCGAGGCGCTGCGCAGCCTCGACACCGTGCGGGGCGTCGCCAGCATCATGCGGGTTGAAGGAGAGTAACCAGCAATGACCCACCAGTGGCGCGGAATCATCGAGGAGTACCGGGACCGGCTGCCGGTCTCCGACACCACCGAGGTCGTCACGCTCCGCGAGGGCGGCACGCCGCTCGTACCCGCGCAGGTGCTCTCCGAGCGCACGGGCTGCGAGGTCCACCTCAAGGTGGAGGGCGCCAACCCGACCGGTTCCTTCAAGGACCGCGGCATGACGATGGCCATCACGCGAGCCAAGGAGGAGGGTGCCAAGGCAGTCATCTGTGCCTCCACGGGCAACACCTCTGCCTCCGCCGCCGCCTACGCCGTACGCGCCGGAATGGTCTCCGCGGTGCTCGTGCCGCAGGGCAAGATCGCGCTCGGCAAGATGGGCCAGGCGCTGATCCACGGCGCCAAGATCCTCCAGGTCGACGGCAACTTCGACGACTGCCTCACGCTCGCGCGCTCGCTCTCCGACAACTACCCGGTGGCGCTGGTCAATTCGGTCAACCCGGTACGGATCGAGGGTCAGAAGACCGCCGCGTTCGAGATCGTGGACATGCTGGGCGACGCCCCGGACGTCCACGTCCTGCCGGTCGGCAACGCGGGCAACATCACGGCCTACTGGAAGGGCTACACCGAGTACGCCGCCGACGGCGTGGCCTCCCGCACGCCCCGCATGTGGGGCTTCCAAGCCTCCGGTTCGGCGCCGATCGTGCGCGGCGAGGTCGTCAAGGACCCGTCGACGATCGCCACCGCCATCCGCATCGGCAACCCGGCGTCCTGGCAGTTCGCGCTGGCCGCGCGGGACGAATCGGGCGGCGCCATCGACGAGGTGACGGACCGTGAGATCCTGCGCGCCTACCGGCTGCTGGCGGCGCAGGAGGGTGTGTTCGTGGAGCCGGCCTCGGCCGCCTCGGTCGCCGGTCTGCTGAAGGCGGCCGAGCAGGGCAAGGTCGACCCGGGGCAGCGGATCGTCTGCACGGTGACCGGGAACGGGCTCAAGGACCCGGACTGGGCGGTCGCCGGAGCGCCGCAGCCGGTCACCGTGCCGGTCGACGCGGCGACGGCGGCGGAGCGGCTCGGGCTCGCGTAACGGGGAGTCGTACGGCGGGACCGCCCGCACCCCCTGCCGCCGCGTTCGCGACGGTGCGGGGGTGCACGGCGGGGGAGGCGACACGCATCGTGCGCCTCCCGTGCGCCCTATGTCGCCACTGAACCCACCTTCGATAGGCTGTACCGAACCCGCCCGCCGCATATGCCGCGGTGTCGCGCCCTTCGCGCGACCCCACGCGGCCGGTTCCGGTGCCCGCCAGGCGCCTGCCGGGTCGCTCCGCGGCCGTACGCGGCCGATGGGTCCCCGTACGTATCGCCCGTACGTACCGAAACCTCCACATCCGCAGCAGACATCCCGCAGCACAGGTCCCGAATTCGGATGCCGGTCGCGCGCCTCCCCCGCGTCGAACGCCATTCGACAGTCCCGCAGTTCAAGGAGAGTCATCGAGCGATGGCCGGTCCAGCGTTCCGCGCCGCCGCCGTCCGGGTGCGCGTCCCCGCCACCAGTGCCAACCTCGGCCCGGGCTTCGACGCCCTCGGCCTCGCGCTGGGGCTCTACGACGACGTGGTCGTCCGGGTGGCCGACTCAGGGCTGCACATCGACATCGCGGGCGAGGGCAGCGAGACCCTGCCCCGCGACGAGAGCCATCTCCTCGTCCGCGCCCTGCGCACCGCCTTCGACGTGCTGGGCGGGCAGCCCCGCGGCCTGGAGATCGTGTGCGCCAACCGCATCCCGCACGGCCGCGGCCTCGGCTCCTCCTCCGCCGCCATCTGCGCCGGCATCGTCGCCGCGCGGGCGGTCACCATAGGCGGTGAGGCCAGGCTCGACGACACCGCGCTGCTCGAGCTGGCCACCGAGATCGAGGGCCACCCCGACAACGTCGCCGCCTGTCTGCTCGGCGGTTTCACGCTCTCCTGGATGGACGCCGGCGCCGCCCGGGCCATCAGGACCGAGCCCGCCGATTCCATCGTTCCAGTGGTTTTCGTACCCGGGAAACCGGTACTGACCGAGACCGCGCGCGGACTGCTCCCGCGCACCGTCCCGCACGTCGACGCCGCCGCCAACGCGGGCCGCGCCGCCCTGCTCGTCGAGGCCCTGACCCGGCGTCCCGAACTGCTGCTGCCCGCCACCGAGGACCGCCTCCACCAGGAGTACCGCGCCCCGGCCATGCCGGAGAGCGCCGCGCTGGTGGAGCGGCTGCGCGGGGACGGCGTCCCGGCGGTCATCTCCGGCGCCGGACCCACCGTCCTGGCCCTCGCCGACCCGGCGAGCGCCGACAAGGTCGCCGATCTGGCGGGCCCAGGCTGGGCCGCCAACCGGCTGGAACTCGACGGCACCGGGGCGAGCGTGCTGCCGCTCGCCGCCCCCGGTGCGGAGGCCGGCGCCGAGGCCGGTGCCGGGCGATAACCACCCACAGCGTCCGGTTGCCGGATTTCGAGAGGGGGAATGTTTGTTGGATCCGGTAGTGTTAACCTCAAGTCTGCACCCGACCCCGCCATGGCGAGGTGCTTCGTGTCCCCGTCCGGGACAGACATTCTTCCGGGAGCCTCCCAAGCCGCACCGTGTTCCGTACGACGTATGCGGGCAGTACGCCGTACGGCAGCGCTGAGCTGTTTGCCGGGCACGCTCCGGAACCGGCGTGCGCCGGCCGCGTGACACCGACACCACGTGCCACCGCTCAGGCAAACGCCATCACCAGCAATCTCCTCCGCCGCGTTGGCGGACCACCGCCCCGGCACGATCCGACAGCATCGGACCGAAGCCGGACAGCACAACCGGTCGCCGAGCCAGACAGGCCGACGTCCGCTCCAGGGAAGGACCCTTCGTGAGCGACACCACCGATCTGATGGGCGCACGTGTCGAGGACACCGCTGCCGCGCCCGCCACGGACGCCTCCGCGCCTGCCACCGGTGCCGGCTCCCGGCGGCGCCGTGGCACCGGCCTCGAGGGCATGGTGCTGGCCGAGTTGCAGCAGGTCGCCTCGGGCCTCGGTATCAGGGGCACCGCGCGGATGCGCAAGAGCCAGCTGATCGAGGTCATCAAGGAGGCGCAGGCCGCCGGGGGAGCCCCCGCCAAGGCCGCCGCGCCCGCCGTCGCGGACGCCGCGGGCGAGACCAAGCCGAAGCGCCGGGCCACCTCCCGTACGCGTACCGGTGACGAGACCGGGTCCGCCGCCAAGAAGGCCGAGCAGTCCGCCGAGCAGGCCGCCTCCCAGCAGCAGATCGACATCCCCGGCCAGCCGGCGGGTGGCGAGGCCCCCGCCGAGCGCCGCCGGCGCCGCGCGACCGCCGAGGCCGGCAGCCCCGAGACGGCCGCCGCCGAGGCCCGCACCGAGCCCAAGGCCGAGGCCCCCGCCCCGCAGCAGAACCAGGGCCAGCAGAACCAGGGCCAGGGCCAGGGCGGCGACGGCGACCAGGGCGGCGACGGCCGTCAGGGCCGGCAGAGCCGCCGCGAGCGCGGCCGCGACCGTGACCGCGGCGACCGGGACCGCGACCGCGGTGACCGCGGTGACAGGGACCGCGGCGACCGCGGTGACCGGGACCGCCGCAACAAGGGCGACGACCAGAACAACCAGCAGCGCGGCCAGCAGAACAACCAGCAGCGCGGTGGCGGCGGCCCGCAGGACGACGGCTACGACGACGACGGGACCGGCCGCCGCGGCCGTCGCGGCCGGTACCGCGACCGCAGGGGCCGGCGCGGACGCGACGACGTGCAGGAGCCGCAGATCAACGAGGACGACGTCCTGATCCCCGTCGCGGGCATCCTGGACATCCTCGACAACTACGCGTTCATCCGCACCTCCGGCTACCTGCCCGGCCCGAACGACGTCTACGTCTCCCTCGCCCAGGTCCGCAAGAACGGCCTGCGCAAGGGCGACCACGTCACCGGCGCGGTCCGCCAGCCCAAGGACGGCGAGCGCCGCGAGAAGTTCAACGCGCTGGTCCGCCTGGACTCCGTCAACGGCATGGCGCCCGAACACGGCCGCGGCCGCCCGGAGTTCAACAAGCTCACCCCGCTCTACCCGCAGGACCGGCTCCGTCTGGAGACGGACCCCGGTGTGCTGACGACCCGGATCATCGACCTGGTCTCGCCCATCGGCAAGGGCCAGCGCGGTCTGATCGTGGCCCCGCCGAAGACCGGCAAGACCATGATCATGCAGGCGGTCGCCAACGCGATCACGCACAACAACCCCGAGTGCCACCTGATGGTCGTCCTGGTCGACGAGCGTCCGGAAGAGGTCACCGACATGCAGCGGTCGGTCAAGGGCGAGGTCATCTCCTCGACCTTCGACCGTCCGGCCGAGGACCACACCACGGTCGCCGAGCTCGCCATCGAGCGCGCCAAGCGCCTGGTGGAGCTGGGCCACGACGTCGTCGTGCTGCTCGACTCGATCACCCGTCTGGGCCGCGCGTACAACCTCGCCGCCCCGGCCTCCGGCCGCATCCTCTCCGGCGGTGTCGACTCCACGGCCCTGTACCCGCCGAAGCGCTTCTTCGGTGCGGCCCGCAACATCGAGGACGGCGGTTCGCTGACCATCCTCGCCACCGCCCTGGTGGACACCGGGTCCCGCATGGACGAGGTGATCTTCGAGGAGTTCAAGGGCACCGGCAACATGGAGCTCAAGCTCGACCGGAAGCTCGCCGACAAGCGCATCTTCCCCGCGGTGGACGTCGACGCGTCCGGCACCCGCAAGGAGGAGATCCTGCTCGGCAGCGACGAGCTGGCCATCACCTGGAAGCTGCGCCGGGTGCTGCACGCGCTCGACTCGCAGCAGGCGATCGAACTGCTCCTCGACAAGATGAAGCAGACGAAGTCGAACGCCGAGTTCCTGATGCAGATCCAGAAGACGACGCCGGCGCCGGGCAACGGCGACTGAGCGCAGGCACGACCAGGAGGGGCGTACGGCCGGTGGGCCGTACGCCCCTCCTGCGTGTCCGGGCCCCCGCGAGCCGTCGCCGTTCGCGCGGTGACAAATCGAACACAGGGGGCACAACGGGGTGTGCAACCCTATGTCGGCTATCGCCGTCTCCCCGAACGGAGTGACCATGGGGGGACGACCCGACGCGAACCGAGGAGCACATGCCCGCCGACACCACACCGGACGCCGTGACCCCGGACACCGGTCCCACGGGCCCCAGAGGCCCCGGGGGCTCCCGACGGGGCGGGAACAGAGGCCGCCGCCGCAAGCCGCTCAGCGCGCGGCGCAAGGCCCTGCGCGTCACGTCCTGGGTCGCCTTCGGCATCCTCGTCCTCGGCGGCACCGGCGTCGGCTATCTGTACCTCAAGCTCAACGGCAACATCCGCAGCGTCGACCTCAACCAGGCGCTGGGCGGGCACCGGCCCTCCAACGTCGACAACGGCTCCGAGGACATCCTCGTCCTGGGCTCCGACACCCGCTCCGGCAGCAACAAGAAGCTGGGCGGCGGCAGCGACGACGGCACGGCACGCTCCGACACGGCGATGATCGTGCACGTGTACGAGGGCCACAAGAAGGCGAGCGTCGTCTCCATCCCGCGCGACACGCTCGTCGACCGCCCCGCGTGTACCGGCGCCGACGGCGGCGACCGTCCCGCCGCGTCCGGCGTGATGTTCAACTCCGCGTACTCGACCGGGGGCGCCGCCTGCGCCGTCAAGACCGTCGAGACGATGACCGGCATCCGGATGGACCACTTCCTGGAGGTCGACTTCGCGGGCTTCCAGAAGCTCATCGACGAGCTCGGCGGGGTCGAGGTGACGACGACCAAGGCCATCGACGACCCCGACAGCCACCTCGACCTCGCCGCCGGCACGCACCGGCTCGACGGCGAGCAGGCGCTCGGGCTCGTCCGGACGCGGCACGGTGTGGGCGACGGGTCCGATCTCGGGCGGATCCAGTTGCAGCAGGCGTTCATGAAGGCGCTGGTCACCCAGGTGAAGCAGATCGGGGTGCTGACGAGTCCGAAGAAGCTGTACGACCTCGCGGACACGGCGACGAAGGCGGTGACCACCGACTCCGACCTGGGGTCCGTGAAGGACCTGGTGTCCTTCGCCGGGGGGCTGAAGGGGATCAGTGCGGACCGGATGCACATGGTGACCATGCCGGTCCGCTACGACCCGGCGAACGGGAACCGGGTGCTCGTGGACGAGGCCAAGGCCGCGCAGGTCTGGACGGCGCTGAAGGGGGACAAGGCGATCCCCTCCGCCGCGACGGAGGGGACCGCCTCCGGCGAGGCGAAGGGGGTCGTGACGGGGTCCTGAGCGCGCGAGCAACCACGAACCCACCCGCACCCGGCAACGCACCCGAACCCCCACCCCCGGTCGCCGGAATAACTGGCCGCAACCCCCCGTTTTGGGGGATGCGGCCAGTTGCTGGCAGACTGGCACGTCGGCTCCGGTTCACGCTCCGCATCCCGCGGCTGCGACCCGGCGCCCTCCCGAACCTAGGAGACACCTTGAAGCGCGACATCCACCCCGAGTACGTCGAGACGCAGGTCAGCTGCACCTGTGGCGCGTCGTTCACCACTCGCAGCACCATCCAGTCCGGCGCCATCCGCGCCGAGGTCTGCTCCGAGTGCCACCCGTTCTACACGGGCAAGCAGAAGATCCTCGACACCGGTGGCCGCGTGGCCCGCTTCGAGGCCCGCTTCGGCAAGGCTGCCGCTGCCAAGAAGTAGCGAGCCCACAGCGCCGGTCCCCGGGCCCCCGCCGTCATGGCGGGGGCGCCGGGGCCGGCGCTTTGCGGTGCAGCCACTGTTCGTCATTTCACATGGGAGCCGGAGATGTTCGAGGCGGTCGAGGAACTCGTCGGTGAGCACGCCGACCTGGAGACGAAGCTCGCCGACCCTGCCGTGCACGCCGACCAGGCCAACGCGCGCAGGCTCAACAAGCGTTACGCCGAGCTGACCCCGATCGTCGCCACCTACCGGTCCTGGAAGCGGGTCGGCGACGACATCGGCACCGCCCGCGAGCTCGCCGCCGACGACCCGGACTTCGCCGCCGAGGTCAAGGAGCTGGAGCAGCAGCGCGAGGAGCTGACCGAGAAGCTGCGGCTGCTGCTCGTCCCGCGCGACCCCAACGACGACAAGGACGTCATCCTCGAGATCAAGGCCGGTGCCGGCGGCGACGAGTCCGCCCTGTTCGCCGGGGACCTGCTGCGCATGTATCTGCGCTACGCAGAGCGCGTCGGCTGGAAGACCGAGATCATCGACGCCACCGAGTCCGAGCTCGGCGGCTACAAGGACGTCCAGGTCGCGGTGAAGACCAAGGGCGGCCAGGGCGCCACCGAGCCCGGGCAGGGCGTGTGGGCGCGGCTGAAGTACGAGGGCGGCGTGCACCGCGTGCAGCGCGTCCCGGCGACCGAGTCGCAGGGCCGTATCCACACCTCCGCCGCCGGGGTGCTCGTCACGCCCGAGGCGGAGGAGGTCGACGTCGAGATCAACCCGAACGACCTCCGGATCGACGTCTACCGGTCCTCCGGGCCCGGCGGGCAGTCGGTCAACACCACCGACTCCGCGGTCCGTATCACGCACATTCCGACCGGTGTCGTCGCCTCCTGCCAGAACGAGAAGAGCCAGCTCCAGAACAAGGAGCAGGCGCTGCGTATCCTGCGCTCCAGGCTCCTCGCGGCGGCCCAGGAGGAGGCGGAGAAGGAGGCCGCGGACGCCCGCCGCAGCCAGGTCCGCACCGTCGACCGCTCCGAGAAGATCCGTACGTACAACTTCCCGGAGAACCGCATCTCGGACCACCGGGTCGGGTTCAAGGCGTACAACCTGGACCAGGTCCTGGACGGCGAGCTCGGCGCGGTCATCCAGGCCTGCGTCGACGCGGACTCGGCGGCCAAGCTCGCCGCCGCGTAGGGCGGGCCGCAGGGCAGGGACGTACGAACACAGTGACCGGAGGACGAGCGGTGCAGCCTAATCCCGGGGGGCGGACCCCCAGCCCCCGCAGCGTGCTGCTCGCCGAGGTGGCCCAGGCCACCCAGCGGCTCGCCGACGCCGGCGTGCCCTCGCCGCGCACCGACGCCGAGGAGCTCGCCGCGTTCGTGCACGGCGTCAAGCGGGGGCAGCTGCACACCGTCAAGGACGCCGACTTCGACGCCCGGTACTGGGAGGTCGTCGCCCGCCGCGAGGCCCGCGAGCCGCTTCAGCACATCACCGGACGCGCCTTCTTCCGCTATCTGGAGCTCCAGGTAGGCCCCGGCGTCTTCGTGCCCCGCCCGGAGACCGAGTCCGTCGTCGGCTGGGCGATAGACGCGGTACGGGCCATGGACGTCGTCGAGCCGTGCATCGTCGACCTGTGCACCGGCTCCGGCGCCATCGCGCTCGCCCTGGCCCAGGAGGTTCCGCGCTCGCGCGTGTACGCCGTGGAGCTGAGCGAGGACGCCCACGAGTGGGCCCGCAAGAACATGGAGGGGTCACGGGTCGAGCTGCGCCAGGGCAATGCCCTGACCGCCTTCCCCGACCTCGACGGACAGGTCGACCTCGTCGTCTCCAACCCGCCGTACATCCCGCTCACCGAGTGGGAGTACGTCGCCCCCGAGGCCCGCGACCACGACCCCGACCTCGCCCTGTTCTCCGGCGAGGACGGCCTCGACCTCATCCGGGGCCTGGAACGCACCGCGCACCGGCTGCTGCGGCCCGGCGGGGTCGTCGTCGTCGAGCACGCCGACACGCAGGGCGGCCAGGTGCCGTGGATCTTCGCCGAGGAGAAGGGCTGGGCCGACGCGGCCGACCACCCCGACCTCAACAACCGGCCGCGGTTCGCGACCGCCCGCAAGGCGCTGCCGTGAACCGGCTCGCGCCCCTGACGACAACGATGCAGTACGCGTACGAGGAGGCCCCCTAGATGGCACGGCGATACGACACCAACGACGCCACCGACCGCGCGACCGGGCTGCGCGAGGCGGCCTCCGCCGTGCGCAGGGGCGAGCTCGTGGTGCTTCCGACCGACACCGTCTACGGCATCGGCGCCGACGCCTTCTCCGCGGAGGCCGTCGGCGATCTGCTCGAGGCCAAGGGGCGCGGCCGCAACATGCCCTCGCCTGTCCTCATCGGCTCCCCGAACACCCTGCACGGGCTCGTCACCGACTTCTCCGAGATGGCCTGGGAGCTCGTCGACGCGTTCTGGCCGGGCGCGCTCACCCTCGTCGCCAAGCACCAGCCGTCCTTGCAGTGGGACCTCGGCGAGACCCGCGGCACGGTCGCCGTGCGCATGCCGCTGCACCCCGTCGCCATCGAGCTGCTCACCGAGGTCGGCCCCATGGCCGTCTCCTCCGCCAACCTCACCGGCCACCCGGCGCCGGAGGACTGCGACGCCGCGCAGGAGATGCTCGGCGACTCCGTCTCCGTGTACCTCGACGGCGGCCCCACCCCCGGCAACGTGCCGTCCTCCATCGTCGACGTCACCGGCAAGGTCCCGGTACTGCTGCGCCAGGGCGCCCTCTCCCCGGAGGATCTGCGCAAGGTCGTACCCGACCTCGAGGTGGCGAATTGACGGCCCCTGAATCCCCCGGGCTCTCGGCCGCGCTCGAGCAGGGGGGACCCCCATGCGTGGCATAGGCAACGGGGACGGGTGGGGCGGCCCGGCGTACGGCGCTCCCCGCGACACCTTCCGCATCCTCCACGTCAGCACCGGCAACGTGTGCCGCTCGCCGATCACCGAGCGGCTCACCCGGCACGCCCTGGCCGACCGGCTCGGCGATCCGCTGTGGGGCGGGCTCGTCGTGGAGAGCGCGGGCACCTGGGGGCACGAGGGGGCGCCCATGGAGACCAACGCGGAGACCGTGCTGGCCGACTTCGGCGCGGACGCGTCCGGTTTCGTGGGGCGGGAGCTGCTCGACGAGCACGTCATCGAGGCCGACCTGGTGCTGACCGCGACCCGCGACCACCGGGCGCAGGTGATCTCCATGGGGCACTCGGCGGGGCTGCGGACGTTCACGCTGAAGGAGTTCACGCGGCTGGTCAACGCGATCGACATGGCGACGCTGCCGCCGCTCGAGGACGGGGTGGTGGGCCGCGCCCGCGCGCTGGTCCGTGCGGCGGCGGCGCTCCGCGGCTGGCTGCTGGCGCCGACGGCGGAGGCGGACGAGGTGTACGACCCGTACGGGGCGCCGCTGCCGTTCTTCCGGTCCATCGGCGAAGAGATAAACGAGGCACTGGACCCGGTCGTCACCGCCCTGACCGGAGTTCCCGCCCGCGCGTGAGCCGCCGGGCACGCGCGGGAGCGCGCCCCTGCGGGCGCCCCCGCGGCAGGGCGCCCGGAGGCGGCACCCCGGTCCCGGGCTTACCGTGGGAGCACGTCACCGTCGCTTCCGGAGTACCCCATGACGGTCGCACCCCCCGCACACGCCCTTCGCCACCAGGACCCCCAGGTCGCCGACATCCTGCTCGGCGAGCTCACCCGGCAGTCCACCGGCCTCCAGCTCGTCGCCGCCGAGAACTTCACCTCTCCCGCCGTGCTGGAAGCCCTCGGCTCGCCCCTCGCCAACAAGTACGCCGAGGGCTACCCCGCCGCCCGCCACCACGGCGGCTGCGAGATCGTCGACGCCGCCGAACGCCTCGCCGTCGACCGGGCGAAAACCCTCTTCGGCGCCGAGCACGCCAATGTGCAGCCGCACTCCGGGTCCTCCGCCGTCCTCGCCGCCTACGCGGCGCTCCTGCGCCCCGGCGACACCGTCCTCGCCATGGGCCTCCCCTTCGGCGGTCACCTCACCCACGGCTCGCCCGCCAACTTCTCCGGCCGCTGGTTCGACTTCGTCGGCTACGGCGTCGACGCCGACAGCGGCCTCATCGACTACGCCCAGGTCCGCGCCCTCGCCCGGGCCCACCGCCCCAAGGCGATCGTCTGCGGTTCGATCTCCTACCCCCGCCACCTCGACTACGCCGCCTTCCGCGCCGTCGCCGACGAGGTGGGCGCCCACCTCATCGCCGACGCCGCCCACCCCATCGGCCTCGTCGCCGGGGGAGCGGCACCGAGCCCCGTGCCGTACGCCGACGTCGTCTGCGCCACCACCCACAAGGTGCTGCGCGGCCCCCGCGGCGGCATGATCCTCTGCGGCGCGGACCTCGCTGAGCGCGTCGACCGCGCCGTCTTCCCCTTCACCCAGGCCGGCGCCCAGATGAACGCCGTCGCCGCGAAGGCCGTCGCGTTCGGCGAGGCGGCGACCCCCGCCTTCGCCGCCTACGCCCACCAGGTCGTCGTCAACGCCCGCGCGCTCGCCGCCGCCCTGGCCGCCGAGGGGCTCTCGGTCACCACCGGCGGCACCGACACCCACCTCCTCACCGTCGACCCCGCCCCGCTCGGCGTCGACGCCCGCACCGCCCGCGGCCGGCTCGCCGCCGCCGGCCTCGTCCTGGACACCTGCGCCCTGCCGTACGGCGATGCCCGCGGCCTGCGGCTCGGCACCGCCGCGGTGACCACGCAGGGGATGGGGGAGGCCGAAATGGGAAGGATCGGGCGGCTGCTCGGTGCCGTACTGAAGAGATCCGGCCAGGTCGGAGAGGACGGCGAGATCCAGCGCGTGCGCGACGCCGTCGTCGGGCTCACCGGGAGATATCCGCCGTATCCACCGCAACGGGCCCCGTAATCCAGTGGGAACCGGGTAGGCGCGGCCCGTGCACAGCCACACGTGCAACCATCGTCGCTACCCGTAAGTCCTCACCCATATGCACGACACAGCTAGGGTGTGGGGCTGAGGATGGCCAGCGAGACCTGTGGGGAAGCCCGTGCGTGAATACCTCCTGACGCTCTGCATCACGGCCGCGGTGACGTATCTGCTGACAGGACCGGTACGGAAGTTCGCGATCGTGGCCGGAGCCATGCCGGAGATCCGCGCCCGGGACGTGCACCGAGAACCCACCCCCCGCCTCGGCGGCATCGCGATGTTCTTCGGACTGTGCGCCGGGCTGCTGGTCGCGGACCATCTGACCAACCTCAACGCGGTCTTCTCCAACTCCAACGAACCGCGCGCCCTGCTCTCCGGAGCCGCGCTGATCTGGCTGATCGGCGTCCTCGACGACAAGTTCGAGATCGACGCGCTGATCAAGCTCGGCGGCCAGATGATCGCCGCCGGTGTGATGGTGGTCCAGGGTCTGACCATCCTGTGGCTGCCCATCCCGGGCGTCGGCCTGTTCGCGCTCACCCAGTGGCAGGGCACGCTGCTCACGGTCGCGCTCGTCGTCATCACCATCAACGCGGTCAACTTCGTCGACGGCCTCGACGGTCTCGCCGCCGGCATGGTGTGCATCGCCTCCGCCGCGTTCTTCATGTACGCGTACCGCATCTGGTACGGCTACGGGCTGGAGGCGGCGGCCCCGGCGACCCTGTTCGCGGCCATCCTGATGGGCATGTGCCTGGGCTTCCTGCCGCACAACATGCATCCCGCGCGGATCTTCATGGGCGACTCGGGGTCCATGCTGATCGGTCTCGTGCTGGCGGCGGGGGCCATCTCCATCACCGGGCAGATCGACCCGGACGCGATGAACCTCTTCTCCGGTTCGGAGCGCAACACCGTGCACCAGACGGTGCCCGTCTACATCCCGCTGCTGCTGCCGCTCACGATCATCGCGG
Source organism: Streptomyces sp. NRRL F-6676 (assembly GCF_000725625.1). GTDB lineage: Bacteria > Actinomycetota > Actinomycetes > Streptomycetales > Streptomycetaceae > Streptomyces. The sequence continues at coordinate 39,341 of NZ_JOHS01000019.1, forward strand.
TGCCGGCGGCCGACCTGGTGCTGGCGATCGTGCGCCGCACATGGCGGGGCCAGTCGCCGTTCGCGGCGGACCGGGGTCATCTGCACCACCGGCTCCTGGAGATCGGGCACTCGCACAGTAGGGCGGTGCTGATCATGTACTTCTGGTCGGCGCTGATCGCGTTCGGGGCGCTGGCGTACTCGGTCAACTCGGCGTCGATGTGGATCGTGCTGGGGATCGTCGCGCTGAGCGCGGTGGGGCTGGTGCTGCTGTTGCTGCCGCGGTTCCGGCCGCGCGCTCCCAGGTGGGCCCAGCGGATCGTGCCGCCCCGCTACCGGCGGCGCAGGTACCTGGCCGCCGCCGAGTGCCCCGAGGAGACGGACGGCACGACCGAGCCCGGGACCGGGACGGACAGGGAGCCGCGTACGCCCGTCGCCGCCGGGGCACATGGGGCCAGCGCGCTGGGGATCCGGGGCCGGCGGTGACCGTTCGCGCCACCCCCGCCAGACCTCCTCGTGAAGGTCTCAAGGTAAGAATCTGACTAACGCGTTGCCAAGACGTGGGGGTGCGAAGCGGGGCAATACCAGACAAGTGGGCCCCGTATTCGCGCAGACGCGCAGGTTCACCCTCATGTGTGACACCTGGCACACCAACCAGGTAAAGACCTCATCAAATAGTTTGTGATACGGTTCACGAGAACCCAGGACAGAGCCGAGAGACGTCAATCGACGGCCTCTCGTCGGCCTCTCGACCGAGAGGTTCGGCCTCGCCCCGGGACTACGCTCGTCCATGACGACACCTGCCCCCACCAGCAATGCGGAGTAGCCGCCATGCCGTCCAATGACGTCCGGAACCTGTTGCAGACCGCTGTGCCCACAGCGGCTGCCGGCGCGATCGCCGTCGCGGTCAGTGCCGGGGTCGCCGGCGGCAAGGGCGCCCTCGGCGCCGCGGTCGGCGCGGTGCTCGCCATCCTCTTCATGGGAATCGGTCTGTACGTCCTCCAGTGGACGGCAAAATCGCTTCCGCACCTGTTCCAGGCCATGGGGCTGATGCTGTACGTCGCCCAACTCCTGTTGCTGGTCATCTTCATGGGGCTGTTCAAGGACACCACTCTGTTCAACCCCAGGGCCTTCGCCGCGGGGCTCGTCGTGGCCACCCTCGTGTGGATGGTGGCCCAGGCCCGGGCGCACATGAAGGCCAAGATCTTCTACGTCGAACCCGACTCGGAGCGGAGCGACCGGCCCACGACCACAGGGTCGAGGCCGTGAGGGATAGGGCCGAGATAAAGCCGACCAGGAGATCCTGCTATCGTCCGGTGCCAACTGCGGCATCGCGGGCGCGGGCACCAGAGCTGACGCCTGCTCAATCGCGAGGCTCAATGCCCCTCAGCCGCCCCCACATCCGTAACACCAGTCCAGTGCCGACCCGCGGCCGCTCGCCGCGCCGACACAACGAGGTTGCCCTACCCATGCGCCACGCTGAAGGAGCCCGCGGTGAGTGCTGACCCGACGCAGGTGCTCGCCTTCGAGACCGACTGCCACATCTTCGACGGCTGTGGCTTCCCCGCTCCGGGCCTGCACTCGTTCCTGTTCGAGCCCCTGTGGGGCGACGGGGACAGCAACTTGTACTTCAACAAGACGATGCTGCTCGCGCTGCTCGGCTCGTTGGTCATCGTCGGGTTCTTCTGGGCCGCCTTCGCCCGGCCGAAGGTCGTGCCGGGCAAGCTCCAGATGATCGCCGAGGCCGGCTACGACTTCGTCCGCCGCGGCATCGTCTACGAGACGATCGGCAAGCGTGAGGGCGAGAAGTACGTGCCCTTCATGGTCTCGCTGTTCTTCTGCGTCTGGATGATGAACCTCTGGTCCATCGTCCCGCTCGCGGCCTTCCCGGTGACGGCGATCATCTCGTACCCGCTGGTGCTCGCGGTGATCGTCTGGCTGACGTGGGTCATCCTGACCTTCAAGCGGCAGGGATTCGTCGGCTTCTTCAAGAACGTCACGGGTTACGACCCCTCCATCGGCCCCGTGCTGCCGCTGTCGATGACCATCGAGTTCTTCTCGAACCTGTTCATCCGGCCGTTCACGCACGCCGTGCGGCTCTTCGCGAACATGTTCGCGGGCCACACCCTGCTGCTGCTCTTCACCATCGCCAGCTGGTACTTGCTGAACGGCATCGGGATCGCCTACGCCGGCGTCTCGTTCGTCATGGTCCTGGTGATGACGCTGTTCGAGCTCTTCATCCAGGCCGTCCAGGCGTACGTCTTCGTCCTCCTGGCCTGTAGCTACGTCCAGGGTGCGCTCGCCGAGCACCACTGAGCACCCCGGCTCCCACCCCCTATCGTCCGGTGGCCAACCCCCACCGGTCCGCAAAGAAAAGGAAGAACTGGCATGTCCCAGACCCTTGCCGCTGTTTCCGGCTCGCTCGGCTCCATCGGTTACGGCCTCGCTGCCATTGGTCCCGGTGTCGGTATCGGCATCATCTTCGGCAACGGCACCCAGGCCCTGGCCCGTCAGCCCGAGGCCGCCGGTCTGATCCGCGCCAACCAGATCCTCGGCTTCGCCTTCTGTGAGGCCCTGGCGCTGATCGGTCTGGTCATGCCGTTCGTCTTCGGCAAGTGACCTGCTGATTCAGCCCAGCCGACTAGACGAAAGGCACTGATGTGAGCCCCCTGGTTCAGCTCGCGGCGGAGACGGAGAACCCCCTCGTCCCGCCGATCCCCGAGCTCGTCATCGGCCTGATCGCCTTCGTCATCGTCTTCGGCTTCCTGTTCAAGAAGCTCCTCCCGAACATCAACAAGGTTCTGGAAGAGCGACGGGAAGCCATCGAGGGCGGTATCGAGAAGGCCGAGGCCGCGCAGACCGAGGCCCAGAGCGTCCTCGAGCAGTACAAGGCCCAGCTCGCCGAGGCCCGGCACGAGGCCGCGCGGCTCCGCCAGGAGGCGCAGGAGCAGGGTGCCGCGCTCATCGCCGAGATGCGCGCGGAAGGCCAGCGGCAGCGTGAGGAGATCATCGCCGCCGGTCACGCGCAGATCGAGGCGGACCGCAAGGCCGCCGCGCACACGCTGCGGCAGGACGTCGGCCGGCTGGCCACCGACCTCGCCGGCAAGCTCGTGGGCGAGTCCCTGGAGGACCACGCCCGGCAGAGCCGCGTGATCGACCGCTTCCTCGACGAGCTCGAGGACAAGGCCGACGCCCCGTCGAAGGCCGAGGCGGCTCGATGACCGCACACGGAGCGAGCCGTGAGGCGCTGGCCGCCGCACGCGAGCGCCTCGACGCGCTGACCGACTCGACGGCCGCCGACCCCGGCGCGCTCGCCGACGAGCTGGCCGCCGTCACCGCGCTGCTCGACCGCGAGGTCGGCCTGCGCCGGGTCCTCACCGACCCGGCGCAGCCCGCCGAGGCCAAGGCCCAGCTGGCCCAGCGGCTGCTGGGCGGCCAGGTCGGCGGCACGGCGCTCGACCTCGTGTCCGGCACGGTGCGCTCCCGCTGGTCCCGCTCGCGCGACCTGGTGGACGTGCTGGAGGAGCTGGCGGACATCGCCGACCTCACCGCCGCGCAGAAGAACGGCACGCTGGACGAGGTGGAGGACGAGCTGTTCCGGTTCGCCCGGATCGTCGCCTCCAGCACCGGGCTGCGGTCCGCGCTCACCGACGGCGCCGCCGCGGCGTCGGCCAAGAGCGAGCTGCTGCACCGTCTGCTCGGCGGCCGGGCCAAGCCCGTCACCGAGCGCCTGGTGACGCGACTCGTCACCGCGCCCCGGGGACGTAGCCTGGAGTCGGGACTGGAGTCCCTGTCCAGGCTCGCCGCCGAGCGGCGGGACCGGATGGTCGCGGTCGTCACCTCGGCGGTGCCGTTGAGCGACCCGCAGAAGCAGCGCCTGGGCGCCGCCCTCGCGAAGCTCTACGGCCGCCCGATGCACCTCAACCTCGACGTCGACCCCGAAGTCGTCGGCGGGATCCGGGTGCAGGTCGGTGACGAGGTCATCAACGGGTCGATCGCGGACCGGCTCGAGGACGCCACCCGCCGCATGGTGAGCTAGTCCGGCCCGCCGGCGGCAACGTACAACGACGCAGTAATACGGCCCGCGTTGGGCCGTGCAGAGGATTCACCTCGTTCAAGGGGGGAGTCCGGAGTGTCAGACATCCCCCCCAAAGTGAAACTTCGGGCCCAACAAGGAGAGCAGGGAACCCAGATGGCGGAGCTCACGATCCGGCCGGAGGAGATCCGGGACGCACTGGAGAACTTCGTCCAGTCGTACCAGCCGGACGCGGCCTCGCGCGAGGAGGTCGGTACGGTCACCCTTGCCGGCGACGGCATCGCGAAGGTCGAGGGGCTGCCCTCGGCCATGGCCAACGAACTGCTGAAGTTCGAGGACGGCACCCTCGGTCTCGCCCTCAACCTCGAGGAGCGCGAGATCGGCTGCGTCGTCCTCGGCGAGTTCAACGGCATCGAGGAGGGCCAGCCGGTCACCCGCACCGGCGAGGTCCTGTCGGTCCCCGTGGGCGAGGGCTACCTCGGCCGCGTCGTGGACCCGCTCGGCAACCCGATCGACGGTCTCGGCGAGATCGAGACGTCCGGCCGCCGCGCCCTCGAATTGCAGGCCCCCACGGTCATGCAGCGCAAGTCGGTGCACGAGCCGATGGAGACCGGCTACAAGGCCGTCGACGCCATGACCCCGGTCGGCCGCGGCCAGCGTCAGCTGATCATCGGTGACCGCCAGACCGGCAAGACCGCCCTGGCCGTCGACACGATCATCAACCAGCGCGACAACTGGCGCTCGGGCGACCCGAAGAAGCAGGTCCGCTGCGTCTACGTCGCCATCGGCCAGAAGGGCTCGACCATCGCCTCCGTGCGTGGCGCCCTCGAGGAGTCCGGCGCGCTGGAGTACACGACCATCGTCGCCGCCCCGGCGTCCGACCCGGCCGGCTTCAAGTACCTGGCGCCGTACACCGGCTCGGCCATCGGCCAGCAGTGGATGTACGAGGGCAAGCACGTCCTCATCATCTTCGACGACCTCTCCAAGCAGGCCGACGCCTACCGCGCCGTCTCCCTGCTGCTGCGCCGTCCGCCGGGCCGCGAGGCCTACCCGGGCGACGTCTTCTACCTGCACTCCCGGCTGCTGGAGCGCTGCGCCAAGCTCTCCGACGACCTGGGCGCCGGTTCGATGACCGGTCTGCCGATCGTCGAGACCAAGGCCAACGACGTCTCGGCGTTCATCCCGACCAACGTCATCTCCATCACCGACGGCCAGTGCTTCCTGGAGTCGGACCTGTTCAACGCCGGTCAGCGTCCCGCGCTGAACGTCGGTATCTCCGTCTCCCGAGTCGGTGGTTCCGCGCAGCACAAGGCGATGAAGCAGGTCTCCGGCCGACTGCGCCTCGACCTCGCCCAGTACCGCGAGCTGGAGGCGTTCGCCGCCTTCGGTTCCGACCTGGACGCCGCGTCGAAGTCGCAGCTGGAGCGCGGTCAGCGGCTGGTGGAGCTGCTCAAGCAGCCCCAGTACCAGCCGATGCCGACCGAGGACCAGGTCGTCTCCGTCTGGGCCGGCACCACCGGCAAGATGGACGACGTGCCGGTCGCCGACATCCGCCGCTTCGAGAAGGAGCTCCTGGAGCACCTGCACCGCAAGGAGCAGGGCCTCATGACCTCCATCAAGGAGGGCGGCAAGATGTCCGACGACACCCTCCAGGCCGTCGGCGACGCCATCGCCGAGTTCAAGAAGCAGTTCGAGACCTCGGACGGCAAGCTCCTCGGCGAGGATGCCCCGGCCGCGGCCAAGTGACGTAAGGAAGGGACCTGACTCATGGGAGCCCAGCTCCGGGTCTACAAGCGTCGCATCCGATCCGTCACCGCGACCAAGAAGATCACCAAGGCGATGGAGATGATCGCCGCCTCGCGCGTCGTCAAGGCGCAGCGCAAGGTGGCGGCCTCCACGCCGTACGCGACCGAGCTCACCCGCGCGGTCACGGCGGTCGGCACCGGTTCGAACACCAAGCACCCGCTGACCACGCAGGCCGAGACGGTCACGCGGTCCGCGGTGCTGCTCCTGACCAGCGACCGCGGTCTGGCCGGCGCCTTCAACTCCAACGCCATCAAGGCCGCGGAGCAGCTCACCGAGCGCCTGGAGCGCGAGGGCAAGCAGGTCGACACGTACATCGTCGGCCGGCGTGGCCTCGCCCACTACAACTTCCGTGAGCGCAAGGTCGCGGAGTCGTGGGCCGGGTTCACCGACGAGCCGACGTACGCGGACGCCAAGAAGGTCGCGGCCCCGCTGATCGAGGCCATCGAGAAGGACACGGCGGACGGCGGCGTGGACGAGCTCCACATCGTGTTCACCGAGTTCGTCTCGATGATGACGCAGACGGCGCTCGACGACCGGCTGCTGCCGCTCAGCCTCGACGAGGTGGCCCGGACGGAGACATCAGCGGCTGCCGCCGCGGGGTCGGCGAAGGACGAGATCCTTCCGCTGTACGACTTCGAGCCGTCGGCGGAGGACGTCCTCGACGCCCTGCTGCCGCGCTACGTCGAGAGCCGGATCTACAACGCGCTGCTCCAGTCGGCCGCCTCCAAGCACGCCGCCACGCGGCGCGCGATGAAGTCGGCCACCGACAACGCCGGAGAGCTCATCGAGACGCTGTCCCGGCTTGCCAACGCGGCCCGCCAGGCCGAAATCACCCAGGAAATCAGCGAGATCGTCGGTGGCTCCGCAGCCCTGGCCGACGCGACCGCGGGGAAGTGACAGGTAATGACGACGACAGTTGAGACGGCCGTTGCCACGGGCCGCGTCGCCCGGGTCATCGGCCCGGTCGTCGACGTGGAGTTCCCCGTCGACGCCATGCCGGAGATCTACAACGCCCTTCACGTCGAGGTGGCCGACCCGGCCCAGGACGGCGCGAAGAAGACGCTGACCCTGGAGGTCGCCCAGCACCTGGGTGACGGCCTGGTCCGCACGATCTCGATGCAGCCCACCGACGGCCTGGTCCGCCAGGCGGCCGTCACCGACACCGGCACGGGCATCACCGTCCCGGTCGGCGACTTCACCAAGGGCAAGGTCTTCAACACCCTCGGCGAGGTGCTGAACGCCGACGACACCTACGACGGCGAGCGCTGGTCCATCCACCGCAAGGCGCCGAACTTCGACGAACTCGAGTCGAAGACCGAGATGTTCGAGACCGGCGTCAAGGTCATCGACCTGCTGACCCCGTACGTCAAGGGCGGCAAGATCGGCCTGTTCGGCGGTGCCGGCGTCGGCAAGACGGTGCTCATCCAGGAGATGATCTACCGCGTCGCCAACAACCACGACGGTGTCTCCGTGTTCGCCGGTGTCGGCGAGCGCACCCGTGAGGGCAACGACCTCATCGAGGAGATGGCGGAGTCCGGCGTCATCGACAAGACCGCGCTGGTCTTCGGTCAGATGGACGAGCCCCCGGGCACCCGTCTGCGGGTGGCGCTGGCCGGTCTGACCATGGCGGAGTACTTCCGCGATGTGCAGAAGCAGGACGTGCTGTTCTTCATCGACAACATCTTCCGCTTCACGCAGGCCGGTTCCGAGGTCTCGACCCTGCTCGGCCGCATGCCCTCCGCGGTGGGCTACCAGCCGAACCTGGCCGACGAGATGGGCCTCCTCCAGGAGCGCATCACCTCGACCCGCGGTCACTCGATCACCTCGATGCAGGCGATCTACGTCCCCGCGGACGACCTGACCGACCCGGCCCCGGCCACCACCTTCGCCCACCTCGACGCGACGACGGTGCTCTCCCGTCCGATCTCGGAGAAGGGCATCTACCCGGCCGTGGACCCGCTGGACTCCACGTCCCGCATCCTGGACCCCCGCTACATCGCGGCGGACCACTACAACACCGCGATGCGCGTCAAGACGGTCCTTCAGAAGTACAAGGACCTCCAGGACATCATCGCGATCCTCGGCATCGACGAGCTGGGCGAGGAGGACAAGCTCACCGTCCACCGCGCCCGTCGCGTGGAGCGCTTCCTGTCCCAGAACACCCACGTCGCCAAGCAGTTCACCGGCGTCGACGGGTCGGACGTGCCGCTGGACGAGTCGATCACCGCGTTCAACGCGATCATCGACGGCGAGTACGACCACTTCCCCGAGCAGGCGTTCTTCCTGTGCGGCGGTATCGAGGACCTGAAGAACAACGCGAAGGAGCTGGGCGTCTCCTGAGCCCGGTGCTCGCGGCGGAGGGGGCGGGGGTCGTCCCCGTCCCCTCCTCCACGCCCATTAGACTTGTAACCAACACCCGGCATCACCGCCGGGTGGTGACCCGAGGAGCCACCCTTGGCTGCTGAGCTGCACGTCGAGCTGGTCGCCGCCGACCGCCAGGTCTGGTCCGGCGAGGCCACCCTGGTCGTCGCGCGCACCACCTCCGGCGACATCGGCGTCATGCCCGGTCACCAGCCGCTGCTCGGTGTGCTGGAGTCGGGCCCCGTGACCATCCGTACGAGTGAAGGGGGAACGGTCGTCGCCGCGGTGCACGGCGGTTTCCTCTCCTTCGCGGACGACAAGCTGTCGCTGCTGGCCGAGATCGCCGAGCTGTCGGACGAGATCGACGTCCAGCGCGCGGAGCGGGCGCTCGAGCGCGCGAAGTCGGACGCGGACGCGTCCGCCGAGCGCCGCGCGGACGTCCGACTGCGTGCGGTGTCGGCACACTGACCGCCCCGCACATGCCCTGACACCCCTCAGCCGCGGCCGGTACCGGATTGCTCCGGTGCCGGCCGCGGCTGAGGCGAATCCGGATGTTTTTTCCGTTCCGTTACCTGATCCGACGGCCTGGGACATGGCCGGGGAGACGAGGAGGTCGGCGCCGATGGTCCTCGCCCTGACTGTGTGCGGAGCGGTGATCGCGCTCCTGGCCGTCGCGCTCTTCGTCTTCGGTCTCAGACGCCGGCTGATCCAGCGCTCCGGCGGCACCTTCGATTGCAGCCTGCGCTGGGACGTCCCCGAGAAGACCGACACCAGCGGCAAGGGCTGGGGGTACGGCATCGCGCGCTACAACGGCGACCGCGTCGAGTGGTTCCGCGTCTTCTCCTACGCGCCCCGCCCGCGCCGTCTGCTGGAACGCTCGGCCATCGAGGTGGCCGGCCGCCGCGCCCCCGAGGGCGAGGAGGAGCTGGCGCTGCTCTCCGAGGCCGTCATCCTGACCTGTCTGCACCGCGGGGTGCGCCTGGAGCTGGCGATGAGCGACGACGCGCTGACGGGCTTCCTGGCGTGGCTGGAGGCGGCGCCTCCGGGACAGAGGGTGAACGTGGCCTGAGTCCACGGAGCTGTTGGGGAACGTGCATCGGCCCCCTTCCCGTGTGAGCGAGCGGGAAGGGGGCCGACGTGTGTGCGGTCGTCGTTACGACAGGCCGCTGTTGATGGCGCTCACCAGCTCGCCGTTGCTGGTGTCACCGCTGAAGTCCCAGAAGAACGCGCCTCCCAGGCTCTGGTTCTTGGCCCACGACATCTTCGTGCCGATGGTGGCCGGGGTGTCGTACGACCACCAGTTGGTGCCGCAGTGCGCGTACGCCGTGCCCGCGACGGTGCCGGTGGCGGGGCACGAGTTCTTCAGGACCTTGTAGTCCTCGATGCCCTGCTCGTACGTGCCCGCCGCGGGGCCGGTGGCCGTGCCGCCCGGGGCGTCCTGGGTGACGCCGGTCCAGCCGCGGCCGTAGAAGCCGATGCCGATGAGCAGCTTGCTCGCGGGGACGCCCTTCGCCTTGTACTTGGCGATCGCGTCGGCCGTGGTGAAGCCCGGCGTCGGGATGCCGCTGTACGAGGTGAGCGGGGAGTGCGGGGCGGTGGGGCCGTCCGCGTCGAAGGCGCCGAAGAAGTCGTACGTCATCACGTTGTACCAGTCGACGTACTGGGCGGAGCCCGCGTAGTCGGCGGCGTCGATCTTGCCGCCGTCGGTGCCGTCGGCCGTGACGGCGGAGGTGACCAGGTTGCTGTTGCCGAACTTGGCGCGCAGGGCCTGCATCAGGTTCTTGTAGGCCGCCGCGCCGCTGCTGTCGCAGGACAGGCCGCAGGCGTTCGGGTACTCCCAGTCGATGTCGATGCCGTCGAAGACGTCGGCCCAGCGCGGGTCCTCGACCAGGTTGTAGCAGGACTCGGCGAAGGCGGCCGGGTTCTTCGCGGCCTCGCCGAAGCCGCCGGACCAGGTCCAGCCGCCGAAGGACCAGATGACCTTGATGTTCGGGTACTTGGCCTTCAGCTCGCGGAGCTGGTTGAAGTTGCCGCGCAGCGGCTGGTCCCAGGTGTCGGCGACGCCGCTGACGGACTGGTCGGCGGTGAACGCCTTGTCGTAGTCGGCGTAGGAGTCGCCGATGGCGCACTTGCCGCCGGTGACGTTGCCGAAGGCGTAGTTGATGTGGGTGATCTTCGACGCGGAGCCGGAGGTCACGATGTTCTTGACGTTGTAGTTGCGGCCGTAGGTGCCCCACTCGGTGAAGTAGCCGAGCTTGACCTTGCCGCCGGTGGTGCCGCCGTCGTCCCCGTCACCGGGGTCGGTGGTGCCGCCGCCGGTGGTGTGGACCTTGACCGCGCCGCTGGGGGAGCCGGTCTGGTCGGCGGTGTCGCGGGCCTGGACCGTGTACGAGTAGTCGGTGCCGGCGGTGAGGCCGGTGTCCGTGTACGAGGTGGACGTGACGGTGGCGACCTTGGCGCCGTCGCGCAGGACGTCGTAGTTCTTGACGCCGTTGTCGTCACTGGCCGCGCTCCAGGAGAGCTTGACCGAGGTGTCGGTGACGGAGGAGGCGGTGGGGGTGCCCGGCGCGGAGGGCGGGTTGTCGCCGGGGACCGTGGTGCCGCCGTCGCAGCTCGCGCCGTTCAGGGTGCAGGCGCCGGGGGAGCCGGAACCGGAGCCGTTGAAGCCGAAGGAGAGGGAGGCGCCGGGGGCGAGGGTGCCGTTGTAGGACTTGTTCTTGGCGGTCCAGTGGTTGCCGGAGTGGCTGACGTCCGCGTCCCAGGCGGAGGTCACGGCGGTCCCGGAGGGGAAGTCCCACTCGATCGTCCAGGAGCTGATGCTGCTGGTACCGGTGTTCTTGACGGTCCACTTGCCCTCGAAGCCGGTGCCCCAGTCCTGGGTCTTGGCGTAGGTGGCGGTGGCCGAGGTGGCGGCTTGAGCGGGGCTCGCGAGGCCGACGAGGCCGGCGAGGGGGAGGAGCAGGGTCGCGAACCCTGCGGCAGCCCGGTGTCCGAAGCGCATCCGCGCCTCCTTGTGTGGGGTTGTCGGGGGCATGACTGTGCACGCTGCCGCGAGAGTAGAAAGGTCTGGACCATCCGTCAATAGGTCTGGACCAGTGAGTGCGGAGGCCGCGTTTGCGGAGGGGAGCGTGCGCTGTTCGCCAACTTGGCGTGTACGCACGGAAGTTGACGGGTAGCGTGAGCGCAGCGGGCAGGACCACGGGGAGGTCGTGAGGGTGCGTCGACGAGTGCTGAGCCTGATCTCGGCCCTGGCCTGTGCCGGTGCCGTCGTGGTGGGGGCGGGGTCCCCGGCGGGCGCCGCGGAGCCGGAGCCCGAGACCATCCCCGTCGATCTGATACTCGCCGGTTCCTACGCGGAACCCGTCCGCGAGGCCATGAACATCTGGAACACGGCCGTCCCCGGGATCAGGTTCGTCGAGCAGAGCACTCCCGCGTCACTGCGCGTCAAGGAGTACACGACCGCGACCGGTACCGGTTCGCACGTCTACGTCAACGGGCTGGGCAGGGGCTGGGTGTATCTGGAGACCGGTGACGCACAGGTCTACCGGCCCACCCGGGTCGCCGTGCACGAGCTGGGGCACATCCTGTCCCTCCCCGATCTCGGACCGGGCAGCCCGTGCTCCAAGGTGATGTCGGGGGGCTGGGCGGGGCCGGAGTGCGCCAACACCCGGCCCGACGCGGAGGAGGTCGCCGAAGTGACGGACTTCTTCGCCGCCCACGACGTGGGCGACCCGGTACCGGGATGGCCGCCGCCCTCGGACGACTAGAGACTGCCTGGTGAGCCCGGTGAGCCCGGTGAGCCCGGCAGCTCCGGGCGCCCCGTGAGCCGGCGCCCCGTCGCGGCGGCACCGTCGGCCCTCCGGCCCTCCGGCCCTCCGGCCCTCCGGCCCTCTGTCGGGACGGGGCCTCAGCGCTCCCCGCCCGGCACCCACAGCACGTCGCCCGTCTCCAGGTTCGCCACGCGGGCCAGGATGAACAGGAGGTCGGAGAGGCGGTTGAGGTAGGTCGCGGTCAGCGGGTTCATGACCTCGCCGTGCGCCTCCAGCGCCGTCCACGTCGACCGCTCGGCCCGCCGCACCACCGTGCACGCCTGATGCAGCAGGGCCGCGCCCGGGGTGCCGCCGGGCAGGATGAAGGAGCGCAGCTTCTCCAGCCGCTCGTTGAACCGGTCGCAGTCCGCCTCGAGCCGGTCGACGTAGAACTGTTCCACCCGCAGCGGCGGGAACTCGGGGTTCTCCACCACGGGCGTCGACAGATCCGCCCCCACGTCGAACAGGTCGTTCTGCACGCGGGTGAGGACCCGGACGACGTCCGCATCGAGGCCGCCGAGCGCGATCGCCGTCCCGAGCACCGCGTTCGCCTCGTTGGCGTCCGCGTACGCCGAGATCCGGAGATCGGTCTTGGGAACGCGGCTCATGTCACCGAGGTTGGTGGTGCCCTTGTCGCCGGTCCGGGTGTAGATGCGCGTGAGATTGACCATGCGACCAGGGTAGTTACGCCCCGGCCGTCCGGAACACATGTGTGCCCGCCGCCACGGCGAGCGCCGCGAAGACGATCGCGACGAGCGTGCCGTGCAGCATGTGCGCGGTCGCGTACTGGCCCACGTAGGCGTCCCGGACCGCGTCCACCAGATAGCGGAACGGGACGAGATGCGAGAGCACGTCCAGCCAGGCCGGTGCCAGGGTCATCGGGAGCATCAGGCCGGAGAGCAGCATCGACGGCATCGACACGGCGTTGATCAGCGGGCCGAACTCCTGCGGTGTGGCGACCTTCATCGCCATCGCGTACGACAGCGAGGCCAGTGCGACCGTGAGCAGGGCGACGAACGCGAAGCCGATCAGGACCCCCGCCAGTGGGGCGCGCAGCCCCGTCACCAGCGCCGCCGCCACCAGCAGTACCGCCTGGACGACGAGGACGGTGGCGTCCCGCAGCACCCGGCCGAGGAGGAGGGCGAGCCGGCTGACCGGTGTCACGCGCATCCGCTCCACCACCCCCTGCCCCTTCTCCATGATGACCGCGAACCCCGCGAACAGGGAGCCGAAGAGGCCGAGTTGAAGCAACAGTCCGGGGACGAGCACCTGCCAGGAGCTGCCCCCGCCACCCAGCGGGAGCCCGGTCAGCAGCGGTCCGAAGAAGAGCAGGTAAAGGAGCGGCGTCAGCACCCCGAACAGCAGCGCGAAGCGGGAGCGCAGGGACTGGCGCAGAGAGCGGCCGTAGACGAGGGCCGTGTCATGGAGGAGGTGGGCGAGCATCTCGGCTGTCCTGTCTGTCCTATACGGATACGGGGTCGGTGCCGGCCGGAGCGGGGCCGCGGCCGGTGAGCGCGAGGAACGTGTCCTGGAGCGTGGCGTCGATCGAGCCGCCGTGCGCCAGCTTCAGCGCGGCCGGGGTGCCTTCGGCGGCGACGACGCCGTGGTCGACGATGACCAGACGGTCGGCGAGGGCGTCGGCCTCGTCGAGGTAATGGGTGGTCAGGAAGACGGTCGTACCGTGCGCGTCGCGCAGCCGGCGGACCAGGTCCCACAGGTCGGCGCGGCTGCCGGGGTCCAGGCCGGCGGTGGGCTCGTCGAGGAAGAGCACCCTCGGGCGGTGGGTGAGCGCCATCGCGATGTCCAGGCGGCGCCGCTGACCGCCGGAGAGCGCGCCGCATCTGCGGTCCAGCAGTGCGGTGAGGTCCAGCTCGTGGGCCAGCTCCTCGGCGCGGCCGGCCGCCTCGGCCTTCGGCAGGCGGTACAGCCGGGCTTGGGTGACCAGTTCCTCCCGCACGGTGATCGCCGGATCGACGCCGCCGGACTGGGCGACGTACCCGCACGCCCGCCGCACCCCGGCCGGCTCGCCGGCCAGATCGTGCCCGGCGACGGTGGCCGCGCCGCCGGTGGGGGCGAGCAGGGTGGTGAGCATGCGCAGGGTCGTGGTCTTGCCTGCCCCGTTCGGGCCGAGGAGACCCAGGATCTCGCCTTCGTGGACGGTCAGGTCGACACCGCGCACGGCGTCCACGGGGCCGCGCTTGGTGGTGAAGGTGCGGGCCAGTCCGGCCGCGCTGATGACAGGTGCCATGCCCCACAGAAAAACAGAGGAACTGAAAGTTTGCAATGACTCCAAAATTTAAGTCCACCCAAGACCGACTAGGATGCGGGCATGGCTGAGGGACTCAGGGAGCGGAAGAAGCGGCAGACCAGGCAGTACATCTCGGACGTCGCCACCGGGCTGTTCGTCGAGCGCGGGTTCGACGCGGTGACGGTCGCGGAGGTCGCCGAGGCGGCGGACGTGTCCGTCAACACCGTCTACAACTACTTCCCGGCCAAGGAGGACCTCTTCCTCGACCGCTCCGCCGGGATGGTCGACCGGCTCTCCCGGTGGGTGCGGGGGCGGAGGCGGGGTGAGTCCGCCGCCTGCGCGGTGCTGCGGGAACTGCGCGAGGAGGTCGAGACGGTCTCGCCCCGGGTCGGGCTGCTCCCCGGGTACGCCGCGTTCACCCGGGTCATCGAGGAGGCCCCCACCTTGCGGGCCCGGATGTGGGCCCTCGCTCAGGAGGCTCAGGTCGATCTGGAACGGACCCTGCGGGAGGAGACCGGGGCCGTTGCGGACGACCCGCTGCCGCGGCTGATGGCCGGGCAGATCGCCTGGGCGCACTCGGCCCTCACGGCCGCGGTCGGACGGGAGATGAGGGCCGGCCGGGACGTGCGAGAAGTGTCCCGCGAGGCGCTGGCCCTTCTCGACGACATCGAGGAGCTGTTGAGCGAGCGCGTGCTCAACTACGCCGTCCGGGGCATGGAATGACCCGACCCGGTGTGATGTCCGTCAAGTGAGACGTGACCCGCGTTACTTAGCGGTCACAGACGGGCGAACGGGCGCTAGGGTCCGCCGAGAGGACTGGTGACGCGCGTACTGACACCCCGTCCGCGCCCGCCGCCACACCGGCGGGCGCCGGCCGCACGCGGCTCACGCGAATGGCGTACACCGGCACCGTACGCACCTCGGGGGGATCACCCGCAGGAGTGAATTCGGTATCGGTTCGCCAACAACCAGCAACCGGACCGCCCATCAGGCAGTCAGGAGTTGCATCGGAGTCGCATCAGACTTGCACCACCACGGACAACGGAGTTCGACACCGCACTCTCGGGGAGCGCATATGCACATCAGGGGCGACCACGCCGGGCTGGTCGTCGGGGGCCGCCTCGACGTCCGGAGCGCGGCGGACGCCCGTACGGTCCTGCACTCGGCCGTCGACGACGGAGTCGGCGACCTGGTGCTCGACCTGTCCGAACTGGACTCCTGGGACGCCACCGGACTGGGCGTCATCATGGGAGCCCACCGGCGGGCCGGGCGGTGCGGCAGGCGGCTCGTCCTGCGCGGCGTCCCGCCCCAGATGCAGCGGCTGCTGGTCGCCACCCGGCTGCACCGCATCCTGGCCATCGAGGGCGGCATCGGCGTGGAGTCCCTGCCCCGCGTCTGACCACCCGCCCGGGGGCCGGACGCGCCCGGCGCACGGGGCCGGTTCCGCCCGGCGCACGGCACCGGGCAGGGGCGTACGTCTCGTCGCGAACCGTACGACGCGCCCAATCCTCATGAAGCCGTGATGTTGCGGACCGCCCGGTACCCCGACTGTTCCGCGATACTGTGCGAAGGTTTAGGGTTCGGCTGCCCGCCGCCCGTCAGCCCGGGCGGGTACCGGACCAGAAGCGACAGCGCGGTGTGCGGCAAGGCCGGGAGGGTTTTCGGCACACGACGCTTTTGGGGGCTAGAACCGATGGACCCGAACAACGCCGGATCCGAGGAGTACGGCCACGACGGTGACGGCCGTGACAGCCGTGGCAGTCGTGACGGCAGTGACGGCCAGGGCCGCACCGCCCGGCGCCCGCCCAGGGACCCCCTCACCGCCGACTTCGGCCAGCACGCGCCCGCTCCGGCCCGCACCGTCCAGCTCGTCGCGGGCGAGTTCCTGCTCACCGTCAACCCGGTGGACGGCAGCGAGATCGAGAGCCGCCCGCCGCGGGAACGCCCCGGACATCCCGGGAGCCCCGGACACCCCGGGCGGCCCGCGAAGTACAGCGCCGCCCGCCGCGCCGAGCGCGAGCGCGCCGCCCGGCCGCCCGTGCCGCCGGGCCCCACGCTCCCGGACTCCGGGCTGCTCCAGCGCGAGGACGTGCACGACCGGCTCGTCGGGCTGCTGGCCCGCGGCCGCTCCGTCCGCCTCGTCGGGGCCCCGGGCTCCGGCCGCACCGTCCTGCTGGACGCGGTCGCCGGGGACTGCGCCGGCCTCGCCCCCGACGGCGTCGTCCGCCTCTGCGGCCACCGGCGCACCGCCGAGGAACTGCTGGACGACCTGTACCACGCCGTGTACGACGCCCCCGAGTACCGCCCGGACCGCGACGAACTGCGCGAGGCCCTCGCCGAGATCGGCGCCGTCGTCCTCCTCGACGACCTTCAGTTCGGCGGCGCCGCCCTCGACGACCTCCTCGACGCCACCCCCGAGTGCGCCTACCTGTGCGCCGTCACGCCCGACGTGCCGGCGCCTTCCGCCGAAGCCGCCTTCGAGGACGTCGAACTGGGCGGGCTGGACCGCGCCGGCTGCGTCGAACTCCTCGAGCGGGCCGTCGGACGCGTCCTCACCGAGGAGGAGTCCAACTGGGCCGGCGACCTCCTCTTCGAGTCCGAGGGGCTCCCGCTGCGCTTCAAGCAGGCCGGGGCGCTGCTGCGGCAGCGGGACCGGCTGCGCCTGGAGGCCGAGGCGTTCGACGAGTACGGCGTCTTCGAGGACGCCAAGGCCGGGGCCGCCGCCGTCCAGGACACCGCGCCCGAGCCGGGCACCGGCGACGAGGAGCCGCTGCCCCCGCTCGCCGAGGCCGCGGCGGCCGCCCCGCTGCTCGCCTCCCGGCTGAGCCGGTCGGCCCGCGAGACCCTGCATTTCGCGGTCGCGCTCGACGGCGAGGTCCCGCACCTCACCCACCTCCCCGCGCTCGTCGACGACACCCACGCGGACGCCGCCCTCGCCGAGCTGGCCGGCTGCGCGCTGGTCACCCCGGTCGGCGCCCGCTACCGGCTCGCCGCCGGGGTCCTGGAGCAGCTGGTGGCCGCCGGGTACGGCACGGCGGCCGAGGAGCACCTGCTGACCGCCGCCCGGCACTACGCCTGGTGGGCCGGGCACCCCTCGGTCACGCCCGAGCGGGTCTCGGCCGAGGCCGACGCCGTGCTGGCCGCGCTCACCGCGCTGGTGCCGCTCACCACGCCGGTGGACGAGGATGCCGAGGAGCCGGAGGCCGACGCGGAGGCGGAGCGCCCCGTCGCCGTGCGGCTCGCCCGGCAGGCCGCGCCCGCGTTCGCCGCGGGTCTGCGGTGGAGCGCCTGGGAGCGGGCGCTGCGGGCGGGCGCGGAGGCCTCGCGGCTCGCGGGGGAGGTGGCCGACCAGGCGTACTTCCACCATGAGCTGGGCGTCCTCGCGCTCTGCGAGGGCCAGTTGGACCGGGCGCGGGCCGAGCTGGAGACGTCCGTCGGGCTGCGCGGTGCGGTCGCCGACCGGCGGGGGACCGTCGCGGGACGGCGGGCACTGGCGCTCGTCGACGACCGGGCGGGGACGGCGCCGGGGGCGGCGCTCGTGCTCGCCTCCGACTTCGGCGCCGTCGAGTCGGCGGGGGAGGAGCCCGCGGTGGGGGGTTCCCCGGCCGCGTGGCCTCCGGTGGGGGACACCGCGACGCTGGTGTCGTACCGGGAGGTGGCGGCGCTGCCGCCGGGGGCGGGTGCGGGTGCGGGTGCCGTCGGTGGTGCCGCTGTCGACGGGCGCCGGCGGGGCGGGCTCCGCGGGGTGGCACGCGGTACCCGGCGCAACCTGGTCGCCACCGGGGCGGGGGCGCTGCTCGTGGCCGTGCTCGGCACGGTGGTGACGCTGGGGGCGACCTCCGACAACAACCACAACGAGAACGCGCCCTCCGAGCGGATCGGGGTCGATCCGTCGATCGGCCAGGACAGCGGGGACGACAGCCTGGGCGGGGACACGGCGAAGAAGGACGGCGGTGGGAAGGGTGAGGCGGGGGCCGGGGTGAAGGCGGCGACGCCGTCGGATCCCGGGCCGGACGGGACGTACGGCACGGCCGACGATCCGTCGCCGTCGGCGTCGTCCTCCGCGTCGGCGTCGGCTTCGCGGTCGTCGTCGACGGGGAAGGGCGACGGCGGGGGCGGGAAGGGGCACGGGGGTGGGGACAAGCCCTCCTCGAAGCCGCCGGCCTCGCCGTCGAAGTCGTCGTCGGGGACGCCGTCGTCCTCCGGGACGCCGTCGGGCGGGTCGCAGTCGCCGTCGGAGTCGGCCTCCGAGGACCCGTCCACGACCAACTCGGCGTCCTCGTCGTCCAGTGCGACGGTGACGAGCAGTGCGCCGGAGCCGGGTTCGTCGGGCGCGACCCCGACGATCTGACGCCGGGTGCGGCGGGGCGTTTTCTTCGCCCCCGCCGCCCCTACCCGTCCCGTCCCCAGGGGCTCCGCCCCTTCAACCCCGAGAGGGGGGAGGGGGGTCGGTGGATGCGTGGGTGCAGGCGCGTCGTGGTTGCTCGCGCAGTTCCCCGCGCCCCTTTGGGGGGGGCGGGGTTCAGGTGGCCGTCGGGCTCAGAACAGGCGGAGTTTGTCGTCCTCGATGCCGCGGAGGGCGTCGTAGTCCAGGATGTGGCAGCCGATGCCGCGGTCCGCCGCCAGCACCCGCGCCTGTGGCTTGATCTCCTGCGCCGCGAACACCCCGCGCACCGGCGCCAGATGAGGATCCCGGTTCAGCAGATCCAGGTACCGCGTCAACTGCTCGACCCCGTCGATCTCCCCCCGCCGCTTGATCTCCACGGCGACGGTCCCCCCGTCGCCGTCCCGGCACAGGATGTCCACCGGCCCGATCGCCGTCATGTACTCGCGCCGGATGAGCGTGTAACCGTCCCCCAGCGTCTCGATCCGGTCCGCGAGCAGTTCCTGAAGGTGTGCTTCCACGCCGTCCTTGATCAGCCCGGGGTCCACCCCGAGTTCGTGCGAGGAGTCGTGGAGGATCTCCTCCATCGTGATGATGAGCTTCTCGCCCGCCTTGTTCACGACGGTCCACACCCCCGCCTCCTCACCGCTGCCCTCCTTGAGGGTGCAGGGCGGAGACATCCAGTTCAGAGGCTTGTAGGCCCGGTCGTCCGCATGGATCGACACGCTGCCGTCGGCCTTCACGAGGATCAGACGGGGCGCCGAGGGAAGGTGGGCGGTGAGCCGGCCCGCGTAGTCGACGGAGCACCGGGCGATGACGAGACGCATGGTGCGCAACGCTACTCGACGCGCCCGCCCCCGCGCGATCCGACCATGCCTGCGGACTATTCGCGCACGTCGGCGCGGTTCTTGTCGTCTTCAACCGCCTTGCTGACGCTTCCTGTTCGCGGATGGCCGATTGTGTTCCCACCGGGGGGCGGCCGTATCCCCGTTTTCCTGGTGCGGCCACGTTTGGTTGCATACCGTAGAAACAGGAGGTCGCGGGCCATGTACGCAGCGTGTTGACGCCCCGGCCTCTCCGCCCTGTCCGTCGGCCCCCGCGCACCGGGGGTGTGAGAGGAGAACCCATGTCGCTCGACGTCTCACCGGCCCTACTCGAAAAGGCCGAGCGAGGCGAGGTCGACGAAGCGGAATTCGTCGACTGCGTCCGGACCTCCCTGCCCTTCGCATGGGAGATGATCAGCTCCCTGGTGGCCCAGCTCAAGGTGGACGGCGGCTCGTTCGCCGACAACCAGACGCCGCCGCCGGACGAGCACGCGCGGGGCGAGCTGCTGCGCGCGCTCGCCAGTGACGCGATACGCGGCGCATTGCAGCGCCACTTCGGAGTGCGACTGGCCTTCCAGAACTGCCACCGGGTGGCGGTGTTCCCGCTGGACTCCTCGGTGGACGACACGCTGGCCCGTTTCACCTCGGTCCGCAGCCAGTTGCTCAACCAGTCCCCGGAACTCCGGGACTGCTGAGCGGGTATGACGCGGTACGGCCTGCCGCCCCGGGCGCGGAGGGAGCGTATGCGGGGGGAGAGATCCCCGCTCCTCCCGCGACGGAGCGGCGGGCACCCCGGCGGACCGGGAGGCGGCTGCCCCGGCGGCGGCTACCCCAGCCGCGGAAGCACCTCCGCGCCCAGCCGCCGTACGTTCTCCTCGGTGGCCGCGAGGTCGCCCGAACCCTCCACGAGCAGCGCGAAGCGGGTGATGCCGGTCCGTTCCGACGTCGCCGCCAGCCGGTCGGCGCACCGCCGCGGCGTGCCCACCGGGTGCAGCTCGCACAGCAGTTCCGTGTACGCCAGCGGGTCCCGCATCGCGCGCACCCGGCCGTCCACCGTGACATGCGCCCCGAGACCCTGCCGCAGCCAGCCGGGCATCGCCTTGGTGAGCGTCTCCACCGCGTCGCCGTCGCGGTCGGCGAGCTGGCAGACACCGGCCGAGACATGGCCGGCCCCCGCGATCACGTCCCCGGGAACACCGGCGGCCCGTGCGTGGCGCTGCCACAGGGAGACCATCGCGGCCTTGTCCTCGTCCCCGCAGTGCATCCCGAGCAGCATCGGCAGCCCGCGCTCGGCGGCGAGCCGGACACCTGCGGGGGAGGTGCATGCCACGACCACCTCCGGCCCCGGGTCCTCGGTGAGCGACTCCGAGGGGCGCGGCACGACGGGGACCTCACGGAAGGTGAATTGTTCCCCCGAGGCGGCGACGGCGGGTTCCGTCAGCCAGCGCACCAGCAGATCGAGTGATTCCGGGAACCCCTTCTCGTACGCCTCCAGACCGGCGCCGAAGACCTCCAGGTCCACCCAGGGACCGCCGCGGCCCACCCCGAGGGTGAATCTGCCGCCCGAGGTGAGATGCAGCAGCGCGGCCTGTTCGCCGAGCGCCACGGGGTGCGCGGTGGGCAGCACGCTGACCGCCGTGCCGACCCGGAGGCGGCGGGTGCGGCCGAGCAGCAGCGCGGCCAGGGTGACGGCCGACGGGCACGTCCCGTACGGCACGAAGTGGTGCTCGGCCAGCCAGACCGCGTCGAGCCCCGCCTCCTCGGCGACCTCCGCCGTCCGTACGGCCCGGTGCAGCGCCTCCCCGGGGCCCTGGCCCGGGAACTGGGCCGCGAGTACAAAACTTCCGACATGCATGGTGCTTCCTGCTTCCTTGGCTCCGACGTGGAGCTCCCCCGCAGGGCATAACTGCCTGACATGTGCCGAAGTCACGGCTTGGCGGCGCAATTTGCGGATTGTCTTCTCAATGGGCCGTTCGGCCTCCCCGTCGGCCTCTCAAAGGGCTGCCCGGCGCCGCGTAACCTGGATCGGACCCCGTACCCGGACCCGTGAGGTGTGCTGTGTCCCCGCGTCGCAACCGACCCAAGGGCGGCGGCTCGTCCGGCCGGAGCGCCGAGGAGGACGCGCCCGGCCGCTACGGCGGCTGGCACTCCACCGAGAGCTGGCAGGGCGAGGAGTGGATCGTGCGCCATGTCGCGGGCGCCTCGGCCCAGGGCAAGACCTACCGCTGCCCCGGTTGCGACCAGCTCATTCCCTCCGGCGTCCCGCACGTCGTGGCCTGGCCCGACCACGCGGGCGTCGACGACCGCCGGCACTGGCACAAGGCGTGCTGGAACGCGCGGGACCGCCGCACCACGCGGGTGCAGCGGTCCCGTAACGCGCCCAGGTTCTGATGACCGGCGGCGTACGCCTGGTCAGACGTCCCGCTTCTCCAGCAGCACGTACGCGCCGGCGAAGGCGACGGCGTTGACGCCGAGCATGATCCACAGCGGGTCCCAGCCCTTGGGGCCGCTCCGGCTCAGCGAGTTGTCGTAGAAGATGCTGAGCTGGTTCGGGATCGAGTACTGGAACAGCGCCTGCTGGAGGCCCTGGAGGGACTCCGAGAACAGGAACAGCGCGATCACCAGCGGGGCCAGTACCAGGCCGATCATCAGCGTGATCGCGCCTGCGGAGTGCCGGATGACCGAGCCGACCAGCAGCGAGAGCAGCCCCAGCAGGGCGACGTAGAGCGAGATGCCGACGGTCGCCTTCAGCCACTCCCCGCCGGAGGGCTGCCGGCCGCCGTGCCCCTCCAGGACGGACACCTGGAACAGGGCGACGAGCGAGGTGGCCACCAGCGTCACCACGAACGCCAGGGTGAAGAACACGATCGACTTCGCCGCGAGCACCCGGCCGCGGCCCGGGCACGCGGTCATGGTGGTGCGGATCATGCCGGTGCCGTACTCGGAGGCGGTGGTCAGCACGCCGAGGGTGATGACGCAGATGGAACCGGTCAGCACACCGGCGAAGCCGAGCGCCAGCGCCGTCTCGTCGCCCAGCTCGGAGTCCGAGGCGGTGATGGCGACGGTGAACAGCACTCCCATCCCGAACATCAGGAACAGGAACACCCCGATCGTCCACACCGTGGACCGCACCGACCGGATCTTGGTCCACTCGGAGGCGAGGGCGTGCCCGAGGTGGGTACGGACGACGGGGATCGGCGAGGTGTATGAGGCTCCGGGCGCCGTGTGCCAGGAGGGAGCGGGCACGGCCTGCTGCGGCATCGGGGGCTGGGGCGTACTCATCGGTTGTCCTCGCTGTCGCGCTTGGTGAGGTCGGCGGGGGCGGGGGAGGAGGGGGCGGCCGACGGGGCGGGGAAGGCGTCGGCGGCGGCCGGGGCGGGCGCGGGCGGGGCCGAGGCGGGCGCCGTGGCCTGGGCCGGTGCGGAGGCCGCGCCCGGCGCCTGCGCGGCGGCGGACCGCGGCCGCGGTCCGCTGTCGGCCGGCGGCTGTGGGGCGGCGGCGGGCTGCGCGGCCGGAGTCGGCTGGGCGGCGGCGGGGTGCGCGGCCGGGGCGGCGTATGGGTTCGGGGCCGCCTGGGCCGGGGGCGCCTGCGGGGCGGCCGGGGCGGGCTGCGCGTACGGGTTCGGCGGCGCCCCCGCGGGCGCGCCGTACGGGCCCGCCGGGGGCTGTCCCGGCTGTCCCGGTGCGAACTGCTGGGGCGGCGGCGGGGCGTACCAGCCGGACTGGCCCTGCCCCGGCACCGGCACCGCCGGCTGCGCACCGGGCGGCAGCGGCTGCTGGAGCCCGGCCTTCTGGTCGGTGGTCGAGCGGTAGTCGACGGCGGCCTGCGTCATCCGCATGTACGCCTCCTCCAGCGACGCCTGGTGCGGGGAGAGCTCCCACAGCCGTACGTCGGCGGAGTGCGCGAGGTCGCTGATCCTCGGCAGCGGCAGCCCCGTCACCCGCAGCGCGCCGTCCTGCTCGGGCAGGACGTGACCGCCGGCCTCGGTCAGCGCGGAGGTCAGCTTCTCGCGCTGCTGCTGTTCGCCGTCGGGGGTGCGGACCCGGGCGAAGTCGGCGGAGTTGGCCGAGATGAAGTCCCCCACGCTCATGTCGGCGAGCAACTGGCCGCGGCCGATGACGACGAGGTGGTCGGCGGTCAGCGCCATCTCGCTCATCAGGTGGGAGGAGACGAAGACGGTACGGCCCTCCGCCGCGAGCGACTTCATCAGGTTCCGCACCCAGAGGATGCCCTCCGGGTCGAGGCCGTTGACCGGCTCGTCGAAGAGGAGGACCTGGGGGTCGCCGAGGAGCGCGGCGGCGATGCCGAGGCGCTGGCCCATGCCCAGTGAGAAGCCCTTGGAGCGGCGTTTGGCGACGGCCTGGAGGCCGACGACGCCGAGCACCTCGTCGACGCGGCGCTGCGGGATGCCGGAGAGCTGCGCGAGGCTGAGGAGGTGGTTGCGGGCGCTGCGGCCGCCGTGCACGGCCTTGGCGTCCAGCAGGGCGCCGACGTGGCGGGCGGCGTTGGGGAGCTTGCGGTAGGGGTGGCCGCCGATGGTGACGTGGCCGGCGGTGGGGTTGTCCAGGCCGAGGATCATCCGCATGGTGGTGGATTTGCCGGAGCCGTTGGGACCGAGGAAGCCGGTCACCATGCCCGGCCGGACCTGGAAGGAAAGGTTGTGCACGGCCGTCTTGTCGCCGTAGCGCTTGGTCAGGCCGACTGCCTCGATCATTCTCCGCACCCATCGAAAGGATCAGGACGTACGTCGGGGCGGACGCCCCCGTAAGGGTTAGGAGAATAACGGGCCACTGACGGTTCCCGCCGGGTCAGTACGGTTCGGACCGTGCGGCACACCGGCTTTCCTCGCCCCGCCGCCCCTACCCTTCCCGTCCTCAAGGGGCTCCGCCCCTTCGACCCCGTACGGGGCTTCGCCCCGTTGCGCAGTTCTCCGCCCCCGGACAGGGGCGCGGGGAAATCGTCCCGTCACGCGTCCCGTTGCCGCAACACCGCGTAGCCGCCCGCCAGGGCGGCCACCACCCACAGCAGCATGATGCCCAGGCCGCCCCACGGGCCGTAGGGCGGGTTGTCGGTGGCCTGGGGGACGACCTGCATGATGCGGCTGCCCGCCTGGTCGGGCAGGAACTGGCCGACCTTCCTCGTCACCGACACGTTCCCCAGGATGTTCGAGATCAGGAAGAAGAACGGCATCAGGATGCCGAGCGACAGCATGGGGGAGCGCAGCATCGCCGCCACCCCCATCGAGAACATCGCGATCAGCGTCATGTACAGCCCCCCGCCGATCACCGCCCGCAACACCCCCGGCTCGCCCAGCGACGTCCGGTGCGGTCCCAGCATCGCCTGCCCGAGGAAGAACGCGACGAAGCTCGTCACTATCCCCACCACGAGCGCCAGCGCCGTCGCCACCCCGATCTTGCTGAACAGGAACGTCGCCCGCCGCGGCACCGCCGCCAGCGACGTACGGATCATCCCGGTGCTGTACTCGTTGGACACGACGAGCACCCCGAACACGATCATCGCGAGCTGTCCCAGCGTCATCCCGGCGAAGCTGATGAACGTCGGATCGAAGGTGGTGCGGTCGCGCCGGCTCATGTTGCCGAACTCGTGCCGGGACAGCGCCGAGATGAGCATGCCGAGCGCGACGGTGACGACCACCGCGAGCGAGAGCGTCCACACCGTGGACGCCACCGACCGGATCTTGGTCCACTCGGAGCGGATGACCTGGGTCGCCGCCATCGTCAGCCCACCTTCTTCCAGCTCTCGCGGTCCTCGCCCCACTCCCGGGCCGGCGCGGGCCCGGAGTGCGCGTGGTACTCGACGGACTCGGCCGTCAGCCGCATGAACGCCTCCTCCAGCGAGGCCTGCCGGGGGCTGAGCTCGTGCAGGACGAGACCGTTCCGCGCGGCCAGCTCGCCGATCCGCGCGGCCTCGTCACCGTCGACCTCCAGCGCCCCGCCGCCCGCCT
This sequence comes from Streptomyces sp. NRRL F-6676, assembly GCF_000725625.1. Lineage (GTDB taxonomy): Bacteria > Actinomycetota > Actinomycetes > Streptomycetales > Streptomycetaceae > Streptomyces. The sequence goes on from NZ_JOHS01000019.1 coordinate 64,753, forward strand.
CGACGACCGTGATCCCGGCCTCGTGCAGCGCGTCGAGGAGCTGTTCGTACTGGGGGGAGCGGATCCGTACGTAGGAGCGGGAGTTGCGCGCGATGAAGTCGGCCATCGTGGTGTCGGCGAGCAGCCGGCCCTGGCCGATGACGACGAGGTGGTCCGCGGTGAGCGCCATCTCGCTCATCAGATGGGAGGAGACGAAGACCGTACGGCCCTGCGAGGCAAGGGACTTCATCAGCGTACGGATCCAGTGGATGCCCTCGGGGTCGAGCCCGTTGACCGGCTCGTCGAACATCAGGATCCGCGGGCCGCCGAGGAGCGCGGCGGCGATGCCCAGGCGCTGGCCCATACCGAGGGAGAACCCCTTGGCCTTCTTGCGGGCGACGGAGGTCAGCCCGACCGTGTCCAGCACCTCGTGGACGCGGGCGGCGGGGATGCCGTTGCTCTGCGCCAGGCAGAGCAGGTGGTTGTAGGCGCTGCGGCCGCCGTGCATGGCCTTGGCGTCGAGGAGGGCGCCGATGTACTTCAGCGGGTCCGTCAGCTCCTCGTAGCGCCGGCCGTCGATGCGGACGTGGCCCTCGGTGGGACGGTCGAGGCCGAGCATCATCCGCATGGTGGTGGACTTGCCGGCGCCGTTGGGGCCGAGGAAGCCGGTGACCACGCCGGGGCGGACCGTGAAGGTGAGGTGGTCCACCGCCAGCTTCTCGCCGTAGCGCTTGGTCAGGCCCTCGAGCTCGATCATGCGTGCCACGCTAGAACGGCGGGAAGCCCTCCGCCACCCGAAGTGACGAAGGGCTTCCCGCACCGTACGAGAACCGCGTGAGAGGTGGAACCTCCCGTTGCCTGTGTGACTACCGGGACTGCTGCGCCGGCACCCCGCGGGAGATCGGCTCGTCCTCGGCCGGGGAACCGGCGGCGGCCACCGCGGCACCCGTGAGCGTCGCCAGCATCTCGCGCACGTTGGTCAGCTGTGCGTTGATCGAGTCGCGGCGGTTGGTGAGGGCGGCCAGCTCGCGCTCGGACTCCGAACGGATCCGGTCGGCCTTGGCGTTGGCGTCGGCCACGATGTCCTCGGCCTGGCGCTGGGCCGTCTCCACCGTCTGGCGGGCGCGGCGCTCGGCGTCCGTGCGCAGCTTCTCCGCCTCCAGGCGCAGCTGCTCCGCGCGGTGCTCGATCTCCGCGAGCCGCTTCTCGGCCTTGGCCTGACGGGAGGCCAGGTCGCGCTCGGACTGCTCGCGGCGCTTGGCGAGGTTCGTCTCGAAGTCGGCGGCGGCCTGCGCGGCCTTGGCGCGCGTCTCCTCGAAGAGGGCGTCCGCCTCCTCGCGCTTGGACTGTGCGTCCTTCTGGGCCTCGGCCCGCAGCTGGGAGGCGTCGCTCTTGGCCTTCTCGACGATCCGGACGCCCTCGTCCTCGGCCTTGGACTTGCGCTCCGCGGCGAACGACTCCGCGTCGTTGCGCACCTGCTGGGCCGCCGACTCGGCGAGCTCGCGGTGCTGCTCGGCGGCGCGCCGGGCCTCCTCGCGCAGGTCCTTCGCCTCTTCCTCGGCGAGACGCAGGATCTTCTCGACGCGCGCACCGAGACCGGCGTACGACGGCTCGGCGTCGATGACCTGGGCCTGGGCGTTCTGCGTCTCGAGGTGGAGCTCCTCGATGCGCTTTTCCAGTGCGGTGATACGGGCCAGTGCGCTGTCACGGTCGGAGACGAGCTTGGAGATGCGTTCGTCCACCTGAGCGCGGTCGTACCCACGCCGCACAAGCTCGAAGCCGTAGGGGGAAGTGTCGCTCATGGGGTTCCTGTCGAAAGAGACCGGTGAGGTGATAGAGGGAATCCTAGGCGCCGAAGCGGTGTGTCATCGAGCGGATACGTGTTTGATCTGGAGAATGACACTCCTTTCGGGTGGCTGACTGTCGGAACCCTTGCCAGCGCCTGTGCGTTACGCCCCGTCGAGTACGGAATGTGCGCCCCTGGCTACCCTTCTGACGCCTTGCCACCCGAACGAGGTCCGACGACGGCCCCCGCCTTGACCCCGGAGTCCTTGCCGCCGCCCGGCGCCTCGAACGACTCCAGCGCCTCCAGGACGTCCTGGACGCGGGAGATCTCGGCGTTGATGTCCTGGCGCCGGCGCACCAGGATCTCCAGCTCCCGCTTGCCCTCTTCGACCGCCTGCCGCGCCTCGCGGATCGCCTCGGCCTTGATCTCCTCCGCCTCGGCGACCAGCTTGGCCTTCTTCTGCTCGGCCTCCTTGAGCAGCCCCTCGGCCTTCTTCACGGCGGCGATACGCACCTTGCTCGCCTCGGAGTCGGCCTCCGAGACCAGCTCCTTGGCCTTGTCGCGGGCCTCGGCGAGCTGCTCCTCGGCCGCCTTCACCAGCGCGTCGCACCGCTCGCCCGCCGACTTCATCGCCTCGGCCGACTCGCGCCGCGCCCGCTCGTGCAGTTCCTCGATCTCGGTGGTGATGCGGTCGCGCAGCTCCTCCGCCCGCTCCCTTATGGCCGTCGCGTCCCGGCGCGCGCCCACCAGCAACTCGTCGGCGTCCGCGCGGGCCCGCTCCACCAGGCCGTTGCCCTCGATGGTGGCCTCCGAGACCAGCCGGTCGGCCTCCGTACGGGCGGCGCCCACCATACTGTCGGCCTGGCTCTCGGCGTCCGCCGTGGTGCGCTGGGCGCCCTGCTGGGCCTCGGCGAGGAGCTTGTCGGCCTCGGCGGCCGTCTCCGTGATGAGGGTGTCGACCTGCTCGGCCGCCTCCGAACGCCGCTTGTTGGCCTCCTTGCGGGCCTCGTCCAGCGTCCGCTCGGCCTCCTCGCGCGCCTCGGTGGTGAGCCGTTCCGCCTCGGCCCGCATCCGCTCGGCGTGCTGCTGGGCCGAGCCGACCGTCTCGGCGGCCTCGGCCCGCAGCCGCTCCGCCTCCTCGCTGGCGTCCCCGACCAGCCGCTCGGCCCGGGCCACGGACTCCGCCCGCACCCGCTCCGCCTCGGCGTTGGTCTCGCCGAGGACGCGCTCGGCCTCCGCGTTGGTCTCCGTGGTCAGGCGCTCGGCCTCCGCCCGCGCCTCGTTGATGAGGGCGTCCGCCTGGGCCGCCGCGTCCGACCGGATGCGGTTGGCGTCCTCCCGCGCCTCCGCGCGGGTCCGCGAGGCGTCCTGGTCGGCATGGGCGATGGTGTCCGAGGCCTCGGTGCGCACCCGCTGGGCGTGGTCGGCGGCGTCCGCGCGCACCCGCTCCGCCTCGGCGGCCGCCTCGGCCAGCGTGCGCTCGGCCAGCGAGGCCGCGGTCTCCCGCTCCTCGGCCGCCTCCCGGCGCAGCCGGCTCGCGTCCTCCGCGGCCCGCTCGCGCTCGGCGTAGGCGTCGGCGCGGACCCGGTCGGACTCCTCCTCGGCCTCCCGCCGGGTGCGCTCGGCCGCGTGCTCGGCGGCGCTGCGCAGCCCGGCGATCTCCTCCTGCGCCTGCTCGTGCAGCCCGGAGACCGCGTCGCGGACCTGCTGGGCGGTCTGTTCGGCGGCCGAGACCATCTCGGTGGCCCGCCGGTCCGCCTCCTCCACCAGCCGCTCGGCCTCGGCCTGCGCCTCCTCGACGCGGGCCCGCGCCACCGCGAGGAGCTCCTCGCTCTGCTCGCCGGCCCGCTCCCGCTCCTGGTCGGCCTCCCGGCGGGCGGCGCCGAGCAGTTCCTCGGCCTCGCGGCGGCGCCGGGCGGCCTCCTCCTGCGCGGCCGCCAGCGTCTCGGTGGCCTCCGTGTTCAGCCGCTCGGCCGCGGCCTGTGCCTCGGCCCGCACCCGGTCGGCGGTGTCCTGCGCCTCCGCCTTGAGCCGCTCGGCCTCCGCCGCCGCCTCGGAGCGCAGCCGTACGGCGACGGACTCGCCCTCCGCGCGGGAGGCGGACGCGTCGGCCGCGGCCTCGTCGCGCAGCCGCTCGGCCTCCTCCTCGGCCTGCGCCTGGAGCGTACGGATCCGCTCGGCGGCCTCCGCGCGCAGCCGCTCGGTCTCCTCCGCGGCCTCCCGGCGCAGCCGCTCGGCCTCCTGACGGGCCTCGTTCAGCGCCTGCTCGGCGGCGGTGACCCGCTGCTCGGCCTCCTCCTTCAGCCGCGTCAGCTCCTCGGCGGCCTCCTCGCGCCGGGCCTCGACGCCCCGCTCGGTCTCCTCGCGCAGCTCGCGCGCGGCCCGCTCGGCGTCCTCCTTGAGCGCCTCCGCCTGCTCGGTGGCCTCGGCGCGGTGCCGCTCGGCCTCCTTACGGGTGCGCTCCAGGGTCTCCTCGGCCTGCCGGCGCAGACTCGAGGCCCGCTCGATGGCCTCGGTGCGTACCTTCTCGCTGTCCGTGGCCGCCGTGGTCCGCAGCTCGTCGGCGTCCGCCTTGGCCTTGGCCAGCAGCTCCTCGGCGGTCCTGGCCGCCTCCTCGATCTGCTGGACGGCCTCCCGCCGGGCCTCGGAGCGGATCTTCTCGCCCTCCGCGACCGCGTCGGCCCGCAGCTGCTCGGCCTCGCCGCGCAGCCGGCGGGCCTCCTCCTGGAGCTCGACCGTCTTGGCCCGGTACTCCTTGGTGTCGTCCTTCGCCGCGCCCTTGAGCTCCTCGGCGATGTCGTGCGCCTCGGCACGCAGCCGGTCCGCCTCCGTCTCCGCCTCCCGGCGGATCCGCTCGGCCTCCTCGGCGGCGGCCTTGGTGGTCGCCTTGGCGTCGTCCGACGCCTTGTTCAGCACGTCCTCCGCCGTACGGGCGGTCTTGGCGAGCTGGGAGGCGGTCTCCTCGGCGGTGATGCTGCGGGCCTTCTCGGCGGCCTCCGCGACGATCTTCTCCGCCTCGGCGCGCGCGTCCGCGACGACCTGCTCGGCCTCCGCCCGGGTGGACTCCGCCTCCTTGGTGGCCTCGCTGACCAGCCGGGCGACCTGCTCCTTCGCCGTACGGGTGCGCTGCTCGTTGGCCGACTCCGCGCCCGCCAGCGCCTTCGCGGCGGCCTCCTTGGCCTCCGCGACGACCTTGTCGGCCTCCGCGCGGGCCTCGCGCAGCGCCGACTCCGCCTCGCTCATCCGCTGCTCGGCGCCCCGGCTCAGCTCGGCGGCCTGGCGGCGGGCGGCCTCGGACTCCGTCACGGTGCTGGTGCGGAGCTGCTCGGCGTGGTCGGTGGCCTCCTGCGCCTGCGCGGAGGCGGCGTTCAGCAGCCGTTCGGCCTCGGCGCGGGCCCGGCGCAGGATCTGGTCGGCCTCCGCCCGGGCCGCCTCGGCGTCGCCCTGGAGCCGCTGACGGGCCTCGGCGGCGATCCGCTCGGCCTCGGCGCGGGCGGCGGCCAGCGCCTGCTCGGCCTCGGCGCGGGACTCGTCCAGCAGCCGCCGGGCCTGCGACTCGGTACGGGCGCGCAGCTGCTCGGCCCACGCCACGTTCTCGTTGACGTGCGACTCGACGGTCTGCCGGCGCTCCGCCAGCTCCTGGTCGAGCTGCTGGCGGCGGTTGACCGCCTCCTGGTGCAGCTCCGCCTGGAGCCGCGCGGCCTGCTCGGCGTGCTCCTGGAGGATGCGCTGGGTCTGCGCGCGGGCCTGGCTCAGCTCCCGCTCCGCCTCGCTGCGCAGCTGGTCGGCCTGCGCCTGGGCATTGCGGAGCATCTGCTCGGCCTGGTAGCCGATGTCCGTCCCGTCGTAGGCGGGCCGGGACATGAGCGTGCGGCGCGCCTCGTGCAGCTTGGCGCGCAGCACCTCGACCTGGTAGCCGAGGTCCTCGGCGTGCTGAATCGCCTTTTCCCGCTCGGTCTTCAGCCGTTCCATCTCGGCCTCGAACCGAGAGAGGTGGTCGACGTCAGCCGCCGGCTCTCGCTCCTGGCGTTCGTAGCCCCGCACTGCGCGGTCCCATCCGTCCCCTGGTCGCAAGCTTGGTCCAACCGAGCTCCGTCCATCCGCCGAACGGGGCCCCCGGGGAATGGTGTCAGATCAACGGCGGAGCACGGGCTGCTGCCCCGACGCTCGTCCCCCGAAACCCGGACCCCGGCAAGCGGCCACGCGCTCCCGCACACTCGCGGGAGGCACGACCGCCCCCAACCCTACCGGCCCCTATGTACGTCGGTCAGTGCTCCGCCGACTCAACAGCCGCCGAAGTGACCAGTTCTGTCAGTACGCCATGACAGTCCTTCGGGTGCAGGAAGGTGATCCGCGACCCCATGGAGCCGCTCCGTGGCTCCTCGTACAGGACGCGTACACCCTTGTCCCGGATGTCCGCGGCCTCGGTGTCGACGTCCGCCGTGCCGAAGGCGATGTGGTGCACTCCCTCGCCATTTTTGGCCAGCCACTTGGCGACGGTGGAGTCCTCGCGGACGGGTTCGAGCAGCTGGAGGTAGGAGGCGCCGCCGTCGTCCGTGCCGTTGATCCGCAGCATGGCCTCGCGCACGCCCTGTTCCTCGTTGACCTCGGTGTGGAACACCTCGAAGCCGTACGTGGCCCGGTAGAACTCGACGGTCGCGTCGAGGTCGTGGCAGGCGATCCCGATGTGGTCGATTCGCGTCAGCATGGTGACAGTGGAGCGCTCCGCGGATGGTTACGCAACGTGCGCGCGATCACACCGTAAGAGCGGTGACGGCACGGAGTGCCACTCAGTACATTCGAAGTAAACCCTCGTTCACTTCCACTCACTCCTCGGCAGTGCAGCCGGTAAGGGGATCGCAGCTCATGACCGGAACGAACAGCACGACCTCGGTGATCGTCGCGGGCGCGCGTACGCCCATGGGGCGCCTGCTGGGCTCCCTGAAGTCCTTCTCCGGAGCCGATCTCGGCGGCTTCGCGATCAAGGCAGCCCTCGACCGCGCGGGCATCGGCGGCGACCAGGTGCAGTACGTGATCATGGGCCAGGTGCTCCAGGCCGGGGCGGGCCAGATCCCGGCGCGGCAGGCCGCGGTCAAGGCGGGCATCCCGATGAGCGTCCCGGCGCTCACCGTCAACAAGGTGTGCCTGTCCGGCCTCGACGCCATCGCGCTCGCCGACCAGCTGATCCGCGCCGGCGAGTTCGACATCGTCGTCGCCGGCGGCCAGGAGTCCATGACCAACGCCCCGCATCTGCTGCCGAAGTCCCGCGAGGGCTACAAGTACGGCGCCGTCCAGATGCTCGACGCCATGGCGTACGACGGCCTCACCGACTCCTTCGAGAACATCGCCATGGGCGAGTCCACCGAGAAGCACAACACCCGGCTCGGCATCGCCCGCGAGGCGCAGGACGAGATCGCCGCCCTCTCCCACCAGCGGGCCGCCGCCGCCCAGAAGAACGGCCTGTTCGAGGCCGAGATCACCCCCGTGGAGATCCCGCAGCGCAAGGGCGAGCCGGTCGTCTTCAGCGAGGACGAGGGCATTCGGCCCGAGACGACCGCCGAGTCGCTCGGCAAGCTGCGCCCCGCGTTCAGCAAGGACGGCACGATCACCGCGGGCTCGTCCTCGCAGATCTCCGACGGGGCCGCGGCCGTCGTCGTGATGAGCAGGGCCAAGGCGGAGGAGCTGGGCCTGGAGTGGATCGCCGAGATCGGCGCCCATGGCAATGTGGCGGGGCCGGACAACTCCTTGCAGTCCCAGCCGTCGAACGCGATCCGCCACGCGCTCGGCAAGGAGGGCCTGGAGGTCGGCGACCTCGACCTCATCGAGATCAACGAGGCCTTCGCGGCCGTCGCCGTCCAGTCAATGAAGGACCTGGGGATCTCCTCCGAAAAGGTGAATGTGAACGGTGGCGCGATCGCGCTCGGCCACCCCATCGGCATGTCCGGCGCACGGCTCGTTCTGCACCTGGCGCTGGAGCTGAAGCGGCGCGGCGGCGGGGTCGGCGCGGCGGCGCTGTGCGGCGGCGGCGGCCAGGGCGACGCGCTGATCCTGCGGGTGCGGGGCGCCTGACACCTGTAGGTCTGTTCCTGTCCGGGCCCGCGGGGTCTGAGACGCATGTCTGAAACGGAGTCGTGATGCAGGACGTCGCCACGCTGGTCGCCCAGGCGAGGGAGGGCCGGCCGCGTGCCGTGGCCCGGCTGATCTCCCTGGTGGAGGGGGCGTCCCCGCAGCTCAGGGAGGTCATGGCCGCGCTCGCCCCGCTGACCGGCGGGGCGTACGTGGTGGGGCTCACGGGGTCGCCGGGCGTCGGCAAGTCGACGTCCACGTCGGCGCTGGTCACCGCGTACCGCAGGGCCGGGAAGCGGGTCGGCGTGCTCGCCGTCGACCCGTCCTCGCCGTTCTCCGGGGGCGCGCTCCTCGGCGACCGGGTGCGCATGTCGGAGCATGCCTCCGACCCCGGCGTGTACATCCGTTCGATGGCGACCCGTGGGCACCTGGGCGGTCTCGCCTGGGCCGCGCCCCAGGCGATCCGGGTGCTGGACGCGGCGGGCTGCGAGGTGATCCTCGTCGAGACGGTGGGCGTCGGGCAGTCGGAGGTGGAGATCGCCTCGCAGGCCGACACGTCGGTGGTGCTGCTGGCGCCCGGGATGGGCGACGGCATCCAGGCCGCCAAGGCGGGCATCCTCGAGATCGGCGACGTCTACGTCGTCAACAAGGCCGACCGCGACGGCGCCGACGCGACGGCCCGCGAGCTGAACCACATGCTGGGCCTCGGCGAGGCACGGGGCCCGGGCGACTGGCGCCCCCCGATCGTCAAGACGGTCGCGGCCCGGGGCGAGGGCGTCGAGGAGGTCGTCGAGGCACTGGAGAAACACCGGGCCTGGATGGAGGAGCGCGGCGTCCTCGCCGACCGCCGCCGGGCCCGCGCGGCCCGCGAGGTCGAGACCATCGCGGTCACGGCGCTCCGGGAACGCATCGGCGACCTGCATGGTGACAGGCGCCTGAGCGCGCTGGCGGACAGGATCGTAGGGGGCGAGCTGGACCCCTACGGGGCGGCGGACGAACTGGTGGAGGGGCTGGTCGGGGGGTAGGCGCGGGAGAGTTCGCGGGGTCGGTCGCAGGGCGGCCGCGGGCGGGTGCGTGGTCGTTCGCGCCCGGTGTGGCCACGTCGCGGATCGGCACGGTCCCGCGCCCTTGACGGGGCGCGGTACGTCCATCGGTACCGGCCCGTCGACGGCTGCCGTTACAGGCTCAGCAGCAGGTCCCGTACCGCTGCGGGTTCGGACAGGAACGGGTGGTGGCCGGTGTCGAGTTCGACGACCTTGCCGGCCCGGCGGGCGTACTCGCGTTGCAGGTGCGGCGGGGTGCCCCGGTCCTGGGCGCAGACCAGGTAGGTCGAGGGCACCTGCTGCCACGCCGCCGCCCCGACCGGCTGTCCGGTGACCCGCACGCTCTGCCGGGCGAGGTGGTCCGCCGCCCGCGCACGGACCTCGGCGTCGCAGTCGTGCAGGAAGGTGCCCACGAGCAGTTCGGGGCGGACCCCGAAGGTGCCGGCGCCGGGGTCGACGTCAAGGAACGGGGCGGGCCCGTCGGCCCCGAAGTCCGACAGGCGCTGCCCGACCTCGGGCAGGTAGCTGGAGACCAGCACCAGATGGCGTACCGACCCGACGCCCGCGGCGGCTTCCGCGGTGACGATGCCGCCGTAGCTGTGGGCGACCACGACGGTCGGCTCGTCGCCGTCCAGCAGTACCTGCCGCACCGCCGCCACGTCCTCCGGCAGCCCCGGGCCGTCGGCGCCCGCGGGAAGCTCCGCCTCACCGCAGCTCGGCAGCGCCGGAGCCACACTCGGCACTCCTCGCTCCCGCAGCAGCCCGGCGGTGCGGTGCCACCACCAGGACCCGTCCCGCACGCATGCGCCATGCACGAACACGACCCTCATCGCCACCTCCGCGTCTGTCCCGGCTGCCGCCCCGTTCCGGCCGGCCCGGCTGTCCGGCCGTCTCGGCCGCCCTCTCGATCAACGGTAGACGTAGCCGTCGTTACGCGAAAAGATGGACCGCATGGGCAGACGACCGCAGCCGCACATCAAGGACAGGCTCCTGGACGCCTGCGTCGATCACGCCCTCGCGCACGGTCTTCCCGACCGGCTCGAGCCGCTCGCCACCGCCACCGGCACCTCGGCCCGCATGCTGCTCTACCACTTCGGCACCCGCGACGCCCTGTTGCGGGCCGTCCTCGGGCGTGCGCGGCAACGTCAGCTCGACACATGGGGCGACCTCCTGCGGGCGCGGTCCGACGAGCCCTACACCGTCACCCTGGAGCGCGCCTGGGCCTCGATCACCGGCGCGGAGGGGCGACCGTACCTGCGGATGTTCGGCCGGCTGCGCGAGAGTACGGAGCAGCAGTTGTGGCCCGGCTTCCGGCGCACCGCCACGACCGACTGGCTGGGGCCGCTCGAGGACGGTCTGCGCGGCACCGGCCGGCCGGAGCTGGCCACGCTCGTCCTCGCCGTCATCCGCGGTCTTCTCATGGACCTCGACGCCACCGCCGACACCGCCCGCGCGGACCGGGCCTTCCACGAGTTCCTCGCCTCGTTCGCGCACCTGGCCGACGGTGACCGCTCAACCGGCCACCGCCGCCGGCAAACCGTCGGCAGCGGCCCGGCCGCCACCGAGGCGGCGTCCGGCCCCTAGGGCCGGCGCCGGGGCGGCGTCCCGCCCATGGCCCCGCGTCGCCCGCCGGTGAGTCCGAGAGGCGCGCGACGCGGGACCGTCACGGCTTGCCGCGCTGCGTCCGCAGCTGCTCCGCGACCGGCCGCAGCGCCTTGTGCAGCTGCTCCAGGTCCTCCTGCGACAGCAGATCGATGAAGTGGCGTCGGACGGAGGCGACGTGGTGCGGCGCCACCTTCTGCATCATGTCCATGCCATGCTCGGTCAGCACCGCGAAGAGTCCGCGGCGGTCGGACTCGCAGTTCTCGCGCCGCACCAGGTCGGCGTTCTCCATGCGGGTGATCTGGTGCGAGAGCCGGCTCTTGGACTGGAGGGTGGCGGCCGCGAGGTCGCTCATCCGCATCCGTACGCCCTCCGACTCGGAGAGGTTCACCAGGATCTCGTAGTCGTTGATCGTCAGGCCGAACGGCTGTAGATCCTTCTCGAGCTGGTACGTCAACAGCCTGTTGACCTCCAGGTGGGTGCGCCAGGCGCACTGCTCCGCATCGGTCAGCCAGCGGGTGGCCGTCTCGGTCTCCATGGATGAAGTCTACCTAAAAGGTTGAATGACGAACTAGTGAGGGGTGGTGACGTGCGTCAACGAGTACGCGCACCCGTTCGACGTCACCCTCCGCAGACTACCGCTCACAGCCCGAAGCGACACGCTGGAGATCACCGAGCTGTCCGGGAAGGCGCGGTGATCCCGCCCCCTGCCCCTGACCCCCCGGCGCCCCGCCCCCGCCCGGCACGCCCGGCTCCGACGGCACCGCCCCCGTCGCCTGCTCCGCCATCAGCGCCTCGGAGGACTGCAACAGCACCGTGCCCGCCCCCACGAACTCGAACTGGTGCTCCTCCCCGGAGGCCCCGCCGATCCCCGTCATCGCACGTAGACCGCCCATCACCCCCGTCAGATAGCCGTGGTCGTAGTGGTGGCAGGGAGAGGGGCAGTCGGCCCAGCCGACCAGCGCCTGCGGGTCCACCCGGATCGGCGGCTCCATGAACACCACCGGACCGTTGGAGGCCGCCACGAACTTGCCCGTGCCGATGAGCGTCAGGAACCCCGGAACGATCGACTGCTTCAGCGCGAGAGTTGGCTGAAAAGCGAGAAGATTGCCCGAGCGAATGGTCAGATTGCCGTCCTCCAGGTCATACGAGTTGACGTCGAAGGCCCGGTCGGCCAGGAGCATCTTGCCCGAGCCCTCCGCCACCACCCAGTCGCTCGCGTGCAAAGGCGAATGGAACGACGTACGCACCAGACGGTCCAGCCGGCCGTGCCCGATGCCGTTGAAGTCGATCGACCCGTAGTAGGCGATCATCTTCCCCTTTTGCAGGAACCACTGACCGCCCTTGAGCTCCACGCAGAAGGTGTACGCGTTGACGTTGTCGTCCACCGGCAGCGTCATGGGGTCGTACACCACCGGCCCGCCGGGCATTCCGTAGCCGCTCACAGCTTCTCCTCCGAGGCCTGCACATACACCGAGCCACTGCCGCTCAGCTCCAACTGGAAGGCCTCGCCCGAGCCGCGGCCCACCATGTCCCGCCAGCCCAGCGCCGTCGACAGCTTGTTGCGCACGTCCCCGTGGTGGGCGACGTAGGCCTGCGGGTCCACATGGACCGGGCGCTGCGGGGTGATCGGCACCTCGAACACCCCGCCGTGCGCCATCACCGCCACCGCGCCGTGCCCCTTCAGACTCGTGGTGAACAGGCCCTGCCCGGTGACCTGCCCGCGCACCATGCCCATCACCCCGCCCTGCGAGCCCAGGAACACCGTGCCCTGCTGGAGCGCGCCGTCGAAGGCGAGCAGCCGGTCCGCCTCCACGTACAGCGTGTCCCCGGCGAGCTGGATCACCTGGACGTGATGGCCGCCGTGCCCGAACAGCACCGTGCCGCTGCCCTCCACCGTCATCAGCGGTGTCGCCTCGTTGGCCACCCGGCGGCCGATCATCGACATCAGCCCGCCCTGACCGCCCTGCACATTGGGCGTGAAGGACACCTCCCCCTTGTACGCGAGCATCGCGCCGCGCTGGCTGAACAGCCGTTGCCCCGGCGCCACCGTCGCCTCGACCATCTTCGAGTTGATCTCACGGAACGGCATGTCACACATCCCCCGCGATCGTGTTCCGCTCGCTCGGCTGCACATACACCAGGCCGTCCCCCTCGAACCGGATCTGGAACGCCTCGCCGCCGCCCTCGCCCATGAACGTGCGGAACGTCACCCCCGACTGGAAGGACTGCCGGACGTTCCCCTGGTGCGCGATGTACGCCCCCGGGTCCACCGTCAGCGGATACTGCGCGCTCACCCGCAGTACCACCGCCGGGCCGTCCGACAGCAGCGCCGCCTGCCCGTGCCCCTCCACCGTCGTGGTGAACAGCCCGTTGCCCTGCGAGGCGCCGCGCAGCCCCGTGAACGTCGTCCCCGTGCGCAGGCCGGCGTCCGTGACGAGCAGGTTGCTCGACTCGACGTACAGCGTGTCCCCCCGGAGGGAGACGAGATTTATCTCGGAGGCGCGGTCCGCGAACCAGCAGGTGCCGTGCCCGCGTGCCTCCATCACCGTCATCTGCTCGCCGGTGAGCCGCCGGGTCACCATCCCCCGCAGGCCCTCACCGCCGCCGCTGAGTTTCTTGAAGGCGATCTGCCCGTCGTACGCGACCATGGAGCCGTTCTTCGCCTTCACGGCGTCGCCGGTCATGTCGACGGCCAGCACCTTGCTGCCTTGGAGTCGGAAGGTTGCCACGCTGCGAAGGTAGCCGTCCGACGGGTGGAGACAACACCACCCGTAGGTGGAGTCCGACCCTGAATCCACCCCTTAAGGGACGCCCGGCCCGCGCCGACGGGCCCGCCCGTCCGCCCGGCGAACGGTGCCCGGCACCCCCTGAAGAAGTGCCCGGACCCGGCAATGCCAGAATGGGGCAGCGCTTGTGCGCCCGTTCACAAGCCGTCCCGAGCCGTGGCGCCCCCGCGCCGCGCCCGCCCCCGTCATCCGACGTCTCCCACGAGGTGATCCGTGGACATCAAGACCGCCACCGCCCTGCGCCGGCTCCGACTGGTCTCCGCCCCCGAGGCCATCTCCTTCCTGCTCCTCCTCGTCTGCTCCGTGCTGAAGCGGACCACGGACTTCAACGCGGTACCCGTGATGGGCGCGATCCACGGACTCCTCTTCGTCCTCTACGTGCTCTTCTGGGCCGACGCCTGGAACCGGGCCAAGTGGAGCCCGGGCACCGCCGCGCTCTACTTCGTCCTCTCCGTCCTGCCCACCGGCGGCTTCTTCGCCGAGCGCAAGCTGCGCCGCGAGGCCGAGGACGCGGTGATCGCCGCCCGCGCCCGCCGCGAAGGGGTGGTCGGCGCATGATCGTCGCCTTCTCCGTGACGCCCCTGGGCGTCGGCGAGGACGTGGGGGAGTACGTCGCCGACGCCGTCCGGGTCGTCCGCGCCTCCGGACTGCCGCACCGCACCGACGCCATGTTCACCTCCATCGAGGGCGAGTGGGACGAGGTCATGGACGTCGTCAAGCGCGCCGTCGCCGCCGTCGAGAAGCGCGCCCCGCGCGTCTCCCTCGTGCTGAAGGCGGACATCCGCCCGGGTGTCACCGACGGCCTCACCAGCAAGGTCGCAACGGTCGAGCGTCACCTCTCGGGGGACCCGGCACCTTCCGGGGACTGAGCCCCGCCGCCCCCCGCCAGCAGCGCGATCCCGAGCGGCGTCCGCTCGTACAGCACCTGGTGGCCGTAGCGCCGCGACAGCAGCAGCCCGGCCTCGCGCAGCGTCGCCAGATGCGCCGAGACCGACGAGGGCGCGAGCCGCAGCCGGTGGGCGAGCACGGTGGTGCCGGCCGGCTCGTCCAGCGCGGCGAGCACGGCCGCCCGGCCGCGCCCCAGCAGCCGTACCAGCGCGTCCGGCGTCCCCTCGGCCGGCTCCGCCCACAGCCCCCCGATGCCGCGCGCCGGATAGACGAGCGTCGGCTGCCACGGCGGCTCGAACGTACTGACGACGTCCGGCCACACGAAGACGCTCGGCATCAGCACGAGCCCCCGCCCGTCGAGACGCCGCTCGTGCTCACCCCGGTACTCGACCGTCAGCGTCCCCGCGTGCCAGCCGAACCGCCGGTTGATCTCCGGCAGCAGCCCCCCGAGCCCCACCTCCGCCAGCCGCCGCGAATGGAACGCCACGTCGGCCTCCAGCAGCGCCCGCAGCCGGGGCCAGTCCGGGGCGACGACGGTGTACCAGACCTCCTCCATCGCGTCGGCCAGCTCCCGGACCATCCGCACCGGGTCCGCCAGCCAGGCCCGGCCGTACGCCGACTCCAGCGCCCCCGGTGTGTCCGCGAGCGAGCGCGCGGTGTCCTCCCACGCCGCCTCCGGATCGGCCGCCCGCACCGCCGCGATCTCCTCCTCGAACCGGGCCGAGGGCCCGATCGGCGGCGGCGACAGCCAGTCCGGGGTGTGCCCGAAGCGGGGCATCAGCAGCCACAGCGGCGTCAGGTCAAGACGCGCCACGGCCGGCGCGACCCGGCGCAGCCAGCGCGCGTGGTACCCGTGCCGCTCCGGCCGCTTCAGCGTCCGTACGACGTCCTGCGTCTCCCACAGGGGCGACACGGCGAACCGGCAGGACAGGAAGTCCTCCTCGGCGAAACGCAGCCGCGAGGGCACGACCACCTCCCAGGATTCGGCGACAGCCGAAACTCTAGGCGGCCCGGCGGGTGACGATCACGCTGCCACCATGCCCCACGACGAAGCCGCGCCCCCGGACGCTCCCGGCGGCTACACCCGCGTCCTGCGCGTACCCGAGTTCCGCGCGGTCTTCGCCGCGCACACCCTCTCCCTCCTCGGCGTCGTCGTCAGCGAGATCGCCCTCTCCGTCCTCGTCTACGACCTCACCGGCTCGCCCCTGCTCAGCGCGCTGACCTTCGCGCTCGGCTTCCTGCCGTACCTCGTCGGCGGCACCCTGTTCGCCGGGGTCGCCGACCGGTTCCCCGCCCGCCGCGTCCTGGTCGTCTGCGACCTCCTGTGCGCGGGCTGCGTGGCCGTCATGACGGTCCCCGGCACCCACATCGCCGTCCTGCTCGCCCTGCGCTGCGCGCTCGCGGTCGTCTCGCCCGTCTTCCAGGGCACCCGCATGGCGACCCTCGCCGACGTCCTCGGCGACGGCGACCTCTTCGTGCTCGGCCGCTCGCTGCTGCGGATCGTCTCCCAGAGCGCCCTCCTGGTCGGCTACGGCTGCGGCGGACTGCTGCTCACCGTGCTCACCCCGCGCCACGCCCTGGTGATCACCGTCGCCACCTTCCTCTCCTCCGCGCTGCTGCTGCGGCTCGGCACCCGGCGCCGCCCGGCGCGCGCGTCCGGCCGCGACGGCGCCCCGGTGGCCGGCCCGCTCTCCGGCGCCCGGCGCGTGCTCGCCGACCGGCGCACCCGCGTCCTGCTCCTGCTGTTCTGGGTGCCGCCGATGTTCTGCGTCGTCCCGGAGGCCCTGGCCGCCCCCTACGCGGACCGGATCGGCGCCGGGTCGACCGGGCTCGGGCTGCTGATGTGCGCGCTGCCCGTCGGCACCATCGCCGGTGAGCTGTTCGCGGGGGCGCGGCTGCGCCCGGCCACCCGGGAGCGCGTGACGCTGCCGCTGCTCTCCTTCATGCTGCTGCCCTACCTCGGCTACGCCCTCGCCCCCGGCCTCGGCTGGGCACTGTTCCTGCTGGCGCTCTCGGGCGCCGGGTCCGCGTACACGCTCGGCCTGGACCAGTGGTTCGTGGCCGCCTTGCCACAGGAGCTGCGGGGCCGCGCCATGACGCTGAACACGGCCGGGCTGATGACCGTGCAGGGCGTCGGCATGGCGCTCGCGGGCGTCGTCGCGCAGTTCGCCGGGGTGCCCGCCACGGTGGCCGGCGCCGGGGCGCTCGGCACGCTCGTCTGCGTCCTGCTGGCCCTCTCGGCCCGGCGCGGGGAGCGCGCGGCGGACGCGTACCGAAAGAATGAGCGACCGAACAGCGAGACGGGGCTGACCACCATGTGACCGGCCGGTAAGGTCTGGTTCCGTGCCAAAGCCCCTCGGTCTCTCCTTCGACCCCATCGCGCGCGCCGACGAACACTGGAAGCAGCGGTGGGGCAGCGTGCCCTCCATGGCGGCGATCACCTCGATCATGCGGGCCCAGCAGATCCTGCTCGCCGAGGTCGACGCGGTCGTCAAACCGTACGGACTGACGTTCGCGCGGTACGAGGCGCTGGTGCTGCTCACGTTCTCGAAGTCGGGTGAGCTGCCGATGTCCAAGATCGGCGAGCGGCTCATGGTGCATCCGACCTCCGTCACCAACACCGTCGACCGGCTCGTGACGTCCGGACTGGTCGCCAAGCGTCCCAACCCCAACGACGGCCGCGGCACCCTCGCCTCCATCACCGACAAGGGCCGCGAGGTGTGCGACGCCGCCACCCGCGAGCTGATGGCGATGGACTTCGGGCTGGGCGCGTACGACGCGGAGGAGTGCCAGGAGATCTTCGCGATGCTGCGGCCGCTGCGGGTGGCGGCTCACGACTTCGAGGACGAGTGACCGGACCCCTCCGGGGGTGTCGTACGCCACCGGGGGCGCCCGAAGATCGGGCCCCGCCGCTCGTTACGCTCGTACCCATGAAGAAAAGCGTGCTGACCCGCTACCGCGTGATGGCGTACGTCACCGGTGTGCTCCTGGTCCTGCTGTGCCTCAGCATGATCGCCAAGTACGGGTTCGACGTCGACGGTGCCGCGGACTTCACCCGGGTCGTCGCCATCGCACACGGCTGGCTCTACGTCGTGTACCTCGTGTTCGCCTTCGACCTGGGCGCCAAGGCGAAGTGGCCGGTGGCCAAGCAGCTCTGGGTGCTGCTGGCGGGCACCGTGCCGACCGCGGCCTTCTTCGTGGAGCGCAGGATCAGCCACGAGCTGGAGCCGAAGCTCGCGCAGGACGCGGCGCCGGCCGCGGCCAAGGCATAGCGGGGACCGCTCCACCGCCGTACGGGCACACGTACGGCGGTCCCCCATCGACATTTACTTGGACGTCCTAGTAAATTCGGGGGTATGGACGCTGACGCCATCGAGGAGGGCCGCCGTCGCTGGCAGGCCCGCTACGACGCCTCCCGCACCCGCGACGCCGATTTCAGCACGCTCTCCGGCGACCCCGTGGACCCGGTCTACGGGCCCCGGCCCGGCGACACCTACGACGGCTTCGAACGGATCGGCTGGCCGGGGGAGTACCCCTTCACCCGCGGCCTGTACCCGACCGGCTACCGAGGACGGACGTGGACGATCCGGCAGTTCGCCGGGTTCGGCAACGCCGAGCAGACCAACGAGCGCTACAAGATGATCCTCGCCAACGGCGGCGGGGGACTGTCGGTCGCGTTCGACATGCCCACGCTCATGGGCCGCGACTCCGACGACCCGCGCTCGCTCGGCGAGGTCGGGCACTGCGGTGTGGCGATCGACTCGGCGGCCGACATGGAGGTCCTCTTCAAGGACATCCCGCTCGGCGACGTGACGACCTCCATGACGATCAGCGGGCCCGCCGTGCCCGTCTTCTGCATGTACCTGGTCGCCGCCGAGCGGCAGGGCGTGGACCCGGGCGTCCTCAACGGCACGCTCCAGACGGACATCTTCAAGGAGTACATCGCGCAGAAGGAGTGGCTCTTCCAGCCCGAGCCGCATCTGCGCCTCATCGGCGACCTGATGGAGCACTGCGCATCCCGCATCCCCGCGTACAAGCCGCTGTCCGTCTCCGGCTACCACATCCGCGAGGCCGGCTCCACGGCCGCGCAGGAGCTCGCGTACACCCTCGCGGACGGGTTCGGGTACGTCGAGCTGGGCCTCTCGCGCGGTCTGGACGTGAACGTGTTCGCCCCGGGGCTGTCCTTCTTCTTCGACGCGCACGTCGACTTCTTCGAGGAGATAGCCAAGTTCCGGGCCGCCCGGCGGATCTGGGCGCGCTGGATGCGCGACGTGTACGGGGCGACGTCGGAGAAGGCGCAGTGGCTGCGCTTCCACACGCAGACCGCCGGGGTCTCGCTGACCGCGCAGCAGCCGTACAACAACGTGGTGCGCACGGCGGTGGAGGCGCTGGCGGCGGTGCTCGGCGGCACGAACTCGCTGCACACCAACGCGCTCGACGAGACGCTGGCGCTGCCGTCCGAGCAGGCGGCGGAGATCGCGCTGCGCACGCAGCAGGTGCTGATGGAGGAGACCGGGGTCGGCAACGTGGCCGACCCGCTGGGCGGGTCCTGGTACGTCGAGCAGCTGACCGACCGGATCGAGGCGGACGCGGAGAAGATCTTCGAGCAGATCAGGGAGCGGGGGCTGCGGGCGCACCCCGACGGCCGGCACCCGATCGGTCCGATCACCTCCGGGATCCTGCGCGGGATCGAGGACGGGTGGTTCACGGGGGAGATCGCGGAGTCGGCGTTCCAGTACCAGCGGGCGCTGGAGAAGGGTGACAAGCGGGTCGTGGGCGTCAACGCCCACACCGGGTCGGTCACCGGGGACCTGGAGATCCTGCGGGTCAGCCATGAGGTGGAGCGGGAGCAGGTGCGGGTGCTCGGCGAGCGGCGGGCCGCGCGCGACGAGGCGGCCGTGCGGGGCGCGCTGGACGCGATGCTCGCGGCGGCGCGGGACGGCTCGAACATGGTCGATCCCATGCTGGACGCGGTGCGGGCGGAGGCGACGCTGGGCGAGATCTGCGACGCGCTCCGCGAGGAGTGGGGCGTCTACACGGAGCCCCCGGGCTTCTGAGGGCCCCGTAAGGGGCGCGGGGGCTGTGTCTCTGCGCGGCTCCGTCGCGGTGCGCGAGCGGCGTGCCCGCCCCCCGCGTAAGGGGCGCGGGGAACTGCGCGAGCAACCACGACGCACCCGCACCCGCCGTACATCCCCCGCCCCGAACTCTTGGGCGCTCGCGCCCCGGGGTCGAAGGGGCGGAGCCCCTGGGGGACGGGAAGGGTAGGGGCGGCGGGGGCGAGACAACCGTCACACCCCCGCCAGCCCCTCCAGCAGCAGCCGCGTGAACGCCGCGGCCCACGCCGCGTCCGCCGGTTGTCCGCTCACCAGCGTGCGGTGCACCACCGCCCCCGCCACCACGTCGAAGATGAGATCCGCCGCCCGCGCCGCCGCCCCCGCGTCCGGTTCCGCGGGGAGTTCGCCGCGGGCCGTCGCGCGGGCCCGCCCCTCCACCACCAGCCGCTTCTGCCGCTCCACGATCGACGTCCGGATCCGCTCCCGCAGCGGCGTGTCCCGCGTGGCCTCGGCGACCACCGCCATGAGCGCCGTCTTGGTCTCCGGCCGGTCCAGGATCGCGGCGAACTGCCGCACCACGCCCTCGACGTCCGCCGCCAGGCTGCCCCGGTCCGGCAGTTCCAGCTCGTCGAAGAGGACGGCGACCGCGTCCACGACGAGCTCGTTCTTGCCCGCCCACCGCCGGTACAGCGTGGTCTTCGCCACGCCCGCCCGCGTCGCCACGTCGCCGAGGGTCAGCCGGGACCAGCCCAGGTCGACCAGTGCCGCCCGCGTCGCCTCGAGGATCGCGGCGTCCGCGGCGGCGCTGCGGGGGCGCCCGGCGGGACGGGACGCGGAGGGTTGTTCGGGCATGTCAGTGACCATATCCGGCCCCTCGGCGGCCGGTATGCGTCAGTGTTGTGAAGTCGTGAGGGAGATCACCGGAAGAGGGTCCACGGCCGCCCCGCACCCCGGTTACGCTACGAGCCGTAGCGAAAAGCGACGACCACGGCGCCAGGTGGGGACCCGGCGCATCGCGCCGGGTGGGGACCCGGCGCACTCGCGCACGATCCCCCGGATCGGACGCGTGGACCACGCGTGTGCGCGGAAGGGGGAGGATGTACTCATGCAGCCACGGAACATGTCCATGAGCGGAGTCGTCGACCTCGCCGCGGTGAAGGCGGCCCAGGAGGCCAAGGCGAAGGCGGAGCAGGCGCGCGCCGAAGCCGCCCGGCGGGGCGACACGGGGGCGGTGTCCCCCGCGGACCTGGTGCTCGACGTCGACGAGGCCGGGTTCGAACGTGACGTACTCCAGCGCTCCACCGAGGTACCCGTCGTCATCGACTTCTGGGCCGAGTGGTGCGAGCCCTGCAAGCAGTTGAGCCCGGTCCTGGAGCGGCTGGCCGTCGAGTACAACGGCCGGTTCCTGCTCGCCAAGGTCGATGTCGACGCCAACCAGATGCTGATGCAGCAGTTCGGCATCCAGGGCATCCCGGCGGTCTTCGCCGTCGTCGCCGGCCAGGCGCTGCCCCTCTTCCAGGGCGCGGCGGGCGAGCAGCAGATCCGGGAGACGCTGGACCAGCTCGTCCAGGTCGCCGAGCAGCGGTTCGGGCTGACGGGGCTGACCGTCGACCCGGACGCCGTGCCCGGCGGGCGCCCGGCCGACGCCGACGCCGAGGCCCCGGCCGGCCCGTACGACGCCCTGCTGGAGGCCGCCGTCAGCGCCCTGGACTCGGGCGACCTGGCGGGCGCCGTGGCGGCGTACAAGAACGTGCTGAGCGACGATCCCGGCAACCCGGAGGCGAAGCTGGGCCTCGCGCAGGCCGAGCTGTTGCGGCGGGTGCAGGGTCTGGACCCGCAGAAGGTGCGTCAGGAGGCCGCCGAGAAGCCCGGTGACGTGGCCGCGCAGATCGCCGCCGCCGACCTGGATCTGGTGGGCGGTCATGTGGAGGACGCCTTCGGCCGGCTGACCGACACGGTGCGCCGTACGGCCGGTGACGACCGGGACGCGGTGCGGGTGCGGCTCCTCGAACTGTTCGAGGTCGTCGGGGCCGAGGACCCCCGGGTGACAGTGGCGCGCAGGGCGCTCGCCCGGGCCCTGTTCTGACCGGTTTACGCGTCTTGCTGATGACCTGTCGCTAAACATCGGGTGCTGTGATGCCCCGGTGAAAATTCGCCGACCGAGTGGCGCAGGCGGCCGCGCTTTGCCAAAACTTGGCAATCGCGGCCGCTGTTACTCCGAGTAAACCAGCCCTGTTGGTCTGTCGGTGTGTGTCCGTACTTCAACCAGTTCGTCGCCCCGTTCTGTGCCACCGAGCGTCGCCGTCCGGCGCCGTCGCGTCGTGGCGTGGTTATCGCGCCGTTACTAGCGAGTAACGAACCCCCTTGCGGGGGCGGCCGGAATGCACCACGATCGGCGACGCTCGGTCCAATGCCGTACCCCGCAGCCAGCCGGGTCGCGGAGCGTCTTGGGTCCCCACCGGGCAGGGGCCGGCGACAGTGACGCCGGTTCCTGGACAGGGGGGTCTCCGCCGTCCGGTGGAGCCTGTCCGGCAGGTTGTGCGTGATGCGTGTCAGGCGCGACCAGTGGTTGTCGCTCGGGGGTGATCGCCGGTGATCCGGGCGCGGTCCGTGCCCGGCGCAACGGGCGCTCTCCTTACCGAGGACGTAGCACTTCTCCCATCCCTGCCCGGGCTCGGCCGCCTACTCGGGGGCAGCCGGGGTCAGGAGATGTACGTCCGAGAAGGAGGAAATGATGGAGTCCCAGGTGCGTGGCGGGACCAGATGGAAGCGGTTCGCTGTGGTCATGGTGCCCAGCGTGGCCGCTGCCGCAGCTATCGGTGTGAGTCTGGCCCAGGGCGCGCTGGCCGCGTCGTTCAGTGTGTCCGGCCAGGAGTTCAAGGTGCGGGCCGGCCACCTCGAGGGTCATGGCTTCGCGCAGTACGGCGGCGTCGACAGCGGTTACACGACGACCGAGGGCAAGGAAAAGACGGTGCACCCCGTCGCGATCTCGTCGTTCAAGAACGCCGAGATCACGAACATGTGCCAGTCGGTCAAGACGACGATCCCGCTCATCGGGAAGACGTTCTACCTCCGTCTCGAAGCCGGGCCCGACGCGAACCACAAGGTGGAGGCCAAGAACCTCTACATCGACGTGGCCCAGCTCGACGCCGATGCGACGTTCAAGAACATCGACATCGGCGTGGCCGTCAAGGACCAGACCAAGGGTCCTGCCGTCAAGAGCGGTGAGAACGCGCTGCCGGGCGGCTTCGCCCAGCAGGCGGACTCGGCCGACCTGACGGACGTCAAGCAGACGGCCTGGGCGACCACGGCCGGCACCTTCAAGCTCAGCGGCCTGAAGATGCGGCTCGGCACGGACGCCGACATGGAGTGCTTCTGACGGCTCCCGCGGCACGGGTGCCTCCGGGCAACTGAGGCATCGAGTGGGTGGGGAGGCCCCGGCTTCCCCACCCCGGTTCCCGGCCGGCGCCGCGCGCCGGGCATCCTTGCACCCTTCGACTTCCGGCTTACCGTCCCCATGGCCGAGCCGGTACGTACCTCCACCGGACCCAGGGAGCTGTTTTCCATGAGTGCCGAGACCCCGGTCCGACGCGTCGGGACCTTCACCCGGTTGCGTCTGGGCTTCCGCGCCTGGCGGGGCAGCCGGCCTTTCTGGGCGGGCCTTCTCACCGCGCTCGGCGGAGTGCCGATCGCCTACTTCCCGTATGCCACGCTCAAGCTGGGCACCATGTCGGTCACCATGTCGACGACCGCGGGCTCCGCCTCACTGATCATCGGCGTGCTGCTGGTCACGCTGGGGCTGACGATGTGGTTCCAGCAGGCCACCCGGGTCTTCGCCGGAGTCGCGGCGATCATCCTTGGCCTGGTGTCCCTGGTGGTGTCCAACATCGGCGGGTTCGTGGTCGGCTTCCTGCTGGCGATGCTCGGCGGCGCCATGGCCATCTCCTGGGTGCCCAGCAAGGCCAAGCCCGAGCGGGCCACGTCCGAGCCGGACGCCGGGAAGCAGGACCCGGACGGCGAGGGCGCCACCCCGCCCGCCGTACCCGCCGCCGAGGAGCCGGGGACGCCGCACGCCCCCGCCGACGGCCCGGCGGCGCCGTACACCCCGCAGCCGCCGCACCCTTCCGCCGGCGAGGGCGCCCCGGACGCCCACGGCTTCGAGGACCAGGACGGGGGGTACCGTGTCCGCTGACGAGGCGCGCGACATCGCCGCGCCCCCGAGAACCGGGCCGCGCCACGCGGCCCCGAGGAAGCCGCTGTTCACCCGCTTCCACGTGCCGGCCGGCAAGGCGATAGCGCTGGCGGCGATGCCGACGGCGGTCCTCATGGGGATGGGGCTCACGCCGACGCTCGCCACCGCCGACGACCACGCGTCGTCCTCCAAGACCCTGTCGGCCGAGGAGTACCAGGACTGCGTGGACGCGCTGGCCTCCGCGTCGGCCTCGCCGTCCGCGTCGGAATCGTCCAAGGACAAGTCCAAGGACAAGGACGACGAGGACACTGACACCGAGTCGGGGAAGGCGGACGAGAAGACGGGCTCGTCGTCCTCCGACGACTCGAAGGGTTCCTCCGGTTCCTCCGACGCGTCCGACGGCAAGGACTCGACGGGTACGTCGGGTTCCGGTTCCTCCTCGTCGACATCGAAATCCGGCTCGGATTCGTCCTCCTCGTCCTCTTCCTCGGATTCAGGTTCCGAGGACAAGGGCGCGGGCGACGACAAGAGCGAGCCGTCCGCCTCTCCCTCCGCCTCCGCGAGCGGCGGTGGCGGGCTGCTTCAGGGCATCGGCGACGCCCTGAAGGACATCCTCACCCCGGGCGACGACACCAAGGACTCCGGCGACACCTCGTCGGCCACTCCGGCCCCCTCGGCGTCCAAGACGGCCGACGACGCCGCCGCCAAGGCCAAGGAGACCACCAAGAAGGTCACCGACACGGCCGGGGACGCCGCCAAGGACGTCACCGACACGGCGACCGGGGCGGCGGGGGACGCGGCGCGGAAGGCCACCGAGAAGGCGAAGGATGCGGCCGAGGAGGCCACGTCCTCGCCGTCCCCCTCCAGCTCGGCCGACCCGAGCCCGTCGGCCTCCGCGAGCGACGGCACCGACCCGGACGACTGCCCGGCGGCCACCGACGCCGAGGGCGGCGTCGACAACCAGGTGCTCCTGCCCGACGACCCCTGGCACCTCCAGGCCAGCTCGCTGACGCTGAAGGGCGCCGACTACAAGGGCATCGTCGAGGTCAGGACCGCCGACGGCACCACCAAGAAGGTGCTCAAGTACGTCATCTCCGCCGGCACCGACATCGGTGACCTGCACCAGACGGTCGTCGACAAGAGGACCGGCACGACGCACCACGTCCAGGCCGCGAAGGGCTCGACGTCGACCATCACCGACGGCGACACCGTCATGTACACCGAGAGCATCTCCGGCAACCTGCTCGGCCTCATCCCGATCACGTTCGACCCGGAGCACCCGCCGCCGCTGAACATCCCGCTGATCTATTTCACCCACGTCGAGGTCGTCCAGGCCGGCCAGTTCGGCGGCACCCTGCACATCCCCGGGCTGCACCAGTACACGACCGACAGCTGACCCACCGCCCCCCCCGGGAGCCGCAACGGACTGTGGCCCGGTATCCGCCCCCGAAGGCGGGTACCGGGCCACAGCCCTGCTGTCCTGTGCGCGCCCCCCGGCGCGGTGCGGCTAGCCGCGGTCCCCCTCGCCCAGGTGGAGCACGCGCACCATGTTGGTGGTGCCGGAGACGCCGGGCGGGGAGCCGGCGGTGACGACCACGATGTCACCGGCGTTGAACCGCTTGAGCCGGATCATCTCCTGGTCGACCAGGTCGACCATCTCGTCCGTGGTGTTCACGAACGGCACCACGTGCGACTCCACGCCCCAGCTCAGCGCGAGCTGGTTGCGCGTCGACTCGTCGGTGGTGAAGGCCAGGATCGGCTGGGCCGCGCGGTAGCGGGAGAGCCGGCGGGCGGTGTCGCCGGACTGGGTGAAGGCCACCAGCCCCTTGCCGCCCAGGAAGTCGGCGATCTCGGCGGCCGCACGGGCCACCGAACCGCCCTGCGTGCGCGGCTTCTTGCCCGGCACCAGCGGCTGGAGCCCCTTGGAGAGCAGCTCCTCCTCGGCCGCGGCGACGATCTTCGACATCGTCTTGACCGTCTCGATCGGGTACGCGCCCACGCTCGACTCGGCCGACAGCATCACCGCGTCCGCGCCGTCCAGGATCGCGTTGGCCACGTCGGACGCCTCGGCGCGGGTGGGCCGGGAGTTGGTGATCATCGACTCCATCATCTGGGTCGCCACGATCACCGGCTTGGCGTTGCGGCGGCACAGCTCGATGAGCCGCTTCTGCACCATCGGGACCTTCTCCAGCGGGTACTCCACGGCCAGGTCGCCGCGGGCCACCATCACGCCGTCGAAGGCCATCACGACGGCCTCCATGTTCGCCACCGCCTGCGGCTTCTCCACCTTGGCGATGACCGGGACCCGGCGGCCCTCCTCGTCCATGACGCGGTGCACGTCCTTGACGTCACCGGCGTCGCGCACGAAGGAGAGCGCCACCAGGTCGCAGCCCATGCGCAGCGCGAACCGCAGGTCCTCGATGTCCTTCTCGGACAGCGCCGGGACGTTCACCGCCGCGCCGGGCAGGTTGATGCCCTTGTGGTCGGAGATGACACCGCCCTCGATGACGATGCTGCGCACCCGGGGGCCCTCGACGTCCAGGACCTTCAGCTCGACGTTGCCGTCGTTGATCAGGATCTGGTCGCCCTTGGAGACGTCACCGGGCAGACCCTTGTACGTCGTGCCGCAGATCGACTTGTCGCCCGGCACGTCCTCGGTGGTGATGGTGAACTCGTCGCCGCGCACCAGCTCGACCGGGCCCTCGGCGAAGGTCTCCAGGCGGATCTTCGGACCCTGGAGGTCGGCGAGGACACCGATGGCCCGGCCCGTCTCCTGGGAGGCGGCGCGGACGCGGTCGTAACGCCCCTGGTGCTCGGCGTGCGAGCCGTGGCTGAAGTTGAAGCGGGCCACGTTCATGCCGGCCTCGATCAGCGCGACGAGCTGCTCGTGGGAGTCGACCGCGGGGCCGAGAGTACAGACGATTTTCGAACGGCGCATGGGGCGATCCTATCGGTTTGTTTCGCTACGGAATATTCCGTCGGGCGGAAGCTACAAATGCGCGGGTTGCCGCTCAGGTGTGGTCCTCCAGGGCGGTCCCGTCCGCGACCAATGCGTAGGTCTGGGTGGCGATTTCCATCTCCTCGTCGGTGGGTACGACGGCGACGGCGACCCGCGCGGAGTCCGGCGAGATCAGCCGCGCCGCGCCGGAGCGCACCGCGTTGCGCTCCTCGTCGACCGCCAGGCCGAAGACGTCCAGGCGCTCGATCGCGGCCCGCCGCACCGCCGCCGCGTTCTCTCCGACGCCCGCGGTGAAGGCCACCGCGTCCACCCGCCCGAGTACCGCGCAGTACGCGCCGATGTACTTCCGCAGCCGGTGGATGTAGACGTCGAAGGCGAGCCGCGCCTGCGCGTCGCCCGCGTCGATCCGCCGCTGGATCTCCCGCATGTCGTTGTCGCCGCAGAGACCGAACAGTCCGCTCCGCTTGTTCAGGAGCGTGTCGATCTCGTCCATGGACATCCCGCCGACCCGCCGCAGATGGAAGATGACCGCGGGGTCCATGTCGCCCGAGCGGGTACCCATCACCAGCCCCTCCAAAGGCGTCAGCCCCATGGAGGTGTCCACGCACACCCCGCCCCGCACGGCCGAGGCGGACGCCCCGTTGCCCAGGTGCAGCACGATCACGTTGACGTCCTCGGGCGCCTTGCCCAGCAGCTTCGCGGTGGCCCGGGAGACATAGGCGTGCGAGGTGCCGTGGAAGCCGTAGCGGCGGACCCGGAACCGGTCGGCGATCTTGGTGTCGATCGCGTAGCGGGCGGCGTGCTCCGGCATCGTCGTGTGGAACGCGGTGTCGAACACGGCGACCTGCGGCAGGTCCGGGCGCAGCCCCAGGGCGGTGCGGATCCCGGTGAGGTTGGCCGGGTTGTGCAGCGGCGCCACCGGGATCAGCCGTTCGATCTCGGTGAGCACGGCGTCGTCGACGACGGTGGGCTCGGTGAAGAACATCCCGCCGTGCACCACGCGGTGCCCGATCGCGGCCAGATCGGGGGAGTCCAGGCCGAGACCGTCGGCGGCGAGTTCCTCGGCGACGGCGGCGAGCGCGGCCTCGTGGTCGGCGATCGGCCCGCTGCGCTCACGGGTGGCGTCCGCGTCGCCGTCCTCGCCGAGACGGGTGTGCGTGAGGTGGGAGGTCTGCTCGCCGATGCGCTCCACCAGGCCGACGGCGAGCCGGCTGCGGTCACGCATGTCCAGGAGCTGGTACTTCACCGACGAGGAGCCGGAGTTGAGGACGAGGACGCGGGTCGCGTTCGCGGAGGCTGTCGCGGTCACGGGGGCTGATGCTCTCTGTCGAAGGTGGCGGGGGAGTGGCGGTGAGGTGGCGAACGGCGGCCGGCGTGTGCCGGGTACCGGGGGCCGCCCGGGTCCGCCGGGCCGTCGGGCTCAGTTCGCCGGGGTCTGCGCCTGGATCGCGGTGATGGCGACGGTGTTCACGATGTCGCCGACCAACGCGCCGCGGGACAGGTCGTTGACCGGCTTGCGCAGCCCCTGGAGGACCGGTCCGACGGCGATCGCGCCGGCCGAGCGCTGCACGGCCTTGTAGGTGTTGTTGCCGGTGTTCAGGTCCGGGAAGATCAGCACCGTCGCCTGCCCGGCCACCTCGGAGCCGGGCAGCTTGGTCGCCGCGACCGAGGGCTCCACCGCGGCGTCGTACTGGATCGGCCCCTCGATCCGCAGATCGGGCCGGCGCGCGCGGACCAGCTCGGTCGCCGCGCGCACCTTGTCCACGTCCGCGCCGGACCCCGAGCTGCCGGTGGAGTACGACAGCATCGCGATCCGCGGCTCCACGCCGAACCGCGCGGCCGTGGCCGCCGACTGCGTGGCGATGTCGGCGAGCTGCTCGGCGTCCGGATCCGGGTTGACCGCGCAGTCGCCGTAGACCAGCACCTTGTCGGCCAGGCACATGAAGAACACCGACGAGACGATCGAGGCGTCCGGCTGGGTCTTGATGATCTCGAACGCGGGCCGGATCGTCGCCGCCGTGGAGTGCACGGAGCCCGACACCATCCCGTCGGCCAGCCCCTCCTGCACCATCAGGGTGCCGAAGTAGTTGACGTCCGAGACGACGTCGTACGCCAGCTCCACCGTGACCCCCTTGTGGGCGCGTACGGCGGCGTAGCGCTGGGCGAAGGACTCCCGCAGCTCTGAGCCCGCCGGGTCGATCAGCAGCGCGTCGCCGAGGTCGACGCCGAGGTCGGCGGCCTTCTTGCGGATCGCGTCCACCGGCCCCAGCAGCGTCAGATCGCACACGCCCCGGCGCAGCAACACCTCGGCGGCGTGCAGCACGCGCGCCTCGGTGCCCTCCGGGAGGACGACCCGGCGCTTGTCGGAGCGGGCCTGCTCCAGCAGCTCGTGTTCGAACATCATCGGCGTGACCCGGCCGCTGCTGGGCGCCGAGACCCGGCTGAGCAGGTCGGCGGTGTCGACATGGCGTTCGAACAGGCCGAGCGCGGTCTCCGCCTTGCGCGGGGTGGCCGCGTTCAGCTTGCCCTCCAGGGAGAACAGCTCGGCGGCGGTGGGGAAACTGCTGTGGGGCACGGAGAGCACCGGGGTGCCGGGCGCGAGGCGGGCGGCCAGGGTGAGGATCTCCGGGCTCGGCACCTCGTTCAGGGTGAGCAGGACGCCCGCTATCGGCGGGGTGCCGGCGCTGTGCGCGGCGAGCGCCCCGACGACCAGGTCCGCGCGGTCCCCGGGGGTGACGACCAGGCAGCCGGGGGTCAGCGCGGGCAGCAGGTTCGGCAGCATGGCGCCGCCGAAGACGAAGTCGAGGGCGTCCCGGGCGAGCCCCGAGTCGTCGCCCAGCACCACCTTGGCGTCGAGCGCCTGCGCGATCTGCGCGACGGTCGGCGCGGAGAGCGCGGGCTCGTCGGGCAGCACGTAGCCGGGCACCGGGAGCAGCGGGCCGAGCCGCTCCGCGATGAGGTCGCGCGCGGCCCGGTCCACCCGGTTGGCCACCATGGCGAGCACGTCGCAGCCCAGGCCCTGGTAGGCGCGGTGGGCGTTGCGGGTCTCGGCGAGCACGGACTCGGCGGACTGCCCCCGGCCGCCGACCACGGGTATCACCGGCGCGCCGAACTCGTTGGCGAGCCGGGCGTTGAGCGCCAGCTCGTCCGGGAGCTGGGTGGCGGCGAAGTCGGTGCCGAGGACGAGGACGACGTCGTAGTCCCGGGCGACCCGGTGGAACCGGTCGACGAGCGTGGAGACCAGCTCGTCCGTGCCGCGCTCGGCCTGGAGCGCGGACGCCTCGTGGTAGTCCATGCCGTAGACGGTCGCCGCGTCCTGGGAGAGGCGGTAGCGGGAGCGCAGCAGCTCGAACATGCGGTCGGGGCCGTCGTGGACGAGTGGCCGGAACACGCCCACCCGGTCGACCCGGCGGGTCAGCAGCTCCATGACCCCCAGCTCGACGACCTGGCGGCCGTCGCCGCGGTCGATCCCGGTCACGTACACGCTGCGCGTCACGCGTGCGCTCCTTCTCGGTTGCGTCTTCTGCGTCGGTCAGTGGGGGTCGGTCTCTGGCTGTCCGCCGGTGTGCGGAGAAGCCTCTTGACAGTACCCCCGGGGCTGGATAAGGCGCCCGTCAGTACGGGTGACGGGGCTGCGCGCATCGGGTGAACCGGAGGCGCGCCGCAGCGTGTCGTGGGGCGTGAAACAATCGGAGTGGCTCACAGGTACCGAAGCGAGCAGGAGACACAGCACGATGCGCATCGGAGTTCTCACCGCCGGCGGCGACTGTCCGGGGCTGAACGCAGTGATCCGGTCGGTCGTGCACCGGGCGGTCGCACAGTACGACGACGAGGTGATCGGCTTCGAGGACGGCTACGCCGGCCTGCTGGACGGCCACTACCGCACCCTCGACCTCAACGCCGTCAGCGGCATCCTGGCCCGCGGCGGCACGATCCTCGGCTCCTCCCGCCTGGAGCGCGACCGGCTGCGCGAGGCCTGCGAGAACGCCTCCGACATGATCCACGAGTTCGGCATCGACGCGCTCATCCCGATCGGCGGCGAGGGCACGCTGACGGCCGCCCGGATGCTGTCCGACGCCGGCCTGCCGGTCGTGGGCGTGCCGAAGACGATCGACAACGACATCTCCTCGACCGACCGCACCTTCGGCTTCGACACGGCCGTCGGCGTCGCCACGGAGGCGATGGACCGGTTGAAGACCACCGCCGAGTCCCACCAGCGGGTCATGGTCGTCGAGGTCATGGGCCGGCACGCGGGCTGGATCGCCCTGGAGTCCGGCATGGCCGCCGGCGCCCACGGCATCTGCCTGCCCGAGCGCGCCTTCGACCCGGCCGACCTGGTCAAGATGGTCGAGGAGCGGTTCGCGCGCGGCAAGAAGTTCGCGGTGATCTGCGTCGCCGAGGGCGCGCACCCCGTGGACGGCG
Source organism: Streptomyces sp. NRRL F-6676 (assembly GCF_000725625.1). GTDB lineage: Bacteria > Actinomycetota > Actinomycetes > Streptomycetales > Streptomycetaceae > Streptomyces. The sequence continues at coordinate 95,533 of NZ_JOHS01000019.1, forward strand.
CGATGGACTACGGCCACGGCGAGATCGACAAGTTCGGCCACGAGCGGTTCCAGGGCATCGGGACGGCACTGGCGTACGAGCTGGAGCGCCGGCTCGGCAAGGAGGCCAAGCCGGTCATCCTCGGTCACGTCCAGCGCGGCGGCGTGCCGACGGCGTACGACCGCGTCCTCGCGACACGCTTCGGCTGGCACGCGGTGGAGGCGGCCCACCGGGGCGAGTTCGGCCGCATGACGTCCCTGCGCGGCACGGACATCGTCATGGTCCCCCTGGCCCAGGCGGTAACGGAACTGAAGACGGTCCCGAAGGACCGGATGGAAGAGGCGGAGTCGGTGTTCTAGGGGGCGGTGCCTTGTGAGGGCGCGAGCGGTCACCGTGCCCCGTCAGGGGCGCGGGGCTGTGTCTTTCGCGCGGCTGCGCCGCGGGGGCGTGAGCAGCCGCCGAAAAAACTCGACGGCCCCCCTCGTCACCCCCGCCCCACCATCTCCCAGAACACCCCCACCACCCGCTCGAGAAACTCCCGCCCCGCGTCCCCCGACGCCGTCGCCGCCACCCCCGCGAAACCCCCAGCCACCGGCGTCGGCACCAGCTCCCCCTGGTACGACGCATGCATCTCCGCCAGCACCTCCTCGATCACCCGCCGATGCAGCGGCACCACCTTCCCCACCTGCCGCACATACCCCTGCCACCGCGTGGTGACGGCCCCCCGCAACAGCTCCGCGAGCCGCGCGTCCCGCCCCGTCACGGTGACGAAATCCGGTAGCGACAGCTCCAGCACATCGGCCAGCGCCGCCGACTGCCGGTCGGTGCCGCGCCACTCACCCGCCTCCTCCATCCGTACGTACGCGAGCGGTTCGACCCCGACCGCACGCGCGAGGTCCTCCGGCGCGAGCCCCCGCGCCACGCGGTGCTCGCGCAACGTACGCGGCGCGCCGACGAGTTCGCCGGGCGCGCACCACAGGACGCCGGCGAGGGCGACGAGTTCGGGGGAGGTGGGGGCGGCGTCCCCGTGCTCCCAGGCGATCACGAGATCGGGGGTGACGTACGGCAGGCCGAACGAGGCGCGCATGCCGTAGGCGACGTGTTCGGGGGCCATGCCGAGGGCTGCGCGGAGGCGGCGCGCGGCGAGGGCGTCGAAAGGGGGAGTGGGAGGCGGGGGCTGCGGGACGTGTGGTCGGTGCGGCACGGGGCCAACGTAGGGGGTTCGGGGCTGCGGTGACTACGTTCTGTCCGGCCACACTCACGGATTGTAGGAAGCTACGGTTCTGGGGGCGCCGTGACGTTCTTCCGCCCCCGCCGCCCTTACCCTTCCCATCCTCAAGGGGCTCCGCCCCTTCGACCCCGGGAGAGCTCGGGTGGGTGGGGTTGAGTGGGGAGTGCGGGTGCGTGGGGACTTCTCGCGCAGTTCCCCGCGCCCCTTGCAGGGGCGCGGTGGCTGCTCGCGCCCCTGCGGCGGAGCCGCGCAGAAGACGCGGCCCCGCCCCTGACGCGGCGCAGCCCCAGCCCCGTCGGGGGCGCGGGGCTGCGCCCCGTCAGGCGGTCAGCAGTGCCTCCAGTGCCCGGCCCGTCGCCGGATGGCGGGTCGTCAGAGTCGTCGCGCCGGAGGGTGAGGACACTTCCGTCCGTGGCCAGTTCTGCTCGCAGCCCAGCAGTCGCGCCACCGCGTCCGTGGTGGCCCGGTGGGTGCGCAGCAGCACGCCCCCGGCGGCCGCGGGGACCGCGGACACCGGCGCCGGCGCGGCCGGTGCCGTCCGCCACGGCGGTATCCACGCGTCCAGTTCCGCCAGCCGCCCCGGGAAGATCCGCCCGGCCTCGCGGATCAGCAGCGGGGCCGGCCCGGCCCCGCCCGCCCGCAGTGACGTGATCAGCGTCGGCAGCCACGGCAGCAGCACCGCGTCCGGCAGCCGCCCGAACGCGTGGGACACCGACTCCACCACGAAGCCCGCGAGCTGCGGCACCGGCTCCAGCGCGTGCAGGAACCCGCTCAGATAGCGCGGGTAGGACGGCACCACCAGCGGGTTGCCCAGCAACTCGTCGCACCGCCGCCGCAGTTCCGCCCGCGACAGCCGGCCCAGATGCACCTGCGCCGCCCACAGCAGCGCCACCTTCGCCGGCTCCTCCGGATGCGACTGCGCGACCGCCAGCTCCAGCTGCGTCCGGTCGCAGCCCAGCGACAGCGCGAGCCCCTCCATGCCGAACAGGAAGCCCAGCGTCGCCGCGACCTGCTCCACCGTCGCTTCCTCGTCGGTGAACGCCGTCGGCAGCAGCGTGCAGTAGTGCGCGTAACCGGTCCGGACGAAGGACTCTACCCACCCCGGCAGCTCCGGCACGCTGATCCGGTAGTACGCGAGCAGCCGCCGCACCCGGCGCAGCACCTCCGGCGCGCCGTCGACGCCGCGCTCGGTGGCCAGGACCTCCAGCGCCCGTGTGCCCAGCTCGTCGGCGAGACGGCGGCTGCCCAGGTACAGCACCGCGTCCTCGACCGCCCCCAGCACCGTCGCCGTCGTCGCCCGCGGCGCGTACGCCGTGCGCCGCAGCCGCTGCTCCAGCACCTGTTCGATGCTGACGCCCTCGTAGCCGAGTTCGATCAGGGACCGCTGGTGGGTGCCGAGCGCCAGGTCCCACGACTCCTGGAGCGAGCGTCCGCCCAGTGTCCGCTCGCCCATGATCGGGCGGGCGGTGCCCTGCGGCATCAGATACCGCAGCATCCACAGCACGTCGGAGCAGCGCTCCAGCTCGGGCCTGCCGGCGATGTCCAGCAACGCCCGCTGCACGCCCCGCTGTTGCAGCTTCATGCCGAGCGGCGCGAGCCGGTCGTGCACATCGCGGGCGAGCGGCGGCAGGGCGTCGTAGCCGACCTGTCCGATCCGGTCGCCGCCCATCATGATCTCGACGAGCCGCCGCACGTCGCGCCGCCCCGGCACCCGGTCCTTCTCGATGCAGGTGACGGCCGCGTCCTGGAAGTCGTACGGCGTGGGCTTGGCCCGGTCCCGCATCCCGGCCAGCAGGATCGACGTCTCGAACACCGCGATGGCGTCCGCCGTGGAGGCGAGATAGCCGGCCCGGCGCGCGGCCCGCACGATCTCCACCGACCAGCCGAGCAGCTCCGCCTCGTCCACACCGTCGAGCACGGGCGGTCGTCGAAGGAAGCCGGAGAGCCGGTCCGGCGCCGTGTCCCCCGCCGTGGCCCGGGGAGCCGCCGGCGTCCGCTTCGCGGCCGCCTTCTTCCTCGTGCCCGCCTGCCCGGCCAGCCGGTACGGCTTCACCCTGGTGCGCCTGACGTTCTTCGCCCACTCCGTCGCCGCGATCGACACCGAACCGGCCGCGAGCCCGAACTGCGCCTCGATCGCCGCATGGCTGGACGGGATCAGCCCGTGCTGCCAGGTGCTGCCGCTCGGCGGGGTGATCCGGTACGTGTCGGCGCCCCCGACCCCGAACTCCGCCACCCTGCTCGCCGCGTGGAACGCCCCGCACACGTAGAGGCAGTCCGCCGGGTCCGTACCGGTCGCGGACAGATGCTCCCGCATCCGGGTCCACATGTACCGCTCGCGCTCCTCGTCCACCCGCACCCGCCCGGCGTCCCCGGGCGCCAGCCGCCGGAACAGGCTGCCGATGAGCAGCATCACCTGGCGGTAGGTGTCGTGGTCGGCGGCGGCGTCGCCGAGCGGCACCTCGACGTACTGGTGCCACCACTCCGACCAGTGCCGCACCCGCCCGTGCCGCAGCAGATGCTCCTCCAGCTCCGCGAACCGGGGCCGCAGATCGCCGATCTCCACGCCGACCGCGTCGCCGTGCAGCGCGGCCTCCTCCTCGGCCGGCGGCGCGTCCGGGTCCATGGGCTCCGCGCCCTCGCCGTCCGGGGTCTCGCGCGCCTGCCACTGGAAGACGTGGTCCGAGGAGCGGTCGACGAGGACCAGTTCGACGCCCGGTGTGTCCAGCGCGTACGCGATCGCCTGGTACTCCGCCGACGCCTCGGTGATCGGCGCGACCACCGACAGCGGCGCCCACTCGACGGGCAGCCCCGCCACCTCGCCGGCGAACGCCTGCACCGCCACCGGCAGGCGGCAGTTGCGCAGCTCGGTCAGCAGCGGCGCCATGTCCTCGCACAGCTCCAGGTACACCACCTTCGGCTGCTTCTCGCGGAGCCGTCGCGCCATCGCCAGCGCCGAGGCGGGCGAGTGGTGGCAGACGGGGAAGATCTCCAGCGGCTCGCGCACCGCCCGGTCCACGTCGTCGACGATGCCGAGCAGGATGCCCTCCAGCGCGCCCGGTCCGTCGGCGAACTCCGTGGCCGCCTCGTGGAGTTGCGCACGCAGCGCCTCGAACGGGCCCCTCGCCGCCGTCGCCGCCGTCGCCGTTCCTGCGGCGGGCAGGTTCTGTGTCGCGCTCACGAGAGGGTCGCGATCGCGTCGCGGCCGCCCTTGAGGAACTCCGGCCAGGAGCCGCCCTCCTGCGTGCTGCGCGGCTCGACCACGCCGTGCAGGTACTTGTTGAGGATGGCCAGGTCCTCCGGCGCGCGCCGGGCCAGCGACCCGACCAGCGAGGAGGCGAGCGTACGGGCGCTCAGCGCGCTCTCGCCGAAGAAGTTGCTGTGCAGGATCGCGTCCTCCAGCACACCGATCTGCTCGGCGGTGGACAGCGCCGACTCCAGCTTCTCGTCGTCGCTGCCGGCCGCGGCGGCGGAGGCGCGCAGATCGGCGAAGCTGCGCAGCAGCACGTCGAGCAGGGTCGGCGGCACGTCCAGCTCTATCTCGTGGCGCCGCAGCAGCTCCTCGGTGCGGAAGCGGACGATCTCCGCCTCGCTCTTCTTGTTGGTCACCACCGGGATGCGGACGAAGTTGAAGCGGCGCTTGAGCGCGGACGACAGGTCGTTGACGCCCCGGTCGCGGCTGTTGGCGGTGGCGATGACCGAGAAGCCGGGCCTGGCGAAGACGATGTTGTCGCTGTCCTGGTCACTGCCCAGCTCGGGGACCGAGATGTACTTCTCGGACAGGATCGAGATGAGCGCGTCCTGTACGTCACTGGTCGAGCGCGTGAGCTCCTCGAAGCGGCCGATCGCGCCGGTCTCCATCGCCGTCATGATCGGGGAGGGGATCATCGACTCCCGGGACTGCCCCTTGGCGATCACCATGGAGACGTTCCACGAGTACTTGATGTGGTCCTCCGTGGTGCCGGCCGTGCCCTGCACCACCAGCGTGGAGTTGCGGGAGATCGCCGCGGACAGCAGCTCGGCCAGCCAGCTCTTGCCGGTGCCGGGGTCGCCGATCAGCAGTAGCCCGCGGTCCGAGGCGAGCGTCACGATGGACCGCTCGACGAAGCTGCGGTCGCCGAACCACTTCTGCGTCACCTCCCGGTCCAGGCCGTCGGCGCGTTCGGAGCCGAGGATGAACAGGCGCACCATCTTGGGCGACAGCCGCCAGGAGAACGGCTTGGGGCCGTCGTCGACCGACTCCAGCCAGTCCAGCTCCTCGGCGTACTTGATCTCGGCGGGGGCGCGCAACAGGTCGGACATGATGAGCCTTTCGGAAGAAGCGACGAGTACGTGTACGTGTGGGCAGGCGGGTGCGGGAGGGAGAAGCGTGGGGCGCTCAGGTCAGGAACGTCTTCAGCTCGTGCACGAGCTTGCGGATGTGGCCGGAGAGCACCGGCGTACCCAGGTCCTTGAACCGCTCCCGGAACCACGGGTTGACGCTGCCGCGCCCCGAGCTGGTCACCGAGCCGACCGGGATGAACTTGGCCCCGGAGCGGTGGATCGCGGCCATCGACTCGAACAGCGGCTCGGTCTGCCACTCGTAGAAGTCGGATATCCAGACGACGACGGTGTTGCGCGGCTCCGCGATCTTCGGCTGGGCCAGCGCCATCGCGACCGTGCCGTCCGTCCCGCCGCCCAGGTTGGTGCGCAGCAGGGTCTCGAAGGGGTCGTGCACCCAGGGGGTGAGGTCGAGCGCCTGGGTGTCGTACGCGATCAGATGGACGTCGACCTTGGGCAGTCCGGCGAAGATCGACGCCAGGATGGTGCAGTTGACCATGGAGTCGACCATCGAGCCCGACTGGTCCACCACCACGATCAGCCGCTGCGGCGTCGTCTTGCGGGCGGTGTGCCGGTAGTAGAGGCGGTCGACGTAGAGCCGCTCCTCCTCCGGGTCCCAGTTGGTGAGGTTCTTCCAGATCGTGCGGTCCAGATCCAGGTTGCGGTAGACCCGCTTCGGCGGGACCGACCGGTCCAGGGCGCCGACCGTGGCCTTCTCCACCTGGGTGCGCAGTACCTCGGCGACCTCGTCGACGAAGCGGCGGATCAGCGCCTTGGCGTTGGCCAGGGCGACGCCGGACAGGTTGTCCTTGTCCCGCAGGAGCTGCTCCATCAGCGACATGCTGGGCGTCAACTGCGAGGCCAGCTTGGGGTCGGCGAGCACCTCGCGCAGCCGCATCCGCTTGACGAGGTCGGCCTCGATGGCACCCAGCTCCGGGCCGATGGCCGGGATGAGCGTGCTCAGACCGGGCGTCGGGGCGCCGAAGCCGGTGCCGGTCGGGCTCACTCCGCCCGGGCTCGACCCGCCCGGGCTCGACCCACCCCCGGGGCGTCCGCCGCCCCGCAGCCCGCCGGGCTCGCAGCCCAGCGCGCGCTCCAGCCAGCCCGCGTCGGACTGCCAGCGCGCCAGCTGCCCGGCGGTGACCGTCCCGGAGCCGGCGGAGAAGACGTTGAGCAGCACCTTCGACACCAGCGCCGCGCGCCGCACCTCGGCCGCCCGGTCCCGCCCCCCGCCGCCCTCGGCGGCGTCGTCGTGGTCGGACTCGGGCACCATCAACCGGTCGAACTCGTCGGCCAGTTCGGGGTGACGCTGCACGACCGAGTCGACGGACGCCTTCGGATCGAGCAGCGCGGGCGGCAGCCCGATGTCCTTGACGACGGCGAGGCTCGACGACTCCAGCGCGGGCTGCTCCTCGGGGTCGAACAGCCGGGCGAGCAGCCGCCAGTAGAGCACCTGACGGCGGGTCTCGTGCGGGTTCGCCTCCGGGGTCTCCGGAGTCACCGGAGCTTCTGGGGCCTCCGTAGCTTTCGTAGTTTCCGGGGCTTCCGGGGCGGACCTCCCGGCAGCGGCTTCGGTCGTGCCGGTGGTTGCGGTCGTGGCGGTGGCGTGGGCCATCTCGGTGTTCTCGTCCGGCTCGGTCATTTGCGCAGCAGCCTTCCGGCGCGCTCGCGCAGGACTGTCACCGCGTCCGTCGCCGCCTTCTCCGCCTTGATCCCGGCCTTGTCGGTGGTGCCGCCCGCCCACGCCCCCGCGTGCACGGTGACGGGCTTCTTCCGCACGGTCGTCTCGACGGCCAGCGGTTGCAGCCGGAACCGTCCGGCGTCCCAGCGCAGCAACCCGATGCACGCGTGCGACGCCGCCACGGCCTCCGGGGTGAGCGGCCCGGCGGTCGGCACCCGGTCGGTGTCGACGACGAGACGGTGACCGGCGACGGTGAACGTCAGGGTCCCGCTGTCGTCGTCCCGTTGGCTTTCGTAGCCCTCCAGGAACACCGGTTCCGCGAGCCGCGCGGGGTGCCGGTCCAGCGGCGCCGTCGGCGCCGCGCCCGCGGTGGGCAGGGCGACGCGGGCGGTGGCGAAGGCGTCGGCCGGCTCGCCCCGGCGGGCGTGCTCCTCGCTCCACACCAGGTCGCCCTCGTCGGTGACCGGCATGTCGGTGACGTCCATCGCACGCCCCTCGCCGACCGCCGCCAGCAGCGACAGATGCGGGCGCAGCAACTGCCAGACGCCGGCCCCGACGACCGTGTCGGGCTTCGGCACCGAGACCCCGGCCCGCACCAGGCGGGGCGGGGAGCCGTCGGCGGGCTCCAGCACCGCGTGCACCTGGGCCTGTGCGGCCGTGGCGTGTTCGTGCAGGTCGGTGCCGAGCGGCAGCAGCCGTCCGGTGACCGTGCCGGTCGGGGCCGCGCCCGCGGCGCCGGGCACGGTCAGCAGCATCGCCCGCGACCACAGGTCGCCCCAGCGGCGCTCGGGCACCCGCTCCAGGGCGGCGCCCGGGCAGGAGGCGGCCAGTTCGAAGGCCAGACCGTCCAGCAGCGTCGCCAGGCGGCGCAGCGACGGCTCCGGGAGCATCGCGGAGACGACGGGGGCGGCGCCGGCGACCACGTCGTGGTCGAGGTTGCGCCAGCCCGTGCGGGCCAGGTCGCAGAGCCAGGAGCGGGCGGCGACCAGCAGGTTCGCCGGCTGCGGCGCGGCGGGCGACGGCTCCGGGTCCGCGTCGTGCGTACGGCCGGTCAGCTCCTCGCCGCGGGCCGCCAGCGCGTCGTGGACGGAGCCGAGGAGTGCCGTGCGGGCGGCGGCGAGGGCGGTGAAGTGGTCCTCGCCGGCGGCACCGGCCGCGGCCTTCTCGGCCGCCTCGGCGGTCCGGGCGGCCAGCGGCGAGGCCGCCAGGGCGGCGGCGAAGACCTGAAGGTCGGCGGCCTGGGTGGGCGCCGGGCGCAGCAGGCCGCCCACGAGGGCGCGGTCCAGGGCGGCGACGGCTTCCAGGGCGTCGTCGAAGCCGGGGACCGGCGCGCCGAGAAGTGCTGTCTCCGTGCCGTCGTCCTCGTTCCCGGGGCCGGCGTCGGCGGTGGGTGCCGTTCCCCTGGTGGGCGGGAACCAGTGCATCTCCGGGGACGGGGTGGTGCTGGGCGGGAGTTCCAGGTAGGCGAGGTGGCGCAGGAAGCGGCTGAAGACGGAGGCGGCGGCCTTGTCGGCGGCCGGCTGGGGGCGGGTAGCGCTCATGTCGGCGGTGATGCTCGCCGCCGTCGGCTCCTCGCCGCCGTCGGTGGCGTCCAGGCGGAGGTAGCGGGCGACGCGGGTGGGGCCGTACTGGAGTACGGCCTCCTTGATCAGGGCCAGGATGTGGTTGCAGAAGCCGCCGCGGGCGCCGCCGCAGGGGCGGTTGTTGTTGGTGCTGCAAGCGTATGCGTAGGTGCCGGTGGCGACCGACGAGACGTAGACCCGTTCGATGTCCGAGCCGCTGGAGACGACGCCCTGGAGGCGGCCGTCGGCCAGTTCGACGAACGGGACCTTGGCGAGTTTGCGTGGCCGGGCGGGCGGGGTCACCCGGGCCGTGCTTGCCGTTTCCCACTCCGACAACGCGTCATCTCCTTTTCGGTGCGCGGGGGTTGCTGCCGGGGGGTGTGCGCGGGCATGCCTCGGTGACCCCCCTCGCGGCAGAACCGCGGTAGGGGAATGAAGCTAGCGGGGGGCACTGACAACGGGGTTCGGTGCGGGGGGACGGGGGTCGGGGGACGGGCGCGGAAGAGCTCGGGTGGCGTGGGCCGCCGAGCGGGTGCGGATGCGCCGTGGCTGGTCGCGCAGTTCCCCGCGCCCCTGGGTACGACGTGGTGATCGCCGGTTTCTCGGCTACGGGTAGATCGTGGCGGGGGGGGGGGGGGGGCGCGGGGGGGGGGCGGGGGGGGGGGGCCGGGGAGCGGCAGCGACCAGGTGTTCCAGGTACCGCCGCGCCGTGATCCGCGAAATCCCCACTGTCTCCGCGAGCCCCGCCGCGGTCACCCCCTCCGGCGCCGCCTCCCGCAACGTCTTCGTGACGCGTTCCAGCGTCGGACCGCTCAACCCCTTCGGCAGCGCCGCCGGCCCCGGCGCACGCAGCGCGGCCAGCGCGCGGTCCACCTCGTCCTGCCCGCTCGCCTCGCCCACCGTCGCGTGGAACTCCGCGTACCGCACCAACCGGTCCCGCAGCGTCGCGAAGGTGAACGGTTTCAGCACGTACTGCACCACCCCCAGCGACACCCCCTCCCGCACCACCGCCAGGTCCCGCGCGGAGGTCACCGCGATGACGTCCGCGTGGTGCCCCGCCGCCCGCAGCGAGCGGGCGAGCTGCAATCCGTGCACGTCCGGCAGATGCAGGTCGAGCAGGAGCAGGTCCACCGGCATCCGGTCCAGCGCGCGCCGCGCCTCCGCGCCGGTGTGCGCCTTCCCGACCGCGGCGAACCCCGGCACCCGTCCGACGTACATCACATGCGCGTCCGCCGCGACGGGATCGTCCTCCACGACCAGCACACGGATCACCTCGGCCCCGCCGACCCCGCCCGCCCCAGCCGTATCCGTCACGCGCCCTCACCTCCCGCCGAAGCCGCACCGCCCGGCGCTCCCGCGGCCGCCCTCACCGTAGGCAACGGCAGCCGCGCCTCGAACTCCGCCCCGCCCCCGTCCGCCCGCGCCACCGACAGCCGCCCCGCGTGCCGCTGCACGGTCTGACGCACCAGGGCGAGCCCCAGGCCGCGTCCGCCGGGACCGGCCGGCTTGGTCGACCAGCCGCGCCGGAACACCGCCTCCGCGTGCTCCGGATCCACCCCGGCCCCCGTGTCCGCGACCCGCAGCACCAGCGCGGGACCGTCCGTGTCGTCGGTGTGTGCCGTCACGGTCACCCGCGCGCCCACCGAGCCCTGCGCCGCGTCGACCGCGTTGTCGATCAGGTTGCCGAGGATCGTCACCAGGTCGCGGGGCGGCAGGGACGGCGGCAGGAGCCCGTCGTCGATGCCGCTGTCCTCGCTGACCACCAGCTCCACGCCCCGCTCGTTGGCCAGCGCCGCCTTGCCGAGCAGCAGCGCGGCCAGCACCGGCTCGCTGACGGCGGCGACGACCTGGTCGGTGAGTTCCTGGGCCAGCTCCAGCTCGGCGGTGGCGAAGTCGACGGCCTCCTCCGCGCGGCCCAGCTCGATCAGCGAGACCACCGTGTGCAGCCGGTTGGCCGCCTCGTGCGCCTGCGAGCGCAGCGCCAGCGTGAAGCCGCGCTCCGAGTCCAGCTCGCCCATCAGGGACTGCAACTCGGTGACGTCCCGCAGGGTCACCACCGTGCCCCGGCGCTCCCCGCCGGAGACGGGGGAGGTGTTCACCGCCAGTACCCGGTCGGCCGTCAGATGGATCTCGTCCACCCGCGGCTGCGACGACAGCAGCGCCCCCGTCAGCGGCGCCGGCAGCCCCAGCTCGGCCACCGACCGCCCGACCACCTCGCCGCGCACCCCGAGCAGCTCCCGCCCGCCGTCGTTGATGAGCGCCACCCGGTACTGCCCGTCCAGCATCAGCAGCCCCTCGCGCACCGCGTGCAGCGCCGCCTCGTGGTAGTCGTGCATCCGGCTCAGCTCGGCGGCGTTCATCCCGTGGGTGGAGCGCCGCAGCCGCGCGTTGATCACGTAGGTGCCGACGGCACCCAGTGCCAGCGCCCCGCCGGCCGCCCCGGCGAGCGTGGTGACCTGGTCGTGGATGCGCCGGGAGATCGCCTCCACCCGTATCCCGGCGCTGACCAGGCCGACGATCTCGCCGTGGTCCCGGATCGGGGTGACGGCGCGTACGGACAGCCCCAGCGTGCCCTTGTACGTCTCGGTGAAGGTGTGCCCCGCGAGCGCCGGGGCGGTGTTGCCGACGAACTTCCTCCCGATCAGGTCCGGGGTGGGGTGGGTCCAGCGGATGGCCCGCGGGTCCATGATCGTCACGAAGTCCACGCCGGTGTGCCGCTGGACGCGCAGCGCGTACGGCTGGAGCGTCCTCGACGGGTCCGGGGTGCGGATCGCCGCCCGTACGGAGGGGGAGTCGGCCACCGAGCGGGTCACGGCGAGCGCCTGCCGGGTCGCCGCCTCCGTGGCCTGATCCCGATCACTGAGGTAGGTGAACAGCGCGTAGCCGCCGACCAGCACCGCGACCAGTACCGCCTGCATGGCGAAGAGCTGCCCGGCCAGGCTGCGGGGCCTGGGGAGGCGGGCGAGCACGCCGCTGAGAGTGGCTGGAAGGGGCATGCCGCCAGTGTGCCTCTCGGTGTAAGCGTGAACTAAATGAACGGAAGCGTGACCGCCCTCACAGCGCCGGGAGATAGTCGCCGCATCCCCCGGACGTGAGCCGCACGCCGGTGATGCCGACGACGTCGTCAAAGGAGGGCAGCAGTGTCCAGCACCCCCGACACGGCACCTGCCGCACCCGCCAGCAAGCGGGACCGCACCCACTACCTCTACCTCGCGGTGATCGCCGCGGTGGTGCTCGGCGTCGCCGTCGGGTTCCTCGCACCGGACTTCGCCAAGGAGCTGAAGCCGATCGGGACCGGCTTCGTCAACCTGATCAAGATGATGATCTCGCCGATCATCTTCTGCACGATCGTGCTCGGCGTCGGCTCGGTCCGCAAGGCGGCGAAGGTCGGCAAGGTCGGCGGGCTCGCGCTCGGCTACTTCATCGTGATGTCGTTCGTCGCGCTGGCGATCGGCCTCGTGGTCGGCAACCTCGTCCACCCCGGCAGCGGCATGCACCTGACCGAGGCGGTCAAGGGCGTCGGCCACGACCAGGCGGCGGCCGCGGCCGAGGGACCCGTAGACTTCGTCCTCGGCATCATCCCGACCAGCCTGGTCTCCGCGTTCACCGAGGGCCAGGTGCTCCAGACGCTGCTGGTCGCGCTCCTCGTCGGCTTCGCGCTCCAGGCCCTGGGCAACGCCGGGCAGCCGGTGCTGCGCGGCATCGAGCACATCCAGCGGCTGGTCTTCCGCGTCCTGTCCATGATCATGTGGGCGGCGCCGGTCGGCGCGTTCGGGGCGATGGCGGCCGTCGTCGGCGAGACCGGCGTGGACGCGCTGAAGGCGCTCGCGACGATCATGCTCGGCTTCTACGCGACCTGTGTGCTGTTCGTCTTCGTCGTGCTCGGCGCGATGGTGCGGGTGGTCGCCGGGGTGAACATCTTCCAGCTCTTCAAGTACCTGGGCCGGGAGTTCCTGCTGATCCTGTCCACCTCGTCGTCGGAGTCCGCGCTGCCGCGGCTCATCGCGAAGATGGAGCACCTGGGCGTGAGCCGGCCGGTCGTCGGCATCACCGTGCCGACCGGCTACTCCTTCAACCTCGACGGCACGATGATCTACCTGACGATGGCGTCGCTGTTCATCGCCGACGCGATGGACCAGCCGCTGGCCATCGGGCAGCAGATCACCCTGCTGCTGTTCATGATGGTCGCGTCCAAGGGCGCGGCGGGTGTCACCGGGGCGGGGCTCGCCACGCTGGCGGGCGCCCTTCAGTCCCACAAGCCGGCGCTCGTCGACGGCGTCGGCCTCATCGTCGGCATCGACCGCTTCATGAGCGAGGCGCGGGCGCTGACGAACTTCGCGGGGAACGCGGTGGCGACGCTGCTGATCGGGACGTGGACGGGGGAGGTCGACAAGGAGCGGGTCGACCGGGTGCTGGCCGGCGACCTCCCCTTCGACGAGCGGCTGCTCGTCGACAGCGGGGATTCCGCGCCGGCGGGCGCGGCGGAGCCGCGGGAGGACGGCGAGAAGGAGCTGGCCAAGGCGTGAGGGATGGGCGGCGGCCCGGGGTGGGTTTTCGCCCCCGCCGCCCCTACCCTCCCCCAAGCTCTCAACTTCGTTCGAGCAGGGGGGACCCCCATCGTCCCTTCAAGGGGCTCCGCCCCTTGGAGTCATTCCCATGCGAATCGGCGAACTGGCGGCACGCACCGGCACGACCACCCGCACCCTCCGCTACTACGAATCCCGCGGCCTGCTCCCCGCCCGCCGCGGCGACAACGGCTACCGCACCTACGACGAGGCCGACCTCACCCTCCTCCGTCAGATCAGGACCCTCCAGGACTTCGGGTTCGACCTCGAGGAGACCCGTCCCTTCGTGGAGTGCCTGCGCGCCGGCCACCCGTCCGGCGACGCCTGCCCCGCCTCGCTCGCCGTCTACCGCCGCAAACTCGCCGAGCTCGACACCCTCATCGACGAGCTCGGCGCCGTACGCCGAAAGGTCGCCGGCGAGCTGGAACGGGCCGAACGGACCCGCGACCGGCTGTCGGTCGAAGCGGACGTTCCGGGCGGCCCGGAACCCGTGTGCGAACTGGGAGGACAGACATCGTGATCAAGGCAGCCGGCGTCACAGAGGTGACGGACGCGGACTTCACGGAACAGGTCATCGAGGCGGAACTGCCGGTACTCGTGGAGTTCACCGCCGACTGGTGCCCCCCGTGCCGCCAGATGGGCCCGGTGCTCAGCGCACTCGCCGACGAGGAGAGCGGCCGGCTCAAGGTCGTGCAGCTCGACGTGGACACCAACCCGGAGACCACCCACGCCTACCGGGTGCTGTCCATGCCGACCTTCATGGTCTTCCGCGACGGCGAGCCGGTGCGCTCCATGGTGGGGGCGAGGCCGGGGCGCCGACTGCGCGAGGAACTCGCGGACGCGGACGTGCTGTGAGGTGACGTAGAGGCGGGTGACGTACCGGCGTACAGGCAGCACAAGAAATCCCCCGGGCGATTGCGCCCGGGGGATTTCTCTGCGTATATTCAATGGTTCGCGACTTTACGAGGCGAAGGTCGCGGAAGTATTGATGACGCCATCCTATCCGGCCGGGAGCGGAATTGTCAAACACGGGATCGCAAACAGGATCGCGCACGGGAGCGCACGCGGATTTCACCGACCAGGAAATGCGCCGTGAGCAGGAATTCATGGACGACCTGTACGCGCGCGTGGACCGGCTGCGGGGGAGCACCGAGACCGCCGTCGACGACGCCCTCGCCCAGGGCCACACCCCCATGCAGGCCCGCCTGGAGCGGGACATCCTCGTCGCCGAACGCTCCGGGCTGCTGGCCGCGCTCAACGCCGTCGACGGCTCGCTCTGCTTCGGCCGCATCGACCTCACCTCGGGGGAGGCGCACCACATCGGCCGCCTGGGGCTGCGCGCCGACGACGCCGAGCGCACGCCCGTCCTCATCGACTGGCGGGCGCCCGTCGCCCGCCCCTTCTACCTGGCCACCGGCCACACCCCGATGGGGCTGCGCCGCCGCCGGCACATCGGCACCGACGGCCGCCGCGTCACCGAGCTGCACGACGAGATCCTCGACCTCGCCGACACCGAACGCACCGGCCACGAGGACCCCACGGGCGACGCCGTACTGCTCGCCGCCCTCAACTCCGCCCGCACCGGGCGGATGGGCGACATCGTGCGGACCATCCAGGCCGACCAGGACCGCATCATCCGCGCCCCGCACCAGGGCGTCCTCGTCGTGGAGGGCGGCCCCGGCACCGGCAAGACCGCCGTCGCCCTGCACCGGGCCGCCTATCTGCTCTACGAGCACCGGGAGCTGCTCGCCCGCCGGGCCGTCCTCATCGTCGGCCCCAACCCGGCCTTCCTCGGCTACATCGGCGAGGTGCTGCCCGCGCTCGGCGAGACCGGCGTACTGCTCGCCACGGTCGGGGAGCTGTTCCCCGGCGTGCGGGCCACGGCCGTCGACACGCCCCGCGCCGCCGCCGTCAAGGGCGGCCTCGCGATGGCGGACGCGCTCGCCCGGGCCGTCGCCGACCGGCAGGCGCTGCCCGACCCCGTCGTCACCATCGAGCACGACCGGGACGTGCTCCTGCTCGACGCCGGGCTCGTCCAGGTCGCCCGCGACCGCACCCGCGCGGCGAAGCTGCCGCACAACGCGGCCCGCGAGCACTTCGAGGGCCACATCCTCAACACGCTCACCGACATGGTCGCCGAGCGCATCGGCACCGACCCCTACGACGGCACCAACCTCCTCGACCCCAGCGACATCACCCAGATCCGCGACGAGCTGGCCGAGAACCCCGAGGTGTGGTCCGCCATCGACCAGCTGTGGCCGGTACTGACCCCGCAGCGCCTGGTCGCCGACTTCCTCGCCGCCCCCGAGGACCAGCTCCCCGCCGAGGACGCCGACGCCGTACGCCGCCCCGTCACCCGCGCCTGGACCCCCGCCGACGTTCCCCTGCTCGACGAGGCCGCCGAACTGCTGGGCGAGGACGACCGGGTGGTCCGCGCCCGCGCCGAGCGCGAGCGCGCGGCGCAGGTGTCGTACGCGCAGGGCGTGCTCGACATGTCGTACGCCTCCCGCACCTACGAGTTCGAGGACAAGGAGGAGGACGACCCCGAGAGCTCCGAGGTGCTCTCCGCGCACGACATCATCGACGCCGAACGCTTCGCCGAGCGCCAGGAGGAGGACGACCACCGCAGCGCCGCCGAGCGCGCCGCCGCCGACCGGACGTGGGCGTTCGGCCACATCGTCGTCGACGAGGCGCAGGAACTGTCGCCGATGGCCTGGCGGTTGCTGATGCGGCGCAGCCCGACCCGTGCGATGACGCTGGTCGGGGACCCCGCCCAGACGGCGGAGGAGGCGGGGGTGGGCAACTGGTCCGACATCCTCGCGCCGTACGTCGGCGACCGCTGGGAGCACACCCGGCTGGACGTCAACTACCGCACGCCCGCCGAGATCATGGACCTCGCGGCGGCGGTCGTCCGGGCGGCCGACCCGTCCTTCGAGCCGCCGAGGTCGGTACGGGCCACGGGGGCGAAGCCGTGGATCCGGCAGGTGGACGCCGGTGACCTGGCCGAAGCGGTGGGCAAGGCGGCAGCCGAACTGACCCCCGAGGAGGGCCGCCTCGCGGTGATCGCCCCGCGCTCCCTGCACCGAAGGCTGGCCGCCCACCTCCCCGACGTCACGGCGGCCACCGAACCGGACCTCACCCACGCGGTCGTCCTCCTGGACCCCCGCGGCTCCAAGGGCCTGGAATTCGACGCGGTCCTGGTCGTCGAACCGTCCCACTACAGCACGAGCGACCTGTACGTCGCCCTGACCCGGGCGACACAGAACCTGGGCATCCTGCACACGGGCCGACTGCCGGCGGGCCTGGCGAACGTCTGACACACACCGCTCCCCGTCTGCCCGCCGCGGCGCGCGGGCGGGGAGCCGTCCCGGCTCCGTCCCGGGCCGGCGGACCGTTCACCGGGGGGAGCGGGCCGCTGCCGGCCGACAGCTGTCGGGTGCGGTCTCGGCGGCGAGGCCGCGCACCTGCAAGGAGACGGCTTCCACGTGTGCGAGGACACGGCGGACCCGGGCGCGCTCGGCGCGGTGGGGATTGAGCGGATGCACCAGGGGACGGCAGGCCGTGCGGAAGGCCTCCAACGCCCGGTCGAGAGCGTGCGCGTCCAGTGCGGGCTCCGGGACACCGGTCCGCGGCGCGCAGCGCACGAGCGGGCGAAGAAGGGAGAGCAGCTCTCCCAGACGCGTGTAGGCGACCGCGCGGACAGCCACGGGAGCGACCAGCGAGGCCGCCAGTATCCCGCACCCGGCCCCCAGAACGGTCTCCTGGACGCGCAGTGCGAGCAGGTGCGGGGAGAGCGTGCGCAGGGCGGCGAGCACCATGCTGAGCGAGCCGGTGATGAAGAAGGTCACGGCCCAGTAGCTGCCGGAGGGGGTGTAGAACATCCCGAAGACGCAGGCGAGGAGAAAGACCAGGGCCAGGGCGAGGTGCCCGTCGGCCAGAGCGGCGAGGCCGTAGCCGAACAGCACCCCGGCGACGGTGCCGACCAGCCGCCGCCCGCTCTGCAACAGGACGTCCCCGGTGTGCTCGGCGTTGATGAAGACGACCCATGCCGTGGCCACGGCCCAGTACCACAGGTGGGGGGAGAGAAGATGCCCGCCGAGTACGGCCAGCGCGGCCGCGGCGGTCACCTGGAACGCCTGCCGCGTCGTGTACCGCCGGGGGCCCGCGTGCCGTGCCGCCCCCGGACGCAGCGCCGTACGGTCGCGCTCCGCCCGGTCGATCAGCTCCGCGGTGTCCACCTCCCCCGCCGCGCCGGCGGAGGACTTCGCCGAGCCCTCCGCCGAACGGATGGCGAGTACGCCGAGGCGTTGCGCGGCCGCGTCCGCACGTGCCGTCCGCTCCCGCTCCGCCGTCGTGTCGTGGAGCAGCCCGGCAGGGGCCTCGTACAGGAATTCCTGGAGCAGCAGCGCACACGAGTGCAGCCGGTCGAGACGCCGTGCGACTCCGCGGACGCCGGCTCCGCCGTCCGCGAGCAGGTCCGACGTGGCCTGCCGCGCCGCACGGAGACGGCTGTCGAAGGCCGCCCTCAGACGTCTCAGGATCCCGCGGGACGTCCTGGGCACCAGACAGGCACGGGTGACCGCGGCCGCCGCGAAGGCCAGGGCCACCGCCTCGGTCAAGCCCGGGAGTTGAGCGGGACGGATGTCGGCGAACCGGGACAGGAAGTAGGCCATGAAGGCGAAGACCCCGAGGTCCATGCCGAGCCGCCCGAAGCGACGCGCGTAGACCGCGACGAAGATCAGCACCAGGAAGGCCAGGTGGGACGCGACGACATACGGCGCCAGCAGGCTCCCGGCCGACAGGGCGGCAAAGGTGACGGGAACCCCGGCGAGCAGGGTGCGGAACTGGTTGCGGGGGTGCGGGTCGCTGCTCGCCAACGAGGTGACCACCGCGGTGAAGCCGCCGGCCAGGAGCGCGACGGAGGACTGCTGCCGTACCGCCAGCGCGGCCAGGGTGAGGGCGAGGCCGAGGACGGCACGCAGCCCGGCGGTCAGCCGCAGCAGCCCCGGGTCGGCCGTGGCGACCCGCTCCCATAGCGACGCTGTCCTCGCTGTCACCGTGGCTTCCCGTTCGCTCGTCGTGCCGGCCGTCCCCGTCCCGGTACGAGGAGGGGGCTCGCTTCGCCCCGGCAGCCAGTCTGGCCCGGCGCGACGGCGCACGGTATGCGTCATGTGACTGCTTCCGCGGCCGGGCGGCCCGCTCCTGGCGGCCGCCGTCAGCCCTGGTGGGCCGCCGTCGCGGGGGCCTCC
Organism: Streptomyces sp. NRRL F-6676; assembly: GCF_000725625.1. Taxonomy (GTDB): domain Bacteria; phylum Actinomycetota; class Actinomycetes; order Streptomycetales; family Streptomycetaceae; genus Streptomyces. Next base: position 114,117 of record NZ_JOHS01000019.1, read on the forward strand.
TCGATGAGGCCGCGCAGCTGGGAACGGGCGGTGATGCCCAGCTTGGGGAAGCTGCGGTAGAGGTGCGAGCCGACCGTGCGCGGGGAGAGGAAGAGCTTCTCGCCGATCTCGCGGTTGGTCAGGCCGCGCGCGGCGAGCCGGACGATCTGCTGCTGTTGCGGGGAGAGCTCGGCGAGCGCGTCCGGGGCGGCTTCCGTGACGTCGAGGCCGGCGGCCCGTGATTCGGCCCGGGCCCGCTCGATCCACGGGCGGGCGCCCAGGCGACGGAAGGTCTCCAGGGCCTCGGTGAGCGGACCGCGCGCCTCCGCGATGCGCCGGCGGCGCCGCAGCCACTCGGCGAGGTCGAGCAGGGTCTGCGCGCGTTCGAAGGGCCAGTACTCCAGCACCGGATCCGCCAGGGCCGCCCGGAAGTGCGCTTCGGCGTCCTCGGGGCCCGCCAGAAGGCCACGGGCCCGGCCGATCAGCGCGCGCAGACGGGGTGAGGCGTCGTCCGCCAGCGCCGAGGCCGAACGCTCCACGATCAGGGCGGCCTCCGCGTGGTGGCCGCAGCGCACAGCGGCGGCCGCCAGATCCGCGAGGGCCGGGTAGGAGGCGTGGTAGTGCACCGGAGCGCCGTCCGCCGTGAAGACCGCGCGGAGGTGGCCGTACGCGCTCTCGTAGGCGCCTTCCGCGGCTGCCGCGGCACCGAGCGCGCGATGGGCGTAGACGGCGACCGACCGGCTCTCCAGCGGATCGACCAGGGCGAGCGCCTCCTCGGCCCGGGTACGCGCCGAGGACGCGTCGCCCTGGAAGGCCGACAGGGTGGCGTCCACGGTGGCCGCGCAGGCGACGGCGTGGTCGAGACCGGCCGCCCGGCCGACCGCGGTGATACGGGCGCAGGCCTCACGGGCCTGTCCCCACCGTCCGCGTTCCACATAGGCCCAGGCGACCGCGCCGCCCAGCCCCTCGGGCAGCGCTCCCCGCGCCTCCCAGCGGTCGAAGGCCTCGTCGAAGGCGCGGACGGCCTGCGCGGTCTCGTCCAGGATCCACGCCATGATCCCGACGGCGGTGAGCAGCTCCGGCCGGCCCTCCGCCCCGGCAGCCACCTCTGGCAGCAGGGAGACGAGCCGGGCCCGGTCGTCGTAGGGGTCCGACACCGCCCGCACCCAGGCGCGCACGCCCGCGTACGAGGCGTCCTCCGGAAGGCGCCGCAGGATGTCCCGGATGCGGTGGAGTTGGGCGTCCTCCCCGGCGTAGAAGCGGACCACGGCGGCCTGGGCCACGAACTCCAGCCCGGCCGCGGGCTGGGAGAGGGCCCACTTCGTGGCCGCGTCGGCCAGCCGGGCGAAGACCACGGTGTGCCGCGCGGTCAGGACCGCCAGCCGTCCGGCCTGCACGGCGGCGGAGGCCAGCAGGGCCGCCTCGTCCGTGCGCGTGCGTGCCGCGGCGGTCAGTTCCTCGACCCAGGCGATGTCTCCGGTGAACACGGCCGCCGCGGCGGCCTCGACCAGCAGCCTGGCACTGTCCTCGCGCCGCGGTGCGAGCTCCGCGGCGCGTTGCAGGGCCCGGGCCGCCGCCGCATGGCCGCCGCGGCCGAGGGCCCGGCCGGCGGTCCGCTCCAGCTCCGCCGACACCGCCGCGTCCGGATGCGGGCAGGCGGCGGCGAGGTGCCAGGCACGCCGGTCCGGTTCGTCCCCCAGCATCCCGGCGAGCGCGAGGTGGGCCTCGCGCCGGGCATCCGGGGACGCGGCGTGATACACGGCGGACCGGACCAGCGGGTGGCGGAACCGGACCCGCCGGCCCGTCCGCCGGACCAGCCCGGCCCGCTCGGCCGGCGGCCAGGCCGGGTCCTCGGCGCGGGGCAGGCCCGCCGGGACGGCGGTCGCGGAGTCGGCGCCGTCCATCGCGGCCAGGAGCAACAGGGCCCGCGTGGTGGCGGCGGGGAGGCCGTGCAGGCGTGCGGCGAAGATCCGCTCCAGGTGACCGGTGAGCGGAAGCGGACCCGCGGACGACAGCCCCGCGGCCGTCTCCTCCGCCGAGGCCGTCCTGGCCAGTTCCACCAGCGCCAGCGGATTGCCGCCCGCCTGGTCGAGGATGCGCGACCTGGTGTGCCCGGTGGGGCTCTTCGGTTGCAGGTCCAGCAGCCGGTTGGCCGCGGCCTCGTCGAGCGGTCCCAGGGTGAGCATCGGCACATGACGGTCGAATCCCGGCAGGTCGTCCCCGTCACGCACCCCGATCAGCATCGTGACCGGTTCGCCCTCCAGCCGTCTGGCGGCGAAGGCCAGCGCGTTCAGGGAGGCGTGATCGAGCCCCTGCGCATCGTCCAGCACCACGAGTACCGGACGGCGGTCGCCCAGGCCCGACAACAGGCTCAGGACGGCGACCCCGACCAGCATGAGATCGGGTCCCGTCGTGGCCGGCCCCTCGCCGAGGGCGTCCCGCAGCGCGGCGCGCTGCCTTGCCGGCAGTCCGTCCACCTCGGCCGGCACCGGCCGCAGCAACTGGTGCAGTCCGGAGAACGCCAGGCTGGACTCCGACTCGCTTCCCTCGGCCCGCAGCACCCGGGCCCCGCCGGCCTCGGCCCGGCGTACCGCGTGCTCCAGCAGTGCGCTCTTCCCCGTGCCCACCTCACCGGCGAGCATCAGCACCCTGTCGCCCGACGCCGAGTCCACCGCACGGAAGAGGCGTGCCAGTTCCCGGTCCCGGCCGACGACCGGCTCCCCCGGGTCCGGCTCCGGTCCCATGACCGCGCCGCGGTCGCCTGTGTGCTCGTCCACGGAGTCTCCCGGTATCGCGGCCCTCGGTCGAAGGCCGCCCTGTTTCGGCCCGTTCAGGCTACAAGCGGCCGGACCGGGTGCCCGGCCGTGGGCGGGCGCGGTCGTGTGAGCGGCCCGGGCGCAGGTGCAGTCACGTGACGGATACCGGGCGCCCCGGGGCCGCTCCTACGGTCGAGAGGAACCTTCCACCTCCCCAAGCCACCTCCCCAAGGATGCCCCATGGAACAGATCACGCTCGGAAACGTCTCCGTCACACGGGTGTGGGAGTACTTCGGTGCCGTCGACATGACGCCCCACACCTTCTTCCCCGAGAGCACGAAGGAAGTGTGGAACGACGGCACTCCCTGGCTGGCACCGCATTTCCTCGATTCCGAGACCAATATCGTCAATACCGCGATCCAGACCTGGCTGCTGCGCAGCGGAGGCAAGACGATCCTGGTCGACACCGGCGTGGGCAATCACAAGGACCGCCCGTACGCGCCGGTCTGGAACCGGCTCGAGACGGGCTTCCTGGCCAATCTCGCGCGCGCCGGCGTGGCGCCCGAGGACGTGGACATCGTGATCAACACGCATCTCCACATCGATCACGTCGGCTGGAACACGTATCTGGACGGCCGGCAGTGGGTTCCCACTTTCCCCAACGCCACCTATCTGATGCCGAAGGCCGACTTCGACTTCTGGAATCCCGAGAACGGCCACGAGCCCATGCTCGGCCGCGGCAACCAGAACGTCTTCGAGGACAGCGTCGCCCCGGTGCATCAGGCCGGCCAGACGCTGCTGTGGGAGGACAGCCACGAGATCGACGCCGACCTCCGCCTCGGCTCGGCCCCCGGACACACCCCGGGCTCCTCCGTACTGACCCTCACCTCCGGGACGGACCGCGCGGTGTTCGTCGGCGACATGCTGCACAGCCCCGTGCAGATCCTCGAGCCCGACGCCAACAGCTGCTTCTGCGAGGACCCCGCCCAGGCCCGCGCCACCCGCCGCGAGGTGCTGGGCTGGGCGGCCGACAACAACGCCCTCGTGATCCCCGCGCATCTGGGCGGCCACGGCGCCGCGGAGGTGGCACGCCAGGGGAACACGTTCGCCATCAAGGGCTGGGCCCCCTTCGCCCCGTACACCGAGCAGGTCTGAGACCCGCGGAAAGACACGAGACATGAGTCATCACCCCGAGCCCGTCGTGACCACCGCGCAGGGAGCCGTCCGCGGCCTGCGCCAGGGCGGCACCGCCGTCTTCCTCAACATTCCCTACGCCGCCCCGCCCCGCGGCGCCGGCCGGTTCGCGCCGCCCCTGCCGCACGAGCCGTGGGACGGCGTCCGGGACGCCACCGTGCCCGGACCCAACGCGCCGCAGTCCGAGCGCAAGCTCGGCAGCGTCGACATGTCCCCCTACTTCGGCGCCGGATGGAGCCGCGGCGAGGACTACCTCACCGTCAACGTCCACGCGCCCGCCGGTGCGAACGGCGCCCTGCCCGTCATGGTCTTCGTCCACGGCGGCGGCTTCGTCGCCGGATCGACGAGGTCGGCCCTGTACGACGGCTCCGCCTTCGCCCGCGACGGCGTCGTCCTGGTCACCCTCAACTACCGGCTCGGCATCGCCGGGTTCCTCGACATCCCCGGCGCGCCCGCCAACCGCGGCCTGCTCGACGTGGTCGCCGCGCTGCGCTGGGTGCGGGAGAACATCGCCGCCTTCGGCGGTGACCCGCACAACGTGACCCTCTTCGGCCAGTCGGCCGGGGCGACCATCGTCGGCGGCGTCCTCGCCACCCCGGAGGCCGACGGCCTCTTCCACCGGGCGATCGTCCAGAGCGGCAGCGGCCTGGGCGCGTTCACCACCGAGCAGGCCGCGCGCGTCACCCGGGCGGCGGCCGAGGCCCTGGGCGTCGAGCCGCACATCGACGCCTTCGCGGAGCTTTCGGACGAGAGCCTGGTCGAGGCCGCCTCCCGGCTCGTGGGCCTGGACCTGCGGACCGAGACGCACCACGACCCGCTGGTCGGACTCAGCCCCTTCAGCCTGGTCCTCGACACACAGCCCGCCGAATCCGCGGCCGCGGGCCTGGGCGCCGGCGTCGACCTGCTCATCGGGACCAACGCCGAAGAGGGACACCTCTACCTGGTCCCGGTGGGCACGTACGCCACCTCCACCAGCGGTGACGTCGACGACACGGCGGCGCGCTCGCACCCGGAACCGGCGCGACTGGTCGAGACGTACCGTACGACGCGCCCCGGGGCGTCCTTCGGCGAGCTGCGCTCCGCCATCCTGGGTGACGCGCTGTTCGGCGCGGGGAGCTGGGCCCTGGCCGACGCGCATGCCGCCCAACCCGGATCCGCCACCTACGCCTACGAGTTCGCCTGGCGCTCCCACGCCCTGGACGGACAGCTGGGCGCCACCCACGCGGTCGAGCTGCCGTTCGTCTTCGACGTCGCCGGTCTTCCCCAGCTGCACGGCCCCGCCGCCCTGCTCGGCCCCGACGAGCCCCCCGCGGATCTCGCCTCCCGGATGCACGAGGCATGGATCCGGTTCGCCAGGACCGGCGACCCCGGCTGGGACCCGTACGACGCAGAACACCGCGTCACCATGCGCATCGACGCCGAGTGGACCCAGGCCGACGACCCGCGCGGCCAGGAACGACAGGCCTGGCGCTGACCGCGCGGCCACCCTCTCCAAGGACACACACCATGACCAGAACCGTCATCGCCACCGAGAACGCGCCCGCCCTCGCGGCCCCGCTGTCCCAGGGCATCCGCAAAGGCCCCGTCCTCCAGGTCTCCGGACAGCTCCCGCTCGACCCGGACACCGGCGAGGTCGTCGGGACCACGGTCGCCGAGCAGACCGCGCAGACCCTGCGCAACGTCACCGCCGTGCTCGAGGCAGGGGGCGCGGGCCTGGAGGACGTCGTGATGCTCCGCGTCTACCTCACCGATCCCGCCCACCTGGCCGAGATGAACGAGGCGTACGCGGCGGCCGTCGGCGAGCCCTTCCCCGCCCGTACCACCGTCTACATGCAGCTTCCGCCGGGACTGCTCGTGGAGGTCGACGCCCTGGCGGTACTGGGCGACTGACGCCGCCCGGTGCGACCCGGCCCGCGGCACCGACCTCACCCGGAACGACCTGCCGAACGGCCGCGATCAGACGTGACGCCGTCTCAGATGGTCGGGGTGTCGTCGACGACCGGCCGGTGGATCTCGACGACCGGCTTCCACCCCGCGGAGAACTCGATGAAGTCCGCGCGGGTGGGGTAGGTGTCGATCGCGCGGCGGTCGCGCTTGGGGCTGTCGGTCCCCTTGCGGCCCCGGGGGATCTGCTCCTCGAAGATGTCGACCTTCACGTCGGGGACCTCCTTGAGGCCCTGGCGCCAGATCTGCACGATGTCGGCGCCGAACGCCTGCCGGGCCGCGGCGTAGAGGGCCGTGAGGGAACCCTTGTCCCCACCGGGGACGAAAAGCGCCAGGTCCAGCACGACACCGGCGGACTGGAGGACCTCGATGGTCACCGGGCCGTTCTCGTCGGCCACGTAGACGCCGGCTTCGTTCTCGTCGTCGGGAAGGCAGGAGACCTCTTCCTGGAAGACGGTCCGCGCCGTGATCGAGCCGCCCTCGAAATCCCCGCCGGGCTTGGTCAGAAAAGCAGGGACATAGCAGTCGGGAAGCTTGAGTTCTGCCGTGTCGGCGGAAACGAAAAACCTGTCCTGCGCGCCGAGCTTCGTCACCTCTTCCAGCGAGAGGCGGCGAGCGGCGATCTTCTCCGTGTTCACGCTTTCCCTTTCAGGTTGCAGTGTCCCTCAGAGGGAGGACGCTACCACGAAACGCCGAGGTCAACTGCCCAGTAATCACTGGGCAGGTGGCCTCCGGCGGCCTGTGCGGGAGGCTCGTGGAGCGGGTGCCGGCCGGCCGGGAACACGCATGCGCCGGGCAGTGCCCCTCGCCGCTGTGCGGGAGATCGGTTGACGGTGGCAATTCGGTGCGTTGGGCAACACGGAGGCACTAAGGAGAGTTTATGGTAAATATCGCCCATATTCCCTTCGGGGGAATGGCGGCAAGGTGAGGTGGTCCACGAGTCGCGTCCATGCATGCTCGGCGCGTCGATTTGAGACTAGCGGCAGGAGTTCGGGGTTCGATTCCCCTCGCGCCCTTCCTCGGCCTTGATGCCGGCGCCCGGCATCAAGGCCCTCTCCGTACCCGAGGCGATCGCAGCCCGGGAAGCCGAATCGATGTCTCAGGCCGGCCGCAGCCACACCGTCGACAGTGGTGGCAGGGTCAGGGTGAGGCTGGCGGGGCGGCCGTGCCAGGGGTGGGGGGCCGGTTTCGCCGGGTGGGGGTTGTGGACGCCCGAGCCGCCGTACGGGGTCGCGTCCGTGTTGAGGACCTCGTGCCAGGCCGGGATGTCCTCCGGGACGCCCAGGCGGTAGTTCTCCCGGGTCACGGGGGAGAAGTGGGAGACCACAAGGAGGGGGGTGCCCTCCGCGTCGTAGCGGAGGAAGGCGAAGACGTTGTCCTCCGCCGCGTCCCCCGTCACCCAGGAGAAGCCGTCGGGGGAGGCGTCCCGTTCCCACAGGGCCGGGGTGTCGCGGTAGACCGTGTTGAGGTCGCGTACCAGGTCGCGTACGCCGCGGTGGTCCGGTTCCGCGCCGTAGGCCGGGTCGAGCAGCCACCAGTCGGGGCCGTGTGCCTCCGACCATTCGGCGCCCTGGGCGAACTCCTGGCCCATGAACAACAGTTGCTTGCCGGGGTGGGCCCACATGAAACCGAGGTACGCCCGCTCGTTGGCCCGCTGCTGCCACCAGTCGCCCGGCATCTTGCTCACCAGCGAGCCCTTGCCGTGCACCACCTCGTCGTGCGAGATGGGGAGCACGTAGTTCTCGCTGTACGCGTACACCATCGAGAACGTCATCTCGTTGTGGTGGTACTTGCGGTGGATCGGATCGTGGCTCATGTAGTCCAGCGAGTCGTGCATCCAGCCCATGTTCCACTTCAGCCCGAACCCGAGCCCGCCGAAGCCGCCCGGGCCCTGGTGGTGGGTGGCCCGGGTGACGCCGTCCCACGCCGTGGACTCCTCGGCGACGGTCACGACGCCGGGGCAGCGGCGGTACACCGTCGCGTTCATCTCCTGGAGGAACGCCACCGCGTCCAGGTTCTCCCGGCCGCCGTGCTCGTTCGGCGTCCACTGGCCCGGCTCCCGCGAGTAGTCCAGGTAGAGCATGGAGGCGACGGCGTCCACGCGCAGGCCGTCGATGTGGAACTCCTCGCACCAGTACACGGCGTTGGCGACGAGGAAGTTGCGCACCTCGTTGCGCGAACTCCGCCAGCGCCCACGCGTCGCGCGGGAAGTGCGCCGGCACCCAGTCCATCAGGACGCCTATCCCGGCCCGGTGCAGCGCGTCTATCAGGTACTTGAAGTCGTCGGGCGTGCCCAGGCGCGCGGTGGGGGCGTAGAAGCCGGTGACCTGGTAGCCCCAGGAGCCGCCGAAGGGGTGCTCCGCCACCGGCAGCAGTTCCACGTGCGTGAAGCCGAGTTCCGCGACATAGGCGGGGAGCTGGTCGGCCAGCTGCCGGTACGTGAGGCCCGGACGCCAGGACGGCAGGTGCACCTCGTAGACCGAGAACGGGGCCTCGTGCGCCGGGCGTCCGCCGCGCCGCGCCAGCCACTCCGCGTCGTCCCACTCGTGGTGCGAGGCCATGACGACCGACGAGGTGGCGGGCGGCACCTCGGTGCGGCGGGCCAGCGGGTCGGCGCGCAGCGTCTTCGAGCCGTCCGGGCGCGTGATCTCGAACTTGTACAGCTCGCCCTCGCCGATCCCCGGCACGAACAGCTCCCACACCCCGGAGGAGCCGAGCGAGCGCATCGGGAACGCGGTGGCGTCCCAGAAGTTGAAGGTTCCCGCCACGCGTACGCCCCGCGCGTTCGGCGCCCACACGCTGAACCTGGTGCCCGGCACGCCCTGGTGCGTCATCGGCTCGGCGCCCAGCACCCGCCACAGCTCCTCGTGCCGGCCCTCGCCGATCAGGTGCAGGTCGAACTCGCCGAGCGTGGGCAGGAAGCGGTAGGCGTCCTCCGTCTCCAGCGTCGTCTCCTCGTACGCGACGACCAGCCGGTACTCCGGCACCTCGCGCAGCGGCAGCACACCGGTGAAGAACCCGTCGCCGTCGTCGTGCAGCTCGGCCCGCAGTTCGCCGGTGACCACGGTCACCGCCCGCGCGTACGGGCGCAGCGCGCGGAACACCACCCCGCCGGAGACGGGGTGCGCCCCGAGCACGGAGTGCGGGGCGTGGTGCGTGCCGTCCAGCAGCCGCGCGCGGTCCTCCGCGTGCACGGCGGGGGAGACGGCAACCTCGCCGTGCACGGGGGAGGGGGTGGTTGCGGGTGCGGGGGTGGTGGACTGCGGCTTCGGTGCGGACGGCTGCTTCGCCGGTACGGATTTCTTCACCGGTACCGGCTTCTTCGCCGGGGGCTTGGCGACGGCAGTCTTCTTCTCTACTGCTGCCTTCTTCGGGGCGGCCGTCTTCGGCGCGGCCTTCTTCGCGACGGTCTTCTTCGCCGCCGTCGTCTTGGCTACGGCGGCCTTCTTCGCGACGGCCGTCGTCTTGGCGACGGCACCCTTCTTCGCGACAGCCGCCTTCTTGCCGACGGCCGTCTTCTTCGCGACGGCCGCCTTCTTGCCGACGGCCGCTTTCTTCGCGGCGGTCTCCTTCTTCTTGCTCGTCGTCTCCTTGCCCGCCGCCTTCTTCCCGGCGGCAGCCTTCTTGCCGCCGCCTGCCGGGCTTCCGGTGGCGCCGTTCTGGGGGGTGCTGTCGTCGGAGGTAGAGCGGGGGGTCACGGGCGGGGCCTCCTCGGCGGGTACGGCGGCGGTTGCGTCGGCGTTTGCGTCGGCGGGAAGAACGGCGGCGTCAGGGCGGCGACACGGCGGCGTCAGATCGGCGTCACGACGACGCATCGGCGGCCAGCCTGCGCACCGCCGCCATCGGCACGGGCAGCCAGTCCGGTCGGTGCCGGGCCTCGTACAGGACCTCGTAGACCGCCTTGTCGGTCTCGTAGGCCCGCAGCAGCACCGGCTCGGTGCGCGGGTCGACGCCCGCGACCTCCCCGTACCCGGTGCAGTACGCCGCCCGGCACGCGTCCGCCCAGTCGGCGGCGCGCGGTGCGGCCGACGGGTCGGTGGACGGCACGGAGTGGGCGGCGTAGTCGAAGGAGCGCAGCATCCCGGCGATGTCGCGGGCCACCGGCTGCGGCAGCCGCCGTTCGGCGAGCGGCTTGGACGGCTCGCCCTCGAAGTCGATCAGCGACCATGATCCGGACGCCGACCGCAGGCACTGTCCCAGGTGCAGATCGCCGTGGATGCGCTGCGCGGTCCAGGTGCGCCCCTCGGCGGCGAGGGCGCCCAGCGCGTCGAAGGCGGAGCGCAGCGCGGGGGCGTACGGCCGGAGCGCGGGTACGGCCTGCGCGGTCGACGCCAGCCGCTCGGTCATGCCGTCCACCAGCGGCCGTATCTGTGGATGCCCCAGCGTGACGGTGGGCAGCGCGCGGGCCAGCGCGGTGTGCACCTCGGCGGTGGCCCGGCCCAGCGCCCGCGCCTCGGCGGCGAAGTCCTCGCCCTTGGCCAGCTCGCGCAGCGCCAGCTCCCAGCCGTCGGAGGCGCCCTGCACGAAGGGTTGCAGCACACCGAGGACGTACGGCTCCTCGGCGGGGTCGGCCCCGGAGGCGAAGCCGGACCGCTCCGCCGGCACCCCGTCGGCCAGGTCCGCCAGCAGCCATCCCGTCGGCGCCGGCACCCGCGGGCAGTGCTCCCGGGCCAGCGCGAGCGGCAGTTCGAGGTCGGGGTTGATGCCCGGCACGATGCGCCGGAGCAGCTTCAGGATGAACGTATCTCCATAGATGATCGAGGAGTTCGACTGCTCCGCGGTCGCCACCCGCGGCACCAGCTCCTCGCGTATCTCCTGGCGCGCGTCCCGCTCGAAGCGGAGCGCGCCGATGCGGGCCCGGGTGCGTATCGCCTCCAGGAGCAGTTCCGCGCAGCGGGCGTCGTAGAGCGCCTCGTAGACGGTCCGTCCGGCGAGCGGGCCCCGCTCCGCGTGGCCGATCAGCGCGGGTGCCAGCCGGGGCGGCAGCACCTCGCGCACGCCTATGAGGAGCTGGTAGCAGTCGCCGGGGTGGGCCGGGGAGCCCTGGGCGGCGGGCTGGTGGGCGCGGACCATGAGGTGGAGCAGGCCGAGCCGGGAGCCGACGGGCAGCAGCTCGGTGGCGGCGACCAGCGAGAACCCGGTGACGGGGCGGCCCTTGCCCGCGAACCACCGCTGCCGCGGCAGCCACTCGCGCAGCAGCGGGTCGAGGGACGCGAGGAGGCCGGGGCTGGTCGTGACGGTGGTGGCACGGGTGACGGCTTCCGACATGGCGTGCGTCCTTTCCCCGGGATGGTCGGGGTGTCTCTACTGCGTGCCCCGGGCAGGGCGAGGGAAACGCCCCGCCGGGGCCTGCCACGTGCGTGTACCGGTTCGGTGGGCCCGCGTGCGAGCCCGCGTGGGGCGTGTGTACGGGCCCTTCGCCCGCTCCCCGCACGCCCCCGGGGCACGCCGTACGCCCCCGGGGCACCCTGTACGCCCCGGCCCGACGCTCAGCCGGCGTCCCTCCGCAACCGGAACCAATAGAACCCGTGCCCCGCCAGCGTCAACAAATACGGCAGCTGCCCGATGGCCGGAAAACGCACCCCGCCGATGAGTTCGACGGGGTGGCGTCCCTGGAAGGCCTGGAGGTCGAGTTCGGTGGGCTGGGCGAAGCGGGAGAAGTTGTGTACGCACAGGACGAGGTCGTCGCCGTGTTCGCGCAGGAAGGCCAGGTCGCCGTAGTACAGGATCGGCGAACCGGGCAGGGAGAGCAGCAGCGCGGTGAACAGTTCGATCTGGTTGCGGTCGTTGTCCAGGAGGGGCGCGAGGCGGCGGCGGATGCCGATGTTGGCGCGCATGCGGGGGTCCTTGGCGTACTCGGCCCACATGTAGTCGCGTTCCTCGTCGGTGACCATCTCCAGGGTCAGCTCGTCGTGGTTGCGCAGGAAGATCCCCCACTGGATTCGTCGCCGCCGGTGCTGTAGTCGCCGAAGTAGTCGACCACGTCCTCCGGCCACTGGTTCGCCTCCGCCAGCACCACGGTGTCCGGATAGTGGGTGTCGATCTCCTTGCGCACCCGCTTGAGGAACTCGTGCGTGGCCGGGAGGTTCTCGCAGTTGGTGCCCTCCTCCTGGTAGAGGTACGGCACCGCGTCGAGCCGGAAGCCGTCGATCCCCAGGTCCAGCCAGAACCGCAGCGCGGAGATCATCTCCTCCTGCACGGCCGGGTTCTCGTAGTTCAGGTCGGGCTGGTGGGAGAAGAACCGGTGCCAGTAGTACTGCTTGCGGACCGGGTCGAAGGTCCAGTTGGAGGCCTCGGTGTCGACGAAGATGATCCGCGCGTCCTGGTACTGCTTGTCGTCGTCGGCCCAGACGTAGTAGTCGCCGTAGGGGCCGTCGGGGTCCTTGCGGGACTCCTGGAACCACGGGTGCTGATCGCTGGTGTGGTTCATGACGTGGGCCGCGTCCACGAACTCCACGAAGTCCGCCAGGTCCCCGAACTCGGGCAGCACCGCCGTGTAGTCGGAGACGTCGTAACCGCCGTCGCGCAGCGGGGACTTGAAGAAGGGCGGCAGCCACAGGCAGTCGATGCCGAGCCACTGGAGGTAGTCGAGTTTGGCGGTGATCCCCTTGAGGTCGCCGATGCCGTCGCCGTTGCTGTCCTGGAAGGAGCGGACCAGGACCTCGTAGAAGACGGCGCGTTTGAACCAGTCCGGGTCCCGGTCCGGTCGCAGGACGGTCAGCACGTGTGCCGGCCTGTCGCCCGGCTCCAGTCGCACATAGTTGGCCCTGCCCCAGGAGTAGGTGTCACCGGTGAGCTCGTCGCGCACCGGCATCACCTCGTGCCAGTCGAGGCCGAGGTGCGGCATGTCCAACGACACCGTCGCCTCCTGGGTGTGGTACGGGTCCAGGTTCACGACCACCAGAACCGTGTTCGATCCCCGCTGTTTCGAATAGACGATGACCTCTTCCTTGTCGGCGTGATGGAAGTGCAGGTCGCGCAGTTGCCGGAGCGCCGGACTGCGCCTGCGTATCGCGTTCAGCTCGGTGATCAGCCCGGCGATGCTGCGCCCCTCGCGCTCGGCGGCGGCCCAGTCGCGGGGCCGCAGTTGGTACTTCTCGCTGTCGAGGTACTCCTCCAGGAAGATGACGTCCGGGTCGCGGCCGTTGATCTCGCCGATCACCCGCTCCCAGAACACCACCGGCTTGGTGTGCGGGTTGTCCACCCGGAAGATCCGAACCCCGTGCGCCATCCAGTGCCGCAGCACCCGCACCGTCTCGGTGACGATGCCGTCCATGTCCGCGTCGAACGCGATCGGGTAGATGTCCTGGTACTTCTTCGGCGGGTTCTCCGCGTACGCGATCGAGCCGTCGCTGCGGTGGTGGAACCACTCCGGATGCTTCTCCACCCACGGATGGTCCGGGGAGCACTGCAACGCGAAGTCCAGGGCGATCTCCAGGCCCAGTTCCCCGGCCCGGGCGACGAACGCGTCGAAGTCCTCCAGGGTGCCGAGCGCCGGGTTGACGGCGTCGTGACCGCCCTCGGGCGAGCCGATCGCCCACGGCACGCCCACGTCGTCCGGGCCGGCCGACAGGGTGTTGTTGGGACCCTTGCGGAAGGTGGTGCCGATGGGGTCCGGAACGTGCCGTGCGCCGACGGGTCCAGCCCCCCGTTCTCGCTGCGCGGGAAGAACTCGTACCAGGAGCCGTACAGCGCCCGCTCCCGCTCCACCTGGAGGGGCAGCTCCTCCGAGGCGCTGACGGGGTCCCGCAGCGGGTGGCGGGCCAGTACCCGGTCCACCTCGGGGGTGAGCGCCGCCGCGAGCCGAGAGGCGGGCGGGCGGCCGGTGTCGCGCAGGGCCGCCACGGCGGCGCGCAGCACCGCCCCGGCCTGCGCTGATCCCACCGGCAGGCCCTCGGCGGCCCGCTCGTACAGCAGGGCGCCCTCCTCCAGGACCAGCGCGGTGTCCTGCCCTGCGGGCACCTTGATCCCGGCGTTGTGCCGCCAGGTGGAGACGGGGTCGCCCCAGGCCTCCACCCGGTACGTCCAGCGCCCCTCGGCCGGGACCGCGACCCGGGCGCCCCAGCGGTCGGTGCCGGGGGCGAGCTCGCGCATCGGGGTCCAGGGACCCGGGCGGCCCTCCGGGTCCGTCAGGACGACGTTGGCGGCGACGGCGTCGTGGCCCTCGCGGAAGACGGTGGCCGAGATCTCGAACTCCTCGCCCACCACCGCCTTGGCCGGCCGCCGGCCGCGCAGGACGGCCGGCGCCACGTCCAGGACGGGGATGCGCCCGACGACGGGGGCGGCCGGGGCGGGGGCCGACGGGGAGGAGGCCGTCGGTGAGTCGGCCGACGGGGCCGAGGCCGGGGCCGGGGCCGAGGTCGCGGCCGAACCGAGTGCCGAACCGGGACTCGAACCGGGCGTTGACCCGGGCGTCGAACTGGATATCGAACTGGTGTGCGCGGGGGCCGCCCCGGGCGTGGCGCCCGGCGCGGATGTCCCCGGGCCCGGTGGACCGGCGCTGGTGGTGCCGGCGGGGCCGGTGGTGCCGGGGGAGCCGGTGGTCGGGGTTGCCGACGTGTGGTGCGTGGCGGGCATGACCGCTCCTGTCCGCTGCGAACGTGAGTGGGCGGCTGGCGGGTGTGGTGTGTGGTGCGGGGCCTGCGGGACGTACCGGAGGAGCCTTCCCACCCTGTTCGGGTGAGCAATCCGGCACTTTGTTAACTACTCACGCGTATGTCTACGTTCAAACCCGGTCGAGTCGGCCATGTTCGAGAAGCGGCCGAATTTTGCCGCAGCGGAGGGGCGCGGACGGGCGCGGACGGGCGTGAACGGGCGTGGAAGCGCATGGAAGCGCGTGGAAGGACCCGGCCAGGCGCGGGCGGGGGCGGAAGAGGGGGATGGGGGCGGAGTATCCGGTGTGTTTTCTTCGCCCCGTGCGCGGTACTGACGCAACGCGCCGCCCCGCGCCGTGGTTGCCCGGCCGTCGGCGCCGTTACCGTCGTGAGTGACGAGGGACGCACGCACAGTGCGCCCCGAAGCCGCGTACGCCCCTGGTGAAGGTGGGACTCTTGAAGGCCATCCGCAGGTTCACCGTCCGTCCCGTACTCCCCGACGCCCTCAAGCCGCTGAGCGACCTCGCCCGTAATCTGCGCTGGTCGTGGCAGGCCGAGACCCGTGATCTCTTCCGGTCCGTGGACCCCGAACGGTGGGCCGCCGTGGGCGGCGACCCCGTGCGGCTCCTGGGCAGCGTCCCGTCCGCGCGCCTGGCCGAGCTGGCCGGGGACCGCCGGTTCCTGCGCCGGCTGACCGCCGCCGCCGACGACCTCGCCGACTACACGAGCGGCGACCGCTGGTACCAGAGCCAGGCACAGTCGGCCGAGCTGCCGGCCGCGATCGCCTACTTCTCGCCGGAATTCGGCATCACGGCCGCGCTGCCGCAGTACTCCGGCGGCCTCGGCATCCTGGCCGGCGACCACCTCAAGGCCGCCAGCGACCTGGGCGTCCCGCTGATCGGCGTCGGCCTGCTCTACCGGCACGGCTACTTCCGCCAGTCCCTCTCCCGCGACGGCTGGCAGCAGGAGCACTATCCGGTGCTCGACCCGCACGAGCTGGCCCTCGCCCCGCTCACCGAGGAGGACGGCACGCCGTGCCACGTCACCCTCGCGCTGCCCGGCGGGCGCCGGCTGACCGCCCGGATCTGGCTGGCCCGGGTCGGCAGAATTCCGTTGCTCCTGCTCGACTCCGACGTCGAGGAGAACGACCTCGGCGAGCGCGACGTCACCGACCGGCTCTACGGCGGCGGCAGCGAGCACCGGCTGCTCCAGGAGATGCTGCTCGGCATAGGGGGTGTCCGCGCGGTGCGCACGTACTGCCGGCTCACCGGCCACCCCGCACCGGAGGTCTTCCACACCAACGAGGGGCACGCCGGGTTCCTCGGCCTGGAGCGGATCGCCGAGCTGTCCGACGCCGGGCTCGACTTCGACGCCGCCCTGGAGGCCGTCCGCGCCGGCACGGTGTTCACCACGCACACCCCCGTCCCGGCCGGCATCGACCGCTTCGACCGCGAGCTGGTCGCCCGGCACTTCGGCCCCGGCGCCGAACTGCCCGGCATCGACGTCCACCGCATCCTCCACCTGGGGATGGAGAGCTACGCCGGGGGCGAGCCCAACCTGTTCAACATGGCCGTGATGGGGCTCAGGCTCGGGCAGCGGGCCAACGGGGTCTCGCTGCTGCACGGCCAGGTCAGCCGGGAGATGTTCTCCGGACTGTGGCCGGGATTCGACGCCGAGGAGGTGCCGATCACCTCCGTCACCAACGGGGTGCACGCGCCGACCTGGGTGGCGCCCGAGGTGGTCCGGCTCGGCGCCCGGCAGATCGGGGCGCAGCGCGCCGAGGACGCCATGACCGTGGGCGGCTCCGACCGCTGGGACTCGGTCGCGGACATCGCCGACCAGGACATCTGGGAGCTGCGCCGGGTGCTGCGCGAGAAGCTGGTGCTGGAGGTGCGGACGCGGCTGCACGCCTCCTGGCGGCAGCGCGGCGCCGGCACGGCCGAGCTCGGCTGGATCGACGACGTCCTCGACCCGGACGTGCTGACCATCGGCTTCGCCCGCCGCGTCCCCTCGTACAAGCGGCTCACGCTGATGCTGCGCGACCGGGACCGGCTGATGGAGCTGCTGCTCCATCCGGAGCGGCCGGTGCAGATCGTCGTCGCGGGCAAGGCGCACCCCGCGGACGACGGCGGCAAGCGGCTGATCCAGGAGCTGGTCCGGTTCGCCGACGACCCCCGGGTGCGGCACCGCATCGTCTTCCTGCCCGACTACGGCATGGCGATGGCGCAGAAGCTCTACCCCGGCTGCGACGTGTGGCTGAACAACCCGCTGCGGCCGCTGGAGGCGTGCGGCACCAGCGGGATGAAGGCGGCGCTCAACGGCTGCCTCAACCTGTCGGTGCGGGACGGCTGGTGGGACGAGTGGTACCAGCCCGACTTCGGCTGGGCCATACCCACGGCGGACGGCGCCGCCACCGACGACGACCGGCGCGACGAGCTGGAGGCGGCGGCGCTGTACGACCTGCTGGAGCACCGGGTCGCGCCCCGCTTCTACGAGCGGGGCCGGGACGGGCTGCCCGACCGCTGGATCCAGATGGTCCGCCAGACCCTCACCCACCTCGGTCCGAAGGTGCTGGCCGGGCGGATGGTCCGGGAGTACGTGGAGCGGCTGTACGCCCCCGCCGCCCGGGCCCACCGGGCGCTCACCCCGGAGGCGGCGCGTGAGCTGGCCGCCTGGAAGGGGCGGGTGCGGGGCGCCTGGTCGCGGGTCACGGTCGAGCACGTCGAGACGTCCTCGGCGGCCGACCGGGCGGACCGGGCCGAGCTGGGCGCGTCCCTGGGGGTACGGGTCCGGGTGGGCCTCGGCGAGCTGGCGCCGGACGACGTCGAGGTACAGGTCGTCTCGGGTCGCGTCGACGCGGAGGACCGCATCACGGACGCGTCGGTGGTCCCGCTGAAACCGGCGGGCGGCGGCGAGGAGGGCCGCTGGGTGTACGAGGGCCCGCTCTCCCTGGACCGCGCGGGCCCCTTCGGCTACACGGTCCGCATCCTCCCCTCCCACCCGCTCCTGGCCTCGCCCACCGAGCTCGGACTGCTCGCGGTGCCGTCGGAGGACGTGGGGGAGGGGGCCGGGGTGCTGATGCGCTGAGGTGTGAGTTCGGCCGGGAGGCCGAACAGCGGGAACAGGTCCGGCTGGAGATGGGTGTCGAGGGCGGCGATCCGGTCGCCCTCGACGGTGAGGAGCTGGAGGGCGAAGGGGCGCAAGGTCCCGTCGCGGGGGTCGGGGCGGTAGAGCGCGAGGGCCGGTGAGCCGTTGGCGCCGACCGGCACGGCCCGCGCGCCCCGGCACGGGCCCGGGTCGCGCAGGAACCACCGGGCGATCTCGGCGCGGCCCGCCAGCCAGAGCGCGTACGGCGGCATGGACAGGGTCGCGTCCTCGTGCAGCAGTGCGGTGAGCGCGGGGACGTCGTGCCGTTCGAAGGCATCGGTGAAGCGGGCGAGGAGCGTGCGCTGCTCGTCGGTCAGCTCCGCCGCGGGGATCCCGGCGGCGGGCCTGTCCGCGAGACGGCGGCGGGCGCGGCGCAGCAGTCCGTTGGCGGACGGTACGGTGATGTCGAGCAGGCCGGCGGTCTCCTCCGCCGTGAGCCGGAGGACGTCCCGCAGGATGAGCGCGGCGCGCTGCATGGGCGTCAGCGTGTGCAGCGCGGCGACGAAGGCGAGCCGGACGGAGTCGCGCAGGACGGCGGTGGTGGCGGGGTCGTCGCCCGCCGGGAGCAGCCAGCGGTCGGGCGCGGGCTGGACCCAGCGGCTCTCGTCCGCCTCGCCGAGCGGCGAGCCCGCGTCCCCCGCCCCGGTGACGTCGACGGGCCGCTCCCGCCGGGGCCGCTGCCGGAGCATGTCCAGGCACACATGTGTGGCGATCCGGAACAGCCACACCCGCAGCGAGGACTTCCCGGCGAACGTGCCCTGCCCGCGCCAGGCACGCAACATCGTCTCCTGCACGGCCTCCTCCGCGTCGAACGGCGAACCGAGCATCCGGTAGCAGTGCCCGAGCAGCTCCCGCCGGTGCCGCGCGTCGATGGCGCGCCAGTCGGCACCGATGGCGGAGGCGGAGGGGGCGGAGGCGGGTGCGGGCGACGTCACGGCGCCCACAACACCGGGCCGCGCGCCCGGATTCCCGGGGGCGCGGTCAGTTTCGCGGGTGCGCCTCGTCAGTACGGGCGAGGGGCCGCAGCGGCGGTCCCCGTGTGACCGAGGGGGGCGCCGTGACGGGCCCCCGCGACGAGGACGAAGGAGTCACCGATGATTCTCATCACCGGAGCGACCGGGCTGACCGGATCGGCCGTGGTGCGGGCTTTCGCCCGCCGGGGGGTGGGCGTGCGGGCGCTGGTCCGCGACCCGTTCAGGCCGCGGGCCTGGGGGGACGCGCGCGAGGTCGAGGTGGTGGAGGGGGATCTGCTCGTGCCGGGCACCCTGCCCGCCGCGCTGGACGGCGTCGGCACGGTCGTCCTGATCTCCGGCGCCGACGACCGGATGGCCGAGGCGCAGATCAACCTGGTCGACGCGGCCGTCGCCGCCGGAGTCCGCCGGGTCGTCAAGGTGTCCGGGATGGGGGCGGACCCGGCCTCGCCGTTCCGCTTCCTGCGCCTGCACGCGGAGATCGAGGGGCATCTGCGCACGTCCGGCCTGGGCTGGACGCTGCTCCGCCCCAGCCAGTTCATGCAGGTCTACTACCGCGAGGTGCCGACCATGCTGGCCGACGGGACGCTCGCCCAGCCGCTCGGCACCGCCCGGCTCGCGCCGGTCGACGTCGAGGACGTCGCCGAGGCCGTCCACGCGATCGTGACCGGCGAGGGGCACGAGGGCGAGGTCCACGACCTCACCGGGCCGGAGGCGCTGACCATGGACGAGGTGTGCGAGGTGCTGACCTCGGTGGTCGGCAGGCCGATCCGGTACGTCGACATCGACCCGGAGGTGAAGCGCCGCCGGCTCGTCGACGGGGGCATCCCGCCGCGCTTCGCCGACGACCTCGGCGACCTGTTCCGCCTCCGCCGGGAGGGCGGCCCGGAGTCCCGGGTCCAGGTCGAGGCGTTCGCACGGCTCGGCATCCGGCCCACCCCGTTCGCCGCGTTCGCGCGGCGCTCGGCGGCGGTCCTGCGGGGCGAGACGGCCCCCGGCCGGCTGTGGGCGTCGGGCTGGCACGGGGCGGACGCCGGCGCGGTCGGCTGACCCGCGGCCGCGGCGGGACCCGGCGGGCCGTGCCCGGAGTCACGGGGCGTCTCAGAGTGGGAACGAGACACCGGTGAGGTGTGCCGAGACGTCCCAGAGCCGGGCCGCGAGAGCCGGGTCCTGCGCGGTGGCCGAGCGGGGGATGAGCCGGGGCGCGCCGCGCATGTGGGCCAGGTGGGAGGGCCCGGTGAAGCTGTTGCCGGGAAGATCGGCGACGGCGGCGTGGAGCAGGGGGAGCGCGCCCTGGTCGCGGCTCTGGGCGAGCAGCCGGAGCGTGAGGGCCAGCATCAGGTCGGACGGGCGACGCCCCCCGCTGGGGTAGATGCCGGTCGCGACCAGGCCGGGGTGGGCCGCGTGCGCCAGCACCCCGGAGCCGGCGGCGGTCAGCCGGCGCTGGAGCTCCGCCGTGAAGAGCAGGTTGGCGAGCTTGGAGTCGTTGTAGGCGCGGGAGGCCCTGAACGGCCGCCGCTCCCACTGGAGGTCGTCGAGATCGAGCCGGGCCATCCGCTCGGCCTGCGAGGCGACCGTCACCACCCGGCCGGTGAGGTGCGGCAGCAGCAGATTGGTCAGCGCGAAGTGGCCGAGATGATGGACGCCGAACATCAGCTCGAAGCCGTCGGCGGTGCGGGTCAGCGACCGCGCCGAGGTGCCGGCGTTGTTGAGCAGCAGGTCGACGGGGCCGTCCCAGCCCGCGGCGAACGCGTGCACCGAGGACAGGTCGGCGAGGTCGAGGACCCGGACCTCCGTCGTGCCGGGCATGCCCGCGGCGGCCTCCTTGCCCCGCTCGGCGCTGCGCACCGCGAGGACCACCCGGGCCCCGGCCGCCGCCAGCGCGTGGGCGGCGGACCGCCCGATGCCGTTGCTCGCGCCCGTGACGAGCGCGGTGGTGCCGGTCAGGTCGGGAATGTCCCGGACAGTGAATGTAGTCATGGCAAACAATGTAGGCGGAGCCAACTTATGTAGTCAATGGAAACAATGGGGCGGGGGAAGGAAAAGTAGGCGGTGCAAACACGGTGGTTACACTGCGGACCATGACGACCCGCCCTTACCACCACGGCCATCTGCGGACCACGCTGCTCGCGGAGGCCGAGCGCACCCTGCGCGAAGACGGTGCCGAGGGGCTGTCGCTGCGGGAGCTCGCGCGGCGGGCGGGCGTGAGCCACGCCGCGCCGCGCCGGCACTTCGCCGACCGGCAGGCGCTCCTCGACGCCCTCGCGGAGGCGGGGTTCGTGCGGCTCGGCGACGAGATGCTCGGCGCCGTCGCGGACGCCGGACCGGACCGCGAGGCGCGGCTGCGGGCGATGGCCCTCGCCTACGTGCGGTTCGCGGTGCACGACAGCGCCCTGCTGGACGTCATGTTCGAGAAGAAGAAGGGCGGGGAGCCGGTGGAGATGGGGGAGGGGGCCCTGCGGCTGTTCGCCGCCGTGGGCGAGGTGATCCGCGAGGCGCAGTCGGCCGGGGTGCTCCCGGCGGGCGACCCCGAGCGGCTCCGCCTGCTCCTTGTCGCCATGCTCCAGGGCATCGCCGTACTGGTGACCTCCGGCAGGGCACCCGTCGGCCTGGCGGACTCCCTCGCCGCCGACGCGGTCGCCCTCTTCACGGGCGCCGCGGAGCGGCTCTAGGGTCTGTCGTTCGGATCAGGTCGCAGACGCGGGGTGATCCGAACGACAGGCCCTAGTAGTGCTTCGTCAGGTTCTGGGCTGTCTGCGGCTTCTCCGAGGGCGGGGCAGGGGTCGTCCGCAGGTGGTGCAGGTACCGGTCC
>NZ_KL647085.1:0-59472 GCF_000725625.1 Streptomyces sp. NRRL F-6676
AACACCTCCACCAACGGCACGGGAGCCTTGTGCGTTGCGGCCCTCACCTCGGCCTGACTGACGTCACCCGATCAGTGGTCCCGTTGAAAACGCTCAGTGAACGATCGCCGCGTTCTACGCACACGGGCATGGCAGTTCGGGTGCCGAGCGGTTCGGGGAGCACGTCACCACGGCGAGGGAGAGGTAGGAGGGGCGTTCGAGGTAGCGGCCGCAGGACACGTCACCGCCCGCGTGTAGCCGTTCGGCGGCGGCGTCCACCAGTCGGGCCAGGCGCGCGGTGTCCCGGTCGGCCTCAGCGGCGAACCGGGGTGTGAACTCGGCCAGCCGCTCGCCGAGCCAGGCCGCCGCCTCCTTCGCCTCGTCCCACGTCCCCCGGACGAGTCCGCGCGGCTTGACGAGCCAGTACGCCGTCTCCAGGGGCGGTAGGTCCGACGTGCGGAACTCCGCGGCGACCTGGCGGTAGCGCTCGATCAGTTCCGGCCTGCCTCCGGGCGGGGGCGGATCGGGGTGCGGCGGCCGTCGCAGGGCCTCGTCGTCGAAGCGTGTCTTCGGGCCGGTCCAGAGGTAGGCGTGGTGGTGCATGGGCGGTTCCCGCTTCGAAAAGCGCCGGCCGGGCCCGGCCCGACCGGCGGGAGGGGGACGGAGGGGTGTCAGACGCCGAGGCCGAAGCGCGCCGGGTCGATGCCGGCCGCGTCCAGCTCCTCCGTGGTGAACCGCAACGGCTGCGCGTCCGGACGCTTGCTGTCGCCCAGGGCCCAGGCGTCCTCGCCGATCCGGGCCAGGGTTACGCACCCCTCGGTACAGGGGCCGCCGCACGCCTTCGTGAACGCGGCTCCGCCGAGGTCGAGCGCGTAGAGATCGGTTCCGTTCTGCATCACTGCACCTTCCAGCTCGTCTGACGCGGCCAGGCAGAGCCGCCGCCCGGTGTCTCCGCAGGTCAGCGGTGTACGTGGACGGTCTCTCCTGGCGCTTGGTGACCTCAGGGTGGCGGTTGGACAGGGGCGGGGACGAGTGTGGCACCCCGTACGCTGCGTCAGTGTACGGACACGAAGAGTGGACGGTACGTCTGATGATCCGTCAGGCTGGGGGTGTTCGCGGAGACGAGGAAAGGGGCGGCGGATGGACGTGGTGGGAGTCGAGGGGGAGGCGGCGGCCGGTGCGCGGGCGGTTCCGACGGGGGAGTGGGAGCGGGAGCCGCATCCGTCGGACAGCCTGCGGACGTTCGGCGCGTTCGTTCAGGCGCTGCGAGAACACGCCGGGCTCAGCCGGACCGAGCTGGCCGCCCTCGTCCAGTTCTCCAAGCACACGGTGGAGTCGGTGGAGTTGGGACGGCGAATGCCGGACGAGGCGTTCGTGGAGCGGGCGGAGGAAGCCCTCGGCAACACCGGTGCCCTGCGCAGGGCCGCGCGGCATCTGACGCGGGGGGAGGCGGGGCTGGCGGCATGGTTCCGGCGGTGGGCCCGGCTGGAGCGGGAGGCGGTGAGCCTGTGCACGTACGAGTGCCGGTTGGTTCCGGGGTTGTTGCAGTCGGAGGCGTACGCGCGGGCGGTGTTCGACAACAGCGTTCCGCTGCTGACCGACGAGCAGACGGAGGCGCAGGTCGCGGCCCGCATGGACCGGCAGGCGATGATGCGGGAGCGTCCGACCGTGCCGTTCGGCTTCATCGTGGAGGAGTCGGTCTTCCGGCGCGGACTGGGTGGGGCGCAGGTTCAGACGAACATGCTGGACCACGTGCTGGAGCTGACCGCGCCGCGCAACGTGACGCTTCAAGTGGTGCCGGTGGAAATGGAGTTCCACGGGTGCCTTGACGGACCCATGCGCATCTTGGAGACCCTGGAGGGGCGTCGAGTCGGCTACTCCGAGGGGCAGCAGAACGGACGGCTGATCTCCGACCCGAAAGAGATGAGTCTGCTCTGCCGACGCTATGACACACTGCGCTCACAGGCCCTCAATCCCAAGCAATCCAGGGACCTGCTGGAGCGACTGCGAGGAGAGCTATGAGCAGCGGTACGTCGGAACTCGCCTGGTTCAAGTCCAGCTACAGCGGCACCCAGGGCGACGACTGCGTGGAGATCGCCGTCACCGAACAGGCCGTCCACGTACGGGACTCCAAGGACGTGGCCCGCCCCGCCTTCGCCCTCGGCCACGACGGCTGGCGGCAGTTCGTACAGTTCGCGTCGGAGCGTTGAGCCCTCACCGCGTCCGGGAGCCCTCGGACCCGTAGCCAAGGGCCGTGCGGTTGATGAAGCGGTTGCCGAGGTCGCGTACGGGTGCGGGCCTCGGCTGCTGGGTGGTCTTCTTCGGGGTGGGCTTCTTGCCGCCCGTGCGCCTGGCCGGTGGCGCCTTCGCCTGCCTGGCGTTCTTCGCGGCCGGCGTGTTGCGTGCCGAGTACTTCTTGCGGAGCTCCGAGAGTTGCTCGCGTTCTCGCAGAGCCACGTTGGCTGGGAGGGCGCCGGCGAGGGCGTGGGCTCGGCTCAGTGCGTAACGTGCCGCATGCCAGCGCCTGTTGTTCAGCGTCGTGCGCGCCACCCCGATGGTCTGCCGCAAGGCCTTGATCTTCGCGGGCTGCCGCCGGGGGGTGTCGGACTCGGCCCCGCTGCTCCGCCGCTGCCCGGCGGCACGAGTGCCCCAGTCCGTGCCCGAGGTCAGGACGACGACCGCACGGGGATTGCTGCTCTGGCTGCGTCGTACCACGGTTCTGCCCCTCCGCTCTGCGCATGCGCGTTTACGACGTCAACGTGTCTAGTGCAACGGATATCATGTGAATGCATGGGGAATCGGCCGCAGGGCTGAGTCGTTGTACTCTCCGGAGACGGCCCTTGACCTGCAGACAGCAGGCAGGGAGCAGCTGAATCGGGAGTATTTCCGTGTTTCGTACCATGTTCAAGTCCAAGATCCACCGTGCCACCGTCACCCAGGCCGACCTGCACTACGTGGGGTCGGTGACCATTGACGCCGATCTGCTGGATGCGGCGGATCTGTTGCCGGGTGAGCTCGTGCACATCGTCGACATCACCAACGGGGCCCGGCTCGAGACGTATGTCATCGAGGGGGAGCGGGGGTCCGGGGTGATCGGGATCAACGGGGCCGCCGCGCATCTCGTGCACCCCGGGGATCTGGTGATCCTCATCAGTTACGCCCAGGTCTCCGACGCCGAGGCGCGGTCGCTGCGGCCGCGGGTCGTGCACGTGGACGGCGACAACCGTATCGTCGCCCTGGGCGATGACCCGTCCGAGCCGGTGCCGGGGTCGGACCAGGAGCGCAGCCCGCAGGCCGTGTCGGCCTGACGTATCGACTTCGAGTGGACATCGACTCCGGGTGGACGAGGAGCGCGGCCGTGAGTGACGACATCGAGATCCGTGACGACCGGGCGGCAGGGCGGCTCGAAGCCCGCGCGGGCGGTGAGGTCGTCGGGCGGGTGGAGTACTTCGTGCTCGATGAGCCCGGCCGCGCGCTCGTGCCCGTGCACACGATCGTCGAGCCGGCACACGAGGGGCAGGGCATCGGCGGGTCCCTCGCGCGGGAGCTCTACGCGATCGCCGGGCGGGAGGGCGTCGCGGTGGCGCCGTTGTGCCCGTACGTCGTGAAGTGGGCCGCGCGTCATACGCAGGAGGCGCCGGCGGCGGATCCCGCGTTGCTGCGGGCGGCGGAGGAGTGGCTGGCCGCGCATCCGGGGCGGTTCTGAAGGGGACGGGTGTCCTGCCGGTGAGGGCGGCTCCGGGGAAGTGCTCCCGGGGCCGCCCTTCCGTGTCCCGTCGTCGTCCGCCGTGTCCCGCCGCCCTGCCGCGACCGGGTGACTGGGGGGTCGGGGTCCGGGTAGGCGGGGGAGTAGTCCAGAGCCGACGTGTCGATGGCTGGAGGACAGCATGACGCAGCCGTATCCCGATCCCGTGCCGCCGGGGCCCACGCCGGGGCCCGCGCCGACGCCGCCGGGTCCCACGCCCACGCCCGGGCCGGATCCGGTGCCGCCGGATCCGGCGCCCGCGCCGCCGGCGCCCACTCCGCCCGCGCCCACTCCGCCGGCTCCTACGCCGCCGGGGCCGGCGCCCGTGCCGCCCGGGCCCGGGCCGACGCCGCCCGGGCCGGGGCCCGATCGGCCGGGGCCCGTTCCGGAGCCGCCGGGGCCGTTGTCCTGACGGCGGGGCGGGGGGACGGGGGCCTTTTCCTCGCCCCCGCCGCCCCTGCCCTTCCCGTCCTCCAGGGGCTGTGCCCCTTCGACCCCCCGGGTGCGCCTCATGGCTCGGGGGGTTCGCGGTGGTGGGGCGGGCGCGGGTGCGTCGCGGCTGGTCGCGCAGTTCCCCGCGCCCCTTGAGAGGCGCGCCCCGCGGCCGAAGGCGTGTTACGCCTCGACCTCCGTGCGGTCGCCGCCCCACAGGGTGTGGAACGTGCCCTCGAGGTCCGTGCGGCGGTAGGTGTGGGCGCCGAAGTAGTCGCGCTGGCCCTGGGTGAGGGCCGCGGGGAGGCGCTCGGCGCGGAGGGCGTCGTAGTACGCGAGGGCCGCCGCGAAGCCGGGGGCGGCGACGCCCTGGCGGGTGGCCGCGATCAGAACCTCGCGCCAGTCGTCCTGCGCCGCCGCGATCTCCTGCGCGAAGGTCTCGTCCGACAGGAGGCTCGGCAGATCCGGGCGGGCGTCGTAGGCCGCGCGGATGCGGTCCAGGAACGCGGCCCGGATGATGCAGCCGCCCCGCCAGAGCGCCGAGACCGCGCCCAGGTCGACGTCCCAGCCGTACTCCTCGCTGCCCGCCGCGATCTCGTGGAAGCCCTGCGTGTACGAGACGATCTTCGACGCGTACAGCGCCTGCTCGACGCGGTCCGCGAACGCCGCCGCCTCGGAGGAGGACAGGGGGGACGGCGTCGGGCCCGCGAGGTCGCGCGAGGCCCGCCGCAGCGCCGCGTGCCCGGACAGCGAGCGCGCGAACACCGCCTCCGCGATGCCCGACACCGGAACGCCCAGGTCCAGCGCGATCTGGACCGTCCAGCGGCCGGTGCCCTTCTGCTCCGCCTGGTCCACCACCACGTCCACGAACGGCTTGCCCGTCGCCGCGTCCACGTGCGACAGGACCTCCGCCGTGATCTCGATCAGATACGAGTCGAGGCGCCCGGTGTTCCAGGTGCGGAAGATGTCCGCGATCTGCGCGGGGGAGTAGCCCGCCACGTCCCGCAGCAACTGGTACGCCTCGCCGATGAGCTGCATGTCCGCGTACTCGATGCCGTTGTGCACCATCTTGACGAAGTGCCCGGCGCCGTCGGGGCCGACGTGCGTCACACACGGGGTGCCGTCGGCCGCCTTCGCCGAGATCTTCTCCAGCATCGGGCCGAGCGAGTCGTACGACTCCTTCGGGCCGCCCGGCATGATGCTCGGGCCGTTGAGCGCGCCCTCCTCGCCGCCGGAGACGCCCATGCCGACGAAGTGGATGCCCTGCTCCCGCAGTTGGCGCTCGCGGCGCCGGGTGTCGGCGAAGTGCGCGTTGCCGCCGTCGATGATCATGTCGCCGGGCTCCAGGAGCGGCGCGAACTCCTCGATCACCGCGTCCGTCGGCTCGCCCGCCTTCACCATGACGACCAGTCGGCGCGGCCGCTCCAGCGCCGCCACGAACTCCTTCGCGGTCTCGGCCGCGACGAACTCGCCCTCGTGCCCGAACTCGTTCACGAGGTCGTGCGTCTTCGACGCCGTCCGGTTGTGCACTGCGACCGTGTAGCCGTTCCGCGCGAAGTTGCGGGCGAGGTTGCGGCCCATGACCGCGAGACCTGTGACACCGATCTGGGCTGAGCTGTTCATGCGTGGGCTCCTCAGGTTGTCGTGAACAAGGCCGTGTCGTGAACAAGGCCGGTGTCGTGCGCGAGACCGCGTGCCGTGCACGTGGCCTCGTGTCGTGCAACAAGGACGAGGGCGTCAGTATTGCCCCCGGTCCCTCCCGACGTGGCGATTCGCGCACCGTACGGCCGCGCGTCCGCCCATGTGTACGTGCGCGGACGGCAGCCCGCCTCAGCCGCCCGGCGAAACCGGCTCCCGTGCGTACGGGAACCGGCGGCGAAATCCGGCCACTTGACGTGCCGGAGCGGCCGACACCGGTCTTGTCCCGCTCCGTGCGCAGCGGTTACGGTGCCCGCTCCTGACGCCTGTCAAGGGGGCTCCCCATGGCCGTACGCGGCCGGCACCGCCGGTATCAGCCGAACAGGATCAACCGCGCCTCGCTCACCGTCACGGCGGGCGGCGCCGGCATGGCCCTGCCGCTCATCGGCACCGGGGTCGCCCACGCCGCCGATGCCGACACCTGGAACAAGGTCGCGGCCTGCGAGTCCAGCGGCAACTGGCACATCAACACCGGCAACGGGTTCTACGGCGGGTTGCAGTTCACCCAGTCCACCTGGGAGGCGTACGGCGGCCGGGCCTACGCGGCGCGCGCCGACCTCGCCACCCGTGACCAGCAGATCGCCGTCGCCGAGAAGGTCCTCGACGGCCAGGGGCCCGGCGCCTGGCCGGTCTGCTCGGGCCGCGCCGCACTGGCCCGCGGCGGGACCGGCCCCGACATCGACCCGGGCACCCACACGCAGACCGCCCGGCAGACGGCGCGGAAGCAGGCCCCCGCCGCACCGCAGGCCCCGGCGAAGAAGCGCGCGTCGCACAAGGACGTGACGCCGCAGTCCACACCCCAGTCGCGGGCCGGCACCGCCGAGATGTACACCGTGGTCCACGGCGACACCCTCTCCGGCATCGCCGACTCCCACGACGTGCGCGGCGGCTGGCACGGCCTGTACGCCGCCAACCGCACCACCGTCGGCTCCGACCCCGACCTCATCCTCCCGGGGCAGCGGCTCACGCTCGACGGGGCGCGGGCCACCAGTCCGGCCAGGAAGGCGGACACCGAGGAGAAGCACACCGCCGGGAAGCCGCGGAAGTCCGGTGCGGCGGAGAAGAAGAAGGAGACCTCCCCCCACCGGTCCGCCGCGACGACGCCCGGCCGTACGGTCGTCGCCCCCGTCGCCGACACCAGCATCGGCACCCGCTACCACGCCTCCGGCTCCTCCTGGTCGAAGGGCTACCACACCGGCGTCGACTTCCCGGTGCCCACCGGCACCTCCGTGCGGTCCGTGGCCGCCGGGCACGTGGTCAGCGCCGGGTGGGGTGGCTCGTACGGCTATCAGGTGGTCGTACGGCACAGCGACGGCCGGTACAGCCAGTACGGTCATCTGTCCGCCATCTCCGTCCGGGCCGGGCAGAGCGTGGCCGCCGGCCAGCGCATCGGCCGCTCCGGTTCGACCGGCAACGCCACGGGCCCGCATCTGCACTTCGAGGTGCGGACGGGACCCGGGTTCGGGTCGGACATCGACCCGGTGGCGTATCTGCGGGCCGGCGGCGTACGGCTCTGAGCGACGCGCGCGCCCGCCTTGGTCCCGGTCAGGATCCGACACGGCTGCGGTGCCGGTCGGGGAGGGGCATCGGGATGAACGGCCCGCTGTAGAACGGGCCGAAGGTGTACGGCGGGGTGCACTGGGACGGGCCCCGCAGGGACGCGGGGAGCGGCGCCGGGGCCGCGGTCACGGGCGACGGGATCGCGAGCGCCGGCGCCGACAGCGGGCCCGGCGCGGGCTCGGACGGCAGCGGCCGGGCGGGCAGCGGCCGGGCGGGCAGCGGCCGGACGGGGAGCGGCTGGGCCGGCACCGTTCCGGTGGTTTCCGGCACCGCTGCGGCGGCGGCCGTCTCCTGCCGCTTCCCGTCCGGCGCGGCCCCGGCGGCGGCCGTCTCCCGCCGCTCCCCGCCGAGCCGCTCCGTGGTGAGCAGGATCAGGCCGCCCGCCGCGACGACTCCGCACCCCAGGGCGAGCACGGTGCCCGTGGTGCCGTGGCGGAACGTCTCGCCGAACATGGTCAGGCCCACCGCGGCGGCGATCACCGGGTTGACGACCGTGACCGTGGCCAGCGGGGCGGCCAGGCCCGCGCCCCGGTACGACGCCTGCGACAGCAGCGTGCCGACCGTCGCCAGTACCGCGATCGTCGCCACGCTGGGCAGCGCGGCGAGCGTCACGCCGTCCTCCCAGTCCTCCGCGACGGTCTTGGTGAAGACCGAGGCGATACCGAACGCGATGCCGGAGGCGCCGGCGAGGAGCACGCTGCGCACCACCGGGTGGCGGTGGGCGGCGCGGGCGGCCGTCATCAGCGCGACGATCGCGCCGGCGGTGACCGCGGCGAGCAGGACCCGCTCCCCGCTCTCCAGGGACCGCGCCTCGGCACTGCCGGTCAGCGCGAGCAGCCCCGCGAGGCCGGCCGTCGCCATCAGGGCGCCGCGCCAGGCGGTCGCGCCTGCCCTGCGGCCCACGAAGAGGGCGGCCATCGGGAGCGCGAACACGATGGTCAGCGCGCCGAGGGGCTGCACGAGGCTGAGAGGGCCGTAGGCGAGGGCGACGACATGGAGGAGGGCGCCGAGGCCGTTGAGGCCGATCGCGGCCCACCAGGCGGGATGGCGGAGGGGGGCGTAGGGGCGGTCGGGGGTGGAGGCGGCGACGCGTTCCTGGACGATGGCGCCGCCGGCGTAGGCGACGGCGGAGACGAGGGAGAGCAGGACGGAGACCGCGAAGGCGCTCATGAGTGGCTCCTTCGGACGAGGGCCCCGAGGGGCCGGTGCGGTGATCCGGCTGCTTCCATGTCACCACCTTGCCTCGTGGATCGGCGTACGTCGTCGTACCTGAGCACTCATTGGGTCCTACTGCCGATGGAGTACGGGCCCCACGGGGTCCTCCCCAGGGTGGGTGACGGGGGCGGGGGAGCGCACGCGTTTTTTCTCGCCCCCGCCGCCCTCGCCCTTCCCGTCCCTCGAGGCGCTCCGCCCCTTGGACCCGGGACGTGCGGGTGGGCGGGGCTTCTCGCGCAGTTCCCCGCGCCCTGAAGGGGCGTACCCAGCCGCGCCCGTCCCCCTCTTCCCCTCCCTGCCCCCATGGGTGACCATGGGCTCAGGCAACCCAGGAGGTCGCACGTGCGGGTGGGACTGTTGAGCCGGGAGTATCCTCCCGACATTTACGGCGGGGCCGGTGTCCACGTCGAATTCCTCGCCCGGGAGCTCGCGCCGCTCGTCGATCTCGCCGTGCACTGCTGGGGCGAGGGCGCCACCCCGCACGCCAGCCCCGCCGTCACCCGGCACCGCCCCTGGGCCGCCCTGGACGACGCCAACGACGCCCTGCGCAC
The DNA here is from genome assembly GCF_000725625.1 of Streptomyces sp. NRRL F-6676. Lineage (GTDB taxonomy): Bacteria > Actinomycetota > Actinomycetes > Streptomycetales > Streptomycetaceae > Streptomyces. Next base: position 9,181 of record NZ_KL647085.1, read on the forward strand.
GTTCTCCGTCGACCTCGCCATGGCCGCCGGGCTCCGGGACCGCGAACTCGTGCACTCCCACACCTGGTACGCCAACCTCGGCGGCCACCTCGCCAAGCTCCTGCACGGCGTCCCGCACGTGATGACCGCCCACTCGCTCGAACCCCTGCGCCCCTGGAAGGCCGAGCAGCTCGGCGGCGGCTACGCCCTCTCCGGCTGGGCCGAGCGCACCGCGATCGAGGCCGCCGACGCCGTCGTCGCCGTCTCCGGCGCCATGCGCGACGACATCCTCGCCTGCTACCCGGCGCTCGACCCCGCCCGTGTGCACGTCATCCACAACGGCATCGACACCACCCTCTACCGCCCCGACCCCGGCACCGGCGTCCTCGACGGGATCGGCCTGGACCCCGGCCGCCCGTACGTCGTCTTCGTCGGCCGCATCACCCGCCAGAAGGGCGTCCCGCACCTCCTCCGCGCCGTCCGGCACATCGACCCCGCCGCGCAGGTCGTGCTGTGCGCCGGCGCCCCGGACACCCCGGAGATCGACCGCGAGTTCCGCGAGCTGTACGACGAGCTGAGCCGGACCCGCGCGGACGTGCACTGGATCTCCCGGATGCTGCCCCGCCCGGACGTCATCCAGCTCCTCACCCACGCCGCCGTCTTCGTCTGCCCCTCGGTCTACGAGCCGCTCGGCATCGTCAACCTGGAGGCGATGGCCTGCGGCACGGCCGTCGTCGCCTCGCGGGTCGGCGGCATCCCGGAGGTCGTCGACGACGGCCGTACCGGCCTCCTCGTCGATCTCGACCCCGGCCCGGACCAGACCGGCTTCGAGACCCGCCTCGCCCACGCCCTGGACACCGTCCTCGGCGATCCGGCGACCGCCCGGCGCATGGGCGAGGCCGGCCGCGCGCGGGCGGTCGGCGAGTTCGGCTGGGACGCCGTCGCCCGCCGTACGGTCCGTCTTTACGAGGAAGTCCTCGACGGGGCGGCGATCGACCCCCGTCGCGGGTAGGGAATACAGACAAGACAGGGTGCCGCACACCCGTACGGGCAGACGCGGCACCACCGGGCGTAGAGGGGCGGCGGCATGCGGCGCGGTGGACCTTCGGTGCTGGGAATCGTACTGGCGGGTGGCGAGGGCAAGCGGCTGATGCCGCTGACCGCCGACCGCGCCAAACCGGCCGTGACCTTCGGCGGGACGTACCGGCTCGTCGACTTCGTACTCTCCAATCTGGTCAACGCGGACATCCTGCGCATCTGCGTGCTCACGCAGTACAAGTCGCACTCGCTGGACCGGCACATCACCACGACCTGGCGGATGTCCAGCCTGCTGGGCAACTACGTCACCCCCGTCCCCGCCCAGCAGCGGCTCGGCCCGCGCTGGTACCTCGGCAGCGCCGACGCGATCCTGCAATCGCTCAACCTCATCTACGACGAGCGGCCCGAGTACGTCGCGGTCTTCGGCGCCGATCACGTCTACCGCATGGACCCGCGCCAGATGCTGGCCCAGCACATCGACTCCGGGGCGGGCGTCACCGTCGCCGGGATCCGGGTGCCGCGCGCCGAATCGCCCTCCTTCGGTGTGATCACCCCCGGCTCGGACGGCCGCACGGTCGACCGCTTCCTGGAGAAGCCCGCCGACCCGCCCGGTCTCGCGGACAACCCCGACCGCGTCTTCGCCTCGATGGGCAACTACATCTTCACCACCAAGGTCCTGATCGAGGCGCTCCAGCGCGACGCCGAGGACGAGAAGTCGGTCCACGACATGGGCGGCTCCCTCCTGCCCATGCTCACCGACCGGGGGGAGGCGCAGCTCTACGACTTCCAGGCCAACCATGTGCCCGGCGAGACCAGCCGCGACCAGGGGTACTGGCGCGATGTCGGCACGCTCGACGCGTACTACGAGGCCCACATGGACCTGATCGCCGAGCGGCCCGCCTTCAACCTGTACAACCGCAACTGGCCCATCTACACCCACTCCACGCAGCTCTCGCCGGCCCGCTTCAACGCGGGCGGGATCGCCAGTGAGTCGATCATCAGCGCCGGGTGTCTCATCCGCGGGCAGGTGACCCGCTCGGTGCTCTCGCCCGACGTGCGCGTGGACCCGGGGGCGGTCGTCCAGGGCTCGGTGCTGCACGACAACGTCCACATCGGCCGGGGCGCGATCGTGCGGGGGGCGATTCTCGACAAGAACGTCGAGGTGCCGCCGGGTGCGACGATCGGCGTCAACCCGAGCCGTGACGCCGAGCTGTACACGGTCTCCAAGAGCGGCGTCATCGCGCTGGGCAAGGGGCAGCGGGTTCCGTAGAGGGTTTCGCCCTCGGACCCCGCTAAAAGATTGCGCAGTTCCCCGCGCCCCTCATTAGGGGCGCGGGGAACTGCACACGGGGCGAAGCCCCGTCCGGGGTCCAAGGGGCGGAGCCCCTTGAAGGGACGGGAAGGGTAGGGGCGGCGGGGGCGTGAAAACTTGGCGTCAACCATCCACGCCCGCCCCGAACGAGACGCGTCAACACCCTGGACACAGCCCGGCAATCATGTTGTCATGCCTCTGCCTGACTGATGACAACGTTGTAATCCCCCCCCAACCACGAGCCCTGATCCGCCACCCGTCCTCACCCACGGAGGATCCGTGCGCACCAGACGCCTCAGAGTCAGAGACCGTCTCGCCCTGCTCCTCGTCGCGGCCATGGCCGCGACGGGCCTCGCGGCGACGGCCACCTCCCCGGCCGCGGCCACCACCGCCGCCGACACACCCACGCCCACCGAAGCCCACGGCCTCAAGGGCGAGTACTACACCCAGTCCGCCGAGGGCGCCTTCGACTTCGCCACCCTCAAGGCGACCACCTTCGACCCCACCCTCGACTTCGCCGACCTCGAACCCCGACTGCGTGCCACGACGGGTCAGGACAACGATGTCAGCGCCCGCTGGACCGGCCGTCTCGTCCCCGAGAAGACCGGTGCCACCACCTTCTCGATCATCGGTGACAACGGCTTCCGCCTCTGGGTGGACGGCAAACTCGTCATCGACCACTGGGTGGACGACTGGGACCAGGAGCAGACCGGCGAACCCGTCGATCTGACCGCCGGTCACGCCGTCGACATCAAGGTCGAGTACTTCGAGCACTACGGCGGCTCCAACCTCCACGTGCGCTGGACCCCGCCCGGCGGCACCAAGACCGCGATCCCGCAGTCGGCGTTCCGCCTCCCGGAGGGCTACGACTACGACGGCCCCGTCGCGACCACCGTCCGCGCCGACGGCCGCACCCTCCAGCTCGACTTCGCGAGCCCGCTGGCCGGCGTCCCGGCCGGACTCACCGACCACCTCAGCGCGGTCGTCGGCGGCGCCACCTGGCCGCTGGGCAGGGCGAAGCTCGACCCCAAGGACCCGGCGTCGCTGCTGATCGCCCTCGACCAGCCGGTCGTCGGCAACAAGAACGGCACCGCCAAGGGCACCGCCGACGTCCGCTACGACGGCAAGGGCGGCCTCACCACGGCCGCCGCCGACAACACCACCCACACGGTGGGCGCGTTCTGGACCAGCGGCCCCAACAAGTCGACGTACGAGCTCACCACCAAGTGGGCCAAGCAGGTCGGCCCGCACAACGCCCTGCCCGAGTACCCGCGCCCGCAGCTGACGCGTGACAAGTGGCAGAACCTCAACGGCAGCTGGCAGTTCGCCGCCGCCAAGTCCGGCGAGCAGCCGCCGGTCGGCAAGACGCTGGACGAGCGGATCCTCGTCCCCTACCCGGTCGAGTCGCAGCTCTCCGGGCTGGAGCGGCACGAGGACCGCATGTGGTACCGCCGCACCTTCACCGTGCCGAAGAACTGGCACGTCGGCTCCCACCAGCGGCTCCAGCTGAACTTCGGCGCCGTCGACTGGCGCGCCGAGGTCTACGTCAACGGCACCGAGGTCGCCGAACACCAGGGCGGCTACGACAAGTTCAGCGCCGACATCACCAAGGCGCTGAAGCCCGGCCGTACCCAGGAGCTGATCGTCGGCGTCTACGACCCGACGGACTCCGCCGACGGCGAGAACCAGCCGATGGGCAAGCAGCGCCTGGACCCGAGCGGCATCTGGTACACGCCGACCTCCGGCATCTGGCAGACGGTGTGGATGGAGCCGGTCGCCACCGACCACGTCGACAACCTCAAGCTCACCCCCGACGTCGACAAGAGCACCCTCACCATCGAGCCGCAGGGCGTCCGTGACGGCGTACCGGTCACCGCGACCGCCTACGCCGGCAAGCGCAAGGTCGGCACCGTCACCGGGCGCACCGGCCACCCGCTGACCCTGCACCTGCGCAACCCGCACCTGTGGTCCCCGGACGACCCGTACCTCTACAACCTGAAGGTGCGCGTCGGCTCCGACAGCGTCGGCAGCTACTTCGGGATGCGCTCGATCTCCGTGAAGAACGTGAACGGCACCCCGCGCACGCTCCTCAACGGCAAGCCGATCTTCATGATGGCCACCCTCGACCAGGGCTTCTGGCCGGACGGCCTCTACACCGCACCCACCGACGAGGCCCTCGCCTACGACCTGAAGGTGCACAAGCAGCTCGGCTTCAACTCCGTGCGCAAGCACATCAAGGTCGAGCCGGACCGCTGGTTCTACTGGGCCGACCGGCTCGGTCTGATGGTGTGGCAGGACATGCCCGCGATGAACGCCGGCACCAGCCCGTCCACCGCCGCCCGCGCCGAGTTCGAGCGCGAGCTGAAGCAGATGATCGACGAGCACATCAGCAGCCCGTCGGTCGTCATGTGGGTGACCTTCAACGAGGGCTGGGGCCAGTACGACATGGCCCGCATCGCCGACCAGGCCAAGGCCTGGGACCCGACCCGGCTGGTCAACAGCATGTCCGGGATCAACCTCGGGGCCGACGGCGGCACCGGCGACATCATCGACGAGCACGGCTATCCGAGCCCCGCCCTGCCACCCAACCCGGACGGCAGGCGCGCCCTGGTCAGCGGCGAGTACGGCGGCCTCGGCCTGGCGGTGCCCGGTCACGCCTGGTCGGTGCAGCAGTCGTACGTGGACGTCGACCCCTCGGCGTACACCGACGGCTACCTCACCAAGCTCGACGAGGTGCACGCGCTGGCCTGCAAGGGCGGCAACGGCGCGGTCTACACCCAGATCAGCGACGTCGAGGGCGAACTCAACGGCCTGCTGACCTACGACCGCCGGGTGCTCAAGCCCGACGTCGACCGGGTGAGGGCGGCGCAGCAGTCGCTCATCCACGACGCGTCGCAGCCGACGGTCGCCGGTTGCACGGAAAACTGACGCGCCGACAGCACCATGCACGGGTGGTCACCTGAGCGTCTCCCGAGAGCCGCCCAGGTGACCGCCTCAGACAGGACCGGCCCGCCGCGCCCGAGGCGCGGCGGGCCGGGAACCCCCGACCCTCCCGGAGGACTTCCCAGATGAGATGGACCCGGCGTCTGCGCCTGGCCGCCGCCGGCGCGGTGGCCGCCACGGCGCTCTCCGCCCTGCCACCCGCCCAGGCCGCCATGGCCACGGGTGCCGCCGAGCCGGCCGCCGCGTCCGGCCGGGGCGGCGCCCTCACCGACCTGGTCAACCCCTTCATCGGCACCCAGAACGAGGGCAACACCTATCCCGGTGCCGCCGTGCCCTTCGGCATGGTGCAGCTCTCCCCGGACACCGGCCACAACACCGGCTACGACTACGCCGAGGACCACATCCGCGGCTTCTCCCTCGTCCACCTCTCCGGCGTCGGCTGCGGACTCGGCGGCGACCTGCCGGTGCTGCCGACCACCGGCGACGTCACACAGACGGACTACGCGAAGTACGCCGCGAAGTTCTCCCACGACGACGAGCAGGCGAGCCCCGGCTACTACGGCGTCGGCCTGGACAGCGGCATCAAGGCCGAGCTGACCGCGACCGCCCGCACCGGTGTGCAGCGCTACACCTTCCCGGCCACCGACAAGGCCAACGTCCTGCTCAACGCCGGACAGTCGCTGCACAGGACGGTGAACACGAAGGTCGAGATCCTCGACAACCGCACCGTGCGCACCGCCATCACCGGCAGCGGCTTCTGCCAGGACACCAAGCCCTACACCGTCTACACGATCACCCGTTTCGACCGCCCGTTCACCGCGCACGGCACCTGGAGCGGCGACACCGTCACCGCCGGCTCGGACAGCTCCTCCGGCACCGGGCGCAACGGCGCCTATCTGCGGTTCGACACCACCAAGGACCGCACGGTCGAGGCGACCACCGCGCTGAGCTACGTCGACGCGCGCGGCGCCGCCGGCAACCTGCGCGCCGAGGGCGGCCACTCCTTCGCCCATGTCCGCGAGGCCGCCCAGCGCACCTGGGAGCACCGGCTCGACGACGTCCGTGTCAAGGGCGGCGACGACACGCTGAACCGCACCTTCTACTCGTCCCTGTACCGGTCCTTCCTCGCGCCCAACATCGGCAGCGACACCGACGGCCGCTACACCGGCTGGGACCAGAAGACCCACCGGGCGAAGGGGTTCACGTACTACCAGAACTGGTCGCTGTGGGACACCTACCGCACCCAGTCCCAGCTCCTCTCCCTGCTCGCGCCGCGGCAGGCCCGGGACATGGCGATCTCCGTCATCAAGATCGACGAAGAGGGCGGCTGGCTGCCCAAGTGGGGCTACGGCACGGTCGAGACCAACATCATGACCGGTGACCCCGTCACCCCGTTCCTCACCAACGCCTACCAGCAGGGGCTGCTCAAGGGCTGGGAGGAGAAGGCGTACCGGGCGCTGAAGAAGAACGCCGACGGGGTGCCGCCCACCGACTCGCCCTATGTCGGCCGCGAGGCCAACAAGGAGTACCTCGCGAACGGCTTCGCGCCCCTCATCGAGAACCGGCCGCACGCCAAGCCCGGCGACTCCGACTACGACCACGGGCCCTCCGCCACCCTGGAGTACGCCCTGTCCGACGCGATGCTCGCCCAGATGGCCCGCGACCTCGGCCACAAGGCCGACGCCGCCCGGTACGCGAAGCGCGCGCAGAACTACCACTCGATCTTCGACCCGAGCACCGGCTTCTTCCGCGCCCGTGACACCTCCGGCGCCTTCACCGGCCCGGACGACCCGGCGCAGAGCGCGGGCTTCCACGAGGGCACGGCCTGGCAGTACCAGTGGCTCGTCCCGCAGGACCTGCCCGGCATGATCGACCTGATCGGCGGCCGGCAGGCGGCCAACGACCGCCTCGACTCCTTCTTCGCCTACGACCAGCTCGTGCGGGACCCGGCGAAGACCGCCCGCGAGGTGTGGGTCAACGGCCCCTACGAGTACTACAACGCGGACAAGTACAACCCGCAGAACGAGCCCGACCTGATCGCCCCGTACACCTATCTCTCCACCGGCCAGCCGTGGAAGACCACCGACGTGGTGCACGCCGCGCTGACCCTGTTCACCGACACCCCGACCGGCATGACCGGAAACGACGACCTCGGCACCATGTCCGCCTGGAACGTGCTGTCGTCGATCGGAATCTTCCCGGTCCAGCCCGGTTACGACACGTGGGGGCTCTCCACGCCCGTCTTCGACCGGGTCGACCTCACCCTCGACCACCGCTACTACCCCAAGGGCCATCTGACGGTGTCCGCCTCCGGCACCTCGGACACCGACCGCTATGTGCGGTCGGCCCGGGTGAACGGCAAGGACTACGGCAAGACGTACCTGACCACCGGCGATCTGCGCCGGATCCGTTCCCTGTCGTTCACGGTCGGCGCGCAGCCGTCCGAGTGGGGAACGTCGGCCGACGCGGCGCCGCCGGCGCTGAAGTGACACCGGGCGTCCACTGAGGTCCGGACCGGGTTCGGACCCCGGCGGACGGCTCCGGCGGTGAAGTCCCGCCCCCTTGCCGGGGCGGGACTTCATGCGTTCTTTACTGTGCGTAGCGTGATCGTACTTGACCGTAATCGGCGGTCGGGGTTTGACTGACGGGGCACCGGTCCGGGCGTGCGGCGCACCGGGCCGCCGGTCGCCTCCTGCTCCGGTCCTTCATCCCGTCGTTCACGCGAGGGCACGTCATTGACTTCCGATCTGCTCGCCCCCCTCGACCTGGCGTTCTGGAACATCGAGTCCGCCGAGCACCCCATGCACCTGGGCGCGCTCGGCGTCTTCGCCTGCCACTCGCCCACCGCGGGCGCCCACGCCGCCGATCTGCTCGCCGCCCGTGCCGCCGGGGTGACGGGGCTGCGGATGCGCATCCGCGATGTGTGGCTGCCGGGCGGTGGCGCCGGTGCCGGGGGCGCCGCCGGTCTCGCCCGCGCCGGCGCACGACTCCCGCTCGCCTTCGGCGGCGCGGCTCGCGAGCCCGCGCCCGACTTCGACCCGCTGGACCACGTCCGGCTGCACGCCCCCACCGACGACTTCCACGCCGTCGCCGGCCGGCTGATGCAGCGTCCCCTGGTGCGCGGCCGGCCCCCGTGGGAGGCGCACGTCCTGCCGGGGGAGGACGGCACCTCGTTCGCGGTGCTGTTCAAGTTCCACCACGCGCTCGCCGACGGGCTGCGGGCGCTGACGCTGGCCGCCGCGATCATGGACCCGACGGAGCTGCCGCCGTCCCGGCCGCGACCCGTCGAAGCGGGCCGGAGCCGGTTCGGCGCGTTTCCGTTCCCGGACCCGCGGCGGCTGCCCGGGCTGGTCCGCGGTGCGCTGTCCGGCGTGGTGTCCGACGTGGGGCGCGCGCTGGACATCGGCGCGTCCGTCGCCCTGTCCACGCTCGGGGTGCGCTCCTCGCCCGCGCTGACCGCCGGGCCCACCGGCACGCGGCGGACCGCGGGTGTCGTCCTCGACCTCGACGAGGTGCACCGGGTGCGCAAGACGGCGGGCGGCACGGTCAACGACGTGCTCATCGCGGTCGTCGCGGGGGCGCTGCGGAGGTGGCTGGACGAGCGCGGCGACGGGAGCGAGGGGGTGGCGCCGCGAGCGCTCATCCCCGTCTCCCGGCGCCGGCCGCGCAGCGCCTCGCCGCAGGGGAACCGGCTCTCCGGGTACCTGATACGGCTCCCGGTCGACGAGGCGGATCCGTTGCGGCGGCTGCGGGTGGTGCGGGCGGCGATGGACCGCAACAAGGACGCGGGGCCGGGGCGGGGGGCCGGGGCGGTGGCGTTGCTCGCCGACCATGTGCCGGCGCTGGGGCACCGGCTCGGGGGGCCGCTGGTCAGCCAGGCGGCGCGGCTGTGGTTCGACATCCTGGTCACGAGCGTGCCGTTGCCGAGTCTGGGGTTGCGCCTGGGCGGCAGCCCGCTGGTGGAGGTGTTTCCGCTGGCGCCGCTGGCGCGGGGGCAGTCGTTGGCGGTGGCGGTGTCGACGTACCGGGGGCGGGTGCACTACGGGTTGGTGGCGGACGCGGAGGCGGTGCCGGACCTGGCGGGGTTCGCGGCGGCGATCCACGACGAACTCGACGCCCTGCGCCGGGCCTGCGACGCGTAGCGGCTCGCCCGGGGTCTTTCCCGCCCCCGCCGCCCCTACCCGTCCCATCCACGACCTGGGGGCTCCGCCCCCAGGCCCCCCGAGGGGGAGAGGGCAGGACGGGGGGAAAGAGCTCGGGTGGGTGGGGAGGGCGCGGGAGAGCTCGGGTGGGGGGGTTCGTTGGCGGGTGCGGGTGCGTCGTGGCCGATCGCGCAGTTCCCCGCGCCCCTAAAAGCAGGGGGCGCCCCCCGCTTTCAAGGGGCGCGGGGAACTGCGCGAGAAGTCCCCACCCACCCCCACTCCCCACTCAACCCCACCCACCCGAGCTCTCCGGGGTCCAAGGGGCGGAGCCCCTTGTCAGGGATGGGACGGGTAGGGGCGGCGGGGGCGAGAAACCCTGCCGGACGACCCCCCGTTTTGGCGCTTCGCGCCGGGGCTACGTACAATCCCCCGTTCGAAAGGCGAGCGCGACCCGCGCGCCGCAGGCGAGCGAGGAACGGCAGCGCGATGACGGTGACAGAGACCGCCCCGGCGAACGACGGCTCGGCGGCCACACCCCCGACCGCGCCCCGGATTCCCCACCCCAACGAGACCTCCGACGCCGCCCCCGACAGCGTGTCGTACGGCCCCGGCATCGACCCCGACCGCCTCGCCGTCTGCCTCGCCGTCCTCGCGGAACTCGACACCATCGACGTCGACCACCCCGACGCGATCGCCGTCCGGCGCGCGACCTCGCACATCTACCGCACCGTCAAGCAACGCCGCCGCCAAGAACGCCGCGCGGCGAAGACCGCGCACGACAAGGCCGTCACCGAGGCCACCGCCACCGGCTCCGCCCAGCGCATCGACGACGAGACCGAGGGCGTCCTGCCCTCCTCCGTCACCGAGACCGGCCAGATCGCGGGGATACTCCAGCGCCCCCGCTCCTGCTACACCTGCAAGACCCGCTACACCGAGGTTGACTACTTCTACCACCAGCTCTGCCCGGACTGCGCCGCCGAGAACCGGGCCCGCCGCGACGCCCGCGCCGACCTCACCGGCAAGCGCGCCCTCCTCACCGGCGGCCGCGCCAAGATCGGCATGTACATCGCGCTCCGGCTGCTCCGCGACGGCGCCCACACCACCGTCACCACCCGTTTCCCCAACGACGCCATCCGCCGCTTCAAGGCCCAGCCCGACAGCGCCGACTGGATCCACCGGCTGAAGATCGTCGGTATCGATCTGCGCGACCCCGCCCAGGTCATGGCGCTGGCCGACTCCGTCGCCGCCGAGGGCCCGCTGGACATCCTGATCAACAATGCCGCCCAGACCGTACGCCGCTCCCCGGGCGCCTACAGCGAGCTGGTCGCCGCCGAGTCGGCCCCGCTGCCGGCCGGCGAGCTGCCCGCCGCCGAGGTGATCGGCACCTTCGGCTCGGGCGCGGTCACCGAGCTGCCCGTGGCCGGCGGCGGCGCGCTCTCCGCGCGGGACGTCACCGACCTCGCGCTGGTCTCGGGTTCCGCCTCCCTGGAGCGGATCGCGGCCGGCACCGCGATCGACGCCGGCGGGCTCGTGCCCGACCTGCACGACACCAACAGCTGGATCCAGACGGTGGAGGAGGTCACCCCCGTCGAACTCCTCGAAGTGCAGCTGTGCAACTCCACGGCACCGTTCCTGCTGATCAGCCGGTTGCGTCCGGCGATGGCGGCGGCCGCGGCCCGGCGGACGTACATCGTGAACGTCTCCGCGATGGAGGGCGTTTTCGGCCGCGGCTACAAGGGCGCGGGACACCCGCACACCAACATGGCCAAGGCCGCCCTCAACATGCTCACCCGCACCAGTGCCCAGGAGATGTTCGAGAAGGACCGCATCCTGATGACCGCCGTCGACACCGGCTGGATCACCGACGAGCGGCCCCACCCGGACAAGGTGCGCATGGCCGAGGCGGGCTTCCACGCCCCGCTGGACCTCGTCGACGGGGCGGCCCGGGTCTATGACCCCATCGTCCGCGGCGAGCAGGGCGAGGACCTGTACGGCGTCTTCCTGAAGGACTACGCGCCCGGCAAGTGGTGACGCCCGCGGACCCCGGCGTACGTCCTTGCGCGCCCGGTCCGCGCCCCGGCCCCTCACGCATGTCCGGCCGACCCGGGGGAACCCGGACTGTGCCGAGCACCGCGCAAGGAGTTCACATGGCCAGCCATCACGACATCGATCCCCGAAACGCCGGTCGGCGCGACATCCGCCCGACCGACGAGGAGTTCTACGCGAGCGACCGTCCCGAGAACCCGGCCCTGCCGGAGGACCGCCCGCGTGGAGGTGAGCCGCGGGACGCCGTGCAGCACCGGGCGACCTGGTCCACCGTGCTGATCGTCATCGCCGTCATCGTGGTGATCTTCGCGGGCATCTGGTTCTTCCCGTAAACGGCCGTCGCTTTCCGCCCCTCCCGAAGGGCGCGTCCACCGGGTTCCACCCGTGTGGGTGCGCCCTTCGGCCGTTCGGGGAGCGGTCCTGGGCCGTTCGGCCTTTCATGGAAGTTACACAGTGTTTGCCTCCCTATCGAGCGGGCGGGCGCTCATTTGGTTAACCTGTACGGGACGGACAGCAGCACGGGGTCCTACCCACACCCAACGGTCCGTCCCGGGACAAGCCGGTCACCACGGTCTGCTCTCGTACAAGACGCCGACGCCACCGCGTCAGAACTGTTCCCTCAGTCCCGAGGCGGGCGGCGGCCGCACAGAGGTCAGGCCGGGCCGACGCCCCCGAGGGTGATCCGACACATAAGGAGTGCGCGGTGACACCGGAGAAGACGAATCTCGAGGAGCGTCCCCTGGGGCGGCCGGCCCTTGCGGGTGGGGCCGAGGAGAAGCTGGGCAGCCTGGAGGTGTGGGCGAGGTCGGCCCCCATCCGGCTGGCCGGCTACGAGGACGACCTGGCCGAGCCGCACATCCTGCCGAGCGTCGACTGACCCCCGAGGGGCTCCGCCCCGTTGCGCAGTTCCCCGCGGCCCCTCATAGGGGCGCGGGGAACTGCGCAATCTTTTAGGGGGTCCGGGGGCTTGCCCCCGGAGGGACGGGAATGGGTAGGGGCGGCGGGGGCGAAGAAACCCCGCAGGACCCCCGCTATCTCGGGGGCATGAACTCGCGGACGTAGGTCCGCTCCCAGCACGCCCCCGTCTCCCGGCGTTCGCGCCACGTCGTGAACCGGTACCGGTACAGGCGCGCCCGCACGAACCGCGGCGGCGCGTCCGCCGGGAACGGGGAGCGGCGCAGCAGCCGCAGCGTGTCCCGGTCGCCCGCCAGGAGCCGCTCCAGCAGCCCCCCGAACCACGCCCCCGCATACGCCGGCGACAGCGCGGCGAACCACATCATCCAGTCCAGCCGCAGATGGTACGGCGCGAACTGCCGCGGCCACCGCCGCGGATCCCCCGGCTTGCCCCGGAACTCGTACTCCCGCCACTCGGACGACTCCCGCGGCACCTCGTCCGCCGTGCCCTCGATCACCACCTCCTGCCGCACCCGGCTGACGGACCCGAACGCGCCGTAGGAGTTGACCAGGTGCAACGGGTCGAAGGAGCGGTTCATCACCTGGCGCCGGGAGAGCATGTTGCGCACCGGCCGGTGGCTCAGCGCCACCAGCCCCGCCCCGACGGCGAGGACGACCACCTCGTACCACAGCGGTACCGGGGCCGTGCGCGGCGGCGAGGCGGGGAAGGGGATCGCCGACAGGGCGATCACGATGGCGAGCCAGTTCAGCCAGGCGAAGTTGCCCGACAGCACCAGCCACAGCTGCGTGAGGACCATGAGGGCGGCGGCCGCCGTCGCCACCGGGCGCGGGGCGAACAGCAGGAACGGCACCACCATCTGCGTGACGTGGTTGGCGGCCACCTCCACCCGGTGCGCCGGCTTCGGCAGCCGGTGGAAGAACCAGCTGAGCGGCCCCGGCATCGGCTGCGTCTCGTGGTGGAAGTCCAGGCAGGTCAGCTTCCGCCAGCAGGCGTCGCCGCGCATCTTGATCAGCCCCGCGCCGAACTCCAGCCGGAACAGCAGCCAGCGCAGCAGGAACAGCACCACGACCGGCGGCGCCACCTCGTCGTTGCCGAGGAACACCGCGAGGAACCCGGTCTCGAGGAGCAGGGACTCCCAGCCGAAGCCGTACCAGGTCTGCCCGACGTTGACGATCGACAGGTACATCACCCACGGCACCAGCCACAGCGCCATCGCCGCCCACAGCGGCAGCCACCCGTCCACCCCCGCCACCAGCGCCGCCGACACCGCGCACCCCGTCCACGCCCAGCCGGCGAAGAAACGGTCGGAGTAGTGCCGGTGGAAGACGCTCGGCGCCCGCCGGAACGGCACTCGCGCGGTGAACCGGGGCACCGGCAGCATTCCGCGCTCCCCGATCAGCGCGCGGAACTGCAACGCCGCGCCCAGGAAGGCGACGAGGTACACCACGGCCAGGGCGCGCTGGAAGACCAGCCGGCTCAGCCAGTAGTCCGGTGCCGTGAACCACTCCATCGCGGCCGGTCTCCTCTCGTCCCGCCGGGTGCCGGTGTCGTACCCGGGTACCCGCACCCGGTGCCGACGTGACCCCCGCCCGCGGAGCCCGCCCGCGGGCTCCGCTTGCGGGCCCCGCACGGCCGGTGCAGACAATAGTGATCAACCGTTTTCCGGGCGCGCCGCCCGGACCGGTTCCGCCCCGCACCCGATATCCGGACGAACGCTGGCAAGGTGGGCCTCATGGCTGATCGGGGAGTGAGCGCCCCGTCGCTCCCGGACGACTGGCCCGACCGCCCGGACCCGATCCTGGCGCTCAACCGCATGGGCAGCTTCGACTGGGACCTGGACACCGGCTTCCTCCAGATGGACGCCCAGGCCCACGAGCTGTTCGACCTGCGCACCGACGAGTACGACGACCGCATCGAGACCCTGGGCACCCGGCTGCACCCGCCGGACGTCCCCCGTCTGGACGAGGTGGTCGGCCGGGCGCTGAAGGAGGGCGGCGAGATCTACGGCGCCTACTTCCGCATCCGCCGCCGCGACGGCAGGCTGCGCTGGACCCACACCCAGGGCTACATCCGCCGCGACGACACCGGCCGGGCCCGCCGGATCATCGGCATCGTCCGCGACGCCACCCAGGAGCTGCGCGACAGCCGGGCCCGCAGCGAACAGGCCGCCCGGGACAGCGCCCGGCGCCGGCAGGCGGACGTCGCCCAGACCACCATGGCCGCGCTCGCCCACGCGCGCACCGTGCAGGACGTCATCGACGTGCTGCGGGAGAGCGAGGGGCTGACCCGGATGGGCGCCGCCAGCCTCGTCATGGGACTCGTCGAGGGCGGCCGCATCCGCCTGGTCGCCGAAGGACCCACCGGCGACTTCCTCCCCGGCACCCAGATCACCGGAATCGACGAGCCGTACCCGATGAGCGACGCCGTACGCACCCTCAGCCCCCAGTTCATCGAGTCGCCGGGGGAGTTCGCCGCGCGCTATCCGATCCTGTGGCCGCACCTGAGCCATCTGCGCATCACCTCGGCCGCCTATCTGCCGCTGGTCGCGCAGGCCCGCCCGATCGGCGGCATCGGCCTCCTCTACGGCGACCGGCACGGCTTCACCACCGAGGAACGCGACATCCTCGTCGCGCTCGGCAGCACCATCGCGCAGAGCCTCCAGCGCGCCATGCTCTACGAACAGGAGAGCGACCTCGCCCAGGAACTCCAGCAGGCCATGCTGCCCCGCTCCCTGCCCCGCGTGCCCGACGCCGACGTGGCCGTGCGCTACCGCGCCGCCGTGCTTGGCGGCTCGCCCGGGCGGAACATCGGCGGCGACTGGTACGACCTGATCCCGCTGCCCGGCGGCCGGGTCGGCGCCGTCGTCGGCGACGTCCAGGGCCACGACACCCAGGCCGCCGCCGTCATGGGCCAGCTGCGGATCGTGCTGCGCGCCTACGCGGCCGAGGGGCACACCCCGGCCACGGTCGTCGCCCGCGCCTCCGTCTTCCTGCACGAGCTCGACACCCAGCGCTTCGCGACCTGCCTGTACGCCGAGCTCGACCCGGCCACCGGCGTCGTCCAGTTCGTCCGCGCCGGACACGTCGACCCGCTCGTCCGGCACGCCGACGGCGGCTGCCGTCGCGTCCCGGTCGAGGGCGGCCTTCCGCTCGGGCTGTCCGCGTTGTTCGACAGCCTGGAGTACCCCGTACAGACCATGGAACTGGACCCCGGCCAGACGCTGGTGCTGTGCACCGACGGCCTGGTCGAACAGCCGGGGCTCGACCCCGACGACGGCATGCGCGGGCTCGCGGAGCAGGTCGCCGCCGGACCCGAGGACGTGGGCGACCTCGCCGACCGGCTCATCGCCGGCGCCGCCGCGCGCGATGCCGCCGACGACGTCGCCCTGCTCCTCCTGCGCCGCCGGGCACAGCCGCGCGGCGCGGGCGGCCGGCTCCGTCAGCACGTGGCGCCCGGGGACCCGGAGGCGCTGCGCGAGGCCCGGCACATGGTCCGGGCGGCCGTCCGCGCATGGGGTGCGCGGGACCGCGCCGACGAGATCGAACTCGTCACCGACGAGCTGATCACCAACGCGCTGATGCACACCGAGGGGGCGGCGGTCGTCACCCTGCGCTCGTTCCCCGGTCCCGACCGCCGGCTCCGCACGGAGGTCGAGGACTCCTCCAGCGCGCTCCCGCGCCGCCGGGAGGCCGGCGCCTCCGGGGTCTCCGGGCGCGGACTGCTCCTCGTCGATCTGCTGGCCGACGTCTGGGGCGTCGAGGCGCGGGGCGGCGGCAAGGTGGTGTGGTGCGAGTTCGCGGTGCCGGGAGACGAGGACCCGTAGCGGCGCCGGGCAGCCGGCACCGTGCCGTGGCACGCTGGGAGGATGCCCGAACTGCCCGAGGTCGAGGCGCTGCGCGACTTCCTCACCGGTCATCTCGTCGGCCACGCGATCACCCGCGTCCTGCCGCTCGCCGTCAGTGTGCTGAAGACGTACGACCCGCCGCCCACCGCGCTCCAGGGCCGTACCGTCACCGCCGTCCACCGCCACGGCAAGTTCCTGGACCTGGACGCCGACGGCCTTCACCTGGTCACCCACCTGGCGCGGGCCGGCTGGCTGCACTGGCGCGACCGCCTCCCCGACACCCCGCCCCGGCCCGGCAAGGGCCCGCTCGCCCTCCGGGTGGCGCTCGACACCGGTGCCGGTCTCGACCTCACCGAGGCCGGTACGCAGAAACGGCTCGCCGTGTACGTCGTACGGGACCCGCGGGAGGTCCCCGGCATCGCCCGGCTCGGCCCCGACCCGCTCGCCGACGGCTTCGACGAGGAGCGGCTGGCCGGACTGCTCGCGGGGGAGCGGCGGCAGCTCAAGGGCGCCCTGCGCGACCAGGGGCTGCTCGCCGGGGTGGGCAACGCCTACAGCGACGAGATCCTGCACGCCGCCCGGATGTCCCCGTTCAAGCCCACCGCCTCCCTCACCCCGGAGGAGGTGCACCGCCTGTACGAGGCGCTGCGCGGCACCCTCACCGAGGCGGTGGAGCGCTCGCGCGGGGTGGCCGCCGGGCGGCTGAAGGCGGAGAAGAAGAGCGGACTGCGTGTCCACGGCCGTACCGGCGAGCCCTGCCCGGTGTGCGGCGACACCGTCCGTGAGGTGTCCTTCAGCGACTCCTCGCTTCAGTACTGCCCCACCTGTCAGACGGGCGGCAGGCCGCTGGCGGACCGCCGGATGTCCCGGCTGCTGAAGTGAGCGCGCCTCACCGCCGTCAGCGCGAGTCGAGCGTCAGCAGCCGCTCCCCGTCGTCCGTGCGGATCTCGTAGCGGTCGATCCGCCCGGTCGCGAGCGCGGCCCCGCCCTCCATGGTGAGGGCCGCGCCGTCGTCGGAGGGCACCCTCCAGCTGGTCACGGTCTCCTCGGAGCCGTCCCGGCCGATCGCCACCAGCCGGCAGGAGTGCGGGCCGGAGGCGTCCTTGACGGTGACGCCGATGTCGCTGCCCCACTCCCGGTCCTGTGCCGTGATCCGCGCCCACACGCCGGTGCCCGCGTCCGTCGCGGTCACCTGGTGCGCGGCCGCGCCGTCGTCGGCCAGCAGGGCAGCCGCCGGGCCGCCCACCGCGAGGACGACGGCCGCCGCCACCGCGACCAGCCACCGCCTGCGGCCCGTCCGGTGCCGTCCGGCCACCTCGTCGAGCAGCCGCTCCAGGAGCCGCGGCCCGGGCGCCGCCGCAGGGGGCACGGAGCGCGGGGTGGCCTCCCGGTAGAGCATCAACTGCCGCGCGGCGGGCCGGAACTCGCTCATGTGCGCGGTGCAGCCGGCGCACTCCATGAGGTGGTCCTCGAAGCGGAATGCCTCCGCCTCGTCCAGTACGCCGAGCGCGTAGGCTCCGACGTCGCGATGGCGTTCCAGGGACCTCATACCAAATCCTCATGCCGGTGGAGCGGGTGGGGGTGTGTCGTTGTTGCCCATCGGTACGGACCTGGCCGTCGAATCACTCAAGCCACGGAAGAAACGGCCCAGACATTCGGAGCGGCCGGGCCCCCGGATTGGTCGGCCGCGTTCCTGCCGGGTTCCGGCGCCGTCCGGGGGCGGAGCGGGCCCCCGGACGGGCGGATTCCGGCGCGTGCGGCCGGCAGGCGGCGCGAGGTCAGCAGGTGGCCACTCCCGGCAGCCACTCCGGGCCCTTGATGTAGATGACGGTCATCCAGGACCCGTCGGTCAGCTTCGCCCAGGCGTCGTTGGTGTAGCCGTCGGCCGTCACCAGCTGGGCGTGGGCCTGGCACACCACGTTCACGCCGGTCGGCTGCGCGAAGTAGTCCACCACGGCGGCGTTGACGTTCGGTTCACTGTGCGTGCGCACGCCGGTGCCCCAGGTCTGGAACGCCGTGCTGCCCCCGCTGGGCGGCGGGACGCTGCTGCCGCCGCAGTCCGGGACGCCGGGCAGCGAGGCCGGGCCCTTGATGTAGATGTTCGTCATCCACGAGCCGTCGGACAGCTTGGACCAGATGTCGTTGGTGTAGCCCTCGGCCGTGACGGTCTCCGCGTGCTCCTGGCACTGGACCGACACCTGCGTGGGGCCGGCGAAGGTGTCGACGACGGAGGCCGACGTGCTCGGCGAGGAGTGGGTGCGCACCCCGGTGCCCCAGGTCTCGAAGACCGTACCGCCGTCCGCGGGCGGGGGGACGGGCGTGCCGGAGCCGTTGACCCGGATGGCGCCCGCGTAGTCGCCGCCGGTGCGCACCGGCGCGACCCGGATGTGCGTACCGGACTCGTAGGCCTCGACCATCTGCCCGCCGCCCAGATACATGGCGACGTGGTGGATGTGGCCGCTGCCCCAGAACATCAGGTCGCCCGGCAGCAACGGGGCCGTGCCCTGCGAGGCGGAGAAACGGGCGGTGGCCTGCGAGCTGTGGAACTGGTCGTCGGAGGTGCCGTTGAGCAGGTCCTTGCCGGTCGCCCGCCAGTACGCGTAACGCACCAGTCCTGAGCAGTCGAAGCCCTTGCGCTCGTTGTCGTGCAGGCTGTCCGGGTCGGAACCGTCGTAGTAGCCGTAGGTGGCACCTGGCGTCGCGCCGTGCCCGCCGCCCCAGCTGTACCAGACGCCGATCTGGGAACAGGCCGCGCTCACGGCGGCCTGCGCGGTGGCCGAGGCCCCGGGACTCAGCACGGCACAGTCGGCGGCGGCCGTGGTGGCGTGGGCGGGAGCGGCCTGGGCCGGGGCGGCGTGGGCCGGAACGGACACGAAGGCGGACAGGCCGAGGACCGAGGCCCCCAGGAGCGCACCGGTGGTCCGGCGGCGCGTGCCGCCGTTCGTCATGGAACTCTTGCGCACGGAACTCTTCCTCACATGGTCGACGTCGACGTCACCGGGCGCCCCGGTGACGGGCACGGAGACCGGTGCGCCGCGCCCCACCCCCGTGGAGGCGCGGCACACCGGTGGCCGGCGGATGACCCGCCGGCGGTCGGCGGGCGGGGATCAGCGGCCGAGTGCGGCGCGCATCTTCGCCAGCCCGCGCATACGGTTGCGCTGCACGGTGCCGCGGTGGGCGCCCAGTCGCTCGCCCGCCGTGTCGTGGCTGAGCCCCTCCAGGTCCACCAGGATCACCGCGGCCGCCTCCCGCTCGGAGAGCACGCCGAGCAGCGAGAGCGCGGCCGCGGCGGCCTCGTAGGAGCCCATGCCGCCGTCCCAGCCGGCCTCCGGCAGCCGGTCGGTGGTCTGCTCACGGCGGGAGGAGTGCACCCACGAGTCGCGCAGCAGGTTGAGGGCGACGGCGCAGGTGTAGGCGTACGGATGCCGCTGCCGCGCCAGGCCGCGGGTGCGGGCCCGCCGGGAGAGCCGCAGATACGTCTCCTGGAGCAGGTCGTCGGCGTCGTGCGGATTGCCCGTCAGCGCCACCAGCCGTCTGCGCAACCGCGGGATGTCCGCGATGAAGGACGCGTCGAACTCTCCGGGACTCATCCCCTCCTCGTCGGCGCGCGCCGGTGCCGGTGGTGGACAGGTGACGTCGCTGATGGCCACTTCTCTTCCCCCTCGGTACTTCGGTCGTTCGGTCGTTCGGTCGTTCGGTCGTTCGGGTTGTCCGGTGTGTCCCGCGCGCGGTGGTCAGTCCGCCGGCGGGAACGGGTCGACGGGGCCGTACCGGGCGGCCGGTGCCCCGGTCAGCAGGGCCCAGTACCGGTCGCCGTACGACCAGTGCCACCATTCCGTCGGATAGTTGACGAAGCCGGCCGAGGACAACGCCCGGCCCAGCAGGGCCCGGTTCTCGCGGGCCTCGGCCGTGATGCCCGGCGCCGCGGTGCGGCAGGCGCCGTCGCTCTCCTCCGGGGTCGCGTTGACGTCCGTGCCGAGCGGCAGCTCACGCCCCTGCGGGTCGCACAGTGTCAGGTCGACCGCCCCGCCCGAGACATGAGGCGCTACCTCGGGCGGGGAGATGTACGCGCTCGCCAGTTCCCGGATCCGCTCCGGCGGCGCCGCCGGATGCGCCCGGCGCAGCGTCGCCGCGTACCGCTCGAAGTAGCGCCGTTGCAGCTCCGGCGGCCGGTAGCCCTCCACCACCAGGAACCGGAGGCCGGCCGGCAGCAGCCGCTGCGCCCGGAGCAGCCGCTCCCGCGCACCCGCCCGGAGGCGGGCGAAGCTGCCGTCGTCGTCGGTCTGCCGGTGATCGAGCCGCAGGTGGCCGTCGTCGCGCAGATCCACCAGCGGCTCACCGCATTCGGCCACGGCCGTCGCGGCGACCCGGGGGTCGGCGAGCGTGATGATGTCCGTCACGTACGACAGCGTCGCCGTACCCGATGCAGAACCTCTGGAGATGCTCTGCAAGCCCCCGGTTCGCGCCCCGACGGCGCCTCCGGCGGCCCGCGCCCCGCGCCCGCCGGCGCCCGGTGCCGGCCGACCCTCGGGCCCCGGCTGCCCGGCGCCCCGTGCCTGCCCGGCGCCCCGTGCCCGCCTGACGCCCCGTGCCCGCCTGACGCCCGGTGCCCGCCCGGCGCCCCGCGCCCCGTGCCGGCCGACCCTCGGGCCCCGCGCCCGCCGACGTCCGCGTTTGCCCGGCGCCCGCGTCTGCCAGGCGTCTGCGCCTGCCCGACACGGGCGCCTGCCCGACACCGGCGCTCGCCCGGCGCCCGCGCTTGCCCGGCGCCCGCGCTTGCCCGGCGCCCGCGCTTGCCCGGCGCCCGCGTCTGCCAGGCGTCTGCGCCTGCCCGACACCGGCGCCTGCCCGACACCGGCGCTCGCCCGGCGCCCGCGCTTGCCCGGCGCCCGCGTCTGCCAGGCGCCCGCGTCTGCCAGGCGTCTGCGCCTGCCCGACACCGGCGCCTGCCCGACACCGGCGCTCGCCCGGCGCCCGTGCCTGCCCGGCGCCCGTGCCTGCCCGGCGCCCGTGCCTGCCCGGCGCCCCGTGCCCGCCGTCCCCCGTGGCTACGCCCGTTCCCGCGCCTCCCGGCAGTCCAGCTCCCGGAAGACCGCGAGCGCCCCGGCCCGTGCGGCCCGCGTCTCCTCCTCCTTGCCGTCCGTCGACCACACCTCGGCCAGGTCCCAGGCCGTACGCGCCCGCCAGACCGGAAGGCCCAGCGCCTCCCAGCCGGCCAGGGCCAGCTCCAGCGGCTCCCGGGCGGCCTCGGTGTCGCCGCTCGCGAGATGGCACTCGCCCAGGGTGCGCAGGACCAGGGCCACACCGAACCGGTCCTGGCGCTCGCGGGCCACCGCGAGACAGCGGTCGAGCCGCTCGCGGGCCCGGGCCGTGCGGCCCGTGCGCAGCTCCACCTTGGCCAGCGACTGCTCCGTGTACATCACCCCGAAGCCGTCCAGCAGACCGGTGAAGATCCGCAGTGCCTCCCGCAGCAGCCGCTCGGCCTCCGCGAGGTTCCCCTCCGCCCGGTGACACAGCGCCACCGCCCGCACGGTGAGCGCCTCGCCGTGCGGGTCGGGCACGGCGCGGTACAGCTCCAGGGCCCGGGACAGGGCCTCACGGGCCGGCCCACCGCGCCCCTGCTCCCGGTGCACGTACCCCATGCCGTACAGCGCCCGGGCCCGGCCCCCGCGGTCGCCCGTCCGCTCGTACCGCTCCAGCGCACCCTGGAGCAGCTCCAGCGCCTCGGCGTGGCCGGCCTGCTCACGGCGGACCGTGGCCATGCCGTCGAGCGCCACCGCCTCGCCCTGCGGTACGTCCCCGTACTCCCCGAAGCGCCGCAGGGCCTGCTCGAAGCAGCGGTAGGACTCCTCGAACTTGTCCTGCTCGTAGGCCAGTTGCCCCAGCCCGGTGAGCAGCCAGGCCTCGCCCTCGGCGTCCCCGCTGCGGCGCACCGCCGCCATGGCGGCCGTGTGCGAGGTGGACCAGGCGTCGAACCGGTTGTACAGCGCGGCCGAACTGGCGGCCAGCGCCCCGGCGAGATCGCGGGCGGCGCGGGCCGCGCCGTGGTCGGCGCAGTACTCCACCGCCGCCAGCAGACAGGCCTGTTCGGCGGCGAACCAGGCCGCGGGCCGGGCCAGTAGCTCCTCCTCCGTCTCCGCGTCGAGGGAGAGCACGGTCTCCGGCTGCGGGAAGTACCTGGTCACACCGCCCGGACCACGGGCGGCGGCCTGTTTGGCGAGCCCCAGCCAGCAGGCCACCAGACGCAGCACCGCCGCCTCGCGGTCCTCGGCCAACTCCTCCGACAGGCAGCGTTCGCGGGCGTGCTCACGGGCCAGGTCGTGGATGCGGTAGCGGGTGCGGCCGGTGCCGTCCCGGCCGACGACGTGGAGGAAGTGACAGTCGACCAGCCGCTCCACCGTCTCCTCCGCCTCCTCCACCGCGATGCCGAGGAGGGGAGCGGCGATCCAGCCGGCGAAGTCGGGCAGGTCGAGCAGCGCCAGTCGGCGCAACGCCGCCCGCTCGTGCGTGTCGAGGTCGGCGTAACCGAGTTCGAGGCTGGAGCGCAACTCCAGGTCGCCGGCCCGCAGTTCGTTCAGCCGGCGCCGCTCGTCGCGCAGGCGCCCCGCGAGCCGGCCCGGCCCCCAGTGCGGCCGCGACGCGAGCCGTGCCCCGGCGATGCGCACGGCCAGCGGCAGCCGCCCGCACAACGCGACGATCTCGGCGGCCCGCTCCGGCTCGGCACCGATGCGGTCCTTCCCCGCCACCCTCCCGAGGAGTTCCAGCGCCTCCGCCTCGTCGGGCACGGTCAGGTCCAGATGGGCCGCGCCCTCCAGCGCGACCAGCCGGCGGCGGCTGGTGACGAGCACGGCCGAACCGCCGCCGGGCGGCAGCAACGGCCGCACATGCGCCTCACCGGCCGCGTTGTCGAGGATGAGCAGGGTGCGCCGGCGGCCGATGTGCGTCCGGTAGAGCCCGGTCAGTTCCTCCACCGAGGCCGGCAGGGTCTCCGGTGCCGCGCCCATGGCGCGCAGCAGCCGGGTGAGCGCGTCGGCGGGCCGTACCGGGGTGGCGTCGGCGGCCCGCAGGTCCACGAACAGCCGGCCGTCCGGGAAGAGTTCGGCGGTGCGGTGGCCGACGTGCACGGCGAGGGCGGTCTTGCCGCTGCCCGAGCGGCCGGAGACGACGCCGATCGGCGGGGCGGTGCGGCCGGCATCGTCGACCCCGCCCAGCAACGACACGGCCCAGTCGATCTCGGCCGAGCGGCCCACGAAGTCGGCGATGTCGGGCGGGAGATACGAGGGGACGGGCTCGGTCGCCGTCCCCGGCGCGGTGCCCGGCCCGGGACGGCCCGGGCCGCCCCGCCCCTGCCGTGGCGCGGCCGGCCGGGACTCCTTGCCGAGCAGCGCGGCGTCGTTGGTCAGTACCGCCTGGTGCAGCGCCCGCAGCTCCGGGCCGGGGTCCACGCCCAGTTCGTCCCGGAGGATCTCGCGCGCCTCCTGGTAGGTGCGCAGGGCGTCGGAGACCCGGCCGGTGCGGAAGAGCGCGGTCATGAGCTGGCCGCGCGGCCGCTCGCGGAGCGGATGGTCGGCGACATGCGTGAGCAGGGGAGCGATCACGCGGTCCGCGCGGCCGAGCGTCAATTGCAGGGCGAAGGAGTCCTCCTGGGCCACCAGCCGCAGTTCGGCCAGCCGGGCCGCCTCGATCCGGGCGAAGGACTGGCCCAGCCCCTCCAGCGCCCCCCGGCCCCGCCACAGACCCAGTGCCTCGGACAGCAGCTCCGCGGCCTCCTCCGGGCGGCCCCCGCCCGCGGCGGCCCGGCCCGAGGCGAGCAGTTCCTCGAAACGGCGGGAGTCGATCGAGGAGGGCGCGAGTTCGGCGACGTACCCCGGCGGCCGGGTCCGGATCACCCCCTCCGCGCCGACCTTGGCGAGCGCGCGGCGGACGGCGGAGACATGGGTGGCGACGAGGGCGCCGGCGGTGGCGGGCGTCTCCTCGTCCCAGACGCAGTCCACGAGCCGGTCGGTGGAGAGCACCTCACCGAGATGGACGACGAGCGCGGACAGCACCGCCAGGGGTCTGGTCCCGCCCAGCGGGGCGCGCCGGCCCCCCGCCCACACCTCCACCGGACCGAGTAGCCGTATGTCCAGCATCATCTCCCGATCGCCGTGCCGTGCCCGCTCCGCGGAGCCTGGCAACGATATCGACGGCGGCGCGCGCACAGGCCGGTGCCCGGACCGCCGTGTCCGGATCCGGCCCCTGCCCGGGAGGGCCCGCACCCGGGGTGGGCTCGGCATCCTGGCCGGTGGCCGCGGCGCTACGGGGGCCGGCCGCGACGGCCACTTGGCCGGATCGGAGCGTCAGGGGTCCCTCGTACGCAAGACGGCCGGCCGGGGCCCCTCGTATGACAACGGCCGCGAAAAGTTTTTCCCGGACCCGACGTCATACGGGCGCCCGCCGCGGACCGTCAACGACTCGAAAGCAACGAGCCCGTCCGATCCGCGCCCAGGGAGTCGCCCGATGCACCGCTGGACCTTGGCCCTGCTGACCGCCGGCCTGCTGGCGACGACGGTCACCGGCTGCGCGAACGGGACGTCGGCACCGGCCGCCGGACGACCCGGCACCCACCGGGCCGCGACCGGCGCGAAGGAGACGCTGCAACTGGCGGAACAGCTCCTCATCAAGGAGTGCATGGAGGGGAAGGGACACAAGTACTGGATCGAACCACCACCGCCCGACGACGTCTCGGTCCGCTTCCCCTACGTCGTCGACGACCCGGCATGGGCCCGGACGCACGGCTACGGAACCGATCTGCGCCGCGCCCGGGAGGCGGAGGTCCGCGCCGACCCCAACCAGAAGTACCTCCGCTCCGCACCGGCCGCGACCAGGGCCGCCCTGGTCGCCGACCTCAACGGAACCCGGCCCCAGGGCCTGTCGGCCCGGCTGCCGAACGGCATACGGGTCACCCACAGCGACCAGGGCTGCCAGGCCACCGCGCAGCGCGAGCTGTACGGCGACCTCCAGGCGTGGTTCCGCGCCACCCGGGTCACCGACACCCTGGCCGGCATCCGCCTCGGCCTGGTGACCGGTGACAAGCGCTACAAGGCGGCCGTCGAACCCTGGGCGCGCTGCATGCGCGGCCACGGGTACACCTACGCCGACCCCGCCGCGTCCCGCGCCGCCGCCACACGGCCGAGCCGTCCGTGGCCGCACGCGAAGGAGGTGCGGCTGGCCTCCGCCGAGGCCGCCTGCGCCGCCGGCAGCGGACTGCCGGAGGTGACGGAGTCCCTGGACGCCGAGTACCGGGCGGAACTGAGCCGCCGTCACCCGAGGGAGACGGCCGATCTCGCCCGCCTCAGGCGCGAGGCGCTGCCCCGGGCCCGCACGATCGTCGCCCGCGGCGACTGACCCGCGCGCGCCGTTCACAGACCACCACGGCCGCCGGGCCGTGGTCGCACCGAGCCCCATCGCTGACAGAACCGATGAAACTGACGAAACGAGGAAATCCCATGTCCCTCAAGCGTGTTCTCACCCTTGCCGCCTCGGCCGCCGCCGTGGCCACCCTCTTCTCCCCGGTGTCCGGCGCGTCGGCGCTGGAGTCGGGCGCCCAGTCGCCCGCGCGCGCTGCCGCCGACGGCTACCTGCACGTCTACACCCAGCCCTACGGGGGCGGCCGGGAGTGCAAGTGGCTGGGCAACTCCGACAACTGGGGCACCTGCCGGAACCTGACCTCCGACATCTGGAACAACGGCTACGCGGGCGGCCTCGACGCCGTCGACCTGTACACGGCCCCCAACGCCGGCGGCGCCCACGCGTGCATCAGCCAGGGCGACCGCTGGATCGACACCACCACCGGCGAGTACCGCTTCACCTACGGTGCCGGACTGGAGCAGTTCGGGGCCAGCGTCAACAACAACATCTCCTCGCACCGCTGGGTCGACTACTGCAGCCAGGGCTGACCCCTCCCGCACCACCGCCCCGGCACTCCCGCCCACCGGGAGCGCCGGGGCACCGGCATGACGGGGCAGGGCCTGGAAGCAGGTCCTGGAAGGACGGCCTAGAAGAGGTGGATGGCCAGGTGCCCCAGGGGCAGCCCCAGCTGCCAGGCGGGTGTCCACACCTTCGGGCCGTCGTCCTCACCGGCCGCCGCGGCCGCGCCGCCGGGCACCGCGTCCAGGTCGGGGGCGAGCAGTTCGGTCTCCTCCAGCCACCGCCAGGCCGCCTCGGCCAGTTCCAGATCGGGGTCCGGGCGCCCGGACTCGGCGGCCACGGCGGACAGATCGGCCAGCCGCTCGCTCACCCAGTCCTGCCACGGCTGGTCGTACGCCGTCAGCGACAGCCATGTCTCCAGCTGGGTGACGACTCTGATCCCGGAGAGCTCGCGGTCGCTGTCGGAGAGGAAGATGGTCAGCGCCAGGGCGTCGCGGCCCGCCTTGAACTCGAAGGACGTCGGCGGCATGAGGTCGCCGGTGCGCAGCAGTTCGTCGGCGATGTACTCCGCGTACATCCATGCCATGGGGACGGCCAGTTCGCCGCCGTCGTCGCCGTCCGTGCTCTCTTGACCCCTGTGCAACATCCTTCCCCGCCTTCCTCCGGTGCGTGCGCGTCACCGATGAGGACAGCCCATTGCCCAACCATGGTCCGCAGCAAGGCGCTTTGCGAAGCCTTGACCTGTTCTTCGGTTTCAGCGCAGGTCGGCCGCGTATCCCGGTAGCACTCTGCGCAGGGCGCGCAGCGCGTAGTACGCGCGGGACTTCACGGTACCGGGGGGAATGCCGAGCGCCTCGGCGGCCTCCGCCACACTCGCCCCGCGGAAGTACACCTGCACCAGGACTTCGCGATGCTCGGGTGTGAGTGTCTTCACAGCCTCGCGTACGTCGAGCATGGCGGCGGAGCGCTCCGCGTGGTCCGCGCACACCGGGGCGTGCGCCAGCACGGCGTCGCCGACCTCGGCCGGGCGGGCCTGACGCGCCCGGCGCGCGTCGATGGCCAGCCGCCGCGCGACGGTGAGCAGCCAGGGGCGCACGGAGGTGAAGTCGTGCGCACGGAGCGCCTCGGGGTGCTGCCAGGCCCGCAGCAGCGTCTCCTGCACCAGATCCTCGGCCCGCTGCCGGTCCCCGTCGCACAACCGCAGCAGCAGGGCGAACAGCGGCCGACCGTGCTCGCGTTGCAGCGCGGCCAGCTCGTGCTCGGCGGTCGTCGTGCGGTGGGTACGGGTGGTCACGGCCGTCATGGCCGTATGCCAGCGCGTGGAATGTCCTTCGGACAGGGTGGGGGCGGGGCGGTGCGGTGGACGGTCGAAGTAGTCGGCGAACGGTTCGATGAACGGTCGGGCTCCGGCCTACGGCACCACCGTCACGGGCCACCGGCCCGCCTTGACCAGTCGGATCGCCACCGAGCCGATGAACCGGTGGCCGGCCTGTTCCGAGGCGCCGACCACCACCGCGTCCGCCTTGAGTTCATCGGCGGCCTTGACCAGGCCGCCGTAGGGATCGCCGCGGAACGTGTGGAACTGCCAGCGGATCTCGAACGTGTCCTTGACCCGTTCCGTCTCCTGCCGGATCTGGGCCGCGATGCCCTCGGCGATCTCGTCCGTCGTCTCGGCGACCGGCACCCCCATCGCCGCGCCCGCCGCCATGACCGGCTGCACGTACACCACCGCCAGGAGGGCGTGCTGGCGACGGGCCAGGCCCCCGGCGTACGCCGCGGCGCGCAACGAGGACTCGGAGCCGTCCACGCCGACCACGATGACCTTGGGGCCGTCGGTACCGCGTTCGAACTGCGGGGGATGCTGATCAGTCACGGCTGGAGGTTATCGGAACCCCCAGGTCCCGTACCCGGGCGGGAGTCCACTGGCCGGACGGGGGAGCGGGCGCCGCCGGGTCCGGGCCCGTGCCGCTCCCCCGGGCGAGTGCTTTCCCGGCGCCGCGGCGGTGTTGCTCAGCGGTGTCGCCCCGCCGTTGCGCGACTGATGAGTCATGAAAAAGGATCAGCTGTTCACCCGACGCCGGGTCCTGCTGGCCGGCGCCGCCGCTCTGGGAGCGGCCGGTGCGACGGGCACGGCCGCGCTGCTCGGCACGGACGACAACGACGGAGGCGCCGGCGCCTCCGCCTCGCGCGCGCCCCTCGCCGGCGCCCCCGCGAACCGTCCGTCGGCGCCCTCCGCCTACCGGCTGCGGCCCCTGACCGGCTACGCGGCGGGTCCCGCGGGACCGCCCCGCACCCCCGTCCGGCACGAGCCGCTGCTGAGCATGCCCGGACACGGCCGCAGCATGGTGCTGACCTTCGACGACGGCCCCCACCCCCGCTACACCCCGCAGATCCTGGACACCCTGCGCGAGTACGACGTCCGCGCCACGTTCTTCGTGTGCGGCGAGATGGCCGTCGAGTACAAGGACCTGCTGGCCAGGATGGCGGACGAGGGCCATCTCGTCGGCAACCACACCTGGTCCCACCCGCTGCTCACGCGGATGAGCCGGGACGGGATCCGCTCGGAGATGACCCGCACCAGCAAGGTCATCAAGAATGCCTACGGCGAGCGCCCCCTGTGGTTCCGCGCCCCCTACGGCGCCTGGAACCGCACCACGTTCCGGCTCGGCTCCGACATGGGCATGGAACCGCTGGCCTGGACCGTCGACACCCGGGACTGGACCACGCCGGGCACGGACGTCATCGTCGACCGGGTCGAGGAGGGCGCCGCCGCGGGGGTGGTCGTCCTCTCGCACGACGCCGGCGGCAACCGCTCGCAGAGCGTCCGCGCACTGCGCCGGTATCTGCCGTGGCTGCTCGACTCCGGCTACCACCTGATGCTGCCCCGGCGCGCCTTCGCCTAGAAAACGGGCGGACGTACCCGCCCCCCGGCCGGGGTACTCAGCGCACCCCGGTCAGGCGGGCGAAGACGACGACGTTGCCCGAGTAGCCGTTCTGCTTGGTGAAGCCGCCGCCGCAGGTGATGACGCGCAGCTCCGGCCGGCCCGTGGAGCCGTACACCCGGTCGCCGGGGAAGTTCGCCTTGTCGAAGACCTCGATGCCATAGATCTCGAACACGGCCGTCTTCCCGTCCTTGCGCCGCACCTCCACGTGGTTGCCCTTCTTCAGGGCACCGAGCCCGTAGAAGACGGCCGGGCCCTTGTTGTTGTCCACATGGCCGACGACGACCGCCGTGCCGTTCTCGCCGGGGGAGACGGCGCCGGTGAACCAGCCGGCGAGATTGGGGTCGTCGGGCGGCGGCGCGGCCACCCAGCCGTCGGAGTCCAGGCCCACCGGCATCACGGGGGCGTCGACCTGGATCATCGGGATGCGCACCCGGTCGACCGCGGAGTACGGCAGCGGGGCGGGCGTGGAGCCGGTGACGGAGGCCGGGGCGGAGGCGCTGGGGCGCGGGCTCGCGCTGTCCTGCGCGGCCGCGGCCGTCGCGGGCTGCGGGGGGCCGGAGTCGAACTCGCCCGAGCCGTTGCGGATGAGGGCGAGGCCGGTCAGCAGGACAAGCGCTATCACGCCCCACGGGGCGCGCTTCTTCGGCTTCTCCTCCGCTTCGGGCTCGGTGGGAACCACGGACGCAGACATTCGCCATCCCCTCTCGGCACGGCCGTCGCCGTGTCACTCGCGCATGGCAGCACGCTAAGCGCGGCGTGGGCGGCGGGCGACGGGGGAGCGGACGAACGGGTGGTGCCCCGCACGGCCGTGCGCCATCCGAGTTGCCGCGCGGCGAGGCGTACCGACAGGGCGTGACCTGCGGCGACTTCCCCGGCGCGAAAATCCCTCGGCGTGTCGTCCCACCGGAACGGACCAGCGTCGACATGCGGCTTTCCGCACCGCAACTGAGGGTCTGTCTGGGAGGCGCTTGCTCGCCGATCGACCGGGGACCGGGTCCCGGGGCGCCTTCCGCGGAGGTGACATGCGTACCACTCGTGCCCTGGCGGCCGGTGCCGCCGCGGCCCTGGCCGTGGGGCTGGCCGCGCCCACGGCGGCGGCCTGGAACGATCCGGGCGGTGATCCCGGCGGCGGTGTCAACGGCACCAGCGTCAGCAGCTACACCGAGACCACGGACGGCGGGAACGGCCGCGCCGACCAGAACGACCCCAACAACCAGGGCGGCCAGGGCGGCCGCGACGACCAGGGCGGCCAGGGCAACCAGAACGGCCAGGGCAACCAGAACGGCCAGGGCGGTGACGGCCGTCAGGACGGCCAGGATCCCCAGGGCGGTGACGGCGGCGGCCGGGGCGGCGACGGCGGACAGGGCGGCCGTGGCGGTGACGGCCAGGGCGGCCGGGGTGACGACACCCTGCGGAACATCGTCGTCCGGCCCGGCGTCGTCTCCCGGGGCGGCCGGCTGACCATCACGGTCGACGGCAGCCGCTGCCGGCACAACGGCAGCGTCTCCGCGCCGGTCTTCCCCACCACCCGGCTGCGGCCGGTGGGCGACAACGCGGCGGCGACCGCCACGGTCAGCGTCGACGTCAACGCCCGGCCCGGCCGGTACGACGTCACGGTGCGCTGCGGTGACGGGCGCGATCCCCAGGTCCTCACCCGGGCCCGGGCGTTCACCGTCATCGGCGGGGTCCGCGGCGGCCTCGGCGGTGCCA
The DNA here is from genome assembly GCF_000725625.1 of Streptomyces sp. NRRL F-6676. Taxonomy (GTDB): domain Bacteria; phylum Actinomycetota; class Actinomycetes; order Streptomycetales; family Streptomycetaceae; genus Streptomyces. The sequence goes on from NZ_KL647085.1 coordinate 39,965, forward strand.
GCACCGTCGGCGCCACCCCGGCCGACATGGCGATCGGCGGCACGCTGGTGGCCGGGGCACTGGTCGGCGGCGGGGTGTTCTGGATGCGCCGCCGCTCGGAGCACAAGGGCTGAGCGGCTTCCGCACGCCCAACGGGCCGGCCCCCTCGTCCACCACCGTGACGAGGGGGCCGACGCCGTCACGCCACCTGCCGGACACGCACCTCGCCCCGGGACCCGTGGGCGGGTTCCGGGGCGAGGAAGGGGGATGCGGGACGGGTCAGGCGGCCGTGCCGGCCGCGGCGCGGCGGCGGGCCCGGTACCAGGCGACGCCCACCGAGCCCGTGACGAGCGCGGTGCCGAGGCCGATCTCCTTGAGGTCGAAGCCGCCGATGCTGCCGCCGATGCCGGCGCGCACCCCGTGTTCCGGGTTGCCGGGCGGCATCTCGTGGGAGCCGGTATGGCCGCCGCCGCCCTGCGCGCGCTCACTGACGGTCAGTTCGGCCTGCTCCGTCTCCCGGCCGCAGCGGACGGTCACCGTGTAGGTGGCCCCCGGGCGGGCGTCCCAGTCGACCATGGCCGAGGCCGACTTCTGCCCCTTCGGGACCGTCACCGTGTCGAAGACACCGGAGGAGACCCGGGCGGTCTCGTCGCAGCCCCGTACCGTCAGCGTGACGTGGCCGCCGGGGGCGACCTCCTCGGGCATGACACCGATGCTGAGGTGGGCCGACTCGCCGGTCCCGTGGCCCCCTTCGCCCTCGCCCTCGCCGCCGCCGTAGGCGACGGCGGCGGGAGCGGTGAAGGTCAGGGCGCTCAGGCCCAGCAGTGCGGCCGACGCAACGCGTATCGCGCGCATGATGAATCTCCACGTCCCCGAGGAGCCTTGCTGCGGACCTTTTCCGCTTGCACCAGAAATGCACCTCGTCGCCCGAAACGCTAGGAAAGGGTGACCGGCGGCGCGATCGCAGTGCGACGAACGGGTCACGCGACTCGGCCGTTCGGGCGGGAAACGCACCGGCGGGGTGCCCCGGCCGCCTCCCGCCGGCCGGGGTCACAGATGCGGGAACAGCGCCAGGAACGGGTCCGTGGACGCCGACAGGCCCCGGCTGTAGGGAGCGTCGAAGTCCCAGATGAGGAAGAGCAGGAAGGCGATCAGCGCCGAGAACAGCCCGGCGAGGATCAGCTCCCGGGTGGTGCGCCGGATCTGGAGTGCGAAGACCATGCCGATGGTCACCACCGCGCCGGTGAGCAGCCCGAACCACACCACGCCCGGCATCGTCGCCCCCGTCGAGTCCGCGCGGGCGGCGCGGGCGGCGTCCGCGGCGGCCACCTGGTCGACGAGCGGCTGGTAGGCCTGTGCCTCGTAGTCCGACTTCGGCCGGTACTCCGTGACGTCGTCGCGCACGCGTTGCAGGAGCCTGCCGCCCCGGGCGGTCACCTCTCCGTCGTCCGCCATCGTGCGCCACTCGGTGTGGACGACGTACCGCACATAGGCGTCGACGTCCGCCCGCACCTTCTCGCGCACGTCCGCCGGGTAGTTCTGCACCCGCTCCGTGACCTCGTGCAGCGCCTGGGCCTCCGTCTGGACGTGGTCCTCGGCGGCGCTGCGGGCCTCCCAGACGCCCGCGATGGCCAGACCGAGGACGATGGCGTAGACCACGCCGATCATCATCGTCATGTACTCGATCACGTCCGGGGTCTCCGACGGATCGTCGTCCTCGGCGGCCGTGCGGTGGCGCAGGAAGGTCACGATGACCACGACGACACAGGCGGCCAGCATGGCGAGGGCGAGAACAAGCCATTCCGACAACGGTTGCCTCCAGTGAGCGGGGGTGGGGTCCGGCGCGGGGTCGGTCAGCGCGGACGGAGTGCGGCGACGGCGAGTACGGCGGGGGCGGTGATGAGGAGCATGAAGACCACCGGCGAGGTGCTCGAGCGCACCCGGTGGTGCGCGGCCGGCGGGTGGTACGCCGGGTAGCTCACGGGGGACGCCGGGGGGCTCGGGGTCGGCCTGGGTCTCGGCTTCGCCGCGTGCGTCGGCGCGGGTGCCGGGGGCGGGACCGCGGCCCTCGGCGGCGGGGTCCGCACCGGCTCGGGACGCGGGGGCGCGGGCTTCGGTGCCGGGGGCGGCGGGGTGGGCGTCGGTGTCGGTCTCGGTGTCGGTTTCGGCGGGGTGGGCGTCGGCTTCGGAGGCGTCGGTTTCGGCGGCGGGGTGGGCGCCGGGGGCGGTGTCGGCGTCGGGCAGGGCGGGGGCGGCGGAGGCGGGCACGGCGGGGGGGGGGGGCCGTGCCCGGCCCCCCCCCCCCCCGCCCCCCCCCCCCCCGCCAAAACCGACCCCCCCGAAGCCGACGCCCACCCCGCCGAAACCGACACCGAGACCGACCCCGACCCCCCCCCCGCCGCCCCCGGCACCGAAGCCCGCGCCCCCGCGTCCCGAGCCGGTGCGGACCCCGCCGCCGAGGCCGCCCGAGACGTACGCGCAGGCGTCGGCGGACGCCGTGCCGGTGGGGGCGCCCGCGAGCGCCCACACCAGCGTCATCACGCCCAACAGCCGCACGGCGACGGCCGATCGGCTCGATTCGGATCCATGCACGACGGAGAGCATGGGCCGCCCCGTGGTCATACACGCGGAAGATCGGCTCAAATACCCCGAAGGAGGGATAACTTCCCGTCCGGGTTTGACATTGCCCACAGAAATTCCCGACGCCGTTGAACACGGGTGGTGCCCCCGCGCGTACCTAGGGCCATAAGCGGCGCACGAGCCCGCGGTGACAGCCAAGTGGCAAGCAGATAGCTGGAGTTGACAATGAACAGAGCCTGGCGGAGCGCCTCCCTCATGGCGACGGCGGCCGCGCTCCTGGCGCTGACGACGGCGTGCGGCCAGGACAACGGCGGCCAGTCGACCGGCAGTCAGAACGTCGGCGCCGCGGCGGGCGGCTACGCGACCAGTTCACCGTCCGGGGCCGCCAGCCCGAACGGGTCCGGCTCCCGGATCGGGGAGAGCGCGATCACCGCCAAACCGGCGGGCAAGCTGTCCCTGAGCGAGAGCGCGAACCTCGGCGACGTGGTCACCGACGGCTCCGGGATGACCCTCTACCGCTTCGACGACGACACCGCCAAGCCGCCGAAGTCCTCCTGCGCCGGCGAATGCGCCAAGGTCTGGCCGCCGGTGCCCGCGGAGGGCGCCTCGGCCGCCACCGGCATCGACAAGTCCCTGATCGGCGAGGTCACCCGGAGCGACGGCACCAAGCAGCTCACCGTCGCCGGCTGGCCGATGTACCGCTACGCCAAGGACACCGAGGCCGGGGACACCAAGGGCGAGGGCGTGGGCGGCAAGTGGTTCGCCACGGCCGCCGACGGCAAGAAGGCGACGCTGCCGGGCCTCTCCGTCCGCAAGGACGCCAAGCTCGGCGACATCGTCGTCGACAGAAACGGCAGGACCGTCTACCGCTTCATGAAGGACCAGGCCTGGCCCGTCTCCAAGTCGGCCTGCACCGGCGCCTGCCTGGAGAAGTGGCCGGTCGTCGCCCCGGTCGAGGAGGCGGACACCAAGGGCGTCGTGAAGAAGGGCCTGATGCCGTTCACCCGCCCCGACGGCGCCAAGCAGATGACGGTCAACTGCTGGCCCATCTACACCTTCGCCGGTGACAAGGCCGCCGGCGACACCAACGGACAGGGCGTCGGCGGCACGTGGTACGCGGTCGCTCCGGACGGCAAGCCGGTCGGTGCGCCGAAGAAGTAGAAGAAGTAACCGTCCGTCTCTCCCCCTCCCCGGCCGCCCCCTCCGCCTCGCGGAGGGGGCGCCTCCGTGTGCGCCTGCCCCCTCGGCACGTGCCCCGCGTGCGGGACCGGAACGGACGTGCAATTTCCGTTTCCTCTCGCCCTGTTGGCGGACGATCAGTAGCCTTCGGCTCGAACACCGGATCGGCTCGGCCGTCGCAAGCCGGCCCAAGCCGACACAAGTCGCCGTCAACCGCCTTGGAGTGCTAGATGGAGCGTCCCGCCTGGGCCCCACGGAACATCGACATATCGGTGCCCTCCGTCTCTCGCATCTACGACTACTACCTGGGCGGTTCGCACAACTTCGAGGTCGACCGGCAGGCGGCCCGCAAGGCGATGGAGTTCCTGCCGGGTCTGCCGAGGATCATGCGGGCCAACCGGGCCTTCCTGCGCCGGGCCGTACGGTACGCCGTGGCCGAGGGCGTCACCCAGTTCCTCGACATCGGCTCCGGCATCCCCACCCACGGCAACGTCCACGAGGTCGCCCAGGAGGCACACCCCGGCGCCCGCGTCGTCTACGTCGACCACGACCCGGTGGCCGTCGCGCACAGCCAGGCCGTACTGGGCAGGAATCCGGACGCCGACGTCGTCGCGGCGGACCTGCTCAAGCCCCGCGACATCCTCGCCAGCCCCGAACTGGGGCGCCTGATCGACCTGAACCGTCCGGTAGCCCTCCTCCTCGTTGCCATACTTCACTTCGTGGAGGACGCGAACGACCCGTACCGGGCGGTGGCCGAACTGCGCGACGCGCTCGCGCCGGGCAGCCTGCTCGTGCTCACGCACGCCTCGTACGAGGGCATTCCGCTGCCGGCGGAGCGGGCCGAGGGCGCGGTCGACGTGTACAAGGACATCCGCAATCCGCTGATCATGCGCTCGCGCGAGGAGATCGCGCGGTTCTTCGAGGGGTACGACATGGTGGAACCCGGGCTGGTGCCGATGGCGGACTGGCGGCCCGACACGGCGCGCGAGGACGAGGATCCCTACGCCTTCGCGGGCTTCGCCGGCGTGGGGCGCACGGCGTGAGCGCGGAGCCGGACGGGCCGGAGGACAGACTGCGCCGGTTCGCGACGATCTGGAGCCGGGCCGTCTTCCCGGTGGCCACGACGCCGCTCACCCGGCCCGAGCTCGAGGCCCTGCTGCTGCCGCTGGCCCGGCGGCTCAGCGAGGCGCTGCGGGCGCGCGCGTTCGACGCCGCGGAGGCCAGGGCGGTGGGCGCCGCCCTCATCGACGCCTACTGCACCGACCCCGAGGCGCTCAGCGCCACGCTCGACTGCGTCGACGCCTACCTGGTGCTCTACTGCGGCGACGCGGGCACCCCCGCCGACGCCACGCAGCCGAAGGACGCCCCGCAGACACCGCAGCCCCCGCACTCGCAGGAGGCGCTGCGCACCCGCTCCGCCCGGCTACAGCACGCGATGGCCGCCGGGTTCGCCCAGGCGCTGCGCGAGCGCACCCTCGCCGAGCAGGAGGCGATCTCCGCCGCCGCGCTCAAGGCCCAGGGCGTCGTCGCCGAGGCCCTGCACGCGAGCGAGGCCCGCTTCCGCGCCGTCTTCGAGGGCGCGGCCATAGGCATCTCCATCGCCGACCTCGACGGCAACGTCCTGGAGGTCAACGGCGCGCTGCTGCGCATGTTCGGCGGCTCCGAGGGACTGCTGCGCGACCGCAACGTCGCCGAGTGGTCCCACCCCGAGGACGCCCCGCAGGTGTGGCGGCTCTACCAGGAGCTGGTGCGCGGCGAGCGCGAGCACTACCACGTGGAGAAGCCGTTCTACCGGCCCGACGGCACCGTCCTGTGGACCAATCTGACGGTGTCCCTGCTGCGGGACCCCGACGGCGCGCCCCAGTACCAGCTCGCGCTGATGGAGGACACCACCGAGCGCCGGCTGCTCAACCTGCGGCTGCGCTACGAGGCCACGCACGACGCGCTCACCGGACTGCCCAACCGCACCCTGTTCTTCGAGCGGCTGGAGAAGGCGCTCTCCGCCGGCGAGGGCCAGCGGTTCGGGCTCTGCTACCTGGACCTGGACGGCTTCAAGGCCATCAACGACAGCCTCGGGCACGCCGCGGGCGACCGGCTCCTGGTCGAGGTCGCCGACCGGCTCCAGGGCTGCGCCACCGCGCCCGGCGAGATGGTCGCACGGCTCGGCGGCGACGAGTTCGTGGCGCTGACCACCGGCCCCGACACCCAGCGCGGCGTCGACGACCTCGCCGACCGCATCATGAACGCGCTGTCCGGACCCGTCCGCATCGACGGCCGGGAACTGCTGGTGCGCGGCAGCATCGGCGTCGTCGAGGGACCGGCGGGCGAACGCGGCCCGGCGGAGGTGCTGCGCAGCGCCGACATCACGATGTACCGGGCCAAGTCCGCCGGCGGCAACCGCTACGAGCTCGCCGACCCGGAGGCCGACGCCCGCGCCATCACCCGGCACGGCCTCACCACGGCGCTGCCCGCCGCGCTGGACCGGGGCGAGTTCTTCATCGAGTACCAGCCGCTGGTCCGGCTCGACGACGGCCAGGTGCACGGCGCGGAGGCGCTGGTGCGCTGGCTGCACCCGCAGCACGGCGTGCTCGGCCCGGACCGCTTCATCCCGCTCGCCGAGCACACCGGGCTGATCGTGCCGCTGGGCCGCTGGGTGCTCGAGGAGTCGGTGCGGCAGGCCCGCGACTGGCAGCGGCAGCACGGCGACGACTGCCCGCTGCGCGTCAACGTCAATCTGTCCCCCTGCCAGCTCACCCACCCCGGGCTCGTCTCCGACACCGTCGAGATCCTGGAGCGCACCGGCATCGAACCGGCCGCGCTGTGCCTGGAGGTGACCGAGTCCGCGCTGATCGGCGCCGACGACGACCTGCTCAAGCCGCTGCGCCGGCTCGCGGAGATGGGCGTGGACATCGCGCTCGACGACTTCGGCACCGGCTACTCCAACCTCGCCAATCTGCGCCGTCTGCCGGTCTCCATACTCAAGCTGGACCGTTCCTTCACCCAGGGCATGCAGCAGTACCCGGCGGACCCCGTCGACCTGAAGATCGTCGAGGGTATCGTCACCCTGGCGCACAGCCTCGACCTGACCGTGACGGTGGAGGGCGTGGAGACGGGGGCGCAGGCCGAGCAGCTGCGGGTGCTGGGCTGCGACACGGCACAGGGCTGGTACTACGCCCGCCCGGGCCCGCCCGAGCGTCTCCACGAGCTGGCGCTGGTGGACGCGACGGGATAGGTGCGAAGGATGACCGAACAAGGGACGGTGCCGGCGCCGGAGCCGGCTCCGGCGCCGTCCGGCTGGATACATCTGGCCGGCCGGTACCGGCGCCTCGTGGGCCTGGTCTGCGATGTCGGGCTCGCGCTGGTGGTCCTCGCCGCGGCGGAACCGTACGGCCAGGACTTCGACCTGCCGCTGGGCTTCCTCATGGCGTGCTCCATGTTCGTCCGCAGGCGGTTCCCCGGCACGGTGCTGGCGGCCGTTCTCGCGCTGGCCATGGCCCAGTTCGTCCTGGACGACGCGCCGGACACCCCGCTGGCGACGGCGCCCGCCGCGTACGACGCCGCCGTGCTGTTCGCCATGATGTCGGTCGTCCACCACTCCCGTGACCCCCGGATGCCGTACGTCGCGGGCGGCGCGGTGCTGCTGGTCACCGGCGCCGGGACGGTGGGACTGCCGGGCACCGGAATCGAGTCGTTCCTGGTCCCCGAGGACCTGCTGTACTTCTGGGGGCTGACGCTGACGGTCTGGCTGACCGCCTTCTCCCTGCGCACCCGGCGCCTGTACGCCGAGAGCCAGGCGGCCCGCGCCTGGCACGCCGAGCGCGAGCAGGAGCAGCGCATGCGGCTGGCCGCGGCCGAGGAGCGCGCCGGGATCGCCCGCGAACTGCACGACGTGGTCGCACACAGCCTCGCCGTGATGATCCTCCAGGCCGACGGCGCCGGGGCGGTGCTGCGCAAGTCGCCCGACATGGCCGAGTCCGCGCTGAAGACGATCGCCGCCACCGGCCGCGACGCCATCGACGACATGCACCGGATCGTCCGGGTGCTGCGCGAGGGCGAGCAGCACCCGTCCGCCGGCGGCGCGGAGCGGCGTCTGGTCACGCTCGACGAGATCAAGGTCGTCGCGGAACGGGCGCGGGTCGCCGGACTGAACGTGGACGTGTCGGTCGAGGTCGACGCGGGGCGGCTGTCGCCGGCCGAGGAGATGACCGCCTTCCGCATCGTCCAGGAGTGCCTGACGAACGTCCTCCGGCACGCCGGGGCGGGGGCCGAGGTCGACATCCGCCTCCGCGAGGAGGAGGGCACACTGGTGATCAGCGTGATCGACGACGGGGCCGGCACGCTCGCCGGCCGGGTCGTCGATCCGCATTCCGGCGGCAACGGGCTGATGGGCATGCGGGAACGGGTGGAGCTCACCGGCGGCACCTTCGAGGCCGGCCCGCGACTGGGCAGTGGATGGCACGTACGTGCCCGGATTCCTACGAGGACGAAGCAATGACGCAGGCAGAGAGGCCGGCCGGGCCGGACCGCCCGATCCGGGTGGCCGTGGTGGACGACCAGCCGCTGATCCGCGCCGGGTTCGCCATGGTGCTGGCCGCCGCGGACGACATCGAGGTCGTCGGCGAGGCGGAGAACGGCGCGGACGCCCTCGACCTGCTGAGCCGGGTGCGGGCGGACGTCGTCATCATGGACATCCGCATGCCCGTCATGGACGGCATCCAGGCCACCGAGGAACTGATGCGGCGTGAGGACCCGCCCGGCGTCCTCGTCCTGACCACCTTCGACAACGACGAGGACGCCTTCGCCGCGCTGCGGGCCGGGGCCGGCGGCTTCCTGCTGAAGAACGCGCCCGCCGCCGACGTCGTCGCGGCCATCCGCGTCGTGGCCGCGGGGGAGTCCGTGGTGGCACCGCGCATCACCCGGCTCCTCCTCGACCAGGTCGCCGACCGGCTGGCCCCGGCGGGCGGACAGTCCGAGCGGCTGGAGGTCCTCACCGCGCGCGAGCGGGACGTGCTCTCCCAGGTCGCCCGGGGACTGTCCAACGCCGAGGTCGCCGCGGAGCTGTATGTCGCGGAGGCCACCGTCAAGACGCACCTGGGGAACCTCATGGCCAAGCTGCATCTGCGCGACCGCGCCCAGGCGGTGGCGTTCGCCTACGAGTCGGGGCTGGTCCGCCCGTCCGCGTGAGGACCGGTACGGCGTGAGGACCGGTACCGCCCGAGGACCGGTACGGCCCGAGGGGGCTCCGACAGAGGTGCCCCACCGGGGTCTCCCACCGGGGTCTCCCCCTGGGGGTGCAGAAGCCCCGCCCCGTTCTGCCCCTGGGGGTGCAGAACCCACCCCGCTCCACGGGCCAGAAAGGCCCCCGCCGATCTCGAATTCCTGACCGATGTCCGGGAGGGCGCCGGAAACCAGACTTCTCACTGTCGCCGAACGCGGCGGACAGGACACGAGAAGCCATGGAGATTCCGATGCACAACGCGCCCACCCTCATCGACGCCCCCCACACCGCCGCCGCCCCCGCCCGCAAGCGGACGCGCGTGATCATGAGCGCGGCGGCGGCGGTCCTCGCCCTCTCCGTGGCCGGCGGTGCGGCCTACTGGTACCACGAGTACAAGAAGCCCAGTCAGGCCTCGGCCGCCGACTGCGAGCTGGCGCAGAACATCATCAACGGCGCCCAGCAGATCTCCACCGGACCCGTGCCGGACGCGGAACAGTGGGCGAAGAGGACCGGCGACAAGCGCCGCAAGGAGATGAAGGACGGCTACCTCGGCGCCAACGTCTCCGTCTACGAGGGCTGGGCGGTGGAGACCGCCAAGCAGAAGGCCGGCCGGTCCGCCGAGGTGCCGACCAAGCAGGACGTGAAGGACATGCAGAGCCAGGCGCGGGGCCACTGCTCGGACGCCGGAGTCACCATCACCATGCCCCCGCTCGGCGCCTGACCACCGGAACGCGAGAACCGCCGCCATGAGTGTGCACACCACCGCGCCCGACCACGCGCCGGACGACGTCATCACCGCCACCTCCCTGGTCAAGACCTACCGTCAGGGCACCCTCCACGTGCGGGCCCTGGACGGGGTGTCCGTCGGCATCGAACGCGCCCGGTTCACCGCCGTCGTCGGCCCCTCCGGGTCGGGCAAGTCGACGCTGATGCACTGCGTCGCCGGGCTCGACACCGTCACCTCCGGGCGGATCGTCCTGGACGGCACGGAGCTCACCGGGCTGTCCGACCGGGCGCTGACCCGGGTGCGCCGGGAGCGGATCGGGTTCGTCTTCCAGTCGTTCAACCTGCTGCCCCAGCTGACCGCGTACGAGAACATCGTGCTGCCCGTCACCATGGGGGGCGGCCGGCCGGACCGCGCACTCGTCGACCACCTCTGCGGCGTCCTCGGCATCGCCCACCGCATCGGGCACCGCCCCTCCGAACTCTCCGGCGGCCAGCAGCAGCGGGTGGCCGTCGCCCGGGCGCTGGTGGCCCGGCCGGCCGTGGTCTTCGCCGACGAACCCACCGGCAACCTCGACTCCCAGTCGGGCGCCGAGGTCCTCACCATCCTGCGCCAGTCCGTCGACGACCTCGGCCAGACGGTCGTGATGGTCACCCACGACCCGCGGGCCGCCGAGTACGCGGACCGGGTACTGACCCTCGCGGACGGCCGCATCGTCAAGGACGAGCGCCCCGCCGCATCCGACCGGAACACCGTTCTCCTCCGCGACGTCACGGCGAGGCACCGATGAGCACACCGCACACCCCCGACGGACCGGCCACGCCGAGCGCTCCCCCCGGCCCGCGCATGCCGGACAGGCCGTGGCGCGCGGGCGTCCTCGGCTCCCAGGTGGCCGAACTCCTCCGGCGGCCCGGCCGCTCCATGGCGACCGCGGCGTCGCTGCTGATCGCGGCCTTCGTCGTCTTCGGCGCCGTCATGGCCCAGCAGATCCTCAGCGCCACCGTGATCGCACGGTTCCACGGCACGCCCGACGCCGTGTCGCTCGTGGTCACCTCCGACGGCGAGAAGGACCTCGACGACGCCGGCCTCGCCGCGCTCCGGAAGGTCCCCGGAGTCGCCGAGGCGGTCGGCCGGATCGACGACGGCTCCCCGCTGGGCGGCAGCGCCGTCGAGCGCTACCTCAATCTGTCCGCGGACCCCGGCAGCGGTGACCTGGCGGAGGTGCGGCTCACCAAGGGCACGTACCCCTCGGGTCCGCACCGCCTCGCCGTCAACACCCAGGCGGCCCGCGAATACCGGCTCGCGCCGGGCTCCACCCTCACCCTGCTGCGCCCCGACCCGAAGGACAGCGACCGCACCCAGCAGGTGAAGGTCCAGGTCACCGGCATCGTCCGCAGCACCGCGACCAACGACGAGCACCCCACGGGATACGCCCCCGGCCCCGAACTCGCCCGACTGCTCGGCGCGACCGGCTACGCCAGCGTCGACGTCCGCACCGACACCGGCACCGCCCCGGCGGACCTCACCGAGCGGATCCGCCGGGCGGTGCCCGGAACCGAGGTGCGCTCCGGCGACGACGTACGGGACGAGGAGGCCCACGAGGCCGTGACGGAGGCGAGCGACCTCCTTGACCTGGTCACCGTCTTCCTCGCCGTCGCCGTCGGCGCGGCCGTCCTCGTCGCCACCTCCACCTTCCGCATCGTCTTCGCCCGCCGGGTACGGCAGTTGGCGTTGCTGCGCACCATCGGGGCGACCCCGCGCCGGCTGGCCGCGGCGCTCGTCGTCGAAGGCGCGGTCGTCGGCCTGCTGGCCGGCGCGGTCGGCGCGCTGGCCGCCTGGGGCTGCGGACGGCTCGCCCCCGCGGTCGCCGGAGCGTTCGGACGCGACCTGTCCGCGCCCGCCCACTTCCCCCTCACCGAAGCCGTCCTCACCGTCCTCGGCACCGGCCTCCTCGCGGTCCTCGCGGTCCTGGCGCCCTCCCTGTCCGCCTCGCGGGTCTCCCCGCTCCAGGCGCTGCGCAGCGCGGCCTCCGGCGACGGCGGTACGGGCGGCCTCGGCCGGGCGGCCCTCGGCCTGGTGTGCGCGGCGGGCGCCGCGCTGCTCGCCCGGCAGAGCTACGGCGACCTGCCCCAGCCGGGCGACGGCGAGTACGACCGCTCCGGCGGGCTGGCCCTCGTGGTCGTCTCCGGTGCTCTCGCCTTCCTCGCCCTGGTCGTCCTCGGTCCCCGTCTCGTCCGGCCCCTCCTGGCGGCCGTCGCCGTACCGCTGCGCCGCCTCGGGGCGGCCGGCCGGCTCGCGGTCGCCGGGGTCGGCGGCGCCCCCGGCCGGGCGGCCTCCGTCTCCGTGGTCGTGGCGCTCGGCGCCTGCCTGATCGGCTCGACCCTGACCTGCCTGTCCTCCCTGGAGGCCTACGACCGCTACCGGCAGGCGGTGGCGGCACCCGCCGACTTCTCCCTGACCTTCCGGGACGACAAGCCGCTCGACGGCGCGCTCGCCGCCGACCTGGCGGCCCACCGCGAATTGGCCGACGTGACCGGCTTCCGTACGGCCGAGGCCGTCGAGGGCAGCCGCACCGCCACCCTCTCCGACCTCGACCTCGCCACCGTACGGTCCGGCGTGAGCCTGACCGCACGCACCGGCTCCCTGGACCACCTGGCCCCCGGCCACGTCGTCGTCGACGCCGACCACGCCCACGCGCTCGGGGTGACGACGGGCGACCGCGTGACCCTCGCCTTCGACGGCAAGCCCGTCCACTTCACCGTGGCGGCGACCCTGCCGGGCGAGGGCCCCTACGGCGGCAACTTCTTCGTCCCGGCCGGCGACCTGACCCGCCTGGGCGTGGCCAAGGCCCCCACCAAGGTCCTCGCCAACGCCGCGCAGGACAGCCCCGAGGGACGGGCGCGGGCGCAGCGGGCCATCACCGCCACGCTGACCGGCCCCCAGCGCGGCGACGGCCGCGTCCTCGCGGAGAGCGCCTCCGCACAGGACAGCGGATCGGAGGACCTGGAGGCGATGGCCTCGACGGTCATCCTGGTCCTCGGCCTGACCGTCCTCGTGGCGGTCGCCGGAGTAGCCACCACGGCGAGCCTCACCGTCGTCGAACGGACCCGGGAGTTCGGCCTGCTGCGCGCGCTGGGACTCAACGGCGCCTCCGTGCACCGCATGGTCACGGCGGAGTGCGCGCTGTACGGCGTCCTCGGCGGTGTCCTCGGCCTGGCCCTCGGCCTCCCGTACTCCTGGCTGGTGGTCCGCACCGTCCAGACGTCGGCCCCGTTCACCCTCCCCCTGGGCCAACTGGCAGCGGTCCTCGCCGCACTGATAGCCGTCACGGCAACGGCAGGCATGCTCCCGGCCCTACGAGCGGCCCGCACACCCCCGACGGTGGCGGTGGCGCAGGCGGAGTAGGGAGTGGTGGGGCGCGTCGCGTCAAGGGGCGCGGGGCTGTGTTGTCTGCGCGGCTCCGCCGCGGCGGGCGCGAGCACTCACCGTGCCCCGACAGGGGCGCGGGGAACTGCGCGACCAGCCCCCACCCACCCGCACCCGACAACCCACCCCCCCCCGGGGTCCAAGGGGCGGAGCCCCTTGAAGGGACGGGAAGGGTAGGGGCGGCGGGGGCGAAAAACCCCACCGCACCCACCCTCCCGTACCCAACCTCACCTCTCCAGCAGCATCCGCTGCAACTCCCGAGCGGCCCGTGGCGGAGCCACATCGCTCCGGTGCGCCAGCGCGATCGTCCGGTACAGACCGGGCGCGGCCAGCGGCGTCACCCGCAGGCCGCGCCCCGAACGCGTGGCGACCATCCGCGGCACCACAGCCACCCCCAGCCCCGCCCGCACAAACCCCAGCACCGCGTCCATCTCGCCCCCCTCCACCGCGAAGTCCGGCTCGAAGCCCTCCGCCCGGCACGCCGCCACCGTCAACTCCCGCAAGTCGTACCCGTGCCGGAACATCACCAGCCGCTCACCCGCCAGCTCCGCCACCCGCACCGCCCGCCCCCGCCCCCCGCCCGGCCGGGGCGCACCCGGCGAGGAGACGACCACCAGGTCCTCCCGCAGCAGCTCCACCGTCGTCAGCGCCGGGGACGGCGACGGCAACGGCAGCACCACCAGCGCCAGATCCAGCGCCCCACGCGCCAGCTCCCGTACGAGATCGTGCGAGCCCCCCTCCTCGATCAGCAGCCGGATCCCCGGATAGCGGTCGTGGAAGGCACGCAGTACGTCCGGCAGCAGCCCCGTGCACACACTCGGCGTCGCCCCGAGCCGCACCCGCCCGGCCCGCAGCTGCACCAGCTCCTGCACCTCGTGCCGCGCGGTCTCCGCGTCGGCGAGGATGCGCCGGGCCAGCGGCAGCAGCGCCTCGCCCGCGTCGGTGAGCGTGATGTTGCCCCGCGCCCGCAGGAACAGGTCGGCGCCCAGCTCCCGCTCCAGCGCCTTGATCTGCTGCGACAACGAGGGCTGGGCCACATGCACGAGATCGGCGGCCCGGGTGAAGTGCCGGGCCTCGGCGACGGCCACGAAGTACTGGAGCTGCTGGAACTGCACCCCGCCAGCATACGACCGGGATAGGCACCGCCTATCGAATCGAGCCGTTCCATGTCTTGGACCGATGGGGCCCTTCGGCCCTAGCGTCATGTTCATGGCTCTGGCAACGCGGACGGACCGACGACCGTCCATGACGCGCACGGTGTGGGACAGCTCCGTCGGCAAGAAGACGGTCATGGCCGTCAGCGGGCTGATCATGCTGCTGTACCTGGTCGTCCACATGATCGGCAACCTGAAGATCTACTTCGGGGCGGCCGAGTTCAACCACTACGCCCACTGGCTGCGCACCGTCGGCGAGCCGTTCATGCACTACGAGTGGACGCTGTGGCTCATCCGCGTCGTCCTCGTCGTCGCCGTCGTCGCGCACGCCGTCTCCGCGTACCAGCTCAGCCGACGCGACCTGAAGGCCCGGCCCAGCAAGTACGTGCACAAGAAGGCCCGTTCTAGCTACGCCACCCGCACCATGCGGTGGGGCGGGATCATCCTCGGCCTGTTCATCGTCTGGCACATCCTGGACCTGACCACCGGCACCGTGCACTCCGGCGGCTTCCAGGAGGGGCACCCGTACCAGAACGTGGTGGACACCTTCTCCACCTGGTACGGCAACGTCCTCTACATCGTCGCGATGTTCGCGCTCGGCCTGCACATCCAGCACGGCTTCTGGAGCGCCGCACAGACCCTGGGCGCCGGCAGCCGCACCCGCGACCGCGCCCTCAAGACCGTCGCCAACGTCCTCGCGCTGCTGCTCACGGCAGGCTTCATCGCCGTCCCCGTGGGCGTCATGACCGGAGTGGTGAGCTAGACATGACCTCCCCGACCTCCTCCACCCCCTCCGCCGGCCGCACCGGCTACCTCGACTACACCACCGGCGAGCCCGTCGCCGACACCAAGGCGCCCGAGGGCCCGATCAACGAGCGCTGGGACACCCGCCGCTTCGAGGCCAAGCTGGTCAACCCCGCCAACCGGCGCGGCAAGACCGTCATCGTCGTCGGCACCGGACTGGCCGGCGGCTCCGCCGGGGCCACGCTCGCCGAACAGGGCTACCACGTCGTCCAGTTCTGCTACCAGGACTCCCCGCGCCGCGCCCACTCCATCGCCGCGCAGGGAGGCATCAACGCCGCCAAGAACTACCGCAACGACGGCGACTCCATCCACCGGCTGTTCTACGACACCGTCAAGGGCGGCGACTTCCGCTCCCGCGAGTCCAATGTGCACCGCCTCGCGCAGATCTCCGTCGAGATCATCGACCAGTGCGTGGCGCAGGGCGTGCCGTTCGCCCGCGAGTACGGCGGTCTGCTCGACACCCGCTCCTTCGGCGGCGTCCAGGTCTCCCGTACGTTCTACGCCCGCGGCCAGACGGGCCAGCAGCTCCTCCTCGGCGCCTACCAGGCACTCAGCAGGCAGATCGCGGCCGGGAACATCGAGATGCACCCGCGCACCGAGATGCTCGACCTGATCGTGATCGACGGCAAGGCCCGCGGGATCGTCGCCCGCGACCTGATCACCGGCGCGATCTCCACCTACTTCGCGGACGCCGTCGTCCTGGCCTCAGGCGGCTACGGCAATGTCTTCTACCTCTCCACCAACGCGATGAACTCCAACGCGACCGCGATCTGGCGGGCGCACCGGCGGGGCGCGTACTTCGCCAACCCCTGCTTCACCCAGATCCACCCCACCTGCATCCCGCGCACCGGCGACCACCAGTCCAAGCTGACCCTGATGAGCGAGTCGCTGCGCAACGACGGCCGCATCTGGGTGCCGAAGGCCAAGGGCGACACCCGTCCGCCGAACGAGATCCCCGAGGACGAGCGCGACTACTACCTGGAGCGGATCTACCCCTCCTTCGGCAACCTCGTCCCCCGTGACATCGCCTCCCGCGCCGCGAAGAACGTGTGCGACGAGGGCAGGGGAGTGGGCCCCGGCGGCCAGGGCGTCTACCTGGACTTCGCCGACGCCATCCGGCGCATGGGCCGGGGAGTGGTCGAGGCCAAGTACGGCAACCTCTTCGACATGTACCAGCGGATCACCGACGAGGACCCGTACAAGGTGCCCATGCGGATCTACCCCGCGGTGCACTACACGATGGGCGGACTGTGGGTCGACTACGACCTCCAGACCACGATCCCGGGGCTGTTCGCGGTCGGCGAGGCCAACTTCTCCGACCACGGCGCCAACCGGCTCGGCGCCTCCGCGCTGATGCAGGGCCTGGCCGACGGCTACTTCGTGCTCCCCGCCACCATCAACGACTACCTCGCCCGCAACCCGCACGCCGAGCCGGTCACCGCCGACCACCCGGTGGTGCAGGAGGTGCTCGCCGAGACCGAGGACCGCCTCCATCTGCTCCTCGCCGTCGACGGCGACCGCACCCCCGACTCCTTCCACCGCGAACTCGGCGAACTCATGTGGGAGTTCTGCGGCATGGCCCGCACCGACGAGGGCCTGCGCAAGGCGCTCGACCGCATCCCCGCCATCCGCGAGGAGTTCTGGCGGCGCATCAAGGTCCCCGGCACCGGCGAGGAGTTCAACCAGTCCCTCGAGAAGGCCAACCGCGTCGTCGACTATCTGGAGCTCGCCGAGCTGATGTGCCTCGACGCGCTGCACCGCGCCGAGTCCTGCGGCGGCCACTTCCGCGAGGAGTCCCAGACCCCCGACGGCGAAGCCGCCCGCCGGGACGAGGAGTTCGGGTACGCCGCCGCCTGGGAGTTCACCGGCACCGGCGAGGCCCCCGCCCTGCACAAGGAAGACCTCGTCTTCGAGTACGTCCACCCCACCCAGCGGAGCTACGCATGAGGCTCACCCTGCGCGTCTGGCGGCAGAAGAACGCCGACGCCGACGGCGCCATGTCCACGTACGAGGTGGACGGCATCTCCTCCGACATGTCCTTCCTGGAGATGCTCGACACCCTCAACGAGGAACTCATCCTCAAGGGCGAGGACCCCGTCGCCTTCGACCACGACTGCCGCGAGGGCATCTGCGGCGCCTGCTCGCTCGTCATCAACGGCGACGCGCACGGCCCCGAGCGGACCACCACCTGCCAGCTCCACATGCGGGCGTTCCGGGACGGCGACACCATCGACATCGAGCCGTGGCGGGCCGCCGCGTTCCCGGTCGTGAAGGACCTCGTCGTCGACCGGTCCGCGTTCGACCGGATCATCCAGGCCGGCGGCTACGTCACCGCGCCCACCGGAGCCGCCCCCGAGGCCCATGCCACGCCGGTGCCCAAGGCCGACGCGGACTTCGCCTTCGAGCACGCCGAGTGCATCGGCTGCGGCGCGTGCGTGGCCGCCTGCCCGAACGGCGCCGCCATGCTGTTCACCTCCGCGAAGATCAATCACCTGAACGTGCTGCCGCAGGGCGCCCCCGAGCGGGAGACCCGGGTGCTGGACATGGTGGCGCAGATGGACGACGAGGGCTTCGGCGGCTGCACCCTGGCCGGCGAGTGCGCGACCGCGTGCCCTAAGGGCATTCCGCTGATGTCGATCACCAGCATGAACAAGGAGTGGCTGCGGGCGACCCGCAAGGCCGCCAAGCGGTAGCGGCGGGGCCGCACCGACAGGACGTTCGCCCAGTGGCGGACGGGCGGGGCCGGGAGTGGTGCTCCCCGGCCCCGCCTCGTATCTCCGGGGCCCTTGGCCTCCGGGCGCGTGGCGTTCAACAAGCCCACACCCGCGCTCCCGGCTCAGGTCACGTGGACGCCAACCGGCGTCGGGACAACAGGAGCGGCGGACCGCGGCCACGCGGCCCCGCCCACGTCCCCGCCGACCCGGCCCGCGACCAGGAGACAGCCATGACCGGCGTCACCACGCTTCCCCGCTCCCCGCACTCCGCCGCTCCCCTCCGCTACCTCGTCACCCTCGCCCGGGACGAGGCCGACGTCCGCGCCGCCCAGCGGCTGCGGTACGACGTCTTCGCCGGCGAGACGGGCGCCCTGCTCAGCACCCCGCAGCCCGGCCACGACATCGACCCCTTCGACGCCTACTGCGACCACCTCCTCGTCCGCGAGACCACCACCGGCGAGGTCGTCGGCACCTACCGGCTGCTCCCGCCGGAGCGCGCGGCGGTCGCCGGACGGCTGTACGGCGAGGGCGAGTTCGACCTCGCCCCGCTCGACGCGATCCGCCCCGGGCTGGTCGAGGTGGGCCGCTCCTGCGTCCATCCCGACCATCGCGACGGCGCGGTCATCGGCCTCATCTGGGCGGGCATCGCCCGCTACATGACCGACCGCGGCCACGAGTGGCTGGCCGGCTGCTGCTCGATCCCCCTCGCCGACGGCGGCACCCTCGCGTCGGCGACATGGGACCGGGTCCGGGCCAGGAACCTGGCACCGGAGGAGTACCGGGTGCGACCGCTGCTGCCGTGGGTGCCGAGGGCGGGGTCGGCGGCCGGCGAGGCCGGGACGGCGGAGGCCGTGGGGCGGCGGGAGCTGCCCGCGTTGTTGCGTGGGTATCTGCGGCTCGGGGCCTGGGTGTGCGGGGAGCCCGCGCACGATCCCGACTTCGGGGTCGCCGATCTGTACGTGCTGCTGTCCATGCGCCGGGTCGACCCGCGCTATCTGCGGCACTTCCTCTCCCTCCTCCCCGCCGCCGCACCGGCCGCCTGATGTCCGGCGGCTGGCTGCCCGTCGCCCCCTGCACCCCCGGTGCCTGCGTACGGCGGGCGGCGCCGGGTGCGACCGTCCCGCTGCCGCGGGCCGTGCTGCGGCTCGTGGCGGTGGTGGCCGTGGTCACGGCCGCTGTCGTCCTGCTTCCGCTGGGGCGGTGGGTGCCGGCGGTGGTCGTACGGGGCTGGTGCCGGGCCGTCGTACGGGCGGCCGGGGTCCGGGTCCGCGTCACCGGTGGGCCGCTGCCGGACGGGGGTGTGCTGGTCGTCGCCCACCATGTCTCCTGGCTCGACGTGCCGCTGCTCGCCGCGCTGCGCCCGGCGCGGATGCTCGCCAAGGCGGAGATACGGCGGTGGCCCGTGGCGGGCGCGCTCGCCGCGCGCGGGGGGACGCTGTTCCTCGAACGGGACCGGCTGCGGGCGCTGCCCGGTGCGGTCGCGGCCGTCGCGCGGGCCCTGCGGGAGGGGGCGGCGGTGGTCGCCTTCCCGGAGGGCAGTACCTGGTGCGGGCGGGAGCGGGGGGTGTTCCGGCGGGCGGTGTTCCAGGCGGCGCTGGACGCGGGGGTGCCGGTGCAGCCGGTGCGGATCCGGTACGGGCCGGTGGGGGGTGGCGTGGCGTCGGCGGCGGCGTTCGTCGGGGACGACACGCTGGTGGCTTGGGTGTGGGGGGTGGTGGGGGCGCGAGGGC
>NZ_KL647085.1:59477-160353 GCF_000725625.1 Streptomyces sp. NRRL F-6676
CGCGAGGGCTGGTCGCGGAGGTGGGGGTGCGGGGGGTGCTGACGGGAGGCTCGGCGGACGACCGGGGGTCGCTGGCGGGGGCGGCGCAGCGCGCGCTGGGCTGACGGCGGTCTTCTCCTCGCCCCCGCCGCCCCTGCCCTTCCCGTCCTCAAGGTGCGGAGCCGCATGGTGACGCAGCCCCGCGCCCTGATCAGGGGCGCGGGGAACTGCGCGATCTTTTAGGGGGTCCGGGGGCCTGCCCCCGGGCGGGGAAGGGAAGGGGCGGCGGGGGCGGACAAACGTGCCGCCCGGGCCAGGCGGGCGTAGGAGTCCGTCAACGCCGCACGCCCGTGCGTGCTCGTCGTCACCAGGACCTCGTCCGCGCCCGTCTCCTCCACCACCTCCGCCAGCTCCTCCACGACCTCCTCCGCCGTCCCGGCGACATGCCCTCGCAGCCCCGCCTCGTACAGCTCCCGCTCCTTCCCCGTCATGACCCGCCCCTGCACCGCCTCCACCGTCGGCAACGGCGGAAACGTCCCGTGCGTCCGGGCGTACGCCATCGACCACGCCTCCGGTATCAGCAGCCGCCGTGCCTCCTCGGCCGTACCCGCCACCGCGACCGTCCCCGAGATCACCACGTACGGTTGCTCGGCCCACCCCGAGGGGCGGAACGACGCCCGGTACCGCTCGACACCCCGCAGCATCCGCTCCCGGCCACGCAGATCGCCGATGACCATCGGCAGCCCCGCCCGCGCCGCGATCTCCGCCCCCTCGCCCATGGCGAGGACGAACGGCGGCACCGTCAGCCCCTCCGAGGGACGCGCGTGCACCCCCGTGGGGGAGGTGCCGCGGAACCAGCCGAGCAGCTCCGCCAGCTGCCCGGCGAAGTCGTCGGCGTCGTCCCGGCCCACGCCCAGCGCCCGCCGCACCCCGTCCGTGAAGCCGACCGACCGGCCGAGACCCATGTCGATCCGCCCGGGGAACAGTGACTCCAGCACCCCGAACTGCTCGGCCACCACCAGCGGCCGGTGGTTGGGCAGCATCACCCCGCCGGTGCCGACCCGGATCGTCCGGGTCGCCGCGGCGACGGCCGCCGCCAGCACGGTCGGCGCGGAGCCCGCGACTCCGGGCACGCCGTGGTGCTCGGCGACCCAGAAGCGGTGGAAGCCGAGCCGCTCCGCCTCCCGCGCCAGCTCCACCGTGTCGCGCAGCGCCTCGCCCGCGTCGTGCCCCTCCCGGATCCGCGACCGGTCGAGCACGGAGAACCTGGTACCTGCCAAAACCGAGCTGCTCACACAGGGTTCAACACGACAGCGGCCCCTTGATTCCCGCGCCCCGGGCCCGTTTCCGGGTCCCCGCACCCGATCCCCGGGCCCCCGCGCCGGATCCTCGGCCCCCGCACCCCGCCCGGCGGAAAAATGCGGTGCACCCGCCCCGCCGGGCTCCCTACACTCCGGACACATCACGTCGCACCGCACTCGGCGATGCGTCGACGAACGAGGGGAGCCCGGCCGTGCGTGACCGCACCGCTGTTCTCGCTCCCCGGGCGCGGTACGAGGTGATCCTCGTGTCCCCGCCGCTCCGGTGCCCGCCGCGCGGCCGGCTCCGGACACCCGTGACGCACGTCTGAACACGCCCCGGCCCCCTCGATCACACCCGCGGCCGGTGCCGTGTCACGCGCTGCCGTCCCGGGAATCGCGCCCTCCGTCAACCGACCGGATCGTTCCCGAAGGGCCAGGCCGTGCGAAGCCTCCCGAACCGTCAGACCACCCGCCCGCCCGCTCCCCGCGGCCCTCTCGCCGCCGTCCGCAACCTCGGCATCCTCGCCCATGTCGACGCGGGCAAGACCACGCTGACCGAGCGGATCCTGTACGCCACCGGCACCACGCACAAGCGCGGCGAGGTGCACGACGGCACCACCGTCACCGACTTCGACCCGCAGGAGCGCGATCGCGGCATCACCATCTTCGCCGCGGCCGTCAGCTGCGCCTGGGACGGTCACCGGATCAACCTCATCGACACGCCCGGCCACGTCGACTTCGCCGACGAGGTCACCCGCTCCCTGCGGGTGCTCGACGGAGCCGTCGCCGTGTTCGACGCCGTCGCCGGTGTCGAACCGCAGAGCGAGTCGGTGTGGCGCCAGGCCGACCGGTACGGCGTCCCGCGCCTCGCCTTCGTCAACAAGCTCGACCGCGCGGGCGCCGACCTCGACCGCGCCGTGGCGTCCATCCGGGAGCGACTGCACCCGGCGCCGCTCGTCGTGCAGCTGCCGATCGGCGTGGAGGACGGCTTCACCGGCGTCGTCGACCTGGTCCGGATGCGGGCGTTCGTCTGGGCGGACGGCCGGGACAGCGCCGAACCGGGGTCCGTGCCGCGGGAGCTGCGGGCGGAGGCGGAGCGGCGCCGCCGGCTCCTCGAGGAGACGGTCGCCGGGCTCCATCCGGCCGCGCTGGAGGAGTTCTGCGACCTCTCCCGGCTGAGCGACGCCACCCTGACCGCCGCGCTGCGCGACCTGACCCGGAGCGGGGACGGCGTGGTGGTGCTGTGCGGCTCGGCCTACCGCAACCGGGGGATCGAACCGCTGCTCGACGCCGTCACCGCCTACCTGCCCTCGCCGGCCGACGTACCGCCGGTGCGCGGCACGCACGACGGGGCCGAGCGGGAGCGGCCCGCCGACCCCGAAGCGCCGTTCGCCGCCCTGGTGTTCAAGGTGAGCGCCGGTGCCACCGGCCGGCTGACCTTCCTGCGCGTGTACGCGGGAACCATGGAGAGGGGAGGAACCGTGTGGGACGCCACCACCGGGCGCACCGAGCGGATCGCGCGCATCCTGCGCGTGCACGCGGACCGGCACGCGCCCCTCGACCGTGCCGTGGCCGGGGACATCGTCGCCGTCACCGGGCTGAAGTCGGCCCGTCCGGGCACGACGCTGTGCGCGCCCGACGCCCCGCTGCTCCTGGAACCGCCGGGCACCACCGAGCCCGTCGTCTCCGTGGCCGTGGAGGCCCGCCGACGCACCGACACCGGCCGGCTGGCCTCCGCCCTGGCCCGCTCGGCGGAGGAGGACCCCTCCCTGGTCCTGCGGAGCGACCCCGAGACCGGGCAGACACTGCTGTCCGGCATGGGGGAACTGCATCTGGAGGTCGCGGTGGAGAAGGTCCGCCGCGACCACGGCCTGGAGGTGACCGTGGGCCGGCCGCGGGTGGCGTACCGGGAGACCCTCGTCCGGCCGGTGTCCGGGCTGGTGTACCGGCATGTCAAACAGGACGGCGGGGCGGGCCAGTTCGCCCATGTCGTCCTCGACGTGGCCCCGCTGGCGGAGACCGGTGACGGTCCGGCGGGCTTCGCGTTCGGTTCGGCGGTCGTCGGCGGGCGCGTGCCGCAGGAGTATGTGCGCGCGGTGGAGGCCGGGTGCCGGGACGCCCTCGCCGAGGGCCCGCTCGGCGGTCACCCGGTGACCGGTGTGCGCGTGACGCTGACGGACGGGGCGACCCACCCGAAGGACTCCTCGGAGATGGCCTTCCGTACGGCCGGCCGCTTCGCGCTGCGCGAGGCGCTCCGGCGGGCGCGGGACGCGGGGGCGGTGCTGCTCCTCGAACCGGTCGCCGAGGTGACGGTCACCGTGCCGGAGGAGGCCGTGGGCGGGGTGCTGGGCGACCTGGCCGCCCGGCGCGGCCGGGTGTCGCACTCGGCCATGACCGCGGGGCCGGCCGGGGGCGCGGGCACCGCCGTGGTGACCGCCACCGTGCCGCTCGCCGAGCTGTTCGGCTACGCCACGGCGCTGCGCGGCCGCACCCGGGGGCGCGGCACGTTCAGCACCCGGCCGCTCGGCTACGCCCCGGCACCGGCGGCGGTGTCGACGGCGGTGTCGACGGCGGCGTCGGCACCGGGCACGCGCTGAGGCCGCCGTCTCTCCGATCCTTTTGCCGCTTTGATGTGTAAATGAGGTGATTCACGAAACCCTACTGACAGCGTTCGACCCGATATGACCGAATGGCGAACGCCGAATCTCTGTCTCACGCAAGGGGATGGTGGTATGGCTTCCACCGAGTATCTGACCGACGACACGACCGAGGTGCGCGGCACCGAGGTCGAGGCCGCACTCGCACCGGCCGAGGCCGACGGGTACTACCGGGACAGCCGTGAGTGCGCGGCGCTCGCCCTGTCCGGCGGGTCGACCAGTCTGCTGCTCTCGCCGCCGACGCCGCGGCCGAAGAAGGGCTGACGGAGGCAGCCGATGGAGGAATCCGCCACCTCGACGCCCTTGCGGGGCGCGGTGCGCGACCTCACGACCGCCGTGGTCTCCGCTCTCCGGAGCGGAGGCCCCGCGCGGCCGTATCTGCGCACCGGGCAGGGCGAGGCCGCCCTCGCCGCCGTCCGCGTCCTGGGTGCCGACGCGCTGCTGCCGAGCGTGCTGCTCGGGACGCCGCCCGCACCCGAGGACCTCGCTACCTTCCGCGACGCACTCAAGGCGTATCCGCCGCCCCCGGGCGCCGGGGCCGCCTCGGTGTGGAGCCACCGCGCGATGGCCCGCACCCTGCACCGGTTCGACCCCGGACTGCCGGAACTGCCCGAGCCCGCCGCGGAACCCGGCACCGACGGCCTGCACGCCGCCCCCTGGCAGTCCCTCACCCACCAACTCGCCGTCCTGGCCCCGCTCGCGGTGCCCGGCGCCGACTGCCCGGTGGCCCGGGTCGCCCGGGGCCGCCCGGTGGACGTCGCCCGCGGTTTCGTCCGCGCGGTGCGCCGCCGCGACTGGCCGCAGGCGGCCGGTGCCGGACGGTGGCTCACCCTGCTCGACGGGGTCCCCGACACCCTGGGCCTGGAGCCCGGACTGCGGTTCGTCGCCCAGATGGCCGGGGAGGACCCGCGCGTGACGCTCCACCTGGAGGCGGCCCGGCTGCTGCGCACGAGGGCGGCGGCATGACACGTACGACACCGCCGGTGGTCCGGGAGAGCCCGGCCGGCCGCGTCGGGGCGGCCGCCCTGGAGTGGGTGTCCGCCCACCGAGAGGGGTTCGCGCTCGACGCGGGGGCCCTCTCCGCGGACGGCGACGTCAACACCAGCTGGAAACCCCTCGGCGAACTCGCCCAGGCCTGCGGCCTCGTCCGCGACCGCACCGGTCCGGCCGACCCCCGCCACCGCACCGCCGCCGACCTGCTCGACTTCGCCTGGCGGCAGACCGGCAACGGCCGCCTGTTCACCGCCCTCCAGCGGCTCGAACCCTTCGCCACCTACCCGCTGGAGGTCTACGCCGCCTTCGCCTCGGCCGGGCTGCGCGAGCCCGGCTACGAGCGTGCCGCCGCCACCGTCGCCGGCACCCGCGGCTGGCGGGCCACCGAACAGGACCCCAACCGGCGGCTCGGCATCCTCAACTCCGAGCGCCGCGGCGGCCTGACGCGCCACGGACCCGTCGCACCCGCCCTGCGCCGCACCTGGCTCGGCGCGCTGCCCGAACCGTGGACCTTCGAGCGCGCCGCCGGATACACGCTCACCCACGTCGTCTTCCACCTCACCGACTGGGGCCGCGCCCCCGACGGCGTACCGCCCGACCTCGCCGGCTACCTCGGCCACTGGCTCCCGCCCTGGCTCGACACCTGCCTCGAAGGCCGGCAGTGGGATCTCGCCTGCGAGTTGACGGCGGTCGCCGCGAGCCTGCCGACGGCCCCCGACCGCGCGCTGCTGCACGACACCTGGACACGCCTCGCGGCAGCCCAGCACGCCGACGGAGCACTGCCCGAGACCGGCGGCACCGTCGGCGCCCCCGCCCCGTCCGGCTTCCGCGGCTGTTACCACTCCACCCTCATGGCCGCCTTCGCCGCCGCCCTCACCGTCGCCCGCCTCGGCGACGAGGACACCCCCGCTCTGACCACCACCCGCCCCGGCGACGGGGACATCCCCGTACCGACGGCACCCGCGAACCCGAGGAGCACGCCGCGATGACCAGCACCCGCCTCGTGCACGACGTCGGGGTCCGCGCCATCGAGTGGCTGCACGCCCACCGCGACGGCTTCCGGCTCGAACCCGACGTCGACCCGGAGACCGGCTTCCTGGAGCGGTTCAAGCCGGTCGGCGAACTCGCCCTGATCTGCGCCGTGCTGTTCCGCGAGGGCGTGGCCGGCTCCCGCCAGGCCAAGCTCGCCCGCCAGCTCCTCGACCACGCCTGGCGGCACACCCTGGACGGCGGCCGGATGCTGGTGCGCGGACAGCGCGTCGAGCCGATCTCGCCCATCCCCTTCGAGGTGTACCTGCCCTTCCGCGAACTCGGTCACCGTCACCCGGAGATGGAGTCGATCGCCCGGCTCAACCACGACCTGCTGAGCACCGAGGCGTTCGCGATGACCCCCACCCGCCGGCTCGGACTCTCCGCGTTCCAGCGCCGGTTCGGGCTGCCGCCGCGCCCGCCGGAGGCCGAGGTCGCCGGCCGCACCTGGCTGGGCCGCACCCCCGAACCGTGGACCGTCGAGGGGCACATCGCCTACGACGTCACGCACACCGTCTTCCACCTCACCGACTGGGGCGAGCGCCCCGACGGGCTGCCGCCCCGCCTCGCCGACTATCTCGCCACCTGGCTCCCGGCCTGGCTCGACGACTGGCTGGACCTCCAACGCTGGGACCTGCTCGGCGAGTTGCTGGTCGTCGACGCCTGCCTGCCCCGGCCCACCCTCGACGAACGGGCCTGGGCGGGCTTCGCCGCCGCCCAGCAGCCGGACGGCGCCATGCCCGCCCTGCGCACCATGCCCGAGGGCGACCCCGAGGACGTCTTCGACATCGTCTACCACCCCACCCTGGTCGCCGCCTTCGCCTCCGTGCTCGCCACCTCACGATCCCTGTCACGGCTCGCGGGTGCCACGGCATGAGCGCCCCCGCCCACCCCCGGCGCCCGGCGCCCTTCGACGACGAGGACACCCTGCGCCGCCGTCTCGACGACGCCGTGACCGCCGTCGACGCCCCCGACGTCGTCCTCGCCCTCTCCCGGCACGGCCACCGCACGGTCCACCACGGCGGCACCGGCACCCCGCCGCCCGTACCCCGCGCCCTGCTGCGGTACGAGACCGGCTCCGCCTCCAAGGTCTACGCCGGGCTGCTCCTGGCCCACCTCACCGCGACCGGCCGGCTGTCCGGCGGCGAACCCGCCGCCCGCTGCCTGGACCCCCGCCGCCCCGTCGGCCCGGCCCCCGTCACCCTCACCCACCTGATCACCCACACCGCCGGACTGCCCCGGCTGCCCGCCGACTTCTACCCCCGCGCGCTGCCCGCCTGGCGCACCAACCCCTACGCCCGCTACTCCGCCGAACGCGTCGTCGCCGCCTTCGTGCGCCACCGCCCCCGGCACCGCCCCGGCACCCGCTGGCGCTACTCCAACTTCGGCGTCGCCGTCCTCGGCCACGCTCTCGCCGCCGCCCTCCAGACCCCGTGGGACACCCTCCTCACCGAGGAGGTGCTGCGCCCGCTCGCCCTGACCGGCACCGCCCTCACGGCGACCGGACCGGACACGGACGCCGTCGGCCACCGCCCGGACGGCACCCCCGTGCCCGCGCTCGACGCCGGCGGCTTCCGTGCCGCGGGAGCCGTCCGGGCCACCCCCGGCGATCTGCTCACCCTCCTGGAGGCCCACCTCGACCCCCCGCCCGGCTCCCCCCTGGCCGGGGCACTGCGGGCGGTGCGCCGCCCGGTGCTGCGGCGCGGCCTCGGGCACCGGCACGAGCACACGCTCACCTGGTTCCGGCACCCCACCGACCACGGGCCGATGTACTTCCACTCCGGCGCCACCCTCGGCCAGCAGACCTTCCTCGGCTTCCGGCCCGACACGGGCACGGCCCTGGCGGCCGTCTGCACCCGCCGGTTCCGCGCCCGCGACCCGTTCGTACCGACCGCGTACGCGCTGCTCGCCGACGGCGCCCGGGGGTCCGCCCCCGACACAGCCCGAGGGTGACCGCGCCGGGTCAGGGGGCCGCGCCGGTCAGGGCGAGGAACTCGGCGCGGGAGCGGGCGTCGGAGCGCAGCAGGCCGAGCAGGGTGGAGGTCATGGTGCTGCTGCCGGTGGCGCGCACGCCGCGCAGGGTCATGCAGGAGTGTTCGGCCTCGATCACCACCCCGACGCCCTTGGGCTCCAGCTGGGTCTCCAGCCAGTCGGCGACCTGTTTGGTCAGGCGTTCCTGGACCTGCGGGCGGCAGGCGAAGTGCTCGACGACCCGGGCCAGCTTGGACAGGCCGAGGATCCGCGAGCCGGGCAGGTAGCCGACGTGGGCGATCCCGACGAACGGCAGCAGATGGTGCTCGCAGACGGACCGTACGGGGATGCGGCGGGCCAGGACCAGTTCGTCGTAGTGCTCGTCGTTGGGAAAGGTGGTCAGGTCGAAGGCGCGCGGGCTGAACAGCTCGGCGTAGGCGCGCGCCATCCGGCCCGGTGTGCCGCGCAGGCTCTCGGAGGCGGTGGAGACGCCGAGGGCGGCCAGGAACTGCCCGGCCGCGGTCTCCGCCGCCGCCAGGTCGATCGCCCGGGGCTCGTCCACGACCCGGAGGGCGGGCCGGGCCGGCCGGGTCTCCTCCTCGTCGCGCGCAGGTATGCGGGCGGTGGCACGTTCGGGGCGCTCGGTCATGTCAGCCGCCCGTTCCGGTGGTGTACCCCTCGGCCTGGGTGTTCTCGTCGGCGACGCGGACGCCGTAGCGGTAGGCCAGCTTGCCGCCCAGGAACCCCGAGACACCCAGCGCCGCCACGCTGATCGCGGACAGCACCAGCTGGCCGACGCCCACGCTCCCCCCGCTGGTGTAGTCGGCGTGCCGCCACAGGAAGTTGACGACGTAGGCGGCGGTCACCAGCAGGTTCAGCGTCATGTGGAGCAGGGCGGTGCGGAAGGCCGGGGTGGCCGTCGGGATCGCGAACAGGTCGAGGAACCCGACCACGGCCGCGAGCAGCGCGCCGATCACGCCGATGGCGATCAGCCACTCCGAGGACTGGGTCAGGAAGCCCGGCCGGTCGACGAGGTGCGAGGCGATGTCGAACACCAGGCCGGTCACCCAGGCACCGATCGGCACGGTCACCAGGATCGGGTGGAACGGGTGGCCGTACGGGCCGGCGAGCGGGGCGCTGACCGGACGCTTCGCCTGCGGGGGAGACTGATCGGACATGACGACCTCCAGTAGTTTCACCAATCATTGTTGGTTTAATTGCTGGGGCGCGTCAAGGTCCCCAGATGGAGGACCCGCGGGAACACTTGTGCCTACGTGCGTGGGAGTTACTGTGGGCGTGTGGCTTACGAATCCTCCTCACCGGCCGGCGCGGCCGACCGCGCCATCGACTCCGTCAGCGTGCTGAGCGAGGACTCACGGCGGCGCATGTTCCTCTTCATCCGCCGCGCCGGCCACGCCGTCACCCGCGACGAGGCCGCCGCGAGCGCCGGGATATCCAGCAAGCTCGCCGCCTTCCACCTCGACAAGCTCGTCGACGCCGGTCTCCTGCGGGCCCGCTACGAGGCACCGGGCGGCATCCGCAAGGTCGGCAGGCGGCCCAAGGTGTACGAGCCCACCGACGCGCAGATCACCGTGAACATCCCCGACCGGCGCCACGAACTCCTGGCGGACCTCCTCCTGGACGCCGTCCTGACCGAGGGCGCCGACGAGAACGCCGCGCAGGCGGCCGTGCGCAGCGCGGAACGACGCGGCCGGCGCCTGGGCCGCGACGCGCGGGAGGAGACGCGCCCGGGGCGGCTGGGCCCCGAGCGCGGACTGACCGCGTGCGAGCGCCTGCTGGACGAGTACGGCTACGAACCCGTCCGGGAGACCCCCACCCGGCTCCGGCTGCGCAACTGCCCCTTCCACCCGCTGGCGAGCAAGGCGCCCGACCTGGTGTGCGGCATGAACCAGGCCTTCCTCTCCGGCTGTCTGAGCGGGCTGGAGGTCAACGGGGTGCGGGCCGTCCTGGCCCCCGAACCCGGGGAGTGCTGTGTGCGACTCACCCCGGGCGACACCGAGGACGAGGACCGGACGGCTCCCGAAGGCGGGACGGCTCCCGAGGGCCGGACGGCCGGAGACGGCTGACGCCACCGGGGCCGGCCGCCGCCGGGCGTGCGGTGGGCCCACCGGCACGCGGACGGGGCCCGCGCCGCGGGCCCCGTCCGGTGGTGCGCGACGCCGTCGCGCCGCGCGGAGTCAGACCTTCTGCCACAGCGCCGGCGTCGTGGCCGGCTGCCACGCGCCCTGCGCCTGGTGCGGCTGGAGGCACACATAGGTGACGCCGCCGTACGTCACCTTCGCGCCCACGTCGTACACCGCGCCCGCCGCCCAGGTGCCGGACTCCGGCTCCGGCGTGGTGCCCGGCGTCTCGGTGGTGGCCGTGTCCGTGGTGAGCGTCAGACCGAAGGCGCTCAGCGCCGGGTTGACCGGCTGGTAGTACGTCGTCCCGCCGCTGGTGCAGTCACCGGAGCCGCCGGAGGTGACACCCTGCGCCTGGCTGCCGGAGAGGTACGGGCCGCCGGAGTCGCCGGGCTCGGCGCACACCGTCGTCCGCGTCACCCCGTCGACCGTGCCCTCCGGGTAGGTCACGCTCGTGTCGTGCTCCTCGATGGTGCCGCAGTGCCAGCCCGTGGTGGAGCCCGAGCGGCAGACCGAGGCGCCCACCAGCGCCTCCACCGAGCCGGACACCGTCACGTCCGCGCCGCCCTCGCCCTTGACGTGCGGGGTGGCCGTCCAGTCGTCGTTGGCGGCGACCCAGGAGTAGTCGTGGCCGGGGAACACCGAGTCCTGGAAGGTGCCCTGGGCCACCTGGTTGTACCCGGTGGTCGTGTCGCCCTTGCCGCCGCAGTGCCCGGCGGAGACGAAGCCCTGCTGCTCGCCCTTGGTGACGGAGAACCCGACGGAGCAGCGCGCCTCGTCGTTGATGTAGTACGCGTCGCCGCCGGTGATGTCGTACAGCGCGCGCGGCTGGTCCTTGGACACCTTCACCGCCACCCGCGTACGGTCCACCCGGGCGGCCTTCACCAACGCGTCCGCCGCGGCCTTGCTGGTGGCCTGCACGGTCACCCGGTTGTTGCGGATGTCGACGTACCGCACCGGGGTCCGCCGGCCCTTCGTGGCGGCGGCGGCCCTGTCCAGCTTCGTCTTGACGGTCCGCAGGTCGGCCAGCGCCACCTTGACGACCTTGGCGTCGGCGCCGCCCGCCTCGATGGCGGCGACGTCCGCCTTGTTGGTGGTGGCGACGGTCAGTCCGGCCGACGTCTTCCCGTGCACCCAGGCACCGGCGAAGCGGGTGCCGAGCGCGTTGTGCAGCCGGCCGGCCCGGGTGCCGGCCTCCGCCTCGTTCGTCAGCCGCTGTCTGGCCTGGGCCGCGGTCAGCCCCAGGTCGCGCCGGAGCGCGTGCAGGACCTCGGCCGAGGGCCGGTCGGCGCCGAGTGTCCGGGCCGCCGAGGGGCCGTCGGCGGGCGGCACGGACGAGGCGGTGGCCGTCGCCTGGGACGGGTTCGCCAGCACGAGCGAACCGAGCACGGTCAGGACGGCACAGCCTGCGCCGACGTGTCTACGGGCCATCAGGTGGTACTCCCTCAGCTTCGACGGAACGGGGAACCTCACGGAACCTCTCGAAGCCGTAGACATTGCCGCGAACGCGGCAAAAGATGCCGGGATTGACCCGTTCCGGGGGCGCGGGGCGGGGGAGAGTGCGCCAGGGCCGGGCGGGGTCCGCTGTGTGATGAATGTCCGCGTGCGTCCCCCCGTGCGGAGGACGGCCGGTCCGTCAGTTCGTCAGCGGGACGGCTCCCTGCTCCTCCGTCCGTGGGACGAGCGGGGTTTTCGTTCGCGTGTCGCGCGGTCGCCCTGCCAGCGTGGGCCCGCCCGGGGCGAGCGCCCCGGCAGGCGGAAGGAGTCGAAGGTGACGGTTGGTGAAGCCCGTACGGGGATGCGTCGGGCGGTCGTCCTGGCCATGGGAGGCGGACTGATGCTCCTCCCCGTCGGCACCGCGCACGCCGACGGCGGTCTCGCCACGGGGTCGGCGACCGGGCGGGTGACCGAGGTGGCCTACCCCGTGGCGGAGACGGTGCTGCGGGAGGCCCCGACGATGCTGCCGGAGGAGGTGGCCCGGGTCGGGTCTAGCCGGTCAACGGAATCCTGAGCGTGAACGTGGTCGCGCCGGGACCGCCCGTCACGTCGACGGTGCCGCCGTGCGCCTCGACCAGGGACCGGACGACCGCGAGCCCCAGCCCGCTGCCGCCGCGGTCGCGGCTGCGGGCCGCATCGACACGGTAGAACCGGTCGAAGATCCGCCCCCGGTCGGCGGCCGGTATCCCGGGGCCGGCGTCGGTGACGTGGACGACGGCGGTGCGGGGGCCGGCGGGCGTGGTACCGGGACCGGTGGCGACGCCTGTGCCGCCGTGCCCGCCGGGCGTGGCGGCCGGTGTCCGCGCGGGCGCCGGTCGCGGTGCCCGGCGGGGCGCCGGTACCGGCACCTCCGCCGGGTGCGGTGCCTCCACCGTCACCCCGACCGACACCTCCGTACCCGGCGGGGTGTGCACCGCCGCGTTGGTCAGCAGGTTGTCCACCACCTGCCGGATCCGCGCGGGGTCGAGCCGCGTCCGCAGCTCGTCCGGTCCGGCCGTCACGGTCAGCGGACGGTCCGGGTGGCTCGCGCGGAACGCGTCCGCCGCCCGCCGCACCAGCTCCACCAGATCGGTCTCCTCCACCCGCAGCGGCGCCTCCACCTCCGCCGCGTCCAGCCGGGCGAGCAGCAGCAGATCGTCCAGGAGCACGCCCATCCGGGCGGCCTCCGCGCGCAGCCGGGCCAGATGCCTGTCCCGTTCCTCGGGGGAGTGGGCGGCCGCGTACTGGAACAGGTCCGCGTAGCCGCGCACCGACATCAGCGGGGTGCGCAGTTCGTGCGAGGCGTCCGCGACGAACCGCCGCAGCCGCCGCTCGGCCTCCGCGCGGACCACGAGCGAGTCGTCGATGTGCTCCAGCATGGTGTTGAACGCCGAGCGCAGCTCCTCGATCTCCGGGGCCCCGCTGCGGCCGTCGGCGCGCACCGGCAGCCGCCCGGAGTCGGTCAGGTCGTGCGAGGTGATGTCGTGCGCGGTGGCCGCCAGGTCGCTCAGCGGCTTCAGTCCGCGCCGCAGCACCGCGCGCCCGGCCACCACCAGCGCGACCAGCGCCGCCGCGAACGTCACCACCTGCACCGTGATCAGCCGCCGCGTGGTCGCCTGCACGTCCGCCAGCGGCGCCGCGCTGACCAGCACCACCCCGTGCTCCACCGGGCAGGCCCGCAGCAGATACGTGCCCTCGCCGGGGATCCGGGCGGTGCGGGTCAGATGCTCGGAGCCCGAGGCCGGCTGCGCCTCGGCGACGGCCGCGAGGGCGCCGGTGTCGGCGGGCACGTCGGCGGGGCGGCGCAGCACGGCGTGGCCGTCCTTCACCTCGTACACGGCGGTGTACCAGCCGTAGTACGGCCGCCGCTCCACCGTGCCGTGCGTCTTGGCGTCCTTGGTCTGCACGACCTGCACCAGCTTCATCTGCTCGGCGAGCTGGCGCTCCTGGTACTGCCGCATGTACATCGTCAACGCGGTGCCGACCACCGCGAACACCACCAGGGACAGCGCGCCCACGCCCAGCGCGAGCCGGGTGCCGAGACGGAGCCGCCGGGGCGTCCCCGGCAGCCCGCGGTGCGGCCGGCGCGGCCGGCCTCTCACTCGGCGGCCCGCCGGGCCACGTAGCCGACCCCGCGCACGGTGTGGATCAGCGGCACCTCGCCGCCGTCGGTCGCCTCCAGCTTGCGGCGCAGCCGGCTGACGACCAGCTCGACCACGTTGGACCGGCCGCCGAAGCCGTAACTCCAGACGTCGTCCAGGATCTGCGCCTTGGTCAGCACGGCGGGGGACTTGCGCAGCAGACAGCGCAGCACGTCGTACTCGGTCGGGGTGAGCGCGAGCAGATGGTCGCCGCGGCGGACCTCGCGGGTCTCCTCGTCCATCGTCAGGTCCGCGACCCGCAGCACGGCGCGCGCGCCGCCGGGCCCGGCGCTGCGGCGCAGCACCGTGCGGAGCCGGGCCATCAGCTCCTCCACGGCGAACGGTTTGACGAGGTAGTCGTCCCCGCCCCGGGTGAGCCCGGCGACGCGGTCGGCGACGCCGTCGCGGGCGGTGAGGAACACGACGGGGACGGACATGCCGGCGTCGCGCAGCCGGTCGAGCACGCCGAAGCCGTCGACGCCGGGGAGCATCAGATCGAGCACGACGATGTCCGGCCGGAACGCGGCGGCACGTCTGAGCGCCTCCTCACCGGAGTACGCCGTGACCGCCTCCCAGCCCTCGTACCGGGCGACGGTGGCCACGAGATCGGCGATGGGGGGATCGTCGTCCACGACGAGCAGCCGAACGGGGTTCACGCCTCCATTCTGCGCTACGCGGAACGGGCGTGGGGGTGGGGTGTCTTACCGCCCGGTCGCCCGCACCCGCGCACCCCCTCCCCCCGGAGCCCCCTACTCCTCGTCGAGCCTGAACCCCACCTTCAGGCCCACCTGGTAGTGCTCGATCTCCCCGTTCTCGATGTGGCCCCGCACCTGCGTCACCTCGAACCAGTCCAGGTTGCGCAGTGTCTGGGACGCCCGCGAGACCCCCTTGCGGATCGCGTCGTCGATCCCCTCCGTCGAACTGCCGACGATCTCGGTCACCCGGTACACGTTGTCGGACATACGAATCGCTCCTCTCCACGGTGACGCACACACGCACACGTCACTCCACCGTGCCGCAGACGGCGCCGCCCCGCGAGGCGGCGCCGCCCCACCGGTCAGCGGACCGTGCTGAGCGAGAGCGCGAACCTCCCGCCGCGGTCCGTCCACCAGTGGCCGAGCTCCAGCCCGGCCGCGGCCAACTCCCCGCGTACCCCGTCCTCGCGGAACTTCGCCGAGACCTCCGTACGGAGTTCCTCGCCCGCGGCGAAGTCGACGGCCAGTCCGAGCGCGCGGATCTTCACGGTCTGGGCGGTGCGCGACCGCAGCCGCATCTCGATCCACTCGCGCCCGGCGTCCCAGAGGGCGACGTGGTCGAACGCGTCGGGATCGAAGTCGCCGCCCAGTTCGCGGTCGACGACGTTCAGCACGTTCTTGTTGAACGCGGCCGTCACCCCCGCCGCGTCGTCGTACGCCGCGACGAGCACCGATGCGTCCTTGACGAGGTCCGTGCCGAGCAGCAGCGCGTCCCCGGGGGACAGCAGCGCCCGTACGGAGGCGAGGAACGCGGCCCGCTCCTCGGGCACCAGATTGCCGATGGTGCCGCCGAGGAACGCCACGAGCCGGGGCCCCGGGGTGTCCGGCAGGGCGAGGGAGGTGGTGAAGTCGGCGAGCAGCGCGTGCACGTCGAGCCCCGGGTACTCCTCGGTCAGCGCCCGGCCCGCCCGGCGCAGGGCGCTGTCGCTGACGTCGACGGGCACGTAGGTGCGCAGCTCGGTCAGGGCGTCCAGCAGGTGTCGGGTCTTCTCCGAGGAGCCGGAGCCCAGTTCGACGAGGGTGCGCGCCCCGGACGCCGCGGCGATCTCGCCCGAGCGGGCCATGAGGATCTCCCGCTCGGCGCGCGTGGGGTAGTACTCGGGCAGTTCGGTGATCTTCTCGAACAGTTCGCTGCCGTGGGCGTCGTAGAACCACTTCGGCGGCAGCCACTTGGGGGTACTGGTGAGGCCGCGCCGCACGTCGGTGCGGAGCGCGGTGTCGGTGGCGCCCTCGGGGAGGGTGCGGGTGAGAAGGAACGGGCTCACGTGCGGGGCTCCTTCGGCGGTGCGGTGGGTGCGGGCGGCACCGGACGGTCGGGCTCGGGCTCCTTGAGGGGCGTGAGCAGGACCTCGGTGCGGCTCGCGGCGAGCAGGGTGCGGTCGGGGACCTCGCGCCAGCGCGGGTCGTCGTCGTAGGGCTCGGAGGCGACGACCGTGCGCCGGCCGGGTTCGGTCAGGTACCAGAGCGTGTCGCCCCAGGCGGTGGCGGCGATCGTGTCGCCGTCGGTGAGCAGCAGGTTGAGCCGGGAGCCGGGGGCGGCCGCGGCGACGTCGAGGACCGTGTCGGCCAGCGCCTGGCCGGGCTCGTCGCCGCCGCGCAGCCGGTTCAGCGCGAGCGCCCAGACCAGCGCGGAGTCGTTGCGCGCCGCCAGGGCCAGCACCTCCTCGGCCGGCAGCGTGCGCGCGAGCGCCGCGAGGGAGCCGGGCCAGCCGGTGACGGCGCCGTTGTGGCTGAACAGCCAGCGGTCACCGGCGAACGGCGCCGCCGCGGCCTCCGCGTCCGCACCCGACAGCGTGGCGTCCCGGACCGCGGCGAGCACCGCGCCCGCGCGCACCACACGCGCCAGGTCCGCGAACGACAGATCGGCCCAGATCGGCCCGGCCTGCCGGTACCGGGCGGGCACCGGGTCGCCGTCGGCGTACCAGCCGACGCCGAAGCCGTCGGCGTTGACCGTCCCGTACCGCTGCCGGCGGGGCGCCCACGACTGCCGGTACAGCGCGTGCGGCGGCGCCACGAGCAGCGCGCCCAGCGGCTCCGGCGGACCGAGGTACGCCACGTGCCGGCACATCAGCGGGCCTCCGGCCCGGCGTCCCGCGCGGTGCGGAAGCCGGAGAAGATCTGCCGGCGGATCGGATAGTCCCAGTTGCGGAAGGTGCCCCGGCAGGCCACCTGGTCCACGGCGAACGAACCGCCGCGCAGCACCTTGTACTCGGGGCCGAAGAACACCTCCGAGTACTCCTTGTACGGGAACGCGCGGAAGCCCGGGTACGGGGCGAAGTCGCTCGACGTCCACTCCCAGACATCGCCGATCAACTGCCTTACACCCAGAGGTGATTCGCCCTCCGGGTAGCTGCCGGCCGGGGCCGGGCGCAGATGGCGCTGGCCGAGGTTGGCGTGCGCCGGACCGGGGTCGGCGTCGCCCCACGGGTAGCGCCGGGAGCGGCCG
The DNA here is from genome assembly GCF_000725625.1 of Streptomyces sp. NRRL F-6676. Lineage (GTDB taxonomy): Bacteria > Actinomycetota > Actinomycetes > Streptomycetales > Streptomycetaceae > Streptomyces. The sequence continues at coordinate 76,367 of NZ_KL647085.1, forward strand.
GTGGCCGGGTCGAAGCGGGCGGCCTTCTCCCACTCGGCCTCGGTCGGCAGCCGCCGCCCGGCCCAGCGGGCGTAGGCGTCCGCCTCGTACCAGCTCACGTGCAGCACCGGCTCGTCGGGCGGGACGACCTCGGTGACGCCGAACCGCCGCCGCAGCCACTGCCCGCCCTCGCGGCGCCAGAACTGCGGCGCCCCGATGGAGTGGGCGCGCAGGTGCGCCCAGCCCGCCGGGTGCCACCAGCGCTCGTCGTCGTAACCGCCGGCCGCCATGAACCGCTGGTAGGCGGCGTTGGTGACGGGCACGGTGTCGATGTGGAAGGCGGCCACCTCGCGCCGGTGCGCGGGCCGTTCGTTGTCCAGCGACCAGGGCTCGGTGGACGTACCCATGGTGAACGGGCCGCCGGGGACCAGGACCTCGGCCGGACCGTCGTACGGCGGCACGGGCGCCGGATCCGGGGCGGTGAGCGCCTGCGGGCCCCGGCGCAGCTGATGGGTGATGAGCATGGTCTCGTCGTGCTGCTGCTCGTGCTGGGCGATCATGCCGAAGGCGAAGCCCGCCTCGGTCAGCGCCCGGCCGCCCCGGAAGGCGGTGGACTCCAGCACGTCCAGCGCCCGGCCGCGTACCTCGGCGGCGTAGCGGCGGGCCTCCTCGGGCGGCAGCAGCGGCAGCGAGGGCCGTTCGGCGCGCGGGTGCTCGAACGCGTCGTACAGCCCGTCGATCTCCGGCCGCATCGCCTCGCGCCCGGCCACCGCGCGCAGCAGCCAGAGCTCCTCCTGGTTGCCGATGTGCGCCAGGTCCCACACCAGCGGGGACATCAGCGGCGAGTGCTGGGCGAGCAGATCGGGTTCCTCGACGCACTCGGTGAGCAGCGCGGTGCGCTCGCGCGCGGTGGTCAGCGCGTCCAGCGCGCGGTTCCGCAGCGCCTCGGGGTCGGTGTCCGCGGGGGGTGCCGGGGAGGTGGACTCGGTCATGTGCACGGTTCCTTCCCGTGGTGGTGCGCGAGCAGATCGTCGGCGGGGCAGCGGCCCCGGGCCACGTAACGGTCGGTGAAGTCGGCGACGGCCGCCCGTACGGCGTCGTCGGCGCCGAGCCGGGGCAGCGCCTCGGCGGCGGCGGCGAAGCAGACGGCGGCGGCCTCGCGCAGCTCCGGATCGGCGAGGCCCTCACGGGCGGCCGTCGTCCACAGCGGATTGCGCGGGGCCGTGCGCCCGTCCGCCCGCTCCGCGAGGGGCTTGACCGTGCGGTACGCGGTCTCGGCGGCCTCCGGGTCGTCGAACAGGGCGGTCGTCACCGCCAGCGGCACGATCCAGCCGTCCTCGCCGGGCTGGGCGTCGATCATCCGCAGCTCCAGATGACCGCGCGGCCGCACCGGCGGGAACAGCGTGGTGAGGTGGTACTCCAGATCGGCCCGGGTCGGGCCGTCGGCCGACCGGGTCCACTCCCGGAAGGTCAGCCCCTCGGGCACGTGCCAGGGACCGTCGTCCCGCCGCACGCACATCACGGGCGCGTCCAGCACCCGTGCGGCCCAGGCGCCCCGGGGATCGCGGCCGGAGAGCGGGGCGCCGCTGCGCCCCGGGTCCATCGATGTCCACAGGTACTGCCGGGTCGAACGCCAGCCCGTGGGACGGCCGCGGGCCACGGGGGAGTGCGCGAACGCGGCGACCAGCACCGCGCCCAGGGTGTGCGCCAGCCACCAGCGTCTGCCGTGGCCGAGCGGGCCCGGCTCCTCGTACCCGGCGTCCAGACACACCTGGACGGAGGCGGAGGAGCACATCATGGCCCGGCCCTCCGGACCGGTGCGGTCCAGACAGGCCTCCATGGCGTCGTAGCGCGGCTGCCGGAGGTAGCGGACGGGGGAATTCCATGGGTCGTGACCGCAGCCGTACAGACCGAGGCCGTCCGCGCGCAGGACGGCGCGGACCGTGTCGAGATCGGCGGAGACGGACCGTACGCACTCCATCAGGGAGGCGGCGGGAGCGGAACTCAGCTCCAGCTGGCCGCCGGGTTCGACGGTGAGCGCCGAACGCAGGGGCACGGTCCGCAGCGCGGCATAGGCCGCGTCGAGACGTTCGGGTGGTACGGGAAGCCGCGGTCGCAGCGGCTCGTGGACGAGCCATTCCAGTTCGACACCGAGACGACGGGGCGGGCCGGTCTTGAAGCAGATGCCTCGGACCAGCGCCTCCACGTCCGCCTCGGTGAGCGCGGTGCGGTCCTCCGCACCGTCACTACAGTCGCTCACCGCATCGGACATGTCGGGATCCTCCTGAGATTCCACCATGCCGCCGGTCCGGTACCGGATGGGCCGGGCCGACAACGCTCCTCCCACCCAAACCTCTCGGCGCCGTTCGCACAAGGGGGCGAATCGGTGCACAAGGGACCGGCGCACGGAGAAACTCCGTTGCCGCTCGGGACCAGCATCACCCACGATGTGCGCATGAGCACGACGGGGAGGTGCGCCGGAGGGGGCGTACGGCGAGGGGACGTACGAACAGGGGGCGCGCACGGCGCGCTCACGGCGTGCACGGGGGTGACGCCGTGAGCGCGCGGCTGCGCGGCCTCGCGCGGGAGACCCAGGAGATCGTGGACCGGGGCGCCTACCGGGCCCCCGGCGGCCACGAGGTACCGCTGGCCGCGGCGGTCGGGGCCGCGCGGGCGGGGACGCGGATGTACGGGCCGCAGCCGGTACGGCTCCCGGAAAGGGGCGCGGAGGCCGGGCGGGCGCCCATGGCCGTGGAGGTCACCGGGGAGAGCAGCCTGGAGGCCGCGCGGCGGCTGGTGCGGGCCGCCGACGGCTCGGTCGCCGTACTGAACTTCGCGAGCGCCCGCAACCCGGGCGGCGGCTTCCTCAACGGGGCCCAGGCCCAGGAGGAGGCGCTGTGCCGCTCCTCGGCGCTGTACGCCTGCGTACGGGAGGTCCGCGCGTTCTACGACCACCACCGGGAGCACCGCGACCCGCTCTACACCGACCGGGTCGTCCACGCCCCCGGGGTCCCCGTCTTCCGCGACGACGACGGCCGGCTGCTCGACGAGCCCTACCGGGTCGCGTTCCTCACCGCCGCGGCGCCCAACGCGGGCGTACTGCTGAGCCGTGCGCCGGAGCGCGCCGCCGAGCTGCCGCGCGCCCTCGCGGTACGGGCCGAACGGGTCCTGGAGGTCGCCGCCCTGCACGGCCACCGGCGGCTGGTCCTCGGCGCGTGGGGCTGCGGGGTGTTCCGCAACGACCCGTCCCAGGTGGCCGCCGCGTTCCGGGGCCTCCTGGTGGACGGTGACCGGTTCGCGGGCCGCTTCGACCGGGTCGTGTACGCGGTACTGGACCGTACGAAGGGGGCGACGGTACGCGGGGCGTTCGAGCGTACGTTCGCCGACGTCGCCGCCGGGGCCGGGGCCGGGAACCGGTGAAGGGGGCGCTCAGCGCCAGCCGTAGCGCTCCCGCAGCCGGTGCACCACGGAGTTGAACCGCATCCGGTCCAGCGCGCACGCCTCGCGCCGCATGCCGTCCTCGTGCAGCCGCAGCACCCGGTCCACGTCGACCCACGAGTCCCGCCCCGAGCGGTCCCACGGCCCGCTCCCGATCGCCACCCATTCCCGGTCCCCGTCGTGCCGCTTGCTGGAGAGCTGCACCGCGAGCAGCGTCCCGCCCGGCTCACGCGCGACGACGAGGACGGGGCGGTCCTTCCCGCGCCCGTCGTTCTCCTCGAAGGGCACCCACGTCCACACGATCTCCCCGGGGTCCGGGTCGCCGTCGTGCGCGGGGGAGTACTCGGTCCGTACCGGGCCCACCCGGCGCGGATCGGCCTCGGTGGTGGCGGAGGGGCCGTAACGGCCGGGTACGGGAACGTCCTGATCGGCGAAGGCAGTCACGGGCACACGGTAACCTCCCCGGCGGCCGACACACCGTGCGCCCTCGTTCGAACGCGCGTCCACCAGCGCGAACGCCCGTGCGTGCGCGGGAAGTTCACCCGCTCCCCGTTTGTTCGCGGCCTTCTGGAAAAATGACGTACGTCATGGTGCACATACCCGACCGGTCCACCGTCCCGCCGCCCGCCCCGCGTTCCGTGCCGACGAGCGCGGATGTGGCGCGCCTGGCGGGAGTGTCCCGGGCCACCGTCTCCTACGTCCTGAACAACACCAGTGCCGTACGGATCAGCGAACCCACCCGCCGGCGCGTCCGCGAGGCCGCCGAGGAACTGGGGTACGTCCCGCACGCCGCCGCCCGCAGCCTGCGCGCCGGCCACAGCCGCATGGTGCTCATGCCCGCCCCCGAGGTCCCGGCCGGCCCGCTGTACAGCCAGTTCATCAACGAACTGCAATGGGCGCTCGGCCGCCTGGACTACACCGTGGTCCAGTACGGCCAGGTCGGCCTGCGGGGCGACGAGGCCGCGCGCGCCTGGGCCGAACTGCGTCCGGTGGCGGTACTGCTGCCCGGCGGCGGGCTCGGCCCCGAGGGCGTCGCCGTACTGAAACGCTCCGGCGCCCGCGCGGTGGTGACGATGGGCGCCGAGCGCATCGAGGGGGCGCACGCGCTCCTCATGAACCACGCGGAGGTCGGCCGCAGCGCCGGCCTCCACCTGTACGGCCGCGGCCGACGCCGCATCGGCGTGGTGATGCCGAAGGAGCCCGGCCTGGAGCCGTTCTCCGGCCCCCGGCTCGCCGGCGTACGGCAGGCGGTGGAGGGCAAGAGCGACGCCACCGTCACGGTGCTGCCGCTGGCGTACGACGAGGACTCCGCCGCCGAACTCACCTCACGCTGGCGGGAGTTGAACCTCGACTCGGTGTTCGCGTACAACGACGAGTACGCGATGCTGCTGATGCGGGCGCTCCAGGACAACGGTGTCGTCGTCCCGGACGACACGGCGGTCGTCGGCGCCGACGACCTCATGCTCGGCCGCCTCCTCCGCCCCCGCCTCACCACCGTCCACCTGGCCCTCCCCTCCGGCCGCACCCTGGCCCAACTGGTCGACCAGGCAGTCCAGAACACCACCGCCCCACCAGAGGTGAGACAGGTGCTGGGCGCACACGTGATACCGAGGGAATCGAGCTAGGGCACCGTAGGGGGCGCGCACTCGCGCCCCCCGCAAGGGGCGCGGGGAACTGCGCGACCAGCCACGACGCACCCGCACCCGCCCACGAACCCCACCCACCCGAGCTCTCCCGCGCTCCTCCCCCCGGGAGGCCCTGGGGGCGGAGCCCCCAGGTTCCGGATGGGACGGGCAGGGGCGGCGGGGGCGAAGAACTACTCGCCCGCACCCCCCTGCGCCTGCTGCTCGGCCACAGCCTTCCGCACCTCGTCCATGTCCAGCTTCCGCGCCTGCCCAATGACATCCGTCAACGCTGCCTCCGGCAGCGCCCCCGGCTGCGCGAAGACCGCGACCCGGTCCCGCACGATCATCAGCGTGGGAATCGACTGAATCCCGAACGCCTGCGCAAGCTCCGGCTGCGCCTCCGTGTCCACCTTCCCGAACACCAGATCGGGGTTTTCCTCCGCCGCCTTCTCGTACACCGGGGCGAACTGCCGGCACGGCCCGCACCAGGACGCCCAGAAGTCGATCAGGACGAAGTCGTTGTCCGTGACCGTCTGGTCGAAGTTGTCCTTGGTCAGCTCCACGGTGCTGTTGCTCATGGCGGGTATCCCTCTTCCTGGTGTCGGGTGAGCCGTCGACGCCAACGGCGCGGGCGTGCCGGCTATTCCCCTGCGCGCCCGGCGGCTGTTCCCCGGGCATCCCCGCGCGCGTACCCGTGTGGCCTCCGCGCACACCACCCACCAGACTGTGCCCATGACGGAAACGGAAACCATCGCGTACGACGTCGTGGTGCTCGGGGCCGGGCCCGTGGGGGAGAACGTCGCCGACCGCACCCGCGCGGCCGGCCTGTCCACCGCGGTCGTGGAGAACGAGCTGGTCGGCGGCGAGTGCTCGTACTGGGCGTGCATCCCCAGCAAGGCCCTCCTCCGCCCGGTGATCGCCCGCGCCGACGCGCGCCGCGTGCCCGGGCTCACCCAGGCCGTACAGGGCCCCCTCGACACGGACGCCGTCCTGCGACACCGCGACTACATGGCGTCCGACTGGAAGGACGACGGCCAGGTCGGCTGGCTGAACGGCGTCGGTGTCGACCTCCACCGGGGGTTCGGGCGCCTCACCGCGCCCCGTACGGTCGAGGTGGAGGGGCGCGACGGCGCCCGCACGGTGCTCACGGCCCGGCACGCGGTCGCCGTGTGCACCGGCACCCGCGCCGCGCTCCCGGACCTGCCCGGACTCGCGGACGTACGGCCCTGGACCAGCAGGGAGGCGACCAGCGGGCGGGCGCCGGGCCGGCTGATCGTGGTCGGCGGCGGTGTCGTCGCCGTCGAGATGGCCACGGCCTGGCAGAGCCTGGGCGCGCGGGTCACCATGCTGGTGCGCGGCAAGGGGCTGCTGCCGAGGATGGAGCCGTTCGCCGGGGAGCTCATCGCCGAGGGGCTGACGGAGGCGGGCGTCGACCTGCGGACCGGGGTGTCGGTCACGTCGGTGACCCGCGAGCAGGCGCCGGAAGCGGCCGCCGGCGCGCCGGGCACGCCGGCGAACCGGGGCAAGGGCACGGTCGTGGCCGTCACCGACACCGGTGAGCGGATCGAGGCGGACGAGATCCTCTTCGCCACCGGGCGCGCGCCGAAGACGGACGCGATCGGCCTGGAGACGGTCGGTCTCGAGCCCGGCTCCTGGCTGAGCGTCGACGACAGCATGCGGGTCGAGGGCAGCGAGTGGCTGTACGCGGTGGGTGACGTCAACCACCGGGCGCTCCTCACCCACCAGGGCAAGTACCAGGCGCGGATCGCCGGGGCGGCGATCGCGGCGCGGGCGGCGGGGGACGCGGAGGAGGAGTCGGCGGCGTGGGGCGCCCACGCGGCCACCGCCGACCACGTGGCCGTGCCGCAGGTCGTCTTCACCGACCCGGAGGCGGCGGCCGTCGGCCTCTCGCTCGCGGAGGCGGAACAGGCGGGCCACCGGGTCCGCGCGGTCGACGTCGACTTCGCCTCCGTCGCCGGGGCGGGACTGTACGCCGACGGCTACCGCGGACGGGCCCGCATGGTCGTCGACCTGGAGGCGGAGATCCTGCGCGGAGTGACGTTCGTCGGTCCCGGCGTCGGCGAACTGATCCACTCAGCGACGATCGCCATCGCCGGCGAGGTCCCGATCAGCCGCCTGTGGCACGCGGTGCCGTCCTTCCCCACGCTCAGCGAGGTGTGGCTCCGCCTGCTGGAGGCATACCGAGGCTGAACGGACGGGGTTCGTCAGGGGCGCGCGGGGAACTGCGCGGCCGGCCACGACACACCCGCGGTCGAACCCCGCCCGGGGTTCAGAGGCGCGGCCCCCGCTTCGCAGGGCGCGGGGGCGCGCCCAGGAACGTACGGTCTCCCCGGCCGCGTCAGCCGGGGAGACCGAACCCGAGCACGCCCGCCGCCCGCTCAGGCGTCGGCTGCGCCCACCACCGCGCCACCGCCTCGTTCGTCGACAAGGACCGCGACTCCGCCCGGTCCAGATACAGCGTCCCGTCCAGATGGTCCGTCTCGTGCTGCACGATGCGGGCCGGCCACCCGGCGAACTCCTCGTCCAGCACGACCCCGCCCGCGTCCAGCCCCCGCAGCCGTACGCGGGCGTGCCGCGCCACCACCGCCTGCCAGCCCGGCACGCTCAGACAGCCCTCGAAGAACGCGGCCCGCTCGTCCCCGACGGCCTCGTACGCCGGGTTGACCAGCACCCGGTACGGCTGCGGCACCCGCCCCCGCGCCACCCGCACCTCCTCCGGCACCGGCGCCGGATCCTCGATCACGGCGATCCGCAGCGGTACCCCGACCTGCGGCGCCGCGAGCCCGACGCCGGGCGCCGCGTGCATCGTCGCGCGCAGGGCGGCGAGGAAACGATCCAGTAGAGCCGGACCGAGCTGTCCGTCGTACGGTTCCGCGCCCCGCCGCAGTACGGGATCACCGGCGGCGACGATCGGCAACGGCCCCTCGACGGAAAGGAGTTCCTCGACAAGGTCGGCGATCCGGCGGCCGGGGGTGTCAGTGTCTGAAGCCATCGGACCAGCATGACAGGCCCGACAACGTACGCCGGCGCACGCACACATTGCCGCACGCGCCCCTCCGCACCACCCCCGTACCCCCGGCCCCCCTCACCCCTTGCGGCTCGGCTTACAGCTCGGCGAAGGCGAAGTCACCGGCCATGGCGGAAGCGAGCCGCAGATGGGGCTCCGCCTCCTCGCGGCGGCCCTGCCGCTCGAGGGTGCGGCCGAGCAGCAGCCGGGCGTACCGCTCCACGGGGTCCCGCTCCACGAGCACCCGCAGCTCCGCCTCGGCCCGGCGCAGCTGCGCCGAGTGGTAGTAGGCACGGGCCAGCAGCAGCCGGGGCCCGGTCTGCTCGGGCACCTCCTCGACGAGCCCGCCGAGGACCCGCGCCGCACCGGCGTAGTCCCGCGCGTCGAAGAACATCCGCGCCCGCTCCCAGCGCTCCGCGGCCGTTCCGTGGTCGTAGTACGTCTGCTCCACACCGTCCTCCTTCGACGGCCCCCACAACACCGGCACCGGAACGAACATTCCAGCCGGCCGCGGGTGCGCACGGGACCCCGCCGGGCGTTAGGTTGTGCGCCATGAGCAATCTCGACCGCGAGGCGGCGCCCGCACTCTGCGGCGGCCGCGGGTTCGTGGTGGCCGAACCGGTACGCGAACTCCTCAGCCCCCGCCGCATGCGGCTCGGCGAGTCCACCGAGGTGCGCCGGCTGCTGCCCAACCTGGGCCGTCGCATGATCGGTGCGTGGTGCTTCGTCGACCACTACGGCCCCGACGACATCGCCGACGAGCCCGGCATGCAGGTCCCGCCGCACCCGCACATGGGTCTCCAGACGGTGAGCTGGCTGCACGAGGGCGAGGTGCTGCACCGCGACTCCACGGGCAGCCTCCAGACCGTCCGCCCCCGCGAGCTGGGCCTGATGACCTCGGGCAGGGCCATCAGCCACTCCGAGGAGAGCCCCCGCTCGCACGCCCGCCTCCTGCACGGCGCCCAGCTGTGGGTCGCCCTCCCCGACTCCCACCGCCACACCGACCCGCACTTCGAGTACCACGCGGACCTCCCCGAGGTCACCGCGCCGGGCCTGAAGGCCACCCTGATCCTGGGCGAGGTCGACGGCACCCACTCCCCGGGCACGACGTACACCCCGATCGTCGGCGCCGACCTGACCCTGACCCACGGCGCCGACGTACGCCTGCCGCTGGAGCCGGACTTCGAGTACGCGGTCCTGTCCATGTCCGGCGAGGCCCACGTCGACGGCGTCCCGCTGCTCCCCGGCTCGATGCTCTACCTGGGCTGCGGCCGCCACGACCTCCCCCTGCGCGCCGAGTCCGACACCAGCCTGATGCTCCTGGGCGGCGAACCGTTCGAGGAGGAGCTGGTGATGTGGTGGAACTTCATCGGCAGATCCCAACAAGATATCACCCAGGCCCGGTTGGACTGGATGACCGGCTCCCGCTTCGGGGAAGTGAAGGGCTACGACGGCACCCCGCTCGCGGCCCCGGAGCTGCCGCCCGTCCCCCTCAAACCCCGAGGTAGGACACGCTGACGGCGGTTCACGAGCCCCACTGTGCAACACGGCCGGGCGGGGATGCGACACCCCTGCCCGGCCCGCAAAATCCGCACGAGTAAACCACCCCCGAGCCGCTCCAGGGCCGGCCCCGGAAGTGCAAGTTCCGCCGACTGTGACCACCTCTGCCCAGACTGATGCTGACCCAATGCTGACTTTGCTGACGGCTCGTCAGATCGCCCTGTGCCCTGCTCAATGGTCCGTGAGCGCCCCCTGGCCGTGGTCTCCCAAGGTCGATGCCGGCGGCCTCTGGTCATCGAACTTTTGCGGCCATGGCGGGAAGCCCGTGTTTCGACGGACTGATGCTGACCCTCAACCACGCTTTGTCTAGTCCCCACAACACCGATCTGACCACACCTCCGGGTAACCGACGGCGGGGCCAACCATGCGGTAGGTGCGTGTACTCGGTTTCGTCGGAGACGAGATCTCAAGCGTGATGGGAGTTGGAGGAGGGAAGCCGGGTGGCGTCTGCAGCGTGCAGCGGACGACCTTCGAGGCGGAGGTCATCGCCTTACGCTGGTTACTTGAAGCACCCCACACCCTGGCCCTCAACGACGTTCGGCTCGACTCGGGTGTCAGCCGGCGGAGGGAGCAAGGCCCTGTCGGCGGGGAAGACTTACGAGGCCGGTTCCACGATGAACCAGGCCACGGAACACCCCCGCGTCGGCGGGGAGGACGTCCAGGGAGGAGACCCGGGCGAGCCTGTCGGGAGCCACCTCGCGTGGGGCGGCGCTGGACCAGGGCACGTTGAACAACTCGATGCCGACGCCCGCGACGGTGTAGGCGGCCATCACGACGACCGGGTGCACCGGAACGACGAGGCTCAGCGGTGCGAGTCCGTAGGCGGCGAGCCCGGCGAGCGCGGACCAGCCGGGGGAGCGGGGACGCCAGCGGGCGATGAGCAGGGCGCCGGCGAGCGCGCCGGCCATGTACGCGGTCATCGCGCCCGCGAAGACCGCCTCGGTGCGGTACTCGTCCCTGCTGACCAGAGGGAGTGCCACACCGGTCGCCGAGTAGCCGGTGGCTATGACGGCCGTCAGCGCGCCCAGACCGGCGAGGAACCACGGGTGCCTGCGCGCCTCGCGCACGCCCTCCGTGAACTCCGCCACGAAGGACGTCCCTGCCCTGACCGAGGACTCCGACCGGTCCGCTCCGGCCACCGGGGGCTTGCCGCCCCCCGGGACGCATGCGGCGACGAGCCAGAGCAGCCCGATGCCGACCAGCAGCGCTCCTATGTCGAGGAAGACGGCAAGCAGTGTGGCCAGGGAGGGGCCCACCAGTGTCGTGACCCGGACCGACAGCGTCATGGCGGCGTTGGCCTGCTGCCTGCCGTCGGCGTCGACCACTTCGGCGGTCAGGGCCTGGTAGGCGGGCCGCAGGCGCCCTGCCCGGCTCCCGCCACCGCGGCGGCCGTTGCCATCAGCAGCACCGAGCGGTCCAGTCAAAGGATGTCGGGGGTCGGCGGGCGCAGTGCGAGGGTGGGGCGTGGGAAGTTATTGAATATGGAAGTCATTACCGACTAATGTCGGACTGTCACACAGGCGCCCCGCGTGGGCGACAGGGGAGGGGCCCTCATGACCTTGGCACGACAGGCGTCCGGAGCCGGGAAGATCGGCGTGGAGCGCGACCGGTGTGTGGGTGCGGGGCAGTGCGTGCTCGCCGCGCCGACGGTGTTCGACCAGGACGAGGAGGAAGGACTCGTACTCGTCCTGGACGACGAGCCTTCCGCGTCCGTTGCCGACGCCGTGCGTGAAGCGGTGTGGGCCTGCCCGTCGGGTGCTCTCACCCTGCGGTGACCTGTGGGCCCCGCGCCGCGAGGGCCGGATGCGGTCGAAACCGCGGAACCCTCGCTGAGCGCGCCCCCGGCTCCCGGACGTCCGCTCCCGCGCCGTCCTCACCCGCACCGCCGTCGAGCCGGCCCACGGCTCCCGGATCACTCAGCGATCGTCATCAGCTCAGCAGAACGTCAAGGAGAAGCATGTCCAGACAGATCGACCGTCGTGCCTTCCTCCGCCGAGGTGCGGCGGCAGCAGGGGCCCTGGCGGTGGGCCCCGGCCTGCTGGCGGCGTGCTCCACCGACGAGGCCGGCACCGACGCGAAGGCCGGGGACGGTTCCTCGTCCCGCTCGGGCGGCACACTCCGGGCCGCCTTCGTCGGAGGCGGTGCCGCCGAGTCGCTCGATTTCTTCAACGGCCCCTCCGCACTGGACCTGGTGCGTGCCCGCGCCTGGCACGGCACCCTCGGCAACCTGGACCCCAAGGGTCCCGACGGGGTGCGTTACGGCGTTCTCAAGGGCATCGACATCTCCGACGACCTGTCGGCGTACACCCTCCACGTACGGCCCGGCGTCCGCTTCACCGACGGTTCCACGCTGACCGCCGCCGACGTCCTGCACTCGCTCAGCGGTCTCGCGGCCCGGAGCAAACTGCCCGTGTACCGGCTCGCCGCCGCCAACTTCGACCTCGCGCGAGCCCGGGCCGAGGGCGATCTGAAGGTCGTACTGCCCACGCTGAGGCCCATCGCCGACGGACGCGTGATCCTCTGTCAGGGCAACTTCCTCGTCGTCAAGGACGGCACCAAGACCTTCCGCAAGGGCATGCCCAGCTGCGGGCCCTTCCGGCTGACCGATTTCAGCGCCGGCCAGGGATCGGCGTTCGAGCGCTACGACGACCACTACGGGAACGTGCCGCGCCTGGACGGCCTGGAGCTGCGGTCGATCGCGGACTCGACCGCCAGGGCCGGTGCGCTCACCGGCGGTGAGATCGACTTCGCCCACGACCTGTCCCCCGTCACGGCGCGCACGCTCGGCGACAACGGGAAGGTCGAACTCGTCCCCACCGAGAGCCCCTACCTCGTCGGCCTGTCGTTCCAGATGAACATGAGCGCCAAGCCCTTCGACGACCCCCGGGTGCGGCAGGCGTTCAAGCTCGCCGTCGACCGGCAGGCCATGGTGAAGACCGTGTTCTACGGCAACGCCCAGGTCGGCAACGACCTCCCCTCCCTGGGCTTCCCCGACTACGCCGAGGGACTGCCCCAGCGCGCCCACGACCCGGAGCGGGCACGCGCGCTGCTCAAGGAGACCGGGGCCGACGGCATGAAGGTGACGCTGACGACCGGCCCGGAGACGCCGGGCATGGTGGAGATGGCCACCCTCTTCGTCGAGGACCTCAAGAAGATCGGGGTGCGGGCGTCGGTCCGGGAGCTGCCCGCGGGACAGCTCTACGCGGACTTCCCGGCGTACGCGGCGCTGTCGTTGGCCGGGTCGTACCAGATGCCCATCCCCGCCCTGTCGACCTACCAGATGAGCACGGCGGGGGGATCCCCGTCGGCGTTCGGCTGGAAGGAGTCCGCCACCGACAGGCTCGTCGCCAAGGCCCGCGCCGAGAGCGACCGGGCCGAGGCGAAGAAGCTGGGCACCCAGGCGCAGCGCACGCGCTGGGAGGACGGCAACCAGGTGCTGCCGGTCTTCAAACCGAACCTGAACGCCCAGGCCAAGGGCGTCACCGGGATCCGCGACGACCTCTTCGAGCAGTTCCCCGGCTTCTCCCAGGCGTCGCTCGCGTGAGCCTGGCCGCCTTCGCCGGCCGCCGCCTCGCGGGGGCGGCCGTGCTGCTCGTCCTGCTGTCGGCCGTGATCTTCGCGGCCACGACGGTCCTCCCCGGGGACGCCGTGAGCGCGGTGGCGGGCGTGGACGCCTCCGAGGCGCAGCGCGCCGACGTCCGGGCCGAACTCGGCCTTGACCGCCCTGCCGCCGCGCGGTACGCCGACTGGGTGGCGGGCGCGGTCCGCGGGGACCTGGGCCGCGGCTTCGTGGGCGACCGGCCGGTCACCGAGGTCCTGGCGACCCGTCTGCCGAACAGCCTGCTCCTCGCCGGACTCACCCTCGCGGTCACCGCGCCGCTCGCCACACTGCTGGGCCTGTGGACCGGCCTGCGGGGCGGCGCCGGCGACCGGATCGTCTCGACGGCCGCCCAGACCCTGGCGGCCGTACCGGAGTTCGTCGTGGCCGCCCTGCTCGTCGCCGTACTGGCCGTGTGGCTGGAGATCCTGCCGCGGGTTTCCGTCGTCCCGCTGGGCGGCACACCGCTCGACGTGCCGCACGCGCTGATCCTGCCCGTGCTGACACTCAGCGCGGTCGGTCTCGCGGTGGCCACCAGGTTGCTGAGGGCCTCCGTCGCCGACGCCGCGGCCACCCCGTACTGCGAGGCCGCACGACTCAACGGAGTGCGCGGAGTGAGGCTCGCCGTCCGGCACATCCTGCCCAACGCCGCGGCGCCCGCCGTCCAGGCACTCACCCTCACCACGGGGGCGCTGGTGGGGTCGGCTGTGGTGGTGGAGAACGTCTTCGACTATCCGGGCATCGGCCGGGAGCTGCAACTGGCCGTCGCGGCCCGGGACATACCCATGGTGCAGGGCATCGCCACCGCACTCGCCGGGGTGATGCTCCTGGTGCTGCTGACGGGGGACATCTGCGCGCGGCTGCTCGGCGCACGGGAAGGACAGCGACGATGACGACGGTCCTCACGCCGTGGGCGAGACGGACACGTACCCGTGGGCCGGGCACGCCCCAACGCCCCAGGCCGCCGCTGATCACCGGCGCGGGCACCCTGCTCGTCCTCCTGGTCGCGCTGGCGGGCCCGCTGGTCGCCCCGCACAGCCCCACCGCGCAGCTCGCCGCCCCCTTCCAGCAGCCCGACGGCCGGTTCCTGCTCGGCACCGACGTGCTGGGCCGGGACGTGGCGAGCCGGGTGCTCGCCGGCGGCCGCACGATCGTGCTCACCGCCCTGGCCGGCACGGTTGCCGCCGGAGCGGTCGGCATCACCGCCGGCGTCCTGTCGGCCCTGGCCTCGCGCCGGCTGGGCGACCTGCTGCTCCGCTGCGTGGACGCCTTGGCCGTGCTCCCCGGCCTGCTGGTCGTCCTCGTCCTCGCCGCCGGTTTCCCCGGCAGTCACACCGCCCTGGTGGCCTCGGTCGCTCTGGCCACCGTCCCGTTCTCCACGCGCGTGCTGCGAGCCGCCGCCGACACGGTGCTCTCCAGCGGATACGTCGAGGCCGCGCTGGCCCGCGGCGACACCCGGTGGGCCGTCCTCCGCCACGACGTGCTGCCCAACATCGCCGGACCGGCTCTCACGGACACGGCGCTGCGTCTGGTCGCGTCCCTGCACCTCGCCGCCACCGCGGGATTCCTCGGCCTCGGACCGGGCGGGGCCGCTCCCGACTGGGGGCGCATGGTGAGTGAGAACGTGCCGGGCGCGACGCTGGCCGCCGCGCCGTTCCTGACTCCGGCGCTGATGCTGGTGCTGCTGTCGATCTGTGCCGGTCTGTTGGCCGGGCGGCTGGCGGACGCGGTGGGGCGGGGTGCCGGATGACCGGCCGCGCGACGCCCCTGCCGCGGGCCGCCGAGACACTGGCCGAAATCAGCGGGCTGACCCTGGGCCCGGTGGCGGGAGGACCGCCCGTCCTGCGCGACGCCTCCCTCTCGCTGCCGGCCGGGCGGGTGCTCGGAGTCGTCGGCCGGTCCGGATCGGGCAAGAGCAGTCTGGCGCACGGCCTGCTCGGGCATGTGCGTCCGGGCCTGGAGGTCCGCGCCGGGACGGTCCGGGTCGCCGGTCTCGATCCCTTCGACCGCTCGGACGCCCGCCGGCTGCGTGGCCGGGTGGTGTCCTTCCTCGGCCAGGACCCGGCCTCCGCGCTGAATCCCGCGTTGCGCATCGGCGGCCAGATCGCCGAGGCGGTACGGCTGCGCTCGCCGGTGAAGGACAGAGACGCCGTACGTGCGCGGGTCGGTGAACTTCTGCTGTCCGTCAAGCTGCCGGCCGACCGGGAGTTCCTCGGACGGCTGCCCGGGCAGGTGTCGGGAGGGCAGGCACAGCGGGTGGCTCTCGCACTGGCGCTGGCGGGCCGGCCCAGGCTGCTGGTCCTCGACGAACCCACCAGTGGCCTCGACCCGGTTCTGGCCGACGGGATGCGCGCCCTGCTGGCCGAGGTCCTGTGCCAGGGGGACCGCGCCGCACTGCTCGTCAGCCACGATCCGGCGTGGCTCGGGTCGGTGGCCGACGACGTGGTCCGCCTCGAAGCGGGGCGGATCACCGGGCGAGGAACACCGGTGGCACCGTCGCCTCCGCGTTCCCGGGCTGCCCAGGGCGGCGGGGGCCACCGCGAGGCCGCCCGCGTCACCGCCGCCGAACCCACCGTCGCCGGCGCTCTCTCCGTGCGGCGACTGCACGCCGTCCACGGGCGCGTCCCCGTGCTGCACGACGTCTCCCTCACCGTCCCGGCGGGCTCCTGCACCGCGGTCGTCGGGACGTCGGGTTCGGGCAAGACCACCCTCGCCCGCTGTCTCGCCGGGCTGCACCCGAAGGCGTCGGGGACTGTCGAGTGGTCGGGCGCGGACGCGGGCGCGCGCAGGGGGCGCGGGGCTCCGGTGCAACTTGTCGCGCAGGACGCCCGCGGTGCCCTCAACCCGCGCGAGTCCGTGGGCGTCGCGCTCACCCGTCCGCTCAGGGGAGTCGGGGGGCTGCCGGTGCGGGCCGCGTCCGACGAGGCGATGCGGTTGCTGGGGCTGGTCGGGCTGGACACGGACGTACTGGGTCGTCACCCGGGGGAGCTGTCCGGGGGACAGCGGCAACGCGTCGCGCTCGCCCGGACGCTGGCCGCCGAACCAAGTGTCCTCGTCTGTGACGAGATCACCTCGGCTCTCGACCCGGAGACCGCCGGCCGGGTTCTCGACGTGCTGGAGTCCCTGCGGCTGACGTCCGGTCTGACCGTCGTCATGGTGACGCACGACCTCGCGGCCGCCGCAGCCCGCGCGGACCAGGTCGTCGTGCTGCACGCGGGCCGGGTGGTGGAAGCCGGCCGGGCCGGCCGCGTACTGGTGAACCCGGAGCATCCCGCCACCCGGAACCTGCTCGCCCGTGAGGACGGTCGGGTCCTCACCGCGCTCGAGTAGGCGCGGGTGCGGTGCTCCTTACGGTGGGCAGGCGGGGCACCCGCCCTGGCGACGGGTGCCCCTGCACGCCCAGCGTCACTTCCGCGACAGTTCCTGCGCGAGAGTGGCCTTGTCGACCTTTCCCACGGCGGTGAGCGGGAGGTCGACGACCTGGACCACCTCGTCCGGCGTCTTGTACTCGGCGAGCCCGCGCTCCCTCAGATGGGCGGCCACCTCCCGCGCGCCCGGGGCCTGACCCGCGCAGACCACGAAGGCCACGGTCCGCTCACCCCGGCGCTCGTCCGGCACACCCACCAGCGCCGCCGCCGTGATCGCCGGATGGGTGAGCAACTGCTCCTCCACCTCGACCGAGGCGATCTTCTCACCGCCGCGGTTGATCTGGTCCTTGATCCGGCCCACCACCACGAGGTGCCCGGTCGGCAGCCGCCGTACGACGTCGCCGGTCCGGTAGTAGCCGTCCGGGGTGAACGCCGTGCGGTTGTGGTCCTCGGCGCGGTAGTAGCCACGCAGCGTGTACGGGCCGCGGGTGAGCAGTTCCCCCGGCGAACCGTCCGGCACGGGCCTGCCGTCGGCGTCCACCACCAGGATCTCGTCGTCCGGCGAGACGGGCTGGCCCTGGGTGGCGCAGACGAGGTCCTCGGAGTCGTCGAGACGCGTGAGGTTGATCAGCCCTTCCGCCATCCCGAAGACCTGCTGCACATTCACCCCGAGCGCCGGTCCGAGTTTGCGGGCGTGCTCCTCCGGCAGCCGCGCCCCGCCGACCTGCACCACGGTGAGGCTGCCCAGGTCCCAGGCGCCGGAGGCCGCCTCGTCGATCCAGTGGGTGACGAGCGGTGGAGTGAGGGAGGTGAGGGTCACGCCCTCCCGTTCGACGAGCGCGAACGCCGTCTGCGGGCTGGGGTCCGGGGCGACGACGACCGTTCCGCCGGCCATCAGGGTGCCGAGCACGCCGGGGCAGGCGAAGGTGAAGTTGAACCCGATCGGCAGCACCGCGAGGTAGACGGTGCGCTCGTCGAGGGCGCAGACCTCGGCGCAGGCGCGGGCGTTGTACGCGTAGTCGTCGTGGGTGCGCGGGATGAGCTTGGGAAGGCCCGTGGTGCCGCCGGAGAGCAGCAGGAGGGCGACGTCGGCCGGGTCCGCTCCGCCGTCATCGGTACGCGGTCCCTGGACGGAGCCCGAAGAGGAGCCGGCAGGCGTCGGGGAAGACGCCGTCCGCAGCGACTCGAAGGAGACGAAGCCGCTCTCCGGCCCGGGATCGCCGACCACGACGACAAGCCGCGGCGAACGGCCCGGCCCGTGCTCCGACCGCACCGAGCGCATCAGCTCCACGTGGTCGAACCTGGCGTGCCGGTCGGGCACCACACAGGCCACCGCACCCGACACGCGTACCAGGTGACCGATCTCGCGCCGCCGGTGGCCGGGCATGGCGTGCACCGGGACGGCGCCGAGCCGCTGCAGGCCGAACCAGACGAGGACGAACTCGGCCCGGTTGGGGAGCTGGACCACGACGCGGTCGCCCCGCCCGACACCGTGACTCCGCAGTCCGCGGGCCACGCGGTCCGCCTCGGCGTCCAGGTCCGCGTAGGTCCACCGGCGGTCCCCGTCCACCAGGGCGACGCGCTCGCCGTGGGTGACCGCCGACTGGCGCAGCCGGGCGCCGAACGTCACTCCCTGCCAGTGGCCGGCGGCCCGGTAGCGCGCCGATTCCGCCTCGGACCAGGTCTGTTCGGTCTCCGTCATGGGGCTCTGCCTCTCGTTTGCGGGCCTCGGGCTCTGGCGTCGAGGCCCTTCATGTGACTACGATGTGAAGCATAGAAATGATAATCATTTCTATCTAGGATGTTTGCGGCCCCCTCCCCGAAGCCCGGCCTCGGCACAGCACCCCACCCGCCCCTCCGACCGGAAGGTCCCCGCAGTGAGCGATGAAGCAGTCGTCCAGGCACGAACAGCGGCAGGCGAGGGGGCCCTTCACGCATCCGGCGCGGTGCGGGAAGCGGTGGCCCGCGCGCTGGAGCTGGCGCCGCACGAGCTGGACGACGATCGCGACCTCTTCGAACTCGGCCTCGACTCACTCGCGTTGATGTCCCTGATCGGCACCTGGCGTCGCGCGGGCAGCACGGTCACCTTCCAGGACCTCACCCGCACGCCGACCCTCGGCGCCTGGACGGACCTGCTCGCACGAGAGAGTGCCGCAGGGACCGGCACCGCACATCCGGCCACGGCCGGACCGCTCTCCTCCGTGCAAGCGCCCGGCGCCGACACGGAACCCTTCCCGCCGGCGACGATGCAGCACGCCTACTGGATCGGGCGCCAGGACGGCCAGCCCCTCGGCGGCGTCGCCGCCCACTTCTACGTCGAGCTCGACGGCCACGACGTCGACCCCGACCGGCTCGGCACCGCCCTGCGCGCCCTGGTGCGCCGTCACGGCATGCTGAGGGCCGTCTTCGACGAGGACGGGCGGCAGCACTACGGCCCACCGGGAGACCCCCTCACCGTCCACGACCTGCGCCACCGCGATCCGGGCGACGCCGAGACCGAACTGGAGCTGCTGCGCGAGCGCAACACCCACGCACGCCCCGACATCACCTCCGGCGACGTCTTCCGCGCGGCCCTGTGCCTGCTCCCCGAGGGGCGGACCCGGCTGCAGATCGACCTCGACATGATGGCCGGCGACGCGCTGAGCCTCAGGGTCCTCCTGTCAGACCTGCGCCGCCTCTACGACTGTCCCGACGACCAGCCTCGCGAACTCGCCCTCGACTACCGGCAATACCTCGCGGAACACGACGCCCGGCGCAAGGCGGAACGCGAGCAGCACGCGGCCTGGTGGCGCGAACGCCTGCCCCAGCTGCCCCGCGCCCCGCGCCTGCCGACGACCGTCGACCCGCTGACCCCGGTCGACGCCGACGACACCACGCTCACCCACTCACGCCGCCTGCACCACTGGCTGGGACCCGCCGACAAGGCCGCCCTGATCAGCGCCGCACGACGGCACGGCATCACCCCCGCCGCCGCCCTCGCCACCGTGTTCGCCGAAGTCGTCGCCGCCTGGAGCGACAGTCGGCGCTTCCTGCTCAACCTCCCGCTCTTCGACCGGGAGATGATCACCGAGGACGTCGCCGGCCTGGTCGGCGACTTCAGCAGCTCGGTCCTGCTCGACGCGGATCTCGGCGCGGCCCTGCCGTTCTCCCGCCAGGCCCGCAAACTTCAGGAACGCCTCCAGGAGGGGATCTCGCACGGCGCGTACGGCGGGGTGGAGGTGCTGCGCGACCTCGCCCGCGCCGAGGGAGCCCCCGTGCTGGCCCCGGTCGTCTACACCAGCGCCATCGGACTGGGCGAGATCTTCGAACAGGATGTCCAGGAGTCCTTCGGCCGCCCCTCCTGGATCATCTCCCAAGGTCCCCAGGTCTACCTGGATGCCCAGGTCACCGAACTCGACGGCGGCCTCCTCCTCAACTGGGACGTCCGTGACGGCGTGCTGGAGGCCGGGGTTCCGGACGCG
The DNA here is from genome assembly GCF_000725625.1 of Streptomyces sp. NRRL F-6676. GTDB lineage: Bacteria > Actinomycetota > Actinomycetes > Streptomycetales > Streptomycetaceae > Streptomyces. The sequence goes on from NZ_KL647085.1 coordinate 96,424, forward strand.
GCGTTCGACGCCTACCGCCGCCTCATCACCCGCCTGACCACCGACCCCGAAACCTGGTCCCGGCCGGTGGACGGCCTCCTCGCCCCCGACGTCCTGCCGCGACGCGCGGTGGCGGCCCTGCCGCCCACGCCACCGCCGGACCGCGCCCTGCACACCCGGTTCTTCCGGCTCGCCGAGACCGAGCCGGGCCGCGTCGCCGTCGTCCGAACCAGCGGCGACACCCTCGCCTACGGCGAACTCGCCGATACAGCCCGCAGGATCACCGCGCTGCTGCGCGAGCACGGCGTACAGGAGGGCGACACCGTCGCGCTGACCCTGCCCAAGGGCGCCGACCAGATCGCCGCCGTCCTCGGCATCCTGGCGGCCGGTGCCGCGTACGCCCCTGTCGGCGTCGAGCAGCCCGCCGTACGCCGCGAACGCATTCACTCCGTGGCCGGCGCCGTCGCCGTGCTCACCGACCGGGAGCACGCGCCGCTCTGCGAGGGGGTTTCCACGGCCCCGGTGCTCCTACTGGAGGACGCCGGGACGCTGGAGCCCGCCCCCGTGGTCCAGCCGGATCCCGCCCTGCCCGCCTACGTGCTGTTCACCTCCGGCTCCACGGGGCTGCCCAAGGGCGTCGAGGTGTCGCACCGCGCCGTCGTCAACACGGTCGAGGCGATGGAGGAGCAGCTCGGCCTCGGCCCCGCCGACCGCACCCTGGCGATCTCCGCGCTCGACTTCGACCTCGCCGCCTGGGACATCTTCACCCCGTTGTCGCTCGGCGGACAGGTCGTCACGATCGGCCAGGACCAGCGCCGCGACGCCCACCACTGGGCCCGCTTGGTGCGCGAGCACGGTGTGACGCTGGTGCAGTGCGTGCCCGCCCTGCTGGACCTGCTGATGGCCGCCGGGGAGAACGACGGACTCGGCGACTCCCTGCGCATGGTGCTGCTCGGCGGTGACTGGGTCGGCCTCGACCAGCCCCGCAGGCTGCGTGCCCTCGTACCCGGCTGCCGCTTCGTGGCCCTCGGCGGCATGACGGAGGCGGCCGTCCACTCCACGGTGTTCGAGGTCGAGGAGACCGACCCCGCCTGGAGGTCCGTGCCCTACGGCGTTCCGCTGCGCAACATGCGGGCCCGGGTCGTGGACGGACGGGGGCGCGACTGCCCCGACCTCGTCCCCGGCGAGCTGTGGATCGGCGGACCCGGCGTGGCCAACGGGTACCGGGCCGACCCCGAGCGCACCGCCGAGCGCTTCGTCGAGTACGACGGCGAACGCTGGTACCGCAGCGGCGACCTCGCCCGCTACCGGCCCGACGGCGTACTGGAGTTCCTGGGCCGCGCCGACCACCAGGTGAAGATCGGCGGCCACCGCATCGAACTCGGCGAGGTCGAGTCCGCCCTGGAGGACGACCCCGCCGTGCTGCACGCGGTCGCCTGCGTCCTGGACACCCCCGCACGGCACCTCGCCGCAGCCGTCTCCGCGCCCGGGGGCGCACCGGATCCGGACCAGGTGCGGCTTCGGGCGGGACAGCGGCTTCCGGCCTACATGGTCCCCGAGCGCCTCGTCGTTCTGCGCGACCTTCCGCTGAACGCCAACGGCAAACTGGACCGGGCCGCCGTCCGCCGGATACTGACCGAGGCGGCCGGCGACGACGGCCCCCGGACCTCCGCACCGGTCGGCCCGGTGGAGACCGCCGTGGCGGCCGAGTGGGCCGACCTGCTGGACGTGGCCGAAGTGGGCCGGGAGAGCAGCTTCTTCCTCCTCGGCGGCGACTCCCTCGTCGCGACCCGGATGATCGGTCGACTGCGTGCCGCCGGATTCCCCCGCGCCCGCGTCGCCGACCTCTTCGCCCGCCCGGTGCTCCAGCACTTCTGCGAGACGCTGCGCCCCGAGGCAGTGAAGGGCACCGAGACGGAACCCGCCCCCGTCCTGGCCACCGACCCGGCCAACGCCCACGAGCCCTTCCCGCTCACGGACGTCCAGGCCGCCTACCACACGGGCCGCGACCCCCGCTTCACCCTCGGCGGCGTCGGTACCTGGCACTACACGGAGTTCGACGGCACGGACGTCGACCTGGACCGGCTGGAACGCGCCTGGAACACCCTCGTCCGACGGCACGGCATGCTCCGCGCGGTCGTGGCGGACGGACACCAGCGCGTCCTGCCCGACGTACCGCCCCTGCGCATACCGGTGGCGGACGTCCCGGCCGACCACGATGCCGCCCCCGCGCTGGCCGGCCTGCGTGCCCGCCTGTCCCAGCAGGTGCGCGACCCCGCCCGGTGGCCCCTCTTCGCGGTAGAGGCGGTGCGCTACCAGGACGGCGGCGACACGCGCACCCGTATCGGCGTCGGACTGGACTACCTGGTCCTCGACGCCCTCTCCATCACCACGCTCTACGCCGAACTCAACGCGCTCTACGCCGATCCCGAGCACGAACTCCGGCCCGTCGACGTCTCCTTCCGCGACTACCTGACCGGGCTGCCCGCCGACTCTGACTCGGCCGAGCGGGCCCGCGCCCACTGGCGGACGCGGCTGTCCGAACTGCCGCCCCCGCCCCCACTGCCCCTCGACCGGGACCCCGCGACCCTCGACGCGCCCGTCTTCACCCGGCGCCGGCTGAGCCTGCCCGCAGACGACTGGCAGACCGTCAAGCGGGACGCGGCCCGGCACGGACTCACGCCGTCCACCGTCCTGCTGGCCCTGTACGCGGAGGTCTTGGCTGCCTGGAGCGGCGCCGACGCGCTGACCGTCACGCTCACCCTGTTCAACCGCCGTGACGTCCACCCCCACATCCACCGCGTCCTGGGCGACTTCACCTCCCTCTCCCTGGCCGGGTACCGACGCGACGGCGCGTCCTGGCTGGCGGCGGCCGGAGCACTGCAACGCCGCCAGGCGGAGGACCTGGACCACCTGAACGTCCCGATCGACTGGCTGCTGCGCGAGTTCGGCCGACGTACGGGCACCGTGGACGCGGCCGCACCCGTGGTGTTCACCAGTGCCGTCGGCGTCGGCGACGCGACCCTGGCCGGCTCGGGCACGGGTCTGCCCGCCAAGGTCTGGGGCATCTCGCAGTCCCCCCAGGTGTGCCTGGACAACCAGGTCACCGAGGAGTCCGGGAACCTGGTCGTCACTTGGGACGCCGTCGAGGAACTCTTCCCCCCGGGCGTGCTGGACGCGATGTTCGACGCCTACGGAAGGCTGCTGCGGTACGCCGTCGCCGGCGACTGGGACGCGCCGCTGCCCGACCTGCTGCCCGCGTCCCACTACGAACGGCGGGCCGCCGCCGCGCTGGAGGCAGCCCTGGAACCGGTGGTCCCGCGTCCGCTGCACGAGGCGTTCTTCGCCCACGCTGAGGCCACTTGCGACCGCGTCGCCCTCGTCACGACGGCCGGGGAGGAGGTGACCTACGGAACCCTCGCCGAGCAGGCGCTGCGCACGGCCGCCGCACTCGGTGACGCGGGCGTCGTCCCGGGTGAACTCGTCGCCGTCACCGTGCCCAAGGGGCCGGAGCAGATCGCCGCGGTCCTCGGCGTCCTCGCGGCCGGTGCCGCCTACGTACCGCTGAGCCTCGAACAGCCCGTCGCACGGCTGGAGCGGGTACACGCCACTGCCGGGTTCCGCGCCGTGGTGGGCGACTGGCCCGCCCGGGGAAGGACGGCTCCCCGCGCCCTGTCGGTCACGGACACACGGGACCACGAGCCGCTGCCCGCCCCTTGGAAGGTGCTTCCCGAAGCACTCGCCTACGTCATCTTCACGAGCGGATCCACCGGCGAGCCCAAGGGCGTCCAGATCACTCACGCGGCCGCCTGGAACACGATCGCGGACGTCAACACCCGGCATGGCATCGGCGCGGACGACCGCGTGTTCGCCCTGTCCGCGCTGGACTTCGACCTCTCCGTGTACGACGTCTTCGGGCTGCTCGGAGCCGGTGGTTCCCTCCTGCTGCCCACGGAGGAGCAGCGCCGTGAACCGGCCCGCTGGCCGAGCCTGCTCGACCGGTTCGGAGTGACCGTCTGGAACACCGTGCCGGCCCTGCTGGACCTGCTCCTCGACGCCGACGAGCAGGAGACGCCGGAGGTGCCGGAGCGCGCCCGCCTCGCGGGGCTGCGGACGGCACTGGTCTCCGGCGACTGGATCGGGCTCGACCTGCCCGGCCGGCTACGCGAACGCACCGCACGGAGCTGCGCCTTCGTCGCCATGGGCGGCGCGACCGAGGCGGCCATCTGGTCCAACACGCTCACCGTCGAGGAACCGGACCCCCGGTGGGTCTCCATCCCCTACGGCCGCCCGCTGACCGGGCAGCACTATCGCGTGGTCGACCGGAGCGGGCGGGACTGCCCCGACTGGACGCCCGGCGAACTGTGGATCGGCGGCGGGGGACTGGCCGTCGGATACCTCGCCGACCCGGCCCGCACCGCCGAGAAGTTCGTCGAACAGGACGGGCGGCGCTGGTACCGGACCGGTGACCTGGGCCGGTTCCGGGGAGACGGGCTGATCGAGTTCCTCGGCCGCCTCGACAGCCAGCTGAAGATCGCCGGCCACCGCATCGAGGCCGGCGAGATCGAGGCCGCGCTGGAGTCCCACCCTGGTGTGGCCCGCGCCACCGTCGTGGCCGTGGGGGAGCGCACCGCCAAGCGCCTGGCCGCCTTCGCCGTACCGAACGAGCCGACGTCGCTTGCCGAGCCCGGCGGGCCCGTGGAGGCGGAGACGACCGTGCGGGACGCGGACCTCACGGAAAGCCTCTTCGCCCTGCTGGCCGAGCGAGTGCCCGTCTACGCGATCCCCTCCCGCATTCAGCTGCTGCCCGCCCTGCCGCTCACCGCGAACGGCAAGGTGGACCGGGGCGCCCTCGCGGCGATGGCGGAACCCGACATCGCGCCGACCGAGGCCGAACCGCCGGTCGGAGAGACCGAGACGGCCGTGGCCGGCCTCTGGAGCGAGTACCTGCCGAACTGGGCACCGGACCGCACCGCCAACTTCTTCACCGCGGGCGGCGACAGCCTCACCGCCCTGCGCCTGCTCACCGCGATCGAGCGCCGTCTCGGGGCCGCCGTGCCCGTCCGGCGCTTCTTCGCCGCACCGACCGTCGCCGCGCTGGCCGCGGACATCACTCGAACGCTCGCGGCCCACGGGACCGCCTACGAGACCGGAGAGCTGTGAACATCGCTGAACTGCTGGCCCGTTACGCCGACGACGGCGTGGTGCTGTGGGCCCACGACGGACAACTGCGTTTCCGCGCCCCCCAGGGCCGGCTCACCGACACCCACCGGGCCGAACTGCGCACCCACAAGGAAGCCATCCTGCGTCACCTGGAGGCGGGGGAGCCGCAGCTGCGGGCCGACCCGGACAGCCGCCACGAGCCGTTCCCGCTGACGGACATCCAGGCCGCCTACCTCATCGGCCGCACCGACGCCTACGCCTACGGAGGTGTCGGCTGCCACGCCTACGTCGAACTGGAATACCCCGACCTCGACGTGGACCACGTCACCACCGTGTGGCGTGAACTGGTTCAGCGGCACGACATGCTCCGCGCCGTCATCCATCACGACGGCTACCAGAAGATCCTGGCCGACGTACCCGATCTCGGTATCGACGCCGACGACCTGACCGGCCTCCCGCCGGCCGAAGCCGAGGTGGAGGTGGAGCGCACCCGGGCGAGACTGTCCGCCCGCGAGACGCCCACCGACCGGTGGCCGCTCTTCGGGGTCCACGTGAGCCGGACCGCCGAGCGGGCCGTGCTCCACCTCGCCTTCGACATGCTGGTCGTCGACCACGCCAGCCTGCGCATCCTGCTCGCCGAGTTCCAGCGCCGCCACGGCGGCGAGCCCCTCACCGAGGCACCGCGGATCACCTTCCGCGACTACGTCCTGGCCCGCCGCGTCCTCACCGAGACCGACGCGTACACCCGCGACCGCGCCTACTGGACCGAGCGGCTCGACACCCTGCCGCCGGCGCCCGAACTGCCCCTCGCCGAAACCTGGGAGGCGGGCGTCAGCGACCCGCGGGAGAAAGCTCACGCCGCCGACCCGCACGAGTCGGGGACCTTCCGCCGGCTGGAGGTCCTGCTGACCGCGGCCGAACGGGACCGCCTCACCGAGCGGGCCGCGCGCCGAGGGCTCACCCTGTCCACGGCGCTGCTCACCGCGTACGCCGAGACGGTAGGCCGCTGGTCGCGCGCCGGCCGGTTCACGCTCAACGTGCCGACGGTGGACCGGCCCGACCTGCACGAGGACATCGGCCGCCTCGTGGGCGACTTCACCTCGCTCGAACTGCTCGCCGTGGACCTGGACGCCCCGGCCGCCTTCGCCGAACGGACGCGGCTCCTCGGGGAGCAGCTCCTGGAAGACCTCGCGCACCCCCTGTTCACGGGCTCGGAGGTACTCGCCGAGCTGTCCCGCCGGGCCGGCGCGCCGGTGCTGATGCCGGTGGTCTTCACCAGCGCCCTGGGATCCGACGCCACCTCCGAGGGCGTACCCCCCGAGGTGACGTACGCCGTGACCCGGACACCGCAGGTCTGGCTCGACTGCCAGGTCATGCACCGCGGCGACACGCTGAGCCTGTCCTGGGACATCCGCGAGGGCGCCCTCGCCCACGGTGTCGCCGACGCGATGTTCGAGGCGTACACGGGCCTCGTGCGGACCCTGTCGGCCGAGGGCGCGGCAGGCGACGCCGCCTGGGACGCCCCGGCCGGCATCACGCTGCCCGAGGACCAGGCCGTGCGGCGGAACGCCGTCAACGCGACCGCGGGACCACTGCCGGACTCCCTGCTCCACGAACCGGTCCTCGCCCAGGCCCGGATCACACCCGAGGCGATCGCCGTCCGCACCCCGGAACTGACCCTCACCTACCAGCAGCTCATCGCCCGTGCCACCGCCGTCGCCGAAGCACTGACGGCGTCGGGACTGCGGGCCGGTGAGCCCGTGGCCATCTGGGCGGACAAGGGCTGGGAGCAGGTCGTCGCGGTCTTCGGCACGCTGATGGCCGGCGGCGCCTACCTCCCCGTGGACACGGCCCAGCCGCCGGCCCGCCGGGACACGATCATCGCGGACGCGGGTGTCCGCACGGTCCTCACCCAGTCCTGGCTCGCCGAGATCGATGACCTCCCGGAAGGCGTCACGGCGGTCGCCGTCGACCTCCTGCCCCAGATTTCGCAGGCGGCGCCCGCCGCGAGCGCAACCCCGCGCGACCCGGACGATCTCGCGTACATCATCTACACCTCGGGCTCGACCGGAACACCCAAGGGCGTGATGATCAGTCACCGAGCCGCCCTCAACACCGTCGAGGACGTCAACCGTCGCTTCGGCGTCTCCGAGCGCGACCGTGTTCTCGGCATCGCGGGACTCGGCTTCGACCTGTCCGTGTACGACCTGTTCGGGCCGCTCGCCGTGGGCGCCTGTCTCGTCCTGCCCGCCGCCGACCGGCGCGGCGACCCCTCCCACTGGGCCGAACTCGTCCGGGACTTCCGAGTCACCGTGTGGAACTCGGTCCCCGGCCAGCTCCACATGCTGTGCGACTGGCTGCGCTCCGAGCCTCCGACCGACGACGCCACACTCCGACTCGCGCTGATATCCGGCGACTGGATACCCGTCGCCCTGCCGGACCAGGCCCGTGAGCTGCTCCCCGGCCTCGAGGTCGTCTCCCTCGGCGGCGCCACCGAAGGCTCCATCTGGTCCATCGCCCACGCCGTCGACGCCGTGGACACGGACCGCCCGAGCATCCCTTACGGCAGGCCCCTGACCAACCAGACCTTCGCCGTACTCGACCGGCACCTGCGGGCACGGCCCGAATGGGTGCCGGGGGAGCTGTTCATCGGCGGCGCCGGTGTAGCCCTGGGCTACTTCGGCGACGAGAGCCGCACGGCGGAGCGGTTCCTCTCCGACCCCGCCACCGGACAGCGGCTCTACCGCACCGGTGACCTGGGGCGGTACCTTCCCGACGGCACCATCGAGTTCCTGGGCCGGGAGGACGCCCAGATCAAGATCCGCGGCTACCGGGTCGAACTCGCCGAGGTGGAAGCCGCCGTACAGGCCCACCCGGAGGTCGCGGCGGGCGCCGTCATCGTGGACGACTCGGCGGCCGGCGGCCGGCGCCTGGCCGCGTTCGTGGAGACGGCCCGCAAGGACGGCACGCCCGACGCGGACGCCGGCAGCGCCGGTACGCCGACGCCCCGGGCCCAGGCGCGCGCCGCTGCCGCCGACGCCGTACGGGAAGCCTCCGCGGCCGTCGACGCCGCGCGGCTGACCGCATTCCTGGCCGCCCTCGACGAGGTGGCCCTCGCGGAGATGACCCGCGTCCTGGACGCCTCCGGGGTGTTCGCCGACGGCGCGTCGCGCACCGCGGAGGAGGTGGGCACGGCGCTCCGTGCCACCCCCCGCCACCGGCACATCGTGCGGCGCTGGCTGCGTGCGCTGGCGGCACGCGACCGGCTCACCCACCAGGAGTCCGACGATACCTACACCGGGCTCGTCCCCGTCTCCGCGCCCGACGCGGAGCACTGCTGGCAGCGGACCGCGGAGCTGGAGCACGAGATCGGCTGGAGCACCGAACTGCTCACCGTCATGCGCACCTGCGCCGAGCGGCTGCCCGGGCTGGTCTGCGGCGACACGGGCATCCGGGAACTGCTCTTCCCCGGTGCGGCGACCGAGGCCGCCGACGCCGCCTACCGCGACAACCTCGCCATCCGGCACCTCAACCGCGCGCTGGTCGCCGCGCTGCGCGAGATCGCCGCGGGCCACACCGGCGAGGAGCGGCTGCGTGTCCTGGAGGTGGGCGGCGGCGTCGGCGGCACCACCGGCGAACTGGTGCCCGTCCTCGCCGAGTACGGCGTCGACTACCTGTTCACGGACCCCTCCGCGTTCTTCCTGAACGAGGCCCGCGAGCGCTTCGCCGACCACGCATGGGTCCGCTACCAGCGCTTCGACGTCGACGAGGACCCGCGCGCCCAGCACCTGCTGCCCAACACCTTCGACGTGGTGATCTGCGCCAACACCCTGCACGCCGCCGCCGACGCGGACGCGGCCGTGGGCCGCCTGCGGGAACTGCTCGTCCCCGGCGGACAGCTCGTGTTCGTGGAGAACACCCGCGACGAGAACCTGCCGCTGCTGATCTCCATGGAGTTCCTGGAGGTCGCGGGCCGGACCTGGACCGACGTGCGCGAGCACACCGGCCAGTCCTTCCTCACCCACACCCAGTGGCGCGAACTCCTGGACGCGCACGCCGCGTCCGAGGTCACGTCGCTGCCCGCCGCCCAGGACGCGCTGGCCCTGACCGGCCAGGAGCTCTTCCTCGCCACCGTCAAGGACGACCGGCACCACGTCCCGGCGGGTGAACTGGCCCGCACGGCGGCGACCCGGATCCCGGAGTACATGCTCCCCTCCGTGTGGCAGGTCGTCGACGCCCTGCCCCGCACGGCCAACGGCAAGACCGACCGCGCCCGCCTGCGGACCTGGCTGCCCCGCGAGAGCGCCCCGGTCGTCGTGGACGAGAAGCCCAAGGACGACCTGGAGCACAGTCTCGCCGACCTCTGGTCCGAACTCCTCGCCGTCGACGGCGTCACCCGCAACGACGACTTCTTCGACCTCGGCGGCGACTCGCTCCTCGTCGCCCGCATGGTGGGCCGGCTCCGCGAACGCGTGCCGCAGGCCGCCGACCTGGAGTGGGAGGTCGTACTGCGCCACATGCTGCGCCGCCCGACGGTCGCCGGTCTCGCCGCGTTCCTGCGCTCCCTGGCCGGCCCCGAGGACGCGCCCGCCGCCGACGCGGTCCGCACGGACCCCGTGATCCATCTGCACGGCGCCCGGTCCGACGACGAACCCACGACCGTGCTCGTGCACGCCGGCACCGCGACGATCATGCCCTACCGGGCACTGATCACCGAGATCCGGCGCCGCTCACCCGGCCTCGCCGAAGTCGTGGGCGTGGAGGTCCCCGACCTGAGCGGCTTCCTCGCCGCACCGCCGCAGGGACTCATCGAGCAGATGGCGGCCGACTACGCCCGCGCCCTCACGGCCGACGGCCGCAGCCGCTTCCACGTCGTCGGCTACTGCCTGGGCGGCCTGATCGCCACCGAGGTGGCCCGCAACCTGGCCGAGTCGGGGGCGGAGGTGGAGAGCCTCACCGTCATCAGCAGCCACAGCCCCCGCTTCCGGCTGGACGACGAACTGCTCGCCGAGTACTCCTTCGCCGTCATGATGGGCATCGACCCCGCCGACCTCGGCTTCCCGGACGACCAGTACCGGGTGGCCGCCGCGGCCGACGCGGTCCTGGCCGCCAGCCCCGGTGTCCTGCCCGACGGCGGACTCGCCGCGCTGCCCGAGGAGTTCGCGGACGTCGCCGGACGCTTCCGCGAACTGGCCGACATCCCCCGCGCCACCCGCATCGCCCGGATGTGCGAGGCGGTGCCCGCCTCGGCCGGCACCTACGAACCCGACCACATGACACGGCTCTTCCTCGCCTTCCGGCAGAGCGTCTTCGCCATCACCCGCTACGACGCCGAGCCCTACGCCGGTGACATCACCTTCCTGCGCCACGACGGCGCCTACCCCTTCCCCGGCAGCAAGGACGCCGTCACCACCTACTGGGAGGAACTCACTCTGGGCGACCTGGACATCGTCGACATCGGCGGCGACCACTACAGCTGCCTCTCCGTCGAGCACGCGCCCGGCATCCTCAAGACCCTCGCCGAGCTGACCCAGGGGGCGATCACCCGATGAACAAGCCTGTGATCGGAGTGCTGGGCGCCTCCGGCGCGGTCGGCCGGGCCGCCGTACGCGAACTGCGCGCCCTCGGCCACACCGGCCTCCGCCTGGGCGGCCGGACCGCGTCCGCCCTGTGCGCGGTCGCCGATGAGGACCCCGCCGGCCACGACGAGACCGTCTGGGCCGACGCCACCGCACCGGACGGCCTGCGCACCTTCACCGAGGGCTGCGACCTCGTCCTCAACTGCGTCGGACCCACCTACCGGCTGCGGGCCACCGTGGCCTTCGCGGCACTCGACGCCGGCGCGCACTGCGTCGACGTGGCCGGGGACGACCCCGCCGCCGAGGACCTCGACAAGGGCAGCGACCCGGTCCGCGACGCCCGCGCGGTCGTCCTGTCCGCGGGCGCCCTGCCCGGCCTGTCCAGCCTCCTGCCCCGCTGGCTCGCGACGCGCGGCGGCCTGGACGGTGCCACGGCGCTGACCGCCTACTGCGGCGGCCTGGAGACCTGTTCGCCGACGGTCGCCCACGACCTGATGCTGTCCCTCAGCTCGGGAGGCGCGGACGGCGCGGCCTACGGGGAGGCCCTCGCCGCCGTCCGCGGCGGCCGGCGCGTCTCGCGCGCCCTGCGCACCGACGAGGACGCCGCGCACGAGGCGTTCCCCGGCCGGGTCGCCGTACAGCCCTATCTCAGCGGTGAGAGCGAACGCCTCGCCACCGCCCTCGGCCTCGACCGGCTCGACTGGTACAACGTCCACCCCGGCCCTGCCGTACGCGCGCTGCTGAACCTCCTGCCGGGCCGTCTGGCGGCCGGGGACGACCCGGACGCGCTGGCCGAGCGGCTGATGCTCGCAGCCGACCTCGACCTGGCCGGACGCAGGCCCTACTACGTCATGGACTTCGCGCTCTCCGGCACCGCGTCGGGCACGCCCGACACCGCTGGGCTGACCCTGCGCGCGGCCAGCAGCTACCGGCTCACCGCCGCCGTGGGCGCGCTCGCGGCGGACGCGGTGCTGCGCGGCCGGGTGGGTGCGGGCGTGCACTTCGCGTGTGACGTGCTGGACCCGGACACCGTGGTGGGGCACCTGCGCTCCCACGGCGTCGCCGACCTCCACCTCACCGGAACGGCCGCCGAGGCCGAGCAGGTCGAGCAGGTCGAGCAGGTCGAGGAGGGTGTCCTGTGAGCACCGCGACACCCCTGCGTGTCCTGGTCTGCGGCACCAACTTCGGCCGCTTCTACGCCGAGGCGGTGCGCCGGCGCCCCGGGTACACCCTGGCGGGCATCCTCAGCAGGGGGTCGGCGGCCTCCCGGACGTACACCGAGAGCCTGGGCGTCCCCTACTACACCGATGTCGACGACCTCCCCGCCGACATCGACGCCGCCTGCGTGGCGGTGAGTTCGTCCATCTCGGGCGGCCAGGGCACCGACCTGGCGCGGGCGCTGATGGACCGGGGCATCCACGTCCTCCAGGAACACCCCGTCCACCTGACCGAGTTGACCGGCAACCTCAAGCACGCCCGCAGCCGCGGCGTCCAGTACCGGCTCAACACCCACTACCCGCACGTGGCTCCGGTCCGCTCCTTCGTCGAAGCGGCCCGGCGGCTCGTCGCCCGCCAACGCCCTCTGTTCCTGGACGCCGCCACCCCGGTCCACCTGATGCACCCCCTGGTGGACATCCTCGGGCAGGCCATGGGCACCCTGCGTCCCTGGCGTTTCGCGGACCCGGCGCCGCTGCCTGCCGAGATCGGGCCGCAGCCCTTCCGCTCCCTGCACGGAGTCTTCGCCGGCGCACCCCTCACCCTGCGGGTGCACCACCAGCTCGACCCGTCCGACCGTGACAACCACGCCCTGCACTGGCACCGGATCTCCCTCGGCACCGAAGGCGGAGTGCTCACCCTCGCCGACACCCACGGTCCCGTGCTGTGGAGCCCCCGCCTGCACATCGGGCGGGACGCCGACCGCCGCTTCGTCCTGGACGGTCCGGGCACCGGCCGCCTGGGGCTCGGAAGCACGGCCGTGGTCGGCAGCACCGGGTCCTTCCGAACCGTCTTCTCCGACCTGTGGCCGGAAGCGATCGGCAGCACGCTCGACGGGCTGCGCGACGCGATCACGCAGGGCGGCGACGTCCTGCGCGCGGGACAGTACGACCTGGCCGTGTGCCGCATCTGGAGCGACCTCGCGGCCCGGCTCGGACCCCCCGAGATCGTCCGGCCGGCCACACCCCGGCCCCTCTCGGTGAGCGACGTCTTCCCCGCGCCGGAACGGTTTCCCTACGACACCAGTACCTCCCGCCCCGAACCCACCCCGCCGGCCGTCCCCGTGGAAAGGCCACCGGTCCGCCCAGCGGACACCGCCGCGTACTCCCCGTCCGCCGAGTTCTTCGACCTGGTAGCCGCCGAGCACACCGCGACCGCGAGCGCCCCGGCCGTCGCCGCTCTCCTCGCCGACGCAGACCTGGGCACCGGCCCCGTGGTGGACATCGGCGCCGGCACCGGTCTGCTGACCGAGGCCGTCGCCCGGGCACGGCCGGACGCGGAGATCATCGCCTGCGAACCGTCCGTCGGCATGCGCGCCGTACTCACCAGCCGGGTGTTCAGCGACGAGGACCTGCGGCCCCGGGTGACCGTCACCGCGGACGCCGCGCCGGACCTCGACCTGCCCGACCGGATCAGCGTGGTGCTGCTCTGCGGAGTCCTGGGCCACCTCGACGCCGAGGGGAGGGCCAGGCTGTGGCGGCGGGTGACCCGGCGGCTGGCGCCCGGCGGCCTCGTGATCGTCGAGCTCATGCAGTTCGAGGAACCGACGACCCTTCCCGAGACCCGGCTCGCCACCGCCACCGCCGGACGCCACCGCTACGAGTGGTCGTTCGGCGGCGCACCCGACGAGGCGGAGGACGGCGTGATGCGCCTGCACTCCACATGGCGGGTCTACCGGGACGGAGCCCCGCAGGCGGAACGCGAGGTGCGCGACTCGTACCGCTGGGAGCCCTTCGGACTGAAGGACGTGATCGCCGAGTCGGGCATGACCGCGCGCACCCTGCCCACCCGTCCCGGGGCACCCCCGCTGGCCGTCCTCACCCGGACCCCAGATCCGACCGACGAGGCCGCCGGAGCGCACCTCCCGCACGCGCGGACCGCACCCGACGCCCCGGACACCCCCGCCGGCCCGGCCTCCCCGGACCGCCCGCGCACCGACACCCCGCTCGTCTCCTCCTCCACCGACGCCTAGGACCACCATGAGACCCACCGAGACCTTCGCCCCCGAGACGACCTCCACCTCCGACCGGCCCGGCACGGACGCCGGGTCGGACCCCGCAGCCCCGCCCCGGGACTTCCCCATGCAACGCGGCTGCCCCTTCGCCGCGCCCGCGGAGTACGACGCGCTGCGCACCCACGACCCCGTCGCCCGCGTGACCCTGCCGACGAAGAAGGAGGCGTGGGTGGTCACCCGCTACGACGACGTACGCGAACTGCTCTCCGACCCCCGGGTCAGCGCCGACATCCGCCGTCCGGGCTTCCCGGCTCTCGGCGAGGGCGAACAGGAGGCCGGGGCGAGGTTCCGCCCCTTCATCCGCACCGACGCCCCCGAACACACCAAGTACCGGCGGATGCTCCTGCCGGTGTTCACCGTGCGCCAGGTGCGGGCGATGCGGCCCGCAGTGCAGGCCCGCGTCGACGAGATCCTGGACGGCATGCTCGCCGGCGGCGGACCCGTGGACTTCGTCTCCGTGTACGCCAACGCGGTCTCCACCTCGGTGATCTGCGAACTGCTCGGCATCCCCCGCGAGAACCTGGAGTTCTTCCGGGACGTCACCCGCGTCTCCGGCTCCCGCACCAGCACCGCCGAACAGGTCTCCGAAGCCCTCGGCGGCCTCTTCGGACTGCTCGCCGAACTGGTCGGCAAGCGGCGCGAGGAACCCCGCGACGACCTGATCTCCAAGCTCGTCACCGAGCAGCTCGTCCCCGGCCACGTGACCATGGACCAGTTGCTGTCCACGCTCGGCATCACCATCAACGCCGGCCGCGAGACCACCACCAGCATGATCGCCCTGAGTACCCTGCTCCTCCTGGACCGGCCGGAGCTGATGGAGGAACTGCGCAGCGACCCCTCCCTGCTGCCCGCCGCCGTCGACGAACTCCTGCGCGTCCTGTCCGTCGCCGACTCCATCCCGCTGCGGGTGGCCGCCGAGGACATCGACCTGTCCGGCCGGACGATCCCCGCCGACGACGGCGTCATCGCCCTTCTGGCCGGCGCCAACCACGACCCCGAGCAGTTCGACGACCCGGAGCGGGTCGACTTCCACCGCACCGACAACCACCACGTCGCCTTCGGCTACGGCGTCCACCAGTGCGTCGGGCAGCACCTGGCCCGGCTGGAACTGGAGGTCGCCCTGGAGACCCTGATCCGCCGCGTGCCCACCCTCCGCCTCGCGGGAGACCGGGACGACGTCGCCGTCAAGCACGACTCGGCCACCTTCGGCCTCGAAGAACTGAAGGTCACCTGGTGACCGCGCCCTCCGCGCCCAACACGCCCCTCCGGCACCCGGCGCAGCCCCCGGCACGGCCCTCGGCACGCGCCGCGCGCGCCGACAGCCCGTGGATCCGGCGGTGGAGCGGCGCCTCCGCACCCCGGTACACCCTGGTCTGCCTGCCGCACGCGGGCGGTAGCGCGGGCTTCTACCGGCCCTGGGCCGCCCTGACACCCCCCGAGGTCGAACTCCTCGCCATCCAGTACCCGGGCCGCGAGGACCGCTTCGAGGACCCCGAGGCGGCCGACATGGCCGAACTGGTGGGTGCGGTGGCGGACGCCGTCGCGCCGCTGCTCGACCGGCCGTACGCCCTCTTCGGGCACAGCATGGGCTCCGCCGTGGCCTGGGAACTCGCCCACGAGCTGCAACGGCGCCACATCCCCGGACCGCGGCGCCTGTTCGCCTCCGGCCGGGCCGCCCCCGGCACCGCCGTCACCGGGCAACTGCACCGCCAGGACGACGACACCCTGGGCGCCGAACTGGCCCGGCTGGGCGGCACCAGCCGGGAGGTCCTCGACGATCCCGGACTGCGCTCCCTGATCCTCACGGCCGTGCGCCACGACTACCGGATCATCGAGACCTACCGCCCGCCGGAGCGGCCACCGCTGTCCTGCCCCCTGCACGTCCTGACCGGCAGCACGGACCCGGAACTCGGATCGGAACGCGCCCGTGAACGGGCGGGCGGCTGGGCGGACCTCACCACCGCCCGCACCGAGGTACGCATCTTCCCCGGCGACCACTTCTATCTCACCCCGCGCCGCCGCGAGGTCGTCGCCACCGTCCTGCGCAGGCTGGACCCCTCCCTGACCACGGGCGGCGCCCACACCTGGCCGAGCACCCCGTGAGCCGCCGCACCGCCGCACCCGCACACCAGGCCACTCACACCCACCCGGCCATCCACGCCCGGAGACCAACGTGATCGACTACTACTCGACCTCGGCCGAGTTCTACGAACTGGTCGCCACCCGGCACACCGCCAGTAGCGGCCCCCCGCTCACCGGCGTCCTGACCAGGCTGGACGTGTCCCACGGACCCGTCCTGGAGATCGGAGCCGGTACCGGCCGCGTCACCGAGGTCATCGCCGCCGCGCTGCCGGACGCGGAGATCCTGGCGGCCGAGCCGTCGGCCACGATGCGCGCCATGCTCACCTCCCGGGTCGCCCGCGACCCGGACCTGCGCCGCCGCGTGACCGTCGTCGACGGGTCGGCCCAGGACCTCGTCCTGCCCGAACGCCTTTCCGCGGTCGTCATCTTCGGCGTCGCCGGCCATCTCACCGTCCCCGAACGCGTGACGCTGTGGAAGCGGCTCGCGGACCGCCTGCCCGACGGGGCGCCCATCGTCGTCGAACTGATGGGAGTCTCCTCACCCCGCGTCATCCCCCCGGTGATGTCCCTCAGGGAGACCATCGGCAGCCAGACCTACGAGTGGTGGATCGGCGGCGAACCCACCGAGGGCGACGGCATGCGCTTCACCACCACCTGGAAGGTCCTGCGCGACGGCCGCACCGTCCGCGAGGTCGCCGACAGCTACGAATGGCACACCTTCGACGTCGCCCGGCTGGCCCGCGAGGCCGGCATGACCAGCCGCCGCATCACCGAGGCGGGCGGCAGGCCCATCCCCGAAATCGGAGTACTCGTCAAGTGAAGTCACAACCGCCCGAGCCCGGCCCGGCCCCGGCAGCCGAGGACGCCACCTCCGGCGCGGGCGCCTCCGCGACCCCGCCGCCCCCGCTGCGCAGGCTCGCCGAACCCGTCCGTGGCCGTCTGACCCTCGCCGTCGGCCTCCAGGCCGTCGCCGCCCTCGCCGGAGTGGTCCCGTTCATCGCGGTCTCCCGCATCGCCGAGCGCCTCACCGCAGGGTCTCCGGCCGACGGCGACGCCCTCTGGCCGCTGGTGGCCCTGGCCTGCTCGGCGGGCTTCGTCGCCCTGGTCTGCGGCACCGCGGCCGGAGCCCTCGCCCACCTCGCCGACAACGACCTCCAGCTCACCCTCCGCCGCCGCCTCGCCCGGCACATCGGACGGCTGCCGCTCGGCCGGCTCACCCACCGGGGCACCGGTGAGGTCAAACAGGCCGTGCAGGACGACGTGAGCGCACTGCACACCCTGTTCGCCCACACCCTCCTCGACATCGTCTCCGTGCTCACCGCCCCGGTGCTCGTCCTGGTCTACCTGTTCACCGTCGACTGGCGGCTCGCCCTGATCAGCGTGGTGCCCCTGCTGCTGGGCGTGTTCCTGTTCAGCCGGGCCATGGCGGGCGCGGCGGCGCAGATGGCCGAGTTCGGCGCCGCGGTGGGCCGAATCTCCGCCGCCGCCGTGGAGTTCGCCTCCGGCATCGCCGTCTTCAAGAGCTTCGGGCGCGGCCGCAAGGCCCACGAGCGCTTCGTCCGCGCCACCGAGGGCTTCGCCGACTTCTTCTCCAGCTGGGTCCGGTCCACCCTCGCCACCTCCACCGCCGCAATCCTGGTGGTCACCCCGGCCGTGGTCCTCCTGCTCCTGGCCGCACCCGGCGCGGTGTTCGTCACCCAGGGCTGGACGACCGGCGCCGAACTCGTCCCCTTCCTCCTGCTCGGCCCCGCGGTCGCCGCCCCCATGGGCGTGGTCGGCCCCCGCATCCAGCAGATCCGGGCCGGCCAGGCCGCCGCCGTACGCGTCACCCAACTCCTGGACGCCCCCACCCTCCCCGAGCCCACGACACCCGCCCTCCCCGACGGCCACCACGTACGTCTGCGCGGCGTGTCCTTCTCCTACGACGGCACCACCGACGTCCTCAGCGGCGTCGACCTCGACCTCGCCCCCGGCACCGTCACCGCACTCGTCGGCCCCTCCGGCTCGGGCAAGTCCACCCTGGCCTCCTTGCTGCCCCGCTTCCACGATGTCACGGCCGGTACGGTGACCCTCGGCGGCGCCGACCTGCGGGACATCCCCGCCACCGAGCTGTACCGACGGGTGGGCTTCGTCCTCCAGGACGTACGGCTGCTGCGGGCGAGCGTCGCCGACAACATCCGGCTGGGCCGCCCCGAGGCCACCGACGAGGATGTCGAACGGTGCGCCCGCGCCGCCCGCATCCACGACCGCATCACGGAACTGCCCGACGGCTACGCCACCGAACTCGGCACGGCCGTCACCCTCTCCGGCGGAGAGGCGCAACGGCTGTCCATCGCCAGGGCGTTGCTCGCCGACGCCCCCGTCCTCGTGCTCGACGAGGCCACCGCCTACGCCGACCCGCACTCCGAGGCCCTGATCCAGGACGGCCTGTCCGCGCTCGCGGCCAGCCGCACCCTGCTCGTCATCGCCCACCGGCTGGCGACCATCCGCTCCGCCGACCGCATCGTGGTGCTGGAGGACGGACGCGTCACCGAACAGGGCCGCCACGACGACCTGCTGGCCGGCGGTGGCCGCTACGCCGCGCTGTGGGAGGCCCAGCGCACCGCGGGCCCCGACGAGACCGACGAGGTTCCACACCAGCGGGCCGTCCGCGCGGAGGCCGACATCCGAGAGGGAAGCGCACGATGATCCGTCAGCTCTACCGCGTACTGGGACCGGAGGGCTTCCGGCCCCTGAACCGGCTGCTGCTCCTCCAGTCCGGGGCGGCCGTACTCCAGGGCGTCGCCTTCGCCCTCCTGGTACCCGTCCTCAAAGCCCTGCTCGGGTCCGACCCTGCCGACGTATGGCCGTGGCTGGCGGCGTTCGCCGGCTGCGTGGCCGCCTACGCCGTACTCCAGGGCGCCGCCCTCAGCGGCGGGTTCACGGTCGGCTCCCAGCTCTCCCGGGTGCTGCACCGCCGGCTGGCCGACCAGGCGCTGCGCCTGCCGCTGGGCTGGTTCACCGCCGGCCGCACCGCCGAGTTCAGCCGACTCGCCGGGCAGAACGTCATCCAGGTGATGAGCACACCGGCACACCTGCTGCGCCCGTTCATCAACTCCGTGCTGACCCCGGTGACCCTGATCGTGGCCACCTTCTTCTTCGACGTCCGCACCGCCCTGGTGCTCCTGGTCTGCGCACCCGTGCTGTACGCCGTCCAGCAGGGGAGCACGTCACTGATGCGCCGCCTCGACCTCGGCCGTGACGCCGCGATCGGCGAGTCGGCCGACCGGGTGCTGGAGTACACCCGCAACCAGCCGGTCCTGCGGGCTTTCGGCCGGACCGCGGAGGGCTACGGCGCCCTGGATGACGCCCTGGTGGCGGAGTCGCGCGCCGACCGTCGCCTCATCGCGCGCGGCCTGCCCGGCCTGGTCTCCTTCACCTTCGCCACCCGGCTCGTCTTCGCCCTGCTGCTGGCCCTCGGCGTGTCCTGGCAGCTCGACGGGTCGCTCACCGTGCCCACGCTGCTGGCGCTCCTGGTGCTCCTGGTCCGCCTGATCGACAGCGTGTCGTCCGCCGCCGAGGCCGGGGCCGGCCTGCGCATCGCCCGCAACACCCTGGAACGACTCGGCGCGGTCCTCGACGAGCCGCACTTCCCCCAGCCCGCCGAGCCGCGGTCTCCCCGTGACGCGAGCGTGGAGTTCACCGGTGTGACCTTCCGCTACGACGGCGGTGAGACCGGCGGGCGTGCCGTCCTCGACGACGTGACCTTCCGCCTGCCCGAGCGCGGCATGACGGCGCTGGTGGGGTCCTCCGGCGCCGGCAAGACCACGGTCGCCTCGCTGATCGCACGCTTCCGGGACACCACGGAGGGCACCGTCCGTATTGGTGGCGTCGACGTCCGCGACATCACTGCCGACGACCTGGCCGCCCACGTCTCGCTCGTCTTCCAGGACGTCTACCTCTTCGACGGCACGATCGAGGAGAACGTCAGGATCGCCGCCCCGGACGCCGGCCCCGCCGAACTGGCCGAGGCCGCCGCCCTGTCCGGCCTGGACCGGGTGATCGGGGAACTGCCCGACGGCTGGGACACCAAGGTGGGCGAGGGCGGCGCACGCCTGTCCGGCGGGCAGCGCCAGCGCGTGTCCATCGCCCGCGCCCTGCTGAAGGACGCGCCGATCCTCGTCCTCGACGAGGCCACCGCAGCGCTCGACCAGGAGAACGAGGCGCTGTTCGCCGAGGCCGTGCGCACCCTCGCCGAACGCAAGACGCTGCTGGTCATCGCACACCGGCTCAGCACCGTCGTGCACGCCGACCAGATCCTGGTCCTGGAGGACGGCCGGATCACCGAGCGCGGCACGCACGAGGACCTGGTCACGGCGGGCGGCACCTACGCCTCCTTCTGGCAGCGCCGGGCCCGCGCCCACGGCTGGCGGCTGGAGGGAGCACGGTCATGACGCCACACCCGGAGGCACCGATTCACCCGGATCCGGCGGACCCGGCGGCAGAGGAAGGACACGACAGGATGAGCACCGGCCCCCGGAACACCTGGGACTCATGGGCGCGCTCCGTGACGCCTCTCGCGCGTGCGAGCACCCTGGAACCCACCCCCGCCCCCGCGGCCACCGCCACCCGTCTCGCGCAGGCACGCCTGTCCGACCAGTACGTGGTGTACGAGGCGGAAGGCGGCGTCTGGCACTTCGCGGCGGGTTCCGCCGTCAGCCTCACCGCGTACACGGACACCGTCACCGCACGGGCCGCCGGGCGGACCTGGACCTCCCGCACCGAGGGCCGGCCGGTGACCGCGTTCGCCGCCGCGCTCAGCGCCCTGTCCACGACACACGGGGCGTCCGACGGGGGACGTCACTTCTACGGCTGGGCGGCCTTCGAACTCGCCCACCTCCTGCACGCCGACGCCGAAGCCGCCGGGGACCGCCCGCTGCTGCACGCCCTCGTCCCGGCCGTCGAGGTGACCTTCACCGAGGCGGAGACCGTGGTGCGAGCGGTGGACGAGGCATGGCTGCGCAAGGCCGCGGACCTGCTGGCCGAACGGACCCCCCGGCAACCGACGCCGGACACAACGACGGCGGAGGCAGCCGAACGCGTCATCGCCGCGGGCACCGCCGCCTACGGCGGCGCGGTCGCCCGCACGATCGAGGACATCCGCGCCGGGCTCCTGGAGAAGGCCGTGGTCTCCCGGAAGGTGCCACTGCCCGCCGCGCCGGCCGTCGACTTCGCCGCGACCTATCTCGCGGGTCGCCGGTCCAACACCCCGGCCCGCTCCTACCTGCTGGACCTCGGCGGCTACCGGGCGGCCGGGTTCAGCCCGGAAACCGTTTTGGAGGTCGCGGAGAACGGCCGGGTCAGCACCCAGCCCCTCGCCGGCACCCGCGCGCACGGCCCCGACCCGGCGGAGAACGACCGTCGGCGCGCGGAACTGCTCAGCGACCCCAAGGAGATACACGAGCACGCCGTGTCCGTACGCCTGGCCTGGGAGGAGATGGCCGCGGTGTGCCGGCCCGGCTCGGTCGTGGTCGAGGAGTTCATGGCGGTCCGGCCGCGGGGTTCGGTGCAGCACCTGGCGTCACGGGTGACGGGCCGACTCGGCGAGAACGCCGGGCCGTGGGACGCCTTCGCCTCCCTCTTCCCCGCGATCACCGCCACCGGTGTCTCCAAGCGCGACGCCCTCCACGCCCTGGCCCGCCACGAGGACGGACCCAGGGGCCTGTACGGCGGCGCGGTCTTCCGGGGCAGCACCGCCGGAGCCCTGGACGCGGCCCTCGTCCTTCGCACCCTCATCGGTGACGGCGAGGAGAGCTGGCTGCGCGCGGGCGCGGGAGTCACCGCGCAGTCCAGCCCGGACCGGGAGATCGAGGAGACCTGCGAGAAACTGCGCAGCGTCGCCCCGCACCTGCGGTTCACCACGGACTGACGGGTGTGGTGCGACTGCGTCCACCTCGGCCCGGTGCGGCTTCGGCCGCGCAGTCGCCGACCGATCCGCGCCGTCTCCTGCCGCTCCTGCCGGAGCGGGCGCGAGACCGTCGCACCTGCGTGGACTCCGCGGCCGAGGACCGCTGCTGACGGTTATCGGCGCACGGTGGACGCTGGCCGCAGCAGCCGCAGCCGGGCGGGCAGTCGCCGCATCCGTCGTCGGCCTTGGTGGGGGGGTGCCCCTATCTCTTTGGTCAAGGTGGATGGGTGCTGGTTCGGGTGTCTGGAACGATGTGGCTGTGCATGCTGATGATCAGGTTGGCGAGGGTGTCTCTGCGGACCTCGCGGTGTTTCTGCGGAACGCAGGCGACGGCCGTCGGGTGAAGATCGTTCCTTCCGTCTGTGGCGGGTGTGGCGGGCGCGTCTTCTTCGTGCTCGTTGACGATGTCGAGGGTGGAGCCGAGCGGGTGTGCGTTGGTTGCGGCGGCCGCGCGTTCATCGCGGATAGCGAGGAGTTCTGGGAGGACGCGGATCCCGGCGAGGCCTGCTGCCCGTGCGGGAGCGAGGAGTTTGAAACCGCGGTCGCGTTCTCCCTCGCCGACGACGGATTGGTCCGCTGGGTGACCGTTGGGCTGCGGTGCCAGAAGGACGGCGCCTCAGGGGTCTATGCCGACTGGAAGATCGACTACGGCCCCACGGACCACCTCCTGACCATGGTCTAGGTCTGCGGAGCGACGGCCCGGACCGGCTGCGGTTCGTAGAAGGTTCCGTCGCGGAGCATCGCGAAGAGGACGTCGGCCCGGCGTCGGGCGAGGCAGAGCAGAGCCTGCGTGTGGTGCTTCCCTTGGGCGATCTTTTTGTCGTAGTAGGCCCGCGATGCCAGGTCTCCCAGGGCGGCGAACGCAGAGAGGAAGAAGGCCCGTTTGAGCTGCTTGTTTCCTCTCCGGGAGGGCTGTTCTCCGCGGATCGACGACCCTGAACTGCGGGTCGCGGGGGCGAGGCCGGCGTAGGCGGCGAGGTGGCCGGCGGTAGGGAAGGTGCTGCCGTCGCCGACCTCGATCAGGATTCGTGCGCCGGTCCTGACGCCGATGCCCGGCATCGACGTCAGGACCTTCGAAAGAGGGTGGGCCTCCAGGAGTTCCTCGATCCGCCCGGCCAGGAGTTTGCGCTGGTCAAGGATGGCGGCCAGGGATCCGGCGAGGCTCGGGACGATCAGAGCGGCCGCGTCGGTGCCGGGCACCACCACGGTCTGTTCGTCCAGCGCGGTGAAGATGTCCTCGACCAGACGTTCGGCCATCCGCGGCGCCTTCGGCCGCAGCAGCGTGACCAGCCGCCTTCGGCCCGCCTTGCGTATCTGTGCCGGTGACCCGAACCGCTCCAGCAGCGTGAGGACAGCAGGGTGCTGCAACCGTGGCCCCAGCACCCGTTCCAGAGACGGATGGATCTGAGTCAGCAGGCCGTGCAGGCGGTTCGCGACCCTGGTCGCCTCGCCGGCCAGATCGTCGTCGAACCCCACGATCATCTCCAGCTCGGCGATCGTCTCGTCCTCGCCGTCGATCGCCCGCAGCGTGTGGGGCATCGCGCGGGCCGCATCCGCGATGATGAACGCGTCCCTCGCGTCCGTCTTCGCCTCGCCCGGGTAGAGGTCGGCAATCCGCCGCATTGTCAGTCCGGGCAGGTAGGCGACCGGGCAGCCCATGTCCCGGGCGACCGCCGGCGGCAGCGCGCCGATCGAGGCTGGCTGGTCGACCACGACCAGCACCGTTCCGTGCTTGGCCTGGAGCTTCGTGAAGAGCTCGCGGAGCTTGGGCTCGGTGTTGGGCAGGCGCTTGTCGAAGGCCTTCTTGCTGGCCGGGGTGACGGCGGTGGCGTGGTGTTCGCTCTTGCCGACGTCCAGGCCGAGGAAGACGTCGATGTCGCCGGTGTCGATCACGTGCAGGCCCCTCCATCACGCTTTCGTCCGGCCTTGCCTCGGCACCGAGCTGCCACATCCACGTTACGGAGAGCTCTTCCGGCCTGGGTGAAGCCGGTGCTCAAGCCCCTCATCAGCGGTCCGTCGATGCCTCCGGACCCGGTGACACCACCCCCCGGATCATCAACAACAGGAGGGGGAAGTCATGCCGGACCCGAAGGCCGGAGGCCCCATTGCGGAGCCACGAAGACGGTAACGGGAGGGGGGTGGCCGCGGTGGTGGGTGCGCAGCAGCCCTTGCCCTGCCCGGCGTCGCGGCCCTCCTTGACGGCGATGCCGGCGATGGCGGGGGCGGCAATCGGGTCGGCCCAGGACCAGTCGAGGGTGGCGTTGAGGACCAGGCCCACCACGAGCACCGCGGACAGGTAGGTGCACAGCAGGGTCTGCTGGGAGCCCGCGACGGCGGAGGCGGAGCCCAGTTCGCGTCCCGCTGCGCGCTGGGCGGCAGGAACGGCATGACCGCCAGGGACAGGGCGGCGATGACGATACCGAGGACGGAGCGTTCGGCTTCTCCAGTGCCGCTCAGGGCGCGGACGGCGTCGAAGGTGGCGTAGGCGGCGAGCGCGAAGAAGGAGACGGCGATGATGCGCAGGGTGCGCTGCTCGCGGGACTCGCGGACCGTGTGGTCGGGGGCGGAGAACTGCCAGGCGACGGGGGCGGCGGAGGACACCTCGATCACTGAGTCGAGGCCGAAGCCGATCAGGGCCGTGGAGGAGGCGATCGTCCCGGCGGTGATCGCGACGATCGCCTCGATGACGTTGAGGGGGAACAGATCGTAGAAGTCGCCGCCGACCTCGTCGACGGAGGCGATGTGGTAGGCAACTGGGCCACCAGATCCTCGGGCAGGCTGGTGAGGGTGTGTGATGCCAGCACACGTGCCCCCGGCCGCCAGTTGGCCAATTGGGCCGGGCCAGGGCAGTACCAGCGCATACGGGCCTCGACCTTGCTCAGGGCGTCATGCTGTTCCTGAGTGTCGAAGAAGCCGGGGCCGGCGGTGTCCAGGGCCAGCAGGGCGCCCGGGAAGTGGTCGGCGAGGAGGTCGATGACCCCGCGCACGTCGGGTTCGTGGAGGTAGGGCAGTACGGCCTCCGCGACGAACAGGTACGGCCCGGTGGCGTGCGAGGCCACCTCCGCGGCCCACGCCCGGTCCGTCACCGAGGCCGCGATCATCGTCCGTCGGGGGCTGTCCGTGAAGAAGTTCCGGCGCAGGTCGTTCACGTCGGGCAGGTCGAGTTCGTACCAACGGGCGCGGCCGTTGTCGACGCGTTCGTGGCGGGTGTTAAGCCCGGTACCGATCTCGACCACGGTGGCGTCGGGGTGCGCGGACAGGAAGTCGTCCACCCATCGGTCGAACAGACGGGTGCGCAGTAACGCACCGGTGAAGCTCGGCAGATCGTCGAAGCGTCCGAAGTCGTAATCGATCGAGGCGACGATCTCTTCGGCCAGTGGGTCCCTCAGTAGCGCGTGTTCCTTGCGGTTCTCCACGGCGTGGGCATACAGCGGTATGAGGAGGGTCTCCTGCACCGTCCCCAGGCGCGGCTTCTTCCTGTCGTCCATGAGCGGCCTCTCTGACACAGGTGTGTACCGGGCCGGACGGTGCCGTGGCTGCGACCACCGTCCGGCCCGGAGTTTCAGCGCCCCGGCACGGTGGTGAGGGGGTCGTGCTCGTGCGCGCAGCTCTCGTCGAAGCCGTAGGTGTCCCAGGCCGGGAAGGGGTCGGAAACGGGCGGGGCTGCTTCGCCCGCCCGGATGAGGCAGTCGGTCAGGGCCGCTCGCAGCGGCTCCGCGTCCAACTGGGTTCCGATGAAGACGAGTTCCTGGGCGTAGGGGCTGTCGGCGTCACGTGCGGAGGAGGGCTCGAAGCGGGCCACCGAACCGGCCTGCGACCACAGTCCCGTCACAAGGGGTCGGCTGGCGAGGGTGAAGAAGCCCTTCGACCGGAGGACCTGCCCATAGGCTCCGCTGTCCAGTGCCTCCGTCACGAACGTCCACAACCGCCCGGGGTGGAAGGGCTTTCCGGAGCGGAAGACGGTAGACGAGATGCCGTACTCCTCCGTCTCGGGGACGTGGTCGCCGTTGAGTTCCCTGACCCACCCCGGGGCCTGCTGCGCGCGTTCCAGGTCGAAGCGGGCGGTGCCCACTACCTCGCCGACCGGTATGCGGCCCCGTACGGCCGGTACGACGCGGGCGGCGGGGTTGAGCCGGGCGAGTGTGGCCCGGAGCCGGTCGGCGGACGCGGTGTCGACGAGGTCGAGCTTGTTGAGGACGATGACGTCGGCGAATTCGATCTGGTCCATCAGCAGGTCGCTGACCGTGCGTTCGTCGTCCTCGTACTGGTCCAGGCCCCGTTCGGCCAGTTCGTCGCCGCCGGCCAGTTCCGGCAGGAAGTTGGCGGCGTCCACGACCGTGACCATGGTGTCCAGGCGGGCCAGATCGCCGAGGGTGGCGCCGTCGTCGCAGGCGAAGGCGAAGGTGGCGCCACCGGCATGGGCTCGGAGATGCCGGAGGACTCGATGAGGAGGTAGTCGAAACGCCCCGCGCGCGCCAACCGGTCCACCTCTTCGAGCAGGTCGTCGCGCAGGGTGCAGCAGATGCACCCGTTGGTCATCTCGACCAGCCGTTCCTCGGTGCGGGACAGCGCGGCCTCGCCGCCGCGCACCAGGGCGGCGTCGATGTTGACCTCGCTCATGTCATTGACGATAACGGCGACGCGCAAGCCCTCGCGGTTGGTGAGAACGTGGTTGAGCAGGGTGGTCTTGCCGGCGCCGAGGAACCCCGACAGGACGGTGACGGGAAGGAGCGGCGAGGGGTCGCGGGCCATGGCGGGTTCAGCCTTCCGGACGGAGGAGACCGCGCTCGTACGCCTTGGCCAGCCGCTGCGGAACGAGGTACGGCACGCCGTCCACCGTGACGGTCACCAGCTGCGGCGTCGTGGCTTTCCACTGCGCGCGACGGTGCCGGGTGTTGCTGCGCGACATCTTGCGTTTGGGTACGGCCATGAGGACCTCCGGGGTGCGATCGGTGAGCGAGGCAGACGATACATGAAAATGGATGTCATTATGATTGGTGTCGTCGCACCCCCTTCGCGTCGCTCTCTCTCGGCGGCCTCCCGCGGTGACCCCGCGCCTCTGTCCCGGTCGGCGCGGACCGCCGGACGGGTCGGAAGAGGGGTGCGCCAGCCGCTCGCACCGTGACGCTCGTTTGACGCTCCGGGCGGGGATGCGCGGGACCGCGAGGCCGGAAATAGCGCCTGACCTGGCCCTTTGCGGGCCTCGCTCAGGCCGACATCTTTCCGATGACACAGAACGTCGTTGACTCCCTGGGCGCGTCCTCCCCGCCGACGCGGGGGTGTTCCGTAGTCCAACGAAGAATCGTCGACCGCTCCGCGGTCCTATCCGCTGGCGCGGGGATCCTCCGCAGGTCGCCGACCTCCTCGGCCCAGTGCTGGCGTCTTGCCCGCCGGGACGGAACACCGTCGCCCCGGTGGGGGTGTTCCGTCCCGGCGGGCAAGTCGACGATGCTGCGGGTGTCCTTCCTACCGGCGCAAGCCACTCCGGAGCAGGACGCTGCACCTACCGCAGCAACGTGAAGACAACCGCCGCAACCACCCCCCCCAACAGCTGCCCCCACGATCGTCTGGGCGACCGTGTGGTCCCGTAGGGCCACGCGGGACCAGCCGATGACGGCGACCGCGGCGTACAGGAGCAGAAGTTCCGGGCCGTAGCTGAGGGCCAGGATGGTGGCGACGCCGCTGGCGACCGCGGTGTGGACGCTGATCTTCCACCAGTGGTTGACGAGCATGACGGACAGGAGGCCGAAAAGCATGGCGACGACGAGGGCGAAGACCTCACGCGGTGCGTCGCAGAGGACGAGGAGCACGATGGCGACGACGACGGACAGGGCGGTGGCCAGGAAGACGGCCGGTCGTTGACTGCGTACCTTGACGTGTTTGTCGGTCCACCAGCCGGCCCTGACGCCGGCCAGGATGACGGCGAAGGGTATGCCGCCGCAGAACAGGGCTGCCAGGACGCCCCAGCCGAGTCCGGCCAGGCTGCTGGTGCTGTGCCATCCGATGATCAGGAGGATGGTCATGACGAGGTTGGCGGGGGCGAGGGTGTCGGTGACCAGGCGTGCGGTGCGCGGGGAACTCACGGTGTCTCCCAGAAGCGAGTCTTACGGGTGGGTCGCGAATGTGGTGGCGGGCTCGGAGTGGTAGGCGCGGGCGAGTTGGGTCAGTGCCTGGATCTCGCTGGTCAGGTCACGGCCGCCGCTCGCCGGAGGCAGATGGGTTCCCTCTGGGGGCTCGCCGCGCAGCCGGGCGATCTGGGCCCGCCGTAGCCAGCAGGCCTCCGCTGTCACGGTCGCCTGCGCGCCCACCAGCCCGTGGGCGGCGACGTGGCGCTCGGCTTCCGCGCGCACGTCGGCGGAGGCGTGGTCGCTCAACACCATTGCGGCATCGCGGATTTCGATCGTGCGCCGGTACAGGCGGTCCCGGGTTCGCCGCGGGTCGAGGGCCTCGGCGAGACGGCTGTGCGGGGCATGCAGTCGCACAGCCGGTGCCGCCTCGGTGAGGTCGTGCCACAGCGGGTAGAGCAGGAGGAGGTCGTAGTGGGCGGTGATCCAGCCGTGCAGCCGGCGCGAGGCAGGCAACGAGGTTCCGATGACCAGGAGAACGAGGGACCCGTACAGGAAGAGGTTGCTCAACGTCTCGTCAGCGTGGGGGCTGAGCGGATCCGCGTCGGCCGCTCGTAGGAGCAGGGCCGCCGCTCGATGGACCGCGTAGACGATTCCGAGGAGCAGACCCGCGCAGACGATTTTGAGACCGAGTCCGGTCCGGCCGCTCCCGGGTTGGCGTCCCCACTTCCAGCAGAGGCGACAGCCGCTTACGAGGGCCATGGTGAGGTACAGCAGGAACACGATGCCGTAGGCGGTGATCTGCCATGACCCGGCGTACTCGGTGAGTGGGTCGGCGACTTCCTCGGGGCGGGGCGCTGCGGCGAACGAGCCGGTCATGGCCACTGCGCACACCGTCGGCACAACTCCGTTGATACGAAGCGAGCGTCCGCGAGCCGACTCCGGCGCCACGGCGTGCACCAAGGCGAGGACCGCGTGCGCCGCGATGAGGCCGCAGGTGTGTTTGATGAGCGTCGTCAGATTGTTGACGTGCGCGGATGCGTCGAAATTCCGCGCTACTTCGTCGGTGCGCAGCGTCATGGCCAGGGCCAGAGCTGCGAATGCCGCCCACAGCGGTCGTTTTCGCGGGTCGCGCCAGGCGGCGGGCGTACGCCAGGCGGCGACCGACCATAACAGGACAGGGATGAGGAAGGCAGTCATGCATCCGTCTCGTCGAGATCAGGAGTCGCTCAGCGCGTCATCCAGGCGCTGCAGCACTCCGCTGGGCATGGGCTTGGTGGTGTTGTCGAGGAGCCCGGCGCGGTGGGCGATGAGGCCGGCGAGAAGTTCGGCGTCCCGCTCGTCCTCGGTGCCGTAGCCGGTTCGTCCCAGGATCGCTGTCACCGCCGTCAGGGCCCGGCGCGCTTCCGGGAAGGGGGTCCGGAGCTGGGAGCCTCTCTTATGTGAGAAATATGTCTCACATAAGAAGGAGGCTCCGCTTCGCCCGTCAGCACAGCCGACCCGTCACCGGCCGGCAACCCGGACGGCTATGCACTCCGCAGGACGAAATCCGCCGACCCTGGCGAGCCGCCCGCAGTCGACGGCAATGACACACCGCCACAGACCGACCCCGTAAGTGATATTGTCTTCTCAGATAAGAAACCTCTATGATCCGATGTGCAACGACCTCGACACCTGGCCGCCCCGCTCGGCACGCCTGCCCCGACCGAGAAGAGACAGAACACACCAGCGCTCCACGGGACGTTCCGCACGGTGCGTGGCGAACAGGCCTGGACGCACGGCGCGTTGAAGCATCGCGCCCGGGTGCGAGGACTCGACCCGCACGACAGCCACATCGATGAGACCAAAGGCAATTTCCACAAAGGAGTAAAAAAGTGGACAACGTAGAGCTCGCGCAGAAGTGGATCGCCGCATACAACGCGCACGACTTCGAGCAGCAGGCCGCATTAATGACCGCGGACGGCGAAGTCCTGATTCCCTACATCAACATCGCTCAGGGAGCAGCCTGGGAACAGACGGGCTCGAACTCGGCACGTCTGGTCGATGACCGCATCATCGAAGTCCGACGGATCACTGCCTCTGGCGATGCGGTCGTCATCGAGATGCTGTGGCACGCCATCAGCAGGGGCGGTCCGGGTATGGCACCGGTCGGCGAGCGGGTGGAGTTGGAGAACTGCATCGTCCTGACATTCCGCGACGGCCGCATCAGCCGGTACGTCGAATACATCGGCAGGTGCGAGGGAATCGATCTCCAAGTCGTCAGGGCCCGCATGCTGGAGAGCCATCAGCCGGCCAAATAGTACGCCCTGCCGGCAATACCGGTTACTCCGTGCATGAGTGCAGGCGGAGCGCGTGACGGCGACTGTTCATCGTGAGCAGGACCCTGGGATGCACGGGCGGCCCGCCACGATCCAGTGCGGCGCCGGGTGATCGCGGGACGGGGCCACAGGGCTCCCAGCAGGACAGGAGATCGACCAAGTCCGACTGTCCTGCGAGGGAGTCCTGTCGGGCACTCAGTTCGCGTCTGGTGGCGCGGGAGCCGCGGAGTGTCTTGCCGTCGACGGCGATGACCTTGCGTCCCGGGGCCGGGGCCTTGCGTCCCTGAAGGAAGTCGCCGAGGGCGCGGTCGAGGGCGCCGCCGTCCACGGCGGCCAGGACGAGACGGATTGTCGTGGCATGGGGCGGGCGGATCCGGCCGGTCAGCGGATCGGGCCGGAAACCGAGCAGGGCCAGGGACACTCTGCGGCGCGTCGACGACTCACTCGCCGATCGCCGTGATCGAGGCGGCCCCGGCCAGAACAGCGGCGGCCGCCGCGGTGAGCGGAGCCGTCCACGGGTGACGGATGCCGCGACGAGCCCGCGGGTCAGGCACCGCGCCCAGATAACTCCGCAGGTCAGTGGCCGTCTCCAGCGAGGCTGGGCCGGAGGCGTCCCCCAGCTGCCGAAGACATGACGGCATGCGGGAAGACGGGTACACAGGCATGGACTCGCTCGGTGCCCATACGGACTCGACACCCACCGAACCCTGTGCCCGAGCAGAGGTGTCGCCGTTATCGTTGAGCGGTGATCGGCGACCTTGAGACGTTCCAGGACGAGCTGGCCGCCAGTGGGTTTCCGCCGCTGGTCAACAAGCTGGCCGGGGCCGGCTTCCGGGGCCGGATCGCCACCCGCGACCTCGGGCCGCTGCGGCTGGTCTCCCTCGACACGCCAGAGAGCGCCTGCATCGGGCGGGAGCGCGACGCCTGCGACGGTGAGAACCTGGCGGTCAAGGTGATGACCTGGGGCCGGACGCGGATCGAGCAGGGGCGCGGCGACGCCGAACTCGGGCCGGCCGACCTGGTGCTGCTCGATCCCACACGTACGCTCCGGTTCGAGAGCACCGCCGCGGCGCACGTCACCATCCTGGTTCCGCGCCGGGAGCTTCGGATCCGGCCCGCGCAGATCGACCGGCTCGTCGGCGTACGCATCGACGGCAGCCACGGCCCGGGCGCTCTCGTCTCCGCGTTGGCCCGGGAGTCGGCGCGGTCGGCGACCGGGTTCCGTGAGGCGGAGGCGCTGCGGTCGGCGGCGGCCGTCGTCGAGCTGATCGCGGTGGCTTTGGAGGCCCGGCTCGGCGACGAGCAACCGGCCCCGGACGAGTGGCTGCGGGACCGCATCACCGGCTACATCGAGGCGCGGCTGGCCGATCCCGGTCTCTGCCCGCCCGGTATCGCCGCCGCCCATCACATCTCGGTACGCCGGCTGCACAAGCTGTTCGAGGACCAGCCGCTCACCGTCGCGGCCCTGATCCGCCGTCGCCGCCTGGAGCGCTGCCGAGCCGAGCTGACCGGAGGCGGACGTACGGTGACCGCCGTGGCCGCCCGGTGGGGATTCTCCGATCCCACCCATTTCAGCAAGCTCTTCAAGGCGACGTACGGCTACAACGCCCGTGCACTGGTGACCAGCAACCGTGCACAGACGACCAGGACGCGCACGACCGGCCCGGGAAAGGATGGTGGTGACCAAGGCACGCGAGAACAAGAGGAGAAGTCGTGGCGAAGGTAAACATCGTCCGCCCCGGTGAGGGCGAGATCCTCGGCAGCGGGGCACAGCAGATCCGCATCCTGGAGAACGGCGAGCACACCGACCACCGGTTGGGGTTCGCCGAGGTCACCATTCCGCCGGGCACCCCGAGCCCGTTGCAGCATCGCCACGCCCAGCATGACGAGGGCTTCTACGTGCTGGCCGGAACCTTCCGGTTCACCGTCGGCGAGGACCAGTACGACGCCGGGCCGGGCACCTGGGTCATCGTGCCGACCGGGGCGCCGCACACGTTCGCCAACGTCGGCGACGAGAACGCGGTCATGCTGAACACCTTCACGCCCGACCTGTATGTGCAGTACTTCCGCGACTTCAAGGCCATGATCGATTCCGGACAGCCGGTCAACGCCGAGACCATGCAACCCCTCTGGAAGAACTACGCCACCGAGATCTCGGACGAGTACGCCTCGTGAAGCGCCTTCGACACGACCGCTACGGCGGCCGGCCGGGCGCGGGCAAGTACGCCCGCCGCTTCTGCCCGCCCCGATGACGCTGCCGCCGGCTCCGGTGGGGTTGACCGGCCGGATGGAGGCCGGACTCCTGCCGTCCCGGGGCGTGTTCGCCCGGGGACGGCAACCGCGGCGGGTGCCGACGCCGTGAGCGCCGTGGGCGACGGGCCCGTACGCCCGCGAGCTATTCGTGTGCCGCCGCCAGCGAGATCGGCGCGGGGCGGGTGGCGGTGAGGCTGGTCCACACGCTCGCCGCGCCGACGACGAGGAACCCGCCCAGGACGGTGAGCCAGGTGATGCCCCACGGCATCACCAGCGTGCCGGAGATCCCGCTGACACCGATCAGTGAGGCCAGTGCCGCCAGCCAGCCCAGCAGTATGCCGGTGACGGCGACGACGGCCGCTTCGAGCAACGCGCTGCCGACGACCTGCCCGCGGCTGAAGCCCGTGAGCCGTGCCACGGCGAACTCGCGGCGGCGTTCCCCGGCGGCGATGACGACCGCGTTGACCAGGGCGATGACGGCGTAGAGCGAGCTCAGGCCCATGATCGCCTTCATGACTCCGGCGTTGAGGGTGTCCTGTGCGTGGTCGCTCCGCGCGATGTACGCGTCGACGGTCGAGACCGGCTGCGGCAGGGTGGACGCGACGGTGGCCCGATCGGCGTCCGGCCGGAGCCGCACGAGGGACTGCGCGCGGCCGAGCGCGGACGACGGGACCAGGTCGTGCGGCAGCAGGTATTCCGGGCCCCCGTTGAGTTTCGGCGGGAGCACGGCCACCACGCGCACGGTGAGCGTCTTCCCGCCCGCCCGGATGCCCACGGTCGAGCCGAGTGTTCCGCCCGCCGCCGCGACCGTGGCGCCGTGCAGGTCGGCGTACGAGCCCGCGACCAGAGGCAGCCGGTGCACCCGCTGGTATGCGGCCGGGTCGACGGCGAGCGCCTCCACCTCGTCGGTCTCGGTGTCGGTGTCGCCTCCGTAGTGCGTGACGGTGGTGGCCTCGACGGACAGGGAGTACTCGTTCGACACGGCCGCGACACCCGGTGTGCCGGGCGCGACCGGTCCGGTGGCGACGAGGTCGGCGTGCAGGTCGTCGGCCAGTTGGCGCCGTGCGCCCGCGGAGAGCGTGTCGAACGTGCCGGCCAGCCCGATCGCGAGCGCCACCAGGACGAGCAGCGGTGCGGCGGTGGACGCGCTGCGGCGGACGCCGTCGCGCAGATTGGCCCGCGCGAGCGAGCCGAGCGGGGTACGGCCGGCGAGGCCGGCGGTGAGCCGTCCGACCAGCGGCACGACGACCGGGCTGAGTGCGCTGAGGGCGAGCGCGAGGGCGACCGTGGAGTTGACCGCCAGCGGGATGGCCCCGTTGGGGCTGTCGACGGCCGTCGCGACCGACATGAGGACGACCCCCACGACGAGCAGCGAGATGCCGAGGAACCAGCGGGAGCCGGTCATCACCTTCGCGGCGGCGCCGGTCTCCCGCAGCGCCTCCAGCGGGCGCACGCGAGAGGCCCGGCGCGACGCGGCGAGCACCCCGGCCTGCGCGACGCCGATGCCGATTCCCGCGGAGACCCACAGGACCCAGCCGTGCCAGGCGGCGCTGAACGAACCGGGCAGGAAACCGAGGTTCGTGAGCAGCGACGTCTGCGCGCTCATCACGACCGCTCCGGCCGGTATCCCGAGCACGGTGCCGACGACGCCGAGCAGGAGCGCCTCGGACAGCAGCAGCCGCCGGATCTGGCCGCGGCTGCCGCCGACGAGGCGCAGCAGCGCGAGGTCGCGGCGGCGCTGGGCGATGGTGAAGGCGAACGTCGAGCTGACGATGAAGACCGCGAGGAACGACGACACCCCCAGCGACATCCCGAGGATCGCGATCGCCTCCCCGTACTTTCCGGCGGAGGCGACGATCAGCAGCGACGACTGCACGATCGCGACGCCGAGTGCGACGGTGATGACGGCGCCGACGAACAGGCGCCAGCGTTCCCGGAAGGTGGCGAAGGACAGGGTGAGCATCAGACCTCCAGTGCGGCGAGCCGGTCGGCGACCTCGCGTACCGAGGGACGGACAACACGGTCGACGATGCGCCCGTCGCAGAGGAAGACGACGGAGTCGGCGGCGGCCGCGGCGGCCGGGTCGTGGGTGACCATGACGATCGTCTGCTCCGAGACATCGACCATCGAGCGCAGGAGCGCGAGCACGACCCGTGCGGACCGGGAGTCGAGCGCGCCGGTCGGTTCGTCCGCGAACAGGACCGCGGGGTGCGTGATCATGGCGCGCGCGAGCGCGACGCGTTGCTGCTGACCCCCGGAGAGTTCCCGGGGCCGATGGCGAAGCCGTTCGCCGAGCCCGACGTCGGTGAGGACGGCACGGACGTCCTTGACGGACACCTTGCGGCCGGCCAGCCGCAGCGGCAGGGCGACGTTCTGCTCGGCGGTGAGGGAGCCGACCAGGTTGAAGCTCTGGAACACGAAGCCGATCTCCCCGCGCCGCAGCTGGGTGAGCTCCTGTTCGGAAGCGGTGGCGAGATCGCGCTCGCCGAGGAGGACCTGCCCGTCGGTGGGGCGCTCGAGGCCGGCCGCGCAGTGCAGGAGGGTGGACTTGCCGGATCCGGACGGTCCCATCACGGCGGTCCACGTACCGCGCGCGAAGCCGATGTCGACTCCGTCGAGGGCGCGGACGCGTGCCTGCTTGCCGCCGTACTCCCGGACCACGCCACGGAGCGAGACGGCCGTGTCCGTGTGCTTCTGAAGGAGGGTCATCGTGTGTGTTCGCTCATCTCTCGTCGGTAGTGGAGAAACTACGGACAAGACCGCTCCCGCACGTCACCCCGCGGTGGACAATGTCCCGTAGCTCGCACGGGGGACGGGCTCGGGCAGGAGGGTTCACGAGCCGGATCGCGCGGGCCGCGGGCGGAAGGCTGCCTGACAGCGGTCCGCACGCACACGTCGGCCCCGACGTGTGCGTGCGGACGGTGAACTCGGCTGTGCCGGACAGGTGTCAGTCGCGCGCGGCGAGAGTCCGGGCCAGTGCGTCGAGGGTCACGTCGACGATGGTGCGCAGTTGGTCCGTGGTGGTGCCGGCGCGGCTCATGAGGGCGAGGGACTGGTTCACGGCTGCGAGGTGGGTGGCGTGGGAGTCGGCCGCCTCGTCGTGGAGTCGGCCGGCCTTCAGGGCGGCGCGTAGTCGGGTGTGCTGGAAGCCGATCGCCTCGCGTGCGCGGGACGCGACCTTCGCGCTCAGTGCCGGGGTCGCCATGACGGTCTGGGCCACCAGACATCCGTCGGGCAGACCGGGGTCCGCGATGCGTTCCAGGGTGACGTCGAAGAACGCCCGGGCGGCTGCCAGGGGTTGGCCGGCGGCGCGGGACAACGCGGCGTCGTACTTGTCTCCGTAGCGCGTGGTGTAGCGCTCCAGGCAGCGCAGGAACAGCGTGTCCTTGTCGCCGAGCGAGGAGTAGATGGAGCTGCGGTTCAGCCCGGTCGCCTTGGACAGGTCGTCCACCGACGTGTCCGCGTAGCCGGACCGCCAGAACTGGATCATCGCGGCGTCGAGCGCCGTGTCGACGTCGAACTGCTTCCTGCCTGCCACTCGGCCCCGCCTTCCTCTTTCCTTGTCCTTCGCCTCCCGGTGGCAGCCATTCTTCCATCTTGAACTGAATGGTTCAAGATGGGGTAAGGTGAGGGCACACCGGGCGGCACCCTCGTGCGCCGGTGGAAGAAGAGTGGAGGAGAACCATGAGCTGTCCCGCGAGCGTCCCCCCTGTCTCCGGCGATCCGGTCGGTGAGCTGCCGTTGCCCGACCTGGCCGGGTTCGGTCACCGTTGGGTCGACACGGGTGGCGTCCGGCTGCACGCGGTCGAGGGCGGCCGGGCGGACGGCCCGGCGGTCGTGCTGCTCGCCGGGTTTCCGCAGACGTGGTGGGCATGGCGTGCGGTGATGCCCCACCTGGCCGACCGCTTCCGTGTCATCGCGATCGACCTGCCCGGCCAGGGCCACTCCGAGCGCCCGGACATCAGCTACGACACGCACACGGTCGCCGCGCATGTGCACGCCGCGGTCGAGGCGCTCGGCGTTCCGGCGTACTGGCTGGCCGCCCACGACATCGGCGCGTGGGTCGCCTTCTCCCTCGCCCTGAAGTACCCGGGCCGACTGCGTGGCCTGGCACTGCTCGACGCCGGCATCCCGGGCATCACCCTCCCCGAGTCCGTCCCGACCGATCCCGAACGGGCGTACAAGACCTGGCACTTCGCCTTCCACCTCGTGCCCGGGTTGCCCGAGACACTGCTCACCGGCCGCGAACGCGAGTACGTCGGCTGGTTCCTGAAGACCAAGGCTCTGTCCGACGTCACCTTCGGCGACGCCGACATCGAGCACTACGCCGCCTCCGTGGCCGCCGGCGGCGGGCTCCGTGCGTGTCTGGCCTACTACCGGGACGCCGCCGAGTCGGCGCGGAAGAACCACGAAGCGCTGGCACAACAGCGCCTGACCGTCCCGGTGCTGGGGATCTCCGGCAGTCACGGATCCATCCCCGACATGGCGGCCTCCCTCGGGCCGTGGGCCGAGCATGTCACCGGGTGCGTCGTGCCGGAGGCGGGACACTTCCTTCCCGACGAGCAGCCCGGCGCCGTCGCCGCCGCGCTGACCGGCTTCGTCACCGAAGAGGCGTCCGCGGTGCTCAGGCCCCGGGACTCGCGGCCAGGGACGTGAGCGCGCGGTCCGGGAGGGGGCTGGAGTAGACGATGCTCGTGGTGACGGAGCCGAGGCCGGCGATGCGGCCCGTCGTCGTCTCCAGGTGGCGCATCGAGCGCGCGAGGACCTTGAGGACGAAGCAGTCCTCACCGGTGACATGGTGGGCTTCCATGATCTCGGGGGTGGTCGCGACCAGGTCCTGGAACGGTTTGTAGTTGCCCGTGGGGTAGCGGAGACGGACGAACGCCATGATGCCGAGGCCCAGCCGTTCCGGGTCCACCACGGCCGAGTAGCCGCGGATCACCCCGCTCTCCTCCAGCCGCCGCACCCGTTCGGTGACGACACTGGCCGACATGGACACCGTCCGGGCCAGCTCGGCGTAACTGGCCCGGCCGTCCCGCTGGAGGGCCTCCAGGATGCGCATGTCGGTCTCGTCCAGGGAATCGGCGGTCATGAGGGAGAAGTACCACGGTTTCCCCGGTGGAAGCCAGATACGGCCGTTGAGCGTCCGTTCCCGGGGGCGGCTGTGCTTCATAGGGTTTTTCCCATGACTCACACCGTCGCGCGTCCCGCGCCGCACGTACCGTCCGCGGCCCCCGCCGAGGCCGCCGCGTTCTTCGCCGCCCGTCTCACCTTCCAGGCGGACGTCTCCGACGTCCGTGCCTCGCTCGACTCCGGCGACCCGGGCTTCGTCCTGGTCGACTCGCGCGGGAGCGCCGGGTGGGAGCAGGGACATGTGCCGGGCGCGGTCCACCTGCCCACCGCCGACATTCCCGCCCGGGCCGCGCATGTGCTCGACCCGCGGGTGCCGGTCATCACCTACTGCTGGGGGCCCGGCTGCGACGGCGCCACCCGCGCGGCCCTCGCCCTCGCCCAACTCGGTTACCGGGTCAAGGAGATGATCGGCGGCATCGAGTACTGGACCCGCGAGGGCTTCCCCGTCGAGTCGTCGGCCGGCATCGAGCACCACCCGGCGGATCCGCTGACCGCTCCTACGGGCTCGCCCGGCTGCGCTTGTTAGGGTCCTTCTGACGGATCTCCGCGGCGTCGGCGTGCCCGTCGGCCGGCCCTTGTGGCGACGGCCCGCTCATCGGCCGGCCTTGTGACGCCGGCCCGCTCGCCGGCGGTTACCGTCGTCGCTGCCGGACGGCCATGACGGGGTCGTCCTCCTGTCCGATCGGAGCGATGACGTGCACTCACTCGCCTACGGTGACATCGAGGCCGCGACCCACCGGATCGCGGGGCGCGTCCGTCCCGTGAGCGTCGCGCCGCCGGGTCCTCCGGTGGCCGGGGGCGAGCGCATGCCGCAGGGTCAACAGGTCCATCTCGCACTGGAGTTCATGCAGTACACGGGCAGTTTCAAGGCCCGGGGCGCGCAGAACTTCCTCCAGGCCCACCGCGACGCCGGCACCCTCCCGGACATCGGTGTGACCATCGCCTCCGGCGGCAACGCGGGGCTGGCGTGTGCGTGGGCGGCCCGGCAGCAGGGCGTGCCGGCCACGGTGTTCCTGCCGGCCACCGCCCCCGCGGTGAAGGTGGCCAAGCTCCGCTCGTACGGGGCCGACGTACGCCTCGTCGGCAGTGAGTACGCGGAGGCGCTGGCGGCGTGCGCGGAGTTCGCCGCCGCCACCGGTGCGCTCACCTCGCACGCCTACGACCACCCGCTGATCGCCGCCGGGGCGGGCACCCTGCTGGAGGAGCTCCGCGCCCGGATCCCCGGCCTGGACACCGTGGTGGTCGCCGTCGGCGGGGGAGGGCTGTTCGCCGGTGTCGCGACCGCCGCCCGGCACCACGGGATCCGTACGGTTCCGGTCGAACCGCGGAACTGCCGTGCGCTGGACGCCGCCGTCGAGGCGGGGCACCCCGTGGACGTCGCCGTGGACTCCGTCGCCGCCGATTCCCTCGGCGCCCGCCGGGCCTCCGCCATGGCCCTGCACGCCGCACAGGAGGACGGCGTACGCTCCGTGCTCGTGCCGGACGACGAGATCGTCCGGGCCCGCCAGGAACTGTGGGACCACCACCGGCTGGCGGTCGAGCACGCCGCCGGCGCGGCCTTCGCCGCGGTCCTCGGCTCGCCGGACACCGGTCGCCCGCTCGTCGACGGCGAGCGGATCGCCGTCGTGCTGTGCGGGGCCAATACCGATCCGGGGGATCTGGTCCGGCGGCCCGGCCGCGGCTGAGCCTTCGGGCCGTCCCGGCATCCCCGCGTGGCGGGTCGGGGCCGGCCGGTACGTCCGCCCGTCGCCGGTGGGCACGGCCGTATCCGGGGAGGGGGACGTTGCGCGGGCCGGGCGCACGCGACGGGCCCGCGATGTACCGGCCCGGCCCCGTGCGCGCGTGGGCGGCTTCCACGCCGTGCCGCGTCGGGGCGCGGCTCGGCGGAACGTGAACGGGAGGGCCCGCCCGTCACCTTGTAGCGGAACGAAAACGAATGTATAACGTTGTAAAATCAGGGGTGTGGGCGGAACAGGGCCGGCGGTGACTGCGCCGGGTGCCGCCCCGTCAGCCCGTTCGGGCGGCTCAGAAAGGGATGGACGTGCGGGTCAGCCTCAAGGACGTCGCCGCGCACGCGGGGGTCTCCATCAAAACCGTGTCCAACGTGGTGAACAACTACCAGCACGTCACCCCGGCCATGCGCGAGCGCGTCCAGAGGTCCATCGACACACTCGGCTACCGGCCGAACCTGGCCGCCCGGCATCTGCGCAAGGGGCGTACGGGTGTCATCGCGCTCGCCCTGCCGGAGCTGGGCAACCCCTACTTCGCCGAGCTGGCCGCGGCGGTCGTCGACACGGCCGCCGAGCACGACTACATCGTGCTGCTCGACCACACCGGTGGCCGTCGTGAGCAGGAGATCCTGGTCAGCCAGGGGTTCCGGGCGCGTGTCATCGACGGGCTGATCCTCAGCCCCATCGAGCTGGAGGCGGAGGACCTGCGCGACCGGGAGAACGTGCCGCTGGTCCTGCTCGGTGAGCGGGACTACGACCTGCCCTACGACCACATCGCCATCGACAACGTCGCCGCCGCGCGGGACGCGGTCCGGCACCTGGTCTCCCTCGGGCGCCGGAACGTGGCGTTCATCGGGGCGCGGAGCGGGCGCAGCGAGCCCGCGCAGCTCCGGGTGCGCGGCTGGCGCGAGGAGCTGGAGACGGCCGGGCTGCCCGCCGACGACGGGCTGGTCGCCGCGACGGACGGCTGGGGCCACGCGGACGGGGCGGCCGCCATGGCCCGCATCCTGGAGACGGGGCGCCGGCCGGATGCCGTGTTCGCGTACAACGACCCGATGGCCATCGGGGCGATGCGGGTGCTGCACGAGCGGGGGCTGCGGGTGCCCGAGGACGTCGCGGTCGTCGGGTTCGACGACGTGATCGAGGGGCGGTTCGGAGCGGTGACCCTCACGTCGGTGTCTCCGGACAAGGAGGCGATCGGCCGGCTCGCGGTCGAGTCGGTCCTCGCCCGGCTGGGCGGCGACACGCGTCCGCCGTTGCGGGTGTCGGCGGATTATCGGCTGGTGGAGAGGGAGAGCACGTTGGGGAGGGGGGCGCGGGGCTGAGCGCGCCCCGGGGGCGCGTCTTTGCGCCCCGTCCCGGTCGCGCGCCCACCGACGTGCGGTGCGCCCACCGGGTTGCCCCGGTTTGCGGGTTGGGCGTGTGCGGGTGGGTTGTGGCTTGTCGCGCAGTTCCCCGCGCCCCTGGGGGGTGCGCCTGGACTGTGTCGGGGGAGTGAGGGACGGGACGAACGAGCAGTGGCGCGCCCCGTGAGGGGCGCGGGGAACTGCGCGCTCAGCCATGAGCGAGCCGCACTCGCGCATCCGCACTTCGAGGCAGCCCCGTAGGCGCCCCGCCCCGCGTGGAGTGCCCTCGCCCGGGGCGAACCCCCCGCGCGGAGCGCCTGCTCGCGCGGACCGCCCCTCGCGTGGGGCCCCGCCCGCGGCGCCCCCTCCACGTGGAGCGCGCACCGCCCGGGGCGAACCCCGCCCGGGGTGCACCCCCGGCTTCGCGCCGCCCCGGGGCGGGCTTCACGCGCCGTATCCGCACCGTGCGCGAGGGGTTTACAACCCCCTTCCAACGATGTAAAAACCTCATTGCGGCGGACCTGACAGGGTCCGGCGTGGGGGAGACGCGCTGTTGGCGCTTGCTTTCGGCTCCCCCGTTCCCTTTTCAGCGTCGCCCGGATCGGGGTCACCATGCAGCGCACCATTCACCGTCCTCACCTCCTCGCCCGTCCCGTGGTCGTGGCCCTGGCCGCAGCGGTGGCCCTGACAGCGAGTGCCTGTACCAAGTCGGAGGACGACGGGTCGGACACGCAGAAGTCCTCGGCCGCCGCCGACACGCAGCAGAAGGTCGCCACGCCGAAGGCCGGCAGCAAGACCTGCACCATCGACGCCTACGGCGCGAAGAAGATCGACCTGAAGAACGCCACCGTCGGCTTCTCCCAGTCCGAGAAGGAAGCCAACCCCTTCCGCATCGCGGAGACGCAGTCCATCAAGGACGAGGCCAAGAAGCGCGGCGTCAAGCTGCTGACCGCCAACGCCCAGTCGCAGTTCTCCAAGCAGATCAGCGACGTCCAGGACCTGCTCGCCAAGGGCGCCGACCTCCTCGTCATCGCCCCCCTCAACTCCGACGGCTGGGAGCCGGTGCTCCAGGCCGCCGCCGCCAAGAAGGTCCCGATCGTCACGATCGACCGCAAGATAAACGCGACGCCCTGCAAGGACTACGTCTCCTTCATCGCCTCGGACTTCGTGGAGCAGGGCAGGCGCGCCGCCGACCAGATGATCGAGGCGACGGGCGGCAAGGGCGAGGTCGCCATCCTGCTCGGGTCGGCCGGGAACAACGTCACCACCGAGCGCACCAAGGGCTTCAAGGAGCGGATCGCCGAGAAGGCCCCCGACCTGAAGGTCGTCTTCGAGCAGACCGGTGACTTCTCCCGCGAGAAGGGCCAGCAGGTCACCGAGCAGCTCATCCAGTCCAAGCCCGGCATCAAGGGCATCTACGCCGAGAACGACGAGATGGGCCTCGGCGCCGTGGCCGGCCTCAAGGGCGCCGGCAAGAAGGCCGGCGCCGTCAAGATCGTCACGGTGGACGGCACCCGCAACGCCGTCAACGCCATCGTCGACGGCTGGATCAGCGGCGTCGTCGAGTCCAACCCCCGGTTCGGCCCCCTGGCCTTCCAGACCCTGGACACCTTCACCCAGGGCAAGGAGGT
This sequence comes from Streptomyces sp. NRRL F-6676, assembly GCF_000725625.1. Classification (GTDB taxonomy): domain Bacteria; phylum Actinomycetota; class Actinomycetes; order Streptomycetales; family Streptomycetaceae; genus Streptomyces. Next base: position 138,879 of record NZ_KL647085.1, read on the forward strand.
CGCCCAGGACATCATCATCCAGGACGGCGCCTACACCTCCGACAACGCCAAGCAGGACGCCGGCAAGGCCTTCTGATCCCCTCCCGCCCGCCCGTACTGTCCCCGCACCACCCGCACTACCTGGAGGCACAGGTGGCACCACCCGCCGAGGTCCTCGCCATCCGCGGACTCAGCAAGACCTTCCCCGGAGTCCGGGCCCTGGACGGTGTGGACCTCGTCCTGCACCCCGGTGAGGTGCACGCCCTCATCGGAGAGAACGGCGCCGGCAAGTCCACGCTCATCAAGGTGCTCACCGGCGTGTACCGGCCGGACGCCGGCACCGTCGAGTTCCAGGGCCGACAGGTCTCCTTCGCCACCCCGCTGGAGGCCCAGAAGGCCGGCATCTCCACCATCTACCAAGAGGTCAACCTCATCCCGCTGCTGAGCGTGGCCCGCAACCTCTTCCTCGGGCGCGAACCGCGCACCCGGCTCGGGCTGCTGGACTTCGCGCGCATGAACCGGGAGGCCGAGGAGACCCTGCGGACCTACGGCGTCCGCGTGGACGTGCGCCAGCCACTGCGCACCCTCGGCGTCGGCGCCCAGCAGATGGTGGCCCTCGCCCGCGCGGTGGCCACCGACGCGCGCGTCGTCATCATGGACGAGCCGACCTCGTCCCTCGAACCCCGCGAGGTCGAGACCCTCTTCTCCGTCATCCGGCGCCTGCGCGACGCGGGCATCGCCGTCGTCTACGTCAGCCACCGCCTCGACGAGCTGTACGCCGTGTGCGAGACGGTCACCGTGCTCCGCGACGGACGCCGGGTCCACCACGGCCGGCTGGCCGAACTCAGCCGCCTCGACCTGGTCTCCACCATGCTCGGCCGCGAGCTGGGCGAGGTCCGCTCGGAGGGGCTGACCAAGTTCACCGGCGACCACCACGCCGCCGACGCCCGGCCCGTCCTGGAGGCGACCGACCTCACCGTGCCGCACAAACTGCACGGCGTCTCGGTCAGCATCCGGCCCGGCGAGGTCGTCGGACTCGGCGGACTGCTCGGCTCGGGACGCACCGAGACCGCGAAGGCCATCTCCGGCGCACTGCCCGTCCGTTCGGGCAAGGTCGTGGTCGCCGGCACCTCGCTGCGCGGCGGCTCCACCCCCGGCGCCATCCGCGCCGGCATCAGCCTGCTGCCCGAGGACCGCAAGAGCGAGGGCATCGTGCCGGGCCTCTCGGTCCGCGAGAACATCGCGCTCGCCGCCCTGCCCCGCCTCTCCCGCTTCGGCATGGTCTCCGAGGCCCGCGTCGACGCCATCGTCGACACCTTCATCGAACGGCTGCGCATCAAGGCCTCCTCGCCGCACCAGAAGGTCGGCGAACTCTCCGGCGGCAACCAGCAGAAGGTGCTGCTCGCCCGGTGGCTGGCCATGAACCCCAAGGTGCTGCTCCTGGACGAACCCACCCGAGGCATCGACGTCGGCGCCAAGGCCGAGGTGCAGAAACTCGTGGACGAACTGGCCGAGGACGGCCTGGGCGTCCTGCTCATCTCCTCCGACCTGGAGGAACTGATCGAAGGGTCCGACCGCGTGGTCGTACTGAAGGACGGTGCGGTCGTCGGCGAACTGACCGGCGAGGACGTCACCGAGGACAAGCTGATGCGGACCATCGCCGGGGACATCCCCGCGCGGACCGCGGTGAAGGAGGCCGCCACCGATGGCTGAAGCCGCCGTGCGCACCGCCGCCCCGTTCGACAAGACCCGCGTCCTGCAATGGCTACAGGTCTACGGCGTCTACGCCGGCGTCGCGCTGCTCCTGATCGTCAACATCGTCATCACCCCGCACTTCCTGTCCACCGAGAACTTCCGCACCCAGGCCGTCCAGGTCGCGCCGGTCATCATCGTCGCGCTCGGCATGGCGCTGGTCATCGGCACCGAGGGAGTCGACCTCTCGGTCGGTGCCGTGATGGCCCTCGCGGCCTCCGTCATGGCCCTCTACCTCGGCTACGGACTGCTGCCCGCCCTGCTGGCGGTGGCCCTGTTCGCCGCCGTCGCCGGTCTCGCCAACGGGGCACTGGTCGCCTTCGTCGGAGTGCAGCCCATCGTCGCCACGCTGGCGTTGATGGTCGGCGGCCGCGGCATCGCGCTCGTGATGCTGCCCCAGCTGGAGGACCTGCACAATCCCGCGCTCGCCTCCCTCGGCTCCGGCGACCTCGTGGGCATCCCGTACCTCATCCTGATCGCCGCCGCGCTGGCCGTGCTGCTCGCCTTCGTCGTCCGGCGCACCACCTTCGGACGCCAGCTCCTGGCCATCGGCGACAGCCGCCCCGCGGCCCAGCTCGCCGGTCTCCCGGTGCGCCGCGTCCTCGTGATCGTCTACGTCGTGTGCGCGCTGCTCGCCGCCGTGGCCGGTGTGCTCGCCACCGCCCGGCTCCAGGCCAGCGACCCGACCTCGCTCGGCAACCTCATGGAGCTGTCCGCCATCACCGCCGTCGTCGTCGGCGGCACCCCGCTGACGGGCGGCCGTATCAGCATCGGCGGCACGGTGGCCGGCGCCGTCCTCATCCAGCTGCTCACCGCCACCCTCATCAAGCACGATCTGCCGCCCTCCTGGACGCAGATCGCCCAGGCCATAGTGATCGTGTGCGCGGTCTACGCCGCACGGGGACGGGGGAAGCGATGACCGTCACCAAGACGGACACCACAGCGGTGACGACCGCGAGCGACACCGCCGCGGACGAGACCGAGCCGGTCGGCTCCTCGCGCGCGGAGCGGCTCAGCGCCCTGGTCCAGCAGCACGGCGCCCTCGCGGTGCTGGTGCTCGTCTCACTCATCGCCTCGTTCAGCTTCGACTCGTTCGCCACCGGCGACAACCTCTCCAACATGGCGACCAGTTCGGCGTTCCTCGCGATCGTCGCGCTCGGCATGACCTTCGTCATCATCACCGGCGGCATCGACCTCTCCGTCGGCTCCCTGTTCGCGCTCGGCGGGGTGCTGGCGGCCTGGGGCTCACGGCACGGCACGCTGGTGGCGCTGCTGCTGCCGCTCGCGGTCTGCGGACTGATCGGCGTCGTCAACGGACTGCTCGTCGCCCGCTCCCGGCTCGCGCCCTTCATCGTCACCCTCGCCGCCATGCTGGGCGCGCGCGGACTCATGCTCTCCCTCACCGACGAGGGCGCCAACACCTATCTGATCGGCAAGGGTTCCTTCCTCGCCGAACTCGGCCAGGGCAGCACCCTCGGCCTCGGCAACCCGGTGTGGATCACGCTGGCGCTGTTCGTCGCGGGCGCCGTCGTGCTGCGCCGCACCCGCTTCGGACAGCATGTGTACGCGGTCGGCGGCAACGAGGACGCCGCGGCCCTCATGGGCGCCCCGGTGGCCCGCACCAAGATCCTCGTCTACACCCTGTCCGGACTCCTGGCCGGACTGGCCGGCGCGCTCAACGCGGCCTGGCTCGCCTCCGGCGTCACCATCCTCGGCAACGGCATGGAGCTGGAGGCCATCTCCGCCGTCGTCATCGGCGGCACCCTGCTCACCGGCGGCCTCGGCTTCGTCAGCGGCTCGCTCGTCGGTGTGCTGCTGCTGAAGGTGATCCAGAACGTCATCAACCAGATCGGCTCGCTGGACTCCTCCTACCAGCAGGTCGTCAGCGGCGCGTTCCTGGCGGTCGTCGTCATCGCCCAGACGTGGCTGGGCCGCAGACGACAACTGGTGTAGAGACCCACCTTCCCACACGGACGCACACGGCAGCCGGTCATCGCGACCGGCTGCCGTGTGCGTCCGCCTTCGGGAGGGGCCGGGCTCAGCTCGCGGCCCCGTCGCCGGTGAGGACGCCGTTCATGCGCGCGTCGTAGCCGGTGGTGGGGTCGACGACGCGGCCGGCGGCCCACCAGTTCTCCCGGGCCGTCTCGTTGATCGTCATCAGGAGATCCTCCTCGGGGACGTCGGCGAACAGCCGGAGGTTGTCGACGATCGCCCGGAACAGTTCGGCCTTCTGCTCGGCGGTGCGGTGGTTGAAGGACAGCTGGATGAGCATGGTGCGTTCGCCGCGGCGCAGACCGAACACGACCGGCTGCATGTGGAAGTTGTCGGGCGAGACCTCGTGGAAGACGTGGAACTGGTCGTCCTGGGGGATCTTCAGCACGTCGACCATCGCCTTGTGCAGGCCCAGGGACACGTTCCGGCGGTGCTCGGGGGTGGTCCCCTGGCGCAGATAGACGTTGATCAGAGGCATGAGGTGGTGTCTTCCTTCTCTTCGGTGGGTGCCGGTACCTGGAAGCAGGCCAGCAGGGCCGAGGTGGTGAGGTACTGGCCGACGAGACCGACCAGGGCGATGAGCGTGTGCGTGCCGAACGCCGCCACCGCCTCGTCGTAGAGGTCGTCCGGCACCCGGTGGTCGCGGACCAGCGCGGTGGTCAGACGGTGGGCGAGAGCGGCATCGGGGCGCAGCCCGCGCGGAGTCCCGCCGTGGAGCAGGGCCGCGACGGCCGGGCCGGGCAGGCCGGCCTTCCCGGCGGCCGCGGTGTGGGCGTACAGCGCGTAGTCGGCCCGCCAGTGAGCGGCCACGGTGAGGACGACCACCTCCCGCACGTCCGCCGGAATGCCGGCCCGGGTGAGCGCCTGGGCCCACTCCAGCAGGGGCCGGGCGATGCCCGGAGAGTGCAGCAGGGCGTTGAACGGGCCGATGAACCGCCCGTCGGGCAGGGCGTCCGTGTAGCCCGCCTCCTCCGCGGCGCGCGCCCGCGTGGCACGCAGACGGTCGTGCAGTGCGCGCTGGGATTCGTCGAGGGCGTCGGGGGCGAGGAGGGGCAACCGGCCGCCCGGTCCGCGACTTCCGTCGGTGGGGTGCTCGTGCATGACCTCCACGCTAGGAAGGCGGAGGGCATTCCACCAGCGAATGTTCGGCATGCGGGGTATGCCGAACGCTCATGCCGGTTCGGCCGTGGGGCCGGCTCGGGACCCCGCGCACACGCACGGCGGTCCCGGTGAGCCACGCTCACCGGGACCGCCGTGTGTCGTACGGGCTTACGGCTTCCGCGCCGCGTAGAGGGTGCTCACCTCCTCCGCGGTGAGCGCCTTGTCGTACGCGTGGACCTCGTCGACCGCGCCGTTCCAGAAGTCGGTGTTCTCGCCGTTCCACTTGGCGCGGCCCACCGCGAGGGGGCCGGAGCCGACGTAGTTCGGACCGGAGGCCGAGGTCGCCGCCCGCTTTCCGTCGACGTAGAGGGTGATCTCGTCGGTCGCGGCGTCACGGACGCCGACGAGGTGGTACCAGCGGCCGAGCTCCGGCGTGGTCGCCAGCCGGGCCCGCTTCTCGCCGGGCATGCTGAAGGCGAAGGCGCCCTGGCCGTACTGGAGGTAGAACGGGCTCGCCTGGCGCTTGCCGTCCTGGCTGACGGCGGTGGCGTAGTTGCCCGGGAGCGCGTCGAGCCTGACCCACGCGGAGATTGAGTAGCTCCCGGTGGTGTCGAGCACCGGCGCCTTGGTCTCGGCGTACTGGCTCTTGCCGTCGAACTTCAGGGCGTTGCCGCTGACACCGGGCGTCCAGGAGGTGCCCTCGGAGAGCGTCAGGGGGTTCTTGTTCGGCCCCGAGTCCGCGGCGGTGGTGCCGGAACCCTCGTCGAGCGACCAGCTGCCGCCGCCCTTCAGCGCCTTGCGGTCACCGGCGGCGGCACCCGCGGCGATCACCTTGCGGTTGATCTCACGGACCCGGTCCGCGTCGACCTTCAGCTCGCGGCGGTCGTACGTGTAAAGGCCGTTGAGCTCGTTCTCCAGGTCGGTGATCTGCGTGTAGACCGATCCCGACAGCTCGGCGCCCGCCTGGTCGAGGTAGAACTTCTCGGTGTTCTCGACGTACTTGTCGGTCAGCGCCTCCTTGTCCGCCACGCCGCTGTAGATCACGGTCGGGGCGCCCGGCCACATGTGCCCGGGGGTGCGCAGGGTGAAGCCGCCGTGCTCACCGTCCATGGCCGCCCGCTTCTCGTCCGGGAAGGCCGGGTCGGTGTTGTTGTAGTCGTGGTGGTCGATGATGTCGCCGGTGCCCGAGTCACCCTTGGAGTTGCAGCAGTTGACGCCGCTGTGGGTGTTGACGACGCGCGAGGGGTCGGCGGCCTTGACGGCCTCGGCGATCCGCCCGGTCTCCTCGCGGTTCCACTCGCCCCAGCCCTCGTTGAAGACGATGTTGCCGATGACGGCCGGCGAGTCGTGGTGCTGGCGCATCGCCTCCATGCCCTGGTCGACGAAGGCCTTCTGACCGGTCTCATCGGTGATGTTCCCGGAGACGAAGTCCTGCCACACCAGCAGACCCAGCTTGTCCGCGTGGTAGAACCAGCGGGCCGGCTCCACCTTGATGTGCTTGCGGACGGCGTTGAAGCCCAGCTTCTTGTGCGCCTTCAGGTCGAAGGCGAGGGCCTCGTCGCTCGGCGCCGTGTACAGACCGTCGGGCCAGAAGCCCTGGTCCAGGGTGGCGAGCGAGAAGATCGGCTTGTTGTTGAGCACCAGCTTCTGGTAGCCGCCGACCTTCTTGACGGCTATCTCGCGCATCCCGAAGTAGCCGGAGATCCGGTCCGTCGACCTGCCGTCGACGAGCTTGACGTCGAGGTCGTACAGATAGGGGTCGTCCGGGCTCCACAGATGCTGCTTCGCCACGGGCAGCGTCAGCTTCTTGTTGGCCGGACCGCTGACCCGGCCGACGACCTTGCCGTGCTTGTCGCGGGCGACGGCCTCCACGCGCGCCCTGCTGGAGGCGTCGTCGGACTTCGCCGTCACCGCGAGGGTGCCGGTGTCGATGTCGGGCGTGGTGACCACGTCGTCGATCGAGGCCGGGGCGACGGGCTCCATCCACACCGTCTGCCAGATGCCGGACGACTGGGTGTAGAAGATGCCGCCGGGGTTGGTGGACTGCTTGCCCATCGGCTGGTCGGCGCCGCCGGTGTCGGTGACCCCGACCACGATCTCCTGCGGGCCCCTGGCCTTGAGCGCGTCGGTGATGTCGGCGGTGAACGCCGTGTAGCCGCCGGTGTGTTCGGCGACCTTCCTGCCGTTGACCCAGACGGTCGCCCGGTAGTCCACGGCCCCGAAGTTCAGCTTCAGCCGGTCGCCCTTGCCGGACTTGCCGACCTTCCAGCTCTTGGGCACGTCGACGAGCTTGCGGTAGAACATGTGGTCCTCGTGCCGCTCCAGACCGGAGAGCTGCGACTCCACCGGGAACGGCACGATGATCTTCTCGCCGAGGTCCTTGCCGAAGGCCGGCTGCTCGTCCTTCTTCGCGCCGGCGAACTGCCAGGGCCCGTTGAGGTTCTTCCACTTCGAGCGCACCTGCTGCGGGCGCGGGTACTCCGGCAGCGGATGCCTGGTGTCGACCTTGTCGCCCCACGTGGTGGTGAGGCGGTGGGTGGAGTCGTTCTGCGCGTACCGGATGATCTGCGGTACGGCCTCGCCGCCGACGCTGAGGGCCGCCTTGCCGTCGTAGGAGAACCTGACCTGCTGGTTCTTCTGGATCGGCTCGGTGAGGTCGATCTGGAGCGAGTTGCCGCCCACGGTTTTGACCGAGCCGATCGGCATGGGGGTGGTGTCCGCCTGGACCTCGAGGTGGTCCTTGAGCGCGGAGAGATCACCGACCTTGCCCTCGAACCGGGCGCGCACCTTCTTGCCGTCCTCGCCCACCGTCAGCTCGACCGGGTAGACCTCGAAGTCGGCCGGCGGCGTGAACGCCGACATCGGCACCACCTGCTTGGCCAGGGTCGGGGTCGACCAGCGCAGGTACATGTTGGCGCCGCCGGTGTCCTGGAACATCTCCAGCCGGAAGTCGTGCTTCTCACCGGCCTTCAGATGCACCGCCGCGCTGGTCTGCTCCTTGTCCCAGTCGCCCTCCCAGTGGTCGATCACCGCCTTGCCGTCGATGAAGAGCCGGAAGCCGTTGTCGCCGATGGCGTAGAACGTGTAGTCGCCGGTGGCCGGCGCCTCGATCTGCCCCGTCCAGCGGGCGGTGGTGTTCTCCGTCTGCCCGGTCAGTTCCTTGAAGGTGTCGGTCAGACCGGAGAAGTTGATCTGCGGGTCGAGCAGGGTGCCGCCGAGGTGCGCGAAGTCCCGCGCGCCCGGCGCCGACATGCTGAAGTACTCGCCCTTCAGGCCGTGCACCGCGACGGCGTCCTGTCCGGACGAGTGGGCCGAGGCACCGGCCGGCGCCTCGGCGGCCGACGCGGTGGACACCAGGCCGGACGTCGGCAGGACCAGTGCGGTCGCTGCCAGCAGCGCCCACGCTCTGGCGCGTGGACGGGCGTGTGCTCTTGTCATCGAAACCTTTCCTCAACGGAGTTCAACGGGGCAAACCGCATCTTCCAACGTTGGAAATTGAGTTCAGCGGAATGACAACACGGCCCTTCGGCGCCTGTCCATACCTCGCGCACAGCTCGGCCCCGAGGACGCCCTTCACTGGATTAATAGTCCAGAGCTGGACTCAATGCCCAGTAGTGGGTACCGTCGGGGGCGGTGAAGGATCCGTCGGAGGGGAAGGGCACATGGACCAGGACACGGGCCCGGACGGCAGTGGGGGCGCGCCGGGGGTGCTGGACGAGGGCGTACCCGTGGCCCCCGACGAGCACGTCATCGGGGAGGTCGAGAAGATCGCCGTCGCGCTGGGGCGGATGTTCCCCGGGCTGTGCGAGGTGGTGCTGCACGATCTGCGCGACCCGCGCCACGCGATCCGGGTGATCGAGAACAACCTCTCCGGGCGCCGGGTCGGGGACTCCGCGACCGAGCTGGGGCTCGCCCGCATCGCCGACCCCGAGTACCCGAGCGTCATCCAGAACTACCCCAACCGGTTCCCCGACGGCCGCCCGGTCAAGAGCACCTCCATCGGCGTCAAGAACGCCGCCGGGGAGTACATCGCCGCGCTCTGCCTCAACCTCGACGTCTCCGTGCTCTCGCCGGTCACCCTCGCCCTGTCCAACCTCGTCGCCACCGATGCCGAACACCGCGACCGGCCGCTGGAGAGCCTGCGCGACCGCAACGCGCGCGAACTGCGCGAGACCGTCGAGGCGCTCGCCGCGGAACGCGCCGGCACCCCGCGCTCGCTGAGCCGCCAGGACAAGAGGGAACTGGTGCGCCAACTGCACCGGGACGGCTTCTTCGACTCCCGGGACGCCGCGCAGGCCATCGCCGATCTGCTCGGGGTCTCCCGGGCGACCGTCTACAACTACACCAAATGAAGAATCCGGACATTGCTCCTGTGAACACCTCCGCACCCGTCCCCGCGCACGCCCGCACCTCCGCACCCGTCCCCGTTGACGCACACACCCCCGCCACCGCCCACACCCTCGCCGAACCCGACACCCCCTTCGCCGTCGTCGACGTGCACAAGGTGCTGCGCAACGTCGAACGCCTCGCCCGGCGCGCGGAGCGGCTCGGCGTCGTCCTGCGCCCGCATGTCAAGACGGCCAAGAGTCTCGACGTCGCCGCCCTGCTGCGGGACGGCGACGGCGCCCCCTGCCCCGTCACCGTCTCCACGCTCGCCGAGGCCGAGGCGTTCGCCGACGGCGGGTACACCGACCTCACCTACGCCGTCGGCATCGCCCCGCACAAACTCCCGCGCGTCCTCGCCCTGCTGCGGCGCGGAGTGCGGCTGCGGGTGCTGCTCGACAGCCGCGCGCAGGCCGAGGCCGTCGCCGACGCCGCCCGCCGGGCCGGGCTCGCGATCCCCGCGCAGATCGAGATCGACTGCGACGGCCACCGGGGCGGTCTGCGCGCCGACGACCCCGCCCTCCTCGGCATCGGCCGCGTACTGCACGAGGCCGGCTGCCTGGGCGGTGTGCTGACCCACGCGGGCGAGTCCTACTTCGCCACCACCCCCGAAGCGCGGCGCCGGGCGGCGGAGCGGGAACGCGACGCCGCCGTCACCGCCGCCGGGCGGCTGCGCGCCGCCGGACTGCCCGTGGCCGTCGTCAGCGTCGGCTCCACGCCCACCGCGCACGCCGCCGAGGACCTCACCGGTGTCACCGAACTCCGGGCCGGGAACTACGTGTTCTTCGACCTGGTCATGGCCGGGCTCGGCGTCTGCCGGCTCGACGACCTCGCCCTGTCCGTCGTCGTCACCGTCATCGGCCACCGTCCCGAGCTGGGCCGGATCCTCACCGACGGCGGCTGGATGGCCATGTCCCGCGACCGCGGCACCGCACGCCAGGCCCAGGACCAGGGCTACGGACTCGTCACCGACCTCGACGGCACCCCCGTCCCCGGCCTCGTCATGACCGACGCCAGCCAGGAGCACGGCACGCTCACCGCCCGCGACGGCGCCGCCCTGCCCGACCTGCCGCTCGGCACCCGGCTGCGGATCCTGCCCAACCATGCCTGCGCCACCGCCGCCCAGCACCACGGCTACCACGTCGTCGACAGCAGCAGGCCCGGCCCGGGCGCGCCCGCGGCCGTCGCGTACTGGCCGCGCGTCACCGGCTGGTGACGACCACCGCCCCCGCCCCTCCCGTCCCGCCGTCCACCCACCCCCGCGAGGTGCCCGCCATGACCGACCCCTCACCCGTCTCCTTCGACGACGTGCGCGCCGCCGCCGGGCGCCTCGCCGGCATCGCCCACCGCACCCCCGTCCTCACCTCCCGCACCCTCGACGCCCTCGTCGGCGCCGAGGTGTTCATCAAGTGCGAGAACTTCCAGCGCGTCGGCGCCTTCAAGTTCCGCGGCGCCTACAACGCGGTGGCCCGGCTCTCCGCCGAACAGCTCGCCAAGGGTGTCGCCGCCTACTCCTCCGGCAACCACGCCCAGGCCACCGCGCTGGCCGCCCGGGAGCTCGGCACCACCGCCGTCATCCTCATGCCCGAGGACGCCCCGCGCTCCAAGCGGGAGGCCACCGCGGGGTACGGGGCGGAGGTCGTCACCTACGACCGCTACTCCCAGGACCGCACCGCGCTCGGCGAGGCCCTCGCCGCCGACCGGGGACTCACCCTCATCCCGCCCTACGACCACCCGCACGTCATCGCCGGACAGGGCACCGCCGCCCTCGAACTCCTGGAGGAGACAGGGGAGCTGGACGCCCTCGTGGTGCCCGTCGGCGGCGGCGGGCTCATCGCGGGCAGCGCCCTCGCCGCCAAGGCGCTGCACCCGGGCACCGAGGTCTTCGGTGTCGAGCCCGAGGCGGGCGACGACACCAGGCGCTCCCTGGACCGCGGCGAACGCGTCACCGTCCCGGTGCCCCGCACCATCGCCGACGGCCAGGCCCTGCCCACCCCCGGCGCGCTCACGTTCCCCCTCAACCAGCGACTGGTCGACGGGATCGCGCTCGTCAGCGACGAGGAGATCGTCCACGCCATGCGCTTCGCCTTCGAACGCCTGAAGATCGTCCTGGAACCGAGCGGAGCGACCCCCCTGGCCGCCCTGCTGGCCGGACGCCTGGAGCGGACACCGCGCCGCGTCGGCCTCATCGCCTCCGGCGGCAACATCGACGTACGGCGCTTCACCGAGCTGATCGGAGGCTGACGGGACACCGCCGGCCCCGTGTGCGCGGCGGATGTCCGGTCACCGAACGGACATGCGTCCCCATAGAGTTCCGTCATGCACCGCACGCGCCGCCTTCCGTTCCGCCCGTTCCGCCCGCGCCCGTCGGCCCTCCGGCCGGCCGTCTGGGCCGCCGTACTCGCCCTGCTCGCCGCCTGCGCGGCCTGCGGTGGGGGCGACGACGGTGGTGGCGACGGGGGCGCGAGAGCGGGCGGCAAGGACGGGGACGGCTGGCAGCTGACCTGGTCGGACGAGTTCAAGGGCGCGCGGGGCACGCCGCCCGACCCCCACAAGTGGGTCCACGACACCGGCGGCGAGCCCCAGTGGGGCAACGAGGAGTGGCAGTACTACACCGACCGCACCGCCAACGCCGCCCTCGACGGAAAGGGCCGCCTCGTCCTCACCGCCCGCCGCGAACAGCTCCCCGGCATGGCGGACTGCCCCTACGGCAGCTGCGACATCACGTCCGGGAGGCTCACCACAAAGGGCAGGTTCACCCAGGCGTACGGGAAGTTCGAGGCCCGCATCCGGGTACCCGAGGGCAAGGCGACCCTGCCGGCGTTCTGGATGATGGGCGACAACGACGAGGAGAAGTCCTGGCCCGGCAACGGGGAGATCGACGCCATGGAGGTCGTCGGCGGCGAACCCGGCCTGGTCTACGGGACCGTGCACGGCCCCGGTTACGCCGAGGAGGGCCTCGGCGGCAGCCACGAACTGCCCGACGGCGAGCGCTACGCGGACGGCTTCCACACCTACGGCGTCGAGTGGACGAAGGACCGGATCACCTGGACCGTCGACGGCACGGCGTACCACAGCGACCGGCGTGCGCGGCACGACGGCAAGCACCCCTGGGTCTTCGACCACCCCTTCTACCTGCTGCTCAACCTGGCCGTCGGCGGCACCTGGCCCGGCCCGGTGACGTCGAGCACGCCGCTGCCGGCCCGGATGACGGTCGACTGGGTACGGGTCTACGAGCGGTCCTGACCGGACGCCGCACCGAGCGGGGCCCGGGCACGAGCGGTCCTGACCCGGACGCCCCCCGGGCGTGGCCCGGCCCGGTTCAGCGGGTGCTCCACTTCTGGTTGTCCTGGCCGTTGCAGTCCCAGAGCTGGAGCCGGGTGCCGTTGCCGGTCGCCTGGTCCTTGACGTCCACGCACTTGTCCGCCTGCGGATTGACCAGGTCGTTGCTGGAGTTGAGACGGAACTGCTGGGCCGGGTTGCCGCTGCACACCGCGAGCTGGATCACCGCGCCGTTCTCCCGTGAGCCCCAGGCCACGTCCATGCACAGGCCCATCGAGCGGATCGTGCCGTCCGAACGGAAGTCCCACTTCTGCCAGTCGGCCTTGCCGCAGTCCCAGATCTCCAGCGGTGAACCGTCGGCGCCCCTGTGGCCCACCATCTCGATGCAGCGGTGGGAGGCGTGGCTGTAGAGGGTGGTGCCGGGGGCGCTGATGACCGTTTCGGTGGCGACGGCACCGCCCGCCCTCTTCTTCGGACTCCCGCCGGAGGAGCCCTTCTCGGCCGCCTTCCCGGAGCTCTCCGCGACCACGCCGGCACCGGCACCGGCCGCCGCGCCGGCCTTCGCCTCCTTCTTGCCGTCCTTCCTGCCGGTCTTCCCGTCGTCCTCGCTGTCCGACGGTGACGGGGACGCGGTCGGGGAGGCCGAACCGTAGGCGCCGCCGTCCGCCGCCGGATCGTCCAGGACCGTACCGGCGTTGGCGGCACGGTCCGACGGCGAACCCTTGGAGTCCGACGTGTCGAGCATCCCGGACACCAGGAACGGCACGCCGACCAGCAGCGCCCCGGCGACCGCCGCGCCGGCGAGTACGCCCCGGGACGGACGTCCGGAGGGGCGGGCGCCGGCGTCCTCGTCGGTGCCGGCGGTGAGGGTGCCGGGGGTGTCGGTGGCGGCCGCGCCGGCGGCGTCCGTCTCTGCCTCGGCGACCGGCGCCGGGGGTGTCGCGGCCTGTGCGACAGCCGCCGGTTCGGGCCCCGTTGGCGTGCTCGGAGCCGGAGCCGGTTCCGTCGGTGCGGGGGCCGTCGCGGCGGCGGGTTCCGCAGTGACGGCGGGTTCCGCGGTGGTGTCCGGGGCCGGGGCGGGCGCCGCCTCGCCCGTCGCGGCCTGGTGCCGGGGGTCGTTGGTGCCGGACATGGGTGGGGTTCCTTCCGGGGACGGGTGCGTGGGGGGAGGTGCCGTCGGACGGTCAGTCGCCGTCCGGGGCGGGGGGAGTGGTCGAGAAGCTCTCGCCGTCGAAATACAGGGTGAGGGGGGCGCCCTCCTCGGGACCGAAGGCGCGGACGTCGCCTCCGGGGAGGATCAGGCGTACCGGCCGTTCGGTCTCCCGTGCCGCCAGAGCGGCCAGGGTGGAGATGTAAGCGGGGGAGTCGGGGCGGGCCAGCACCAGGGCGAGGCGTGCGGCCTCGTCCAGCCCCGCGTCCGCGACGGTCAGCGTGCCCTGGAGTATCGACTGGGCGCGCAGCGCGTCGGTGAGGGCGTTGATGCTCTCCAGGCGCTCGTTGCTCACCTCGGTGCCGGGGCCGGGGAGCGGCGCGTCCCCGGGGGCGCCGTGCGCGGCCACGTCGGCGCGGGCCCAGTCGCGGAGCGCGCCGTGCGGGTCGCGGGCGCGGGTCCAGGCGGGGGCGGTGCCGGACGCGGTGAGCAGCTGGGAGAGCGAGCGGACGAAGGAGTCGGGGCGCTCGCCACGGGGGACGACGGGGCCGGCCCCCTCGCCGCCGTCACCGTCGTCGCTGTCCTCACCGTCGTCGCTGTCCTCACCGTCCTCGTCGGCCTCCTCGACGTCCTCTGCCTCCTCGGCGTCCTCGACTTCTTCGGCGTCCTCGACTTCTTCGGCGTCCTCGACTTCTTCGGCGTCCTCGGCCTCGTCCTCCGAGTCCGACGACTCCGCCACCTCGCCCCCCGTCCCCGGGGCGAGCCGGGCCGGTGCCGGGTGGGGGGCGCGGTGGGGCCAGGCGGCCGGGGTGGAGGCGAAAGAGTCGGTCGGCAGCGGGACGGTGCCGTCGCCGGCCGCCGCCCGGTCCGTCTCCAGGAGGGCGACCCGGTCCGTCAGGGTGCGCTGGGCGGTCCGCTGGAGGTTCGCCTGGTGGGTCTGCTCGGTGAGGGCGTCCGCGATCTCGTGTTGGAGCGTGTCCACCGCCCGCTGCGCGGCGTCCCGCGCCGCGACGGCCGCGTCGTGGCGGCCGGTCGCCGCGGTGAGCGCGCTCCGGGCCGCCCGGTCGTCCGCGAGTGCGGCCGTGGCATGCCGCCGGGCGCGCTCCAGGTCGGCGGCGGCGGCGCGGGCCGCGTCGCGGGCCAGGCCGAGCCGGCGCGCGGCGTCCTCGGCGACGTGCCGGGCGGCGTCGAGGGCGCGGTCGGCGTCCTGGGCCGCCGTCCGGGCGGCGGCCAGCGCGGTGCGGGCATCGTCCCGGCGTGCGGTACGCCGGGTGACGGAGCCGCCCGACGAGGAACTGCTCGTACTGCGCCGGGAGCTGCCGCCCCGCGCGGAGGAGGCCGCGGCGGCGGCCTCGCGCAGGGCGCGTTCCGCCGCGTCGAGCGCGGCTTCGGCCGCCGTCACCGCCTCGTGCGCCGCCCGCGCGGTGCCGTCCGCCGTCGTCACCCGGGCGTCGCTGTCGGCCACGTCGGCCGTCAACTCCGTGACCCGGCGCCGCCGTTCGCCGTCGGCGCGCTCGGCGGCCGTGAGCGCCCGCTCGGCGGCGGTGCGGGCGTCGCGGGCGGTGTCGGCGGCGGTGCGGGCGCCGGCCAGCTCCGCCGCCGCGTGGGTCACCGGCGCCAGGGCGTCGTCGCGGGTGCGTACGAGGCCGGGCATCCGGGTGTGCAGCCCCGCCTCCAGCGCCCGCGCCTCGTCCTCCGCACGGCCGGCCTCCTCCAGGGCGCGCACCTGCTCCCGTACGCCCGCCCAGCCGTCGGCGTCCGCGTCGGCGTCGGCGGCGGGAGCCGCAGCCGGAGCCGGGACCTCCTCCGGCTCCCCGTCCGCGTCGAACCGCCGGAAACGCAGTCCGTCCCCGTCCCGCAGCGCCAGTTCGACCGGCCGGCCGAGGCGCGCGGCCAGGCCCGAGGCGGCGTACAGGGCGCGCGCCGTCTGCTGCGCGCCGCCGTCGGTGGCCAGCCACAGCTGCACGGTGGTGTCGTCCCGGCCCGCGCCCGCCCGGACGCCCTCCGCCAGCAGCCCCGGCAGTTCGCGCAGCGGCACCGTCCGCCAGTCCCGCAGCACCTCGTCGGCGCGCGCGTCGTCCCGGCCGTCGGCCGCGCGGGCCTGTGCGTCGGCGGCCTCGCGGACCAGCGAGGCGCCGTCGAACACGCCGGGGTCGGTGCGCCCGGCGGTGACCCCGAACCCGAGCACGTCGCGCTCCCGGGGCCGCATCCGCACGGTGCCGGTCACGTACCGGTCGCCGTCCGGGCCGTGCACGGTGATCAGCGCGTCGACGAGGACCTCGTGGCTGCGGCTGCCGCGGCTGCCCTCGGCGGCGGCGGTGATGCCCTGCTTGAGCCAGTTGCGCCGGGTCCCGCTGACGGCGGCGCCCGCGCCCGGGGCCTGCGGCTGACGGGCCAGCAGCGGCAGCGTGAACCCGACCACGTGCCGGTTGTCGTCGGTGGCCGCGAAGCCGCCCTGCAACGCCAGACCGCCGGTCAGCCCCGCGTACGAGGAGGAGCCCGCGCTCACCGTGGGCAGCCGCAGCCGGTCCAGCGTGACGTCCCCGGTGTCGGTGACCGGGCGCGGCCGGAACAGCTCCACGGTGAGCCGGGGCGGGGTGCCGGGCGGGCCCTGGAACGGGTACGCGCCCGGCATCCTGGTGGTCAGGCCGGCCGGCCCGCGCGGCCGGTCGAGGGAGAGCGTGCCCGCCTGGATCAGCTCGCCGACCCGCACGGCGGTGGCGTCCGCCGAGTCCGAGGCGGCCAGCGACTGCCAGGACCGCGTCAGCTCCGGGGCCACCTGCGTGAGCGCGGTGGCGAGTTCGGTGCCGCCGTCGAAGGCGAACACCGGCGCGGGGCCGCCGGGCGTGAACCGCCGGCCGCCCACCCCCGCCGGGCGCGCCGTGTGCAGGCCGACCGCCAACGGCGGCTCCGCGGGGGCGGGTTCGCCGGTCTCGCTGCCGGTGAAACGCAGCGCGGCGGCGGTGTACACGGTGGTGCTCCGGGCCGGGCGGCCCCGGAAGACGTGCGCGATCCGCTCGGCGAGCGCCGTGTCCGCGTCGGTCAGGCTCAGGATGCCGTGCTGGAACATGCTGCCGGGCAGGTCCAGGGGGCCCGTCATGGCCGTGGAGCGCACCTCGGCGACGATCCGGTACGGCACGCCGTCGAAGTCGGCGGCGTTGTCCGTGCGCAGCCAGTAGCGGTTCTCGGCGGCACGGGTCGTCCGCGCCGCGTTGCCGCGCACCGTCTCGCCGGTCAGCAGCGCGCCGGCCCGGTCGGTGCGGGGGCCGCCGGAGACCCGCGGGAACCGCCCCTGCCACTGCACGAAGCCCGCGTGCCGGACGTTGCGGGCGGTGGCGTCGGTCACGGACGACGGGGTGTGGGCGAGGAACTGCTCGATCCCGGCCCCCGACGCCGACGGATGCCCGCGCAGCGCCCGCAGCGCGTGGTCGTCGGCGTCCGGCTCGGCCCGCAGCACCACCTCGACCAGCCGGGCGCCGCCGTACCCGACGTGCCGGTAATGGAACCGCTGGCTGTGGCCGGGACCGCGCCCGGCCAGGGTGCGCAGCCCCGCCGTGGAGGTGAGGTCGGCGATCCGGGCGGCCACGCCCGGCAGATGCGAGGCGTGCCCGGGCCGGGTGGTGCCCGGGGCCACCTGCTCCACCAGACCGAGCAACCGCCGGCGCAGCACATCGGGCCGCTGCACCGTGCGCGTGGCGTCGGTGAACTCGCTCATCGCCTGCACGCTGCCGAGCCCCACCTCACGGCTCGCCAGGTAGCGGCGCGGCAGTGGCACCGAACCCACCACGGGCGGCGGCACCGTCAACCCCGCCACCGACGCGAAGAAGGCCGCATGGCGCCGGATCTGCGCCGGGGTCGCGAGGAACCGCACCCCGTCCGGCACGTCCACCGCCACCGTCACCGCACGGCCCTCGCCCATCCCCACCGCGTTGCCGACGGCGTTGCGGCGGCCCCGCCGGAACGTCACCAGGAGCGTCGCGTCGGCCGTGATCCGGTGCTGGTCGCCGCTCTCCGTGGCGGTGCGGTACACGGCCGTCGAGGAGGCGAGCGCCCGGGACTTCTCGCGCCGCCCGGTGCGGGTCGTCCGCGCCGACGGGTTGAGGACCCGCGGCCGGGACACGGACTCCGCCGTATCCTCACCGGGCTCCTGGCCCGGGGTGTCGGAGCGGGCGGCGAGTACGCCGTCGAAGTCGTTGCCCGCCGCCTGGTCGGCCGCCGGGGTGCGCGAGGACGAGGTGTTGTGGACCGCCTGGAAACCGCCCGCGAACTGCCCGCTGCGCACCGTGCCCCGCTGCTGCGCGGCCCCGTCGGCGGCGTTGAGCCCGGTCTCGTAGTACTGCGGCACCGCCCCGTCCCCGCGCGGCCTGCGCAGCACGCCCCGGATCTCCACGGAGATCACCTCGTCCGCCGCGAGCCCCGGCAGCGCCAGGCCCTCCACCACATAGGCGCCCTTGAACACCTGGTGAGCACGGGCCGGCAGGACGACGGGGCTGCGCGCGGCGGTCAGCAACTGCGCGGCCACGGTGGTCGGATCGGTGGCCGACGCACCGGCCAGCGACTCGCCCACGGCCCGCCCGGCCCGGGCCACCACCGCCGGGGTGTACTCCGCCGCCGCGTCCCGGACGTCGTCCAGCAGACCGCGCGCCGGATGGCCCGGGTAGGTGTTGCCGAGGACCGCGCGGAAGGCGTCGTCCAGGGCGGCCGACGCACCGAACACCTCCACCATCGCGTCGTCCGGCAGCAGCACCGTGCCCGGCAGCGGGCGGCCGGCGTCGTCGGTCAGCTTCCGCAGGTCCTCGTCGGCCGCCGTGGCCGCCCGCACGGTGTGCGGCGCGGGCGCGGCCGGGACGGGCGCCGACGCGGGCAGCGTACGGTGCGTCGGCACCGACAGCCGCACCGTGCCCGGCACCCGGTCCGGCGGCGGTCCCGCCGGGACGGCCGGCGGCGCGCCGGGCGGCACGTACGGCGCGGGCACCGTGTGGTGCGCGAACCGCACCACCGGATCGTCCCCGGGGCCCTCGTACAGGTCGAGCGCCAGCTCGGCCGGCACCTCGAACACCTCGCTGCGCTGGCCGGCCCCGTTGCCGATGAACAACTGGTCGTGCCCCACCGACAGTTGCACGCTGTGGTCGTGCCGCTCCTGGTGACCGCCCACCCAGTCGCCGCTGCCGCCCACCGTCCACGCGCCCTCGCGCACCGGCACCCCGAACGTGCCGCCCGCGCCGTACGACCCGCCGACCGTGGACCCCTTGTGGTCGTTGGCCCCGAGCGACAGCGACGCCACGCCCATGCCCTGCACGTCCGGCAGCACCCGCGTGTGCACGCTCGGACCCGTGCCCCGCACCGCGCTGAGCACCAGCCGCACCCGGCGGGTCCCGGTCGCCGTCGGCAGCTCCAGGAACAGCGAGTGCCCGCCGTCCACCATCGCGTCCGTCGCCGCCCGCGTGCCCACCTCGGACCGGGCCTGCTCGAACAGCCGCAGATTGTTCAACTGCGCCTGCACCAAAGCCTCGTCGGGCAGCACCCGGTTGCGCGCGTGCGTCTCGGGCGGCAGGAAGCCCTCGCGGCGCAGCCACGCCTCGGCATGACCGAACAGCGGATCGGCGCCCTCCACACCCAGCGGCGTCGCGGTCGTCCCGATCGACTTCAGATGCTCCAGCTCCGCGGGCAGCCGCCGCAGTTCCTCCGCCGAGGGGACGTGCCCCAGGGCGTCCTCGGCGGTGAGCAGCCGCAGATGCATCCCCCGCGGCCAGCGGCCCGGCGCGAACTCCTTCCGCCCGCCGCCCGGCAGATGCAGCACCAGCGTGTGCCGGACCTCCACCGGCGCCAGCAGATGGCCGCGGTTGCTGCGCACCGCGTGCATCAGCGCCGCACTGCCGCTCTGCGCCAGCGACTGGTGCGCGTTCGCCTGGACCGCCGCCCGCCCCAGCACGTTGCCGCCGATCCGGCGCATCGCGTCCGGATGCCCCTCCGCGTGGTCACCGGTGAGCGCCGGACCGACACTCCCGGACAGCGTCACCCCGCTGGTGAACGCCGACTGCGCGTCCAGCTTCACCACCTGCGTCAGATGACTCTCCAGGTTGATCTTCCCCGGCACGCTCCGCCGCAGCGGTTCGCCCACGACCGTCCGGGTCAGCAACTGGAACATGCCGACCGCGCGCCCCGACGAGTCGAGCAGCACCGGCGAGAACACCCCCCGGTCCCGCTGCATCGGCAGGGTGCCGGCCAGCAGCGGCTCCGACAGGAACGTCTCGAACTGCGCCACCGAGTCCTCGTCCAGCGACCCCAGCTCCGCCGCGAAGTGACCGAGCGCCTCCGCGAGCAGCCGGTGCGGCTCCGCCACCGTGTCCACGCCCCACACCGGAGAGTCGTCCAGATCGGCCGCCTCCGGCAGCTCCCCCTCCTCGTCGAACGCCAGATGCTGCGGGAACCAGAACGTCACCTGCCCGTGCGCCTGCGGCGCCCCCCACGTCACCGGCGGCGCCAGCCTCGGGGTGTCGGTCCGCACCTCGAACCGGGCAGTGAAGTCGTACGGCTCCGACGGCTCGTTGCTGCGCTGCGCCGACGTCGCCTGCACCACCGTCGTCACCGACGCCGTCGACGACAACTGGTTCAGCGTCATCGCCAGCGACAGCGCGGCATCCACCCCGCGCACCGGGATCGCCCGGGTCACCGGGAACAGCCCGGTCCACGGCAGCAGCAGCGTACGGATCGTGCCCGACGCCTCCGAGGCCACCGACTCCTGGGTGCCGATGCCCCGCCGCTCCACGCGCACGTCCCGCTCGCCGCCCTCGTACTGCCCGTACCGGGCCGCCGCCACCGGGTTGTCCAGCCGCATCCGTACGTCGACGGTCCGGTCCCTGCCGTTCACCCGCACCGTGATCCGGTGCCCCAGACTCCCGCGCAGATACGGCAGGTTCAGCACCAGCTCCGCACCGCTCGCCACCGTCCGCAACTGCTCCCGCACCGGATGGTCGGCCGCGGCCCCCGCGAGCCCCAGCGCCCCCAGGATCTGCTCGTGCAGCCCCTCCACCACGGCCGGCGGCAACGGCTCCAGGTACACCAGGCCCACATTGCCGTCCAGTTGGGCGCCGTACGCGAGCACGTACGTGGAGGACGGCGCGGCGACGGGTGCCTGTGAGGTGGGCCAGATGGGGGGTTCGGTGGCGGGGTGGGGGGCTTTGTCGGGGTTGAGGGCGGGGGTGTCGGTGTTCTGTCCGGTGTGGTCGTGGAGGGGGGTGTTGGTGGCGTGGGTGACGTTTTCGATGGTTTCGAGGTAGCGGTGGGGGATGTGGAAGGGGTGGTCGTTGTCGGTGGTGGCCATGAGGCCGGTGGTGTGGACGGCGGTGCTGTGGGGGTGGTTGCGGAAGAGGAAGTCGTTGTCGCGTTGTTCGTCGGGCAGGCCGAGGTAGTGGAGGAGTTCGTGGAGGAGGTCGGCGTCGCTGTGGTTGAGGTCGAAGTGGCGTTGGTTGGCGCGGTGGTGTGGGTGAGGTTGATGGTTTCGGGGTGGTGGGGGGCGTTGTGGAGGGTGACGGTGAGGTGGAACTGGTCGTGTGAGGTGGGCAGGGCGAGGCCGTGGTTGAGGTGGGTGTCGGCGAGGTGGGTGAGGCGTGTGTTGAGGGTGTCGCGTTGTTCTTTGGTGAGTCCGGTGGTGGGGAGGTTGAGGGTGTAGTCGCGGATCCATGTGTTGCCGACCTGGATGCGGCGGACGTCGGCGCGGATGAGTGTGGTCGCGCCGGAGAGTTTGCCGGGTCCGGGTGGGTTGGCGGTGGGGTCGGCGTGGGGGTCGAAGCGTTCGGTGTGGAGGGTGGCGTGGGGTGCGTGGGGGCGGAGGTG
>NZ_JOHS01000021.1 GCF_000725625.1 Streptomyces sp. NRRL F-6676
ACGATCCACGGCCGAGTACTCACACCATCACGAACGGCCGAATCTTCACACCGGTCACGGCCAACCAGCACGTTTCACCAAGATCGTGTTACGAGCTCTAAGCACCGACGAAGACGCCCTCGTTCCCGCCGTTTCCCGACTGATCTGGCGTGGATTTGGCGCGATCAGCTCCCCGACGCTGGCGGCTCTGGTGCTGGGCGCGTGATCGGGCCGTCCGCCCACAGGCGAAGGCACGATGGCGTCGTCTCAAGGGCGCCGACAACAGCTCCGAATTTCCGTCCATCCTCGTGCGCGAACTCAAGGTCATATCGATGAGACTCAGCATCGATAGCGGACTGCACGAGAGTCAGCTTCTCGACCGCCACTTGGTAGTGCCTGTGCAGTCCCGACCGAGCCAACTGCTCGGCCTCCTCAAGACTTCGAATCTGCCAAACCCTCTGCTCTGCACGACTCTTAAGTTTCTCAAAGACGACCTTGATGGCGGCGGCAATGGCTGTCGCTCCGATGCCCCCGGCCGTCCCCGTAGTGACCTGCATGATCACTTCGGAGAAGGATCCTGACGCCCCCCAGTTGTGTACGCCGGTACGTGCTGACACTGTGCTGTGCAAAGGCACATCGCGCTCTTCTGCCCAAATCACAGTGTTCAGTTCGTCGATGACCTCTTCGACGAACATGTCGAGATGATTAAGTTCGAGCTCCCAGACTTCGTCCGGGTACCGCCCCAGGTCATCTCCAAGAGATACAGAGATACGAGACTCTTGTGCTCTCATGACTACTCCAGTCTCAGGGTGTAGCTGGTCGTGCCAGGTTCCTTTGCCGCTTCGCAGGCAAACTTCGCTCCCGATAGCGAAGCTGACGAACGATTTTGAGAACCGTCGTCGTGGCAACATGACCGTCAAGTCAAATGCCACCGCCTCCGCGCTGAGAACAGCCGAACGGCTCCTGGCCAGTTAAGATTGCTCAGGAGCCGTTCCGTGTTCCCTGCCCCGGAGTGGCCCGGTGTGTACCGGGATCCCCCGTAGATCGGGCACGGCTAGGGTGCGGCGCCTACATGTGGGTACGGAGCCAGTCCACGATCTCCTGGTCGAGGTAGCCGGAGTAGTCGTCACGCGTGATGTCCACGACCAAGATGAGGTCGTTGGTGTCCATGTGGCCCTTCAGTGCGGCGCGTACCTGCTCGGCCGACTTCAGGGTGTCGACCAGCCAAGTGGACTGGAGCGCGTGACACCAGGAAGAACCCAGCGACTTGATCTCCTTGATCAGCGTCGTGTAGTCCTGTCCCGGCCTCTTAAGGTCGTACGAGATCATCTGGATCACTACACACCTCTCTCTGAGGTGGGCATGCCAGGGGTGCGGGGCTTGGAATGCCTCGCGCCTCGTTATATGGTCCCCAGGCGCCTAGCAACGCATCTGAAGGCCCTATACCGGGCGGCCCAACCTCGATTGAGCCCCGGTGTGGGGCTTTCTTCGTTGTCCTGACGGTCCATTAGAGCACCACTGGCCGGAAGTGAGCAACCGGCGCCCGCACTCAAACCACTAGTTGTGGGGTGTTGAGGGGGCTCTAGCCACAACATCTTGTGGTCTGGAGCGAGCAGAGGTCAAACCACCGATTGTATCGGGCGGCACTGACAACCGAGCGATGGCCGATTCCTGCCTCTACCGCTACCCACCCCAGCTCCCATCCCGTCTGCCGTCATCCCACAGGCATGTGGTGCGTGCGTGGTTCAGGGGCGTCAAGGTGGAGCGCGCCACTGTACGAACGACCTTGACGCCCCTGGGCCCGCGTCTGCTCGGCTTCGCCTGGGTCGATGGCAGGCAGGTGGGATGGGAGCTCCCCGCGCCCGCCACACTCGACCGGCACTCGCCAGCGGCACCCCCCTCCATCTCGGAGCCTGAGCGCCCCCGCCGGAGGCATGCTCTGACCGGTGGCCGGGCTCTCGGTTGATCAACTCACGGCTTCGGTGCTATCTGTCCGTTGCCCCGCGGCCCGGGCGCCGGCCGGGCTGGAGCGGGGCGGAGACAGGAGCGCAGGCCCGGCCGGGGGTCGGGCCGCGCGCGGGGAGCGGAGCGAGTCGCCTTGGACCAGTAGAGAAAGTTGTAACTCAGTCGGTCGAATGAGAGCTGAAGGCGTATGCGCATGCCGGTAGTTGGGCGTCTTGGCGGTCTGCGAATGGCAGGTAGGTCACTCCTGGCCCCTGGTGTCGTCCATCCGGGTTTGCATCACGCAGCATGCCTAGGCGAGTAGGTAGCAGTGCGCCTGGCGCATCATCCGTGTGGAGACCTCGGCGGTCACGATCCTGCTGAACGGGCGGCCCTGAGTTGTCCGGCACCTGACGGCCCAGAGACGGCCCAGAGGCAGCAACAAGCCCCCTGCTCGCGGAGAACCCGCAGGCAGGGGGCTTGTTCGTGCGGGCTTACTTCTTCTTGCCCTGGTTCTTGACCGCCTCGATGGCTGCTGCGGCGGCCTCGGGGTCGAGGTAGGTGCCGCCGGGGTTGAGGGGCTTGAACTCGGGGTCGAGGTCGTAGGTGAGGGGGATGCCCGTCGGGATGTTGAGGCCGGCGATGTCGGCGTCCGAGATGTTGTCCAGGTGCTTGACCAGGGCGCGCAGGCTGTTGCCGTGGGCGGCGATCAGGACCGTGCGGCCGGTCAGGAGGTCGGGGACGACCGAGTCGAACCAGTACGGGAGCATGCGGGCGACGACGTCCTTCAGGCACTCCGTGCGCGGGCGCAGCTCCGGCGGGAGCATGGCATAGCGGGCGTCGGAGAACTGGGAGTACTCGGCGTCGCGGTCGAGCGGGGGCGGCGGGGTGTCGTAGGAGCGGCGCCACAGCATGAACTGCTCCTCGCCGAACTCCGCGAGCGTCTGCGCCTTGTCCTTGCCCTGCAAAGCGCCGTAGTGACGCTCGTTCAGGCGCCAGGAGCGGTGCACCGGGATCCAGTGGCGGTCGGCGGCCTCCAGGGCGAGCTGCGCCGTGCGGATCGCGCGCTTCTGGACGGACGTGTGGACCACGTCGGGCAGCAGGCCGGCGTCCTTGAGCAGCTCACCGCCGCGGACCGCCTCCTTCTCGCCCTTGTCGTTGAGGTTGACGTCCACCCAGCCGGTGAACAGGTTCTTCGCGTTCCACTCGCTCTCGCCGTGGCGGAGCAGGATCAGCTTGTACGGTGCGTCGGCCATGCCTGTGAGCGTAATGGACGCCCCTGGAGGGGTGCGTGCGGTGGTCGGCACGTGGACGCCGGGGGCGGCTCGTGGGTGATTCTTATTTCGGTGGCTCGGCTCGGTCGGCCTGCGTAAGGTGTGCTCGTTGGGTTCGGCGCTTACCTCGCTGTCGCTGCCCACGCCGTCGTCCATACATACGTTCGTGGGGGAGCCGATGTCAGTCGCCGGTCTGGGTCGCGCCGCGCGCGAGACCGTCTCGGGTATGCCGCGCGCCTTCTGGTGGCTGTGGACCAGCACGCTGATCAACCGGCTCGGCGCCTTCGTCGCCACCTTCATGGCGCTCTACCTCACCGTCGACCGCGGCTACTCCGCCTCGTACGCCGGACTCGTCGCCGCGCTGTACGGGCTCGGCGGCGTCGTCTCCTCGCTCGGCGCCGGGGTGATGACCGACCGGCTGGGGCGGCGCCCCACGCTGCTCATCGCGCAGTCCTCCACCGCGCTGTCCGTCGCGCTGCTCGGCTTCATGCGCGACCCCGTCGCCATCGCCGCCGTCGCTTTCCTGGTCGGCATGGCCAGCAACGCCTCCCGGCCCGCCGTGCAGGCGATGATGGCCGACATCGTGCGGCCCGAGGACCGGGTGCGGGCGTTCTCCCTCAACTACTGGGCGATCAACCTAGGGTTCGCCGTCTCCTCGGCCGGTGCCGGGTTCATCGCCGAGTTCAGCTATCTCGCCGGGTTCCTGATCGAGGCGACGATGACGATGGCCTGCGCGATCGTCGTCTTCCTCAAGCTGCCCGAGTCACGGCCCGCGCCGGCCGACGGCACCACGGCCAAGAGCGACGCCGTCGGCCTCGGGAGCGTGCTGCGCGACCGGCGGTACATGGGCGTCGTCGGGCTGTCGTTCCTCGTCGCCCTCGTCTTCCAGCAGGGGTTCGTCGGCCTGCCGGTGGCCATGGGCGCGGCCGGGTTCTCGCCCGCCGACTACGGCCTGGCGATCGCCGTCAACGGCGTGCTCATCGTCGCCCTGCAAATCCCCGTGACCCGGTTCCTCGTCCACCGGGATCCCCGCAGGCTGCTCGTCGTCTCCTCCCTCCTCGCGGGGTACGGGTTCGGGCTCACCGCCTTCGCCGGGTCGGTGGGCGTCTTCGCGCTCACCGTCTGCGTCTGGACGCTGGGCGAGATGATCAACGCGCCCACGCAGACGGGCCTCGTCGTCCGGCTGTCGCCCGCCCACGGGCGCGGGCGGTACCAGGGCGTGTACACCCTGTCCTGGTCCGTGGCCGCGCTCGTCGCACCCCTGATGGCCGGGTTCGTCATCGACCACCTCGGCGCGCGGTGGCTGTGGGGGCTGTGCGCGGCGGTGGGCACGGCCGCGGCTCTCGGCTACGGCGCGCTGATGCGGCGCCTTCCGGCGGAGGAGCCGGCGAGTACGAGAATCGACACCGTGACGGAGGCGACGGATATCGGCACAGTGACGGAGGCGACGGGTGCCGGCACCGTGACGGAGGCGACGGATACCGGCACGGTGACGGAGGCGACGAGCGTGGTCGCGGTGACCGACGAGGGCTCCGCCACGGGGCGCGACGAGCCGCGACGCACCCGGGCCTGACCCGCGGGCACGGTGACCCGCGGGCACGGTGACCCGCGGGCACGGTGACCCGCGGGCACGGTGACCCGCAGGCACGCTGACCCGCAGGCACGCTGACCCGCGGGCACGGGTCCGCGTCGGCGCCCCAAGCCTCCGGCCGCCGGCAGCGGTCTACCGCACCGCCGCGGCGTACCGCTCCGGCCCCCTCAGCCGCACTGGCACGGCGCCCCGGACTGGCACCCGCACCCGCACCCGCTGCCGCAGCCGCAGGCGGCTATCAGCGGGAGGCCGATGACCTCGGCCGGCGTCTGGGTCTCGCGCTCCTGCGTGGGGTCGGGCGTGCTGGGGGATTCGGCCATGGGTCTCGGTCCCTCCTCGTTGCCGCGGTGGCGCGGTGGCGGCGACGGGCCGGTGCCCGCGCTCCTGCCCAGTGCATGCCCCGTCCGTCGGGCGCATCAACGGCGCACGGAGGCGTTCGAGCACCTCCGCACCCGCCGCGCGCCCCCCGCGCACGCCTCCCCGACGGACCCGACGGACCCGACGGACGTGACGGACCGAGCGTCAGGCCCCCCGAACCCGGGGGGCCTGACGGACCCGAAGGAAGGAACCGGGGGCCGCGCAGCCCCCGAAGGCACCTCAGGCCCCCTCCACCCCCGTCACCGGCTGGATGTCCGCCGCGATCTCGTCCGCGTGCTCACCCGTCACCAGGTACACCACCCGCTTCGCGACCGACACCGCATGGTCCGCGAACCGCTCGTAGTAGCGGCCGAGCAGCGTCACGTCGACCGCCGTCTCGATGCCGTGCCTCCAGCGGTCGTCCATCAGGTGCTGGAAGAGCGTGCGGTGCAGCAGGTCCATGTCGTCGTCGTCCTGCTCCAGCTGCATCGCCAGATCGACGTCCTTGGTGATGATGACCTCCGCCGCCTTCGCCATCAGGCGCTGCGCGAGCTGGCCCATCTCCAGGATCGTCGCGTGCAGGTCGTGCGGGACCGCGCGCTCGGGGAAGCGCAGCCGCGCCAGCTTCGCCACGTGCTGGGCGAGGTCGCCGGAGCGCTCCAGGTCCGCCGACATCCGCAGCGAGGTCACGACGATCCGCAGGTCCGTCGCCACCGGCTGCTGCCGGGCCAGCAGCGTTATCGCCCGCGCCTCCAGCTCGTGCTGGAGGTCGTCGACCTTCTTGTCGGCCTCGATCACGCTCTCGGCCAGCTTCAGGTCGGAGTCGAGGATCGCCGTCGTGGCGCGCCCGATCGCCGACCCGACGAGCCGGGCCATGTCGACCAGGCCCTCGCCGATCGAGTCCAGTTCCTCGTGGTACGCGTCCCGCATCAGGTCTCCCTCTCGTTTCGGCCGGCGGGGCTCCGGAGCCCGGCGACCCCCACGCTCCCACGTTCCGGGCCGTACGCGTCCGTTTCCGGCATCCCAGGTGAATCAGCACTGGCGCCAAGGTGAACGCTGGGCGACGAGTGTTCGAGGTCGCACCCGGATGGCTGTGGTCAGAGCCGATCCCGTGCCTAACCTGGTCGCATGGACGTGAACGCGGCGGTCGCCGCAGCGGCAGCGATCGCCGGAGTGCTCACCGGCGTCATCGCCATGCTGGCGTTCCGCTGGAGCGAACGCGACCAGGCACGCCCCACCCGCACCTCCCTGCACACCGATCCCGTGCTCCCGCCCGGCGTGGACACCGTGCTCTCCGTGCTCCGCTCCTCGGCGGTCGTCCTCGACGAGGCCGACACCGTCGTCAAGGCCAGCTCCGCCGCGTACGCCCTCGGGCTCGTCCGGGGCGGCAAGCTGGCCGTGGAGCCGATGCTCCAGATGGCCCGCGACACCCGGCGGGACGGGGAGATACGGCAGGTCGAACTGGACCTCGCCCGGCGCGGCGGCGGACGCGGGGAGGCCCTCGCCGTCTCCGCCCGCGTGGCGCCGCTCGGCTCGCGGCTGGTGCTGCTCCTGGTCGAGGACCTCACCGAGGCCCGGCGCATCGAGGCGGTACGGCGCGACTTCGTCGCCAATGTCAGCCACGAGCTCAAGACCCCCGTCGGCGCGCTCTCCCTCCTCTCCGAGGCCGTCCTGGACGCCCGGGACGACCCGGAGGCGGTGGAGCGGTTCGCCGGCCGCATGCAGGTCGAGGCCACCCGGCTGACCAACCTGGTCCAGGAACTCATCGACCTCTCCCGGGTCCAGAACGACGACCCCCTGGAGGACGCCGAGCCGGTCCGCGTCGACGAACTCGTCGCCGAGGCCATGGACCGCTGCCGGCACGCCGCCGGCACCAAGCAGATCACCATGGCCGCCGGCGGTACCGCAGACCTCCGGGTCTGGGGCCACCGCGGCCAGCTCGCCGCCGCCCTCGGCAACCTCGTCGAGAACGCCGTCAACTACTCGCCCGCCCGGACGCGCGTCGGGATCGCCGCACGCCGGGTGAACGCGCCCGGCGGCGACCTCATCGAGATCGCCGTCACCGACCAGGGCATCGGTATCTCCGAGAAGGACAAGGAGCGCGTGTTCGAGCGCTTCTACCGCGTCGACCCGGCCCGTTCCCGGGCCACCGGGGGCACCGGCCTGGGCCTCGCGATCGTCAAGCACGTGGCCGCCTCGCACGGCGGGGAGGTCACGGTGTGGAGCTCCGAGGGACAGGGCTCCACCTTCACCCTCCGGCTTCCGCAGGCGGGCACGACCCGTGACCGCGCGCAGCCACCCACCGGCACATCCGGTATATCCGGCACATCCGGCAATTCCGAGATCGAGACCGACGAGATCGACGGGGCCGGCGACAGCGTCGACGCCGGCGCCGACGATCGTCTCGACGACCTCCGCGGCCTCGACGGAGAGGCCCGACGGTCCATCGCACCATCCCCGTACGCACCGCTCACCGCCCCGGAGGTCCTTCCGTGACCCGAGTGCTCGTCGTCGAGGACGAGGAGTCCTTCTCCGACGCCCTTTCCTACATGCTCCGCAAGGAAGGCTTCGAGGTCGCCATCGCGGCCACCGGGCCCGACGGCCTGGACGAGTTCGAGCGCAACGGCGCCGACCTCGTCCTGCTCGACCTGATGCTGCCGGGGCTGCCCGGCACCGAGGTCTGCCGTCAGCTGCGCGGGCGTTCCAACGTCCCCGTGATCATGGTGACCGCCAAGGACAGCGAGATCGACAAGGTGGTCGGCCTGGAGATAGGCGCCGACGACTACGTCACCAAGCCGTTCTCCTCGCGCGAGCTGGTCGCGCGCATCCGCGCGGTGCTGCGGCGCCGCGGGGAGCCGGAGGAGGTCACCCCGGCCGCGCTGGAGGCCGGCCCGGTGCGCATGGACGTCGACCGCCACGTGGTCACGGTCTCCGGCTCCAAGGTCGACCTGCCGCTCAAGGAGTTCGACCTCCTGGAGATGCTCCTGCGCAACGCGGGCCGCGTACTCACGCGCATGCAGCTCATCGACCGGGTGTGGGGCGCGGACTACGTCGGCGACACGAAGACGCTCGACGTCCACGTCAAGCGCCTCCGCGCCAAGATCGAACCGGACCCGGGCGCACCGAGGTACCTGGTAACGGTCCGAGGTCTCGGCTACAAGTTCGAGCCGTAGGCCGCGGTCGCCCGCGCCCTCGCATGAGGGGCGCGGGGAACCGCGCGTCTTTTACGGGCCCGGGGGCTTGCTCCCGGGGGCGGGATCGGGAAGGGGCGGCTGGGGCGAGAAAACCGCCCCAGCCGCCCCGCCGCTGTCTCGCCCGTCCTACTGCGCCGACGCGCTCGACGACGCTGAAGAAGATGCCGAAGAGGACGCCGAGGACGAGTTCTTCGGCGTCTTCGGCGTCTTAGGCGTCGACCCCGACGCCCCCTCCGCCGAAGAGGACGCGGAGGACGACGCCGACGCTGACGACGTCCCACTCGGCGTCGCGGGAATGTCGCTCGGCCCCCACTTGCTGAAGTAGCTCTCCGCCGGCACGACGAACGCCTTCAGGCTCACGTCACCCGTCTCGCTGAACGAGAACGTCACCTTCTGCGCGTCCCCGTCCCGCACGGCCTCGCGCCCACTGCTGAGCACCGCCGCGGCGTTCCCCTCGCCCCCGAGAACCACCGACCCGTGCGCCGGAACGGTGATCTTGCCCTTGCCCTTGGCGGGCGAGAGCTCGGCGGACGGCCCGCCGTCGATCGAGATGGAGTCCAGCGTCTGGGCGCTGCCGGCCGTGTTGAAAACGGTCGCGGAGACCACGGCCGGACCGGTGGCCTTCGGGTCGGGCTGAGTGATGACCAGCGCGTTCTGCACCTTGATGGAACCGACGGTGGTCGCCGCGTTGTCCGGCTTGACCTCGAGCGTCTGGGCGTCGTTGCCGGCACCGCACGCGGCGAGTGAGGCGAGCGAGAACGCGATGGCGGCGGCGGCGAGAGAGCCGCGTCGAAGGCTGCTGCTCACGGCGGCGGCAACTCCTTGAACGTGGGCGGAACGGACGGCTGCCTGAATAAAGCCGCCCTAAGCATCTGTCAGCGGCCTTAGGTTACCGAGCGCCTCCCGAGGGGTCGCACCCGACCCGCCCCTGCGCACCCGACACCGCCCGGGAAGCCCTGCGGCACGCCACGGCGGCACGGCGCCACGGCCGCCGCCCCGCAGCCGTTCCCGGGTGCGCCCGGCGTCGTACGGGAGCCGCCCCGGCGTCGTGTCGGAGCCACGCCGACACCGCGCCCGTCGCGCATTCACAAAAGTCCCGAGAACCACTCCCGCCCCACTTAACCGGCGCTATGCACCACGCCATTTCCGTAACACGGCCGGCGGAAGCCGCCGTACTCCGTGCTGTACTCCGTGCCGTACTCCATGAGTGCGACTTGAGCGCGACTTGATCGCCCCGTGATCACCCGTTCGGTCTGTCTTGATCAATTCCGGATTCGTCTCGTATCCGGCTCCGCATCACCGAACGGAGTAGCGAATGTCGATCACCTGGAGACGGACATTTGCGGACGTTTCCCTGCTGGTCACCGGCTTCCAGGGGGTGTGACGCGCGTGTTTCGCCCTGCCCGCACAGCCGCTCCGACCTGCGAATACCTCGTACCGCTCGACCCCCGCAGCACGTTCCTGTTGCGCTTGTCAAGCCCCGAGATATGCCCTGACCTGCGAAAACGCCATTCAGAAGACGTCGTTTCCGTGTTACCCTGGATAGCCACGGAAGGGGTACCTGTCACATGACGTTCAAGGTTGGCGACACCGTGGTCTATCCCCATCACGGGGCCGCGCTGATCGAGGCTATCGAAACTCGCCAGATCAAAGGCGTGGACAAGACCTACTTGGTGCTCAAGGTCGCCCAGGGCGACCTGACGGTGCGTGTGCCAGCGGACAATGCGGAGTTCGTCGGCGTGCGTGATGTGGTCGGTCAGGACGGACTGGACCGGGTCTTCGAGGTGCTGCGCGCGCCGTACGCCGAGGAGCCCACTAACTGGTCGCGTCGTTACAAGGCAAATCTGGAGAAGCTCGCCTCCGGCGATGTCATCAAGGTCGCCGAAGTGGTGCGCGACCTGTGGCGCCGCGAGCGTGAGCGCGGACTCTCCGCAGGTGAGAAGCGCATGCTCGCCAAGGCCCGGCAGATCCTGGTCAGTGAGCTCGCCCTCGCGGAGAACACCAACGAGGACAAGGCCGAAGCCCTGCTCGACGAGGTCCTCGCGTCCTGACGACGCCCGGTCCTCGCGTCCCGACGCCCGCCGCGTCCTGACGCAACAACGCACACCCGTGCCGCCACCGAGGCGGGACGAACGGCCCGGCGGACCGTACATGTGAGATGCCGCGGTGCCCGATGACGCAACAGCTGTCGCCGGGCGCTGCGGCATGTGCGTATCCGGGCCCACCGCGCCTGCCTGCCCTGTTGTCCGCCTCGCTGCCCTGTGCGTACCCGTGCGGCGCGTACTCATGCGCAGGTGTTCGCATGTCCTGCGCAGTCGTCCGACGCCGGCGTCCTACGCCGTCGGGGGTGGTCCCGGACCCCGGTGCTTCGGGAGAGGTGCTTCGCCCCCGATACTGAGCGTGCCGGGCGGGCAGCCCGCTCGACCGGATGTCACGGAAGGGTCCGGTCGAGGCGCGCACCCGGCACTCCCCAGGGCCATACCCACCCCGGCGGAGCACACAAACCTGACAGGAACCGATGTCCGACGATCCGCGCCCCTCGCCCTCAGGCGCCGCCCCGCACGCGCCCGAACCCGCCTCGCAGACGGCCGATTCCGCCGATGCGCGAAGGCCCGATCCCGCCGCTCCGCAGACGCCGGGCTCCGGCCGGCCCGCGCCCCGCGTGGCCGCGGTGATCCCGGCCGCCGGGCGCGGCGTACGGCTCGGCCCGGGCGCCCCCAAGGCGCTTCGCGCGCTGAGCGGCACGCCCATGCTCATCCACGCCGTACGGGCGATGGCGGCCTCCCGCGCCGTCCAGCTCGTCGTCGTGGTCGCCCCGCCCGACGGGGCCCCCGAGGTCAGGGCGCTGCTGGACGCGCACGCCCTGCCCGAGCGCACGGACTTCGTCGTCGTCCCCGGCGGGGAGAGCCGGCAGGAGTCGGTCCGGCGCGGTCTGGCCGCGCTGCCGCCCGGGCACGACATCGTCCTGGTGCACGACGCGGCCCGGCCGCTGGTGCCCGTGGACACGGTCGACGCCGTGATCGAGGCCGTACGGGACGGCGCCCCCGCCGTCGTACCGGCGCTGCCGCTCGCCGACACGGTCAAGCAGGTGGAGCCGGCGAGCGTGCCGGGGGCGCCCGAGCCCGTCGTCGCCACGCCCGAGCGGGCACGGCTGCGTGCCGTGCAGACGCCGCAGGGGTTCGACCGGGCGACGCTGGTGCGGGCGCACGAGACGGTGACCGGTGAGGTCACCGACGACGCGAGCATGGTCGAACGGCTCGGGCTCACGGTCGTGGTGGTGCCCGGGCACGAGGAGGCGTTCAAGGTGACACGGCCGCTGGACCTCGTCCTCGCGGAGGCGGTCCTCGCCCGGAGGAGGCTCAACGATGGGTTCTGAGACGGCTGCGACGGGAGGAGCGCAGGGCGTGCCGGGCGCACAGGGTGTGCAGGGTGTGCCGGATGCGCAGGGTTCGCAGGGCGTGCCGGGTGTCGTGCTGCCGCAGGTCGGGATCGGGACCGACATCCACGCCTTCGAGGAGGGGCGCGAGCTGTGGTGCGCCGGGCTGAAGTGGGAGGGGGCCGGGCCGGGGCTGGCCGGGCACTCCGACGCGGACGTCGTCGCGCACGCGGCGTGCAACGCGCTGTTCTCGGCGGCGGGGCTCGGTGACCTCGGGCAGCACTTCGGGACGGGGCGGCCCGAGTGGGCCGGGGCGTCCGGGGTGACGCTGCTGGCGGAGGCGGCGCGCATCGTGCGGGCGGCGGGGTTCGTGATCGGGAACGTGGCGGTGCAGGTCGTGGGGGAGCGGCCGAAGGTGGGGAAGCGGCGGGAGGAGGCCCAGCGGGTGCTGGGTGAGGTGGTGGGGGCGCCGGTGAGTGTGTCCGGGGCGACGACGGACGGGCTCGGGTTTCCCGGGCGGGGGGAGGGGCTGATGGCGGTGGCCACGGCGTTGGTGGCGCGGGTGGGATGAGCGGGGGGTGTCTTTCGCCCCCGCCGCCCCTACCCGTCCCATCCCTTCAAGGGGCTCCGCCCCTTGGATCCCGGGGGGAGCTCGGGTGGGTGGGGTTGGGTGGCTAGTGCGGGTGGGTGGGGGCTGGTCGCGCAGTTCCCCGCGCCCCTTACGGGGCACGGTGAGTGCTCGCGCCCCTCGCGGCGGAGCCGCGCAAAAGACACAGCCCCGCGCCCCTTACGGGGCACGGTGAGTGCTCGCGCCCCTCGCGGCGGAGCCGCGCAAAAGACACAGCCCCGCGCCCCTAACGCGGCACGGTGGCTTCTCGCGCCCCCGCGGCGGAGCCGCGCAGCAGACACAGCTCCGCGCCCCTTGCTCGGGGCGTCCTCGGTCACGAAAACGCACAGCTTGGGCGGAACGGTCCTGAGGCACTGGCCTGGGGCCACTACCCTGGTGGGGTGACCATTCGTCTGTACGACACCAGCGCCCGGCAGATCCGTGACTTCGTCCCGCTCACACCGGGTTGTGTCTCGATCTACCTGTGCGGTGCCACCGTGCAGGCCGCCCCGCACATCGGGCACATCCGCTCCGGGCTCAACTTCGACATCCTGCGCCGGTGGTTCGCGTACCGCGGGTACGACGTGACGTTCATCCGCAACGTCACGGACATCGACGACAAGATCATCGCCAAGTCCGCCGACCAGGGCCGCCCCTGGTGGGCCATCGGCTACGAGAACGAGCGCGCCTTCAACGACGGCTACGCCGCCCTCGGCTGCCTGCCGCCCACGTACGAGCCGCGCGCGACCGGCCACGTCACCGAGATGGTCGAGATGATGCGCACGCTCATCGAGCGCGGGCACGCCTACGAGGCCGACGGCAACGTCTACTTCGACGTCCGCTCCTTCCCCGGCTATCTCCAGCTGTCCAACCAGGAGCTGGACAACCTCCAGCAGCCCTCGGGCAGCGGCGAGACCGGCAAGCGGGACCCGCGCGACTTCGCGATGTGGAAGGCGGCCAAGCCCGGCGAGCCGACGTGGGAGACGCCGTGGGGCCACGGCCGCCCCGGCTGGCACCTGGAGTGCTCGGCGATGGCGCACAAGTACCTCGGCTCCGCGTTCGACATCCACGGCGGCGGCCTCGACCTGATCTTCCCGCACCACGAGAACGAGATCGCCCAGGCCAAGGCATACGGCGACGAGTTCGCCCGGTACTGGCTGCACAACGCCTGGGTGACGATGAGCGGCGAGAAGATGTCCAAGTCGCTCGGCAACTCGGTGCTCGTCGCCGAGATGGTCAAGCGCTGGCGTCCGATCGTGCTCCGCTACTACCTCGGCACCCCGCACTACCGTTCGATGATCGAGTACAGCGAGGAGTCGCTGCGCGAGGCCGAGTCGGCGTTCGCGCGGATCGAGGGCTTCGCGCAGCGCGTGGTGGAGCTGGCGGGGGGCGTCGTCGAGCCGTCCGCCGAGGTGCCGCCGGCGTTCGCCGAGGCGATGGACGACGACCTGGGCGTCCCGCAGGCGCTCGCCGTCGTGCACACCACGGTCCGCCAGGGCAACAGCGCGCTGGCCGCCGACGACAAGGAGGCCGCCGTCGCCCGCCTCGCCGAGGTGCGCGCCATGCTCGGCGTGCTCGGCCTCGACCCGCTGGACGAGCAGTGGGCCGGTGCGGGCGGTGAGGGCGACGACCTGCACGGCGTCGTCGACACCCTCGTCCGTATGGTCCTCGACCAGCGCGAGGCGGCCCGCGCCCGCAAGGACTGGGGCACGGCGGACGCCCTCCGCGACCAGCTGGGCCAGTCCGGACTGGTCGTCGAGGACGGCCCGCAGGGACCGCGCTGGACCCTCGGCCCGCGCTAGGAGCGCGGCGTCGGCGTGAGCCTCCGGGCGTGCGCCGGCGCACGCGGGGGGCTGTCCGCCTTCCGCAAGATCGATTGTGCCGTCCGGGCCTCCGGGCGGCACACTGCACAGACGTACGAACTTCAAGAAGCACTCCCTCCTCACTCACCCACTCACGAACAGACAGGCAGGTCATGGCAGCCAACAACCGCCGCATGTCCGGCAAGAAGGGCGCGCAGGTCGGCAGTGGCGGCCAGCGGCGCAAGGGCCTGGAGGGCAAGGGTCCGACCCCGCCCGCCGAGATGCGCAAGGGCCACAAGAAGAACCGCGTCGCCACCGCCAAGGCGAGGCAGACCACGCGCCGCCCGGCGCCCCGGGGCCGCGGCGGCAAGTCCGCCTCCGAGCTGGTCGTCGGCCGCAACCCGGTCGTCGAGGCGCTGCGCGAGGGCGTGCCCGCCAACACGCTGTACGTGCAGCAGTTCATCGACAACGACGAGCGGGTGCGCGAGGCGCTCCAGCTCGCGGCCGAGCGCGGCGGCATCAACCTCATGGAGGCGCCCCGCCCCGAGCTCGACCGGATGACGAACGGGCTCAACCACCAGGGCCTCGTCCTCCAGGTGCCGCCCTACGAGTACGCGCACCCCGAGGACCTCGTCGGGGCCGCCCACGACGCGGGCGAGGACCCGCTGATCGTGGCGCTCGACGGCGTCACCGACCCGCGCAACCTGGGCGCCGTGGTCCGCTCCGTCTCCGCCTTCGGCGGGCACGGCGTGGTCGTGCCCGAGCGGCGCGCGGCGGGCATGACGGCGGGCGCCTGGAAGACGTCCGCCGGTACGGCCGCCCGTACGCCGGTCGCGCGCGCCACCAACCTGACGCGCGCCCTGGAGACGTACAAGAAGGCCGGGATCACGGTCGTGGGGCTGGCCGCCGACGGGGAGGCCACGCTGGGCGACCTGGCGGTGCTCGACGGGCCGGTGGTCATCGTCGTCGGCAGCGAGGGCAAGGGCCTGTCGCGGCTGGTCGGCGAGACCTGTGACGTGCGGGTGCGCATCCCGATGCCGGGCGGCGCGGAATCCCTCAACGCCGGTGTCGCGGCGGGGATCGTGCTGTACGAGACGGCGCGCCGCCGGGCCTGAGCGCCCCCGAATGCCCGTTCGCCCCGTCGCCTGATCGGGGCGAAGCGGGCAGGGCCGCCCACCTTGACGCGGTCCGGACAGATCGACGGGGTCAAAGCAGTGTCCTAACGACACGTCACTCGGTTAGATGAGTGTGGACACCAGAACACCCCGCACACCCTCGGGGGACCGAGCGCCGGGCTTCGGGACGCCGGCCCCGGACGACACTCCCGCGCTGAGCATGGTGAAGGTGCCGAGCGATCCGGCGCAGGTCATCGTCAACCATGCGAGCTTCCGCGTGGAACTGGGCGCGTCGACCCGCCGCGCCCGTTCGACCGCCGTCGCACGGCACTTGAGCGCCACGCAGGGCACCGCGCGCCCCGCGGGCCGGCCCGGCGAGGCCCGGCGCCGCCCCGTCGTCTGGAGCGGCCGCTCCGCCCCCGACGACACGGGCGCCCACCGGCTGCTCCAGGCCGTGCGGGCGGGCGGCGTGCGCCACGGCGAGGAACCGGCGGGCGACACCGGGGCGACGCAGGTCATCCCCCGCGTCGACGGCTTCTCCGGGGACGGCGGCTACGACGACGACATGGGCGACGCGACCGTGCGCACCCCGGTCGTGGGCGGCCCGCGCACCCCCGACTCCGCCGCCGGAACCCGCCTGCTGCCCCAGATGCGCCGCATGGGCAGCGCCTACGACGAAGAGACGTACGGCGAAGAGACCTACGGCGAACAGAAGTACGACGAGCAGGCGTACGGCACGGCCGGGTACGGCGACGCGGGCCAGGACGGCCACGACGGTTACGGCGACGGCGGGTTCGCGGACGACGAGACCGCCGAGGGCGCCGACGGCACCGGACGGCACGCCGGCACCACGCAGGCCGACGTGCGCCACGCCTACTACCCCGGCCGCCGCATGAACCTCGGCGTGGTGCTGCTGCCGCTGCGGGTCTTCCTCGGCTTCATCTCCATCTACGCCGGCATGGGCAAGCTGTGCGACCCCGTCTACTTCGACGGCGGCGAGCGCGGCTCCATGGTCAAGTGGCTCAACTCCCTGCACCCCTGGGAGGCGGCCGAACCGCTGCGGCAGTTCGCGCTGGAGCACCCGGTCGGCGCCGGGCTCGTCATCGCCTTCCTCCAGGTGCTCGTCGGGGTCCTGACCGTGCTGGGGCTGTGGCAGCGGGTCGCGGCCGTCGTCGGCGCCGGGCTCTCGGCGGCGCTCATCGTCACCGTCAGCTGGAAGACCGTCCCGGTCTACGACGCGCCCGACATCATCTGCCTCGCCGCCTGGTCCCCGCTGATCATCGCCGGGGCGCCCGTCTACTCGGTCGACGGCCGGCTCGCCGCCGGGGCCTGGCGCCGGCTCGGCCCGCGCTCCGACATCTGGGACCTGCGGCGGTACGTCCTGCGCCGGGGCGCCCTGCTCACCACCGTCGTCACCGGGCTGACGCTGCTGATCGGCTCGCTGCTCGGCGGTGCGGTGCGGGACGCCGACCGGGTCGTCGTACCGGGGCCCGGCGAGGCGCCGCACAACGAGCAGCCCGGCTCCCCGCTGCCGGAGACGCCGGGCGCGCGGCACCGCAAGGCCAACCCGTCGGCCTCGGCCGAGGCGCCGTCGCAGGGGGCCACGTCCTCGCCGTCGCGGTCCGCCTCGGCACCGGGCGCGAGCCGGACGACGGGCGCGGTCACCGGCGGGCAGCCCAGCCAGACGCAGGGCACGGCCGGGCAGGCGCCGCCGCAGAACCAGACACCGGCCCAGCGGGCGCCGAGCACCAGCGCCGGGCCGTCCACCGCGGGCGGCGCGGGTGGCGCCGGCGGCACGGCGAGCGGCGGGACCGGCAGCACCGGAGGGTCCGGAGGCAACGGTTCCGGTGGCTCCGGCGGCTCGGACCGGCTGGTGGGCGGGCTGCTGGGGTAGGGCGCGAGTACGCCGTACCTCGGTGAACGGCAGGGGCCCCGCGCGGACTGTGCGCGGGGCCCCTGCCGTCGTGTGCCGTCCCGGGGACGGGTTTCCGCGGGGCTTCCGCGGGGCTTCAGCGGGGCTTCAGCGGGGGAGCCCCGCCAGTTCCTTCGCGGCCTCGCGGAGGTCCTTCGCCGTGTCGATGGCGCGCCAGTACGCGCCCTGCGGCAGCGGGAAGCCGGCCAGGCGCCGCTCCCGGGCCAGCCGGGGGAACGTGGTGCGCTCGTGGTCGCCCCGCTCGGGCAGCAGCGAGGCGAACTCGGGGGAGAAGACGTAGACGCCCGCGTTGACCTCGAAGGGCGAGGGCGGGGACTCGATGAAGTCCGTGATGTGGCCGAAGCCGTCCGTCTGCACGGCGCCCCAGGGGATGCGCGGGCGGGCCAGTGCGAGGGTCGCGACGGCGTCCCGCTCGGTGTGGAAGTCCGCCATGTCGCGCAGTGGGAAACGGGTCCAGATGT
This sequence comes from Streptomyces sp. NRRL F-6676, assembly GCF_000725625.1. Classification (GTDB taxonomy): domain Bacteria; phylum Actinomycetota; class Actinomycetes; order Streptomycetales; family Streptomycetaceae; genus Streptomyces. The sequence continues at coordinate 17,631 of NZ_JOHS01000021.1, forward strand.
CGCCGTTGGTGGCGTACCAGGGCCGGTCGGGGTGGGGCAGGTGCGCGGCGGCGTACTTCAGGCCGCCGCCGCGGCCGAGCGGCTCCGTCTCGACGACGGTGGTGACGGAGACGGGCAGGTCGGCGGAGTCCAGCCAGTCCTGCAACACCTCGGCGAGGTGGCCGCAGGAGACGACGGCGTCCGTCACGCCCGCCTCGGCGAGCCAGGTGAGCTGGTGGCCGATGATCGGCGTGCCCGTGCCGGGGATCTCGACCATCGGCTTGGGACGGTCGTCGGTGTACGGGCGCAGCCGGGTGCCTTGGCCTCCGGCCAGGATGACGGCTTGGCGGGGGCGGGAGGCGGTGGTCGGATCGGTCATGCGGATAGGTTAGGGGGCCTTTTCAGGGCTGCGCCCTGATGGCCCTCGCTTGGTGCCTGGGGTCTCGGGGGTTTTGTGCGTGGGCGGGTGCAGGTGCGTCGTGGCTGGCCGCGCAGTTCCCTGCGCCCCTCACGGGGCGCTGCCCCTCACGGGGCGCTGCCCCTCACGGGGCGCTGCCCCTCACGGGGCGCGCCCCCTGCGGGGCAGCGCCCCCCGCTCAGCCCAGCGCTGCCACGCCCGTCGCGAAGGACGTGTCGCAGACCGGGCGGGCGTAGGACTGGGCGCGGGTGGGGCCGTAGACACGGACCGCGGCGCGGCCCAGGGCCCGGGCGATGGACGCGCAGTGCTTCGCCAGGGAGGGGCGCGCGTCGACCGCCTGCTGGAGGTGGGTCAGCGCGACGGCCGGGTCCTTCTCCTGCATCTCGAGCAGGAGCTTGTCGCGCAGCACGTCCTGCGGGGCGCGGGCCTTGGCGTGACCGGCGGGGCGGGACAGCTCGGCGTCGGACGCGGCCAGCACCGAGTCGGAGGAACTCCCGGACCAGTTGACCCGGGTGACCGCGAGTGTTCCGGAGAGCACCATGACGACGGGCAGGACGAGGGCGAGGGAACGGCCGATCCGGCGGGCGGGGCCCGGACCGCGCCGTGTCCGCGAGGTAGTGGAGTGCTTCACGCGAGTGAGCGTAGCGCGCGGTGATGACAAGGGGACATTCCGTCACCGGTTCGGGGGATGTCGAACCCCATGATTCTGGGTACGGGGTTGACGCACACGGCTCGAAACGTCCGGTCTGCCGGGGTCTTTCCGGCATCCGTGCGGGCAGCGAAGAGGGCCCCGCGGCCGGCCGCGGGGCCCTCTTTCGTTCTCTCGGGTGAATCGCCGCGGCCGTCGGTCACACGGCGGCGCGGGTGCCCGGGTCAGTCCGTCAGGCGCTCGCCCGTGGAGGTGGAGAACACGTGGGTCTCGCCCGCACGCGGCACGACGTGCAGCTGGGCGCCCTTGTCCGGCACCTGGCGGCCGTTGACGCGGACCACGAGGTCCTTCGTCTCGCCGCCGACCTCGGCGCTGCCGTAGACGTAGCCGTCGGCGCCGAGCTCCTCCACGACGTTGACGGAGACGGCCAGGCCGGCCGGCGCGTCCTTGGACTCCTTGGAGAGCGCCGAGGCGGCGCCGCCGTTCTGCTCGACGATGTCGAAGTGCTCGGGACGGACGCCGACGGTGACCGTGCGGTCGCCCTTGTCGGCGGCGGCCTTCAGGGCGTCACGGTTGACCGGGACGACGCTGTTGCCGAACTTGACGCCACCGTCGGTGATCGGGACCTCGACCAGGTTCATCGCCGGGGAGCCGATGAAGCCCGCGACGAAGAGGTTGGCCGGCTTGTCGTACATGTTGCGCGGCGAGTCGACCTGCTGGAGCAGACCGTCCTTGAGCACGGCCACCCGGTCGCCCATCGTCATGGCCTCGACCTGGTCGTGGGTGACGTAGACGGTGGTGATGCCGAGGCGGCGCTGGAGCGAGGCGATCTGCGTACGGGTGGAGACACGGAGCTTGGCGTCCAGGTTGGACAGCGGCTCGTCCATGAGGAACACCTGGGGCTCACGCACGATGGCGCGGCCCATCGCGACACGCTGGCGCTGACCACCGGAGAGCGCCTTCGGCTTGCGGTCCAGGTACTCGGACAGGTCGAGGATCTTGGCGGCCTCCTCGACCTTCTGCCGGATCTCCGCCTTGTTGACGCCGGCGATCTTGAGCGCGAAGCCCATGTTGTCGGCGACCGTCATGTGCGGGTAGAGCGCGTAGTTCTGGAACACCATGGCGATGTCCCGGTCCTTGGGCGGAAGGTGGGTGACGTCGCGGTCACCGATGCGGATGGCGCCGCCGTTGACGTCCTCGAGCCCCGCGAGCATGCGGAGCGAGGTGGACTTGCCGCAGCCGGACGGGCCGACCAGGACGAGGAACTCGCCGTCCTCGATGTCGATGTCGAGCGCGTCGACGGCGGGCTTGGTGGAACCCGGGTAGATCCGGGTCGCCTTGTCGAACTGGACAGTGGCCATGGTGAATGGGCCCCCTTCTACCGGCAGGAACGTGCCGGACGATCCGTTGTGGAAGGTGGTGCGCCACTACGGCTGATTCCGTTGTGGTGTGGTCCACACGAGTGAACTGGCACAGGACGGTACCTGTAGTTCACCTGATCTGTCAGTAGTTCCGGTCCTGTGAACTTCGCGGTAATTCCTGACAGGGCCCCCGGAGCCGATGGGTACACTGCAACACGCACGCCCGTGCGGTACCGCGTGCACGCCTCCTTAGCTCAGTCCGGCCAGAGCAACGCACTTGTAATGCGTAGGTCGTCGGTTCGAATCCGACAGGGGGCTCTGCTGAAACCCCAGCTCAGATGCGCTCTGAGCTGGGGTTTCGTGTTCAGCGGACGCGACGGCGGCGCCGGGCACGCTCGGCTCGGCGGTCCCCGGTCTCAGTTGTGGTCTCAGTGGGGGGTTCCTGGCGCGGCATGAAGGCGTCTCCCATGCGGCGCATGGCGTCCTTGGAGAGGTGGGAGCGTCCCTTGACGTAGCGCCGTGTCTGGCTGATCTGGGTGTGCCGCAGGATCTCCATGATCGTGGGCATGTCGACCCCCAGCTCATTGAGGATCGTCCCGGCGGTGTGCCGGCTGCCGTCGTACAGGCGCCGGTCATCGATGCCCGCTTCGGCCAGCAGCTCCTTGAACTCCTCCCAGTCGACACGGGGGTCGATCGGCCGGCCGTCGGGCCGGGCGAAGACGGCGTCGGACTCCTGCCAGTCGTCGCCGGCCGCCGCGCGCATGGCGTCCTGCTGTTCCTTGTGCGCGATCAGGTAGGGGATGAACGGGGGCGGGATCGGTACCGGATTCCTGCTTTTCTTGGTCTTGGGCCGGGTGAAGACCAAGCCACCGCCCTTGCGCTCCGGGCACGTGCTCGCGTGGCGGGCGCAGCCCTTCGGGCACGGCTTTGGACACCCGCGCTTGTAGCCCTTGTGCGTCGCGCAGTCCGGCGGGCAGGGCTCGAAGCGGTGCAGCCGGGACCCACAGGCGTGCGGGTCGGCGCAGCCGTGGCGCCAGGTGAGCCGTTGGAGCTGCCATTGCGGGTGGAACAACTCGTTGTCGAGGTCGACGTACGCCCACCGCAGCCCGAGCGTTTCCCCCTGCCGGAATCCCATGCCGACGCCGACGCACCACCGCATGAAAGTGGGCCGCTTGGCCGCTGCTTCGAGGAAGGCTTTGGCTTCCTCGGTGGTGAAGGGATTCGCCTCCGTCTCGTCCACGGTCGGCGGGTCCACCAGCGTGGCCACGTTTTCACTAATGATCCGGCGACGGTGGGCAATCTTGAGTGCGCGGGACAGGATGCGGTGCACTTTGAGGACGTGCGAGGGGGCGTGGCCCTCGTCGAGCATCGCGCGGTACATCCGTTCCAGATGCTCCGGGGCGAGTTTGTCGAGCCGGTGCTGTCCTACCCCGGGGATGATGTCGTTGCGCGTCTTGGACCAGTAGTCGTCAAGGGACCGCGGCTTGAGCTTGAGACTCGCAATTTCGGTGAGGTAGGTCTCCATCCATTGCGCCACGGTGGGTTTGCGGCCGGCCTTCGGGGCGCGGCCCTTGTCGCGCAGCGCTTCCAGCGCGCGCACCTTGCGGCGCACTTCCGCCTCGGTCTTGCCGCGACGATGACGCCGGTCGGGGCTTCCGTCGTTCTTGACGCCCATCGTGACGCGACCGTGCCACCAGCCGTCACCGCCGAAGTAGACGGACGATTCCATGTTGGGCTTGCGGGGGCTCATGTACTCCTCCGAACACGCGAAAGGGACCCTGGGCGGGCGGCCCGGGGTCCCTTTCGCGCTGCTGGATCAGTGGGACTGTGGTTCGAGGGCGTTGACGAACTCTTCGAGGTGGCTCCGCTTGATGCGGCGGGAGCGTCCTCGCTTGACGAACTTCAACTGGCCGGCGGCCATGAGTTCGTAGACGGTGGAGCGGCCGAAGCTGAGAACTTCGGCGGCTTCCTCGGGGGTGTAGAGCAGACGGTCGACGTGAGCGGCTATCGCGGTGCTCATCCGGGTGTCTCCTAAAGGCTTGGCGCTCCCAGGGCGCGCGTGTGTCCGAGGTGTGGATTTCTGCGTCACCCGCGTCATCTGCGTCATTCGCTGTGTTGACCTGCGGTTTTGTGGTGACGCAGCCGGGCGGGGGTGTGTCATCGGGTGACGCGTGCGTCCGTCATCGGGTGACGCGGGTGACGCGGGGTGACGCAGGATTTGGGGGGCTGCGTCACCCGTCTTCCGGCAGGTCATCGCCTGTTTTCGGGGTGTGGGTGACGCAGGTGACGCAGCGTCTCTCTACTTCGGACAGAGAGGGGGTGGTGTCTGTTGTGGTGCGCGGCTCAGAGACTGAAGAAGGAGCCGCTTCGCGGCGCGTCCATCGCAGGGCGGCGGTGCCGCCGAACAGCAAGAGGAGCACGCGTCACCGGGTGCTCCTCTTGCTTGTCCTGTCGGTCTAGGGGGCCGGGCGGTCAGAAGGCCGCTTCCTGCTCGGAGGACGGCGGCGCGGCCGGGCGCGCGATCTCGATGTAGCGAGACGTCTTGGTGCGCCCCCAGTCAATGAGGACGCCGCGGGCCGCGAGGGTGGGCTGTAGGCGCTTGAGACGGTCTGAGAGCACCTTGCCCGTGGTCGGCCAGCCTTTGGGCAAGGGGCGGCATTCCTCGCCGCTGTAGAGGCCCGTGAGGGCGTGCAGCCATTCGGCGGACGTCATCCGTTCCTCGGTACCCGGCTCGATGGCGCCGGCCGCGTGCTTGAGAACCGTCTGTGCCAACAGGTCGCCCTCGATGACGTCGTCATTGAGGTCATCCAGGCTGGCCCGGTAGGCGGCCAGCGCCCCCAGACCGGTGGCGGCGTCGAGCTGCGCGCACAGGTGCGCGAAGTCCGCCATCCGCAGGTCCGTCGGGATGTCCGCCTCAGCCGCGCGCACCTGAACGGTGAGATCCAGGAGCGAGCCGAGGATGACGGGCAGCACCTCGGCGAAGTCGGACCACAACTCCGCCTCCGTGCGCCGCACCCGGGGCCGTTCCAGGCGGAGCGGCAGGAGTCGTTCTGCGAGGTCGGGGCGGATGACGCCGACGTCGATACCTGTGAGCAGCAGGGGGCGGCGGTAGCCGATGCGGAAGACGTCCCCGTCGGTGAACAGCGCCCGCTTGACGTTCTCCGCCCCTGTCACGATGCAGCACATCGCATCCGAGAGTTCCGGGGTCATGTGGGAGAGGTTGTCCAGGGCGGTCACCCATCCGGCCGCTACGGCCGTGATCAGGTTTTCCTCGTCTTTGGGGGCCCGGCGTAGGTCGCCGGTCATGCCCTCGATGATCCGTACGAGCATCCGGCCGCCCGTCGATTTCCCCGCGCCCTGGGGGCCGGTGAGGAACGGCGCCGGCACGGGCACCGTGGGGCCCAGGCAGCCGATGAGCCAGGCGATGGCCAGGCACTCGGTTTCGGCGGTGGCGAAGTTGCACAGCCGCATCAGCAGATCGATGCCCTTGCCGTTCGTGTCCTTGGCGGGCAGGGGCAGTTCCCCGGTGAGCTGGGTGCGCCGCCAGCTCACTTCCTGCGGGTCGGGGGTGCGGATGTCCCACCCTGTGGGGTGGATGCGCACCGACTGCCCGTCGGCGCGTCCGAGGTCCAACCACGTCGCCCCGTCGGATCCGGGGGCCACGCGGATGTGCACGGGCTGCACATCCTCGGTCAGCGCGAGCGCTTCGATCAGGTCGAGTGCTTCCTTCATGGCGGTGCCGTTGAAGACGCCGACGCCGTCGCGGAACAGTCCGACCATGAGTTCCTGGCGGTGGCTTCCGGTGGTGCCCTGGGAGCGGATGGGGCGGGCCACGGGGTGGCCGTTGCGCTGTGCGTAGACGGTGCCGTCGGCGGTGCGGAAGTAGCGGAAGTGGGATTGTGCGTAGTCGGTGATGATCTCGCGTGCCGGGGTCTTGTCGTCGTCGGACATGGTCACAGTCCCAAGGTGGTGCGGGCGTTGTTCCACGCGTCCGCGCAGTGCCGGGCCCTCTCGCCCTTGCTCTGCGCGGCGGTGAACAACCGGGTGACGTGGGTGTCGGTGAGGCAGCCGCACCGGCCGTGCCGGGACAGCACCGCCAGGAACGTCCGGTACACGGTCGCGTGCACTCCGCCGGACGCCTCGGTGATCTGCTGCTCGGCCATGGCGATGCCGCGTTCCAGGTAGGCGGGCGTGCGGTGCGGGCACTCCCCGCCGACGCTCGCGGGCACAGCGGCGGTCGGCGCCGGACGGGCGGGCGGCGGCGTCTTCGCGGCCAGTGCGCGCACGGTGTCCGGCAGGGCAGTCAGGGGGCCGGTTCCGGGTCCGAGGTAGCGGGCGTAGGACATGGACGACTTGATGTCGACGCCGGGGCGCGCGGCGTTGCGGGAGAGCATGACGCCCCGGTAGATCCAGTGCTCACCGCGCGTCGTCTTCACGGTCCGTGTGGCGGGCAAGGTCTGGCGTGCCCAGTCGACGGCGGCCGGGTTGTCCAGGTCCACCACGGTCAGCCCGGCGCCGCCGGGGTGGTAGCCGACGCACACCGCGCGCCGCCACGCCGCCGCCCACGCCGGCGAGCCGATGACGGTCGGGTCGGTGGTGGCGGCGGCCCACGCGTGGCAGACACCGGGGCACCGGCACGGGCCCGGCACCTTCATGTTCGGCCGGCCGCCGCACGCGTTGTCCGCGCAGAGACGGCAGTTGCCGAACGGGACCTTGCCACGGCGCAGAGGCAGCACCGGGACTCCGGACGCCGCGAGGCTCAGTGCCGTGTGCTGCGGATCGGGCATGGGTTGCGTCATGCTGGGGTGTCTCCAGTTCCTTGAGGGGTTCTGGCGGGCAAGGGCGGCCCCGCTTCTTTGGCGAGAGGGAGGGGCCGCCCTTGGCGTAGTCAGCCGTGGAAGTGGTTCCGTTTGATCACGGCCTTGCGGATGTTCACGGTGGTCCCGCTCCGGTGGCCGCCGCCGCTGAACACCTGTACGGCGATCCAGCCGCCGAAGATTACGGCAGCCAGGATGATGAGCTGGCCGATGAACGCGGTGAGTGCGGCGATGAACGAGGTGAGCAGGAACAGTCCGCCGCACACGGCGAGGAACCCGACGCCCCCGAGGGCGAGGTTCACCGCCGCGCGGGAGACGGCCGGCTTGGCGGCGAGCGGTTCCGGCTGAGCCGGTGCCACGGCGTAGCCGGTGACGATGCGGCCGTCCGGCAGGACAACGCTCGCGACGGCCGGGACGGCGCCCGACTGAACGGGAACGACCGGTGCCGGGTGCATGGCCGCCAGGGTGAGCGGGGTGGGGTGGTGGACCACGAGGGACGCGGCGTGGTGGGTGGTGGGTTCATTCACGGCCGGGTGCCTCCTTCAGTTGCCGAGGGCGGACAGGGCGTCGGCGGACGCCTGCACGAGGTTGTGGATGGGCTCGTAGGCGCCGGTGCCGGCGGTGAAGAACCCGAACAGGAACAGCACGAGGGCGGCGCCGCCGCCGGCGGAGCGGGTGCGGACGGCGAAGGCGGAGGCGGCGCCGAACAGCAGCACGGCGGAGATGTTCAGGATCATCGGGACCCTCCTGGGGTGTCGGTGCCGGCGCGGTAGATGCGCGCCCAGCGGTTGTAGAGCCAGCGGCCAGTACGGACGCGCTTGCCGGTGGCCTTGCAGCGGCGGCAGTCCTTGCCGCGCTTGAGGCGGCCCTTGCGGTCAGTGGTGAGCTTGTGGCCCATGCCGTGGCACTTGCGGCAGTTGCCGAACGGCGAGGCCGCACACAGTCCGCCGTAACCGAGCGTGACGGTTATCAGGCAGGCGATAGCAGCGAGGATGGGGGTCATTGGGGGCCCTCCGGGCGGGTTTCCAGGGGTTTTAGCTGGTGGGGTGCTATCCGCTAGATCGCAGATGGGTGCGGGTTTGGGCTGCTAGCGGGGGTGCTACCGGTAGCAGGTGCGGGTGCTACCGGTAGCACCGGTTCGGCCCTACGCGGCGCCCGGCTTTCCGTCACGCTCCGCAATCACCTTGAGGACGTCGGCGCGGACGATGCCGCGCCGGGTGGTGCGGGTGCCGTCCTCGGTGGTGCCGGCCACGTCGCGGGTGCGGATGCCGTGCGGCTTGAGCGCGCTGGTGACGTTCTCGCCCTTCCAGCCGCCGTAGACCTCGGGGCGCAGTTCGGCGAGGCGGGCGGCGATCCGCTCGTTCCACACCCGTTCCTCGCCCTCGGGGACGACGGCGGCGACGTCGGCGAGCAGGTCGTAGGTGGGGCCGGTGACCGCCTCCGGTGCCTCCCCGAGCGCGTAGCCGGACAGCATCCCCGCCTTGTCCCGCACCTTGCGGGCGCGGGCGGCGACGCGTTCGGCGAGGGGCGCGTCAAGGAACGTGCTGGAGACAATGCGGGCGTCGGAGCCCTCGCCCACGAAGTAGTGCAGGCCCTTGTCGCCCCACGCGAACATCGTCGCCCGCACCCCGCGCTTGTAGCTGCTCGTGCCGAGGACCATGTCGTTCTCGGTCTGGCCCATCACCTTCAGGCAGAACCGCGTGCTGGCGTTGGCGCTGATGCCGGTGGGCAGCGACTTGGCGTCCGGGCGCTGCGTGGCGAGCAGCAGCACGATCCCGGTGGCGGGGCCGCGCTTGACCAGGTCGGTGGCGATCTCCTCGAACTCCTTGCCGTACTCGGGGTGTTCGAACATCACCTGGCACTCGTCCACCCCGACGACGATCGGGTGCAGGCCGAGAGAGCGCTTGTCGGCAAGCTGGCTGGTCACCTTGGACTCGGGGCAGATGTCCCGGGGCAGGGAGCGGATCACCTTCGTGCGGCGGCGCAGTTCCTCGCGCAGCGCGCGGAAGTCGGCCAGCGCGTACTTCAGGGTTTCGTCTTCCTCGCCGACGCCGTGGCGGTGGGAGACGGCCTCGCCGACCGGGTCGAGGTCGCCGGTGCCCTTCATGTCGTAGGTGTGCAGCTCCGCGCGCGGGTCGAGAGCGGCGATGAGCAGCAGCAGACGCAGGAGGAACGTCTTGCCCATACGCGGGATGGCGCCGATGATGCCGGCGATGAACATGAGCGTGACCGCGACCCAGCGTCCGCGCTGGTCGGTGCCGTAGGCGACGGGCTTGAACAGGTCGACCGTGCCCGACTTCAGCAGCGGCCACGCGGGCTTGGGCGCCGCCTTCAGGGTCTGGTCCCCGACCCACAGCACCAGGTGCCCGGGGTGCTCCTCGGACTCCGCTTCCGGCCACACACAGCCCAGCGGGCGGCGCAGACCGGAGGCGAGGCGTTCGCGCTTCTCGATGACGTCCGTAACGGTCACGCCGAAGGGGAGGTTGCCCTCCGCGCGCCAGCCGGGGCCGTCGCGGCTGATGGGAGCGGTGAACTCGAACCCGTCCCGGCCCTTGGACTGCGCCTGATTGATCGCCGGAATGCCGATCGCCCCCAGCGCGCGCAGCACGATGTCACTGGTGAGCTTGGTGGCCTTGGGCAGCTCCACCGCGCGGTGGATGACGGGTGCGTCCGCCTTGCGGCCGGCCGCTCCCAGCGCGAGGACCAGGGCGCTGACCGAGACGGCTTGCAGCCAGTCGGGGGCGAGCACGTACAGGGCGAGCGCGAGAGCGAGGCCGACGAACATGCCCAGCACGGCCACCAGGGTCCGCAGCCGTACGCGGCCGTCGCGCTGGCGGGAGAGCTTGAGGTATCCGGCGGCGTCCTCGCGGCGCACCGCGGCGAGGCGAACGGGCTCGCCCTCGCGGTCGGCCATCCACCGCATCGTGCCGCCCACGAAGCGGGCCAGACCGGCAGGGGCCTGCATGGCGAGACGGGCGGCGTAGACCGGGGTGCGCAACGCGTGGTACCCGGTGGCGTGGACGTAGTGCCGGGCCACCCACGCGGAAGCGGTCTTGAGTTCGGCGACCGAGCGCAGCCACAGCGGGACCACGTCCCGCCGCTTGGCACCGGCCAGCCGACCGAGGTAGCCCGGACCGGTCACGGCCGGCGCGGGGCGGTCGACCATAACGGGCGCGGTCGAGTCCTCCGACTCGGCATCGGCGGGGGCCGTCTCGCGGGCGACACGGGCCTTGTGCAGGTCGACCACGCGGGAGTCGAGGTCGCGGAACGCGTCGAGGTCACGGCCGGTGTCGACGACGTGGACGTCGTCGGCCGTCATCTCGGCTTCCAGTCGGTTGAACAGTTCGTCGTCGTCGGGGTGCTTCACTGAGGGTTCCTTCCTGAACAGGGGAGGGACGGGCGGGCCCGGCCGGCGCTGTGAGAGGTGAGCGGCCGGGCCCGCCGCTCATGCGGCGCGCTGTTCCTCGGGGTAGGCGCATGGCACGCAGGTGCCGAGCGAGGCGGGGATGACGTATCCGGCGTCGCGCCGGCACTCGGGGCAGGTGCGGCGGGCGGTGTTTGCGGTGGCGAGCGCGGCCCACTTCGCCGGGGTCATCGGGCGGACCGGCAGCGCCAGGTCGACGCGGTAGAGGTAGGCGACCAGCGGCGCCCGGCGCCGTCGTGGGCGTTCGAGGGTCGCGGCCACGTCCTGCCCGCCGGGCCGAAGCCCGCGTGCCCGCAGCTGGCGCCGGGTGGCCAAGCCGTCCGGCGCCAGGTGCCAGGGGTGGACAGGCAGCGTGTTCATGCCGCGCCGCGCCGGCCGGAGCGGCGCCCGGCAACGGAGGCGAGCAGACGGCCGATCCGGGCCCGGCGCAGTCCGTGCGGGGTGCGCTTGGCCGCGTACATCGCCTCATCCGCCCGCCGCAGCAGGGCGGACAGGTCCTCGCCCGGGTGATCGGATCGGCGTACCCAGCCCAGCGACACCGTGGTGTGCACTTCGGGGGCGCCGTCGATCGGACGGGCGAGGACGCGGGCCAGGGTGGCGAGGCGTTCGGGGGCGTTGTGGTCGCGGTCGACCAGGACGGCGGCGAACTCGTCCCCGCCCAGTCGGCCGACCACGCCGTCACGGCCGACGCCGTGGGCGAGGCGGCCGGCGACGGCGGCGAGCAGGGCGTCACCAGCGGCGTGGCCGTGGGCGTCGTTGACCTGCTTGAACCGGTCGACGTCCGCCAGCACCACCACCGCCCGCTTGTCGCGCAGCAGACGGCGTGCCCGGCGGGTGAAACCCTCCCGCGTCCACAGCCCGGTCAGCGGGTCACGACGCGCGGCATGCAGACGGCGCACCATCCACACGGCGTGGACGGACCACGCGACGGCAGGCAGCGCGGCGGCGGCAACGGCGAGGAGACTCACGCGCTCGCCCCCGCCCGCTCGGCACGCAGGGCGTCACGCAGCTTGCGGGCGTTCACCGGCGACGTGCGGACGGCACGGCGGATACCCTCAGCCGTCACCTTCCCGTCCGGCAGACCAGCCACGGCCGCGCGCGCCTCGCTCAGCAACTCCTCGTAGGTGCGCTTGGAACGGGGCGACTTCGCCGCGTCGGGGACACGGCCGGTTGTCCCACGCGGCCGGGTCGATTCCGCCGGGACGCTCCGCCGCGAGGGTGTCTCGATCGGGGCGGGAGCCGGGGCGGGGATGGCGGGGTACGGCTTGAGGGTGGGAATCGACTTGCCCGCGTCGACCGCGACCGGTTCCGGCACGGTCAGCCGGGCCAGCGTGACCACCGGCGCCGGGGTCGATCCACGCAGGTCAGCCGTAGACCGTTTCCTTGTCGTCTCGGTAGATTCCTCCGCATTCGTGCCCGGAGTCGGATCGAGGGCGGGCACGGTGGCCACGCCGACGAACATCGACGCGAGAGCGGCGTCCGCGCCATCGGTGATCCGATCGCGCTGGACGTCCAGCAGCCTCGATCCCAGCGCCACATCACCGACCCCGACCCTGCGGGCCAGCCGCCACGACTTGCGCTCGGACCACTTCTTGACCCGGTCACTGGGGTGGTGGGCGGCGCGGGCCCGGTGGTAGGCGAGCGCCTGCACCAGGTCGGCGGTGCGCCGCTCGTTCTCCGCGTCGCGGCCGTCGGTGTGGACCACGATCCGCCGGGCCAGGAACGCCATGCCCTCGGCCGAGACGGACATGCCCATAGGGGTCAGGGCGTAGATGATCGTGCGGCCGAGGTCGGGCGCGGCCATCGCACCCATGACGGCGGCCCCCGCCGGCAGCGCCCACAACCCCGCCCGCACGATCCCCGGCGAGGACTGACCCAGCATCGTCAGACCGAGCAGGACCAGCGCGAGGACGGCCGTCGCACCCTCACCGGCGGCGAGCGCCCCCAGCGCGGTACCGGCACCGTAGGCGTGACCGATGTTGCTGTAGGTGCCGATCCCGCCGACCACGCCGGTGGCGAGCATCGGAACGAACGCGGCCGTCAACACCCCGACCTGCACCCGCGACAGCTTGGCGGCACTCACAGCGCACCCCCTGCCGTGATCAGCGCAGCGAGGATGAGCAGGAGTCCGCCGGCGGCGATGAGGTCGACCGCGCGGCGCAGACTGGCGAACTTGGCGACCGCCAGCCGGGACAGCCCGGCAATGTCGGCGGCCATCTCCCGCTGCACCGTCGCCGTGATCTCCTCAGCCGTGAGCTTGGCCCACAGCGGGAAACCGTGCCGACCGGACAGGTTCGGACGGACCGACCGCAGCAGCAGACCAGCCGCGCCGACCAGCAGCGTCAGACCGGCGCCGCCGGTGAGGTAGGCGGCTGTGTTGAGCGGGAGGTCGCGGGCGACCGTCCAGGCGCCGGCGAGGACGGCGCCGACGAACGCCAGCAGCAGCGCCGTTTTCGCGTCCGTCCGTGCGATCTCCGCCTTGACCTCCGCGTGGGCGGCGCTCAGGTTCTTCTCTGTCGCGGTGTTCACGCGGCACCCCCGGCCAGGTTCGTACCGGCCGTGCGGTTGACCAGCGCGACCTGTACGGCCAGCGCCCGGCGCCGGGCCCGGCGGATGCGGCGGTCGTCCAGCTCGCTCGGGGTGCGGTCCAGGGTGGCGATGTGCGCGTCCAACAGGTCGACGTCCGCCAGGATGACGGGCATCTCCTGCTCGATCGCGTCCAGTTCCGCGTCCGTCGGCTCCATGAAGTCGGCGAACGCGGTAACAGCGTCCTGAACAGTAACGATGTCTTTCATTGGGTCGTGGTTCCTCTCGCAAGGTGGCAACGGCCCGAACCGCACCCCCGGAGTAGCCGCTCCGGGGGTGCTCGCCGTTGTGGTGGGCCCCTGCCGCATGTGCGACAGGGAGCGGAGTGCCCCGGCCGGGAGTCGAACCCGGCCTGCGACCATCGGGGCGGTAGAAGCGGCGGCTGTTCAGGCCGCGTGCGGGTGCGGACGGGGTGGACGAACGGGCAGCGGCGGTTTGGTGCGTTCGTGCTCGGTGCTGGCCATCAACGACCACCCCGAGCCCGGGCGTTGTCCTCGCTGCGCTTGTTCGCCTCAGCGGCCTTACGGGCGAGTTCCGCCCGCTCCGCGTCTGTCAGACTCGTGACCACAGGTGCCTCCTATGCAGGTGCCTGTACGCGGTCCTCGGGGTGCCACCCGGGGGCCGCTCCTGTTGTGGAGCGGTACTTCCGGCTCCCCGCGCTCCCACCCGTACGGCCCCACGCTCAAAGCGAGGTCCGGACAGGTGGGAGAGGCAGCCGGCCGCAGCGTCAGCGCTGCGAAACCAGAGGCGGACCGAAGTGCTGTACAGGCGCCGCCGGCTGGTCCATCACGGCGACGCCCGAAGTTGTCGTTGGTGCATGAGGTCTCCCGTTGGTCGAAGGGGCACGAAAAAGCACTGCAAGGGGGACCACGTCCCCACCCTCCGGCCGTTGCTCGCGGTCACCGGGCCACCTCGCCAGTACGGGCCGAAGCCCTGTTCCACCTGGCCTTTAGCGGAGTTGCAGCGTCCCCGCCCTCTGCCGTTCGCTCGCCTTCTCGTGCCGCAAGGGCACAGGAATAGCAAGACCTCAACTCCTGTTGAGGAGAAGTCCTCTTTAGGAGTCGGCCACGACTATGGCCTGTGTCGCAGTCAGTCGTCAAGACCTCATGAGGACTTAGGCTGTGGGGGCTACGAAGTGAGGAGAGATCGCATGGCGAAGCGGTACGAGAAGATCGCGGACGAACTGCGCGAAGAGATCCGAAGCGGGCGGCCGGCCCCTGGGGAACGGCTGCCCGCGGAAACCGCGCTCGCGGAGAAGTACCGGGTGAGCGTGCCGACGATGCGGCAGGCGATGAGCGTGCTTCAGGCCGAAGGGCTTGTTGAGCGCGTCCATGGCCGCGGCACCTTCGTGCGCAAGGAGCGGACCCGCAACCTGCGGTCGAACGAGCGACACCAGTGGGAGAAGGACCGCGCTCGCAACCCCTTGGAGGAGCGTGCCGAGACGGGATCGACGGAGCACGACACCGGTCTCACCCTCTCCGACCTCGTCTTTCATGCGGAGTACGCCGAGATCGCGGCGGACGACGAACTAGCCAGCGTCTTCGGCGTCGAGGCAGGGACGAGGCTGCTCGAACGGCGTTACCGGACGCGGCAGCGGGATGAAGACGCGCCCTTCTCGCTCATCTCCTCATATCTCGTGCACGAGATGATTGCGCCGAACCCGGAGCTTCTGGACGCCGGCAAGGAGCCTTGGCCGGGCGGTACCCAGAACCAGCTCTATACCGTCGGCATCGAACTTGGCTCCATCGAGGAGCAGGTCACTGCCCGGCCGCCTACGGTCGAAGAAGCCGAGGAACTGGCAGTCTCTCCGGGTGTCTCCGTCATCGTTCTCCGCAAGACGTCGAGAGCGACAGACGGCCGAGTTGTGGAGTACTCGCGGGTCATTCTCCCCGGTGACCGGACCGAACTGACCTTTGTGACCCCCCTGCGGAAGTGGTGAAGGTGGCTCCCACACAGACGATCTCCGTCCTTACGGCGGTGCACGCTCCCGGCGCGCACTACCTCCCGGACGCGTACAAGTCCCTGCTCGCACAGGAGCTTCCGCCCGGGTGGGGATGGGAGTGGATCGTGCAGGAGGACGGCGAGAGCACAGACGTCGAGCCGCACGTGCCGGACGATGCCCGGGTGTCGTTCGGGCAGGGCCGTTCGGGACGAGCCGCGATGGCGCGCATGCTTGGCCTGGCCCGTGCGCGCGGCGAGATCGTGAAGGTGCTGGACGCCGACGACCAGCTGCCGCCCGGCACGCTCGCGCGAGACATTGACGCTCTCCAGCGGCGACCGGATGTCGGTTGGGCCACGTCCCGCGTGCTCGACCTGCTTCCGGACGGCAGCACGGTGGGATTCGAGGGGGACCCGCCCGAGGGGGAACTGGCCCGGGGCAGCGTCCTCGAGTACTGGCAGACGCACGACTTCCGCGCCCCTGTGCATCCCGCGACCTTGGCTGTGCGCAGTGACTTGCTGCTGTCGCTCGGAGGCTGGATGGCTCTTCCGGCGAGCGAGGACACCGGATTGCTCCTCGCGCTCAGTGCTGTGAGCACGGGATGGTTCCACGCGGAAACCGGACTCTTCTACCGGAAGTGGCCCGGCCAGGTCACGAGCGACGCCGCACATACCGCGCCGGCCGAACGGGAGGCCCGAATGGCAGTGATTCAGGCGCGAGCCGAGGCGTTGGCGGCCACGAACTGGTCTTACTCCCCGGCGGCGGGCGGCTGACTCTCCCGTCGGCTCTCCGGAAGAATCAGAGCGCGGGCCGAGTGGTCCGCGCTCTGGAATGTGCCCAACACCCCCAGGTCTGCGCGCGCGGCCTCGTGGAACGCGTTGATGGCACGGAACGCCTCACGATTGAGGTCTCGCCACTCCGACAGCGGCCCCTCCGTCGTCCCGCGGGCTCGCCAGTCCACCGCTTTCGTTGCGGTGTTCACCGCGTGCGCGGCCTCAATCACGTCCTCGTGCGCAAGGAGCATGACCCGCTCGAAAGCCCGACTCCGCGCGGCCTCCGCATCCGTCAGGTCCTCCGTGAGGCGGTCGTTCGGGCGGATCGGCTGGGCGAGACCGGTACGTGCTTCGTAGAGTGCCACGGCGCTGTAAATGCACGTACGCACGGCGTCGACATACTGCGCGTACGTCTCCAGCTTCCGTTCGTCCCAACGGGTGAGCAGGACGTGCCGGACACGCTGCCGCTCCAACAGGTGGTTCGTGAGGTGCGTCGTCAACGCACCGATCACGACGGCTGCGATTGTGACGACCTGCCCGACAAGGTCCACCCCGGCTCCCCCTGTGTCCGCGACCGCGGACATGATCTCAGGGCAGGCGGTCGGCATCCACCCGGGAGAAGACGAGATCCGATTCCCCGGTCACGTCGCCCTCCAGGCGCGGCAATGGGGACAGCGGCGCGTGTATCGCGGCCGGGTAGGAGGCCGGTGAGTAGTCGTTCGCGAGGCGGTACGGATGGAAGCCGGCGGACGCGAAGGTGCTCAGCAACTCAGCGGCCGAGTCCCCCAGCTCTGCCATCCGGGACGGCGTGACTTCCACGGTGATCTCAGCGTCGGGCCGGAGCCGGCCGAGTAGGGGAGCGAGGCCCCGCACGGCCTTCCCTTCTGCGCCTTCCACGTCAATCTTGATGACGCGGGCCCGCTGAACCTCGTCGTCGGACAGCAACTGATGCAACGGCGAGGCGGGCACCTCGTACCGGGCCTCAATCGGGCCCTCGTACGGGACGATGCTGTTCGCCCCCATGTTGGCGGAACTGGCGAGCACGAGACTGAGCGTCTCCTCGCGGTCGGACACGGCCTGATTGGCCACGCGTACGTTCCCCGCGCCGTTCAGCCGCAGGTTCTCCCGCAGTAGCTCCGCGAAGGGCGGTGACGCCTCAACCGCGACGACACCGCCGCTCGGTCCGACCAACCGCGCCCCGAGCACGGAGTAGTACCCCACGTTCGCCCCTACGTCTACGAACACGTCTCCGGGCTTGAGACGGCTACTCAACCAGCCCGTGAGGTTCGGCTCCCACACGCCGAACACGTAGATGTACCGCTGAATGAGGTCCCGCGTATCGACGTTGAACCGCGCCCCAAAGCGAGTACGGCACTGCCGACGCCTGGCCGCTTCCCGCAATGAGTTGTTTAGATGGGCGCCGACGATGCGCGGCTTGGCTACGGTGCCGGGGGCGTATCGGACGTAGGCCCGCGTCACGGCCAGAGGAAAAATAGTAAAACTCGCCATAGTGATCTCCTGCGGCTGCTGAAGACGGGCGCAGCAAGGCTGGGGCCCAGTTGCCGAGCAGACCGCTATCGATTATTGGGGTACTTGGGACGATGCCTCAATGAATTGCTTGATCTGCAACCTCAAAGTTTCCTGACTTTCAGGGGTGTCAACGTTTGATTCGCGGATCCTTACCCACGATGCTAGCGTTTTTGATTCGCGCGTCGATTCCGTGAGGTACTGCAGTGCCGCAGGTGAAAGTGGCGTATTTGACACGATCAGTACTGCCTGTAGGTCGTGTCTCTCAATCATCTCTGGGAGGTACTGAATGTCATCATCTTCGACATTTTCGATGTATCTCTTCACCTCAAGTCCGATTTTTATTCTCGGATGTATGAAAGTGATGTCCGGGATGGGTGTCCGTGCCCCCATGTGAATCTGTTTGTCAAGACTCAGTGTCTGCGCCTCGGGGAAAAGCTGACGAAGAATCAGCTCAATTGTGCGGTTATAAAAGCGGGGATGGTGATCTCGCTCGTTCTCTGTCGTTTGCAGATCGCTTACAGATCTTTTGTCTACCCGCATGTCGAATATTTCGTTGGCGTGTGCGAGTAGTTGACTAGGAGTGATCATATATAGTTGGGAGCCGGCTCTCTTGCGGAGCTCAACTGTTAGCTCAGGCCGAGGGCGTGCTGGTGCATGGTTAGACCCGGGGTGCCACCAGTCGGCCTTCACGTCACCGGTTACCAATAGTACGTCGCTCCTGCGTTTCTCTGCTTCATCGAGAAGCTGAGCCCAGACCAGGTAATCGCCAGCAGCCTGTTTTGCGGGCTTGTCTTTGAAATCTTCATACCCTGGCGGTACGTGTCTGGCTGCTCGGGCTTCAGCCTCGCGAATCGCAGCCTTCAGTGCTTCGTCTGAGAACGGATCTCCGATTCGCCCACGCAACAATCCATCAAGTTCAAGAAGCACTGGATCGGTCTGTGTGGACGAAGCTCCCTTCAAGGCATCTCGTACTGCCTGTGCTTGGATGAAAGACTTCAGCTCGGTTACTGCCTTATTGATCGAGGCCCTGCTGCGACGCTGGCGTTCTATGGCGTTGGCGTCGCTGGACAGGTGGACGTCTCTGAGCCATCGATCCAACGCGTCCCCCATAGAGCGGTGTGCTTTGTCTAGTGCCGCACACGTGTCTCGCGCTTTTGTGCGATGGTGCCCTCGTACGGAAGGGAGGTCGCGATTTCGCCAGAATTCAGAAAGGACTTGATGTGGTATCCATAGGCGATCGCGAAGTCTCCTCAGGACGAGCAGGGTATCTCTCCTAGTGCGTTCGTTACTCCGGTACAAGTTCAGTAGGACGTTGGTGTCTAGCACCACAATTCCGGAATCAAAAAGGTTCTCATAATCCTCACGGAGTGGGGTCCTGTAGGCGTCATCACAATCGAAGATTCCCCGTGAGGATAATTGGTTGGCGGTCTTAGTCATGTCTTGATTTTCGGCGGTCAATGTTGCTCCCCTGTCTCAGTGACGATGCGTTCGACGTATCGTGTGCACAGAGAAGTTTGGCACGCTTGCTTTCCTGGTGTCCGGGGATTCCGGACGAGTGCGGAAGCAGGCTGGGGCGTACGGGCGACGAGACTTGGCGGTACGGCGCGGCGTGGCGCGCGGGGGTAGCTGACGCCACGCTCCCGATGGCAAGGCTTGGAGATGTGTGTCCCGCATGGCGGCGATGGTCTCAATCCTGGTCTCAACGTCCTGCGGTTCCGCACCCGTCCGTTGCCGTCCAGTGAAGTCCACGAAGGGGCCTGAGCAGGCGCGGAGCGCGGTTGGTGACTGCCCCCGGACACCCCCGGACCAAGATCGGACAACTTGTAATGCGTAGGTCGTCGGTTCGAATCCGACAGGGGGCTCGGTCGCACAGCAGTGGAGCGGATGCGAGGGCCCGGGTCAGTCGATCCGGGCCTTTCGCGTGGGCGTCGTCGTGCGGGTGCGGGGGTGGGTCAGGGGGCGGCAGGCCAGGCCGATCAGGACCGAGGTGAGGTGGCCGAGGTCGGTGACCGTGCGGCCGGTGGCCAGGGGGACGGCGAACGCGGTGAGCAGGACGGCGGCGTAGGCGTACCGCCAGGGGCGCGGCACGCGGTACGTGAGGACGCCCAGGACGCCGGCGAGCGCGTAGCTGACGCCCGTGTCGAGGGTGTCGACGGCGGAGTGCGGGGCCGCGCCGAGGTGTATCGCCCACAGCAGGGCGCCCTCGCTGACGAGCGTGGCCAGGACGTGCGCCAGGGCGCACACGGTGAGCCAGCGCGGGGTGCCGAGCCAGTGCTCGGCGCGGGCGTGGAAGAGCGTGTAGAGGGCGGCGTACGGGAGCCAGTGGCCGTCGCCGGTCCACAGGGCGCTGGAGAGCAGCACGCGCAGGGGGTGCTCGGAGAGCTCGTGGAGGTTGGTGGAGCGGTGCCGCAGGAACTCGTGTGCGAACCCGGGGGACATGCGGTGCAGCGCGACGGTGGTCCCGAAGAGGGCGAGCAGCCACAGATACGTGCCGGGGGCGCGCCGTATGTACGTCCACAGGCGGGCGCCGCACCTGCGCGGCGCGCTCCACGCGCGCGTGGCCGTCGTCGCACGCTCACCCATGACCTCAAGGGTCGCAGGGGGGCCGGTGGACCGCAGTGGGGCGTGCGCGGACCATGTGTGACACTGCCCGGGTGATCCGTACCGCGACCCCCGACGACATCCCCGTGCTGCACGCGATGATCCGCGAGCTGGCCGAGTACGAGAAGGCGGCCGACCAGGCGCGGGCGACCGAGGAGCAGCTGCGTGAGGCGCTCTTCGGGGAGCGCCCGGCGGCCTTCGCGCACCTCGCGGAGGCCGGCGGCGAGCCGGTCGGGTTCGCGCTGTGGTTCCTGAACTTCTCCACCTGGCGCGGTGTCCACGGCATCTACCTGGAGGACCTGTTCGTACGCCCGCACGCGCGCGGGGGCGGGCACGGCAGGGCGCTGCTGACCGAGCTGGCCCGGATCTGCGTGGCGCGCGGCTACGAGCGCCTGGAGTGGGCCGTACTGAACTGGAACGCCCCCTCGATCGCGTTCTACGAGGCGCTGGGCGCCCGTCCGCAGGACGAGTGGACGACGTTCCGGCTGACGGACGGGGCGCTGGCGGCGCTCGGCGGGACGGACAGCGGGAGGACGGGCGCCGGGGCGGCGGACTGACTCGCGGGTCAGCGGACCGACTCGGGGACCGGGGTCTCGGCGGGGGTGGTGTGCTTGGGCGCCCGGGCGGTGACCATGAGGCCGGCGACCACGGCGGCCAGCAGGAACACGGCCGCCGCCCACCACAGGGCGGTCGTGTAGCCGTGCACGACGCCCTCGCGGACGACCAGGTTCCGGCGGGCCGGGCCGGTCAGGTGGGCCGCGATGTACGCACTCGCGCTGCTCGTCGCGATCGTGTTGAGCAGGGCGGTGCCGATGGAGCCGCCGACCTGCTGCGAGGTGTTGACGGTGGCCGAGGTGACGCCCGAGTCGCGGGCGGCGACCCCGGCGGTGGCGGTGGAGAAGACCGGCATGAACGTCAGCCCCATGCCGAGGCCCATCAGCAGCAGCGGGGCCAGGATCTCGGTGGTGTACGAGGAGTGCACGGTCATCCGGGTGAGGATCACCATGGCGATCGCCGACAGGAGCATGCCCGGCACCATGAGGGCGCGCGGCGGCACGTGGTGCAGCAGCCGGGCGGAGATCTGCGTCGAGCCCACGATGATCGCCACGGTGAGCGGCAGGAAGGCGAGGCCCGCGCGGACCGGCGAGTAGCCGAGGATGACCTGGAGGTAGTAGGTCATGAACAGGAACATGCCGAACATGCCGATGACGGCCAGGGCCATGGTCAGGAAGCAGCCGGCCCGGTCGCGGTCGCGGATGATGTGCAGCGGCAGCAGCGGGTCGGGGGCCCTGGTCTGCCACCACACGAACGTGGCGAGCAGCGCGGCGGCCACCGCGAACAGGGCGAGCACGAACGGGTCGGTCCAGCCGCGTGGCTGGGCCTCGCTGAAGCCGTAGACGAGGGCGACGAGGCCGCCGCAGCCGAGCAGGACGCCGGGCACGTCGAGGCGGGCGTCGCCGCGGCGCGGACGGTCGTGCAGAAGGGCGAGCCCGCCGAGGACGGCGACGGCGGCGATCGGGATGTTGACGTACAGGCACCAGCGCCAGTTCAGGTACTCGGTGAGCAACCCGCCCGCGATGAAGCCGATCGCCGAGCCGCTGCCGGCCAGGGCGCCGTAGATGCCGAAGGCCTTTCCGCGTTCCCTGGGATCGGAGAACGTGGTGGTGAGCAGGCTGAGCGCGGACGGGGCGAGGACGGCGGCGAAGACGCCTTGCAGGGCGCGGGCGCCGAACAGCATGCCGGAGCCGGACGCGGCGCCGCCGAGCGCGGAGGCGACGGCGAAGCCGGCCAGGCCGACGAGGAAGGTGCGTTTGCGGCCGACGAGGTCGGCGATCCGTCCGCCGAGCAGCAGCAGACCGCCGAAGGCCAGCGTGTAGGCGGTGATCACCCACTGCCGGTTGGCGTCGGACATGTGCAGGGCGTGCTGCGCGGAGGGCAGGGCGATGTTCACGATCGTCGCGTCCAGAACCACCATCAGCTGGGCCAGCGCGATGATCACGAGGACCCACCAGCGGCGGGGATCGGTCTCCGTTGATTCGCCCATTCGGGTGGCACTCATGGGGTTCAGAACATCACGAATACGGTCATATCGCATCTCCGCTGGTGGGTCCGGCCCGGCTGGGGGCCGGGGCGTTGTCAGTGGGGTGGTGCAGCATGAGGGCGTGGTGGACGAGGGCGCGGTGAGGGCGGCGGCGGGAGTGTCGGACGCGGTACGAGTGCGGGGAGGTGAGAGCCGGTGAAGAAGGCGCGGGTGGTCGCGGCGGCGCGGCGGCCGGAGGTGCGGCTGCCTCCGCTGGAGCCGTACGGGGGCGGGCCGCTGGAACCGGAGGGGGACTACGACGGGCTGGAGTTCGCGGACGCCGACCTGGCCGCGCAGGACGGCAGGGGCTCCCGGTTCATGGACTGCGCGCTGACGGGCTGCGCCCTGGACGAGACGCGGCTGGCGCACGCGCGGGTGTACGACAGCCGGCTGACCGGCATACGCGGGGTGGGGACGAACCTGGCGGACGCCACCCTGCGGGACGTGGAGCTGGTGGACGCGCGGCTGGGCGGGACGCAGCTGCACGGGGCGGTACTGGAGCGGGTGCTGATACGCGGCGGCAAGATCGACTACCTGAACCTGCGGGCGGCCCGGCTCCGGGACGTCGTCTTCGAGGGCTGTGTCCTGGTCGAGCCGGACTTCGCGGGGGCGCGGCTGGAGCGGGTCGAGTTCGTGGACTGCGTGCTGAAGGAGGCGGACTTCGGCGCGGCGCAGTTGAAGGACGTCGACCTGCGCCGGGCGGCCGAGCTGGGCATCGCCCGGGGGGTGGAGCGGCTGGCGGGAGCCGTGATCAGCCCGGCCCAGCTGATGGATCTGGCGCCGGTACTCGCGGCGGAACTGGGGGTGAAGGTGGCGGCGGTGGACTGAGGCGGGAGGTGGGCCGTCAGGCGACGCGGGGGAAGCGGGCCTCCAGGGTCCAGATCGCCGGGTTGTCGCGGAGCGGCTCGTGCAGGTCGGTCAGGTCGGCGAGCAGGTCGTGCAGGAAGTCGCGGGCCTCGCGGCGCAGTTCGGTGAACTGGAAGGTGAGCGGGTCCTCGTCGCCGGGCATCCAGTCGGCCTCGATGTCCACCCAGCCGAAGCGGCGCTCGAAGAGCATGCGGTCGGTGGACTCGGTGAAGTCGATCTCGGCCTGCTGCCGGCGGGCGGACCGGCTGCCGAGGGGGTCCCGGTCGAGATGCTCGACGATGTCGCACAGGGCCCAGGCGAAGTCGAGCACGGGCACCCATCCCCAGGCTGTGGACACCTCCCGGTCCGACCGGGTGTCGGCGAGATAGACGTCACCACAGAAGAGATCGTGCCGCAGGGCATGGACGTCGGCGCGGCGGTAGTCCATCTGCGGCGGATCCGGAAAACGGGTGGAAAGGGCGTAGCCGATGTCGAGCACGGCCTGATGGTGTCACGGCACGACGGGGGGCCGTTGGTGGGGGAGGCGGCCGGGGCTGGGGGCGCGGCCGGTCCCGTCCCGGCCGGCGGCGACCGGATCTCGGCCGTCGCCGGCTGGACCTCCCGGCCGCCGGCGCGCGCGACGCGGCCCGCACGGCGGAGCCGTAGCCTGCGGCGGGACTTCCCGGCACGAGGGCCGTCTGCGCCGCGCGGCGGCGGCCGTCGTCGGCTGGGCCTCCCGGCCGTCGGCGCGCGCGGCTACGGTCCCGCACGGCGGAGCCGTAGCTGCGGCGGAGCTTCCCGGCACGAGGGCCGTCTGCGCCGCGCGGCGGAGGCCCTCGGCGGCGGGGCCTGGACGCCCCCACGCACGGTGGAGCTTCCGCCTGTGGGCGGACGTCCGCGTGCGACCGGACCTTCGGGCGGTGGAGGCTGCCGCCGTCGGCCGGGGCCGGGCGCCGCTCGCGGCAGAACCGGCGCCTGGTGGACGCGCGGCTGGGCGGGACGCAGCTGCACGGGGTGGGACTTCCGCGCGGGGGAGACGGCCGGCCGTCAGCGACCGGATCTGTCCGGATACGGCCGTCACGGCCGTCACGGCCGTCACCGGTCGTATCCGGACGCCTCCTGCGCCCGGCGGAGTTTCCCGCCGGGGTGCCCCGTCCGGGGCGGAACCCTCGTTCGGCGGAGTTCCTTCGTGCGGCGGGACTTCCGGGCGCGACAGGGCCCACGCCCGGGAGATGCGGCTGCCGTCGGTTGTCACCGGACGCCTCCTGCGTCCGGCGGGGTTCCCCGTCGGGGGGGACCCCGTTCGGCGGTGCTCCTTCGTGTGGCGGGGCTTCCGGGCGCGATGGGACCCACGCCCGGGAGATGCGGCTGCCACCGGCCGCCGCCACCGGCCGCATCCGAACGCGCCCCCGTGCGCGGGGCCGCCCCGGAGCTGCCTCCGGGGCCGATCACGCCGTGCCTCGGACGCCCCCGTGCGCGAGGCGGCCGCCCGCAGGGTGCTGGTCAAGCAGGCCCCGGACTGCGGACGCCCCCGTGCGCGAGGCGGCCGCCCCGGGGGAGCGGGCGACGTTGGCCCGGGTTGAGGCCGGACGCCCCGGCGCGAGGCGGCCCCTCGCGAGGGCGCGCCTCCGCGCGAGGCGCGTACCGCGCACCCGCGCGCGGCGAAGCCCCCGCGGTGACGGCTCGGTGCGGCGGGGGCTTCGGGGTGGTGCGGTGGGGCTTCGGCGGTGGTGGAGGTCAGACGTTGACGCCGAAGTCCTGGGCGATGCCGGTCAGGCCCGAGGCGTAGCCCTGGCCGACCGCGCGGAACTTCCACTCCGCGCCGTTGCGGTACAGCTCGCCGAAGACCATGGCCGTCTCCGTGGCCGCGTCCTCCGACAGGTCGTAGCGGGCGATCTCCGCGCCGCCGGCCTGGTTGACGATGCGGATGTACGCGTTGCGGACCTGCCCGAAGTTCTGCGAGCGGGACTCGGCGTCGTAGATGGAGACGGGGAAGACGATCTTGTCGACGTCGGCCGGGAGCCCCGCCAGGTTGACGTTGATCGCCTCGTCGTCGCCGGCGCCCTCGCCCGTGCGGTTGTCGCCGGTGTGGACGATGGTCTGGTCCGGCGTCTGCTTGTTGTTGAAGAAGACGAAGTGCTGGTCGGAGTAGACCTTGCCCTGGGGGTTGACCGCGATGGCGGAGGCGTCGAG
This sequence comes from Streptomyces sp. NRRL F-6676, assembly GCF_000725625.1. Taxonomy (GTDB): domain Bacteria; phylum Actinomycetota; class Actinomycetes; order Streptomycetales; family Streptomycetaceae; genus Streptomyces. The sequence goes on from NZ_JOHS01000021.1 coordinate 42,827, forward strand.
GTCGAAGTCCGTGCCGGTGGTGGTGCGGACGTCCCAGCCGAGGCCCACGGTGACGGCGGTCAGGCCCGGAGCCTCCTTGGTGAGCGAGACGTTGCCACCCTTGGACAGGCTTACAGCCATTGTTGGGAGTCCCTTCGCTTGGTTCGTTCCCATACGTGTGGGCCGCGGTGCGGCTAACCCATTGAACGCGGTGGGGGGCCCGGATGGTTCCGGGCGCTTTACCTTTTTTACCCGAGAGGGGGGCGCGCCCGAGAGGTCGGGTGGCCGGGGCCCCGAAAACCTGGTGACGTACCCCCGCCCCGACCGGGAACATGGAGGGCATGTCCGGTCCCTATGTCGTGCGTGGTTCCGTCGTGCTGCCCGAGAGCGAGCTCGTGTGGAGGTTCTCGCGATCCTCGGGGCCCGGTGGGCAGCACGTCAACACCACCGACACCCAGGTCGAGGTGCGGTTCGACGTGGCCCGGACCGAGGCGCTGCCCGAGGTGTGGAAGCGGCGTGCGCTGGAGCGGCTGGCCGGGCGGCTGGTCGACGGGGTGCTCAGCGTGCGCGCCTCCGAGCACCGTTCGCAATGGCGCAATCGCGAGGCGGCCGCCGTGCGTCTCGCCTCGCTGCTCGCCGAGGCGACCGCGCCCCCGCCCAAGCCGCGCAGAGCGACGCGGATTCCGCGCGGAATCAACGAACGACGGCTGCGCGAGAAGAAGCAGCGTGCCGAGACCAAGCGGGGGCGTTCCGGCCGCGGCTGGCAGTGAATTACCGCACCCCGTCCGTGAATTCACCGGGTGCGAATGCAACGCCCCCCGGTCGTCGGGTGCGAATGCAACGCTCCCCTGTCGCCGGGTGTGAATGTGACGCCCCCCGGTCGTCGGGTGTGAATGCGACGCCCCCCGCGTCATCACACTCCGGGTCATCACACTCCGGGTCATCACAACTCGCGTCATCACACTTCGCGTCGTCCCACTCCGGTTCGTTCCACCGGGCCGTCCTCCCGGGCGTCCCCCTCGCGCCGGCAACCCGTTGCCGTCCCACCCGTTGCCGTCCCACCAGTTGTCCGTCTCTCCGTTGTCCCCCTGTCCGCCCGCCCCCTGTCCCCCACCCCTATCCGAGCGCCCGATACCGCCCCCGGAAGTACGTCAGGGGACCCGCCCCCGAATCCGGTGCGGTGGCGGTGAGGACGCGGCCGACGACGAGGGTGTGGTCGCCCGCCGGCACCCGCTGTTCCGTGCGGCACTCCACGGTCGCCAGCGCACCCCCCACCAGCGGCGCCCCCGACGCCCGGCCGCGCACGTAGGCGATGTCCTCGAACAGCAGCCGGTCGCTGATGCGGCCCTTCATCGCGAACCGCCCCGCGATGTGCCGCTGGCTCTCGGCGAGCACCGAGACCGCCCACAGCGGCTGTTCGTCGAGCAGTTCGTCCATGCGGGAGCCCTCGCGCAGGCTGACCATGACCAGCGGCGGGTCGAGGGAGACCGACAGGAAGGCGGTGGCCGTCATGCCCACGTCCTCCCCGCGCGGGCCCTCGGGGTCCAGCGCCGGTTCGTGCGCGGTCACCAGGACCACGCCCGCGGCCAGGCGGGACATGGCGGCACGGAACTCGTCGTCGCTCACCCCTTCAGCATGCCCGCCGACGGCGGGACCGGGGCCGGCGGAACGGTCGGACGAGAGGGGCTGCGGAGGGATCTGCGAGGTGTTGAGCACGGTCACGACGGTAGTTCCCGTGTGCGCGAGGGCGCATCGGGCCAGGGGTCCAGACGGGTCCTAGGACCGAGGCCGCAGCCCGGACCGGTGACGGGCGGCTGCCGGCACCCGGCGACCGGCGCCCCTCCGCGCGAGGATCCGTAACACCCACGCGCGATGATCCGTAACGCCCACGCGCCCGCCCCCGGCGTCGTATGCTCGCAGTCGTTCACGGGGACCCCACAGGGCATTGAATTGTGTTCCGTAAAAGACCGCGTTCCGTGAAGAAGACGGGAAAAGCAGAAACCCCTCTCAAATGCTCACCTTTTACTGTGACTTGAGTCACAAGGTGCGTATTTTGTTGACCCTGTGTGCCGAGTGGGCAGCGCGCTGTGATTCAGTAGCGGTGAGGATGCAGGGCGTACGCCGAAGACAACCCTGGGGTTACGGAGTTACCGCGAGATCTCGAGGGGAGGGCGCATGGAGACCGACTCGGAGCCGTACGTCCGTCTTGCGACTCTGCGGAAGCTCCACGAGGTCATGGCGGACATCCATACCGCCCGCAGTCTGGCGGACACGCTCCAGACCGTCGCCGACGGCGTGGTCAACGGCCTCGGATACGAACTGGCGGCCGTCAACCTCGTACGCCCCGACGGCGACCTCGTGGTCGCGGCCCTGGCCGGAAACTCCACCGTCGAACAGATGATGGCGGGCCGGGTCGGCTCCCGCGCCGCCTGGAACCGGCGGCTCAACATGGGCGAGGCCTGGGGCGACCTGCGCTTCATATCCCACGCCGAGGGCTGGATCCTCGACGACGACGACGTTCCCCAGTGGCGTTCCGACGGCCCCGAACCCCGCTTCGAGGACGAGTGGCACCCCTCCGACCGCCTGTTCGCGCCCCTGTACGGCCCGGGCGGCAGCGGTTCCTCCGGCGAGCTGATAGGTGTGCTTTCCGTGGACCGGCCGCGCAACGGCCGGCGGCCCGGGGCCTGGGGCCGTGAGGCGCTCCAGATGTACGCGTTCCAGGCGGCCACCGCGATCAGCAATGCCCGGCTGCGCGCCAACATGCAGCGCGCGCTGGTGCGGCTCGAACGGGACCAGCAGGCGCTGCGCGCCAGCGAGGAGTCCTTCCGGCAGGCCTTCGAGTACGCCCCCTCCGGCATGGCCATCGCCGAGATGGGCGGCGACCAGCACGGCCGCATCCTGCGCAGCAACGACGCGCTGTGCCGACTGCTCGGCCGGCCCGCCGCCTCGATGCGCCGCTACTCCTTCTCCGACCTGGTCCACCCCGAGGACATCAGCACCCTGCTGCGCACCTCCGCCGAGGGCGGCCGCGCCGAGCTGCGCCTGGGCCGCCGGGACGGCACCTACGTCTGGGTCTCGCTGCGCAACTCCGTCGTCGCGGACGCCGCCGACGGGCCCCGCTTCCTGCTCACGCACGTCGAGGACATAGAGGAGCGCAAACGGCGCGAGCTCCAGCTCGCCCACCGGGCCTCGCACGACTCGCTCACCGGACTGCCCAACTCCGCCGAACTGCGCTCCCGGCTCTCCGCCCGGCTCTGTCAGCGCCCGTACGCCGTGGCCGCCGACGGGGCCGAGTCGGCCGACGCGGCGCACGGGCAGTACGGCGGGCACACGGCGTTCGGCGGGCACACGGCATTCGACGGCTTCGGCGAGCCGGGCCTCACGGACACGCCCCCGGGCGGCCACCCCGCGGTCTACGACACCGGCGGGCACGGCTTCGGCCCGCTCTCGGCCAGGGGACCGTACGACGGCTTCGACCACCATGTGCACACCGTCGCCCCGTCCGACGGGACGGACGACGGCACCAAGGGGCTCGCGGTCCTCTTCTGCGACCTCGACGGCTTCAAGTCGATCAACGACCGCTTCGGGCACAACGCCGGTGACGCCGTCCTCGTCGAGGTGGCCGGCCGGCTGACCCGGGGCGTGCGGGACGGCGACACCGTCGCCCGGCTCGGCGGCGACGAGTTCGTGGTGCTGGCCGACGGCCTCGGCCGCGCCGACGCCCAGGACCTCGCCGTACGGCTGCGCAACGAGATCATCCAGCCCATCCGGGTCGACGGACGGGTCATGCGGGTGGGCGCCAGCTTCGGCATCGGCTGGGCACACTGCGGCATGACGGCGGACGAGGTGTTGAAATCCGCTGACGAACGGATGTACGTCGAGAAACGATCCCGTCCCAAACAGCACAGGCGTGCGGGATAGCTCCAGCTCACCGCGGGGGTGAGCAGGAAGACACCGGTACGGGCCTCCGGAAGCGGGTACGCTCGCAGTTCAGCCCAGCACGCATCCGCACCCCCACCCGCTAGGAGCACCAAGGGATGACGCCCGGCAACAACGGCGCGAGCACGCCCGAGGACGACGACCCGTTCGGCTACCTCTACGCCGACGGTCAGGCCAACGGAGCCCAGCCGCCGAGCGGCGGCTACGGCTACCCCAACTCGGTCAACAGGGTGCGGGCGGTCGGTCAGCGGCAGTACGGCGGCGCACAGCAGCCGCAGCAACCGCAGGCGACCGGCCAGTACGGGCAGGCGGGGGCACCGGGGCAGACGGCGGCGTACGGACAGGTCCCGCAGCAGCAGGCGTACGGCACCTACGGGCCACCCGGACAGCCGAACCCGCACTACGCGGCCCCCGAGACCGTCCCCGGCGGGGCGCCGCCCAGCCACCGGGACCCGGCGGGCGGCAACGGCGGCGGGCGCGGGCGGGGCCCGAACACCAAGGGCCTGCTGATCGGCGCGATAGCGGTGGTGGCCGCCGTGGTGATCGGCATCAGCATCGCCGTGCTCGGCGACGACTCCGACGGCGACAAGAAGAACACCGCGGGCGACACCACACCGTCGGCGAACCAGAGCCCCTCCCCGAGCGGCTCGGACTCGGACGCCTCCGGTGACACGGAGGAGCTGCCCAAGATCGACGCCAAGGCGCTCAAGCTGGAGGGCGGCGCCACCATCGCCTCGGAGGTGGAGGGCGCCGAGGCCGACGGCGGCAGCTATGTGACCGGCCTGAACACCGTCGGCTCCCAGGTGACCTGGACCGTCAACGGCATCCCCAAGGACGGCGCCTACACGGTGTTCGCGCACTACAGCGCGGCGGGCGACGACCAGTCGATGACGATGACGGTCAACGGCAAGGAGTTCGGCAGCAAGATGAACCTGGGCAACTTCGCCCACGCCAAGGACGGTGACTTCGCCAAGGGCTGGACCAAGACCTACGTCTGGCCCACGCTCAACAAGGGCACCAACACGATCACCCTCTCCTGCCAGGACGGCGACAAGTGCGACGTCCTCCTGGACCAGCTCTGGCTGAAGGAAGGCCAGGTCAAGGACTGAGGCGCCGTTACGCGGCCGCTGTCTCGGATGCCGTCGCCGTCGCCGTCTCCGGATGCCGTTACGCCGCCGTCGTCTCCGGGGTCACCGCGACCCGCGTGAGCAGCTCCTCGTAGTCCCGCCGGTCGAACTCGCCCGCCGTCGGCGACAGGACCGTCGCCGCGGACAGGGCGGTGGCACGTGCCAGCCGGTCGGGCCACGGCAGGCGTTCCACCAGGGCCGACAGCAGGCCCGCCACCGCCGAGTCGCCCGCGCCCGTCGGATTGCCGCGCAGTCCGCGCGGCGGCACCGCGCGCCAGCGGCCCTCGGCGTTCACCGCGAGCAGCCCCTGCGCGCCCAGCGAGGCGACCACCGTGTGCGCGCCCCGGCGCCGGGCGTCCCGGGTGGCCTGCGCGGGGTCGTGCGCCCCGGTCAGCTCGGCCAGCTCCTCCGCGTTCGGCTTGACGATGTCGGGGCGGGCGGCCACCCCCCGGCGCAGCGGCTCGCCGCTGGTGTCCAGGAGCACCGGCACCTGATGCGCCCGCGCGGTACGGACCAGCCCCGCGTACGCCCCCACCGGCACCCCCGGCGGCAGGCTCCCGCACAGGGCGACCGCGGCGGCCGAGCCCAGCAGCTCCTCGTAGGCCCGCTGGAACGCGGACCACTCGGCGGGAGAGATCAGCGGCCCCGGTTCGTTGAGCTGGGTGGTGTCGCCGGTGGCGGCGTCCACCACGGCGACGGTCCGCCGGGTCGCCCCGGCCACGGGTATCAGCGCGTCCACCACGCCGGGGCAGTCGGCCAGCCGCTCCCGCAGGGCGTCGCCGGTGCGGCCGCCGGCGAAGCCGGTGACGGTCGCCCGGTGGCCGAGCGCGGCGAGCACACGGGCCACGTTCAGGCCCTTGCCGCCGGGCCGTTCGGTCACCTCGGTCACCCGGTGCGCGGTGTGCGGGCGCAGCGCGGGGACGCGATAGGTGAGGTCGAGAGCGGTGTTCAGTGTGACCGTGAGGATCACCCGGGCCGACCTCCCTCGGATCGTGCGGTGACGCGTGTGCGTACTCCCAGCGTGCGTGCTGTCTCCACAGTGCGCGCGCCGGTGGCGGTTGAGGAGACTCGATCATGCCAAAGAGTCGGTGGTCGGCCCAGACCCCCGGGCCCACCACCGACCCCCGAGGGGCAGTCAGAAGCTGGGCGAATCAGCCCAGTTGGGGATCGATCACCCACTCGCCCCGGCGCATCACGCCCTTCAGCGTGAACTCCTCGTCGAGAACGACCAGGTCGGCATAGGTGCCCGGCGTCAGCGAGCCCACCTCGTCGGCCCTGCCCAGCAGCCGCGCGGGGTTGACCGAGAGGGCGGCGACGACGTCCTCGACCGGGAGCCCGTCGACCGTGACCGCCCGCTGGAACGCCCGGTCCAGGGTGAGCGTGGACCCGGCGATCGAGCCGCCCTCCACCAGCCGCGCCACGCCGTCGCTGACCTCGACCTCCAGCGGGCCGAGCAGATAGCGGCCGTCGCCGAAGCCGGCCGCGTCCATCGCGTCGGTGATGAACGCGACTCGGGCGGCGCCCGCGTGACGGAACGCCAGTTGGAGGGCGGCGGGGTGCAGATGCGTGCCGTCGTTGATCAGTTCGACGGTGACCCGCTCGTCCTCCAGCAGCGCGGTGACCGGGCCGGGGGCGCGGTGGCCCAGAGTCGGCATCGCGTTGAACAGGTGCGTGGCCACGGTCGCGCCCGCGTCGATGGCGGCGACGGTCTGCTCGTAGGTGGCGTCCGTGTGCCCGACCGCGGCGATCACGCCCTGTTCGACGAGCAGCCGTACGGAGTCCAGGCCGCCGGGGAGTTCGGTGGCGAGGGTGACCATCCGGGCCTGCCCGCGGGCCGCGTCGACCAGCTTGCGCACCTCGGCCGGGTCGGGGTCGCGCAGCAGGGCGGCGGAGTGGGCGCCCTTGCGGCAGGGGGAGATGAAGGGGCCCTCGAAGTGGATGCCGGCCAGGTCGCCCTGTTCGGCCAGTTCGGACAGGAGCCCGGCGCGCTGGGCGAGCTGGTCCGTCTCCTCGGTGACGGTGGAGGCGACGAGGGTGGTGGTGCCGTGCTCCCGGTGGGTGCGGATGCCGGTCAGCACGTCCTCGACGGAGCCGGAGGTGAAGGAGGCGCCGCCGCCGCCGTGGTTGTGCAGATCGACGAAGCCGGGGACCAGCCAGTGGCCGGACAGGTCGACGGTGGCGGTGCCGGGCCCGGTGGCGGGCTGGGCGTCGGCGCCGGACGCGGCGGTGATGCGCGCGCCCTCGACGACCACGCGGCCGTCGTCCACGATCCCGGTGGGCAGCACCGTCCGGGCACCGGCGAGAACCTTGCTAGGGGCCATCAGGTGGTTACCTCCGAGGAATCGAGGGATCGGTAGCGGGGTCGGTCGAGGGAGCCGAGGGAATCGAGGGAATCGAGGGATCAGCGGTGTCGCGGACGGGGGGAACGACCGGCGCGGGTTCCTTGCCGGGGGGAACGACCGGCGCGGGTTCCTTGCCGGGGGGAACGACCGGCGTGGGTTCCTTCCGCGGGCCGCCGCCCGCGGCGTGCAGGTCCCAGGCGAGCAGCCCCGCGCCCAGACAGCCGGCGTTGTCGCCCAGGCCCGCGTGGACGACGGAGGGCAGCTTCTGGAAGGTGACGCGGTCGCGCAGGGCCTGACGCAGCGGGTCGAACAGGGTGGGCCCGGCCTCCGCGAGCCCGCCGCCGATGATCAGCGTGCGCGGGTCGAGCAGGGTGAAGGCGGTGACCAGGCCGTCGGCGAGCGCGTCGACGGCGGCCTGCCAGACCTCCGCCGCCCGTGCGTCCCCGGCGGCCACGGCCCGGGCGCAGTCCGCCGCGTCCGCCTCCGGGTTCCCGCAGGCGGCGGCCCAGGCCTGGCCGACGGCGGAGGCGGAGGCGTACCGCTCCAGACAACCGCGCTGCCCGCAGGGGCAGTCGACGCCGCCGGGCCGGACGACGACATGGCCGATCTCGCCCGCGAAGCCGTGCGCGCCCGCCTCCACCCGGCCGTCGATGCCGATGGCGCCCGCGATACCGGTGCCCAGCGGGACGAACAGAAAGCGGTCGGCGCCCTGACCGGCGCCGATGCGGCCCTCGGCGAGGCCGCCGGTGCGTACGTCGTGGCCGAGGGCGACGGGGACGCCGCCGAGCCGCTCGCTCAGCCGGGCGCGCAACGGCACGTCGCGCCAGCCGAGGTTGGCCGAGTAGACGGCCACGCCCCGCTCGTCGTCGACGATGCCGGGGACGGCGACACCGGCCGCGACGGCCGGTTCACCGAACTCGCTGAGGCCGTGGGCGCGGAGTTCGGCGGCGAAGTCGAGGACCGCCGTCGTCACCGCCTCGGGGCCCCGTTCGCGGCCGGTGGGCCGGCGCGCGCGGTACAGCAACTCGCCTTCCGCCCCTACCAGGGCGGCCTTCATCCCGGTGCCGCCCACATCAAGGGCGATGACGTGTTTCACGTGGAACAGTGTGACGCTCGGACCCGGAGAGGTCTAGTCCACTAGTGTGGTGTAGACCTTATAGCTGAATCGTTTCGGCATACGAGACGGTAACCACACACAACCAGCGGAAACAGGAGTGGTCGGTGCGGCGGCGCGGGGCGCGGAGGACGACGGTACTGGGCGCGGCGGTCACCGCACTGGGGATGACGGCGACCCTCGCCGGCTGCGGGGGGCCGGGCGGCTCCGGGGACGTCACCCTGAAACTGGTCGCGGCCGACTACGGCGACTCGGCGGCCAACTCCTCCAAGAAGTACTGGGACACGCTGGTCGACGCGTACGAGGACAAGCACCCGGGCGTGAAGGTCGACGTCAGCGTCTACTCGTGGAACGACGTCGACCGCAAGGTCAAACAGATGGTCGACGCGGGCGACGCCCCCGACCTGGCGCAGATCGGCGCCTACGCCGACTACGCGGCCGCCGGCAAGCTCTACCGGGCCTCCGATCTGCTCTCCATCCCCGTCCAGGCCGACTTCGTCCATGAACTGAGCCAGGCGGGGGAGCTGAACCGGGTCCAGTACGGGATGCCGTTCGCGGCCTCCACCCGGCTGCTCTTCTACAACAAGAAGCTGTTCGCCAAGGCCGGGATCAGCCACCCGCCCACCACCTGGAACCAACTGGCCGCCGACGCGCGCGCGTTGAAGTCGGCCGGGGTGACGACGCCGTACGCGCTGCCGCTGGGGCCCGAAGAGGCGCAGGCCGAGACGTTGCAGTGGCTGCTCAGCGGCGGTGGCGGCTACACCGACAGCATCGGCAACTACGACCTGGACTCGGTGGAGAACGTCGCCACGTTCGGCTGGCTGAAGGACGAGCTGGTCGGCAAGGGGCTCACCGGGCCCGTCGCGCCGGCGAAGCTCAACCGGGCGGACGCGTTCGCCGCGTTCGCGCGCGGCGAGGTGGGGATGCTCAACGGGCACCCCACGCTGATGAAGGCGGCGCGGGCCAAGGGCCTGAAGTTCGGCATGGTCCCGATGCCCGGGAACGGCAGCGGGAACGGGGACGGGGACGGCCAGGAACGGGCGTCGATGGGCGTGGCCGACTGGATGATGGCCTTCAAGCAGCACGGCCACCAGGAGCAGATCGGGGACTTCCTCGACTTCGTCTACAGCGAGAAGAACGTGCTGGCGTTCTCACGCGAGTACGACCTGCTGCCGGTGACGACGTCCGCCTCCGAGGACATGGCCTCCTCCGCCCAGGACGCCGACCTCGCGCCGTTCCTGGAGCAGCTGCCGGGCGCGGAGCTGTACCCGGTGGGCAAGACGTCGTGGGCGACGGTGAGCGCGGAACTCAAGAAGCGGATCGGGACGGCGGTCTCGGAGCAGGGCAGCGCGGCGGCGGTGCTGGGGCAGCTCCAGCGGTCGGCGATCCGGGAGGACGTAGGGGAGTAGGGCACCGGGCCCGGCCCGGTGTCCGCGGCCCGGGGCGTTGTCAGTGGGGCGTTGTCAGTGGTGGGCCCTACTGTGGAACGCATGGAGGAACCGGAGAGCGTCGGGGGAGAGCGGCCGGAGGAACTGGGCGCGCGTGAACGGGCCGTGCTGGCCATGGAGCGGCGTGGCTTCGCCGGCCCCGGCGTGAAGGAGCGCGCGATACGTGAGCGGCTCGGGCTCGCCCCCGTCCGCTACTACCAGCTGCTCAACGCCCTGCTCGACGATCCCCGGGCCCTCGCCCACGACCCGGTGACCGTCAACCGGCTGCGGCGGGTGCGCGAGGCCCGGCGCGCGGAGCGGTAGGCGGACGCAGCGGTAGGCGGACGCAGCGGTGGGCGGCCCGGCGGCCGGGCCGGGCGCACGGCTCAGGCGTACGGGCGGCTCGGCGTACGGGCCGGACAGGCGTACAGGCGGGACAGGCGTACGGTCGGGCCCGCGCGGATAGTGTCGAAGACATGGGCAGCCACACGGACTCCATGGACCCCGGGGACGCGTCGCACCGCACGGGTGACGCCGTCCCCACCGATCCGACCGTTCCGACCCCCGCGACCGCGGCCGGGCGCGAGGGGCTGGAGGCGATCCTCGCCCGTCCCGGCCGGGCGGTCCTCGCCTTCGACTTCGACGGGACGCTCGCCCCGATCGTCGCCGACCCCGAGCAGGCCCGGGCACACCCCGACGCGGTGCCCGCGCTCGCCGCGCTCGCGCCGAAGGTGGCCTCGGTGGCCGTCGTCACCGGGCGCCCGGCGGGGGTCGCCGTCCGCCACGGGGGGTTCGCCGGGGTCGCCGGGCTCGAACACCTGGTGGTGCTCGGGCACTACGGCGCCGAGCGGTGGGACGCGGTGACCGGCACGGTCAGCGCGCCGGCGCCGCACCCCGGCGTCGCCGCCGTGCGGGCCGAGCTGCCGGGGGTGCTCGACGGGGTCGGGGCGTGGCGCGGGACCTGGGTGGAGGAGAAGGGCGGCCGGGCCGTCGCGGTCCACACGCGCCGGGCGGCCGATCCGCAGGCCGCGTTCGAGGCGCTGCGCGTGCCGCTGTCCGAGCTCGCGGCCCGGCACGGACTGATCGTCGAGCCGGGGCGGATGGTGCTCGAGCTGCGGCCGCCGGGGATGGACAAGGGGGTGGCGCTGTCGGAGTACGTGCGGGAGGTGGGTGCGGGGGCGGTGCTGTACGCGGGGGACGACCTGGGGGATCTGCCGGCGTTCGCGGCGGTGGAGGGGTTGCGGGGGGAGGGGGTGCCGGGGGTGCTGGTGTGCAGTGGCAGCGAGGAGGTGGCGGAGCTGGCGAAGCGCGCGGACGTGGTGGTCGACGGCCCCGCGGGCGTCGTGCGGGTACTGCGTGCGCTGGCGGCGCGGCTGGGGTAGACGGGTCTTTCGCCCGCCGCCCTTACCCTTCCCGTCCCTTCAAGGGGCTCCGCCCCTTGGACCCCGGCACGGGGCTTCGCCCCGTTTCGCGCGCTTCGCCCCGTTTCGCGCCCACGCGGCGGAGCCGCATGGTGACACAGCCCCGCGCCCCTGTCAGGGGCGCGGGGAACCGCGCGATCCAGTCCTGCGCTCAGTCCTCCAGCGCGTGCAGCTGGTCCAGGAACCAGCGGGACGGGGGGAGGGCCGTGCCCGCCGCCGCGAGCCGCTTCGCGCGTTCGGCGCGCTCGCCCGCCGGCATGGACAGCGCCTCGTGCAGCGCCTCCGCCGTCGCGACCACGTCGTACGGGTTCACCACCACCGCGTCCTCGCCCAGCTCCTCGTACGCCCCCGCCTCCCGCGACAGCACCAGCGCGCACCCCTCGTCGGAGACGAGCGGCACCTCCTTGGCGACCAGGTTCATGCCGTCCCGTACCGGGTTGACCAGGGCGACGTCGGCCAGCCGGTACGCCGCCAGCGACCGTGCGAAGTCGTCCTCGACGTGCAGCAGCACCGGCGTCCACCCGTCCGTGCCGTAGCGCGCGTTGACCGACTCGGCCACCCGGCGCACCTCCTCGGTGTACTCCCGGTACACCGCGAGATCCTGGCGGGAGGGGTAGGCGAACGCCACGTGCACCACCCGCTCGCGCCACTCAGGGCGGGAGGCGAGCAGCTGCTCGTAGGCGAGGAGTCCGCGCACGATGTTCTTCGACAGTTCCGTCCGGTCGACCCGGACGATCGTCTTCCGGTCCGGGCCGATCTCCTCGCGCAGCACCGCCATCCGCTCGGCCACGTCGGCCTCGTGCGAGCGTGCGCGCAGGAAGTCGGCGTCGGCGCCGAGGCCGTGCACGCCGATCCGTGTGGAGCCGAGCCCGCCGACGAGCGCGTCCGCGCACGCGGTGAACGCGTCCGCCCAGCGGTGGGTGAGGAAGCCGAGCCGGTCGGCGCCGAGCATGCCGCGCAGCACCTGCTCGGCGATGTCGTCCGGGAGCAGCCGGAAGTAGTCGACCGGCGCCCACGGCGTGTGCGAGAAGTGCGCGATCCGCAGATCGGGGCGCAGCTCCCGGAGCATCCCCGGGACCAGGGTCAGGTGGTAGTCCTGCACCATCACGGCCGCGCCCTCGGCCGCCTCCTCGGCCAGCGCCTCGGCGAAGGCGCGGTTGTAGGCCTCGTAGGAGGCCCACTGGCGCCGGAACTCCTGATCGAACACCGGTTCGAGTGGGGTCTGGTACAGCATGTGGTGCACGAACCAGAGCACGGAATTGGCGATGCCGTTGTACGCGTCCGCGTGCACATCGGCCGGGACGTCCAGCATCCGTACGCCGTCCTCGCCGGCCCCGCGCCGCACCGCCTCGCGGTCGCCGTCGCTCAGCGCCGAGCAGACCCACAGCGCGCCCGCGTCCGGCCCGATGGCCGACAGCCCGGAGACCAGCCCGCCACCGCCCCGTTTGGCGTGCAGCGAACCGTCCTCCCGCACCGTGTACGAGACGGGCCCCCGGTTGGAGGCGACCAGGACCTGAGCAGCACCGAACGTGGAAGCCATACGCCTGAACCTAGCCCGGCCCCGAAACCCTCAAACGTGGTGGAGGCGGATCACGGTGAGGGTCGCGCCACGTATCCGGCCCGTGCGCCCGACGACGACGGCCGCCGGCGCCGATGGAACGGCGTCTCCGGCCGACGGGACGGCGTCTCCGGCCGGGGCACACGTCCCGCGCGACCCGCGACCCGCGACCCGCACCCCCCTACGCCACCCTCCGGTCCGCGTACTCCGCGATCTGTGCCATCGGGGGGCGCTCCTCCGTGTCCACCGGATGCGTGTGCGGCTCGAAGCCGTTCGGGCCGCGGTCGAACTGGGTGAGGGTGGGGCGCAGCAGATGGCCGCGGGCCAGGCGGAGCTGGGCGGTGCGGTAGATCGCGGCGGCCATGCGCCCCAGCGCCTGGCCGTCCTGGTGGCGGTGGCGGCGCACGCCGACGTCGACCTGGGCGAGCGCGTCGAGGCCGACCGTGTGCAGCGCGTCCACCAGCATGCCCAGCTCGACGCCGTAGCCGACCGGGAACGGCAGCTGTTCGAGCAGCGAGCGGCGGGCCGCGTACTCGCCGCCGAGCGGCTGGACGAAGCCGGCCAGCAGCGGCCAGTGCATGTTGAGCAGCGGGCGGGCCATCAGCTCGGTGACCCGGCCGCCCTGCCCGGCGGCACCGGCCAGCGGACGGTCGTACATCGCCTTGACCAGCTGCACCTCGGGATCGGTCAGCAGCGGTCCGACGATGCCGGTGACGAAGTCGGAGGAGAACTCGCGCAGATCGGCGTCGACGAAGCAGACGACGTCGCCGCGGGTGACCAGCAGCGAGCGCCACAGCACCTCGCCCTTGCCGGGGACGGCCGGGATGCGCGGCAGGATCGCGTCACGGTGCACGACCCGCGCGCCCGCCGCCGCGGCCACCTCGGCGGTGCGGTCGGTGGAGCCGGAGTCGACGACCACGATCTCGTCGACGAGCGGCACCTGGCGGACCAGGTCGCGGTGGATCGCGGCGACGATCTCGCCGACGGTCGCCTCCTCGTCGAGCGCGGGGAGCACCACGCTCACCGACTGGCCCGTGGCCCGCTTGGCGGCCATGACCTGGTGCAACGGGCGGTCTGCCACGGACCATGAGCGTGCGCTCAGCCAATGCTCGACTTCCTCCAGCACGGTCGGTGGCTCCCTCTGTGATCCATCTCGCGGTACGGACGACTCTCTCAAGTGTCCTGGCCTTCGGTTACAGTCTTGAACAACGCCGACGACCGCCGCATGCCGGGGTCGCCGACGTCACAACCGAATACCGCTCATCCAGAGGGGCAGAGGGACACGGCCCGATGAAGCCCCGGCAACCCTCCAGCCGGTCTCGTAGATCGCTGATCATCGTCGATCACTCCGCGAGGCTCCCGGCTAGGGAAGGTGCCAAATCCGTCTCACGGCGAGATGCGTCGTGAGGAAGATGAGGAGAAAGGGCCTCGCCTCACATGGCTGTGCAGACTGTCGCAGACACCACCCCCTCCGCCGCCGGTTCCGTCGATCTCGGCCCGGCCGCCGCCCTCTCCTGCCGCGAATGCGGCCACCGCGTGCCGCTCGGACCGGTGTTCGCCTGCGAGGAGTGTTTCGGGCCGCTGGAGATCGCGTACGACTTCTCGGCGCACGACACCGAGGAACTGCGCCGGAAGATCGAGGCCGGCCCCGCGAACATCTGGCGGTACGCCCCGCTGCTGCCCGTCCCGGCCGACGTCGCGACGAAGCCGAACATCAACCCCGGCTGGACCAAGCTCGTCAAGGCCGACAACCTCGCCCGTGAACTCGGCGTCACCGGCGGGCTGTACGTGAAGGACGACTCCGGCAACCCGACGCACTCCTTCAAGGACCGCGTCGTCGCCCAGGCCATCGAGGCCGCCCGCGCCTTCGGCTTCACCACCCTGTCCTGCTCCTCCACCGGCAACCTGGCCGGCGCGGTGGGCGCCGCCGCCGCCCGGGCCGGCTTCCGCTCCTGCGTGTTCATCCCGCACGACCTGGAGCAGGGCAAGGTCGTCATGGCCGCGGTCTACGGCGGCGAGCTCGTCGGCATCGAGGGCAACTACGACGACGTGAACCGTTTCTGCTCGGAGTTGATCGGCGACCCGGTGGGCGAGGGCTGGGGCTTCGTCAACGTCAACCTGCGGCCGTACTACGCCGAGGGGTCCAAGACGCTGGCGTACGAGATCTGCGAGCAGCTCGGCTGGCGGCTGCCCGACCAGCTCGTGGTGCCGATCGCCTCCGGCTCCCAGCTGACGAAGATCGACAAGGGGCTGCGCGAGCTGATCCAGCTCGGCCTGGTCGAGGACAGGCCCTACAAGATCTTCGGCGCCCAGGCCGAGGGCTGTTCGCCGGTGTCGACCGCGTTCAAGGCGGGCCATGACGTCGTACGGCCGCAGAAGCCGGACACGATCGCCAAGTCGCTGGCGATCGGCAACCCGGCCGACGGGCCCTACGTCCTGGACATCGCGCGCCGCACCGGCGGGGCGGTGGAGGACGTCGACGACGAGCAGATCGTCGACGCGATCCGACTGCTGGCGCGGACCGAGGGCATCTTCGCGGAGACGGCCGGCGGTGTGACGGTCGGCGTCACGCGGAAGCTGATCGAGGCGGGCGTGCTCGACCCGACGCTGACGACCGTCGTCCTCAACACGGGTGACGGCCTCAAGACGCTGGACGCGGTGGCGGGTACGGGGCTCACCGCGACGATCCGGCCGTCCCTGGACTCCTTCCGGGAGGCGGGGCTCGCGTAGGCGCCTCCCGCCGGATCCCCTTCCCGTTCCTCTTCCGTACGCGTTCCGCGCGCCCCTACGGGCGCCTCGCATCCGACCGGAGGTCATCACCCCCATGAGCGTCACCGTTCGCATCCCCACCATCCTGCGCACCTACACCGGCGGCAAGGCCGAGGTCGACGCCGAGGGCGCGACCCTCGGCGAGGTCATCGCGGACCTGGAGAAGAACCACACCGGCATCGCGGCCCGGGTCCTGGACGACCAGGGCAAGCTGCGCCGCTTCGTCAACGTGTACGTCAACGACGACGACGTCCGCTTCGAGCAGGGGCTCGACACGGCGACGCCGGAGGGTGCGGGCGTGTCGATCATTCCGGCGGTGGCCGGCGGCTGAGCGGCCGACGACCGAGCGGCCGGTGGCCGAGCGGCCGAGCGGCTGACGTTACCTTCGGTAATGTCGATCACTGTGCGTTCATCGGATTGCCCCCTCCGTAAGAGAAACGGAGGGGGCAATTCTGCATGGTTGAGCGCGGTACAGTTGGGGAACGCACCCCGGATTTCTGTGACCGGGGGAGGGGGATCCTGCCGCGCTTCCGACAAGAAGCAGCCAAAGTGTGCGGGCCTTTTGTGACTATTGCGCCTTTTGTGCGGCCCGACTTGCCCTGAATTCCGGGGAATTCTCCGTATATTCCCGACCCGTCGCGCTCAGATTTCTCGTCCGACTGACCTGTTGCAGACGGCAGTTGGACAGATACATTCAGCCGCGGTCGACGCGTTCCGGCGCACGCCCCCAACCGTTGGGGGGTGAGGTCTGACCCGGATCCGCGAAGTGCGGGTCCGTGCAAGGGCCAGTAATAGGGGAGTTGGGCATGGCTCAGGGCACCGTCAAGTGGTTCAACGCGGAGAAGGGGTACGGCTTCATCGCGGTCGACGGTGGTGCGGATGTGTTCGTCCACTACAGCGCGATCCAGATGGACGGTTACCGCACTCTGGAAGAGGGCCAGCGGGTCGAGTTCGAGATCTCGCAGGGTCAGAAGGGGCCGCAGGCGGACATGGTCCGCGTTGCCGGCTGACGCGCGCGCCGACTGACAGTTCGACGTGAACGAAGGGCTCGTGGGCACCGTCGGGTGCCCGCGGGCCCTTCGGTCTGTCCGGGCCCGCGGGCCCTTCGGCCGTCCGGGTCCGACGGGGTGGCGCTTGCACTCTCGGGGGGTGAGTGCTAATCATTGGCGTTAGCACTCACACGGTGAGAGTGACAACGAAGGACCGGGTCGGTGAGGCCCTGGCGAGGTGGGGCAAGGAACCATCCGCCGGTGCCGTCCGTCGCGGGCGCGGGCGCGGTCCGGAGCAATCCACCCCAGTCCGGGAGGACCACTTCACATGGCCAAGATCATCGCGTTCGACGAGGAGGCGCGGCGCGGCCTCGAGCGCGGCATGAACCAGCTCGCGGACGCCGTGAAGGTGACGCTCGGCCCCAAGGGCCGCAACGTCGTCCTCGAGAAGAAGTGGGGCGCCCCCACGATCACCAACGACGGTGTCTCCATCGCCAAGGAGATCGAGCTCGAGGACCCGTACGAGAAGATCGGCGCCGAGCTGGTCAAGGAAGTCGCCAAGAAGACGGACGACGTCGCCGGCGACGGCACGACCACCGCCACCGTTCTCGCCCAGGCGCTGGTCCGCGAGGGCCTGCGCAACGTCGCGGCCGGTGCCAACCCGATGGCCCTCAAGCGCGGTATCGAGAAGGCCGTCGAGGCCGTCTCCGGTGCCCTGCTCGACCAGGCCAAGGAGGTCGAGACCAAGGAGCAGATCGCCTCCACCGCCTCCATCTCCGCCGCCGACACCCAGATCGGCGAGCTCATCGCCGAGGCGATGGACAAGGTCGGCAAGGAAGGCGTCATCACGGTCGAGGAGTCCCAGACCTTCGGTCTGGAGCTCGAGCTCACCGAGGGCATGCGCTTCGACAAGGGCTACATCTCGGCGTACTTCGCGACCGACATGGAGCGCATGGAGGCGTCGCTCGAGGACCCCTACATCCTCATCGCCAACTCCAAGATCTCCGCGGTCAAGGACCTGCTCCCGCTCCTGGAGAAGGTCATGCAGTCGGGCAAGCCGCTGCTGATCATCGCCGAGGACGTCGAGGGCGAGGCCCTGTCGACCCTGGTCGTCAACAAGATCCGCGGCACCTTCAAGTCCGTCGCCGTCAAGGCCCCGGGCTTCGGTGACCGCCGCAAGGCCATGCTCGGCGACATCGCCATCCTCACGGGCGGCGAGGTCATCTCCGAGGAGGTCGGCCTCAAGCTGGAGAACGCCGGTCTGGAGCTCCTGGGCCGCGCCCGCAAGGTCGTCATCACCAAGGACGAGACCACGATCGTCGACGGCGCCGGCTCCGCCGACCAGGTCGCCGGCCGGGTCAACCAGATCCGCGCCGAGATCGAGAACAGCGACTCCGACTACGACCGCGAGAAGCTCCAGGAGCGCCTGGCGAAGCTCGCCGGCGGTGTCGCGGTCATCAAGGCCGGTGCCGCCACCGAGGTGGAGCTCAAGGAGCGCAAGCACCGCATCGAGGACGCCGTCCGCAACGCGAAGGCGGCCGTCGAGGAGGGCATCGTCGCCGGTGGTGGCGTGGCCCTGCTCCAGGCCTCCCAGGTCTTCGAGAAGCTGGAGCTCGAGGGCGACGAGGCCACCGGTGCCGCCGCCGTCAAGCTGGCGCTCGAGGCCCCGCTGAAGCAGATCGCCGTCAACGCCGGCCTCGAGGGCGGCGTCGTGGTGGAGAAGGTGCGCAACCTGACCCCGGGCCACGGCCTCAACGCCGCGACCGGCGAGTACGTCGACCTGGTCAAGGAAGGCATCATCGACCCGGCGAAGGTGACCCGTTCCGCGCTTCAGAACGCCGCCTCCATCGCCGCGCTGTTCCTGACCACCGAGGCCGTCATCGCCGACAAGCCGGAGAAGGCCGCTCCGGCCGGTGCGCCGGGCGGCATGCCGGGCGGTGACATGGACTTCTGATCCTCCCCGGGCCCGGCCACCCACCGGGCCCACCGAGGATCGGACGCCGGTCCGAGCCCGTCGGTGCGCTGAAGCAGCGCCGGTACGCGCGCGAGAGGGCGGCACTCCCCACCCCGGGGGGTGCCGCCCTCTCGCGTGTCCGGCGCCGCTCGTGGGGGAGGCGCGGGGCAAGTCACGGGGCCGGCGGGAATGCCGGGACGGCCCCCGCGCATTGACCCTCGTGTGCGCATTGCATGCGCGTGCACATAACGACCGGTTCTCCCACGTCCCCGAGGAGTCTCCCTATGACCGCCCCCGCCTCCGTCGCCACGTCCGAGTCCGGCGGCCGCGCCGCGCGGATCCTCTCCCGCCCCGTCGCCCTGAACGGCCTGACCGTCCCCAACCGCATCGTCATGGCGCCGATGACCCGGCAGTTCTCCCCGGGCGGCATCCCCGGCGAGGACGTCGTGTCGTACTACGCCCGCCGTGCCGCCGCGGGCGTCGGCCTGATCGTCACCGAGGGCACGTACGTCGGCCACGCCTCGGCCGGTGACAGCGACCGGGTGCCCCGCTTCCACGGCGAGGAGCAGCTGGCGGGCTGGGCGAAGGTCGCCGAGGCGGTGCACGCGGCGGGCGGCACGATCGTGCCGCAGCTCTGGCACATCGGCATGGTCCGCGAGGAGGGCCGCCCGCCCTTCGCGGACGCCCCCGCCGTCGGCCCCTCCGGACTGCGCATCGGCGCCGACGAGGCCACCGGCAGGGCGATGACCAGGCAGGACCTGGACGACGTCATCGCCGCCTTCGCCGACGCGGCCGCCGCCGCGGAGCGCATCGGCTTCGACGGCGTCGAACTGCACGGAGCCCACGGCTACCTCCTCGACCAGTTCCTCTGGGCCGCCACCAACCGCCGCACCGACGCCTACGGCGGCGACCCGGTCGCCCGTACGCGGTTCGCGGCGGAGATCGTCGAGGCCGTACGGGAGCGGGTGTCGCCGGAGTTCCCGGTGATCTTCCGCTACTCGCAGTGGAAGGGCGGCGCGTACGACGCGCGGCTCACCGAGACGCCCGAGGAGCTGGAGGCGATCCTCACGCCGCTCGCCGCGGCCGGGGTGGACGCCTTCCACGCCTCCACCCGGCGCTACTGGCTGCCCGAGTTCGACGGCTCGGACCTCAACCTCGCGGGCTGGTCGAAGAAGCTGACCGGCAAGCCGTCCATCACCGTCGGCTCGGTCGGCCTGGACGGGGAGTTCAACCGCTCCTTCACCGGTGAGGGCGCGCCCGTCCGCAGCATCGACGAACTCCTGGACCGGCTGGAGCGCGACGAGTTCGACCTCGTCGCCGTCGGCCGCGCGCTGCTCCAGGACCCGCAGTGGGCGGCGAAGGTGCTGGCCGGCCGCTTCGACGAGCTGGCCCCCTACGACCCGGCCGCCGCGAAGACCCTGAGCTGAGCCGG
The DNA here is from genome assembly GCF_000725625.1 of Streptomyces sp. NRRL F-6676. GTDB lineage: Bacteria > Actinomycetota > Actinomycetes > Streptomycetales > Streptomycetaceae > Streptomyces. The sequence goes on from NZ_JOHS01000021.1 coordinate 62,878, forward strand.
GGAAACCCTGAGCTGAACCGGGAGGCGGGGGCCGGGGCCGCCGCTCACAGGCCCCCGCCCATCGGTTCGATGTCGACCCGCACCGGGTGGCCCCACACGCGCAGCACCTCGTAGTCGGTGAACTCGTGCACCAGCCGGTACGCCATCGCCGGGCGGGGCCCCCGGCGCTGGGCGTTCAGATACAGCTCCGCCTCGCGCCGGTCGCGGCGCGGGGTGCCGCACAGCTGCCACTCCTGCCCGTTCCACGCCTCGGGCAGCCAGCGCTGCTGCGGCTGCGGGCGGTCCTCCCGCGTGCCGTACCGGGAGGCGACGCGCTCGCCGGGACCGGCCGCCGTCCGGCGCGGCCCGCCGCCGTCGTACTCCGCGCGCCGGGCCGCCCGGCGCCGCGTCTCGCAGAGCAGACACAGATCGGGCGCGTCCTCGTCCACCGGCCCGGTCGGGTGCTCGGCGCACCGGGTCGTCGGCCGGTCCCCGCCGACGCTCTCCTCCAGCAGGGCGAGCGCCCGCTTGAGATCGTCCCTGGCCTCGAACAGCTTGACGTCCGGTGTGTCGGTGCTCAGCTCCTCGCCATGATCCCCGAGCACCCGGAGCGCCCGCCCGAGCGCGGTGGCCTGTGCGTGGTTCATGTCCGCCAGGGTCGCACACGCCACCGACAGCGCGGGGCGCCGGTCAGGCGGGGGTGGTCCAGCGTTCTTCGCCGTCGTGCGGCTCGCCGGTCCGTCGCATGCCGAGGGCCGCCGCGACGGCGGCGGAGGCACGGTGGTCGGGGTGCACGTGGGCCGTGAGCGTCCGGACGCCCTGGGCGCGCAGCCAGTCGGCCATCACGGCGGCGCCCTCCTTCGCGTAGCCGTCGCCCTGGAAGGCGTGGCCGACGACCCAGGCCAGCTCGGCGTCCAGCGGCGGGGAGCCGCCGGGCCGGGACAGCGTCGCCTGCACGGTGCCGACCAGCACGCCGTCGGCCCGCCGCCGCAGCATCCAGTTCAGCCAGCCCTGTGCGTGGTCGGGCGAGTGCCCGACCGACTGCCGCCGGTAGCGCCGCGCCAGCTCGTCGCGGTCCGGCGGGGTGCCGCCGATATAGGTGTGCAGGCGTGCGTCGTCGAGGAAGGCCATGGCCTCGTCCGCGTGCGCGACGCGCAGCGGTTCGAGGCGCAGTCGCGGTCCTTCGAGCGGGGCGGCGATCGGCCAGGGGGAGGGCTCGGGCATGACGGCATTCTGTCCGCCAGGGGTGAACTCGACGGCCATCGGGGCCCCGTTCGGGTCCGACCGCTCGCCCTGCCCGGCCGGGGCCGGGTCCGGCGAGGGCGGCGCCCGCCGGCGGACGTTCTTCACTCACGGCGCGTCGGGCCGAGTTCGTCCTCCCGGCGTCGGCGCTGCCCGCCACCCGGCCGCAGGACCCGGAGCGCCAGGAACGCCAGCGCGCCGACGGCCACCGCCGCCAGCACGGCCTTGGAGTACAGGCCGACCAGATCCGTGACCTCGTGCCAGCGGGCGCCGAGCGCGTAACCGGCGGCGATGAAGGCGGTGTTCCAGACGAGGCTGCCCGTGCTGGTGAGGAGAAGGAAGACCGGCAGTCTCATCCGCTCCACCCCGGCCGGTACGGAGATCATGCTGCGGAAGATCGGCACGAACCGGCCGAAGAAGACGGCCTTGGTGCCGTGCCGCGCGAACCACGCCTCCGTACGCTCCACGTCCGACGTCTTCACCAGCGGCAGCCGGGCCGCCAGCGCGAGGACGCGGTCGCGGCCGAGCAGCGCCCCGAGCGCGTACAGCACCAGCGCCCCCACCAGGGAACCCGCCGTCGTCCACAGCACGGCGGCGACGACGTCCATGCGGCCCTGGCTCGCCGTGAAGCCGGCGAGGGGCAGGATCACCTCGCTCGGCAGCGGCGGGAAGAGGTTCTCCAGGGCGATCGCCAGGCCGGCGCCCGGGGCACCCAGCTTCTCCATCAACTCGGCGGCCCAGCCGGCGACACCGCCGACGGGCGTCTGTGCAACAGCACTCATGATCATGCCCAAAACGCTATAAAGCCGCAGGTCATGGCGGTATGAGGACGGCCGCACAGTCAGAGTGCGGTTTTCCGCAGGGTGCCCTGTGCCGGGCTCGGCTAGCGTGGCCGATCATGTGGACGTTCATCGGGCGCTGGCTCCGCCTCGCCACCGGCGTGCTGCTGGGCGGGCTGACGGCGCTCGCCGGGCTTGCCTGGGTCGCCGGGGGCGGACTGTGGCGGCTGCTCTCGCGCCGTCCGGAGGTCGCCTTCGCCGGCGCGCTCCGGCTCGCGAGGCTCGAGCGGCGGCGGCTGGCCGCGTTCCACGGGGCAGAGCTGGACTCGCCGCGCAGCGGGCGGATCGCGTTCTCCTACCTGGCCGCGCGCTGGCCGCTCGGGCTGTTCGGCGCTCTTGTGCTGGTGGCCGCGGTGCCCGGACTGGCCGCCGCGTCATTCCTGGTGTGGGGGTGGTTCGCCGGCGACATCCAGCACCCGCGCGCCGTGGTGCTTTCCGGGCTCGGCGGGCTGTTCCTGGTGTTCCTGTGCGCACAGGGCGCCCGCAGTGTGGCGCAGTTGGACGAGCAGTTGGCCCGCCGCTTCCTCGGGCCCAGCGAGACGGAGCTGCTGCGGCGCCGGATCGGTGAACTGGCCGAGACCCGCGCCGGGGTGGTGCAGGCGGTGCACGACGAGCGGCGGCGCATCGAGCGCGACCTGCACGACGGGGTCCAGCAGCGTCTCGTCGCCCTCGGCGTGCTGCTGGGCCGCGCCCGCCGCACCCCGGACAGGGACAAGGCCGGTGTGCTGCTGCGCCAGGCGCACGAGGAGGCCGCGCGGACCCTGACCGAACTGCGCGAGACGGCCTGGCGCGTCTACCCGGCGACGCTGGACGAGGGCGGGCTCGCCGCGGCGCTGGAGGGGCTGGCCGAGCGCTCGGCGCTGCCCGTGGAGGTGTCGTACGCGCTGGACGAGTCGCTCCCCGTGCCCGTGCAGACCGTGGCGTACTTCGTGGCCGCCGAGGCCGTCACCAACGCGATGAAGCACTCCGGCGCCACCCGCGCCGCGATCCGCGTCGCCCGGGAAGGCACGATGGTGCTCGTGCACATCGAGGACAACGGCGTGGGCGGCGCTCCGCGGCGGCCGGAGAGAGGCGGGCTCCTTGGGCTGTCCCGGCGGGTGGCCGCCCTGGACGGGCACCTGGCCGTGGACAGCCCGTCCGGCGGGCCGACCGTGATCACCGCGGCGCTGCCATGCGGGTGATGCTCGCCGAGGACTCGGCACTGCTGCGCGAGGGGCTGGCCCGGCTGCTGGCCGACGAGGGCCACGAGGTGACGGCCGCGGTCGGGGACGCCGACGCGCTCCTGGAGGCCGTGGCCGCCGGCCCTCCCGATGTCGTCGTGGCCGACGTCCGGATGCCGCCGACGCACACCGATGAAGGGCTGCGCGCCGCCCTGGAGATCCGCCGCCGCTGGCCGGGCACGGGGGTGCTGGTGCTGTCGCAGTACGTGGAGGGCCGCTACGCCACCGAACTGCTCGGTGACTCCGGCAGGCGCGTGGGTTATCTGCTGAAGGACCGCGTGATGCAGGTCGGGGAGTTTCTCGACGCGCTGGAGCGGGTGGGCGCGGGCGGCACCGCCTTCGACCCGGAGGTCGTACGACAACTGCTGGCCCGCAGCACCCGCACGGCCCCGCTGCGGCAACTCACCCCGCGCGAGCGGGACGTCCTCGATCTGATGGCCCAGGGCCACACCAACGCGGCCATCGCGCAGCAGTTGTACGTCTCGCAGAGCGCGGTCGAGAAGCACATCAACGCGATCTTCGACAAGCTCGGCCTCACCGGCACCACCGGCTACAGCCGCCGCGTCCTCGCCGTTCTGCGGTGGCTCCGCGTCTGACCGGCTGACCTGCCGGCGGACGCGCCGAAGCGCCGGTTCCTACGAGGACGTGCCGCCCGGCTGCCCGTGTGCCGGAACCGAGAAGGCGGCGAACGCGGCGTCCAGCAGTGCGCCGACATCCTCCTGGCCGCCGCTCGCGCTCCACTGCCCGAGGACGATCCACAGGCATTCGAGCGCCGCCGCGACACGCACGTCGGCGATGACGGGGGGTTCGTCGGCCGAGGAGGTCGTCTCGCGCAGCCGGGTGACGATCTTCGGTCGCCATTCGGTCTGCTTCTCCCGAAGCCGTGCGCACAGAGCCGGGGTCCGGTCGATGAGACCGAGGATCGTCACGAGTTCCTGGACGTCGCGCACGAGGAACGCCGCGGCCGACTCCAGGGCGTCGCGCAGCCTGTCCCAGTCGTCCTCATCGGCCCGGTCGGTCCCGAGCGCGTCGGTGATGACGTCACCCACGGGGTCGAAGACGAACAGGACCACGTCCTCCTTGGTCCCGAAGTAGCGCAGGAAGGTGCTCCGCGACACTCCGGCGGCCTCGGCGAGGTCGGCGAAGGTGACCTGGTCGAAGCCGGTGAGGCAGAACCGGTTGAACGCCACGCGGGCCAGCTCTGCGCGTACCGCGTGACGGCCGATCTCGCGGGTACCGACGGGTGCTGGACTCATGATGCCAAGTGTACTACGACACACTCGTTTGCTTATCTGCACACCAGTTCATAAGCTGACACTCAGTTTCAGTCGCGACGCTTGGTTCGCGACGTCTACTCGGCCGGCGGCCCGACCGCACGCCGGCCCGCACGCGAAGTGGAGCCACCCCATGGGCTACGACGACCTTTCCGGCCTGAGGATCGACGTCTCGGACGGAGTCGCGACGGTGACGATCGATCACCCGCCGCTCAATCTGATGGACGCGGTCCTCCTGCCGTCCCTCCGGGCGTTCCTCGCGCGGGTGCGGGACGACGCCGATGTCCGCGTCATCGTCTTCGGAAGCGCCGATCCGGAGTTCTTCGTCGCGCACGGCGACATGGCGTACCTGACCGACCCGGACGCACTGCCCGCAGCCACGCGCGCCGCGATCGCGGCCGCACCGGATGCGGCCATTCCCGAGGGCCTGAACATCCTCCAGGCCCTGAGCGAGGAGGTCCGCTCCCTGCGGCAGGTCACCATCGGCAAGCTCGCGGGCTTCGCGCGCGGCGCGGGCAACGAGTTCTTCATGTCCCTGGACATGCGCTTCGCGGCGATCGGCAAGTCGGGGCAGGCGCAGCCGGAGTCCTTGATGGGGATCCTCCCCGGAGGCGGCGGCACCGTGAACATGACGCGCCTGGTGGGCCGGGCCCGCGCGCTGGAGCTCATCCTCGGCGCGGAACTCGTGGGCGCGGAACTCGCGGAGCGATACGGCCTGATCAACCGCGCGCTGCCCGCCGAGGAGCTCGACGCTCACGTCGACACCCTGGCCCGGCGGATCGCCGGCCTGCGGCCGGAGGTGATCTCCATCACCAAGGCCGCGGTCGACGCCATCGCCCCTCCGGTCCCTCACGCGGCGTACGTCGTGGAGAACGAGGGCCTCTTCGCGGCGTTCGGCGACGAGGTCACCGCACTCGCCCACAAGCTGCTCGCTGCGGGCATCCAGACCCGTGAGGGCGAACGGGACCACGAGCGCATCGCCAACAGCGTCTGAGGGCCGACGGCGGTTCGCCCCTGACGAGTCCTTCGGCGGCCGGGAGGCAGTTGCTCACCAACTGCCTCCCGGAACCGCCGGGCGCACACGCTCAGTGCCGCTTGAGGTCTTCGACGAACGGGGCCCATGCGGAGGCTCGGAACACGAGCTTCGGGCCGTGCGGGTTCTTGGAATCACGCACGGGCACGATGGTGGGGTGGCCGTCGGCGACCTCCAGGCAGTCGCCGCCGCTGCCGCCACTGTGCGTGGACTTGCGCCAGTGGGCGACCTCCAGGCAGTTGCCGCCGCTGCCACCGCTGTAACTCGACTTGTGCCAGACGGCAGTGGTCAGGTCGTAGTCAGGAATGCTCCTCATGCTCGTAATCCTGTGCCATCTCCTCCAGAAGGGCCAGGGAGTTCGTCGGCGAGAGCGCGCAGGCCACGAGCAGTTCGTAGGTGAGGCGTTGATGGCGTACGACGGCTGGGGCGTCCTCCAGCCGTCCGGTACCGACGCCCTCGAAGAAGATCAGTGGTGGAGCGGCTTCGAAGTCCATCAGCTTCATGGCGCCCTCCATGGCCGCGTGGGCTCCTGCGGAGAACGGCAGCACCTGCACGATGGCCCGGTTGGCGCGGACCACATCGACGATGTGGCGCAGTGCCTCGGCCATGACCTTGGGGCCGCCCGTCACCCGGCGCAGCGCCGCCTCGTCGATCACCGCCCACAACAACAGATCTGTTGGGCCTTTGAGGAGCTGCGCACGGTCGATGCGTGCCGCCACCAGCTTCTCGATCGCCGCATCCGGCGCCGTCGGCTGGTACGCGCGGAACACCGCACGTGCGTACCCGGCGGTCTGTAGCAGCCCCGGGATGAGCAGCGGCGCGTACTGCCTGATCGCCGTCGCCCGCGCCTCCGCCTCCGCCGCCTCCGCGAAGTGTTCCGGATACTCCGACTTCGCCGCCGCGCGGCAGTTGCGCAGGAAGAAGTCCACCCCGAGGACTTCGTCCAGCATCCGCGCGTACTCCGGTTGCATCCGCCTCGTGCCCGCCTCCAGTTGGCCGATGTACGAGCCGCTGACGAACAGCCGTCCGCCCAACTCCTCCTGGCTCAGGCCCGCTTTCTCCCGCGCGTGGCGCAACTCCGCGCCCAGCAACGCGCGAGGTGACGACGACGGGTCCAGATCCTTCGGTCCCGGCATGGCTTCGTCCCCCTGTCCTCTTCGTCCCACGGCATCCGTTGTTGGGACGGAACGTCTGGCCAGGTTAGACCGCGGGCATACACGCTGGGTGGCGTATTGCAAACTCTGCGTAAGGAAAGTGAGGCGCACAGTGCGGTCGACGGAAGAGGTCGTGGCGTCGTTGCGGGAGGCGTTGGCGGACGCCGGTGTCGTGTTGCCGTCGCTGGGGGTGGACCCGGTGACCGGGGCGAGCGACGAGCCGTTCGCCCTCGTCGCGTTGGGGCGCTGCAACGTACGGACGGCGGAGCGGCTGACCGCGGCGCTGCGCGGCGAGCGGCCGCCGGTCGGGACGTACGCCGTGGACGTACGGGACGGGCGGATGGGCGAGGTCTGCGGACACGTCGGCGGCCGGGTGCAGCTGCGCCCGATCGGCGGCGGACGGGAGTGGGACTGCCCGCCGGACGGACTGCGGCAGCCCCCGCCCGACGCCGTACTGCGCGAACGCGTCCGCTGCATGAACCAGGAGGCCCGCCTGCCGTGACCGGCGGCGGGCGGGCGTGCTCCGGGGCGGGCGTCAGCCCATGGTCTTCGCGCCGTCCAGGGCCTCGCGGATGATGTCGGCGTGGCCGGCGTGCTGGGCGGTCTCGGCGATGATGTGCAGCAGGACCCTGCGGGCCGACCAGTGGGTGTCCGCCTGGAACCAGGGGGCCTTCGGCAGCGGGTGGGAGGCGTCCAGGTCCGGCAGGGTCGCGACGATCTCGTCCGTGCGGCCGGCGGCCTTCGCGTACTCGGCGAGGATCCCGGCGACCGTGTCGCCGGGCAGCATCCGGAACTCGTCGGCCCGGCGCGCGAAGTCCTCCTCCGTGAAGGAGGTGAAGTCCGGCAGCGCCGAGGGTCCCTTCACGATGAACTCCGCCCAGCCCCGCTCGACCGACGTGACGTGCTTGATCAGGCCGCCCACGCACAGCTCGCTCGCCGTGGTCCGCCGGCCGGCCTGCTCCTCGTCGAGGTCGCGGGCGGTGAAGGTGAGGAACTGCCGGTGCTTGCGCAGGGACTCGAGGAGGTCGGCGCGCTCGCCGGTGAGGGTCTGCGCGGTGGTGTCCATGGTGTCGCTCATGGCCATCGGGTCCTTCCGTGGGTGCGGTGCGCCGGGTCCGGGGAGTGCCCGGGGCTCCGGTGCGGCGTCGGGGACCACAGTAGGAGTCCTCTAGGACGGGTTCCGTCCTCATGCGGCCGCCGTTCCTCGGAGCGGGCGCGACAATGACCCGCATGACCCGCCGCGCCCCCGACCCTGCCGTCCTCCGCGCCCGCTGGCGCGAGACCCTCCTCGCCGCCCGCGGCGACAACCCGGAACCCGACCCGGACCCGTACGCCGACGACCTTCTCCGCCGCTGGTCGGAGCCGCAGCGGCGCTACCACACCACCGCCCACCTCGCCGCCGTCCTCGACCACGTCGACACGCTCCGCACGCACGCCGAGGACCCCGCCGCCGTCCGTCTCGCCGCCTGGTTCCACGACGCCGTCTATCTCCCCGACCGCTCCGAGAACGAGGAGCGCTCGGCCCGGCTGGCCGTCCGGGCGCTCACGGAGGCCGGGGTCCCCGAGGCCCGTACCGCCGAGGTCGCCCGCCTCGTCCGCCTCACCGTCACCCACGCCCCCGAGCCCGGCGACCGCGACGGGGCCGTCCTGTGCGACGCGGACCTCGCGATCCTCGCGTCCCCGCCCGAGGCGTACGCGGCCTACACCGCCGAGGTCCGCGAGGAGTACGCCTTCGTGCCCGAGGGCGCCTTCCGTACCGGCCGCGCCGACGTCCTGCGCCAACTGCTCGCCCTGCCGCGCCTGTTCAGCACGCCGCATGGCGGCGAGGTGTGGGAGGACCCGGCCCGCCGCAACCTCCGCGCGGAACTCGACCTGTTGACGTCCTAGGAGTCGTCCTCTCCGGTCCGTCCCGGGGCGTCAGCCGATGGTGAAGCGCTGGTTCTGGGCGCTCCGGTCGCAGCGGGCGGTGCGGTAGTAGCCGTCGTCCTGCTGGTAGAGGCAGCGGCCCGTGCCGACGCTCTGGAGCATGACGGCGCTGCGGGCGGCGGGCTGGACGGTGCGCCACTTCTGGTACGAGCCGCCGTTGCAGGGCAAGGGGTAGACGTCGCCCCGGTCGTTGCTGTCGAGGCAGCGGCCCCAGAAGCTGTTCCTGAGAGTGGTGCTGGTGTTGAGGCGGCCGTTCCACTGCCACCGGAGGCTGCCGCGTCCGGTGGTGCAGCGGTCGGCCTTGAGGCCGGTCTCGTCGGTCTCGCGCAGGCAGTCGCCGTAGCGGTAGTTCGCGAAGCGGCTCGTGGTGGTGGCGGCGGCCGAGGCGGGTGTGGAGGTGAGGAGGGGGAGGGCGAGGCCGGCTGCGGCGATGAGGGCGGTGAGGGCTTTCCGGGTCGGTCGGCGCACTGGGGTCTCCTTGCGGTGGTTCCGGGAAGTACTTCGGCAGGATCGCCGAGCCTCACCGCCCGCACCGGAAAAATGGGGGAAAAACCACCGGATCGAGGTGCTCGCGCCGACCGGCCCGCCCCTCCTGTTCGAGGCAGGTGGAACAGGCGGAACAGGTGAAACACGCGGAACGGGCGCAGCAGTCGCCCTCGTTGACCCGGTCGGCCCGTTGCCTCCGTCGACCCCGTCGCCCCGGTCGAACAAACCAGTCGTACGGCCCCCTCCCCCGCCCTACCCTCGGCCCTATGCAGACCATGGGTGGGGAACAGGTGACCGAAGCTGTCGCGTACGCGGTGTCCGTGCTGGAGGAGGGCACCGGACGGGACTGGGCGGGGACCAAGGCCGGCGGGTCGGAGTGGAGTTGCCGGTTCACCGCCGAGCACATCGCCGACACCCTGATCGCGTACGCGGGGCGGCTGGCGGCCCGGGCCCGGCAGGACGTCGGCTTCGGCACCGTCCTCGACGACGAGGCCGGCAACGCCGACATCCTGGACGTGCTGCGCACCGGCGGCGCCCTGCTCGCCGCCGCGATCGCCACCGCGCCCCGCGAGGCGCGCGCCTTCCACTCGTACCCGCACGGCAGCGCGAACCGCGAGGGCTTCGCCGCGATGGGTGTGACGGAAGTCCTGCTGCACGCCTACGACATGGCCACCGGCCTCGGCCTTCCCTACGAGCCGCCGGCCGGGCTGTGCGCGGGCGTACTGGAGCGGATCTTCCCGCACGTACCCCCGGCGCACGCCCCCTGGCCCACGCTCCTGTGGGCGACCGGCCGCGGTGACCTGCCCGGCCGCCCCCGGGTCACCGAGTGGCGCTGGCGCAACAACCTGGTGATCCCCGCCGAACGCCTCACCCTCCAGGGCGTCACCCCCGCGGCCGCCGCCGACCTGGCCGCGGGCGGCCCCGGCGGCTTCGACTGGGTCGACGACGGCCCGTACGAGGGCGAGAGCACGGGGGAGGCCGGTACGCGGGGAGCGGCCGGGATGGTGCGGCAGGCGTACGAGAGGGGGAGGCACCGGCCGGACTGGGGCATGTTCGTCCTGGTCCGTACCGAGGACGGCCGGGCCGTCGGCGCCATGGGGTTCCACGGGCCGCCGGACGAGGAGGAGCGCGTCGAGATCGGCTACGACCTGGCCGCCTCCGCCCGCGGCAACGGCTACGCCACGGAGGCGCTGCGCGCGCTGTCGGCCTGGGCGGCGGCCCGCGACGACGTGACGACGGTCTGCGCGAAGACGGACCCGGCGAACACCGCGTCCCAGGCCGTTCTGACCCGCGCGGGCTTCACCCGCGTCCCGGCCGAGGGCGACCTGCATCTCTACGAGCTACGGAACGCGAAGGCGTGACGCGTCCGGCGGGGTCACGGCAGCACGCTCCCCTTGCGCCGCCGCAGCCCCGCCCCCCACAGCAGCCGCACCACCTCCCGGCTGCTCACCTCCACCGCCCCCGCGCCCACCGCGTCCGCGTACCGGTGCGCGGGCAGGTCGTAGTGGTCGCGTTCGAAGGCGCGGCGCGGTACACCCAACGCGTCGGCGAACGCGTGGAGTTCGGCGAAGGAGACGTCGCTGACCAGGTGCGACCACAGGCGGCCGTGGCCGGGCCAGGTGGGCGGGTCGACGTAGATCGTCACGAGGAGAGGGTTCCTCCCGTGACCGCCGCCAGCGAACCCACGGCCGCGACCTTCACGCCCGCCTTGTGGCAGACCCAGTGCGGGTCGGGGCCCAACTCCGGCTCCACCTCCAGCGCGTGGGGCTCGCCCGAGGGACACACCGGGCACAGCGGCCAGCGGCCGTACTTCTCCAGGAGCGCGTCCTGCACGTCCTGCGCGACCAGGCCCGCCACGAAGGCGGAGCCGTCGGGCCACTGCTCCACCCACCAGCGGCGCTGGGTGACGGAGTCCTCGACGAGCGAGACGACGTCGGCCTGGGCGACGTCCCCCGCGACCAGGTCGGCGAGCACACGTGCGCGGGCCGTGTGGAGCACCTGCTCCAGGGGGCCGATGGACGGGGACGGACCTGTGGGGTTCATGCACCCATTGTGCGCACTCTTGACCGCGCCACCTCGTCGAAAATATCTTTCACAGGATGAGGTACGAGGTGAAGGAAACTTCCGGAACGCTCAGGGCCGCCGGCTCGACCGGCGCGCCCCCGGCCGTCCCCGCACCCCCCGCCCCCGCCGCGCTCGCCGCGAAGGTGCGGACGCTCGCTCCGTCGATGACGCGTTCGATGCAGCGCGTCGCCGAGACCGTCGCCGCCGACCCGGCCGGCTGCGCCGCGCTCACCGTCACCGGCCTCGCCGAACGCACCGGCACCAGCGAGGCCACGGTCGTGCGCACCGCCCGGCTGCTCGGCTACCCCGGCTACCGTGACCTGCGGCTCGCGCTCGCCGGGCTCGCCGCGCACCAGCAGTCCGGCCGGGCCCCCGCCGTCACGGCCGACATCGCGGTGGACGACCCGCTCGCCGACGTCGTCGCCAAGCTCGCCCACGACGAGCAGCAGACCCTCGCCGACACCGCCGCCGGGCTGGACACCGCACAGCTCGGCGCGGCCGTCGCGGCCCTCGCGGCGGCCCGGCGGATCGACGTGTACGGGGTGGGCGCGTCCGGTCTCGTCGCGCAGGACCTGACGCAGAAGCTGCTGCGCATAGGGCTGATGGCGCAGGCCCACAGCGACCCGCACCTCGCCGTCACCAACGCGGTGCAGCTGCGGGCGAAGGACGTGGCGGTCGCGATCACCCATTCGGGTTCCACGGGGGACGTCATCGAGCCGCTGCGGGTCGCGTTCGAACGCGGGGCGACCACCGTCGCGATCACCGGCCGGCCCGGCGGCCCGGTCGCCCAGTACGCCGATCACGTCCTGACCACGTCCACGGCCCGCGAGAGCGAGCTGCGGCCGGCCGCGATGTCCTCCCGTACGAGCCAACTGCTCGTCGTGGACTGCCTGTTCATAGGGATCGCCCAGCGCACGTACGAGACGGCGGCGCCCGCACTGGCCGCGTCGTACGAGGCGCTCGCCCACCGCCACGCGCCCCGCGGCGGCGCGTCCCGCTGAAGCGCCGCTCCCCGCACACCCACCAGAAAGAGCCGCACCGCCATGACCCCCTCCCTGCCCCCGGACGCCCCCCGCGACCTGCGCGCCCAGCTGGAGACCCTGACGACCGAGGCGTTCCGCCCGGAGCTGGCCGGTATCGACCAGCTCTCCACCCTCGAGATCGCCACCCTGATGAACGGCGAGGACGCCACCGTCCCGGCCGCCGTCGCCGCCCGGCTGCCGGAGATCGCCGCCGCGATCGACGCCGTCGCGGAGCGCATGGCCCGGGGCGGGCGGCTGCTCTACGCGGGCGCCGGGACCGCCGGGCGGCTCGGCGTGCTGGACGCCTCCGAGTGCCCGCCCACCTTCAACACCGAGCCGACGCGGGTGGTCGGCCTGATCGCGGGCGGCCCCGGCGCGGTGGTGACGTCCGTCGAGGGCGCCGAGGACTCCAAGGCGCTCGCCGAGGACGATCTGCGGGCCCTCGACCTCACCCCCGACGACACGGTGGTCGGCGTCTCCGCATCCGGCCGCACCCCGTACGCCATCGGCGCCGTCGAGCACGCCCGTGGCCAGGGCGCGTTGACGATCGGCCTGGCCTGCAACGCGGGCAGCGCGCTGGCCGCCGCCGCGCACCACGGCATCGAGGTCGTCGTCGGCCCCGAACTCCTCACCGGCTCCACGCGCCTGAAGGCGGGCACGGCGCAGAAGCTGGTCCTCAACATGCTGTCGACGATCACGATGATCCGCCTCGGCAAGACGTACGGGAACCTGATGGTCGACGTCCGCGCCTCCAACGACAAGCTCCGCGCCCGATCCCACCGCATCGTCTCCCTCGCCACGGACGCCCCGGACGAGCAGATCGAGGCCGCCCTGACGGCGACGGACGGCGAGGTGAAGAACGCGATCCTGATGCTGCTGGCCGACGTCGACGCGGCCGCGGCCGCGCACCTGCTGGCCGGGAACGGCGGCCGGCTGCGCGCCGCGCTCAAGGCGGCGACGAACCCGGCGCGCCGCTGACCCCCGAAGAGGGGCTCAGGTCGTCAGGCCGTGCCGGAACGCGAAGACGACCGCCTGGACGCGGTCGCGCAGGTTCAGTTTGGTGAGGATGCGGGAGACGAACGTCTTCACCGTCTCCTGGCTGATGAAGAGGGCCGCCGCGATCTCGCTGTTCGACAGGCCGTCCGCGATCAGACGCAGCACCTCCATCTCGCGCGGGGTGAGCGGGAGATCCTGCGGGGTGCCGTCGGTGGGGCGGATGCGGGCGGCATAGCGGCCGACGAGCTGGCGGGTGACCTCGGGGTCGAGCAGCGCCGCGCCCATCGCCACGGTGCGGATGCCGTGCAGCAGGCGGTCCGGCGGGGCGTCCTTGAGGAGGAAGCCGCTCGCCCCGGCGCGCAGCGCCTCGTACACGTACTCGTCCAGGTTGAACGTGGTGACCACGAGCACCTTGACGGGGTGGGCGACCCCGGCGCCGGCCAGCAGGCGGGTGGCCTCCAGGCCGTCCAGGACCGGCATCCGGATGTCCATGACGACGACGTCGGGTGTGAGCTTCTGCGCGAGTTCGACACCGGCCTGGCCGTCGCCGCACTCGCCCACCACCTCCATGTCGGGCTGCGCGTCGATGATCGTGACCAGGCCCATGCGGATCAGTGCCTGGTCGTCGCAGACCACGACCCGGGTCGGGGCGGTCCCGGCCCCCGCGGGGGTGCCCGGGTACCGGGGCGGGGTGCTCACGAGCCGCTCCGTGCGGGTATCCGCGCCCGGACGACGAAGCCGCCGCCCGTACTGCCGCCCGCGCTGAAGTCGCCGCCGAGGACGTCGACCCGCTCGCGCAGACCGGCGAGCCCCCGCCCGCTGCCGCCGACGTTGGCGGACCGCGAGCCGGTGCCGTCCGTGCTGACCTCCACCGTGATCTCCCTCTCGCCGTGTCGTACCTGGACCGAAGTCCGGCTGCCGTGAGCGTACTTGAGGGCGTTGGTCAGTGCTTCCTGCACCACCCGGTAGGCCACGAGGTCGGCGCTGCCGGTGGCCTCCGGCGGGGTGCCCTCCTCGGTGAACTCCACCGGCTGGCCGGCCCGGCGGGTCTGTTCCACGAGGGTGAGGACGCGGCCGACGGCCGGTGTCCTGGGCTCCTTGGGCTCGCCCGAACCGTTGGCGTTGCCGGTGCCGTGGTCGGGGTTGAGCAGGTCCAGCAGGTGCCGCAGGTCGGTGATGGCCCGGCGGCCGGTGTCGGAGACGGCGGTGAGGGACTGCTCCAGCCGTTCCGGTGCGGCGGTCAGATAGCGGGCGGCCTCCGCCTGCACCACCATCGCGGTCACGTGGTGCGTCACCACGTCGTGCAGTTCCCGGGCGATCCGGGTGCGTTCGGCGGTCCGTGTCTCCACCTCGACCCGCTTGCGGCGCTCGGCCTCCGCGATCCGGTTGGTCCGCAGCCAGCCTCCGGCGCCCCAGGCGAGGCCCAGCGCCACGTAGAACACCACGAAACCCTCGGGCGACTCGCCGGAGCCGCCCGAATCGGTCGAGCCGAGCTGCGAGAGCGTCACCGCGAACGGCACGTACGCGGCGGTGAGGGCGAGGACGCAGATCCGGCGGTGCCGTTCGAGGTGCGAACCGGTGCTCAGCAGGGCGAAGGCCATCGCGGTGCCCGCGAAGGTGTGGTAGCCGCGGAGCTGATCGGTGGCGAACCCGCAGGTCACCAGGGCCAGAGTGACGACCGGCCACCGCCGGCGGACCGCGAGCGGAAGCGACTCGAGGAGGATCGTCACGACGGCCAGTGCGTCGTGGGGGCGGTCCGGTACACCCCCGACGACCGTGCCGTTGCCGCTCAGCGCCGGGATGAACGAGCCGATCAGGAGGAACAGTGCGAGAGGCAGGTCGCGGAGGGTGACGTCCAGGCGGTGCCAAGACTCGGCGAGGCGGTGTCCCGCCTCGCCGAGTCTGCGCCGCACCGCGTCGGCGGGCTGTCGCGTCATCACCGGGCGAGTGTAGCCAGGGCGCCGACGCGCTCGGTGCGACGCCGGGGGACGATGTTGCCGCGGCGGTGGGCCACCACCAGGAAGCCGATCGTCAGCAGCGCGCCGAACACCACCGAGTAGACGCTGGCCTCGGGGCCGAACTTGCCGCCGGTGAGGATGTCGTTGCCCGTCAGGGTGGCCTTCAGCAGACCGTGGGTGTCGCCGTTGCCCGAGACCTGGGTGGAGAAGATGCCGGACTCGGCGAAGTTCCAGGCGAAGTGCACGCCGATCGGCAGCCACAGGTTGCGGGTGGCGATGTACGCGGCACCGAGCATGGCGCCGGCCTCGATGGCGATGGCGAGGGCGCCGACGATGGTGGCGTCGTCGTTGAGGAGGTGCATGGCGCCGAAGACCAGGGCGGACAGGGCCAGCGAGAGGTACGTGCCCAGGCCGCGCTCCACCAGCCGGAACAGCAGACCGCGGAAGACGAGCTCCTCCGTCGCGGCGGCGCCGGCCATGAAGCCGATCAGCCCGATGGCTCCCGACACCGAGTCGATGCCGTGGACCTTGTAGTCACCGAGGAGCCAGATGTTGCTGATGACGCAGCCGAACATGATCGCGCCGATGACGATGCCCCAGAACGCGGAGCTCGCCGCGCCCTGCGACTCCAGCTCGGTGACCCGGCGGTTCTCGGTGCGCCCCACGGCCCACCGGTAGGTGAACGTCATGGCGGCCACGGTGAGGGCGCCGACCAGGAGGCACATCCACGGATTGTCCTTCACCGCGTTGATGGCGGCGCCGCTGAGCGCGTACACCACGAATACGGCGACTATCTGCAGGACGATCTTCCAGGCCTTCATGACGACTCCCCTTGCCGGTTCCGCTTCCGGTTCCTTTTCCGGTCCGCGGCCCGGCGCTCCGCGGTGAGATGAACGCTACGGATTCCGTGTCCGGAGATCGTCACCATGCAGTGGACACCTCGCTGTAGCTCGCTCGGGGGACAGCGGGGCGGGTGTCGCTCGGGGGAGGCCCCGGCGGGCGCCTCGGGCACGCTCGTCGGGGCCTGTATGGGCCGATGCGGGGGGATTCAGGGGATCAGTCCCTGCCGGGCCGCTCCCGGTACGCGTCCACGACCGCCCGCCGCAGCACCGCCGTCTCCTCCATCACCGTCCCCCTCTTCCCCGCCGTGACGTCCGCGGTGAGGTAGTCGCGCTCGCCGAGGTACGCCAGCGTCTTCCGGTCGAAGATCCACTGCGTGGCCGTCGAGGCGCGTGCGTCGACGCGGACGATGGCGACGCCGTGCCGCCCGGCCGGATCGACGGCGTCGTCCAGCCGTGTGACGCCCGGGATGCGGGCGGCGGCCTTGTAGAGGGCGGCGGCGTTCTCGGGCGGCATCACCGTCTCGTGCAGCAGCTCGCCGATCCGGTCGAACACGGTCTGGTCCCGCTCCTGGCCGTCCCTCGCCGGGACCAGCCGGTACAGCTTCCTGAGCAGCGCCGCCGGGTCGGTGGGCAGGGAGGCCAGCCAGGTGTACGTGGGCCGGTCGATGCCCGGGGAGAGTCCGGGGGAGCCGGCGGGCAGCAGCTCGCGCAGCGGTGCGTAGCCGCCGTCCTCGTGGATCAGGCCGACCTGCTTCACGGGCCCGGAGCGCTGCGAGCGCCACATCTCGCGTGTGTGCAGCTTGCCGGGGGTGAAGGAGCCGTCCGGTTGGCCCTCGGCCCCGGCGGTCAGGCTCTTGACGTAGGTGAACTGGTCGTCGCGGACCGGGACGGCGTCGGTGTCGGCGGCGACGGCGGCGATGCGGTCGAGGAGGACGGTGGCGCTGCCGGCCGGGGTGTGCGCGGAGGTGGCGGTGCCGGTACGGGCGGTGGGCGCGTCGTGGGTGACGAGGGTGACCGTCAGCGCGCCGGCCAGCGCGAGGGCGGCGGCGGGGAGCCAGAGGGCGGGGCGGGCGAGGCGCGGGCGGCCGGGCGCGGGGGTCTTCGTGGCGCCGTCGGTGTGCGTGTGCTGCTCGTCGTCGATGAGTCGCATCAGCCGTTCCTTGTGGTGGCGGTGACGGTCAGGGGGCAGCTCCCGCTCGGGTGGGGCCGGCAACAGCCGGGCCAGTTCGGCGCGCATCTCGTGCATCTCATGCATCTCGCGGGTTTCGCGGGTCTCGCGCGTCTCCTGCGTCTCGCGCGGTTCGCGGGGCGCGTGCGCCGTGTCGTCACCGTCGGCCCGCCCGGGCCGGTGGCCTGAGGGGTTCATCGGGATCTGCCCTCCTGAAAGTCCGTGAGTGTCAGGGCCGCGAACGCGTCCCCACGCCGTACCTCTCCGCGGCCGGGGGAGGGTTCCGCACGCCCCTCCGTACGGCCTTCCGGTTCCTCGGCGAGCCGTTCGTCGACGAGGCGCCGCAGCCGGGCGCGGGCGCGCGACAGCCGGGACCGCACGGTGCCGACCGGCACCCCCAGCGCCTGCGCCGCCCCGGCGTAGTCCAGCCCGGACCACACGCACAGGGCCAGCACCTCCCGCTCCGCGCGCCGCAGCCTCCCGTACACCTGGCGGACGGCGGCGAGGGTGCGGGCGTCGTCGAGCCGTCCGGCGGTCTCGTCGGCGAAGTCCGGCACGGGTTCCGGGGCCGGGCGGCGGGCGAGGAAGGCGAGCCGGCGGCCGGTGCCGCGGCGGGCGTTGCGGGCCTTGTTGGTGGCCGTGCCGAGGAGCCAGGGCAGGACCGTGCCGCCGTCGGGCTCCAGCCGCTCGCGGTGGCGCCAGGCGTCGAGGAAGGTGTCCGCCATCACCTCTTCCGCGAGCGACCAGTCGCCGGTCAGCCGGTGGGCGTGGAGACGGACGGCGCGCGCGTACTCCTCGTAGAGCTCGCCGAAGGCCTCGCGGTCGCCCGCGCGCAGGCGCGCCCGCAAGGGGTCAGTTCTGTCGTTGTTCACGTAGGTCTCGCATCCGGTGGCACCTCACACCCTGGCCTCTCCGCACCCGGGGCGGGGTTCCCGTGACCTGCGCCACAACGGGGGGAGGGCGGGGGCGCGGGGGACGCCGGCAGGACTATAGGCTGTAATTGGACTAGACCTGTTGGTGCCGGCCCGGTAGGTCTTGATTGCTTCGGCCCTCTCGGCCATCTCGGGAATCGAGGATTCATGAGCAAGCGTGCAGTCCTGGAGGTGATCGCGCTCGACGCCGAGGACGCGGTCGCCGCCCAGGCAGGAGGCGCGGACCGCCTCGAACTGGTCGCCGACATGGCCGCCGACGGCTTGACCCCGCCGGTCGCGACCTTCGCCGGCATCCGCGCCGCCGTCGACCTCCCGCTGCGCGTGATGCTGCGCCTCGCGGACGGCTTCGCGGCCGGTGACCCGGCGCCGCTCGTGGCCGCCGCGCGGGGGCTGCGGGAGGCGGGCGCGGACGAGTTCGTCCTCGGGTTCCTCGACGGGGCCGGCGGCCCCGACCTGGCCGTCATCGAGCTGCTGGTGGCCGAACTGGCCGACTGCCGCTGGACGTTCCACCGCGCGATCGACCGCGCCGCCGACCGCGCCGGCCTGCGCAAGCTCCTCGCCGACCTGCCCGGCCTCGACACCTACCTCAGCGCGGGCTCGGCGGCCGGCGTCGCCGACGGCCTGCCGACCCTGTGCGCCGAGGCCGCACGACAGGGCGAACCCGGCTACACCCAACGCCTCATGGCCGGCGGCGGCCTCACCCTCACCCACGTCCCCACCCTGCGCACGGCCGGCATCGACGCCTTCCACATCGGCGGCGCGGCCCGCCCGGAGGGCTGGCGGGGCCCGGTGTCGGCGGAGGCGGTACGGCGGTGGCGGACGGCGCTGGACGGGTAGGGCCGCGCGCGCCCACGTCCCACCCCTCGCCCCTGGGGCCCCGGGAACCGGGGAGAGCGTGACGGACGTCTTTCTTGATCCATGGGGAGACGGAGGCGGGCATGGCGGACGACGAACGCGAGCGGGACGAAGTGCACCACCCCCAGGCTCCCTGGTGGTGGGGGACCGGGCCGGTGGGGGCCGCGGTGCTGGTCGCCGTCGGTGTCGGATGGCTGTTGTGGCTGTACGTCTGGCCGTCCGGCGGCTCGGACAACCCGGCCGCCGGCTACGGCGCGGGCAAGGCCGTCTGCATCGGGCTCGTACTCCTGGGCGGCGCCGTGCTGGAACGCTTCCGCGGCCGGGCGACGCGGGAGCGTGCGGCAGACGAGCGTGGGGCCGGGGAGCGGAAGGCCGGGGAGCGGGGGAAGGCCTGAGCCGCCGAGCCCCGCTCCCGTCAGACCGTCCACGCGGCTACGACCACCGCCACGGCCGACGGCATGGCGGGGGTGTTGAGCGTTGCTCGAAGGCGAGGGCTGCTTCGACGCGACGGCCACCGCGCCGCGCGGGCCCGGCCTGCTGTACGTCGAGTCGCGTGCCTCCTGGAGCATCGCGCCGGCGTGACGGCCGCCCCCGGCCCCGTCACCCCAGCTGTTCGGGCAGCTCCGCCGCGTGCGTGATCGTCAGGCCGGAGACCGCGCGGGTCAGGCAGACGTACAGGCGGCGCAGGCCGGTGCGGTCGTCGGGTTCGGCGTCGACGATGGCGCCGGGCTCGTCGAGGACCACGTAGTCGTACTCCAGGCCCTTGGCGAGGGAGGCCGGGACCAGGGTGAGGCGGACGTCGGGGGTGGTCTCCTCGCCGGGGGCCAGATGCGGGAGGCCCGCCGCGTCCAGGGCCTCGGCCAGGGCCGGGATGCGGGTGTCGGCGGCGATCAGGCCCGTCGAACCCTCGTTGGCCAGCGCGTCCCGGCAGGCCGCGAGCACGTCCGCGTCCCCGGCCGACCGCCGGATCTCGAACGTGCCGGGGTTCTCCCGTACCGACGCGACCGGGGTCAACCCGGGTGCGATGTGCGGGAGGAGGCGGGAGGCGTAGGTGATGACGTCGGTGGGGACGCGGAAGCCCGCCGTCAACTCCTCGATCAGCGCGTCCTGTTTGCCGAGGTGGGTCAGGGCCTCCTGCCAACTCCGCGTCGCCCAGGGGGTGGTGCCCTGCGCCAGGTCGCCCAGGACGGTCGCCGAACCGGTCGTGCAGCGGCGGCCCACCGCGCGGTACTGCATCGGGGAGAGGTCCTGCGCCTCGTCCAGGACGACATGGCCGAGCGAGTGCGTGCGCTGGACCAGGTCCGTCGCCTCGTCGATCAGCACGGCGTCCGCCGCCGACCACTTCGCCGACTTCGCCGACCGCACCGGCCGGCTCCAGAGGATCTCCTTCTGCTCGGCCTCGTCGAGGATGCCGTCGGCGTGCGCGGCGAGGAAGTCGGCGTCGGTGAGCAGACGGAGGACCAGCCTGGCCGGTTCGACCGGCGGCCAGACGGCCTTCACGGCCGCCTTCACCGCCGCGTTGCGGGCGACGGAGTCCTGCACACGGTCGTCCGGGGCCTCCCCGGAGCGTTCCATCTGGACGAGCACGGCGTGCGCGATGCGCTGCGGCAACGCCTCGCGGGCGGCGCCGTAGCGGATGTCCCGGTCCAGCAACTCCTGGACCAGCTCCTGTAGTTCGTACGCCGGTACGCGCCAGCGGCGGGAGCCGCGGACGACGACCACCGGTTCGGTGGGCATCGTCACGTGCGAGTACAGGGCCCGGCGCAGCACCTCGGCCATCCGGGCGTCGCCCTTGACCACGGCCGCGGCGGCGCCGTCCGTGCCGCGCACCTCGACGTGCGCGACCAGGTCGTCCACCGTCGCCTGCCGCACCTCCAGTTCGCCGAGGGCCGGCAGCACCTGCTCGATGTAGTGCAGGAAGGAGCGGTTCGGGCCGATGACGAGGGTGCCGGTGCGGGCCAGGCGCTCGCGGTGGGCGTAGAGGAGGTAGGCGACGCGGTGCAGGCCGACGGCGGTCTTTCCGGTGCCGGGGCCGCCCTGCACGCACAGGCTGGCGGCCAGCCCCGACCGGACGATCTCGTCCTGCTCCGGCTGGATCGTCGCGACGATGTCGCGCATCGGGCCGACGCGCGGGCGCTCGATCTCCTGCTGGAGCAGTCTGCTGGTGGCGGCCGCCTCCGCCGGGTCGGAGAGGTGCTCGTCCTCGTACGCGGTGAGGTCGCCGCCGGTGTAGCCGAAGCGGCGGCGCAGCGCGATGTCCTGCGGGTCCTGCTTCGAGGCGCGGTAGAACGGCTGCGAGACGGGGGCGCGCCAGTCGATCACCATGGGGTCGCCGTCGGTGTCGTGGACGTGCCGGCGCCCGATGTAGAACTGTTCGCCCGCCGCGCCCTCGGCCTGCTCGGCGCCGGGCGAGTGCAGGTAGTCGAGGCGGCCGAAGAAGAGGGGGGTGTCCTTGAGGTCGGCGAGCGCCTTGATCCGCTCGTCGATCTGATGGGCGAGGGCGACGGTGTTGACCCAGTTCGCGGTGACGTTCTTGATGTCCAGCGCCTGGACGTCCTCACGCATCGCGCGGAGGGCGGCGCGGGAGCGGGTGAGGTGGGCGCGTTCGCGGGTGAGCGGGTCCGCGTCGGGGGTGGTGGGTGGGACGGGCGGGGTGGACACGGGCGGTTGCCTCCGGGGCATGACGGTGGGCCGGCCGGGGGTACCGGGGTACCGGGACGGCCGGCTGTCGCGTGCGGGCTCTGCGGTGCGGTCGGCGGTGCCGGGGGCACCGTCTGCCGTCCGGTTTCCGTCCGGGCGGCGGCGCTCCGGGAAGGAGGCGGGGGAGAGAGGGGATTGTAGGTGACGGGGGCGGTGATGGGCGAATGGTTATTTCCGCGGGGTGGGGGCCGGCCCCTACTACCGGCGTAGGGGATCCGTCCACCCTGAGGTGTAGGGCGAGGGTGTTCGTCTGGCACCGGGGTGGAGGGGTGGACTCCCTCCGGAGGGCGATGCGGACGGGAGGTCCGCGCGCGCACCCTGGAGGCATGAGTGCAGCGACCTTTTCCCCGGCTTCCGGGCAGCGGACTTCGCAGGCGATGGCGCACGGGGCGGTTCGTTCCCGGCGCCGGTTGGGTGATGCGGTGCGGGCGGTGGGGGCGCTCGCCGGGGCCGCGCTCGATGTGGTGCTTCTGGGGGAGTACGGGGAGGAGACGGGAGCGGGGGTTCGGCGGCGGCATTGACCCCGTGGGCCCGCAGTCGCCTGACGCGCTCACAAGGAGCGCGGGCAACCACGGTCGGCCCGCACCCCCACCCGCCCACGAACCGTCACCGACTCTTCTGCGACCGCCATGCCACATACAGGGCCGACGCCACCGCCGCGCCCCGTACCACCCACGGCCAGGTCTCGGCGACCGCGTCGTTCATGTGGCCCTTGGCGATGGCCTCGCCCCAGCGGCCCTCGGACCGGCCCCAGAGCCATACCGCTCCCGCCGCGACGACCGTGCCCGGCAGCACCATGACCGCCCACTTCACCTCCGCCGGCGTCAGCCGCCGTGACGCGTAGGCGATGATCCAGCCGAGCCCCAGCGCGATCCAGCTGCCGAGCACCGCGCCGACGACGAGCAGCACGGCGGCGAACAGGAGCAACGGGTTCTGCCGGCCGCTGAGACGGGGGAGGCGCGCGCGCCGTGCGGCCTTCTCGGTGGGCGCGGCGACGGGTTCACCGGGCGCGGCGGGCACGGCAGGCGCCTCCGGCGCCTTGGGCGCGCCGGACGCACCGGACGCGCCGGACGCCCCCGGCGCTCGCAGCAGCTCCGGGATCTCCACCCCGCCCACGAACCCCGGCACGCTGTCACCGAGGTCGAAGGAACCGACCTCCTTGCGCCACCAGTCCGGCGGCGCTCCCCGCGTGTCGCCCAGCTCGTGCGTCCCCGCGAGATGCGGCGGCGAGGGCGCACGCGGATCGGCGGGGACGGAGGGCGGCGCGGACGGCGCCCCCGGCACGGCGGCCCCCGCGTCCTTGCCGCCGCCCGACCGGGGCCGCGGCAGCACCTTCCGCAGCCGCTTCCCGGCCGCCGGCCCCGACGGCTCCGGCCCCTCCGCCCGCTGCACCGGCACCGACGCCGGCGGCTCGGCCGCCACCCCCGGTGAGCCGCCCGCCGCGGCCACCACCGCGTCCGGGCTGCCAAGGCGGTCGATGATGCGGCGCACGGCGGCCGGACTGTCGACGGCGGTCCGCCCGCGCCGCCGGTCGATCTCGTCCCGCAACCCGGCCACCAGCCGCATCCGGTCCGCCGACGGCAGCTGCCGCTGCGCCAGATCCGCGACCCGGCTCAGATACTCGTAGACGACCTGGTCACTCTCAATCCCCACGAACCCCTCCGGGGGCAGGCGCCGAAACCTCGCGGCAACGACAGTACCGCGCCCGTCAGCGCCCCTCCTCCGTGAGGAGTTCGTCGGCGTCGACGATCCGGTAGGCGTACCCCTGTTCGGCCAGGAAGCGCTGGCGGTGGGCGGCGAAGTCCTGGTCGAGGGTGTCGCGGGCGACGACCGAGTAGAAGTGGGCCTGGTGGCCGTCGGCCTTCGGGCGCAGCACCCGGCCGAGGCGCTGCGCCTCCTCCTGGCGGGAGCCGAAGGTGCCCGAGACCTGCACGGCGACCGTCGCCTCCGGCAGGTCGATGGAGAAGTTGGCCACCTTGGACACCACCAGCACGCTGATCTCGCCGCTGCGGAACGCGTCGAAGAGCTTCTCGCGCTGGGTGTTGGTGGTCTCGCCCTTGATGACGGGGGCGTTCAGATGCTCGCCGAGCTCGTCGAGCTGGTCGATGTACTGGCCGATGACGAGGATCTGCTGCCCGGCGAACCGGCGCACGATCGCCTCGGTCACCTTCCGCTTCGTCGCCGTGGTGGCGCAGAAGCGGTACTTCTCCTCCGTCTCGGCCGTGGCGTAGGCGAGCCGCTCGGCGTCGGTGAGGTTGACCCGTACCTCGACGCAGTCGGCGGGCGCGATGTAGCCCTGCGCCTCGATCTCCTTCCAGGGCGCGTCGAACCGCTTCGGGCCGATGAGGGAGAACACGTCCGACTCGCGGCCGTCCTCCCGGACGAGCGTCGCGGTCAGGCCGAGCCGGCGGCGGGCCTGGAGGTCGGCGGTGAACTTGAACACCGGGGCGGGCAGCAGGTGGACCTCGTCGTAGAGGATCAGGCCCCAGTCCCGGGAGTCGAACAGTTCGAGGTGCGGGTAGACGCCCTTCCGCCTCGTCGTCAGCACCTGGTACGTGGCGATGGTGACGGGGCGGATCTCCTTCTTCGTCCCGCTGTACTCGCCGATCTCGTCCTCGGTCAGCGACGTCCGCTTCACCAGCTCGTGCTTCCACTGCCGGGCGGAGACGGTGTTGGTCACCAGGATCAGCGTCGTCGACTTCGCCTGCGCCATCGAACCGGCGCCGACCAGCGTCTTCCCGGCGCCGCAGGGCAGGACGACGACGCCGCTGCCGCCGTGCCAGAAGTTCTCCACCGCCTGCTTCTGGTACGGGCGCAGCGCCCAGCCGTCCTCCACCAGCTCGATGGGGTGCGCCTCGCCGTCGACGTATCCGGCGAGGTCCTCGGCGGGCCAGCCCAGCTTGAGCAGCGTCTGCTTGATCTGGCCGCGTTCGGAGGGGTGGACGGCGACGGTGTCCGGGTCGATGCGGGTGCCGACGAGGGGGGCGATCCGCTTCGACTTCAGGACCTCCTCCAGGACCGGGCGGTCGGTGGTGGTCAGGACGAGGCCGTGGGCGGGGTGCTTGCTGAGGGTCAGGCGGCCGTAGCGGTCCATCGTCTCGGCGATGTCGACGAGGAGGGCGTGCGGGACGGGGTAGCGGCTGTACTCGACGAGGGCGTCGACGACCTGCTCCGCGTCGTGGCCGGCCGCGCGGGCGTTCCAGAGGCCGAGGGGGGTGACGCGGTAGGTGTGGATGTGTTCGGGGGCGCGTTCCAGTTCGGCGAAGGGGGCGATGGCGCGGCGGCAGGCGTCCGCCCGCTCGTGGTCGACCTCCAGCAGCAGTGTCTTGTCCGACTGGACGATCAGTGGTCCGTTCACCTGTGTGTCTCCGTCCGACGCTGTCCCCGTGGCCAATCGTCCAGTGTGCAGCATCGCGCCCCGTAAGGGGGGCGGGGAACTGCGCGAGAAGTCCAGCCACCCCGCGCACCCACCCCCTCCCGTCACCACCACCCGCTACCGTTGACCGGATGAGCACCGAGGACCACCCGGCGGAGCCGGGGACCGCCCCCGCACCGCCCCGCTCCCTCGCCGAGGATCTTCGGGGGCGTCCGGACGCGGCGCTCTCGAGCCTGCTCCGCACCCGACCCGACCTCGTCACCCCCGTTCCCGCCGATCTCACTCAGCTCGCCACGCGGGCCGCCACCCGGGCCAGTGTCGTGCGGGCCCTGGAGCGGCTGGACCGGTTCGCGTTGCAGACGGCACAGGCCCTGGCCGTCGCGGCCGATCCGGCGTCGTACGACACGCTCCGCGTCCTCATGGCCGGTGACGACGGCGATGCCGACATCGAGCGTGCCCTGCCCGGCGCCGTCGCCACGCTTCGCGAGCAGGCGCTTCTGTGGGGAGCGGACGATCGTCTGCGCCTCGTCCGTACCGCTCGTGAGCTTCTCGCGCCCTCCCCGCAGCACCCCTCCGCGACCGGGCTCGGTCCGACCGTCGCCGAGGCCGCCGCCGGGATGTCGCCGGGGCGGATGCAGGAGATCGTCGCCGCCGTCGGGCTGCCCGCGACCGCCGACACGGTCTCCGCGACCGCCGCGCTCACCGCCCTGTTCACCGACCGCGCCCGCATGTCCGCGCTCCTGGACGACGTCCCCGCCGACTCCCTCGACGTCCTCTCCCGGCTGCTCTGGGGCCCGCCCTACGGCCAGGTCACCGCCGACCCCGCGCCCCGCCTGCGCGCACTGCTCGACCGCGGCCTGCTGCTGCCCACCGCACCCGGCACCGTCGTACTGCCCCGCGAGGTCGCCCTGCATCTACGGGCCGGCCGCGCGCACCGGGAGCCGGAGCCGCTGCCGCCCGCGCCCGCCACGGCCGCCACCCACCGTCCACAGGTGGTGGACGCGACGGCGGCCGGGCAGGCGTACACCGCGCTGACCACCGTCGAGGAGCTGCTGAAGGCGTGGGACGGCGGCGGCCCCGCCGTGCTGCGCGCGGGCGGCCTGAGCGTGCGGGACCTCAAGCGGACCGCCGTCACCCTGGACGTGTCCGAACCGGTCGCCGCGTTCTGGCTCGAACTGGCCTACGCGGCCGGGCTGCTCGCCTCCGACGGCGAGGCCGACGAGCGGTACGCGCCCACGCCCGCGTACGACGACTGGCTGCGGCTGCCCGCCGCCGAGCGCTGGACCCTGCTCGTCACCGCCTGGCTGTCGGCGACGCGGACGGCGGGCCTGGTCGGCGGACGGGACGCGAAGGACCGGTCGCTCGCCGCGCTCGGCCCGGGGCTCGACCGCTCGGTCGCCCCCGAGGTGCGGCAGCGGGTCCTCGCCCTGCTGGCCGGGCTGCCGGTGGGCGCCGCGCCCGACCCCGATTCCCTGCTGGCCCGGCTCGCCTGGGAGCGGCCCTCGCGCGGCGACCGCGCCGGCGCCGACGACCTGCGCGCCCGCCTCGCCCGGTGGACGCTGACGGAGGCGGAGCAGCTGGGGGTGACGGGGCGGGGCGCGCTGTCGGCCCACGGGCGCGCGCTGCTGGCGCCCGCCGGGTCCGTCGCCGACGCCGGGGCCTCGGGGGAGCGGTCCGCCGCCGCTGCCGGTACCCCCGCGGAGCGGTCCGCCGCCGCTGCCGGTGCCGCCCGGTTGCTCGCCCCGCTCCTGCCCGAGCCGCTCGACCACGTGCTGCTCCAGGCCGACCTGACCGCCGTCGCCCCCGGCCCGCTCCAGCGCCCGCTCGCCGACGTGCTCGGCGTCCTGGCCGACGTCGAGTCCAAGGGCGGCGCCACCGTCTACCGCTTCACCCCCGCCTCCGTACGCCGCGCCCTCGACGCCGGCCGTACCGCCTCCGACCTGCACGCCTTCCTCGCCGAGCACTCCCGTACGCCGGTGCCGCAACCGCTCGCCTACCTCATCGACGACGTGGCCCGCCGGCACGGGCAGCTGCGGGTGGGCGCGGCCTCGGCGTACGTGCGGTGCGACGACGACGCGCTGCTGCGCGAGATCCTCGCCGACAAACGGTCGGCGGGGCTGCGGCTGCGCGCGCTCGCCCCGACCGTGCTGGCCTCGGCGGTCGACCCGGCGGCCCTCCTGGAGGGGCTGCGGGCCATGGGCTACGCGCCCGCCGCCGAGTCCGCCGAGGGCGACGTGCTCATCACCCGCGCCGACGCCCACCGCACGCCTGCGCGCACCGCGCCCGAGCCGGTGCCGGACGGGCCGCCGGTGCCGGACGCCACCCTGCTCGCGGCGGCCGTGCGCGCCATCCGCGCGGGCGACCGGGCGTCCACGGCCGCGCGCCGACCCGGTCCGGACGGAACCGCGGGTTCCGCCGCTTCCGACGGTTCCGGTGGTTCGGCCGGTGCCGGGGCGTCCGGTGCCCTGCCGCGTACCTCCGCCGCCGAGACGCTCGCCACGATGCAGGCGGCCGTCCTCACCGGGGACTCCCTCTGGATCGGCTACGTCAACGCCGAGGGCACCGCCAGCCAGCGCGTCATCGCCCCGGTCAAGGTGGAGGGCGGTTTCGTCACGGCCTACGACCACACGGCCGACGAGGTCCGTACGTATCCGCTGCACCGGGTGACGGGGGTGGCGGAGCTGGCGGAGGACTGACCGGGGCACTTTGCGAGGATGGGGGGCATGACCTCCTCTGCGCCGATCGTCGGCTTCGACCTGGACATGACGTTGATCGACTCCCGGCCGGGGATCCGCGCCTGCTACCGCGAGCTGTCCGCCCGTACGGAGACGTACATCGACGCCGACCTCGCGGTCACGCGGCTCGGGCCGCCGCTGGAGGAGGAGCTGGCGCACTGGTTCCCGGCGGAGCGGGTGGACGACGTGGCCGAGCTGTACCGGTCGATCTACCCCGAGTACGCCGTCGCGCCGACGCTCGCGATGGCGGGGGCGCGGGAGGCGATCGCGGCGGTGCGGGGGGCCGGGGGGCGGGCGGTCGTCGTGACGGCGAAGTACGAGCCCAATGCGCGGCTGCATCTGTCGCATCTCGGGATCGAGCCGGACGAGGTGGTCGGGGGGTTGTGGGCGGAGCGGAAGGCGGAGGCGTTGGTCGCGCACGGGGCGGGGGTCTATGTGGGCGATCACGTGGGGGACGTGCGGGGGGCGCGGGCGGCGGGGGCGTTGTCCGTGGCGGTGGCGACGGGGCCGTGCGGGGTGGAGGAGTTGCGGGGGGCCGGGGCGGATGTGGTCCTCGCGGACCTGACGGAGTTCGCGGGGTGGCTGGGCGAGTACGTTCGGGTGGCCGCCTGAGGGTTTTCTCGCCCCCGCCGCCCCTACCCGTCCCGTCCCTTACCCGGGGGCTCCGCCCCCAGGCCCCCCGTGG
>NZ_JOHS01000022.1 GCF_000725625.1 Streptomyces sp. NRRL F-6676
CTGACAGCCCGCACCCACCCGCACCCGTGAGGAACCCCCGCGGTGCCCCCCCCTCCACCTCCACCCCCCTTCGGCCACCCCCGCAAACGCCCCCACTCCTACGACCCCGCCCTCGACGACACCGCCCTCGTCACCACCCGCACCGCCCTCACCCAGGGCCGTTGGTCCGCCGCCCGCGCCCTCCTCGCCGCCACCGGCGACGACTGGGACCGCCGGTCCCACCGCGTCACCGTCCTCGCCCAGGCCCGCGCCGCCGTCCACTGGGCCCGCGACTGGCAGGTCGCCGACCCCGAGTCACCCACCGCCGCCCTCCTCCTCGCCCTCGCCCTCGTCCACCGCGCCCTCACCGGCAAGGAACGCCCCGAGACGGCCCGCGAGGCCTGCCGCTCCGTCGCCGCGACCGTCCCCGAGGACCCCACCCCCTGGTTCGGACTGCTCCTCCTGGAGCGCACCCTCGGCACCGAGGAGGACGTCGTCCGCCTCTTCGACGAGGTCCGGCTGCGCCACCGCGACCACCACCACGCCCACCACCTGATGGTCGCCCGCCTCGCCGAGCGCCGCGCCGAGGCCGGCCAGGACCCGCTGCACGAGGTGTACGACTTCGCCAACTGGGCCGCCGAACAGGCCCCCGCCGACTCCCCGCTGGCGATCCTCCCGGTCGTCGCACACGCCGAGCGGTACCGCGTGCTGGCCGCCGCGGGACAGGAGCCTGCCGACCCCGTCGCCTCCGGGCACTGGGTAGGCCGCCGGGCCCGCCAGGTGATGAAGGCCGCGTTCGACTGGTGGCTGGAGTGGGAGCGCGACGACCACCCGCGCCGCCTCGTCGACCTCAACTTCCTCGCCCACGCCAAGGTCTGCGAGGGACGCGGCGCCGAGGCCGCCGCGCTGTTCCACCGCATCGGCGAACACGCCACGCCCGCCCCCTGGTCGTACCCCGACCGCGACCCGTACCAGGCCTTCCGCGCCGCTCGCGACAGCGCACTCGGCGCGACCTGAAAGAACCCGCAAGTCCCGCAAGTCCCGCAAGTCCCGCAGGAACCGCAAGTCCGCAAAAACCCGCACGGCACGTTCCCCCGCACCCCGCACCGCACCCCGCACCCCGGCCCCGAGGAGAGGATCCCCCGATGACGACGGGCAGTTCGAGCCCCAGCGAGAGCGGCAGCAGACCGGGCCCCGGCTCCCGCTCACCGGGCGGCACCGACGGCCGCACCGGCACCGGCGGCCGCACCCGCACCGACGGCCGCACCCGCACCGGCCGCGGCATCAGCACCTTCAAGGGCGAGGCACGCGCACTCCGCGCCGACCGCCTCGGCACGACGGGCCTGCTGCTGTCGGTCCTCGCCGCCACCGCACCCCTCATGGTGGTCGCCGGCGTCATGCCCACCACGTTCGGCGTGATGGGCATCGAGGGCCAGCCCCTCCTCTTCGTCGCACTCGGCCTCGTCCTGGCCCTGTTCTCCCTCGGCTACGCCGAGATGAGCCGCCACGTCCACAACGCCGGCGCCTTCTACGCGTACATCTCCCGCGGCCTCGGCGGCACGGCCGGCGCCGCCGCGGCCCTCGTCGCCCTCGTCGCGTACAGCGCGTTGCAGGTCGGGATCTACGGCATCTTCGGCTTCGAGGTGTCCGGCCTGTTCGCCACCTACCTCGACACCGACCTCGTCTGGTGGATCCCCTCACTGTTCGCCGTCCTCCTGGTCGGCACGCTCGGCTGGCTGAAGATCGACCTCAACGCGCGGGTGCTCGGCGTCCTGCTGGTCATCGAGGTCGCCCTCGTCGTCATCTTCGACGTGGCCGCCGTCGGCGACCCCGCCAAGGAAGGCCTGTCGCTGCACGCCTTCAACCCCGACACGCTCACCGGCGCGGGCGTCGGCACCGCGCTGTGCTTCTGCATCGCCGCCTTCCTCGGCTTCGAACAGGCGCCCGTCTACGCCGAGGAGACCAGCCGCCCGCACCTTCTCGTGCCGCGCGTGATGTTCCTGGCCGTCGGTTTCGTCGCCGTCTTCTTCGCGCTCAGCTGCTGGGCGCTCACGGTCGCCGCCGGGCCCTCCGCGATCGTGCCCACGGCGCAGAAGCAGAGCGCGGGACTGCTGTTCTTCCTCACCGAGGACGTCCTCGGCTCCACCTTCACCGACGTCCTGCACGTCCTGTTCGTCACCGGCATGTTCGCGGCCATGCTCAGCTTCCACAACGTCGTCGCCCGCTACGCCTTCGCCATGGGCCGCGAAGGGCTGCTGCCCGCCGCGTTCGGCCGCACCACCGGCTCCAGCGGTGCGCCCGGCACCGGCTCGCTGCTCCAGACCGCGGTGTCGCTGCTGGTCGTGGCGGGCTTCGCGGTCGCCGACGACAAACCGCACGGCGACCCCACCGCGCCCGTGCTGCACCTGTTCACCTGGGGCGGCAGCGTCGGCGCGCTCGGCGTGACGGTACTGATGGTCGCCGCCTCCCTCTCGGTGATCGTCTTCTTCGCCCGCCGCGGCGCCGCCCGCGCCCAGGCCTGGCGGCTGGCGACCTCCGCACTCTCCGGCGCCGCGCTCCTGGTGATCGTCGGCTACACCGTCAAGGACTTCGACGTCCTCGTCGGCTCCGGACCCGGCTCGGCGCTGAGCTGGGCGCTCCCCGCGGTCATCGCCGTCGCCGCGCTCGCCGGCGTCGTCCAGGGCCTGCTCATCCGCGCCCGGAACCCCGGGGCCCACGCCCGCATCGGCCTGGGCAACGAGGCGTTCCGTCTGGAGGAGGCGGCGGCGCACACGCCGGACGACGAGCGACCGAAGTAGCTACCGATTTCTTACGGACCCGGGCAAGCACTGGCCCCCGAGGGGGGACCGGTGCTCGAATCAAGGGGTGAGTCCTCTACGTCCCGAACCCTCCGACCCGCCGGACACCCCGGAATCCGAGGAGGGCGGCGGCACCCCCATCGGGCGGCGTGTGCTGCTCGGCACCCTCGGCCTGGGCGCCCTCGGCGTCGTCGCCGCGCCCCCGCTCCAACGCGGCCTGGAAGCCTTCCTCGGGGGTGTCTCCGGCAAGGACCCCACGGGTCTGACCGGTCTCCTCCCCAACGGGGGCGGCTTCCGCTACTACTCGGTGACCTCCTCCGTCCCGCACAAGGACGCCGGCGACTACCGCCTCACCGTCGGCGGTCTGGTCGACCACCCGGCGTCGTACACGCTGCCCCAACTGCGCGCCCTGCCGCAGACACGGCTCGTGCGGGACGTGCAGTGCGTCACCGGCTGGCGGGTGCCGGACACCCCCTTCGAGGGCGTCCGGCTCTCCGACCTGCTCGACGCCGCGGGCGTCCGCTCCGCCGCCAAGGCGGTCCGCTTCACGTGCTTCGACGGCGCGTACACCGAGAGCCTGACCCTCGACCAGGCCCGCCGCGCCGACGTCCTCGTCGCCCACCGCATGCGCGACAAGCCGATCGGCCACAACCACGGCGGCCCGGTCCGCCTCTACGTCGCCCCCATGTACTTCTACAAGTCCGCGAAGTGGCTCTCCGGGATCGAGGTCACCGACCGGGTGCACCCCGGTTACTGGGAGGAACGGGGCTACGACGTGGACGGCTGGGTCGGCCGCTCGAACGGACGTGACGATGCCCCCACCACCTGACACGGCGGTCCCCGCCCCGCCGTCGACCCGGGTACGACGCTTCACCCGCGCCGAACGCTGGGTGCACCGGGCGACGGCCGCGCTGATGGGCGTCTGCGTGGCCACGGCCGCCTGCCTCTACCTGCCCGAGTTCGCCGAACTGGTCGGCCGGCGCGAGCTGGTGGTCCGTGTCCACGAATGGGCGGGCCTGCTCCTGCCCGTCCCGGTCCTGGCCGGCCTGGCCTCCCGCGCCCTCCGCGCCGACCTCGGCCGCCTCAACCGCTTCGGCCCGCACGACGGAACGTGGCTGCGCGAGGCGATGCGCCGCCGGAAGGGCCCGGCGGGCAAGTTCAACGCCGGCCAGAAGATCTACGCGTCCTGGCTGGCCGGCGCCACGCTGGTCATGCTCGGCACGGGCCTGCTGATGTGGTTCACCCACCTCACCCCCCTGATGTGGCGCACGTCGGCGACATTCGTCCACGACTGGCTCGCCCTGACACTCGGGGTGGTGATCGCGGGCCACGTGGGCATGGCCCTGGCAGACCCGGAGTCCAGAACAGGCCTGCGCACGGGAACGGTCGACCGCGACTGGGCATCGCGACACCACGACCTCTGGCACCCCTGACTCACGGGGGCGGAGCCGTGTCTTCCGCGCGTCTCCGCCGCGAGAGTTCCCGCCTCCGCCGCCCCGTGGAGCCCGTTGCGCAGTTCCCCGCGCCCCTGATCAGGGGCGCGGGGAACTGCGCAATCTTTCAGCGGGGTCCGGGGGCGCAGCCCCCGGGGGACGGGAAGGGGAAGGGGCGGCGGGGGCGAGAAAACGCACCCGCACCCCCACCCCCCGGACGGCTCCCCTAAATCACAAGCGACAGCAACAACACCAGCCCGCCCGCGACCACGGAGATGATCGTCTCCATCACGGACCAGGTCTTGATGGTCTGCCCCACGCTCAGCCCGAAGTACTCCTTCACCAGCCAGAACCCCGCGTCATTGACATGGCTGAAGAACAACGACCCGGCCCCGATCGCCAGCACCAGCAACGCGGCATGCGTGGTCGACATGTCCGCCGCCAGCGGCGCCACCAGCCCCGCGGCCGAAACCGTCGCCACCGTCGCGGACCCCGTCGCCAACCGGATCGCCACCGCGATCAGCCACGCCAGCAACAGCGCCGGAATCG
Source organism: Streptomyces sp. NRRL F-6676 (assembly GCF_000725625.1). Classification (GTDB taxonomy): domain Bacteria; phylum Actinomycetota; class Actinomycetes; order Streptomycetales; family Streptomycetaceae; genus Streptomyces. The sequence continues at coordinate 4,760 of NZ_JOHS01000022.1, forward strand.
ACCAGTCCTTGGAGATCTCCAGGATCATCTGCCCGACACCGCAGTCGATCAGCGTCTGCTTGAAGCCACCGCCCGCGCCGACGATCAGCAGGATGCCCGCGATGGGCATGAGCCCCTTCTCGACGGTCTCGGATATCCGGGACCGCGTGAACCCGGCCGGCCGCCCCAGTGTGAAGATCCCGACGATCACCGCCGCGAGCAGCGCGACCAGCGGCGACCCGATGACGTCGAAGACCCGCTGCACCGTGTTGTCGGTGTCGTCGATGACGATGTCCACCAGCGCCTTGGCCAGCATCAGCACCACCGGCAGCAGCACGGTGAACATGGTCGCGCCGAACCCGGGACGCTTCTCCAGTTCCTCCGAGGCGCGCGGCGGCAGCATCCGGTCCGGCACCGGCACGTCCGCCCAGCGGGCCGCGAACTTCGAGAACACCGGACCCGCGATGATCACCGTCGGGATGGCGACGAGGACGCCGAGCGCGAGCGTGACACCGAGGTTGGCCTTGACCGCGTCGATCGCGACCAGCGGCCCGGGGTGCGGCGGCACCAGACCGTGCATCACGGACAGACCGGCCAGCGCCGGGATGCCGATCCGCATCAGCTTGAAGTTGCCGCGCCGGGCGACCATCAGCACCACCGGGATCAGCAGCACGATGCCGACCTCGAAGAACAGCGGCAGACCGATCACGGAGGCGATCAGCACCATCGCCCACGGCATGGCCCGTCCGCTCGCCTTGGCGAGGATCGTGTCCACGACCTGGTCGGCGCCGCCGGAGTCGGCGAGCAGCTTGCCGAGGATCGCGCCCAGCGCGATCAGCACGCCGACGCCCGCGACCGTCGAGCCGAGACCGCTGGTGAAGCTGGTGATCGCCTTGTCGAGCGGGGCACCGGCGAACGCGCCGAGCGCGAGCGAACCGATCGTCAGGGAAAGGAAGGCGTGCAGTTTGAACTTGGTGATCAGCAGAACAATGACGGCGATGCCCGCCAGGACGGCGATGCCGAGTTGAGCGTGGCCCGCCGACGTGATCGGTTCGACGGTGTCCGCTGCCAGCATCTCGACTCTGAGACTGGTCACGGTGATCCCTTGCGTTGGGGAGTGGGGAAACAGGGGGTGGGGGGTGGAGTCAAAGGGGCGTGGAGCCAAAGGGGCGTGGAGCCAAAGGGGAATGGGACCGAAGGGGCTGAACCCGGGGAGTGGGACTCACGGGGGAGGAGTGGGTGGCCCCTCGAAACAGTGCCTCAGCGGGAAGGCGTCTCGACCTCGGCAAGCGCGGCCGACGCCCGCTCCGTGATCTCCTCCGGCGTGCCGGCGACGCTCACCGTGACCCCCGCCTCGTCCGCACCCAGCGGTTGCAGGGTGGCGAACTGGGAGTCCAGCAGCGCCGTCGGCATGAAGTGCCCCTGGCGGTGGGACATCCGGTCCTCGATGAGCGCCCGGTCGCCCGACAGGTGCACGAACACGACTCCCGGCGCGGCGGCCCGCAGCCGGTCGCGGTACGACCGCTTCAGCGCCGAACAGCTCACCACTCCGCCCAGCCCCGCCCGGCCGTGCGCCCAGGAGCCGATGGCATCCAGCCACGGCCATCGGTCCGCGTCCTCCAGGGGGACACCCGCCGACATCTTGGCGATGTTGGCCTGGGGATGGAAGTCGTCGCCTTCGGCGTACGGAACGCCGAGCCGGGCCGCGAGCAGGGGACCGATCGTGGTCTTTCCCGTGCCCGCGACGCCCATCACCACGACGACGTGGGGGGTGTGCATCGCTGCCTCGCTGTCTTCGTCGACACCTGATGTCGACGCCACTGAAACCTATTAGGTACGACTTTTTCAAGAGCTTGTGACAAATAAGTCTGACTTTTGCCCGCTGTGAACATCCCCGTACGCTGTGCCCATGACCACTGGGGGCCGAGGGCTGCACGGACACGTACTGGACACCCTCGGGCCGTCGATCACCGCGGGCGAGTACCCGCCGGGCAGTGTGCTGCGCACGGACGAGCTGGCCCAGCGCTTCGAGGTGTCCCGCTCGGTGATGCGCGAGGCCGTGCGGGTGCTGGAGTCGATGCACCTCGTCGAGTCCCGCCGCCGGGTCGGCGTCACCGTCCGCCCCAGGCACGAGTGGAACGTCTACGACCCCCAGGTCATCCGCTGGCGGCTGGCCGGCGCCGACCGTCCGCACCAGCTGCGCTCGCTCACCGTGCTGCGCTCCGCGATCGAACCGGTCGCCGCGGGCCTCGCCGCCCGCAACGCCACCTCCGAGCAGTGCGCCGAACTCACCGACTGCGCCCTGGGCATGGTCGCCACCTCGCGCGGCCACCAGCTGGAGGGCTACCTCTTCCACGACGTGGCCTTCCACCGCGTCATCCTGACCGCTTCGGGCAACGAGATGTTCGCCCGCCTCGGCGACGTCGTCGCGGAGGTGCTCTCGGGGCGGACCCACCACGACGTGATGTTCGAGGACCCCGACCCGGCCGCCGTCACCCTGCACGTCCGCCTCGCCGAGGCGGTCCGCGCACGCGACGCCCGGGCGGCCGAGGAACTCACCCGCGAGATCACCGTCGGCGCCCTCCAGGAACTGGACATCCTGGCACCGTAGGGGCGCGGGACCCGGCCGAGGAAGCCCCCGTCGTGAAGTGTCCGTCGGCCGTCAGGCGCCCGTCGGCGGGGCGTCAGTCGAGAAAGTCCCCGTCGACGTACACCCACGCCCCGTCGACCCGCTCGAACCGGCTCCGCTCGTGCAGCGAGCCGCCCCGGTAGGAGGCGCGGAAGGTCACCGTTCCGGTGGTGTGGAAGGCGGAGCCGCCCGTCGTCCCCGTCACCTCCAGGCCGGTCCACCGCGTCCCCGGGTCCAGTTCGAGGCGTGGCGGCCGGGTCCGCGGATGCCAGGTGCGCAGCAGATACCCCTCGTCGCGCACCACGAAGGCGGAGTAGCGGGAGCGCATCAACGCCTCGGCGGTCGGCGCCGCGGCCTGCCCGGCGACGTACCGCCCGCAGCACGCCTCGTACGCCTCACCGCTCCCGCAGGGGCAGTGGCGTCCGGACCGGTCCGTCATGGAGAACCTCCTGGGGGAGAGGGCCCCTGGGGAGGGGGCCTTCAGGGAAAACGAAGAGGACCCCCGGCGGCCGGAGGCCGACCAGGGGCCCGCCCGGTGCCCGAGGTCCGAGTCGCCCGCCCACGATACGCTCGTCGTTGCTCGGGAACGGCCTCAGCAGCCCTGAAGAGCCTCTCCCGTGACAGGGAGGAGACGATTCCCGCCGACCAAGAGGCCGGCAACCGGTCCCACGCGAAGATTAGATCCCTCACCGAGCGGGTCATTGCCCCCAATGCAGCGCTCGTCGGCAGGCTCTGCTGTTCAACCACCAGCTGTTTTGTGGTGATTGACCGCTCGGTCGGTTCATGCCTGGAACTCGGTGAGGTTGATGGCGTGAACGCGCAGCGGGTTGGCTCCTCGATCTCGTCACGGCCGATGCCAGGGCCTCGGCGCGCGCCTTCAGCCCGGCCTCGAGGATGGCGAGGGTCGACTTGTAGGTCACCAGGGTGGTGAGCCGGGTGAGTTCGGCCAAGGCCGCCTCCTCCCTCATGTCGCAGAGCACGTACGCGCAGGCGTTGGCCGGCTTGGCACGCCCGGCCCGACACGTGCACCGACAAGGCACCGTTCCCCTCCTGCGACTTGATCCGCCGGACAGCCCTAGGACGATGCCGACCGCGCATACCGTGCGCGGATGTCCCGGCAGGAAGGACAGCAGCCACAGAAGGCCGTGGGACGCCGCGTAGTTGTACTCGTCGAAGTGGTGGTTCCCTGCTGCCGTGACGTGGGCGGATCCTGCGGTGACGTCGGCGGACCGCCCACCAGAGCCAGTCGGCGCAGCACCCGGTCGCGGAACTCCGGCCCCTCGACCCGGGCGAGCAGTGCCCGCCCCTTCTTCTCCCATGCCGCACTCGGCCGGGAGCCGTTCGACACCGTCACGGCGTGCTCGACCAGGTCGGTCAACGCCGTCGGGAGATCCTCCCCACTTCGGGTCGGCACAGATCTGCCGCATCAGTAGCCTGTCAACGTGGACCTGTTGGCACATGCCCTGAGGGCCTACTTCGACTCGACGCGTCCGATCGGTGCCGTGCTTCCGGCGAGCGCTGCGGTGGCCTGCGACCAGGCCGGATCCTCGGGGTAGAGCTCGCTGCGGAGATAGGCCCAGATGAGCGCTCGTACGGCAGCGACACGGTCGGGGTTCTCGTCGGTGGTCTCGGCCGCGTCGAAGGTCGAAATACCGCCTAGCCCGTGTTCCGCGTCAAAAATCTCCAGCCGGGTCTTCGGCGCGGGAGCCGCGGTGTAGGGATCGCTTCGCCAGTCCTGCCGGTCGGAGAAGTAGGGGTGCCAGTCCTTCTCTCCGACGACGACGAGAACCTTCGGCGTCATGCCGTCGAAACTGGTGCTGGTGAGCGCCGCGTAGGGCTGGGCCGCCGGGCCGTTCAGGTCCTCCCCGCGGCCAGGCGCGGCAATCATGACGCGGGCGCCGAAGCGCCCGTCGACGATGCCCACCGTGGATCCGTCGCTGGTGTCGGTGATGGTCTGGCCCGAGATCAGGCCAACCGTGTGACCGCCGGCCGAGTGACCGACGGCGGCGATCCGGCCGACGTCCAGGCGCCCCGCCAGTCCCGGAACGGTGCGCTCGATGTCGCCGAGGTGGTCCACGATCCGGCGAAGGTCTTCAGCTCGTGACTTCAGGTACAACGGCGCCTCGGGGTCATCGGCCTCTCGTAGGCCGAGGAACGTGGCGTCAAGGTGCGTGGGCTGTATCACGACGAACCCGTGCGCGGCCCAGAAGTTCACCATCGGGCCATATCCGTAGAACGAGGAGACGAAGGTCGACGGTCCGTGCCCGTGGGAGAGAATGAGGACCGGTAGATCGTTGCCGATGGCCGGGGCCGACACGCGAACCGCCAGCGGAGTCGGGCGCCCCGTAACGTCGATCAGGACGGGATGGTAGGAAGAGACGGGCGTAGGGCTCGTGGTGGGGAACCCGGCAGCATACGTCGACGGGTCTTTCGCAGAGCGGGTGCGTTCCACGGAGTGCTCCTTCTTGGTTGTTCTGCAACGTTCGGATGAATGGCCTCTTCACGGCGGCGCGATACGGGAGCGGTCGCAACGACACGTTCGAGACGGCCTCGACCGCGTGCTCACGCCGACGTAGGGGGCGAGGCGAGGACGCCCCGCCGTCTGGCTTGGACGCCGTCGTCGGCCGCCACTGTGCGGACGGCCCCGGCCTTGCCGAGCGCCTCGGTGCTCGCCGGGCCGAGTTGAGGGGACCGCCGGAGACGCTGACGCACTCGCCGGTCAGGCCGATGTCGGCGAAGACATCGACGGTGGTGAACGCAGTGCCGCACGAGTCGAGCGGCCGCTGATTTCCTAGGTGCTGGTCATGGTCTCAGTCTGCGGTCGTCGGGTTGAACTGAGAATGCTGGAGAGTATGGATTTCCTTCGCGAGAGTTCGACGGTGGCCATCGATCATTCGTCGGAGGTGCTCGACCTCATCGAGGTTCGCAGCCAGATCTCCGGCGCTTTCGCGGTGCGCGGACAGTGGGTCGCGCAGTCGGTCCTCGTGCCCCCCACCACATCCTCGAACAGCGCCTGCACCGCGAGCCGGAGCCTGACGCCGGGCGCGTCATGTCTCCTGCCGCGATGAGCCGGCTCGCAGCAGTGCGAGAAAGTCCCTGACGAGGGGGCGACGGTCCTCGGCCCTGGTGGCGAGCACCACGCGGCACGGTTCGATCCCTTCGACGGGGATCGTGGTGAGGTCGGGCCGAAGCGGGGCGTGCTCGCCACCGGCCGGCGCGAGGGCCAGGGCCTGGCCCCCGGCGATGAGTTCGAGCTTGTCCGCTGTGGTCGGGGCGAGCGGGCCCTCGGGTGCCGGGCGCCCGTCCGGGCGCGGGTGGAGCCGCCAGAAGGCGTCGTACGCGGCGTCGGCGTACCGGATCAGGGCTTCGTCGGCGAAGTCGTCCAGGGTGACCGACTCGCGGGAGGCGAGGCGATGGGACGTGGGCACCATGAGGACACGTGGCTCCTCGTACAGGACCGTGACGTCCACCTGGTCGGTCGGGAACGGCTCCCGGGCGAGGACGGCGTCGACCCGGTGATCCCGGAGGGCCGCGTTCACCTGGTCGAAGCTCAGATGCAGCGTGTGGACCTGTGCGTCGGGGCGGGATGTGCGCAGGTCACGCACCATGGCGGTCACGTTGAGGCCGCCGACGTGTCCCAGGGTGAACGCGTCCGGGCCCACGGCGGCGCGGGTCGTGGCCAGGGCCTGCTGTGCGGAGCGCAGGAGCGCCTGCGCCTGCGGCAGGAACGTCCGGCCCGCCTCGGTGAGCCGGCTGCCCTGCTTCGAGCGGTCGAGGAGACGGACGCCCATGCGCTTCTCAAGACGCTGGATCTGCCGGCTCAGTGACGGTTGGGCGAGGTGCAGTGCGTCGGCCGCCCGGTGGAAGGTGCCGTGCTCGGCGAGCACCGTGAAGTAGCGCACCAGACGCAGGTCGAGGTCTGCCGGGGGAGAGGACTCGTGGGGCATCCCAGCAGGCTACGTGTGATAGCCGTTTCGTATCACGTGACGTGGAACAGGACTTGGACGCGCGGCATCTCCCTTTCCTACCGTCGAGGCACAGGCCCGTCGCTCTCCGCGGCCCGGCCACTCACTCACTCACTCACTCACCACCGCAAGGGGATCGTCGTCGTGCGCGTTTTTGTCACGGGTGCCACCGGGTACATCGGCTCCGCCGTTGTCCGTGAACTCCTCGAAGCAGGCCATCAGGTGATCGGCCTGGCACGCTCGGACTCGTCCGCCGCGGCGTTGTCGGCGGTCGGGGCGCAGGTGCACCGCGGCGATCTGGAGGACCACGACAGCTTGCGCGCGGGCGCCACCGTGGCGGACGGAGTCGTTCACGCCGCCAACAAGCACATCAGCGAGACCACGGATCCGGCCGCTCGCGCCCGGATCGAACTCGACGCCGTCCAGGCGATCGGGGCAGCACTCGAAGGCACCGGCAAACCGTTCGTGGTGACCTCGGGAACCATGGGCCTGACCCTCGGCCGCACGGGCACGGAAGCGGATGTGCCCGACGTGGCAAAGCTCGGGGCCGGGGCCCTGAGGGTGCCGACCGAGCAAGCCGCGATCGCGATGGGGGAGCGGGGCGTGCGCTCGGCCGCACTACGGCTCGCGCCGCTGGTGCACGGCAAGGGAGACCACAGGGGCTTCGTCCCCGCTCTCATCGGCGTCGCCCAGGCGAAAGGCGTGTCCGCCTACGTCGGTGACGGATCGAACCGGTGGCCCGCGGTCCACCGCCTGGACGCGGCACACCTGTACCGGCTCGCCCTGGAGGGCGCTCCGGCCGGCTCCCGGGTGCACGCGGTCGGCGACGAGGGGGTGCCCTTCAGGGAGATCGCCGAGGCGATCGGCCGCCGGCTGAATCTGCCGGTCGCCGGTATCGCCGCCGTGGACGCGGGCGAACACTTCGGTTTTCTCGGTCCGCTGGTGTCCCTCGACACTCCGGCATCGAGCGCGCTGACACAGCGACGCCTGGGCTGGCGGCCCACGCGGGTCCCGCTGATCGCGGACATCGAGGAGGGCCACTACTTCGACGGCATGTAGTGCCGCGTCAGGCGACGTGAAGGGCACGTGCTTCGGCTTTGTGCTCAGGGAAGGGCAGCCGGCCGCATCTCCCGTGCCACGAGCGGGAGTTCGGTAGGGGACTGTCGGTGGGCGCATCTAGTCTTTCCCCACGCCACAAGCGCCAAGCCGATCCGGGCAGCCTCATGTGCTGCGGCGTGTACCGAGTGGTGGAAACATTCTGCGAGACGAGATCGACGATGAGATCGATGGACCCTTTCCGCGACGAAGCCCGCAGCCGTGGCATACCGGACGACGAGGTTGAGCGGTGGCTCACCGCCACCGTCCGCACCTGCGCGGCGCTGGGCCGCTCCGGTCCGACACCCCCCGACGGGCCTGTGGCCGGACGGGTCGGCGGGCTGCCGCCGATGCCCGAGGACGAGACCGTCCCGAATATGCCGTTCCTCGCGTTGGTCGACTTCGCGGCCATCCCGGCGGGCGCGACGAACCTCCCGCTCCCGAAGGACGGCACACTGCTCTTCTTCGCGGACACGCAGGGCCCGTGGGGCGACGACACCGCCTGGTCCCGGCTCCTGTACGTCCCGGCCGGCGTGCCCGTCCGCGAACGTGGGCCGGGCGGCGCGCGGCCGCCGCAGGTCCACCCGGCCCTGGACCTGTATCTGGGCATCGATCCCTCACTGCCCAACAGGGCGGACGACACCGAGGAGTTCCCGCACGGCGAGGCGCTGGGCGAGGTGTGGTGGGACATCGGCGACGAGATGCAGAGCGGCGGACCCGTGCAGATCGGCGGCTACCCCTGGGTGTGGAACAACGATCCCGTCACGGAGCCCGGCTTCGGCCCGGGGGACTGGGTGCTGCTTGCGGAGATCGCGGGCGAGGACCTGGTCGAAGGCGACCTCGGTCACCTCTACTGGGTGATCCGCCGGGACGACCTGGCCGACCGCCGCTTCGCACAGGCCCGGGCCTGCTACGACATGGTCGGCTGACGACACCGTGGGCGAGGCACCCCCCTTCGTGACGCCCGCACGGTCCGGCTCCCCCTCCCCGCGTGCCTGGGGCGGACGGCCGTCGGCAGAGCTCCGCTCCGCGCAGCGCTCGGCATCACTGTCCGTTACGTGAACGCCACGAGGGCCCCGACCGTACGGTCGAGGCCCTCGTATGCGTATTCTCAAGCGACGTGTCCGAGGGGGGACTTGAACCCCCACGCCCGATAAAGGGCACTAGCACCTCAAGCTAGCGCGTCTGCCATTCCGCCACCCGGACAAGGTGTCTGTCGCGCGGGTTTCCCCCCGCGGCGACAGAGGAAACATTACCAGGCTTTCCGGGGCCCCCGATCACCTCCCGCCCCCGCCCCGCGGCCCCCTGCGCGCGGCCCCCCGTACGCCGTCGCTCCCGGTGAACGGCGTGTGACGGACCGGGCGGGGCCTTGGGGCCCGGGCCGGGTCGGAGGCAGGATGGCAGGGACCACCACCAGGCACCCGGCGGCGCGACCGGCGGCGGGGACCGTGGCAGGGACAGCGAGAGGAAGCAGCGTGAGCGACACGGGCACGGCCGGAACCGTCAGGGGCGAGGACGAGGTCGTCGACCTCTGCCGCGACCTGATCCGGATCGACACCAGCAACTACGGCGACCACTCCGGCCCCGGCGAGCGGAAGGCGGCCGAATACGTCGCCGAGAAGCTCGCCGAGGTCGGGCTGGAGCCGCGGATCATCGAGTCGCACAAGGGCCGCGCCTCCACCGTGGCCCGCATCCAGGGCGAGGACCCCTCCCGCCCCGCGCTGCTGATCCACGGCCACACCGACGTCGTCCCCGCCAACGCGGCGGACTGGACCCACGACCCGTTCTCCGGGGAGATCGCCGACGGGTGCGTGTGGGGCCGGGGCGCGGTCGACATGAAGGACATGGACGCGATGACCCTCGCGGTCGTCCGCGACCGGCTGCGCAGCGGGCGCCGGCCGCCGCGCGACATCGTGCTGGCCTTCCTCGCCGACGAGGAGGCCGGCGGCACCTTCGGCGCCCGGCACCTCGTCGACAACCACCCGGACCTCTTCGAGGGCGTCACCGAGGCGATCGGCGAGGTCGGCGGCTTCTCCTTCTCGGTCAACGAGCAGCTGCGGCTGTATCTGGTGGAGACCGCCGAGAAGGGCATGCACTGGATGAAGCTGACCGTGGACGGCACCGCCGGTCACGGCTCGATGATCCACAAGGACAACGCCATCACCGAGCTGTCCGAGGCGGTCGCCCGGCTCGGCCGGCACGAGTTCCCGGTGCGCGTCACCAAGACCACCCGGCACTTCCTCGACGAACTCGGCGACGCCCTCGGCCTCGAACTCGACCCCGAGGACATGGAGACGACGATCAACCGGCTCGGCGGCATCGCCAAGCTGATCGGCGCCACCCTGCGCAACACCGCCAACCCCACCCAGCTCGGTGCCGGCTACAAGGTCAACGTCATCCCCGGCCAGGCCACCGCGTACGTCGACGGCCGCTTCCTGCCGGGCCACGAGGAGGAGTTCCTCGCCGACCTCGACCGGATCCTCGGCCCGCGCGTGCGGCGCGAGGACGTGCACGCCGACAAGGCCGTGGAGACCACGTTCGACGGCGCGCTGGTCGAGGCGATGCAGACCGCGCTGGTCGCCGAGGACCCGATCGCCCGCGCCGTGCCGTACATGCTCTCCGGCGGCACCGACGCCAAGTCCTTCGACGACCTCGGCATCCGCTGCTTCGGCTTCGCACCGCTGAAGCTGCCGCCGGAGCTGGACTTCGCGGGCATGTTCCACGGCGTCGACGAGCGGGTGCCGGTGGACGCGCTCCAGTTCGGCGTACGCGTGCTCGACCGTTTCCTCGACGCGTCCTGAACTGTCCTTTCCCGCACCGCCCTTCGTGCGGATTCGAGCGTGTGTACGGAGATCACCGGGACGGGTGAATGCGACCATAAGCTCGTAGCCTCATTAGTTCCTCCTCGTTACAGGTGATGCGATCCGAGGTCTGGATCGCTTTTGCCAACGGGTTTGTGAACGAGGAGGAACTAATGATCAAGAAGGTTGTCGCCGCTGCCGTCGCCACGAGCGGCCTGGTTCTCGCGGGTGCCGGTCTGGCCGCCGCCGACTCCGGGGCGCAGGGTGCCGCCGTGCACTCCCCGGGCGTCGCCTCCGGCAACGTCATCCAGGTGCCCGTGCACGTTCCGGTGAACGTCTGCGGCAACACCATCTCCGTGATCGGGCTGCTGAACCCGGCGTTCGGGAACGTCTGCATCAACAAGTGACGTCACGGCCCCGTCCCGCGAGGGGCTGAGTCCACCGGCCCCGGAGCGCGCGCCCCGCGCTCCGGGGCCGGCCGGTTCTCCCGTGCCGCCCGCGGCACCTCTCCGTCCGTATCTCGAAGGCAGGAACCAACCATGCGACAGGTCACCCGCAAGGGCCTGATGACCGTGGCCGCGGCGACCGGCGTACTCGCCGTCACCGGTGGCTACGCGCACGCCGACTCGGCGGCGAACGGCACCGCGTCGGACTCTCCCGGCGTGCTGTCGGGCAACTCGGTGCAGGCGCCGGTGCACGTGCCGGTGAACGTCTGCGGCAACACCGTGAACGTCGTCGGACTGCTCAACCCGGCGGCCGGCAACGCCTGCGCCAACCGGGGCGGCGGCAGCCACACGGGCGACCGTCACGGCGGCGGCTACGGGGACGGTCACGGCCGCCACCGCGGCGGCCACGGCGACGAGGGCCGCTCCGGCGGCGACGGCTCGGGCGGTGGCTCGGGCGCCCACGGGCACACCGGCGGCTCGCCCGGCGTCGGCTCCGGCAACCACGTCGAGGTGCCCGTCGACGTTCCCGTGAACGTCTGCGGCAACAACATCACCGTCGGCGGCCTCGGCAACCCGGTCACCGGCAACGACTGTGCCAACACCCCCGGTGACGACACCCCGGCCCCGCCGGACCGCCACACCCCGCCCGGCCACCCCACGACCCCCGGCGGCGGCGATGCCTCCACCCCGCCCGGCACCCCGGCCGGGCCCGGCGGCGGCAGCGCGGTGCAGGCCAACCATCCGGGTGCCCGGTCCGCCCTCACCCAGCCGGTGGCCGACGCGCAGCTCGCCCACACCGGCAGCGAGACCCCGCTGGGTCTGCTGGTCCCGGCGGGCGCGGCCGCGCTGCTGGGCGGCACCCTGCTCTACCGCCGGTCCCGCGCGGGCGCGCGCTGACATCGGCGCGGCACGGACACCGGAGCGGGCCCCGCACCGGCGGCGCCCGCTCCGTCCGCTCCGTCTCCCGCCCGTTCTCCGTACCGAGGTCGTCCGTCCCCGCTCACCACGTGGCCCGCGCCTGGCGGATGATCCGCCGGCGCAACCGCACCCTGCGGCTGCCGTCCCGCATGAGGCTCAGACGGTGCAACTCCCAGTGTCCGTACTCGGCATGGTCCGTCAGCAGACGCGTCGCCTCCTTGCGGGAGACCCCGCGCGGGACGTACACGTCGACAAATTCGTATTCCGGCATCGCATCTATTGTGCGGGCACGGGCCCGGTACGGATAGCGTCTGCACTATGTCTGATGCAGTGCAGCCCACCGCTGCCGAGGTACGCGCCGCCGCCGAGGCGGTCAAGACCGCGCTCGACCGCCATCTGGCCGCGGTCGAACGCAGGTCGGGTGAGGACGACCCGGCCGTCTACGAGGCGTTCAACGAACTGGCCGCCGCGGCCGAGCAGTACGACGAACTGCTCTACGACCGCTACGACGAGGTCACGCCCTTCGAGATCCCCGGCACCGAGGACATGCCGCCGTACACGGGCCCGGAGGAGCCCAGCGCACTGAGCGTGCTGATCCGCCGCGACTACGCCGTGGCCGAACCGCGGCGACTGCTCGCGCAGGCACAGCGGATCGAGGCCGCGGAGGAGCCCGCCGAGGAGGTCTCGGGCACAATCCACGGCGCGCTCGGCGTCCTCTTCGGCGAGTACGAACCGGACGAGATCGCCTCCCGCCACAAGGAGTTCGGCCTCGAGGAGGGCGACTCCACGCTCTGGGTCACCGCCACGGACGACCCACCCGACCCCGGCGAATGGCTCGATTCCCCCTTCGACCAACCCGACGCCACCCAGGTCGTCTGCCGCTTCGACATCAGCGCGGTCTTCGACGACGACCCCGAAGAAGACCCCACCCCGGCCCCCACGCCGTGAGTCCCGGGGCCGGCCCCGCGCCCTGAAGGGGCGCGGGGAACCGCGGGACAAGCCACGACGCACCCGCACCCGCCGACGCGGCCCACTCCCCGAGCGCTCACGCGCCCTTCCCACCCGCCCCGGGGTCCAAGGGGTGGAGCCCCTCGAAGGGGTGGGAAGGGCAGGGGCGGCGGGGGCGAAAACCCCTCACCGCACCCCCGTCACCGCACACCTCTCACCGCACACCCCCCACCCCCAACAAAGCCCCCAGCCGCGTCGTACGCGGCTTGACCGCACCCTCCGCCACCACCCGCGGCAACGCCTGCTCCACGCCCTGCACCACCGACAGATGCCGTTCCGCCCGCCCGAACGCCGTATACACCCACGACCGCGACAGCGAAGACACCGCATCCCCCGGCAGCACGACGACCACTGCCGCCCACCGGCCTCCCACCGCCTGGTGCGCTGTCAACGCCCACCCCGGCCGCACCAGCCCCTCCACCCGCTCCCGCGGCACCACCACGGACGCTCCCGCACACTCCAGCCGCAACCCCTCCGCGTCCGCCCCGACGACACGCCCCGGCACGGTCCGCCCCGCCGGCCCCGCCGCGTACACCACCCGGTCACCGGGATCGAACCCCCCGAACCGCCCGGGCCCGGGATTGAGCCGCTCCTTCAGCGCGGTGTTCAGCGCCCGCGTCCCCGCCGCCCCACCGTGCCCCGGCGTGACGACCACCGTCTCCTCCGCCGGCACCCCGATCGCCCGCGGCACGGAGTCCGCGACCAACTGCACCGTGCGGTGCACGGCCTCGCCCGCGTCCCGCACCGGCACGATCACCACTTCCTTGCCCGGTGCCGCGGCCGGGTTGAGCTCTCCGATGCCGATGCCGGAGACCAGCTCGCCGAGCGGACCGGGATCCGGGGTCCGCGAGGCGATCTGCGGACAGATCCGCGCCGCCAGCAGATCCGCGAAAACCCGCCCGGGCCCCGCCGACCACAGCACCCCGGGGTCACCGGAGAGCAGCAGCCGCGCCCCGTCGGGCATCGACTCCACCAGCAGCGCCGCCGTCTCGACGTCCAGTTGCGGCGCGTCCAGCACGACGAGCAGGTCCAGAGCGAACGCCCCCTCGCCATCCCGCCCCGGCCCGCCCTCGGCCCCGGACAGCAGATCCGCCACGGTGACCACACCACCGCCCGCGCCCCGGCCCACGCCCCCGGCGGAACCGTCTCCCGGGCCGCCCCCGGCCACCTGCGCGGCGAGGCGCTCGCGCCCACCCGCACCGTGCGTCGCCCCCCACGCCCGCAGCCCCAGCTCCGCCGCCGCCCGCAGCAGGGCCGCCGGCTCCTGCCGCGCGGCCTCCCCGCCGGTGTGCAGCACCAGCCCGTGCCCGGCGACGGCCCGGATCAGCTCCGCCGCGGACCGCCCGGCCGCCTCGGCCGCCCGCTCCCAGTCCTCGGCGGCCCCGACCGCCCCTTCCTGCTTCGGCACGGAGTTGACGAGCCGGCCGAGCCCGTCGGCGAGGCTCTCCTCGGCCAGCGCGTGCCGCTCGAGCCCGACCAGGACCCGTACCGGGCGCTCCTCGCCCTGCGCGTCCTCCCCGTCACCGCCGTCGCTCCCGGACCCCCCGCCCTCCGCGGGCTTCGGCGCGGCTCCGCCGGTCTGGTCCAGGGCGTCCTGGAAGACCAGCGCCTCGCCCTCCGCGAGCGTGTCCCGCACCGCCGCGTCCGGGTCCGGCACCGCGTACCGCCCGAGCGCGGTGAGCAGCGCGGGCAGTTCCAGCGCCGTGTGCCCGGCGAGCGCCGCCTGCTCCAGCAGCCACACGGTGACCGCGCGGCCGCGCCGCTCGTCGCTCGGCCCGGCCTCCGCGCCCAGCAGCGCGCGGGCGAACCCGTCGGCCTGCTCCGGGCGCACGCCCGGGACCCGCAGCAGTTGCCAGGGGTCCTCGCGCAGCAGACCGTCGGCGCCGGCCCCGAGCGCGGCGGCGGTTCCCGGCGCCAGCGCGGCCGGGGCACCGCCCTCGGCGAGCACCGCCCGGACCGCCGCGACGGCCTCCTCGTCCGGCACCGGCGCCGTGGCCGGGGGAGCCGTCGGCGCCACCGGCTGCGGCGGTCGTACGGGCTCCGGGGCGGTCCTGCGCGGGGCCGGCGGCGGCTCGCTGAACGCGCTGGCCACCGGCTTCGCCCCGCTCTCCACCGCCCGCACGGCGGCCAGCAGGTCCGCGGCCGTGCCGCTGAGCTTGCCCCCGCTCTCGACCGGGCCCTGCCTGGCGGCCTTCCGCTGCGCGATCCGCTCCCGCTCCAGCCGCTGCGCCGCCAGCTCCGCCTCGGCCTCGGACAACTGTGCGGACGCGCCCTCGGAAGCGTCGTCTGAAGGCTTCGTACCGGCCTCCGCCGCTTCCTCCGCCGCATCCTCGGCCGTCCCCGCGGCCCCGGACGCGTCGGCCGGCTCGGACTCGGCGGGCGCGGGCGGCTCCGCCGGCTCCGCGGCCGTCTCCGTGGTCTCGGGGTCCGTGCTCACAGCGTGCTCCAGTCGTGATCGGGATAACGGTGCACCGGGGCCGACACGTCGTCCAGCGCCCGGCAGATCTCGTCAGGAAGACTAAGCGTCTCCACTGACAACGCCGCCGTGAGCTGCTGCGCCGTGCGAGCGCCGACGATCGGGGCGACCACTCCCGGGCGGTCCCTGACCCAGGCGAGCGCCACCTGGAGCGGCGTCGCCGAGAGGCCGTCCGCCGCCGTCTGCACGGCGTCGACGATGCGGCTCGCCGTGTCGTCCAGGTACGGCGCGACGAACGGGGCCAGATGCTCCGAGGCGCCCCGCGAGCCGGGCGGGGTGCCGTCCCGGTACTTGCCGGTCAGCACGCCCCGGCCCAGCGGCGAGGACGGCAGCAGCCCCACCCCGAGGTCCAGCGCCGCCGGCAGCACCTCACGTTCCACCCCGCGCTGGAGCAGCGAGTACTCCATCTGCGTACTGGCGATCCGGGTCCGCCCGCCCGGCGCGGCCAGCTGCCATGTCGCCGCCCTGGCCAGCTGCCAGCCGCAGAAGTTGGACACGCCCGCGTACCGCGCCCGCCCGCTGCTGACCGCCAGGTCGAGCGCCCCGAGCGTCTCCTCCAGCGGCGTGCACGGATCGAAGGCGTGCAGGTGCCACACGTCGATGTAGTCCGTGCCCAGACGGGCGAGCGAGGCGTCCAGGGCGGAGAGCAGATGGCCGCGGGAGCCGTCGAACCGGCGTTCGGGGTCGGGGATGCTGCCGGCCTTCGTGGAGACGATCAGGTCGCGCCGGGGCACCAGCCCCTCCATGAGCCGCCCGAGCAGATACTCGGCCTCGCCGTCGCCGTACACGTCGGCGGTGTCCACGAGGGTGCCGCCCGCCTCCCAGAACACCTTCAACAGGTCCGCGGCGTCGTGCTCGTCGGTGTCGCGTCCCCAGGTCAGGGTGCCGAGCCCGATGCGGGACACACGCAGGCCGGTGCGACCGAGATGCCTCTGCTCCATGAACGCCGACATTACTGGCCGAGGCCCGCACGTGGGTGGCCTGTGGACAACCGGGAACGACGGGTGCGCGCTAGTGTTCGCACAAGGGACGTTACTGATCAGTAAGGGGAATCGTATGCGGCTCGGCATCAACCTCGGTTACTGGGGCGCCGGAATGGACGCGGACAACCTCGCCGTCGCCCGGGAGGCCGACCGGCTCGGCTACGCGGTCTGCTGGGCCGCCGAGGCGTACGGCTCCGACGCGGCCACCGTGCTCTCCTGGGTCGCCGCCCAGACCGAGCGCATCGACGTCGGCTCGGCCATCTTCCAGATCCCGGCCCGTCAGCCGGCGATGACGGCGATGACCGCCGCCACCCTCGACTCGCTCTCCGGCGGCCGCTTCCGGCTCGGCCTCGGCGTCTCCGGCCCGCAGGTCTCCGAGGGCTGGTACGGCGTCAAGTTCGACAAGCCGCTCGCCCGCACCCGCGAGTACGTCGAGATCGTCCGCAGGGCCATGAGCCGAGAGCGGCTGACGTACGAGGGCGAGCACTGGACGCTGCCGCTGCCCGACGGCCCCGGCAAGCCGATCAAGCTCACCGTCCACCCCGAGCGCGCCCACATCCCGCTCTACATCGCCGCCATCGGCCCGAAGAACCTCGAACAGACCGGCGAGATCGCCGACGGCGCGCTGCTCATCTTCGCCGCCGCCGAGCACCTGGAGGAGACCGCGATCCGTCCCCTGCGGGTCGGCCGGGAGAAGGCCGGGCGGACCCTCGACGGCTTCGACGTCTGCCCGACCGTGCCGCTGGCCGTCGGCGACGACAAGGACGTCACCGCGCTCGCCGACACCTTCCGCCCGTACACCGCGCTGTACGTCGGCGGCATGGGCAGCCGCAAGCAGAACTTCTACAACCGGCTCGCCGGCCGCATGGGCTACGAGCAGCAGGCCGCCGAGATCCAGGACAAGTACCTGTCCGGCGACAAACAGGGCGCCGCGGCCGCCGTACCGCACGAACTGATCGACCGCACGACGCTCCTGGGATCCGTCGACCGCATCGCCGACCGCATGAAGGAGTACGCCGCCGTCGGCGTCACCACCCTCACCCTCTCCCCGGCCGGCTTCACCCTCGAAGAGCGCCTGACGGCACTCCGCGCGGGCACGGAAGCACTGGAACGCGCCGGGCTGGAGTAAGGGGCGCGGGGCTGTGTCGATCTGCGGCTCCGCCGCGCGGGCGCGATCTTTCAGCGGGGTCCGGGGGCGAGGCCCCCAGAGGACGGGAAGGTAGGGGCGGCGGGGGCGAAAAACTCCCCACCGCCCCCCGAAACGTCATCACGGCCGTGGTGGGGGCTCGGGGATCATCCCCGCCACGGCCGTCACGAAGAACAACGCCCCGCTCCTCCACCGGTTACGCGTGATGGCCCCGACACCCTCCTCCGTTAGGCGGAGCCGACCGACACGTCTGTTGCCCACACCGCCGGGCCCACTTTGACTCGGCTCCGGCGGCCCGCCGGAAACAGAGAGGTGTGCAGACGTGCTTTCGACAAGAAGTCTCTTCCGGGAGATCGTCGACAACGACGAATCGTTCCGTCTCCTCTGCTCCATCGCCGCCGGCGGCGAGGCCCAGGGCGGCTGGGAGAACGCCCGCATCGCCGCCCTCGTCCCACCGGCCGAACAGGCACTCGCCCCCAAGATCGCCCGGCACGGCGCCGACGAGGACAAACACGGGCGGATCTTCCACGCCCTGCTCAAGAAGCGTCACCTGGAACCCGTCGAGGTCCCGGCCGAGACGGACTACACCATGCTCCTCGAACGGCGCGGCATCGGGCTGTCCCACGAAAGGCTGAGGACCGACCGACCGTTGACCGTGCAGGACATCGTCACCTACCTCGCCCACAGCCGCGTCACCGAACAGCGCGCCTCCGAGCAGATGGAACTGCTGCGCCGGCACTTCGCCGACCACCCCGACCTCGGCCGGGCGGTCCGGATGATCTCCCAGGACGAGGACAACCACCTCGCCTACTGCCACGAGGAACTGCTGCGCCTCGCCCGCGCGGGCCACGAGCGCGCGATCCGGCGCACGCTCCACGAATGCGCCCGCGCCGAGATCGAGGTCCACCGCGACGTCAGCCTCGCCGTCATGCGCCACATGGGCCGCATCCTCGGCTGGTCCCGGGCCAAGGGCGCCGTCCTGGCCGCCGGCGTCCACGCCACGTACGCGTACGAACTGCTGCTCGGCCGGCGGCGCATGGTCGCCCTGCGGATGCCCCGGCGCCGCGACGCGCTGGGCGAACCTACAGCCACCCCCGTCGCTTGAACTGCCGGTACAGCAGCATCTCCAGGACCACCATCACCGCGATCACCGCCGGATACGACCAGATCCAGTGCAGCTCCGGCATGTGGTCGAAGTTCATGCCGTAGATCCCCGCGATCATCGTGGGGACCGCGGCCATCGCCGCCCAGGCGGAGATCTTCCGCATGTCGTCGTTCTGCCGGACGCTCATCTGCGCCAGGTGCGCCGAGAGGATGTCCGACACCAGCCGGTCCAGGCCCTCCACCGACTCGTTCACGCGCGTGAGGTGGTCGCTGACGTCACGGAAGAAGGGGCGCGCGGAGTCGTCCACGAACGGCAGCGCGCCCCCGAACGAGCCGGTGTTCGCCAGCCGGGTCAGCGGCAGCGCCAGCGGGTTGGTGGCCCGGCGGAACTCCAGGATCTGCCGCTTGAAGGTGTAGATCCGCGAAGCGGTGTTCCTGGAGCCCCCGCCCTCCGGCGAGAACACCTCCGCCTCCAGCTCCTCCAGGTCGGTCCCCAGCTCCGTCGCCACGTCCAGATAGTGGTCGACCGAGGCGTCGGCCAGGGCGTACAGGACCGCCGTCGGCCCCTTGCCGAGCATCTCCGGCTGCTGTTCCAGGCGCTTGCGCACAAGGCCGAGCGGTGCGCCCTCGCCGTGCCGGACCGTCACCACGAAGCCGTTCCCGAGGAAGATCATCACCTCGCCGGTGGAGACGGCGTCGCTCTCCGGCTCGTACACCACCGGCTTGAGCACCATGAACAGCGAGTCGTCGTACACCTCCAGCTTCGGCCGCTGGTGCGCCTTGAGCGCGTCCTCCACGGCCAGCGGGTGCAGTCCGAACTCCTCGGTGACCTTCCCGAACTCCCGTTCCGTCGGTTCGTGCAGCCCGATCCACACGAAGCCGCCCGCGGCACGCGCGTCCGCGAGCGCGTCCGAGAGGTCCTCGGGCCCCTCGGAGCGGCGCCCGTCGCGGTAGATGGCACAGTCGACGATCACGGAAGGTGTGCTCCCCTCTCGGAACGGATACGGAACGCGGAACCCGCGGCGGGACCGGTGACCGCGGAAGCGGAAAACGGGCCCCCTGAGGAGGATGACCGCGAAAACGGCCGCTACGCGCGCGTGGGCACCGTCCGCCGGGCCGATTGACGGCAGGACCTAGGCTGGGCGCCATGCCCACGTTGATCCTCGTACGGCACGGACGCTCCACCGCCAACACCTCGGGACTGCTCGCCGGGTGGACCCCAGGCGTGGCCCTCGACGAGCGCGGCACCGCCCAGGCGGCCGCCCTGCCGGGGCGGCTGGACGGCATCCCGATCGCCGAGATCGTCACCAGCCCGCTGCAACGCTGCCAGGAGACCATGCGGCCGCTCCTCGACGCCCGCGGCCTCGAGCCGCACAGCGACGACCGTATCGGCGAGTGCCACTACGGCGACTGGTCCGGCCGCAAACTGGCCGAACTGAAGGACGAACCGCTGATGGAGGTCGTCCAGGCGCACCCCTCCGCGGCCGCGTTCCCCGGCGGCGAGTCCATGCGGGCCATGCAGACCCGCGCCGCCGAGGCGGTGCGCGAGTGGAACGCGCGCGTGGAACGCGACCACGGCCCCGACGCGGTCTATCTGATGTGCTCGCACGGCGACATCATCAAGTCGCTCGTCGCCGACGCGCTCGGGCTTCATCTGGACCTCTTCCAGCGGATCAGTGTCGAACCGTGTTCCATCACCGCGATCCGTTACACCAGGCTGCGGCCGTTCCTCGTACGGCTCGGCGACACCGGTGACCTCGCGTCCCTGGTGCCCCCCGAGCCCGCCCCGTCCGGTGACGGCGGCGGCGACGGGAGCGACGCCACGGTCGGGGGCGGTGCTGGCGCACCGTGATCGTCGGCCGCAGTAGGGTGAAGCGGTCGAAACAGCGCAGCAGTTGTCAAGCAATGGAGACAGGACGTGTCCCGTCAGGTGTTCCTCTACGACCCACCGGACCGCTTCGTGGCCGGCACGGTCGGGCTGCCCGGACGCCGTACCTTCTTCCTCCAGGCCATCGCCGGGGCCCGGGTGACCAGCGTGGCCCTGGAGAAGACCCAGGTCGCCGCGCTCGCCGAACGGATGGACGAACTCCTCGACGAGGTCGTGCGACGCAGCGGGGGCAACGCGGCGGTGCCCGCCGTGACCCCCTCGGAAGTCTCCGACACCGAGCCGCTGGAGACGCCGGTGGAGGAGGAGTTCCGGGTCGGCACCATGGCGCTGGCCTGGGACGGCGACGAGGAGCGCATGATCGTCGAGGCGCAGGCGCTGGTGGAGCTCGACGCGGAGTCCGAGGAGGACCTCGCCGAGGCCGAGGAGCGGCTGCTCCAGGACGAGGAGAACGGCCCGCCGATGCTCCGCGTCCGGCTCACCGGGGCGCAGGCCAGGGCGTTCGCCAAGCGCGCCCTCGACGTCGTCAACGCCGGGCGGCCGCCCTGCCCGCTGTGCAGCCTCCCGCTCGATCCGGAAGGACATGTATGTCCGCGCCAGAACGGATACCGCCGCGGAGCGTGACGAGGTGACGACGAGCGACGAGACCGGCCTCGGGGCGACGGCCGCGGACACCACCGCGAAGGGCCCCGCGGCCGCGAGCGGATCCGGGCCGGCCGTCGACGCCGTACGGCTGCTCACCGAGGGCGAGCTGACCGTACGCGGCCGGATCCGCGACGCCTCCAACGCGGCGCTGTACTGCACGGTCGCGCTCGACGGGCAGGAGGCCGCCTGCGTCTACAAGCCCGTCGCCGGGGAGCGGCCGCTGTGGGACTTCCCCGACGGCACCCTGGCCGAGCGCGAGGTCGCCGCCTACGAGGTCTCCGAGGCGACCGGCTGGGCCCTCGTGCCGCCCACCGTGCTGCGCGAGGGGCCGTACGGCGAGGGCATGTGCCAGCTCTGGATAGAGGTCCGCCCGGAGGCCGACCTGCTCGCCCTCGTGGACGCCGAGGAACCGGAGCCCGGCTGGAAGGCGATCGGCTTCGCCGAGGTCGAGGAGGGCCGCACCGCGCTCCTCGTGCACGCCGACGACGCGCGGCTGCGGCGGCTCGCCGTCCTCGACGCCGTGATCAACAACGCCGACCGCAAGGGCGGCCACCTGCTGCCCGCCGACGGACAGCGCCTGTACGGCATCGACCACGGGGTCACCTTCAACGTCGAGAACAAGCTGCGCACCCTGCTGTGGGGCTGGGCCGGCGAAACCCTGACCGACGAGGCCCTGGACGTGCTGCGGGGGCTGCGGGCGGGGCTGGGGGAGGGCGGAGCACTGGCCGTCCGCCTGGCCGAGCTGCTCACGGAGGCCGAGGTCGAGGCCACCCGCGCCCGCGTCGAGGCGCTCCTGACGTCGGGACGGCACCCGGAGCCGAGCGGGGAGTGGCCGGCGATCCCCTGGCCGCCGGTGTGACGGTCCGGGACCGCCGGCCGACGTGCTTCGCACACCAGGACGAACCGGCCGGCCGGCCGCCCCTGCACATCGGGGCGCAGCGCGCAAGAACGGCTTCCCGGCCATCTCGCCCCATCCGGTTCGTGCAGGGAACATCCATCCGGTTAGGCTCATGACATGCATGCCTGGCCCGCTTCCGAGGTCCCCGCCCTGCCTGGTCAGGGCCGCGACCTGGTGATCCACGACACCGCCACCGGCGGTCCGGTCACCCTCCAGCCCGGTCCCGTCGCCCGCCTCTACGTCTGCGGCATCACGCCGTACGACGCCACGCACATGGGGCACGCGGCAACCTACAACGCGTTCGACCTCGTACAGCGCGTGTGGCTCGACACCAAGCGCCAGGTGCACTATGTCCAGAACGTGACGGACGTCGACGATCCGCTGCTGGAGCGGGCCGAGCGCGACGGCGTCGACTGGACCGCACTCGCCGAGAAGGAGACCGCGCTCTTCCGCGAGGACATGACCGCGCTGCGGATGCTGCCGCCGCGGCACTACATCGGCGCGGTGGAGGCGATACCCGGAATCGTCCCGCTCGTCGAGCGGCTGCGGGAACTGGGCGCGGCGTACGACCTCGACGGTGACGTGTACTTCTCCGTCGAGTCCGACCCCCACTTCGGCCAGGTCTCGAACCTGGACGCCGCGGCGATGCGGCTGCTCTCCGCCGAGCGGGGCGGTGACCCCGACCGGCCCGGCAAGAAGAACCCCGTCGACCCCATGCTGTGGATGGCCGCGCGTGACGGCGAGCCGAGCTGGGACGGCGGCTCGCTCGGGCGGGGCCGGCCCGGCTGGCACATCGAGTGCGTGGCCATCGCCCTGGACCACCTCGGAATGGGCTTCGACGTGCAGGGCGGCGGCTCCGACCTGGCCTTCCCGCACCACGAGATGGGCGCCTCGCACGCCCAGGTGCTCACCGGGGAGTTCCCCATGGCCAAGGCGTATGTGCACGCCGGCATGGTGGCGCTCGACGGCGAGAAGATGTCGAAGTCCAAGGGGAACCTGGTCTTCGTCTCGCAACTGCGGCGGGACGGTGTCGATCCCGCGGCGATCCGGCTCGCGCTGCACGCGCACCACTACCGGGCCGACTGGGAGTGGACCGAGCAGGTGCTGCGGGACGCGGTGGCGCGGGTGGAGCGGTGGCGGGCGGCCGTGTCGCGGCCGGACGGGCCGGCGGCGGAGGGGGTCGTGGACGAGGTCCGGGCGGCGCTCGCCGACGATCTGAACGCGCCGGAGGCGTTGGCGGCGGTCGACCGCTGGGCCGCCCGCCAGGAGGAGACGGGCGGGACGGACGAGTCCGCCCCCGGCGTCATCTCCCGAGCGGTCGACGCGCTGCTGGGCGTGGCCCTGTAGGGCGCGGGGCGTACGAAACTGCGCAGTTCCCCGCGCCCCTGGACAGGGGCGCGGGGAACTGCGCAATCTTTTCGGGGGTCCGGGGGCTTGCCCCCGGGGACGGGAAGGGCAGGGGCGGCGGGGGCGAAGAAAAGCCTTGCCCCGCCCCTCCGGCTCACTCCTCCTGAGGGTCCTCGTCCTCGTCGTCCGGGCGGGGCGGTTTGGGGGCGCGCCCCCGGCCACCGCCGGGCGGGCCGTTGAAGGGACCGGCCGCCGTGCCGCCGTCCCGCCGCCGCAAGTACCGCTCGAACTCCCGCGCGATCGCCTCTCCCGACGCCTCCGGCAACTCCGCCGTGTCCCGCGCCTCCTCCAGCGTCTGCACGTACTCCGCGACCTCGCTGTCCTCCGCCGCCAGCTGGTCCACCCCCGTCTGCCACGCCCGCGCGTCCTCCGGCAGCTCACCCTGCGGGATGCGGACGTCGATCAGGTCCTCCAGCCGGTTGAGCAGCGCCAGCGCGGCCTTCGGGTTCGGCGGCTGCGACACGTAGTGCGGCACCGCCGCCCACAGCGACACCGCCGGCACCCCGGCGTGCGCGCACGCCTCCTGAAGGATGCCGACGATGCCCGTCGGGCCCTCGTACTTCGTCTCCTCCAGGTCCATCCGCTGCGCGAGATCCGCGTCGGACGTCACCCCGCTGACCGGAACCGGACGTGTGTGCGGGGTGTCGCCGAGCAGTGCGCCCAGGATGACGACCAGCTCCACGCCCAGCTCGTGCGCGAAGGCGAGCAGCTCGTTGCAGAACGAGCGCCACCGCATCGACGGCTCGATCCCGCGCACCAGCACCAGGTCACGCGGTCTGTCGCCGCCGACACGGACCACCGAGAGCCGGGTCGTGGGCCAGGTGACCTTGCGGACCCCGGCCTCCATGAACACCGTGGGGCGGTTGACCTGGAAGTCGTAGTAGTCCTCGGCGTCGAGCGCCGCGAACACCTCGCCCTTCCATTCCCTGTCCAGATGCGCGACCGCGGTGGAGGCGGCGTCGCCGGCATCGTTCCAGCCCTCGAACGCGGCCACCATGACGGGGTCGATCAGCTCGGGAACCCCCTCGAGCTCGATCACCCAGCGCCTCCTTCCGACGTGCCTGACGTACGCCCCAACCTTACGGCCCCGGCAGGCCGTCGCCGCAGCCCCGTGCACCGCTGGGTGAACGGATGACTGCCCCGTTCGACCGGCTCGAACACCTTGATCGTCGACCTCTACCCCCGCCCCGGACCGCCATGCCGCGGGGGCGGCCCCCCACTGGGGAGCCGCCCCCGCGGCATCCGGCGGCGGGCCGGGACGCCGCTCACTTCCCGTCGAGCAGCTCCCGCACCCGGGACCGGATCTCGTCCGTGGCCAGCCCCCGGATCGTCAGGGTGGTCCGGCGGCGCAGCACGTCGTCCTCGGTCTCGGCCCACTCGTGGTCCCGGGCCCACACGACCTGCGCCCAGATCTCGGGCGCGTCCGGGTGGACCCGCTCGGCCAGCGCCGGGTCCTCGTTGGCCAGCCGCGCGATGTCGAAGGCCAGCGAGCCGTAGTGGGTGGCCAGGTGCCGGGCCGTCTCGGGGGCCATCCGCGACGCGGGCTCCGGCCGGTCCACGAGCAGCCGGTGGGCGACCGCACGCGGGTTGGCTATGCCGGGCAGCGGCAGCTTCTTGGGCAGCGAGGCGATCGGCTCGAAGTCCTCGCCCAGCGGACGCCCGGGCAGGGCCTCCAGCTTCTTCATCACCGTACGGCCGATGTGCCGGAACGTCGTCCACTTGCCGCCCGCCACGGAGAGCATGCCGCCCCGGCCCTCGGTGACCACGGTCTCCCGCTTGGCCTTGGCGGTGTCGCCGGGGCCGCCCGGCAGCACCCGCAGTCCGGCGAAGGCGTAGGTGATGAGGTCCCGGTCGAGCTGCTGGTCGCGGACGGAGAACGCGGCCTCGTCCAGGATCTGCGCGATGTCCTTGTCGTTGACGGCGACCTCGCCCGGATCGCCCTCGTACTCCTCGTCGGTGGTGCCGAGCAGCAGCATGTCCTCCCAGGGGAGGGCGAACGTGATCCGGTACTTGTCGATGGGGGTCGCGAGCGCGGCCTTCCAGGGGGCGGTGCGCTTGAGCACCAGGTGCGCGCCCTTGGAGAGGCGGATCGACGGCGCGGCCCCGGCGTCCTCCATCCGGCGCAGATGGTCGACCCAGGGGCCGGTGGCGTTGAGCACCAGACGCGCGTCGACGCCGAACTCCTCGCCCGAGATCCGGTCCTTCAGCTCGGCACCGGTGACCCGGCCCCGGGTGAAGCGCAGACCCGTCACCTCGGCGTGGTTCAGGACGACGGCGCCGGAGTCGACGGCCGCGCGGACCGTCATCAGCGCCATCCGCGCGTCGTTCATCTGGTCGTCCCCGTAGACGGCGACGGCCTTGAGGTTCTCCGTGCGCAGCTCGGGCACGTCCTGCGCGGCCTTGGCCGGGCTGAGCAGATGGCCCACGCCGTCGCCGAACGCGGAGAGCGCGGAGTAGGCGAAGACGCCCGCCCCGAGCTTGGCCGCGCCGTGCGGCCCGCCCTTGTACACGGGGAGGTAGAACGTGAGCGGGTTGGCCAGGTGGGGGGCCACCTGGCGGGAGACGGCGCGGCGCTCGAAGTGGTTCTCCGCCACCAGCTTCACCGCGCCGGTCTGGAGATAGCGCAGACCGCCGTGGAGAAGCTTGGAGGAGGCGGAGGAGGTGGCGCCGGCGAAGTCGCCGGCGTCGACCAGTGCCACCCTGAGCCCGGACTGCGCGGCGTGCCAGGCGGTGGAGATGCCCAGGATGCCGCCGCCGATCACGAGGAGGTCGTACGTCGCCTTGGAGAGCTGCTCCCGGGTCTGGGCCCGGCTCGGACCCGTGCCGGTGGCCGGGTGCGTACCGAGGGCAGGCACGGACTGGAGGGTGGACTGACTGGTCATCGCTACTACTTACTCCTCGTCCTCGAGCCAGCCCATGGTCCGCTCGACGGCCTTGAGCCAGTTCTTGTACTCACGGTCGCGGGTCTCCGCGGCCATGTTCGGGGTCCACTCGGCGGCCCGCCGCCAGTTGGCGCGCAGGTCGTCGGTGCTGTTCCAGAAGCCGACGGCCAGGCCGGCGGCGTAGGCGGCGCCGAGGCAGGTGGTCTCGGCGACCATCGGGCGCACCACGGGCGCGTCCAGCACGTCGGCGAGGGTCTGCATCAGCAGGTTGTTGGAGGTCATGCCGCCGTCGACCTTGAGGGCGGTCAGCTCCACGCCGGAGTCCTTGGTCATGGCGTCGGCGATCTCCCGCGTCTGCCAGGCGGTGGCCTCCAGGACGGCGCGCGCGAGGTGCGCCTTGGTGACGTACCGGGTCAGGCCGGCGATCACACCGCGGGCGTCGGAGCGCCAGTACGGGGCGAACAGGCCGGAGAAGGCCGGTACGAAGTAGGCGCCGCCGTTGTCCTCGACGGACAGGGCGAGCGTCTCGATCTCGGCGGCGGTGGAGATCAGGCCCATCTGGTCGCGCATCCACTGCACCAGGGAGCCGGTGACGGCGATCGAGCCCTCCAGGGCGTAGACCGGCTTGTTGTCGCCGATCTGGTAGCCGACGGTGGTCAGCAGCCCGCTGTAGGAGTTGATCAGCTTGTCGCCGGTGTTCATCACCATGAAGGTGCCGGTGCCGTACGTCGACTTCGTCTCGCCCTCGGCGAAACAGGTCTGCCCGAACAGGGCCGCCTGCTGGTCGCCGAGCGCGGAGGCGACGGGGATGCCGCCGAGCAGCTCGCCGAGCCGGCCGCCCTTGATCTCGCCGTAGACCTCGGCGGAGGAGCGGATCTCCGGCAGCATCGCCGTGGGGACGCCGATGGACTCGGCGATCTTCTCGTCCCACGCCATGGTGTGCAGGTTCATCAGCAGGGTGCGGGAGGCGTTGGTGACGTCCGTGACGTGCCGGCCGCCGTCGGCGCCGCCGGTCAGGTTCCAGATGACCCAGGTGTCCATGGTGCCGAAGAGGATGTCGCCGCGTTCGGCGCGCTCCTTGAGGCCGTCGACGTGGTCGAGCAGCCAGCGGGCCTTGGGGCCGGCGAAGTAGGAGGCGAGGGGGAGGCCGGTCTCGCGGCGGAAGCGGTCCTGGCCGACGTTGCGGCCGAGCTCCCGGCACAGCCCGTCGGTACGGGTGTCCTGCCAGACGATCGCGTTGTGGACCGGCTCACCGGTGTTCTTGTCCCACAGCACGGTGGTCTCGCGCTGGTTGGTGATGCCGATGGCCTTGATGTCGTCCCGGGTGATGCCGGCCTTCTCGATGGCGCCGGCGACGACCTCCTGGACGTTGGTCCAGATCTCGGTGGCGTCGTGTTCGACCCAGCCCGGCTTGGGGAAGATCTGCTCGTGCTCCTTCTGGTCGACGGAGACGATACGGCCGTCCCGGTCGAAGACGATGCAGCGCGAGGAGGTCGTGCCCTGGTCGATGGCGGCGATGAACGGCCCGGCGGTGTGTGCGTCGGTCACTGTGTGCTCCTGGGAGTAGCGGGGGATTCCGTGAGATCCGTGGTCGGAGGGCTGTCCGTACGGCGCGGTGCTTGTGAAGGAATGGTTCCTCTAAGCAAAGGCGACGTTGTAGAGGCCCGCAGCGATCGCGCCGCCGATCAGCGGACCGGCCACCGGGATCCAGGCGTAGCCCCAGTCGGAACCGCCCTTGTTGGGCAGGGGGAGCAGGGCGTGCACGATACGGGGACCGAGGTCACGGGCCGGGTTGATCGCGTACCCCGTGGGGCCGCCGAGCGAGAGACCGATGGAGACGACCACCAGGGCGGTGATCAGTCCGCCCACGACGCCCAGGCCCTTGCCGCTGTCGTTCAGGCCCTGGGTGAGGACGGCGAGGCAGAGGACGAAGGTGCCGATGACCTCCGTGGCGATGTTCAGTACCGCGTTGCGGATCTCGGGACCGGTGGAGAAGACGCCGAGCACCGGTCCGGCCTTCGTCTCCTGGGCCTCGACGGCCTTGACCCTGGTGTCCTGCGCCCCCGGTCCGCCGACGACCTCACGGTCGGTGAGGTGCGCGTGGAACTGCCCGTAGTACGCGATCCAGGTCAGCGCGGCGCCGATCATGGCGCCCAGGATCTGCCCGCCCCAGTAGACCGGGAGGTCGCTGAAGTCGTGGTCCTTGATCGCGATGGCGAGGGTGACGGCCGGGTTGAGGTGGGCCCCGGAGAGCGGCCCGGAGATGTAGACCGCGGTGAGCACCGCGAAGCCCCAGCCGAAGCTGATGGCGAGCCAGCCGGCGTTGCGCGCCTTGGAGGCCTTGAGGGTGACGGCGGCACAGACGCCGGCGCCGAGCAGGATGAGTATGGCGGTACCGATGGTCTCGCCGATGAAGATGTCGGAGCTGGACACCCGCGACTCCTTTGTCCTTCGTCCAGGGGAAGGCGAACCCCGGGTCCCTCCGGTGGTCCGCGCCCTCAGGGGTGAGGGCGTTAACCGGCCGATGGTGTTGTCACACTCTAACGCGTATTGCCGGTAGGTGTTCGACAATGCCGACCGATGGACGCGAGTCTCGCCGCGTGGTGCGCGGCAGTCAAGGGTTCGGTTATCGAAAACGCGATCGTTATTGATCGGGGCGGGTTATGGATCGCGGCAGGGAGCGGCCGAGGAAGGGGCACGGGGCTACCGGGGCGCGGGCGACCAGAGGCGGGTGCGGGGCGACCAGGGGCGCGGGAATCAAGGGGCGCGGGAATCCAGGGGCGCGGGGAACTGCGCATCTTCTGGGGGTCCGGGGGCGGAGCCCCCGGGTTCGGGACGGGAAGGGGCGGCGGGGGCGGGAAAAGCAGCCGTCAGAACCGGCTGGCGCCCAGGTCGCGCGAGACCGCCCGCGCACAGTCCCGCACGGCCGCGATCAACTCCGCCCGCACCTCGCCCTCGCGGCAGAGCCGCTCGACCGCCCCCGTGATCCCCACGGCCCCCACCGGCATCCGCCGCCGGTCATGAATGGGCGCGGCGATCGACGCGACCCCCTCCCACGTCTCCTCCACGTCCGCCGCGTACCCCCGCGCCCGCGTCAGGTCCAGGACCTCCTCGAACCGCGCGGGCTCGCTGATCGTCCGGTCCGTGAACGCCTTGCGGTCCGCCTCCAGCGCCTCGCTGTGCGCCACCGGGTCGTACGCGGAGAGCACCTTCCCCAGCGCCGTGGAGTGCAGCGGCTGCATCGCCCCGATCTCCAGGACCTGCCGGCTGTCGTCGGGCCGGAACACGTGGTGCACGATCAGCACGCCCTGCTGGTGCAGCACCCCCAGGTACACGCTCTCCCCGCTGGAGCGCGCCAGATCGTCCGTCCACACCAGGGCCCGCGCCCGCAGTTCGTGCACGTCGAGATAGGTGGTGCCCAGGCGCAGCAGCTCGGCGCCCAGCTGATAGCGCCCCGAGGCGTCGTCCTGTTCGACGAAGCCCTCCTGCTGGAGCGTGCGGAGTATGCCGTGGGCCGTGCCCTTGGCCAGGCCGAGGGAGGAGGCGATGTCCGACAGGCCGAGCCGTCGCTCGCCGCCCGCGAGCAACCGCAGCATCGCGGCCGCCCGCTCGAGCGACTGGATGTTCCGTGCCATCGCCGTCCTGCCCTCCGTCCCCTTCGACCACTGGACCGCCGGCCGAGGCTCGAGTACCGCGTTCGGCAATGTCGAACACTACCGGTCGTTGTCGACCTCCCGCCAATGGGCGGTCACGGCGAGTTCCGGCCGGAAACCGCCCGAATGCCACGTACGGCACCACGGGCGCGGACCCGTCCGCCCCGTGGACGCCTCTGACCGTACGGCGCACTGGGGGCTACCCTGACCGGGTGCGCCTTCTGCGGGAAGACGCAAAGCCGACAGCCGTCGCACTCCAGGGAGCATCTTCCATGGCCTCGTCGCCGAACCCGTCCGCATCCCCCGCCCCCGCCGAGGGCCCCGCCGCCACCGGAACCCGGGCCCGCGCCGACGCCCTCCGCGAGGCTCTCGCCACCCGGGTCGTGGTGGCCGACGGCGCGATGGGCACGATGCTTCAGGCCCAGGACCCGACGCTGGAGGACTTCCAGGGGCTGGAGGGTTGCAACGAGGTCCTCAACGTCACCCGCCCGGACATCGTCCGCTCCGTCCACGACGCCTACTTCTCCGTCGGCGTCGACTGCGTCGAGACCAACACCTTCGGTGCCAACCACACCGCGGCCTCCGAGTACGAGATCGCCGGCCGGGTGCACGAGCTCTCCGAGGCCGGTGCCCGCCTCGCCCGCGAGGTCGCCAACGAGCACGGTGCGCGCGACGGCCGCCAGCGCTGGGTGCTCGGCTCCATGGGCCCCGGCACCAAGCTGCCCACCCTCGGCCACGTCGGCTACACCACCATCCGTGACGGCTACCAGGCCAACGCCGAGGGGCTGCTGGCCGGCGGCGCCGACGCCCTGATCGTCGAGACCACCCAGGACCTGTTGCAGACCAAGGCCTCCGTCCTCGGCGCCCGCCGTGCCATGGCGGCCACCGGCACCGAGGTCCCGCTGCTGGTCTCCATGGCGTTCGAGACCACCGGCACCATGCTGCTCGGCTCCGAGATCGGCGCCGCGCTCACCGCGCTCGAGCCGCTCGGCATCGACATGATCGGCCTGAACTGCTCCACCGGCCCCGCCGAGATGAGCGAGCACCTGCGCTACCTCACCCGGCACTCCCGCATCCCGCTGCTGTGCATGCCGAACGCGGGTCTGCCGGTGCTCACCAAGGACGGCGCGCACTTCCCGCTGGACGCCGAGGGCCTCGCCGACGCGCAGGAGACCTTCGTCCAGGACTACGGCCTCTCGCTGGTCGGCGGCTGCTGCGGCACCACCCCCGAACACCTGCGCAAGGTCGTCGAGCGGGTCCGGGAGACCGTCCCGGCCGAGCGCAGCCCCCAGCCGGAGCCCGGCGCCGCTTCCCTCTACCAGACCGTGCCGTTCCGCCAGGACACCGCCTACCTCGCCATCGGCGAGCGCACCAACGCCAACGGCTCCAGGAAGTTCCGCGAGGCCATGCTGGCGGGCCGCTGGGACGACTGCGTGGAGATGGCCCGCGACCAGATCCGCGAGGGCGCCCACATGCTCGACCTCTGCGTCGACTACGTGGGCCGCGACGGCGTCGCCGACATGGAGGAGCTGGCCGGCCGCTTCGCCACCGCCTCCACGCTGCCGATCGTCCTGGACTCCACCGAGGTCGACGTCCTCCGGGCCGGCCTGGAGAAGCTCGGCGGCCGCGCGGTCATCAACTCCGTCAACTACGAGGACGGCGCCGGACCCGACTCCCGCTTCGCCAAGGTCACCGCCCTGGCCAAGGAGCACGGGGCCGCGCTGATCGCCCTGACCATCGACGAGGTGGGCCAGGCCCGCACCGCCGAGAAGAAGGTCGAGATCGCCGAACGCCTGATCGAGGACCTGACGCGGAACTGGGGCATCCACGAGGAGGACATCCTCGTCGACTGTCTGACCTTCACCATCTGCACCGGCCAGGAGGAGTCCCGCAAGGACGGCCTCGCCACCATCGAGGGCATCCGGCAGCTCAAGGAACGCCACCCCGAGGTGCAGACCACCCTCGGCCTGTCCAACATCTCCTTCGGCCTCAACCCGGCCGCCCGCATGCTGCTGAACTCCGTCTTCCTCGACGAGTGCGTCAAGGCCGGCCTGGACTCCGCGATCGTCCACGCCTCCAAGATCCTGCCCATCGCCCGCTTCAGCGAGGAAGAGGTCACCACCGCCCTCGACCTCATCTACGACCGCCGCCGCGAGGGCTACGACCCGTTGCAGAAGCTCATGCAGCTGTTCGAGGGTGCCACCGCCAAGTCCCTCAAGGCCGGCAAGGCCGAGGAACTGGCCGCCCTCCCGCTGGACGAGCGCCTCAAGCGCCGCATCATCGACGGCGAGAAGAACGGCCTCGAACAGGATCTGGACGACGCCCTCCGGGAGCGCCCCGCCCTCGACATCGTCAACGAGACCCTGCTCGACGGCATGAAGGTCGTCGGCGAACTGTTCGGCTCCGGCCAGATGCAGCTGCCGTTCGTGTTGCAGTCGGCCGAGGTGATGAAGACCGCCGTCGCCCACCTCGAACCGCACATGGAGAAGACCGACGAGGCCGGCAAGGGCACCATCGTGCTCGCCACCGTCCGCGGCGACGTCCACGACATCGGCAAGAACCTCGTCGACATCATCCTGTCCAACAACGGCTACAACGTCGTCAACCTCGGCATCAAGCAGCCCGTCTCCGCGATCCTGGAAGCCGCGGACGAGCACAAGGCCGACGTCATCGGCATGTCCGGACTGCTCGTCAAGTCCACGGTGATCATGAAGGAGAACCTGGAGGAGCTCAACCAGCGCGGACTGGCCACCGACTACCCGGTCATCCTCGGCGGCGCCGCGCTGACCCGGGCCTACGTCGAACAGGACCTGCACGAGATCTACCAGGGCGAGGTCCGCTACGCCCGCGACGCCTTCGAGGGGCTGCGGCTGATGGACGCCCTCATCGGCATCAAGCGCGGCGTCCCCGGGGCGCAGCTCCCCGAACTGAGGCAGCGCCGGGTGCGCGCGGCCACCGTCGAGATCGAGGACCGCCCCGAGGAGGGTGCCGTCCGCTCCGACGTCGCCACCGACAACCCCGTGCCCGAGCCGCCCTTCCGGGGCACCCGCGTCATCAAGGGCATCCAGCTCAAGGAGTACGCGGGCTGGCTCGACGAGGGCGCCCTCTTCAAGGGCCAGTGGGGCCTCAAGCAGGCCCGCAGCGGCGACGGGCCGACGTACGAGGAGCTCGTGGAGCGCGAGGGCAGGCCCCGGCTGCGCGGCCTCCTCGACCGGCTCCAGACCGACAACCTGCTCGAAGCCGCCGTCGTCTACGGCTATTTCCCCTGCGTCTCCAAGGACGACGACCTCATCGTCCTGGACGACGACGGCAACGAGCGCACCCGCTTCACCTTCCCGCGCCAGCGCCGCGGCCGCCGGCTCTGCCTCGCGGACTTCTTCCGGCCCGAGGAGTCGGGGGAGACCGACGTCGTCGGCTTCCAGGTCGTCACCATCGGCTCCCGGATCGGCGCGGAGACCGCGAAGCTGTTCGAGGCCAACGCCTACCGCGACTACCTCGAACTGCACGGACTGTCCGTCCAGCTCGCCGAGGCGCTCGCCGAGTACTGGCACGCCCGTGTCCGCTCCGAACTCGGCTACGCCGGGGAGGACCCCGCCGCCATGGAGGACATGTTCGCCCTCAAGTACCGCGGCGCCCGCTTCTCGCTCGGCTACGGCGCCTGCCCGGACCTGGAGGACCGTGCCAAGATCGCCGAACTGCTGCGGCCGGAGCGGATCGGCGTGCACCTCTCCGAGGAGTTCCAGCTCCACCCCGAGCAGTCCACCGACGCCATCGTCATCCACCACCCGGAGGCCAAGTACTTCAACGCCCGGTGACCGCCCGTCACCGCCGCGGCGCTCACGCGGGGTGACCCGCACCGCACCGCCGCGATCCGCCCGACGCGCACTCCGGACGGCCACGACGTACACTGGTCGGTCCACCGCAGGCCGGTTCCTCTTCGGGAACCGGCCTGCTCGTCCCTCAAGGAGGTGCGTCGGATGACGACAACCGTCCCCGCGCTCGGAACCCGCTCGGCGGAGGGCTCGGCCCTTCAGGCCGTGCTCCTCGACATGGACGGCACCCTGGTGGACACCGAAGGCTTCTGGTGGGACGTCGAGAGGGACGTCTTCGCCACCCTGGGCCACAGCCTTCAGGACTCCTGGCGCGAGGTCGTGGTCGGCGGCCCCATGACCCGCAGCGCGGGCTTCCTCATCGAGGCCACCGGCGCCGACATCACCCTCGCCGAACTCACCGTCCTGCTCAACGACGGCTTCAAGGACTGCATCGACCACGCCCTGCCGCTGATGCCCGGCGCCGCCCGGCTGCTGGCCGAGCTGGCCGCCCACGACATCCCCACCGCCCTGGTTTCCGCCTCCCACCGGCGCATCATCGACCGGGTCCTGGCCGCCGTCGGACCGCAGTACTTCGCCCTGACCGTCGCCGGCGACGAGGTCGAGCGGACCAAGCCGTTCCCCGACCCCTATCTGCTGGCCGCCTCCGGGCTCGGCGCGCGGCCGGAGCGCTGCGCCGTCGTCGAGGACACCGCGACCGGCGTGGCGGCTGCCGAGGCCGCCGGCTGCCGGGTTCTCGCCGTCCCCTCCGTGGCACCCATCACCGCCGCCCCCGGGCGCACGGTCGTCGACTCCCTGGAAGAGGTCGATCTGCCGTTCCTGCGCGGCCTGATGGCGTCCGGATGACCGGATTCCGGTCCCCGCCCACACCGCTCGGGATGTGAGGTTCGCCACGCGCGAGGGGGTCGACAGCGGACTCCGCGTGTGCTGTTCACCCCATTTCGGCGCGCGGGGACGCGCCCATGTGTCCCGTTTGGTGGGACGCTGCGCGAATCCTCCCCCTGTCGGGTTTTCGGTGTGTCCACACCCGGTTTCGCTCCGTGATGGGGACTCAACTCCGGGGGCTGCGGGCGCGTCTGTCGGCGCCTACTAATCTCATCGCGGTAAACACCGTCACTACCCCCGTGATCCGCCGCGACACCCCTGCATGCCGGGTACACGGACTCGACCGCTCTGGAGAATCTCGAGCATGAACCGCAAGACTTTGGTGCTGCCGGCCGTCGTCGGCCTGCTCGCTCCTGTGCTCGCCGCCTGCGGTGGTTCCGACAGTGGGAGCAGCAGCGGCGACGCGATCGTCGTCGGCACCACGGACACGTTCTCCCAGCTGAAGACGCGGCCCGCCCCGCTGGACCCGGCCTACGCGTACGACGTGGGCACGTGGAACGTCCTGCGGCAGACCGTGCAGACGCTGATGGCCTACCCCAAGGGTGACGGCGCCCCGCAGCCCGACGCCGCCCAGAGCTGCGGTTTCACCGACTCCGGGAACGAGCGCTACGCCTGCACGCTGCGCAAGGACCTCAAGTTCTCCGACGGCACCCCGGTCACGGCCGACGACGTCAAGTTCTCCATGGAGCGGGCGCTGACGATCAAGGACCCCGAGGGCGTCTTCGCGCTGCTGTCCACGATCGACACCATCGAGACCAAGGGCGACCGTCAGGTGATCTTCCACCTCAAGACGGCCGACGCCACCTTCCCGTTCAAGCTGTCCACTCCGGTCGCGGGCATCCTCAACCCCAAGGACTACCAGAAGGACAAGCTGCGCGAGGGCTTCTCGATCGACGCCTCCGGCCCGTACACGCTGAAGGCCGAGGTCAAGGACAAGTCGATGGTCAAGGCCGTCTTCACCAAGAACCCCAACTACAAGGGGCTGCTCAAGGTGAAGAACGACAAGGTCGAACTGGAGTCCTTCCCCTCCGCGGACGCCATGGGTGACGCGCTGTCCAAGGGCGACATCGACGTCATGGCCCGCGCCATGACGCCGGACCAGATCGACAAGCTGTCCGCCAAGACCAACGGTGACATCAACCTCGTCGAGATGCCCGGTCTCGAGATCCGTTACCTCGGCTTCAACACCGAGGCCGACTCGGTCAAGAACAAGGCCGTGCGCCAGGCGATAGCCCAGATAATCGACCGCGGCCAGCTGGTTTCCGAGGTCTACGGCACCCAGGCCGAGCCGCTGTACTCGATGGTCGCGGCCACCGTCACCGGCCACTCCAACGCGTTCCTCAACAAGTACGGCGACCCCAGCGTCAGCAAGGCCAAGACGCTGCTGACCGGGGCCGGCATCACCACCCCGGTGAAGCTGACGATGCACTACACGACCGACCACTACGGCGCGGCGACCAAGAAGGAATTCGAGGTCCTCCAGAAGCAGCTCAACGCCAGTGGCCTGTTCGACGTGTCCATCAAGGGCTACCGCTGGCAGCAGGACGACTACAAGACGAAGGAACAGAAGGGCCTGTTCGACGTCTACGGCATGGGCTGGTTCCCCGACTTCCCGGACGCCGACAACTACCTGTCGCCGTTCCTGGACAAGGACAACACCCTCAACACGCCCTACGTGAGCAACAAGATCCGCAACCAGCTGCTGCCGCAGTCGCGGCGTGAGGCCGACCGGCTCAGCGCGGCCAAGGACCTCACGGACATCCAGGACATCGTCGCCGAGGAGGTGCCACTGCTGCCGCTGTGGCAGGGCAAGCAGTACATCGCCGCCCGCGACGACATCACGGGCTCCGAATGGGCCATCAACTCCTCCTCGACCCTCCAGCTCTGGGAGCTGGGCCGAGGCGTGAAGGGCTGACCCGAAGGCCTCCGCCGGGCCGGACACGCGAAAGGGCGCCCCTCCTGAACCGGGAGGGGCGCCCTTTCGCGCGCGGTCGCCGGCGTCCGTGCGGGGGAGGGGCGGAGGCGGTTACTGCGCGCCCGGCCGGACCAGACCGCTCTCGTACGCGTAGACCGCGGCCTGCACGCGGTCGCGCAGCCCCAGCTTGGTCAGCACATGGCCGACGTGCGTCTTCACCGTCGTCTCGCTGACGAACAGGTCCGCGGCGATCTCCGCGTTCGACAGCCCGCGCGCCACCAGCTTCAGCACCTCGACCTCACGGTCCGTCAGTGTGTGCAGGGTGTCCGGCACCGGCTCGTCCCCCGACGGCAGATGCGTCGCGTACTTGTCGAGGAGCCGGCGGGTGATGCTGGGCGCCAGCATCGCCTCCCCGGCCGCGACCACGCGGATCGCCTGCACCAGCTCGTTGGCCGGCGCGTCCTTGAGCAGGAAGCCGCTGGCACCGGCGCGCAGCGCCTCCACCACGTACTCGTCGAGGTCGAACGTGGTCAGCACCAGCACCTTGGCCGGTCCGTCCCGCCCCGGCCCGGTGATCTGCCGGGTCGCCTCCACCCCGTCCATCCGCGGCATGCGGATGTCCATCAGCACCACGTCGGGCTGGAGCGCCCGCACCTGGTCGAGCGCCTGGAGGCCGTCCCCGGCCTCGCCGACGACCGCGATGTCCTGCTCGGCCTCCAGGATCATCCGGAACCCGGTGCGCAACAGCGGCTGGTCGTCGACCAGTAGGACGCGGACGGCCACGTGCAACTCCCTCGGTAGGTCATAGGGGCTGCCGTTTGCCTCAGCCCGCAGACACGGGGTCTGATTCGGACGACAGCCCCTATTGAGGCCCTATTCTGCCCTGCTCGCCGTCGTCGGAATCGGGCGCCCCGAAGGGCAGTGCGAGCGGCAGCGGGTAGGGCGGGGGAGTGCCGCCGAACTCGGGGCAGAACTGCTGGTGGTCGCACCAGCCGCACAGCTTGGTCGGCCGGGGCCGCCAGTCGCCCGTCTCCGTGGCCGACCGGATCGCCTCCCACAGCGCCAGCAGCTTCCGCTCGACCCGCCGCAGATCCTCGACGACCGGGTCGTACGTCACCACGTCGCCGCTGCCCAGGTAGACCAGCTGGAGCCGGCGTGGCACGACCTTCTTCAGCCGCCACACCACCAGGGCGTAGAACTTCATCTGGAACAGGGCGCCCTCGGCGTACTCCGGGCGCGGGGCCTTGCCCGTCTTGTAGTCGACGATGCGGACCTCGCCGGTCGGGGCCACGTCCACCCGGTCGATGATGCCGCGCAGGGTGAGCCCCGACTCCAGCCGCGTCTCGACGAAGAGCTCCCGCTCGACGGGTTCCAGGCGCGTGGGGTCCTCCAGGGCGAACCAGCGCTCGACCAGCTGTTCGGCCTCCGCCAGCCAGCGCGCCAGCTGGGTGCCGTCCGCGTCGTCGGCGAACAGCTCGGCGAGCTCCGGGCGGTTCTTGCGCAGCCGGTCCCACTGGCCGGGAACCAGGGACCGGGCGCGGGGGGCGGTGCGCTCGGCGGCCGGTGCGTCGAACAGCCGCTCGAGCACCGCGTGCACCAGGGTGCCGCGGGTCGCCGCGGGGCTCGGCTTCTCCGGCAGCCGGTCGATCACCCGGAAGCGGTAGAGGAGCGGGCACTGCATGAAGTCACCGGCACGGGACGGCGACAACGACGTGGGGCGCGCGGGCGCCCGCCGCCGGGCGGCGGGGGTGGGCGCGGGGGCGGCGGGGGCGGGGGCCTGGGCCGGTATGGCGGGGGGTGCCGGCGCGGCCTCGGTCACGGTGGTGGTCTCCGTGGCCGTAGCCGCCGTCGTATCCGCGGGCGCCGTTCCCGTCGCCGCGGGCGCAGGTGCCGGTGCCGCCTCGGCCGGGGTGCCGTCGGCCCGGCCGGCGGCTGTGGGCACCCCGGCCGAGGCGGCCTGGGGTTCCGTGTCGGCCGGCGCCGCCGCGCCGCCCTCCGTGCTGGTCTCCATGCCCACAGACCATACGGCCCACCACTGACAAGCTGAGGGGGTGCCGGGGCGGAACCCGGCGCCACGGCCGCATACCATCGACACCGGACCCTTCCGCCCGGTCAGCGCCGGGACCGGGAGACGCTTCGATCGAGGGGACACCGTGGACGAGAGCGGCGGGAGCGGACAGCCGCGCTCCGGCAACGACCGGGCGAGCGATCGCCACGAGGGGCAGCCGCCCCGCACCGACGCGTCCCGCCCCGAGCCGACCCCGGACACCACCGACACCGGGCGGACCCCCGAGGAGCGCGCCCCGCACGAGGAGACGCCCGGTTCGCACACCGGCCCCCCGGCCGACGCGGCCCCCGGCCCCCCGGCGGACCAC
Organism: Streptomyces sp. NRRL F-6676; assembly: GCF_000725625.1. Lineage (GTDB taxonomy): Bacteria > Actinomycetota > Actinomycetes > Streptomycetales > Streptomycetaceae > Streptomyces. The sequence goes on from NZ_JOHS01000022.1 coordinate 43,686, forward strand.
ACCCCCGGTGGCGCACGGGCCGACACCCCGCACCCCCCGGCGCCCGCACACCGGGGCCGGACCGAGGCATCGTCCGGCAACACAGGCACGGGCAACACAGGCACAGGCAAAACAGGCACGGGCGCCACCGGCACGGGCGGCACCGGCGGTCCGCGTGGGCCGCAGCGGCCCAAGGACCCCGGAGGCGGACTGCTCATGGGCCGCCCGTTCGGCGTCCCCGTCTACGTCGCCCCGAGCTGGTTCCTCGTCGCCGCCCTGATCACCTGGGTCTTCGGCGGCCAGCTCGACCGCGTCCTGCCCGAGCTCGGCGCCGCCCGCTATCTCGTCTCCCTCTTCTTCGCGGTCGCCTTCTACGCCTCCGTCCTCGTCCACGAACTCGCGCACACCGTGGCCGCCCTCCGCTTCAAGCTGCCGGTCCGCCGCATCCAGCTCCAGTTCTTCGGCGGCGTCTCCGAGATCGAGAAGGAGGCCGAGACCCCCGGCCGGGAGTTCGTCCTCGCCTTCGTCGGCCCGCTGCTCTCCCTGGTCCTGGCCGGTGTCTTCTACCTCGCCATGGGCCCCGTCGACCCCGGCACGGTCCCCGGGGTCCTGCTCGCCGGGCTGATGATCTCCAACCTGATCGTCGCCGTCTTCAACCTGCTGCCCGGCCTCCCGCTCGACGGCGGTCGCATGCTCCGTGCCGTCGTCTGGAAGATCACCGGCACTCCGATGAGCGGCACCGTCGCCGCCGCCTGGGTCGGCCGCGCGCTCGCCGTCGCCGTCCTGATCGGGCTGCCGCTGCTCACCCAGACCGGCGCCCTGGGCGGCGACCCCGAGGACATCAGCGGCATGGACACCGTCACCGACGCGCTGCTCGCCGCCATCCTCGCCGCGATCATCTGGACCGGCGCCGGCAACAGCCTGCGCATGGCCCGGCTGCGGGAACACCTGCCCGAACTGCGCGCCCGTGCGCTCACCCGGCGTGCCGTCCCCGTGGAGACCGACACCCCGCTCTCCGAGGCGCTGCGCCGCGCCAACGAGGTCGGCGCCCGCGCCCTGGTCGTCGTCGACCCCCAGGGGGAGCCGCTCTCCCTGGTCCGCGAGGCGGCCATCGTCGGGGTGCCCGAGCACCGTCGCCCCTGGGTCGCGGTCAGCGGGCTCGCCCAGGACCTCACCGAGGGCATGCGCGTCTCCGCGGAACTCTCCGGCGAGGAACTCCTCGACGTCCTGCGCGCCACCCCCGCCACGGAATACCTCGTCGTGGAGGAGACCGGCGAAATCTACGGCGTCCTGTCGGCGGCCGACGTGGAACGCGCCTTCGTCCGGGCGATGGCCCGGCCGGCCTGACCGCGCACCCGGCCCGACGGCGGCCCCGTCACGACCAGCCCCCGGCAGGGGCTACGCTGGGCACATGTCCGAACCGACCGGTGCCGCCCGCCGTCGCGGGCCCTTCAAGGTCGGGGACCAGGTACAGCTGACCGACCCCAAGGGTCGCCACTACACGTTCACGCTCGAAGCCGGGAAGAACTTCCACACCCACAAGGGTTCCTTCCCGCACGACGAACTGATCGGCGCCCCCGAGGGGAGCGTCGTCCGTACCACCGGGAACGTCGCCTACCTCGCGCTGCGCCCCCTGCTCCCCGACTACGTCCTGTCCATGCCCCGCGGGGCCGCCGTCGTCTACCCCAAGGACGCGGGGCAGATCCTGGCCTTCGCCGACATCTTCCCCGGCGCCCGCGTCGTGGAGGCCGGCGTCGGCTCCGGCTCGCTCAGCAGTTTCCTGCTGCGCGCCATCGGCGACCAGGGCATGCTGCACAGCTACGAGCGCCGCGCGGACTTCGCCGAGATCGCCCAGGGCAACGTCGAGCGCTACTTCGGCGGCCCGCACCCCGCCTGGCAGCTCACCGTCGGCGACCTCCAGGACAACCTCTCCGACACCGACGTCGACCGCGTCATCCTCGACATGCTCGCCCCCTGGGAGTGCCTGGAGGCCGTCTCCAAGGCGCTCGTGCCCGGCGGCATCCTGTGCGCCTACGTCGCCACCACCACCCAGCTCGCGCGGACCGTGGAGTCCATCCGCGAGATCGGCTGCTTCAACGAGCCGACCGCCTGGGAGACGATGATCCGCAACTGGCACATCGAGGGCCTCGCCGTCCGCCCGGACCACCGCATGATCGGCCACACCGGGTTCCTGCTCACCGCCCGCCGCCTCGCCGACGGCGTCGAACCGCCCATGCGCCGCCGTCGCCCCGCGAAGGGCGCCTACGGCGAGGACTACGCCGGCCCCAACGCCGACGGAGGCACCGCAGGCCGCTGACCCCACCGGGCCCCCGCGCGGCGGCCCGGTGCCGCGTACAACGCTCAAGGGCCGTGGCCGAGTTCCCCGACACACCGGGGAACTCGGCCACGGCCCTTCGCCGTTGACGGCGTCCTGCCCGGCGGTGCGCAGGAAATCCGGACCCCGCCGTTCCCCGGGACTGTGACGTGTGGCACGATGCCGAGCACCCCCGCCGGCTCAGCCCTCACAGGAGACGCCGTCCTCGTGCAGCAATCCGCCGTCCCGGAACTGGCCCACGCCACCACCCGCCCGATCCACTGGGTCGCCACGGCCACGGCCCTCGCCGGCGTGATCGCCCTCTCCGCCGTGATGCAGCCCGGCCACGCGACGGCCGCCCAGCCCGCGCACACCGCCGCGAAGGCCGCCCCCGTCACCGCCCCGGCGCCCGACCCCGCCAAGGCCGCCTTCCCTCTCGACTGCGGCCGCAGCAAGCTCGTCGTCCAGAAGAAGGCCGAGGGCGATCTCGACGGCGACGGCCGCCCCGAGACGGCCGCCGTCGTCCACTGCGAGTCGGGCATGGGTACCCCGCCCGACGGCGTCTACGTCCTCACCCAGGCCGCCGGCGACAAGAAGCCGCGCGTGGTCGCCACCCTGGTCGCCCCCAAGGACCGCGACACCGTCACGGAGTTCACGGTCGCCGACGGCACCGTCACCGCCACTCTGCTCGGCTACTCCACGGCCGACGTGCCCAGTTGCTGCCCCGACGTCACCGAGCACGCCAAGTGGCAGTGGAAGAACGGCGTGTTCGAGCGTTCCACTCCGGCCCCGGCCCGGCGCGTCTGAAGGCACGGCCGCGCCTGAAGGTCCGCTTCACGGCCGGGCGAATGTGAGAAAACAGACAGAAGTGACGTACCGCATCCGGCGGGTCACCCGGCGTCCGCGGCCTCCACGGCGTCCGGGCCGTACACCTCCACGCTGTCCGAGACCCGCCGCACATGGATGCACTCGCCCGGGCACTCCCGCGCCGAGTCCACCACGTCCGTCAGCAACGGCAGCGGCACGGGCGTCGTCGCGCCCCTGGCCTGCAACAGCTCGTCGTCGCCGCCCTTGACGTAGGCCAGGCCGTCGATGTCCAGCTCGAAGACCTCCGGGGCGTACTGGGCGCAGATCCCGTCGCCGGTGCACAGATCCTGGTCGATCCACACCTCCAGCGCCTCGCCCGCGCCGGTCGGCTCCTGCTGCACGGTCATCTCTCCTGCCCTTTCTGTGCCGGGCCGGACGGGAATCCGGCCAGCTCCGGCGGGTGTTGAACAGTTCGACCCTACCCGGGGCGGCTTTTCAATCGCGTTCGGTGGGTATTCCCCTGGCGTGAGGGAGAGCGCAAGGGTGAAGATCGGACACACCCCGACCGTCTTTGTGATCTAGGGGTTTCAATCGACACCCACCCAGGTAGGGTCTGGAAGCGTCCAGCTCCCCTTGGAGGAGGTGAGGACCGTGGCAGCCCACGACGACGACATGAACCGCGGCATCCGCCCGGGACGCGGGTCCGACGACCCGGCCGGGCAGATCGCCTATCTTGAGCAGGAGATCGCCGTCCTGCGACGCAAGCTCGCCGACTCTCCGCGACACACGAGGATTCTCGAAGAGCGGATCGTCGAGCTTCAGACCAACCTGGCCGGCGTGTCCGCCCAGAACGAACGACTCGCCGGCACGCTCCGCGAGGCCCGCGACCAGATCGTCGCCCTCAAGGAGGAGGTCGACCGGCTGGCCCAGCCGCCGGCCGGCTTCGGAGTCTTCCTACAGGCCAATGAGGACGGCACCGCCGACATCTTCACCGGCGGCCGCAAACTCCGCGTCAACGTCAGCCCCTCCGTGGAGCTCGACGAACTCAGGCGCGGCCAGGAAGTGATGCTCAACGAAGCTCTCAACGTGGTCGACGCCATGGAGTTCGAGAGCGTCGGGGACATCGTCACCCTCAAGGAGATCCTCGAGGACGGCGAACGCGCCCTGGTCATCGGGCACACCGACGAGGAGCGGGTGGTGCGGCTCGCCGAGCCGCTGCTCGACATCACCATCCGCCCCGGCGACGCCCTGCTGATGGAGCCCCGCTCCGGCTACGTCTACGAGGTGGTCCCCAAGAGCGAGGTCGAGGAACTCGTCCTCGAAGAGGTCCCCGACATCGGTTACGAGCAGATCGGCGGTCTCGGCGGCCAGATCGAGGCCATCCGGGACGCGGTCGAACTGCCGTACCTCTACCCCGACCTCTTCAAGGAGCACGAACTGCGGCCGCCCAAGGGCGTGCTGCTCTACGGGCCCCCCGGATGCGGTAAGACGCTCATCGCCAAGGCCGTCGCCAACTCGCTGGCCAAGAAGGTCGCCGAGGTCACCGGCCAGGCCGCCGGCAAGAGCTTCTTCCTCAACATCAAGGGCCCCGAGCTCCTCAACAAGTACGTCGGCGAGACCGAGCGGCAGATCCGCCTGGTCTTCCAGCGGGCCCGTGAGAAGGCGTCCGAGGGCACGCCCGTCATCGTCTTCTTCGACGAGATGGAGTCCCTCTTCCGCACCCGCGGCTCCGGCGTCAGCTCGGACGTGGAGAACACCATCGTCCCGCAGCTGCTCGCCGAGATCGACGGTGTGGAGGGCCTTCAGAACGTGGTGGTGATCGGCGCCTCCAACCGTGAGGACATGATCGACCCCGCGATCCTGCGCCCCGGCCGGCTCGACGTGAAGATCAAGATCGAACGTCCGGACGCCGAGGCGGCCAAGGACATCTTCGGCAAGTACCTCACCGAGCGCCTCCCGCTGCACGCCGACGACCTCACCGAACACAGTGGCGACAAGGCGTCCACGGTCCAGGGAATGATCCAGACCGCGGTCGAGCACATGTACGCCGAATCCGAGGAAAACCGCTTCCTGGAAGTCACCTACGCCAATGGCGACAAGGAAGTCCTGTACTTCAAGGACTTCAACTCCGGCGCCATGATCGAGAACATCGTCGGGCGCGCCAAGAAAATGGCGATCAAGGACTTCCTGGAGAAGAACCAGAAGGGTCTCCGCGTCTCCCACCTGCTCCAGGCATGCGTGGACGAGTTCAAGGAGAACGAGGACCTGCCCAACACCACCAACCCGGACGACTGGGCCCGCATCTCCGGAAAGAAGGGCGAGCGGATCGTCTACATCCGTACGCTCATCACCGGAAAGCAGGGTTCGGACACCGGGCGCTCCATCGACACCGTGGCCAACACCGGGCAGTACCTGTAGCGCAAAGGGAGGCTGCGGGTGCCCACGACGGGTACCCGCAGCCGACTGCTTTACCGGCCACCGCCGGACCACCAATGACGCAAATGATCTCCCCACCAGCGCAGAGGCGTTCTAGGCTCTTTCATACCGCCGCGTCGCGCCGTGCGGGGACGGGCACCGCACGCGCACCGGAGCACCAGCGGTATCTGAGCGCCGCCCCCGACCGGGGACGCCGCCGGGCAAGGAGGGCCGCATGACCGTACGGCGAGTAATGGGCATCGAGACGGAGTACGGGATCTCCGTCCCCGGCCACCCCAACGCCAATGCCATGCTCACCTCGTCCCAGATCGTCAACGCCTACGCGGCGGCGATGCACCGGGCCCGCCGGGCCCGCTGGGACTTCGAGGAGGAGAACCCGCTGCGGGACGCGCGGGGCTTCGACCTCGCCCGTGAGGCCGCCGACTCCACCCAGCTCACCGACGAGGACATCGGCCTGGCCAATGTGATCCTCACCAACGGGGCGCGCCTCTACGTCGACCACGCCCACCCCGAGTACAGCGCCCCCGAGGTCACCAACCCGCGGGACGCCGTGCTGTGGGACAAGGCCGGCGAACGGATCATGGCCGAGGCGGCCGAGCGGGCCGCCCAGCTCCCCGGCGCCCAGCCGATCCACCTCTACAAGAACAACACCGACAACAAGGGCGCCTCCTACGGCACGCACGAGAACTACCTGATGAAGCGGGAGACCCCCTTCTCGGACATCGTGCGCCATCTGACGCCCTTCTTCGTCTCCCGCCAGGTCGTCACCGGCGCCGGCCGCGTCGGCATCGGCCAGGACGGCCACGAGCACGGCTTCCAGCTCAGCCAGCGCGCGGACTACTTCGAGGTGGAGGTGGGCCTGGAGACGACGCTCAAGCGCCCCCTCATCAACACCCGCGACGAGCCCCACGCCGACGCCGAGAAGTACCGCCGGCTGCACGTGATCATCGGCGACGCGAACCTGTCGGAGATCTCGACGTACCTCAAGCTGGGCACCACGGCCCTGGTGCTCTCCATGATCGAGGACGGCTTCATCGCCGTCGACCTCGCCGTCGACCAGCCCGTACGCACCCTCCACCAGGTCTCCCACGACCCCACGCTCCAGCATCTGGTCACCCTCCGCAGCGGCCGCACGCTCACCGCCGTGCAGCTCCAGATGGAGTACTTCGAGCTCGCCCGCAAGTACGTCGAGGAGCGCTACGGCGCCGACGCGGACGAGCAGACCAAGGACGTCCTCACCCGCTGGGAGGACACGCTCAACCGGCTGGAGAACGACCCGATGAGCCTGGCCGGCGAACTCGACTGGGTCGCCAAGCGGGAGCTCATGGAGGGCTACCGGCGCCGTGACGGCCTGGACTGGGACGCCGCCCGGCTGCACCTCGTCGACCTCCAGTACGCCGACGTGCGCGCCGAGAAGGGCCTGTACAACCGCCTGGCGGCCCGCGGGCGGATCAAACGGCTGCTGGACGAGGACGAGGTCGAGCGGGCCCGTACGCAGCCCCCGGAGGACACCCGCGCCTACTTCCGCGGCCGGTGTCTGGAGCAGTACGCCGACGACGTGGCCGCGGCCTCATGGGACTCGGTGATCTTCGATCTGCCGGGTCGGGACTCCCTCCAGCGGGTACCCACGCTGGAGCCGCTTCGCGGAACGCGTAATCACGTCAAGGAGCTGCTCGACCGCTGCCGCACCGCCGAGGACCTGGTCAGGGTGTTGTCGGGCGGCTGAGCGGCCCGCCCGGCCGATCCGGCCGGGCGGGGTGGAAACCGCGGTGCGGGGGAATGATCCGATCACGGGGCCGATGTCGGACCCGGCGAGTAGGGTCTGATCATCACCGATCGGCAGGAATGCCGACCATGTCGGGCGAACCGAACTGAGCGGGGTGAGGGTAATGGCGACCAAGGACACCGGCGGCGGCCAGCAGAAGGCGACGCGCTCCACGGAGGAGGTCGAGGAGCAGGCGCAGGACGCGCAGGGCTCGGAGGACCTCAAGGAGCGCCACGAGAAGCTGAGCGACGATGTGGACGACGTCCTGGACGAGATCGACGACGTCCTGGAGTCCAACGCCGAGGACTTCGTGCGGTCCTTCGTGCAAAAGGGCGGCGAGTAGCCCCCGGCCCCGTGCGAGGCCGGGGGCCGGTGCCAGGGCGCACGCCCGGTGCCGGCCCCCGGCGGGCACGCCGGCACCGTCCCGGTACCGGGACGGATGACCGGCCCCGGTGCGGGTAGGGTCCGTGCACGGATTTGATGATCGGCTCGGCTGTTCCCGGCGGGGCCGCAGCCTTACGTGGAAGGAAACGCGTGGAAGCCAACACTCGTAGCACCGGGCGTCTGCCGGCTGCCTTCCTGACGCCAGGGTCCTCGTCCTTCATGGACTTCCTCTCCGCGCACCAGCCGGAGATGCTGCCCGGCAAGCGGCAGTTGCCCCCCACCCAGGGAGTCCTCGAGGCCCCGCACGGCACGACGATCGTGGCCGTCACCTTCCCCGGCGGCGTGGTGCTCGCCGGTGACCGGCGAGCCACCATGGGCAATGTCATCGCGCAGCGGGATATCGAAAAGGTGTTCCCCGCCGACGAGTACTCCGCGGTGGGCATCGCCGGCACGGCGGGCCTGGCCGTGGAGATGGTGAAGCTGTTCCAACTGGAACTGGAGCACTTCGAGAAGGTGGAGGGCGCCCAGCTCTCCCTGGAGGGCAAGGCCAACCGCCTGTCCACGATGATCCGCTCCAACCTCGGCATGGCGATGCAGGGCCTGGCCGTGGTCCCGCTCTTCGCGGGGTACGACGTGAACCGCGACAAGGGCCGGATCTTCTCCTACGACGTCACGGGCGGCCGCTCCGAGGAGACCAACTACGCGGCCACGGGCTCCGGCTCGGTCTTCGCCCGGGGCGCCATGAAGAAGCTCTACCGCGAGGACCTGACCGAGGAGCAGGCCACGACGCTCGTGGTCCAGGCCCTGTACGACGCGGCGGACGACGACTCGGCGACCGGCGGTCCCGATGTCGCACGCCGGATCTATCCGATCGTCACCGTGATCACCGAGGACGGCTTCCGCCGGCTGACGGAGGAGGAGTCCTCCGAGATCGCCCGCTCGATCCTCCAGCGGCGGCTGGAGCAGCCCGACGGCCCCCGGGCCTCGCTGCTCTGACGGCGCCCGGTCTTGTTCGAGGTGTTCGAGTGACTTCCACAGAAAGGGACGGATAACCGGTGTCGACGCCGTTCTATGTTTCTCCTCAGCAGGCGATGGCGGACCGGGCGGAGTACGCCCGCAAGGGCATCGCCCGCGGCCGTAGCCTGGTGGTGCTGCAATACGCCGACGGCATCGTCTTCGTCGGTGAGAACCCGTCCCGCGCGCTGCACAAGTTCAGCGAGATCTACGACCGGATCGGCTTCGCCGCGGCCGGCAAGTACAACGAGTACGAGAACCTGCGGATCGGCGGCGTGCGCTACGCCGACCTGCGGGGCTACACCTACGACCGGGACGACGTCACCGCCCGGGGCCTGGCCAACGTCTACGCGCAGACGCTGGGCACGATCTTCTCCAGCGCGGCCGAGAAGCCCTACGAGGTGGAGCTGGTCGTCGCTGAGGTGGGGGAGACCCCCGAGGGCGACCAGATCTACCGGCTGCCGCACGACGGTTCGATCGTGGACGAGCACGGCTCGGTCGCGGTCGGCGGCAACGCGGAGCAGATCAGCTCCTTCCTGGACCAGCGGCACCGCGACGGCATGACGCTGGCGGAGGCGCTGAAGCTGGCCGTGCAGGCGCTCTCACGGGACACCAACGGCAGCGAGCGGGAGATCCCCGCCGAGCGCCTGGAGGTGGCCGTCCTGGACCGTACGCGGCCGCAGCAGCGCAAGTTCAAGCGGATCGTCGGCAACCGGCTGTCGCGGCTGCTGGCGGGCGACGCCGGGCCGGCCGGGAGCGCCGACACCGACGACGACGCCGCGGACGGCATCGAGAAGACCGACCCCGAGGCGGACTGACCGCCCGACGCCCCGCCTTCCGGTGCCCCGGCCCGCGGTCACGCGGCCGGGGCACCGGCGCGTCTCAGAGCGACGCGTCGGCGCGCCGGGCGGCGCCGGCCCCGTCCTGCGGCGGGCCAGGGGGCGCCGTGGAGCCGCGGACGACCAGCTCCACCGGGATGTCGCCCACCTCCGCCGGGCGGCCCTCCAGGACGGCCAGGAGGGCGTGCATACCGCGCTCGCCGAAGCGCTCGGCGTCCAGGCGCACGGTCGTCAGCTCGGGATCGAGGGCCGCGGCGAGTCCGAGGTCGTCCACCCCGGTGACCGAGAGGTCGTCGGGGACCCGCAGGCCGAGCCGGCGGGCGGCCTTGTAGGCGCCCGCGGCGAGCATGTCGTCGTCGCACACCAGTGCGGTCGGCCGGGGTCCCGGCCTGGCCAGGGCGGCCCGGGCGGCGGCCACCGCGCCCTCGATCGAGATGGGGGCGCGCGCGGTGCGCAGTTCGGTGCCCGGGATCCCGTCGAGGCGTGCGGCCAGCTCCCGTGCGCGCACCTCGAAGGTCCAGGACGGCACGTCCGCCGCCAGATGCAGGAACCGCCGGTGGCCGAGGCCCAGCAGGTGGTCGGCGACCCGGCGCATGCCGTCGGCGATGTCCAGGTTGACCGTGGCGGCGCCCGGGCTGCCGTCGGGGTCGCTGTCCAGCATGACCAGCGGCAGCTCGTCGCCGCGCAGTGCGGTGAGGGCGTCGGCGGCCATGGAGGAGGCGATGACGCCGTCCAGGGCCGCCCGGGCGGAGGGGAACGGGTCGCGGGCGGGGCCGACGCCCTCGGGGGAGGGGTAGAGGACCAGGCCGAAGCCGTGGTCGGCGGCGACGCGGGCGGCGCCGGTGTAGACACCGCCGAAGAACTCGGTGGTCAGCGCCGGCACCACGAGCAGCACCGTGCGGGTGCGGCCGAGGCGGAGGTTGCGGGCGGCGAGGTTGGGCCGGTAACCGAGCCGGCGGGCGGCGGCGCGGACCCGCTCGGCGGTGGGCTCGGAGACCCGGCCGCGCCACTTGTCGCCGAACACCAGGGAGACCGCCGCCTGCGACACCCCGGCGGCCCGGGCCACGTCCCGGCTGGTCGGGCGCGTGCTGTTGGCTGCCACCGCGGGGCCGCTCCTTCGTCTGGACCAGTGAACAGCGCACATGGTACGTATGCGGGGGAACATTATACGTAACACTGGTCTACGTGGGCCTACGTGACACTGGCACGCAGCGAGAGAGGGGCGGGCATGGCCGCGGGGTACCTGGAGATCCTCCGTACGAAGCACGCGGCGCGGCTGCTGGCCGGCACCCTGACCGGGCGGCTGCCCAACGCGACCGCCGCCATCGCCCTCGTGCTGTTCGTCCGCGCCCAGGGCGGCGGCTACGGCCTCGCCGGCGCGCTGGCCGCCGTGTACGGCGTCGCCAACGCCGTGGGACAGCCGCTGCTCGGCCGCCTCGTCGACCTGCGCGGACAGCCGCGCGTCCAGCTCCCCGCCGCGCTCGCCTCCGCCCTCGCCATGACCGTCCTGGCGCTCTCCGGCACCGAACCGCTGCCGCTCGCCTACGCCGCCGTCGCGGCCGCCGGACTGTTCACCCCGCCCCTGGAGGGCGGCCTGCGTGCCCTGTGGTCCTCCGTCCTGCGCCGCGAGGAGCAGGTCCCCACGGCGTACGCCATGGACGCCGTCGCCCAGGAGGTCATGTTCACCGTCGGACCGCTCCTGGTGACCCTGTGCGTGTCGCTGTGGTCGGAGCGGGCCGCGCTGCTCGTGCTGAACGCCGTGGGCGTCCTCGGCGCCCTCTGGGTGGTCGCCTCGCCGCCCTCGCGCGCGTGGCGCTCGGCGCCCCGGGAGGCGCACTGGCTCGGCGCCCTGCGCTCGCCCGGGCTGCTCGCCCTGCTCGGCGCCTTCCTGTTCGTCGGCGTCGCCCTCGGCTCCATCACCGTGGCCGCGGTGTCCTACGCCGACGACCACGGCGGTGACGCCGTCTACGGGTGGCTGATGGCCGCCCTGGGCCTCGGCGCCCTCATGGGCGGCGCGGTCTACGGGGCGCGGCAGTGGAGCGGCGCGCCGGAGCGGCGACTGCGGATCCTGGTGGCCCTGCTGGCGGTCTGTTACCTCCCCCTGATGCTGATGCCGGGCGCGCCGGGCATGGTGGCGCTCAGCGCGGTCTCCGGCGTGTTCCTGGCGCCCTGCATCGCCTGCGCGTTCGTCCTCGTCGACCGGCACGCGCCGGCCGGTACGGTCACCGAGGCGTTCTCCTGGCTCGTGACGACGTTCACCGTGGGCTCCTCCGTCGGCACCGGCCTCGCCGGACCCGTCGTCCAGTCGGGCGGCGCGGCGGCCGGTTTCGCGGTGCCGGGGGCGGCGGGGGCCGTCTCCCTGCTGGTGCTCCTCGCCACCACACGGGTCCTCGCCGCTCCCGCGCCGGGAGCGGTGGTTGCGTGTTCACCGGAAAATGATCCAAACCGTGCTGCCGAACCCCGTTTCAGTTCGGGTGATCGGGCGTAATGTTCAGTCATGGACCGCCGCATTTTCGGGCTGGAGAACGAGTACGGCGTCACGTGCACGTTCAGGGGACAGCGCCGTCTGTCGCCTGACGAGGTGGCGCGGTACCTCTTCCGCCGTGTCGTGTCATGGGGCCGCAGCAGCAATGTGTTTCTGCGGAACGGAGCCCGTCTGTACCTGGACGTCGGTTCCCACCCGGAATACGCGACACCCGAATGTGACAACGTGACCGAACTGGTCACTCACGACAAGGCCGGCGAGCGCATTCTCGAAGGGCTGCTGGTCGACGCCGAACGCCGCCTGCACGAGGAGGGAATCGCGGGCGACGTCTATCTCTTCAAGAACAACACCGACTCCGCCGGAAACTCCTACGGCTGCCACGAGAACTACCTGGTGGCCCGGCACGGGGAGTTCTCGCGGCTCGCGGACATCCTCATTCCGTTCCTCGTCACACGGCAGCTGCTGTGCGGCGCCGGCAAGGTGCTGCAAACCCCCAGGGGCGCGGTGTACTGCGTCAGCCAGCGTGCCGAGCACATCTGGGAGGGCGTCTCCTCCGCGACGACGCGGTCCCGGCCCATCATCAACACGCGTGACGAACCGCACGCGGACGCGGAGCGCTACCGCCGGCTGCACGTCATCGTGGGCGACTCGAACATGTCCGAGACGACGATGCTGCTCAAGGTCGGCGCCACCGACCTCGTCCTGCGCATGATCGAGGCGGGCACGGTGATGCGCGACCTCACCCTGGAGAACCCCATCCGGGCGATCCGCGAGGTCAGCCACGACATCACGGGCCGCCGCAAGGTGCGCCTGGCCAGCGGCCGCGAGGCCTCCGCCCTGGAGGTGCAGCGCGAGTACTACGAGAAGGCGCTCGACTTCTGCGAGCGCCGCGGCATCCGCACCGGCACCGTCGAACAGGTGCTGGAGCTCTGGGGCCGCACCCTGGACGCCATCGAGTCCGAGGACCTGGACCGCATCGGCACCGAGATCGACTGGGTCATGAAGTACAAGCTCATCGAGCGGTACCGGGCCAAGCACAACATGACGATGTCGCACCCGCGGGTCGCCCAGATAGACCTCGCCTACCACGACATCCACCGTCGTCGTGGTCTGTACTACCTGCTGGAGAAGAAGGGCCAAGCCACCCGGATCGCCAACGACTTGAAGATCTTCGAAGGCAAGTCGGTCCCCCCGCAGACCACTCGGGCGCGGCTGCGCGGCGACTTCATCCGGCGGGCCCAGGAACAGCGCCGCGACTTCACCGTCGACTGGGTGCATCTCAAGCTCAACGACCAGGCACAGCGCACGGTGTTGTGCAAGGACCCGTTCCGTTCGGTGGACGACCGGGTGGAGAAACTGATCGCCGGCATGTGAGAGCCGACGAGTTCCGGCGAGGCCCGGCGAGTTCGGCCGGGTGAGAAAGGGCACTCCGGGACCCCGGTCCCGGAACGCCACACGGGCGTCGCACGTTAACCGTGCGGCGCCCTTCTCACGCCGTAGAGTTGCGCGCACTTCCGTCCGTGGCACCCGGCCCCACCGCCGGTGAAGCCGTCGCAAGACCGATCGATTGAGGCACCCACAGTGCGCCGACGCTCCCTCCTTCTCGCCACCCTGCCCGCGGGGCTGGTCACGCTCGCCGGCTGCGGCGACGACTCGTCCGGCAGCAAGACCGGTGACAGTCCCTCGCCCTCCGCGTCGGCCACCTCCGCCGCGCCGCCGCCGAAGATCGTGGACGGACCGCTCCCGGCCATCACCGCGGGCAAGAAGTTCGGCGAGAAGCCCACCGTGGCAAAGGGCAGCGGCGACCCCTCCAAGAACCTCGCGGTCCGCACGGTCATCGCCGGCAGCGGCCGCACGGTCGCGGAGAACGACTTCGTGCAGGCCCACTACCTCGGCCAGATCTGGGACACCGCGAAGGTCTTCGACAACTCCTACGACCGCGGCACGCCGCTGCTCATCCAGCTCGCCCAGGGCGGCGTCATCGACGGCTGGCGCTACGGCCTGGCGGGCAGGAAGACCGGCAGCCGCGTCGAGATGGCCGTCCCGCCGACGTGGGGCTACGGCAGCGACGGCAACAGTCAGGCGGGCATCAAGGGCACCGACACGCTCGTCTTCGTGATCGACGTCCAGGAGACGTTCAACGCCAAGAGCTCCGTCAAGGGCAAGAAGGTCCCGCAGAACGACGCGGCCCTGCCCACGGTGGGCACCAACACGGACGGCAAGGAGCCCTCCGTGAAGGTCCCCGGGGGCGACCCGCCGAAGAAGCTCGTCTCCCAGTACGTGCTCGAGGGCGACGGACCGGCCGTCAAGAAGGAGCAGACCGTACTGGTGCAGATGGTGGGCCTGGTCTGGAAGGGCGGCAAGAAGTTCGAGTCGACGTACGAGCGCCAGTCGCTGAACCAGTTCTCGCTGGCCCAGATGGAACAGGTCCTCAAGGGCGTGACCCAGGGGCTGACCGGAAAGAAGGTCGGCAGCCGTGTGCTGCTCGTGGTCCCGCCCGACCTGGGATACGGCGACACCCCGCCGGCCGGTGACGTCGTCAAGAAGGGCTCCACCCTGGTGTTCTCCGTGGACATCCTGGCGGCGATGTAGTCGCGCGGAAGATGAAAGACTGACCCCGTTGTCTGTTGTTCTGTTGTTTTGCCGTATCGACATGCAGGAGCTGGAGAAGTGAGCATCGACAAGCCCGAGATCGACTTCCCGGGCGGCGAGCCGCCGGCCGACCTCGAGATCAAGGACCTGTGGGAGGGCGACGGCCCCGAGGCCAAGGCGGGTGACTTCGTCCAGGTCCACTACGTGGGTGTGGCGTTCTCCACCGGCGAGGAGTTCGACGCCTCCTGGAACCGCGGCGCCCCGCTGGAGTTCCAGCTCGGCGTCGGCCGGGTCATCCAGGGCTGGGACAAGGGCGTGCAGGGCATGAAGGTCGGCGGCCGCCGCCAGCTGATCATCCCCGCGCACCTCGCGTACGGCGACCGCGGCGCCGGCGGCGCGATCCAGCCGGGCGAGACGCTGATCTTCGTCTGCGACCTGGTGGCCGTGAAGTCGCGCTGACGTGACCGTGAGGTCGCGCTGACGTGACCGTGAGGTGACGTCGCGCTGCCGCCGGACGGCCGCCACCGCGACCGTCCGCGCGCACCGAGGGCCCCTGCCCGCCCGGGCACGGGCCCTCGGCTTTTGTCCCGCGACCAAGGAGCGGTACCGTCGTCGCGCAGAAGCACATAGGGGAAGGGCGTAGGGCGTCGATGGCCATTGCCAAGGCCGAGCGGCTGATGAACCTCGCGCTGTGTCTGCTCGGGACGCGGCGGCCGCTCAGCAAGCGCGAGCTGCGCGAATCCATCGAGGCCTACGTCGAGGCGTTCGGGCCGGGCAACGGCGCGGCCCTCGCCTCCGGCGCCACGCATACGTCGGACGACTCGTTCAACCGCATGTTCGAGCGGGACAAGGACGATCTCCGCGAGCTGGGCCTGGTCATCGAGACCGTGGAGAACCTCGACGGCGAGGTCGGCTATCTGGCCCGCCGCGACAGCAACCGGCTGCCCCCGATCACCCTCGACGCCGAGGAGGCCGCCGCGCTCGGCCTGGCGGCCAAGGTGTGGCAGCAGGCCCGCCTCGCCGGCGCGGCCAGCGGCGCACTACAGAAACTGCGCGCGGCCGGCATCCCCGAGGACGTCGACCCCTACGGCGCGCACGGCGCGCTGGAACCGCGCATCCCCGTGCACGAGGCCGCCTTCGAGCCGCTGATGCTGGCCTGCCGCGACCGCCGCCCCGTGGTGTTCGACTACCGCAAGGCCTCCGCCGCCCGCCCCGAGCCCCGCCAGGTCGAGCCCTGGGCGCTGGAGTGCTGGCGCGGCCACTGGTACCTGGCCGGGTTCGACCGTGACCGGGGCGCCGAGCGGGTCTTCCGGCTCTCCCGCATCACCGGGCGGGTGCGCAGCAGATCCGGCCGGTTCACCGCGCCCGTCCCCGACGTGGTGACCGTGCGCGAGACCGTCGCGGGCTGGGCCGGGGAGATCACCGACCGTTCGGCGCTGATCCGGCTGCGGTCCGGCGCCGGTTACCCCCTTCGGGCGAAGGCCACCGTGGTCCGGGAACTCGGGAACGGCTGGGACGAGTTGGAGATTCCGTACGGGCACGGCCTGGACGCCTGGCTGGTCGAGTTCGGGCCCGACGTGGTGGTCCTGGAACCGGCCGAACTGCGGGCCGACGTGGTGGCCCGGCTGCGTGCCGTGGCCGGGGTCCGAGGGGGGCGTTGAGGACAGTGGCAGGCAAGCCGGCCCGGCCGGTGAACGCGATCGACCAGACCCGGCGGATGCTGTCCCTGGTGACGTATCTGCGCGAGCGGCCGGGCGCCCGGATCGAGGACGTCGCCCGCGCCTTCGGGATCACCGAGGAGGAGCTCGTCTCCGACCTCGACGTGCTGCCCATGTGCGGCACCAGCTTCCGCGGCGGCGACCTGCTCGACATCGACACCGACGGTGACCGCATCTGGTGGCACAACCCCGCCGCGCTCGGCGCGGAGGCCGCCGAGCCGCTGCGGCTCGCCGCCGACGAGGCGACGGCGCTGCTGGTGGCCGCCCGGGCCGTCGCCACGCTGCCCGGGCTGCGCGAGAGCGACCGGCAGGCGCTGCTGCGCGCCACCGCCAAGGTGGAGACGGCCGCGGGCGAGGCCGCCGGCGCCAGCTCCCGCCTCTCGGTGACGTTCGAGTCCGAGGGCGGGGTCTTCGCCGACGTCGACCGAGCGATCTCCGAGCGGCGGCGGCTGTGGATCCGCTACTACTCGCCCGCGCGCGACGAGGTCACCGAACGCGAGATCGACCCGATCCGCCTGGTCAGCGTCGGCCACACCTACGTCGAGGCCTGGTGCCGCCGCTCCGAGGCGCGCCGCACCTTCCGGCTCGACCGGGTCGCCGAGATCCGCATCCTCGACGAGCCCTCCGCGCCGCCGGAGGTGGAGCTGCGGGACCTGTCCGAGGGGCTGGTGCAGCCCGCCGCCGAGGATCCCGAGGTCGTCGTGGAGGTCGGTCCGGGCGGGCGCTGGGTGGCCGAGTACTACCCGCACGACAGCGCCGACGAACTCGACGGCGGCGGACTGCGTATCACGCTGCGCACACCCGACCCGGCCTCCCTGCGGCGGCTCGCGCTGCGGCTGGGGCAGGACGGGCGGATCGTGGCGCCGGAGGAGCTCGCGGACAGTGCGCGTCGGGCGGCGCGGGCGGCGCTCGCGGCGTACGGCGCGGACGAGGACGGCTCCCCGGGCGGGCATGGTCCCGTGGGCGGGGGCGGCTCCGTGAGCGGGCACGATCCCGCGGTGTCCGGCGTGGTGCCGGCGGCGCAGGGGGTCGGGGACGGACTGTACGACAGGCAGGAGCAGGGGCTTTGAGCACGTCGGCGGGGTCTGGTACGTCAGCCTGGGAGCCGGAGGCGGGGGGCGCGGCCGGAGCCGCCGGACACGCGCCGGTGGCGGAGGTGTCCGTGCGGACGGCGTTCGCGGGGATGCGGAGAGTGGCCGACGTGGTGTTCCGGGCCGGGTGCCCGGACTGCCGGTCCCGGTTCGAGTTGGGGGCGGGGGCGTTGCGGCTGGCGATCGGGGCGAGTGACCGGACGACGTTCTACTCCTTCACGTGTCCGGAGTGCGGGGCGGCGGTGCGGAAGCCGGCGGGGGAGCGGATCGTGGAGCTGCTGACGGGGGGTGGGGTGCGGACGTTGCGGCTGCACTCCACGCTTTAGGGTTCTCGGCATGTTCTGGGCGATGGTTGCGGTGGCTCTGGGGTTCGCGGGACTTGTGGTGCTCGGGGTGTTCGCCGTGCGGGTGTTCGTGGAGGCGGGGCGGCTGGGGCGGGAGGTGGCGGTCGCGGCGCAGCGGATCGGGCGGGCGGCGGACGACCTCGAGAGGGCGGCCGGGCGGGTGGCCGAGCGGCTGTAACGGGGGGCTCGCCCGGGCCGGGCGCGGGTGGGTGGAGACTTCTCGCGCAGTGCCCCGCGCTCCTCTGGGGCGCGGCGGAGCCGTGCGGACGACACGGGCTCGCGCCTCTTACGGGGCGCCCCACGCTGTGAGTTCGGCAAGAGAATGCTGAGCGTTGGGCTTGGCCTGTCGTGTCTGTGGCATCGGCAGGTACTCTGGCCTGCGGCCCGAGAAACGAGGCGCGGGCCGAATCGGGAGTACGCACAGGGATTGCCTCGCGTTCACCCCTGGGCGTTACGATCGCTGCGGACGACGGTCGGACACCTGTCCGAACAGCCGGACGTCAGCACCGCACCCAGCCCGCCTCGGTGAGAAGGTAAAGAATTATGTTCGGAAGGCTCGGCGCTCCCGAGATCATTCTCATCCTCGTCGTCATCATCCTGCTGTTCGGCGCGAAGAAGCTTCCGGACATGGCGCGCTCCCTCGGCAAGTCCGCGCGCATCCTCAAGAGCGAGGCCAAGGCGATGAAGGACGACGGCAAGTCGTCGACCGCCGCCCCGGCCGGCCCGCCCAACCCCGAGGACGCCGCAGCGCAGCGCACCATCCAGGCCGCCCCCGGTGACGTGACCAGCTCCCGCCCGGTCACCGAGCCGTCGGACACGACCAAGCGCTGACGCACGGCCGGGACGCCCCCGGCCTGCCGCACGAGATGAGGACGTGGGTTGCCCAAGCCTGCCCGCAAGAAGGAGAAGGATCCCGAGGGGCGGATGCCCCTCGCGGATCACCTGCGCGAGCTCCGCAACCGGCTCGCGAAGGCATTGCTGGCCATCGTCATCGTGACGGTCGTCGCCGCCTTCTTCTACAACGACATCATCAACTTCCTGACCGATCCGGTCCTCGACTCGGTCGGCTGCAAGCAGAGCTTCGAGGAACTGGCGAGATCCAGCGACTCCAGCCCGTGCGCGCGCATCACGATCAACGGGCTCCTCGCCCCGTTCACCCTCGCGCTCCAGGTCTCCCTGACCGCCGGAATCGTCTTCGCCTCGCCGGTCTGGCTCTACCAGCTGTGGGCCTTCGTCGCGCCGGGACTGCACCGGCACGAGCGGAAGTACGCCTACGCCTTCGTCTTCACCGGTGCCCCGCTCTTCCTCGCCGGTGGGTACTTCGCGTACCGGGTGCTGCCCACCACGGCGGAAGTGCTGCTCGAGTTCACGCCGAACAAGGACGTCAACAACTTCCTGCCGCTGGACGACCTGCTCCAGCTGGTCACGCGCATGGTGGTCGTCTTCGGCCTCTCCTTCGAGCTGCCGCTGCTGCTGGCCATGCTCAACCTCACCGGAGTGATCACCGGCAAGCGGATGCTCGGCTGGTGGCGGGCCATGATCATGGGGATCACGGTCTTCGCGGCCGTCGCCACTCCCAGCACCGACCCGCTGAGCATGCTCGCCCTCGCCGGACCGATCTGGGTCCTGTACTTCGCCGCGGTGGCCTTCTCGCTGCTCAACGACCGGCGCAAGCGCCGCCGCGAGCTGTCCGGCCCCGCCGACGACGAGGCCTCCGAGCTGGACCTGACGCCCGAGTCCATCGACGAGGTGGAGCCCGTCACGGCCGGCCGCGTGCTGCCCGAGCAGACGAGCACGGAACGGGTGAACGGCTACGACGACGTGACGTGAGCACCGGGTGACCGATGCCGGCGAACCGGAGTGGGCCCCACCGGGACAACGGTGGGGCCCCTCGTCGTCCGCTCGCCGTTCACGCAGGTCGGAGCGGGTATCCCGATAAAGATCGTCCCGTTGTCGGTGGGGCCCGGTACGCTCGAAAGTACGATGACAGAGGATCTCTCTCCGGCCGAGCGGTACGCGGCAGCCCGTAAGCGTGCTGCCGAGCAGGCCACCGCACTCGCGTCCTTCCGCGAGATGTACGACTTCGGTCTCGACCCCTTCCAGATCGAGGCCTGCCGGGCGCTCGAGTCGGGCAAGGGCGTGCTCGTGGCCGCGCCCACCGGTTCGGGCAAGACGATCGTCGGCGAGTTCGCCGTCCACCTCGCCCTGGAGCAGGGCCGCAAGTGCTTCTACACGACGCCCATCAAGGCGCTGTCGAACCAGAAGTACGCCGACCTGTGCCGCCGTTACGGCAGCGGCAAGGTCGGCCTGCTCACCGGCGACAACAGCGTCAACTCCGACGCCCCGGTGGTCGTGATGACCACCGAGGTGCTGCGGAACATGCTGTACGCGGGCTCCCAGACGCTGACGGGGCTCGGTTACGTGGTCATGGACGAGGTGCACTACCTCTCCGACCGCTTCCGCGGCGCCGTCTGGGAAGAGGTGATCATTCACCTGCCCGAGTCGGTGACACTGGTCTCGCTGTCGGCGACGGTCTCCAACGCCGAGGAGTTCGGCGACTGGCTGGACACCGTGCGCGGCGACACCGAGGTCATCGTCTCCGAGCACCGGCCCGTGCCGCTCTTCCAGCACGTGCTCGCCGGACGCCGGATGTACGACCTCTTCGAGGAGGGCGAGGGCCACAAGAAGGCCGTCAACCCGGACCTGACGAGGCTCGCCCGCACGGAGGCCGCCCGCCCGCTCTACCGCGACCGCAGACGCGGCCGCGCGATGCGCGAGGCCGACCGTGAGCGGGACCGCCGCAGCCGCTCCCGGGTGTGGACCCCGGGCCGCCCCGAGGTGATCGAACGGCTGGACGCCGAGGGCCTGCTGCCCGCCATCACCTTCATCTTCAGCCGGGCCGGCTGCGAGTCCGCCGTCCAGCAGTGCCTGTACGCCGGGCTCCGGCTCAACGACGACGACGCGCGCGAGGAGGTGCGCGCCCTGGTGGAGGAGCGCACCGCCTCCATCCCGCGCGAGGATCTGCACGTCCTCGGCTACTACGAGTGGCTGGAGGGCCTGGAGCGCGGCATCGCCGCCCACCACGCGGGCATGCTGCCGACCTTCAAGGAGGTCGTCGAGGAACTCTTCGTCCGGGGACTGGTCAAGGCCGTGTTCGCCACGGAGACCCTCGCGCTCGGCATCAACATGCCCGCCCGCTCGGTGGTCCTGGAGAAGCTCGTCAAGTGGAACGGCGAGCAGCACGCCGACATCACCCCCGGCGAGTACACCCAGCTCACCGGCCGGGCCGGCCGCCGCGGCATCGACGTCGAGGGCCACGCGGTCGTGCTCTGGCAGCGCGGCATGAGCCCCGACCACCTCGCCGGCCTCGCCGGGACCCGGACGTATCCGCTGCGCTCCAGCTTCCGGCCGTCGTACAACATGGCGGTCAACCTGGTCGAACAGTTCGGCCGGCACCGCTCGCGGGAGCTGCTCGAAACCTCGTTCGCGCAGTTCCAGGCGGACAAGTCGGTCGTCGGCATCTCCCGCCAGGTGCAGCGCAACGAGGAGGGGCTCGACGGCTACAAGGAGTCGATGACCTGCCACCTCGGCGACTTCGAGGAGTACGCGCGGCTGCGCCGCGAACTCAAGGACCGCGAGACGGAGCTGGCCCGGCAGGGCGCGGCCCAGCGGCGCGCCGAGGCCGCCGTCGCCCTGGAGAAGCTCCGCCCCGGTGACGTGATCCATGTGCCCACCGGCAAGTACGCGGGCCTCGCCCTCGTGCTCGACCCGGGGCTGCCGGCCGGGCGCGCGGGCGGCCACCGGGGCATGGAGTACCACGACGGCCCCCGCCCGCTGGTCCTCACCGCCGAACGCCAGGTCAAGCGGCTCGCCTCGATCGACTTCCCGGTCCCGGTGGAGCCGCTGGAGCGGATGCGCATCCCCAAGTCGTTCAACGCGCGCTCCCCGCAGTCCCGCCGCGACCTCGCCTCCGCGCTGCGCACCAAGGCCGGGCACATCCCCGCCGAGCGGCACCGCAAGCAGCGCTCCCAGGCGGCCGACGACCGGGAGATCGCCCGGCTGCGCACCGCCCTGCGCGCCCACCCCTGCCACGGCTGCAACGACCGCGAGGACCACGCCCGCTGGGCCGAGCGCTACCACCGGCTGCTGCGCGACACCTCGCAGCTGGAGCGCCGTATCGAGGGCCGCACCAACACCATCGCGCGCACCTTCGACCGGATCGTGGCGCTGCTGACCGAGCTGGACTACCTGCGCGGCAACGAGGTCACCGAGCACGGCCGGCGGCTCGCCCGGCTCTACGGCGAGCTGGACCTGCTCGCCAGCGAGTGCCTGCGCGCCGGCGTCTGGGAGGGCCTCGGCCCCGCCGAACTCGCCGCCTGCGTCTCGGCGCTGGTCTACGAGTCCCGGGCCGGGGACGACGCCATGGCGCCGAAGCTGCCGTCGGGCAGGGCCAAGGCGGCGCTCGGCGAGATGGTGCGCATCTGGGGCCGGCTCGACGCGCTGGAGGAGGAGTTCCGGATCAGCCAGACCGAGGGCGTCGGCCAGCGCGAGCCCGACCTCGGCTTCGCCTGGGCCGCCCACATGTGGGCCTCCGGCAAGGGGCTCGACGAGGTGCTGCGCGAGGTCGAGATGCCGGCCGGCGACTTCGTCCGCTGGTGCAAGCAGGTCATCGACGTCCTGGGCCAGATCCAGGCCGCCGCCGTCCCCGAGGGCTCCACTGTCCCGAAGAACGCCCGCAAGGCGGTCGAGCAGCTGCTGCGGGGCGTGGTGGCGTACTCGTCGGTGGGCTGACCGCACGGAGACTCCCCACCGCCGCGCACCCTGGTGAACCACCGG
This sequence comes from Streptomyces sp. NRRL F-6676, assembly GCF_000725625.1. Classification (GTDB taxonomy): domain Bacteria; phylum Actinomycetota; class Actinomycetes; order Streptomycetales; family Streptomycetaceae; genus Streptomyces. Next base: position 66,290 of record NZ_JOHS01000022.1, read on the forward strand.
GTGCGCGGCGGTTTTTCCTGTCCCCGCCCGTGCATTCGTATGCCCGTTCGCCGCTACCCACGGCGTTCGAACGATCGCGCAGCGTGTAAATCAGCCGAGCGTACTCCTGTGAAAGGGGTGATTTCAGGTGGTCGCTGAATATGACACAGCGATGATCCGGTCGGACTAAGCTCGCCCGCGGCGCACCGAGTTGAGGTATTCGTGCGCTTGTTCCCAACATGCTCAAAACATGCCGTTGGTCCGGAGAGTTACCCACGTACGCCGGCCTCACACCCGTACGTCGGCACCCCACCCCCCCGACACCCGTCGATCTCGTCTCAGAGGGCTTACATGGTGAGTGTTCAATCGCCCCACGGTGGCCGTGAACTTCCCTACGCGCGCGTGCTGTTGCTGCCGGCCATAGTGATGGCCGCGGTGACCGGGGCCGCCGTCGCCGTGGTGACGGAGCCGGCCCGGGCCGCCGTCGGCTGGTGCGGCGGCATCGCCACGCTCCTGGTCACCGTCACCGCGGCCGAGGCCGTGCGCCGCGGCCGCGCCTACGGCGCGCTCCGCACCGAACTGGCCCGGCAGAGCGCCCGCCTGGACGAGTGCGTCGCCTCGCAGGACGCCCAGTTCCACCGCCTGGGCCACGAGATCGTGCCCGAGACGCTCGACCGCATGCGGGCCGGGTTCTCACCCGATGAGGTGATCCGCGAGGTCGTCGACACCCATCCCGAATGGCGCGAACTCCCCGACTCCCAGCGCATGCTGGTCCGCCAGGTGCTCAAGGTGATCGACCGCGAGGACACGCTGCGCGACTCCCTGCAACGCTCCTTCGTCAACATCGCCCGCCGTGTCCAGGCGATCATCCACCAACAGGCCCAAGAGGTCCGGGAGATGGAGGAGGACCACGGCCGCAACCCCGAGGTCTTCGACGACCTGCTCCGCATCGACCACGGCAACGCGCTGATCAGCCGGCTCGCCGACTCCATCGCCGTCCTCGGCGGCAGCCGCCCCGGCCGCCAGTGGCCCCTGCCGGTGCCGCTCTACAGCGTGCTGCGCGGCGGGCTCTCCCGCATCCTGGAGTACCGCCGCATCGAGCTGCACTCCGTCGCCAAGGTCAACATCCGCGGCATCTCCGTCGAGCCGATCCTGCACGCCGTCGCCGAACTCCTCGACAACGCCACCCGTTACTCGCCCCCGCACACCAAGGTGCACGTCACCGCGCACGAGGTGCAGTCCGGGATCGCCGTCGAGATCGAGGACTCCGGCACCGGCCTCAACGCCGAGGGGCGCGCGCGGATCGAGCGGATCATCGAGGAGGCCAAGCGCGCCGAGGACCTCCAGGGCCTCGCCGACAGCCCCCAGCTCGGCCTCGCCGTCATCGGCCGGCTCTGCACGGCGTTCCACATGCAGGTCTCGCTGCGGCAGTCCGCCTACGGCGGCGTCCGCGCCGTCCTCGTCCTGCCGCACGTCATGGTCACCGACGAGCCCGCCTACGGCGTCGCCCACGGCGTCGGCGCGCAGTCCCGCTCCACCCTGGACAACGGCGGCGTCAGGGTCGGCTCGCCCCTCGACAAGAACCGCAAGCCCACCACCGGCCCCCGCATCCCCGGCGAGGACGACTTCGACGAGGACATGCCCGTCGTCACCGAGTGGACCGCCAACGGCCTGCCGCAGCGCCGCAGCCGGATCAGCATTCCGCTGGACGAACACATCCTCAACACCTACGCGGCGGCCGAACGGGCCGAGAAGGAACGCGCCGAGAAGGAAGCGCGGGCCGCCGCCGCCCGCGCCGCCGCGGCCGCCCCGGAGAAGGAGGAGCCGCCGCCCGGCATGTGGGTCGAGGCCTTCATGGAGGGCCTCAAGGCAGACCCGGATCCGAACGCATTCACCCGGAAAGACGAACCGGCCGACGCCGAGGCCGGCAACGAGGGGGACCTCAAGTGATCTCACAGCGTGCCAACTTCGACTGGATGCTGAAGGACCTCGCCGACGGCGTGCCCGGCGTCCAGCAGATCGTGGTCCTCTCCGCCGACGGTCTGCGCATCGCCCGCCACGGCGGCGACCCCGACACCGCCGACCGCGTCGCCGCCGCCTGCGCCGGACTCCAGAGCCTGGCCGGCGCCGTGGCCGGGGAGATCCACGTCAGCGACGGCCGGATGCGCATGGTCATCATCGAGGTCGACGGCGGCTACTTCTACCTCATGGCGGCCGGCGCCAACGCCTATCTCGCCGTCCTCTCCGACATGCGGACCGAGCCCGGCATGATGAGCACCCGCATGCGCGACCTCGTGCTGCGCATCGGCTCCCATCTGACCAGTCCGCCCCGGCGCGACGGGCAGACCGTATGACTCCTCCGCAACGCCGAAGGCGCACGCCCCTGGAGCCGCCCCCCGAGCCCGCCCCGGCCGCCCCGCCCGCCGAGGCGGAGGAGACCGAGGGGGAACCGGAGGCGCCCAACCCCGAGCGGCTGTACTCCCTCACGGGCGCGGCCGCCGGGGGCGAGCGGGCCTCGATCGACCTCGTCACCCTCATCGTGGCCGCCGAGGACCCGCCCCCGACCCTCACACCGGAGCAGTCCTCCCTGCTCCGGCTGTGCACGGCCCCCCTGTCCGTGGCCGAGATCTCGGCCTATCTGAGTCTGCCGTTCAGCGTGGTGACCGTCCTGCTCACCGAGCTCATGACGGCGGACCTGGTCCAGGCACGCGCGCCGATCGTCCGGCAGATCGTGCCCGACCGATCCCTCCTCGAAGCGGTGATGCATGGACTTCAAAAGCTCTGACACCGTCCCCGGCCCCCGGGTCGAGGACCACCTGCCGCACACCACCCAGGCCGCCGTGAAGATCGTGATCGTCGGTGGCTTCGGGGTCGGCAAGACCACCATGGTCGGCTCCGTCAGCGAGATCAAACCGCTGACCACCGAGGAGACCATGACCCAGGCGGGCATCGGCGTCGACGACAACTTCGGCTCCGACAGCAAGACGGCCACCACCGTCGCCATGGACTTCGGCCGCATCGGCATCACCGAGCAACTCGTGCTGTACCTGTTCGGCACCCCCGGCCAGGAACGGTTCTGGTTCCTGTGGAACGGCCTGTTCGAGGGCGCGCTCGGCGCCGTCGTCCTCATCGACACCCGCCGCCTGGAGGTCAGCTTCGACGTGATGGGGCGGCTGGAGGAACGCGGCGTGCCCTTCGTGGTCGCCGTCAACTCCTTCCCCGACGCGCCCCGTTACCCCGTACCCGAACTCCGCGCGGCACTCGACCTGGCCGAATGGGTGCCCATCATCGAGTGCGACGTACGGCGCCGGGCCTCCAGCCGTGACGTGCTGATGACCCTCATGCACTTCCTGCACACCCTGGCCACCCGGCGGACCCCCGTCTGACCGCCCGCCCCAGAATCCCCTCTTTTTCAGCTTCGGAGCGATCACCGTGACGTCTGATTCCCCTTCCCCGACCGGCCTGGCGGGACCGCCGCCCGGCTGCCCCGCCCACGCCCTGGGCCCGGACGGGCTGCGCCGGCTCTACGGCCCCGGCGCGGAGAACCTCTCGGACCTGTACGAGGAACTCCGCGAGGAGCACGGTGCCGTGGCCCCCGCCCTGCTGCACGACGACGTCCCCGTGTGGGTGGTCCTCGGCCACGGCGAGAACCTGCACATGGTGCGCTCGCCCTCGCAGTTCACCCGGGACAGCCGCATCTGGAAGCCCCTCCGCGACGGCGAGGTCCATCCCGCCAACCCGCTGATGCCGCACATCGCCTGGCAGCCCATCTGCTCCCACGCCGAGGGCGACGAGCACCTGCGGCTGCGCGGTGCCGTCACCGGCGCGCTGAGCACCATCGACCACCGGTCGCTGCGCCGCCACATCAACCGCGCCACCCAGCGCCTGGTCAACCGCTTCTGCGAGGACGGCCGGGCCGACCTCGTGGGCGAGTTCGCCGAGCACCTCCCGATGGCCGTGATGTGCCAGGTCCTCGGCATGCCCGACGAGTACGACGACCGCATGGTGCACGCGGCCCGCGACATGCTCAAGGGCAGCGACACCGCCATCGCCAGCAACCAGTACCTCGTCGACGCCCTGGACCGGCTCACTCGGCGCCGCCGGGCCCACCCCGAGGACGACATCGCCAGTCACCTCATCGCCCACCCGGCCGGACTCAGCGACGACGAGATCCGCGAACACCTGCGGCTCGTCCTCATCGCCGCCTACGAGGCCACCGTCAACCTCATCTCCAACGTGCTCCGGGTGATCCTCACCGACCCGCGGTTCCGCGCCCAGCTCAGCGGCGGGCAGATGACCGTGCCCGAGGCGGTGGAGCAGTCGCTGTGGGACGAGCCGCCGTTCAGCACCGTGCTCGGCTACTTCGCCAAGCAGGACACGGAGCTCGGCGGCAAGCGCATCCGCAAGGGCGACGGGCTGCTGTTCGGCATCGCGCCCGGCAACGTCGACCCCCGGGTGCGCCCCGACCTCGCCGCCAACATGCAGGGCAACCGCTCCCACCTCGCCTTCGGCGGCGGACCGCACGAGTGCCCCGGGCAGGAGATCGGGCGGGCCATCGCCGACGCCGGGATCGACGCGCTGCTGATGCGGCTGCCGGACGTGCGGCTGGCCTGCCCCGAGGACCAGCTGCGCTGGACGGAGTCCATCGCCTCCCGGCACCTGGCGGAACTGCCGGTGCGGTTCGGGCCCCGGCCGCCGCAGGACGTCGACCGGCGGCCCGCGTTCCGGCAGCTTCCGGCGCCGACGCCCGCCGCACGGGTGAGGGCCGCGGCACCCCAGGAGACGGCCGAACCGGGATCGGCATCCGCATCCGCATCGGCACCGGCACCGGCGCCGCCGCCCGCCGCCCCGCGGCCCGGCGCCTGGCAGCGGTTCCTGCGCTGGTGGCGGGGCGAGGCCTAGGAGACGGCAGCGTCAGGGCCCGGGAGCCTCAACTCCCGGGCGCTGCGCAGCGCGTGGTGCCGTCCCGTCACCGGGTCCGTGAACTCCAGGGCGCGGGCGAGCAGCCGCAGCGGGCGGGTGTGGTCCTCCGCCGTGCCGGGCGGCCGCACCTCCGGGTAGAGGGGGTCGTCGAGGATCGGCAGGCCCAGCGCGCACATGTGCACGCGCAGCTGGTGCGTCCGCCCGGTGCGGGGGAGCAGCCGGTACCGCCCGACACCGCCCTCGTGGCCCACCAGTTCGACCCGGCTCTCCGCGTTGGGCTCGCCCGGCACCTCCCGCGCCGTCAGCTGCCCGCGCTCCTTCACCAGACGGCTGCGCACGGTGCGGGGGAGGGCGACGGCGGGGTCGTAGGGGGCGAGGGCCTCGTACTCCTTGTGCACCCGCCGGTCGCGGAACAGCGTCTGGTAGGCGCCGCGTTCCTCGGGGCGGACGGTGAACAGCACCAGTCCGGCGGTGAGCCGGTCCAGGCGGTGCGCGGCGGTGAGCGTGGGGATGCCCAGCCCGTGGCGGAGCCGGGCGAGCGCGGTCTCGGCGACATGGCTGCCGCGCGGGGTGGTGGCCAGGAAGTGCGGCTTGTCCGCGACGACGACGTGCGCGTCGCGGTACACCACCTCGACCTCGAACGGCACCCGCTCCTCGGCGGGCAGCGCGCGGTGGAACCACACGTACATGCCGGGCACGTAGGGGGCGTCCGGGGTGACGGGGCGCCCGTCGGCGCCGACGATCTCGCCCGCGGCGAGCATCGCGTCCACGACGCCGTCACCGGCCGTCAGCCGTGCCACCAGATGCTCGCGTACGGTCGTCCAGGCGCCGTCCTGCGGCAGCCGCACCCGTACCGGATCGACGCCCTCGCGCTGCGGCAGCGGGGCGGGCGGGATACGGGTCCGGCGTCTCACCCGCCCCAGCGTACGGGCGGGCGGCGCTCAGGCGGTCGCGGGCTCCTGCTCGGCCTCCACCTGGGCGTTCCACTCGCGCTTGGAGGCCTGCCAGCCGTCCTCGTTGTGGCCGAGCCGCCAGTAGCCGGAGATCGACAGGTCCTCGCGCGGCACCGACAGCTCCACCCGCAGCAGCCTGCGCAGCTCCTTGACGAAGCCGGCCTCGCCGTGCACGAAGGCGTGCGGCCGGCCCTCGGGGAACTCCAGTGCCCGTACGGCCTCGACCAGGGCCTCGCCGACCGGGCGGTCGCCGCGGTGCAGCCAGGTGACCTGCGCGTCGGAGTCGAACTTCTGCTCCTCCTCGGGGCCCGACACCTCGAGGAAGGCGTGCGCGGGGGTGCCGTCGGGCAGCGACTCCAGGGCGGCGGCGATGGCGGGCAGGGCGCTCTCGTCACCGGCGAGCAGATGCCAGTCGGCGCTCGTGTCGGGGGCGTAGGCACCGCCAGGGCCGTTGAACCGCAGCAGGTCGCCGGGCTTGGCACGGGCGGCCCACGGTCCGGCCAGCCCCTCGTCGCCGTGGACCACGAAGTCCAGCGTCAGCTCCCGGGTCTCCGCGTCCCAGGCGCGCACGGTGTAGGTACGGGTCACCGGCCACTGCTCGCGCGGGTACTCCTCGCGGACGCGCTGGAGGTCGAACGGCTCGGGATAGGTGACGCCCTCGCGGGGGAACAGCAGTTTCACGTAGTGGTCGGTGTACCCGCCGGTGCCGAACTCGGCGAGACCGTCGCCGCCCAGCACCACCCGCTGCATGTGCGGGGTCAGGCGCTCGGTGCGGATCACCTGGCCGGTGTGGAGCTTGCGGGGCTTGCGGGCGGGGCGCTCTGCCATGACGGCCTCCGTGTCTCTGCGCTAAGGCTTACCTAAGTTAGCACTCGTCCGCGCCGGGACGGCCACGAACGGCCGCGAAGGGCAGGGAAACGGACTTCCGGGTACCGGGTACGCGACCCCTCATGCACCGGGCGGCGCCCGTGGCCGGGGTCGCGGGACCGGTCACGGGCGCGGGCGTCGCGTGTCCGGTGCGTGCGGTCAGGCCCCCAGCGTCGTCAGCAGCCGTTGCAGGGAGCCGCCGAGGTTCCAGCGGGCGGCGAGCGCGTCCAGCAGCTCGGGGTCGCGCGGCGCGCGCGGCAGCGCGGGCGCCACCTCGGGCAGGGGTACGTCGTCGGCGACCTTCACCACCGTGGGGGCCACCTCCAGATACGGCAGGGCCTCGGTGATCCGGCGGCGCTGGGCCGGCGTCAGCTTCGCCTTCGGGTCCCCGGCGGCGGCGAGGATCCCGGCCAGGTCGCCGAACTCGGCGAGCAGCTTCGCGGCCGTCTTCTCGCCGACGCCGGGCACACCGGGCAGGCCGTCGCTGGGGTCGCCGCGCAGCGTGGCGAGGTCGGCGTAGCCGCGGCCGTCCACGCCGTACTTCTCGCGCAGCACGGCCTCGTCGGTCAGTTGCAGGGTGCCGACGCCCTTGACCGGGTACAGCACGCGCACGCCGCGGGCGTCGTCGACCAGCTGGTACAGGTCGCGGTCGCCGGTGACGATGTCGACGGGGCCGGTGGCGCGGGCGGTGAACGTGCCGATCACGTCGTCCGCCTCGTAGCCGGCGACGCCGACGCGGGCGATGCCGAGGGCGTCGAGGACGGCCTCGATGATCGGCACCTGGGGGGACAGCGTGTCCGGCACCTCCTCGGTGTCCGGACCCGCAGGCCGGGCCTCGGCGACGCGGTGCGCCTTGTACGAGGGGATCAGCTCGACGCGCCAGGCGGGGCGCCAGTCCGCGTCCATGCAGGCGACGAGGTCGTCGGGGCGGTGGTCCTTGACGAGGCGGTCGACGAAGTCGAGGAGACCGCGGACGGCGTTGACGGGCGTGCCGTCCGGTGCCTTGAGGGACTCCGGGACGCCGAAGTAGGCGCGGAAGTAGAGGGAGGCGGTGTCGAGAAGCATGAGACGTCGTGTCACGCCCCGCAGAGTACGGGGCGCGGCCTGCCCGGGGTGCGCCCCCGGGCTGCCGGGCGCCCTGTGAAGGAGGTCACGTCCGCGTTTGGGTGCGGACGATCGGGGCAGGCGCCGCCTCGTTCCGCTGGGCGGTTGACCCTTCAACCGCCTCGGGGACGAGCAACGCCGCCGGCAGACGAGAGGTACACGTGTCATCAAGATTGCAGGCCGAACGCCTGTACAAGGTGTTCGGCAGACGACCCGACGACGCCGTGGAGCGCATCCACAAGGGCGCCGACCGCGAGGAACTGCGCAACGACGGCATCACCGCCGCCGTGATCGACGCCTCCTTCTCCGTCGCACCCGGCGAGATCTTCGTCGTCATGGGCCTGTCCGGTTCGGGCAAGTCCACCCTGCTGCGGATGCTCAACGGACTCCTCGAGCCCACCTCGGGACACGTCTCCTTCGACGGCCGTGACCTCACCGCACTCGACGACCGTGAACTGCGCGAGGTCCGCGCGAAGAAGATCAGCATGGTCTTCCAGCACTTCGCGCTCTTCCCGCACCGCAGCGTCCGCGAGAACGCCGCCTACGGCCTGGAAGTGCAGGGCGTGCCCCGCGCCGAGCGCGAACGCCGGGCCGACGAGGCGCTCGCCCTGTGCGGCCTGGCCGGCTGGGAGTCGTCCTGGCCCGACGAGCTGTCCGGCGGCATGCAGCAGCGCGTCGGCCTCGCCCGCGCGCTCGCCACCGACGCCGATCTGCTGCTGATGGACGAGTCCTTCAGCGCCCTCGACCCGCTGATCCGCCGTGACATGCAGGACCAGCTGCTCGAACTCCAGAAGACCCTGAAGAAGACGATCGTGTTCATCACCCACGACCTCAACGAGGCCATGCGCCTGGGCGACCGCATCGCCGTCATGCGCGACGGCCGCATCGTGCAGACCGGCACCGCCGAGGACATCCTGCTGCGCCCCGCCGACACTTACGTCGCCTCCTTCACCAAGGACGTCGACCGCTCCCGCGTGCTGACCGCGGAGTCCGTCATGGACACCGAGGTGCGGGGCGACGAGGCGGACTGCGGCTGCGAGACCGCCGCCCCGGCCACCCCCTTCACCGAGCTGTGCGCGCTCAGCGCCCGGCTCAGCCACCCCGTGGCCGTGCTCGACGGCGAACGCCGGCTCGTCGGCGTCGTCCCCCGCCGGCGCCTCGTCGGCTTCCTCAGCGGGAGCGGCACCGAGGCAGGTGACCCCGTGTCCTGCGACCGGCCGGGCGACACGCACGGGAAGAAGGTGATCAGCCGTGCCTAGGATCCACCTCGGCGACTGGGTCGACGACGGCGTCGGCTGGCTCGTCGACCACATGTCCTGGCTCTTCGACGCCATCAAGACGGTCGTCGAAGGCATGTACGACGGCGTCGACGCCGTCCTCGGCGGCCCCTCGCCGCTGCTGATGGCCGGCATCCTCGCCGTCCTCGCCTGGTGGCTGCGCGGCCTCACCGCCGGCGTCCTCGCCTTCGCGGGCTTCGCGCTCATCGACTCGCTCGCCCTGTGGGACAGGTCGATGTCGACCCTGTCCCTGGTCCTCGTCGCCACCGTGATCGCCCTGCTGATCGGCGTCCCGGTGGGCATCTGGGCGGCCCGCTCCAAGACCGTCTCCTCCGTCGTGCGGCCCGTCCTGGACCTGCTCCAGACGATGCCGTCGATGGTGCTGCTGATCCCGGCGATCCTGTTCTTCGGCCTGGGCGTGCCCGCCGGTGTCGTCGCCACCCTGATCTTCGCGGTCGCTCCCGGCGTGCGCATGACCGAGCTCGGCATCCGCCAGGTCGACGCCGAGCTGGTCGAGGCGGCGGAGGCGTTCGGCACCTCCCCGCGCAACACCCTGCTGCGCGTCCAGCTGCCGCTCGCCCTGCCGACCATCATGGCCGGCGTCAACCAGGTGATCATGCTCGGTCTGTCCATGGTCGTCATCGCCGGCATGGTCGGCACCGGCGGTCTGGGCGGCGCGGTCAACGAGTCCATCGGCCAGCTCGACATCGGCCTCGGCTTCGAGTCCGGCCTCGGCATCGTCATCCTCGCCATCTACCTCGACCGGGTGACCGGCGCCCTGGGCACCCAGCTCTCCCCGCTGGGCCGCCGCGCCGCCGCCCGTGCCCGTGCGACGGGCGGGGCCAAGGTCTGGACGTACCGTCCGCGTCCGACGGTCGCCGTCGTCGGCGTTGTCGTCCTCGCCCTGGTCGCCGGCGGCATGGGCATCTTCGGCCCGTCCTCCTCCAGCACCGTGCAGGCCTCCGACGGCAACGTCGGCCGGGGCAAGAAGATCAGCATCGGTTACATCCCCTGGGACGAGGGCGTCGCGACCACCTTCCTCTGGAAGGAGATCCTCCAGAAGCGCGGCTTCGAGGTCACCACCGCGCAGTACACCGCGGGACCGCTCTACACCGGGCTGGCCGCCGGCCAGATCGACTTCGAGACCGACTCCTGGCTGCCGACCACGCACGCCGAGTACTGGAAGAAGTACGGCAAGCAGCTCGACGACCTCGGCTCCTGGTACGGCCCCACCAGCCTGGAGCTGACCGTTCCCAGTTACGTCGAGGACGTCGACTCGCTCGCCGACCTCAAGGACCACGCCGACGAGTTCGACGGCCGGATCACCGGCATCGAGCCCAGCGCGGGCGAGATGGGCCTGCTCAAGAGCAAGATCCTCAAGGCGTACGGCCTGGAGGACACGTACAAGGTCGTGGACGGCTCCACGCCCGCGATGCTCGCCGAGCTCAAGCGGGCCTACGCCAAGAAGGAACCGATCGTCGTCCCGCTGTGGTCGCCGCACTGGGCGTACAACGACTTCGAGCTGAAGAAGCTCAAGGACCCGAAGGGCGCCTGGGGCAAGGGCGACGGCGTCCACACCCTCGCCCGCAAGGGCTTCACCTCCGACAACCCCGAGGTCGGCAACTGGCTGAAGAACTTCTCGATGACCGAGAAGCAGCTCACCAGCCTGGAGGCGGAGATCCAGAAGGTCGACAAGGGCCAGGAGCAGGACGCCGTCCGTGCCTGGCTGAAGAAGAACCCCGGCCAGCTCGACAAGTGGGCGCCGGTCGGCGGCTCGAAGACGGAGTAGTACGGCTGCGTGCCGTCGGCGGGGGAGCCGATCGAGGAGGGGCGGACCCGGGTCCGCCCCTCCTGACGTTTCCCGGCTCGGCCGGCCGGTGGCGGGCCGGCCGGTGGCGGGCCGGCCGGTGGCGGAACGGGCGGTGGCGGAACGGGCGGCGGCGGGCCGGCCGGTGGCGGAACGGGCGGTGGCGGGCCGGCCGGGGGCGGAACGGGCGGTGGCGGAAGGCGCGGTAGGACGACGCGCAGGACGGGGCCGTTCGGGGTACCCGCCCCTTCTGCGCACGCCCACGTCCCTGCCCGCCGACACCCGGGAGGCGTCGTGCTCCACACGCCCCGCCCCGTGCTGTACGCGGCACTGGCCGTCCTGGTCGCCCTGCTCCCCGCCGCGAGCCCGGTGGTGGCCTCGCCCTCCGCCGCTGCCCGCTTCACGCAGCTCGCAGGCGACGTCCGGCGGGCCGACGGCCACCTCTACGACGCCCGGGACGACACCGGCCGCACCATGGACGCCGCCCAGATCGTGCAGCCGCCGTCCGGCACCGGCCCGTACCTCGCCGTCTACCACACCGCGCTCGACGACGGCCGCTTCCACGCGGCGATCGCCACCTCCACCGACCTGCGCACCTGGCACCGCAGACACGACTTCGGCCCCGGCACCAGCCAGCCGTCCCTCGCCGCCGCCGGGGGGAGCGACGGCGACTGGGTCCTCGCCTACGAAAAGGATCCGGACAATCACCTGGAGCTACGGTCCTACCCCGGACTCTCCGCACTCCTGACCGGGCGCCCCGAACGCGCCTTCGACGCGCCCCGTACGCTCTCCCGCTGCGCCGAGGGCACCCCCGACATCACCGCCGTGCGCGGCGGCACCGTCGAACTGACCGGCCACTACCGCGCCCACTGCCGCACCGACCGCCAGCTCACCGCCGTGCTCCACGGCTTCCGCGACTGGCGCACCCACCCCGACCAGCGGCTCGACCACGCCGTACGGGCCTGCGGCCCCCGCGGCAACATCGGGGACCGCTCGTTCCTGCGGCTCGCCGGGCAGGACCTCGTCCTGATCGAGGGCCAGTTGCGAGCGCACGACTTCGGCAGCTGGCGGCTGTACGGTTATGACCCACGGCTCGGCCGTGCCGAACCGGTCACCGTACGCACCCACCGCGGCAGCCACGCGTTCGCCAACCCCTCCGCGACCACGATCACCACCCCGGACGGCCGTCGCGCCCTCCTGGTCAGCGTTTTCGTGCCGAGCGAGGGGGCGGCGCCGGGGGAGGCCGGCGAACTCCTGTACTGGCGCGATCTGTGAGCCTCGTGCTTCCCCGCGGTCACGGCGTTGTGAAGGCCGCATGAAACGGTTTGCCGAACGTGCGTAGGGTGCAGACAACCGTGGAGTACGTACGAGTCCGTATGTCACCGCAACGACGAACTGTCGGCGAACCACCGACGAACCACCGACGAGCCAGGGAGGAGGCCGGGGCGATGGGCGACCACAAGGAACAGCCCCTGCGGGTGGGCGCGGCCGTCCGGCGGCGGCGCCGGGCCCTGGAACTCACGCTCGCCGTCGTGGCCGAGCGCAGCGGGCTGTCCGTGCCGTTCCTCAGCCAGGTCGAGAACGAGAGGGCGCGGCCGAGCCGGCGCTCCCTGGAGAAGGTCGCCGACGCGCTCGGCACGACGGCGGCGACGCTGCTGGCCGCGGCGGACCCGGCGGGCGGCGTGGACGTGGTCCGCGCCGACGACGAGGGGCCGGTGCCGGCCCGCGTACGGTCACTGGTGCGCGGGCACCATCAGCTGCACGCGATGGAGTTCATCGGTGACCATGACGCGGGGCGCGAGTTCCAGCACCGCAACGACGAGCTGATGTACGTGGTGGAGGGCGGCATCGAGGTCGAGGCGGAGGGCCGCGCCCAGCGCCTGGGCCGCGGCGACACGCTGTACCTCACCGGTGGGATACGGCACCGGTGGAGGGCGACGGTGCCGGAGACGAGGGTCGTGGTCGTCGCCGTGGGCGACCACCTCGACCCCGGGGCCTGATCGCTCGGGGGTTCGCGTGCGCGGGCGGGTGCGGCTGTGTCGTGGCTTGTCGCGCAGTTCCCCGCGCCCCTGAAAGCCAGGGGGCGCCCCCAGTTCTCAGGGGCGCGGGGAACGGCGCGGGCAACCACTCGCACCCGCCGACGAACCGCACCGCACGAGCTCTCCGCGTCCCTCCGCAGCGGAACTCAGGACGCCGCCGCCTCCACCAGCGCCCGCATCACCCGCACATCGCTCCCCATCTCCGGGTGCCACTGCACCCCCAGCACCCACCCCCCGTCCGCCCCTTGGGGCAGCTCGACCGCCTCCACCACGCCGTCCGCCGCGTACGCCGACACCACCAGCCCCTCACCCACCCGCTCCACCGCCTGATGGTGATACGCCGGCACCTCGCACACCTCCGGCACGATCCCCGCGTACAGACTCCCCCGCACCGGCTCCACGGGATGCGTCCCGAACACCCCCACCCGCTCGGCATGCCCCTCCATGTGCTGCACCAACGTGCCGCCCAATGCCACGTTGAGCAGTTGCATCCCCCGGCAGATCCCCAGCAGCGGCGTGCCCGCCGCCAGCGCCGCCCGGATGAGCGCCAGCTCCCACGCGTCCCGCTCCGGCGCGGCCGGCCCCGTCCGCGGCGAGCGTTCCGCGCCGTAGCGGACGGGGTCGACGTCGGGACCGCCCGCGATCACCAGGCCGTCGAGCCGCGCGACGGCCTCCTCCGCCCGGCCGGGCTCGTCCGGCGGCAGCAGCACCGCGAGCCCCCCGGCCCGCTGCACCAGCCGCGGATACCCGGCAGGCAGCAGCACCGCCTCCAGCTCCCAGACCCCCCAGCGCGCCCCGGACTCCAGATACGTACTGACCCCGATCAACGGCCGCCCGCCCGCACCGCCCACACCACTCACCTACGCACTCCCGCTCCGCAATGGCCCGCCACCGTACCTTTACCGCACACTCCGCCGAACCTCAGCTCAAGAACCCCCGCAGCAGCGCCGCCGTCCCCGCACAGTGCTCCCGCATCCCCTCCCGCGCCGCGCCCGCGTCCCGGTCGAGCACCGCCTCGACCAGCGCGGTGTGCTGCCGCTGGGAGTGCTCGAGGTTGCGCACGAGGAGCGGGATGCAGTCCAGCAGGTCGTTGAGCGTGGCCCGTACCGCCGCGTACCGCGCGGCGAGCGTCGGCGAGCCGGACAGTTCGGCGAGCGTGAGGTGCAGCAGGGTGTCCCGGCGCCGATAGCCGCCCGGCGGCGTGTCCCGCGTGCCGGCCAGCGCCGCCCGCAGCCGCCCCGCCCCCGCGTCGTCCAGCCCGTGCGCCGCGCACAGCCCCGCCGCGCCGACCTCCAGCACCTCGCGGAAGCGCAGCACGTCCTCCAGGTCGACCGCGGCGATCCGGCGCCGCAACTCGGCCGCGCCGGAACCGCCCCCTCCCTCCGCGCGCGGCAGCACGAACGTGCCGCCGTACCGCCCGCGCCGGGACTCGACCAGGCCCTCCTCGTGCAGCACCCGCAGCACCTCGCGCAGCGTCACCCGGCTGACGCCGAGCCGCTCGGCCAGCTCCCGCTCGGCGGGCAGCCGCTCCCCGGCGGGCACCAGGCCGAGCCGCAGCACCTGCAACACCTGCTCCAGCGCTTCCTCGAAGCCGTTCCCCGCCCGCACCGGCCGCAGCACCGCCGCCAGCCGGTCCCGCGCGGGAGCCGAACCGTCCTCCGCATCGCCGTGGCCGCCCCGCGAAAGACCCGGACCGCCCCGGCCGTCCCCCGGACCGCCCCGCGGCCCGCCCGCCCCGTCCTGCGACATGCGCGGCACCCCCTTCCCAGGCAATGGTCTCAAGCCATACCTTAGGGCTCCCGGCTGACCTAGGAGGACTTCCCGTGGCAGACCGCACACCCCCGCTCGCCGCCGAGGAGCTGCACGCCCTCGTCGCGGGCGGCGAGATCGACACCGTCGTCCTGGCCTTCCCCGACATGCAGGGGCGGCTCCAGGGCAAGCGGTTCGCCGCGCGCTTCTTCTGCGACGAGGTCCTGGAGCACGGCACCGAGGGCTGCAACTACCTCCTTGCCGTCGACGCCGACATGAACACCGTGGACGGCTACGCGATGTCGTCCTGGGAGCGCGGCTACGGCGACTTCGTGCTGCGCCCCGACCTCGCCACCCTGCGCCGGATCCCCTGGCACCAGGGCACCGCGCTCGCCCTCGCCGACCTCACCTGGCACGACGGCTCGCCGGTCGTCCCCGCGCCCCGCCAGATCCTGCGCCACGGACTCGAACGCCTCGCGGAGCACGGCTGGAACGCGCAGATCGGCACCGAGCTGGAGTTCATCGTCTTCAAGGACACCTACGAGCAGGCCTGGGACGCCGGTTACCGCGGCCTCACCCCGGCCAACCAGTACAACGTCGACTACTCCGTCCTCGGCACCGGCCGCGTCGAACCCCTGCTGCGCCGCATCCGCAACGAGATGGCGGGCGCCGGGCTCACCGTCGAGTCCGCCAAGGGCGAGTGCAACCCCGGCCAGCACGAGATCGCCTTCCGCTACGACGAGGCCCTCATCACCTGCGACCAGCACGCCCTCTACAAGACCGGCGCAAAGGAGATCGCCGCCCAGGAGGGCGTCTCGCTCACCTTCATGGCCAAGTACAACGAGCGCGAGGGCAACTCCTGCCACATCCACCTCTCCCTCACCGACGCCGACGGCGCCAACGTGATGGACGGCGACGGGCCCGAGGGCATGTCGGAGACGATGCGGCACTTCCTGGCCGGACAGCTCGCCGCGCTCCGCGACTTCACCCTCCTCTACGCGCCCCACATCAACAGCTACAAACGGTTCCAGCCCGGCTCCTTCGCCCCCACCGCCGTCGCCTGGGGCCACGACAACCGCACCTGCGCGCTGCGGGTCGTCGGCCACGGCCGCTCCCGGCGGTTCGAGAACCGGGTGCCGGGCGGCGACGTCAACCCCTACCTCGCCGTCGCCGGAATGGTCGCCGCCGGGCTGTACGGCATCGAGCACCGCCTCGACCTCCCCGAGCCCTGCGCGGGCAACGCCTACGCCGCCGACCACGCGCACGTGCCCACCACCCTGCGCGAGGCGGCCGAGCTGTGGGAGCACAGCCCGATCGCCCGGGCCGCCTTCGGGGACGAGGTCGTCGACCACTACCGCAACATGGCGCGCGTCGAACTCGCCGCGTTCGACGCCGCGGTGACCGACTGGGAGCTGCGCCGCTCCTTCGAACGCATGTGAGAGGCCCCCCGTGGACACACTGAACGAACAACCGCAGGGCGCGCTCCGGGTGCTCAACCCCGCCACCGGGGAACTCCTCGCCACCGTCCCGGCCGCGAGCCCCGCCGACGTGGACGCGGCGGTCGCCCGGGCCGGGAGGGCACAGGAACGCTGGGCGGCCCTCGCCCCCGGCGACCGCGCCCGGCTGCTGCGCCGCTTCGCCGCCACCGTCGACGCGCACGTGGACGAACTGGCCGCCCTGGAGGTGCGCGAGGCCGGACACACCCTCGGCAACGCCCGCTGGGAGGCCGGCAACGTCCGCGATCTGCTCGACTACGCGGCCGGGGGAGTGGAACGGCTCACCGGCCGCCAGATCCCGGTCCCCGGCGGCCTGGACGTCACGATCCTCGAACCGCTCGGCGTCGTCGGCGTCATCGCGCCCTGGAACTTCCCCATGCCGATCGCCGCCTGGGGCACCGCCCCCGCCCTCGCGGCCGGCAACGCCGTCCTCCTCAAACCCGCCGAGACCACCCCGCTCACCGCGCTCCGCCTCGCCGAACTCGCCCTGGAGGCCGGACTGCCCGAGCACCTGTTCCAGGTGCTGCCCGGCCACGGACCGGTCGCGGGCGCCGCCCTCGTCGAGCACCCGGACGTGGCGAAGATCGTCTTCACCGGGTCCACGGCCGTGGGCAGACAGGTGTGGGCGAAGAGCGGGGACCGCCTCAAGCGCGTCACCCTCGAACTCGGCGGCAAGAGCCCCAACCTCGTCTTCGCCGACGCCGACCTCGAAGCGGCCGCGGCCGCCGCCCCGATGTCCTTCCTCGACAACTGCGGCCAGGACTGCTGCGCCCGCACCCGCATCCTCGTCCAGCGCTCCGTCCACGACCGCTTCCTCGACCTGCTCGCCCCCGCGATCGAGGCCGTCCGCGTCGGCGACCCCGCCGACGAGGCCACCGACATGGGCCCGCTGATCTCCGCCGCCCAGCTCGCCCGCGTCCGCTCCTACGTCGACCCCGGCGCCCCCGGCCTGCGCGGCACGGCACCCGAGGGCCCCGGCTTCTGGTTCCCGCCCACCGTCCTCACCGGCGTCGACGCCGGGGCGCGCGTCGCCGTCGAGGAGGTCTTCGGCCCCGTCGCCGTCGTCCTCCCCTTCGACGACGAGGCCGACGCCGTCCGCCTCGCCAACGCCACGCCCTACGGCCTGTCCGGCTCGATCTGGACCCGTGACGTCGGGCGTGCGCTGCGCGTCTCGGGCGCGGTCCGGGCCGGGAACCTGTCCGTCAACTCCCACTCCAGCGTGCGCTACTGGACCCCGTTCGGCGGCTACAAGCAGTCCGGCATCGGCCGTGAGCTGGGCCCGGACGCCCTGACCGCGTTCACCGAGACCAAGAACGTCTTCATCTCCACGGAGGGCCCCGCACAATGACCGCACAGCCTTCGGCACAGCCGTCGGACGTCGTCTGCCGCCGCCTCGTCGGCCGTACCGCCGTCGTCACCGGAGCCGGCAGCGGCATCGGCCTCGCCGCCGCCCGCCGGCTCGCCTCGGAGGGCGCCCACGTCGTCTGCGGCGACGTGGACGAGACCCGCGGCCGGGCCGCCGCCGAGGAGACCGGCGGCCTCTTCGTCCCCGTCGACGTCACCGACCCCGACCAGGTCGAGGCGCTGTTCCGGGCCGCCCACGACACCTACGGCTCGGTCGACGTCGCCTTCAACAACGCGGGCATCTCCCCGCCCGACGACGACTCCATCCTGGAGACCGGCCTGGAGGCCTGGAAGCGGGTCCAGGAGGTCAACCTCACCTCCGTCTATCTGTGCTGCAAGGCCGCCCTCCCCTACATGCGGCGCCAGGGCCGGGGCTCCATCATCAACACGGCGTCCTTCGTGGCCCGGATGGGCGCCGCCACCAGCCAGATCTCGTACACCGCCTCCAAGGGCGGCGTCCTCGCCATGTCCCGCGAACTGGGCGTGCAGTTCGCCCGCGAGGGCATCCGCGTCAACGCGCTGTGCCCGGGCCCCGTCAACACCCCGCTGCTGCGGGAGCTGTTCGCCAAGGACCCCGAGCGCGCCGCCCGCCGTCTTGTGCACATCCCGCTCGGCCGGTTCGCGGAGGCCGAGGAGATCGCCGCCGCCGTCGCCTTCCTCGCCAGCGACGACTCCTCGTTCGTCAACGCCACCGACTTCCTGGTGGACGGCGGAATCTCGGGGGCCTACGTCACGCCTCTGTAGTCACGGCGGCCCGCGGGTGTAGCGTCCCGGTCCCATGCGACTCCGACGAGCGATCACCCCCACGATCATCCGGACGACAGCAACCCTCGCCGCGGCCGCCGTCCTGGCGGCCGCACCGTCGGCCGCGGCGGCCGCCGCACCCGCGGACACGGCGGACAACATCCACGCGACCGCCGCCCAGGACCACGCCACGGCGGCCCGCGACAACTGCCCCCGGCTGACCACCGACTGGTACGGCGCCAACCGCGAACGGCTCCAGCAGGTCATCGACGCCTACGGCACCTGTTACGGCGGCCGGCACCACGGTCACCGCCCGGTCGCGGCGTTCGACTGGGACAACACGATCACCAAGAACGACGTCACCGACGCCACCCTCGCCTGGTCCCTCAAGCACGACAAGATCCTGCGCCCCGCGCGCTGGCAGGACACCAGCGCCTGGCTCACCGACGCCGCCGACCGCGCGCTCACCGAGGCGTGCGGCACCGACGTGCCCGTCGGCGCGCCCCTGCCGACCTCCACGGACACCGACTGCACCGACGAGATCTTCGAGATCCGCGAGAACGCCACCACCATGAGCGGCGCCGCCGCCTTCGCCGGCACCTGGAACCACCGGCGCACCGTCCCCCAGTACGCCTGGGTGCCGCAGCTCTTCGCCGGCCACACCGTCGCCGAGCTCTCCTCCTACGCCCGCCAGGCCCGCGCCGAGGCCCTGGCCGCACCCGTCGGCACCACGCAGACGCTCGGCACGCACACCGTCCCCGGCTACGTCCGCTACTACGAGCAGCAGCGCGATCTGATCCGCACGCTGAAGAAGGCGGGCTTCGACGTCTGGATCGTCTCGGCCGGCTCCGAGCCCGTCACCGAGGTGTGGGCGCCGGGCGTGGGCGTCGACGCCGCGCACACCGTCGCCATCCGGTCGGTCCTGGACCGCCGGGGCCGGATCACCACGTACAACACCGGCTGCGGCGACGTCCCGGTCAACAAGGGCACGGCCATCCCGTACATCGACGGCAAGCGCTGCTGGATCGACCAGGAGATCTACGGCATCCACGGCGCCGCCGCCTGGAAGAAGCAGAACCGCGCCCACCGCATCGTGATCGGCGGCGGCGACGCCGACACCGACGTCACCTTCGTCGGCGACGCGGTCGGCGCGCACCTCGTCCTCAACCGGAACAAGGCCGAGATCATGTGCCGGGCCTACGACGACGCCGACGGCCGCTGGGTGATCAACCCCATGTTCATCGACCCGCTGCCGCGCAAGGCCGACCCGTACCCCTGCTCGACGACCGCCTACAACGAGCCCGACGGCGGCCGGAAAGCGGTCCGCCGGGACGACGGCTCGGTGGTGCCGGACCAGAAGGACACGGTGTACGGGCCCGAGGCCGCGACGAGTTCCTGAGGACCGCCCCGGTGACCGGCCGGACAGGCTCTACAGTGCCGGAATGAGCAGTCCGCCGCCGCCCGGCTGGTACCGGGACCCGTCGTACCCGCTGGTGGAGCGCTGGTGGGACGGGACCGCCTGGACCGACCACCGGCGCACACCCGAGGGCCGGCAGCCGCAGCCGCCGGGGGTACCCGACGGCGGTCCCGTTTCCGCTTCCCGCCGCGGCCGGGTCGTCGCCCTCGTCGCGGCCGGGGCGGTGCTGGTGGTGTGCCTGGTGACCGGGGTCCTCGTCCTCGGCCGGGACGGCGGCGACAGTGGCGACGGCGACGGCGGGCGGGCCGGTGCCACGGCCTCGGACCCCGGCTCCCCGGCCGCCGCGCCGGGGAAGTCCACCGGCCCCGGAGCACCCTCGCCGTCCGCCACCGCCGACCCCTCGGTCGTCGTGGACGACCTCAACGGGATCACCTTCCCCGTCCTCGACGGCTGGACCCGTCCCGAGGACGTGGCCGAGGACGACATCGTGCTCACCACCCCCGGCAGCTATTCGTGCCCCGGCGACTCGATCGGCGTGTGCCGGCACGGCCGCGTGCTGTCCCGCACGGCCCGGGCCGGCGACGACTCGACCCCCGAGACGCTCGCCAAGGGCGACATCCAGGACGCGGCGGACGCCGAGTACGACCGCGACGGTGCCGGCGACCGCCCCTACGGCGGCGTCACGTCCCACCGCCTCGTGGGCCAGGGCCAGATCGCGGTGGCCGGCCGCGCCGGGTACTACGTGCGCTGGCGCGTCACCACGGCGAAGGGCCCCGGCGGCTATGTCGAGTCCCTCGCCTTCCCCTCCAGCACGGGCTCCCAGGCGCCGGTCCTCGTCCGCTTCGCGTTCGACGCGGGTACCGACGGGCCGCCGCTCGCCGACATGGACCGGATCACCAGGGGCATCCGCCCGGTCGGCGACGCGGCCGGGGACGGCGGAGTGGGCAGCAGCATCGGCCCGGGCGCGTAGCCGGCCGACTCCGGTCGGTTCCGGCTCGGGTCGGTTCCGGTCGGCTCAGAGGAAGGTGTGCCCCTCGCCTCGGTACGTCGGCACGGTCGCCGTGACGGTGTCGCCCTCGACCAGGTGCAGCGCGTCGAACCGCTCGCACAGCTCGCCCGCCTTGGCGTGCCGGAACCACACCTTGTCGCCGATCAGCAGATCGTCGGCGGGGGAGCCGAGGAGCGGGGTCTGCACCTCGCCGGGGCCCTCCTGCGGGTCGTACCGCAGCCCCTCGGGCAGATACGGCACCGGCAGCCGGTCCCGGCCGGCCGCGCCCGACGCCGGGTAGCCGCCGCCGAGCACCGTCACCACGCCGACGCCCGGCCGACGCACGACGGGCAGCGCGAACAGGGCGGCCGGACGGCCCTGGAACGAGGTGTAGTTGTCGAACAGCCGCGGCACGTACAGACCCGAGCCGGCCGCGATCTCGGTGACCGCGTCCTCGGCGGCCGTGTACTGCACGCTGCCCGTGCCGCCGCCGTTGACGAACTCCAGCTCCGGCGCGACCGCCCGCACCGCGCGCACGGCCTCCGCGCGCCGCGCGGCCAGCTCACGGCGGGCCGCCGACTGCATCAGCCGCACCGCCCGCGACCGCACCGGCTGCCCGGCCACCGCGTCGCCCACGCCGGCGATGTGTCCCTCGTACGCCATGATCCCGACCAGCCGGAAGCCGGGCGTACGGGTCACCGTGCGGGCCAGTTCGGCGAGCTGGGCGGGGGAGTGCAGGGAGGAACGGCGGGCGCCGATCCGCACCCGGCCGCCGAGGAGCCGCAACGAGGTGTCCAACTCCACGCAGACCCGCACCTCTTCGGTGCCGCCGGCGCGGGCGGCGTCGATCAGCCGGAGCTGGGCGGGGTCGTCGACCATGACGGTGACGGCGGCGGCCAGCTTCGGATCGGCCGTCAGCTCGGCGTAGGCGGCGCGGTCGGCGGAGGGGTAGGCGAGGAGCACGTCGTCGAAGCCGGAGCGCGCGAGCCACAGGGACTCGGCGAGCGTGTACGACATGACGCCGGTGAAGCCCTCGCGCGCCAGGACCCGTTCCAGCAGGGCCCGGCAGCGCACGGACTTGCTGGCGACCCGCACCGGCTTGCCCGCCGCGCGGCGCAGGATGTCGTCGGCGTTGGCGTCGAACGCGGCCAGGTCGACGAGGGCGAGAGGGGCGTCGAGAGCGGCGGTGGCCCTGTCGTACCGGGCACGGTCTGCGGCACGGGCGGTCATGCCCGAAGCCTGCCAGAAGTGATTACCGCAGGGTAGGGGACGTTCCGGACCAAAGCCCCTGGCATCCCGGACTGGTTCCCGTGGGGACGGGTTCAGCCCGTAGAGTAACGCGCGGTGAGGGGGCGACCCCCAGACAGAAACGGGGGAAGGGACCCATGAGCACGGAAGCACACCGCGCCCCGGTTCCCCCACACCCCCCGACCCCCTCGCGCCCGGGAACAGAACCGCGCACCCTCCCGGGAACCCCGGGAACAGAACCGCGCACCCTTCCGGGAACCCCTGGGGCAGCGCCGCGCACCCCGGGGGCCCAGGCGACAGAGCCGCGCACCCCGGGCGTCCAGGGCGCAGAGCCGCGCACCCCGGGGGTCCAAGGCGCACACACCCCGGGGGTCCAGGGGGCAGAGCCCCCTAGGGCTGTGGGGCGGAGCCCCGAACCCACGCTGGGGGCGAAGCCCCCCACCCAGCGGGGTGCAGGGGCGCAGCCCCGCGGGGGTCCCGGGGGCGGCCGCGGCGGC